>CAVSLK010000012.1:0-17490 GCA_963728685.1 uncultured Acidobacteriota bacterium | reverse complement strand
AAGCATGGGCCTGCTTTTCTCCGGCCAGCAGGCTGACAATGAAAAACTTTCCGAAGCGGTCGAAAACATGGAGGCGAACCTGGAATCCGACGCTTTTTCGGCGGAGGAATATTTCAACCTCGGGCTTGCTTGCCTGAATCTCAAAAATTTCGATGCCGGGCTGAAATACCTGCAAAAATCCTACATTCTCAACCCCACTAATTCCTTTTTGAAACTGCAGATAGACGATCTGACAAAACGCATGGATAAGAACGAGCACGATGTGGAAAGTGAAAAGGAAACGGCAGTCGCTTCAAAAACCGTTCTGGTGGTCGACGACAGCGCGACGATCAGAAAATTGGTGAGCGCCAAGCTGGAAAAACACGGCCACAAAGTGATCACCGCGGTTGACGGAATGGACGCCCTGGCCAAGCTGGAAGAGATCGTGCCCGACCTCATCCTGCTGGATATCACGATGCCGCGCCTGGACGGTTACCAGGTGTGCAAACTGATCCGCGCCAATGAAAATACGCGCTTTGTGCCGGTGGTGCTAATTTCCGGCAAGGACGGCTTTTTCGACAAGGTGCGCGGTAAAATGTGCGGCTCGACCACGTATATTACCAAACCCTTCGGCCCCGAAATGCTGCTGCGGACGGTGGAAACTTATTTCCAGTAAGGGGCCCTGGCCCGTTTGAAAATCGATCTCCCTGTTTGAGGTCTCACAGATCAATCAACAGCCCGCCGGTGCCTTTATTCTTAAGGCACCTTCCGGCTAAACGCGCATTTAAGTCTTCGCAAAAAACCGATGGAAACTCCTTTTTTAGAAATCCCGGAAGAGCAATTCAACCTTCCAAAAGGTTGGGAAGACGAAATTGCCCTGGAGATCTTCGATACTTCTTATCTGCTGGGATTGACCGAAGAGGCGAAAAATCAAACCGGCGCATCGAAATATATAATCTTTAAATTAAGCGGTAAAACATTCGGAGTTTCGCTGCAAAACGTCGTGGAAGTGTGTCGTTCCCTGGCGGTAACTTCTTTGCCGAATGTGCCCGCGTGGCTGGCGGGCATCGCCAACCTGCGCGGCGAGCTGCTGGCGGTGATTGACCCCGATGCGTTTGAAGAAGCGCATGTCCCGGACACCGCGAAAACCAAAATGATCGTTCTGGCGGACGGGCAAAAACAAATATGCGTCGGCCTGCTGGTCGATCAGATACTGGAAATAGCGCTTCTGCCTGCCCGGCACACGGATTCTTTCGAATCCGGCGCAGCAGGGGGCCTGATGTCTTTTGTCCGCGGGAGATCGCGGTACCGCGATTCGTCCCTGATGATGCTCGACGTTAAAAAACTTCTTTCCTCGCCGGAGCTGGCTAAGCTCGGCGAGCACTAAAACGTCCGCGAAATTTTTTGTCCCGGTAAAAGCAATATGTCGGAAATAAATAAACATACTCTGCTGCCTTCGATCAGATCAAAAATTTGGCTGGCGGCGGTGGCCATCGTCGCTTTGATCTTTTTCGGCGTGATATTTTCCGGGTACTTGCTAGTGACGATAGACGGCCAGAACGCGTTTTGGGCGATCGTGCCGGTAATGCTGATCCCGCCGGTGGTGGTTTTCTTAGGCTGGTGGCTGAGCCGTGAGATAACGGAATCGATCGCCAAGGTCGCGATCGCGGCGCAGATACTGGAACGCGGCGGTTTTAATTCGCCGCTGCCGAACACCGGCGCCCGGGAAACCGAGGAAATTTTGGAAAAGCTGCAGCGTTACAGCCAGGGATTGCAGAGAATGTCGGCCGCGATGGAACAGGTTGCGCGCGGCGAGCTGCACGTTTCGATGCGGCCCAGCTCCACCACCGACCGTTTCGGCCTCGCCTTTCAAAAACTTCTGGAAGAAACTTCCGCCGCGATAAAGGTCAAAACCGATCTCGACGATCTGCAAAATTCTCTCAAGAGCATCAACAATGAAATTGCCGGGGCCAAATACGGCGACCTGACCGTGGGCGTTGAAACCACGGCTGAAGGAATGGACCCGGTTTCGGGCGTGATAAATCACCTGATGAGGGACCTGCGCGAAACGGTTTCGCTGATGCGTTCGGGCTCGGAAAGATCGCAAAGCACCGCGCAGGAAATTCAAAAAACGCTGGAAGCCGTTTTGGAATGCAATGAGCAAATGGCCGGTGAAATAAGCGATGCCTCGGTCACGCTCAAACAAATTCCGAAATCGGCGGGCGCTTTGCCGAAAAGCTCGGCGATTCGACCACGCATATTTCCAAATCTCTCACGCAGGCCGCAAAGACCGTCAAGCTCATTCAGGCCAACCTGGCTTCGGTGGTCCTTATCCGCGGCCAGATCGACGACGCCTCGCGCCGTTTTCAGAGAATGAGCGAGTTTTCGCAAGAGGTAGGCAAGGTGGTCAAGGTCGTGGAAGACCTGGCGCGGCGGACAAATCTGATCGCCCTCAATGCCTCGATCCAGGCAAACGAAGCCGGCGACGCGGGGCGCGGGTTCGGGCTGGTGGTAAAAGAGCTGGAACATTTGGCCGAAAAATCTTCGGGCGCGACCAAGCAATTTTCGACCATGACGCAGGTCATCCAGAGCGAGGCGAAAGAGGCGAAATCGGCGATCGAGGAGACAGTTCGCGAAGCCGCCGCGATCTCCAAATTCGCGGTCGATACGCTTGATGCGCTGCGCGAATTGGAAAAACACATCGGGCAGCTTTCGGAACTGCACGAAAACCTGCTGGCGTCGGCGCAAAAACAAAGCCAGGATTCGGCCGCCGTGTCAAAGGCCTTCCTGGAAACGACCGCCGAGACGCAAAAGTCCATTGCCACGCTGAAAAGCGCGGTCGCCGCGGCCCACAAGATAGCAAAGGTCTCGCGGGAAATGGCCTCCGGCGTGGCCGCGTTCAAGCTGCCTTTGGCCCCGGCGGAAGTAAGACCGGCTTACCTCAGCGAGCCTTCGAAACGGCTTGATTCCGAAATGGTCAATTAAGCTTCAAGAGGAAAAAAAGAAAATGGCCCTTAAACCCCATGGTGTAGAAAACAATCTGTCCTCGCTCTCCCTGCTACTGCTTTGCCTGGGCGGCATCGGTTTTCTTTTTTCCGCTTTCGACGACTCCGCCGTTGCTAACTGGCTGGCATTCGGCGGGTTCATGCTGGTTTTCGGCTGCGGCCTGATCTCGGTCCTGCTCAATCTCAAATTCAAAGCCCAGCGGCACGAGCTCGCCGGCAAGATAAACGAGATCGCCGCCGGAAACATTTCCGCCGGCGCCCAACTCGACGCGGCGCAGCCCGATGACGAACTAAACCGGGCCGTTCGGAATCTGCTCGATTACCTGAACGAAAAAGCCGCGCTGATGGACAAGGTTGCCGCGGGCGACCTGACGGCCGGGGTAGAAGTGCACTCTGCGGAAGACACTTTCGGCGGCCTTTTCCGAAATATGCTGGAAAAACTTCAGGGCGCGGTGCAAAACGGTGAGGAACAAAGCGGTCTGAAAAATTCGATCTCCAAGCTGCTGGGTGAAGTGTCGGAGATCGCCCAGGGCGATCTGACCGTCGAAGCCGAGGCGGGCAGCAAAACTACCGGCGCGCTGGCCAACGCTTTTAATTATATGACCTCCGAACTGCGCGCGCTGATCAAGCAGGTCAAAAACGTCACCTTCCAGGTGACCCACTCCGCCCAGGAGATCAGTGAGACCACCGGCGAGTTGGCACAGGGAAGCGAAACGCAGGCGGTGCAGATCGCGCAGACCTCGCGGGCGGTAGAAGACATGGCGCTGCAGATACAGGAAGTGTCGATCAACGCCACCATGTCCGCCAAGGTGGCCGGCGAGTCGCTGAATATGGCGCAGCACGGGACCCAGGCCGTGCAGGACAATATCAACGCGATGAACCGCATTCGCAACCAGGTGCAGGAAACCGCCAAGCGCATCAAAAAACTCGGCGAGCGTTCGCAGGAGATCGGCGAGATCGTTCAATTGCTCGACGAGCTTTCCGAACGCACCAGCCTGCTGGCGTTAAACGCGTCGCTGCAGGCCGCCGCCGCGGGTGAGGCCGGGCGCGGTTTTGCCGCCGTGACGGAAGAGGTCGAGCGGCTGGCCGAGCGTTCGAACCGCGCCGCGCAAAAGATCGCGGCCCTGGCGCAGAGCATTCAATACGAGACCAAGGACGTGGTTTCCTCGATGGAAGAAACCATTCACGAAGTGGTCGTCGGCTCGAATCTGGCGGACAGGGCCGGGCAAACTTTGGGCGAGATCGAAAAAGTTTCCAACCAGCTGGCCGATCTGATCAAGCTCATTTCCGAATCAGCCCGCCAGCAAGCGGCCGGTTCGGAATCCATTTCAAAAGCGATGGCCAACATTTCAAAAGTCACCGAATTGGTAAATTCCGGCTCGAAAAAAGCCGTCGCGTCTTCGAAAAATTTGGTTACCTTGTCCGATCATCTGAGCAATTCCGTGGCGCCCTTTAAGCTGCCGGAGGAAAAGAACGAGGCGGTGAATCTTCCCTTCGCCGAATATAACGGCAGCGCATATCTAGACGCCGAAGGCTTAAATTAATACCGTGAACATCGAACAAAACATAAATGAGATGATCTTTCAGGAAGGGCCCGAGGCCTTCCAGGAAAATGTGTTTCCGGACGACGGGGGTTTCGAGATCGACCCGGAAACGCTGGAGATATTTTCGCTCGAAGCCGACGACCTTTTGCGCAACATCGGCGAACAGTTAAAACTTTTGACCCGCGACCCGGCCCGCTACGAAGCCCTGATGGAAGTGCGTCGCAGCGCGCATACCCTGAAAGGTTCGGCGGCCATTATCGGGATGAAAGCGCTTTCCTCGCTGGCCCATCGAATGGAAGACCTGCTCGATTTTCTGACCGAACATAAGCTCGAGCCCGGCGCGGAAGTTCATCTGCTTTTATCGGCCTCGACGGACTGCCTGGCGGCGCTGGCCCACGGCGAAAGCAGCGAAGAATTGCACGCGGCCATCGACGATATATACCTGCGCTACGATTCGGTCATGGCGTTGCTGCAGGACCGGAAAGAGTCCCGCCCCGCCGTAGCTGAGGGGACGGAAATAGCGGAGGATTCTCCGGCAAGCTCGGACGAAAATAAAGACGAGAATGAAACGTCGCCCCTGGGCGAAAAACAAGCGCGAAGTTCCGTTGTTCGCATCTCGCTCGAGCGCCTTGACGACCTGATGCGTTTGTTCAGCGAAGTCCTGCAGGCGCGGGCGACGATCGAACAGCGCTTAAGCGACATGGAAAAGCAGGTGCAGGAATTGCAGCACAGCACCGGGCGGCTGCGTCACGCCGCCGGCAAGCTCGAGATCGATTTTGAAGCCGGGATGATGAAGAATACCCACTTTTCCCTGAAGGCCGGTTCGTTCGATCCCGCGGCCATTCTCAGCGCTCCCGCCGGGGAAGTCCGGGAATTCGACGAGCTCGAATTCGACCGCTATACCGAATTTCACCAGGTAACGCGGCAGCTGGTGGAAACCGGCAGCGACGTCGCCTCGATCAATATCGACATGGAAGGCCTTTTGACCAACCTCGAAAGCGTCTTTACCGGGCAGCGTCATTTGATCGACGAAATTCAAAAACGCCTGATGCAGTTTCGCATGGTGCAGTTTGGTTCCCTGGCGCGGAGGCTCCAGCGCACGGTGCGCATCACCGCCGAACAGGAAGAAAAATTGATCGAGCTCGTTATCGAAGGCGGCCATCTCGAGGTCGATACGCAGATTCTCGATTCCCTGATCGAGCCGCTGCTTCATATCCTGCGCAATGCGGTCAGTCACGGGATCGAGGCGCCTGACACCCGCAAGCTTCTGGGCAAATCCGAACAGGGCGTCATCACCCTGGGCCTCAAGCAGGAAGGCACTTTTATCGTGCTGTCGGTTTCCGACGACGGCCGCGGCATCCAGGTCCCCGACCTGCGCGAAAAAGCGCTGAAAAACGGTTTTGTGACCGAGGCGGAACTGGCCGCGATGTCCGGCGAAGAAATATTGTCGCTGGTTTTTCTGCCGGGGCTTTCCACCTCGGCCGAGGTCAGCGAAGTGTCCGGGCGCGGCGTCGGGATGAACATCGTGAAGGAAAGCCTGGCGCGCTACCAGGGCACTGTTTCGGTGACCTCGGAGCTGCAGAAAGGCACCGCGTTTACCCTGCGGCTTCCGATGGCCCTGTCTGCCATGCGCGCTCTTTTGGTCGAAGCGGGCCGCGAAGTTTATGCTTTCCCGCTGAGTTTCGTAAAACAGATCGTCGAAATTCCCTGCCAGGAATTGGAGAACGCCAAAAAGGAAAATTCAATTTCCATTGACGGGAAACCTTACCGCCTCACCTATTTAAATGAATTGCTGAATTTTCCGCCGGCCCCGGTTTCCGAAGATTCGGGTATCTCTCTGCTGCTGTTAAAGCTTCCCGGCGAACCGCGCGCTTTGGTGGTGGACGAGCTGCTCGCGCCGCAGGAGATCGTTTTAAAGCCGCTCTGTTTTCCGCTGCAGAATTTGCCGGGCCTGCTGGGCGCCAGTATTTTAGGCAACGGCAGGGTAGTGCCGGTGCTCGACCTGCCGCAGCTTTTGCGGCAGACCAAACAGAAGAACGTGGCCGAAGCCAGGCCCAGGGCAAAGTCGAATATTTCGGTAATGATCGTGGACGACAGCCCGAGCGTGCGCCGCATCATGTCGGCCGTGATCGGCAGGGCCGGCTGGCAGGTTTCAGCCGCCAAGGACGGTATCGAGGCCTTTGAGCTGCTGCAAAATACGCGCGAGCTTCCCAACGTAATTTTAACCGACGTGGAGATGCCGCGCATGGACGGTTACGAGCTGCTGGCAACACTAAAAAGGCACGACGCGTTCAAACAAATTCCCGTGATAATAATCACTTCGCGCGCCGGAGAAAAACACCGCCGCAAGGCGCTGGACCTGGGCGTTTCCGAATACGTCACGAAGCCCTACGAAGACTCCGCCCTGCTTGCGCATATTAAACGCCTGGCTGAAGTTTAGAGTTACGCCTTCAGGCGTGATCACGCGTAAACGCGTAACTCTGAACTTTTCCCTATCCCTCTTTCCTCTTTCCTACTTCCTATTTCCTACTGTTATAGTAGCAGTAGAAAAAGTGGACACTGCGAAACTTCAAATAACTGTGTGGGACGGTTCATTGGCGGGGCAGACGCGTGAGGTTTCCACCGGTTTTCTGACCATCGGGCGCAGCGCCGATTGCAGCTTACAATTTCATCCTCACATCGACCGCGTGGTTTCCACGCGGCATGCCGTTATCCAGGCCGAAGCCGACGGCTACTACCTGATCGACCGCGGCAGCCGTAACGGGACCTTCGTCGGCGGCAAGCGCATCGAAAGGGTCAAATTGGGCCACGGCGATCTTATTCAATTCGGCGTCCAGGGGCCGCATGCGGTTATTTCCATTCACCGGCCTGCCGGTCGCGCTCGCGCGCCGCTGCCTGCGCCGGCGATGCCGGATATGGCGATGCGCTATGCTCATCCCGCAAACGAACCTGAACCTCACCCGCAGCACGCGGAAACGAATTTTCGGCAATCGATCGCCAATCTGGGATTGTATAACCCCGACCGCCCCTCGGTTGAAAACAGGACCGGCAAACATATCGGCGTCGCGGTAGTTTTGACAACGGCGGTTTTTCTTTCTTTATTGGTGATCACTCTGGTGGTTTTAGAGTTAGGGCCCGATAAAGGCGCGATAGCCACCATCACGGCATTTCTCCCGGCCGTTTTTTACATGCTGCCGCTTTTATGGCTCGACCGCTACGACCCCGAGCCACCGTGGGCGCTGGCCAGCGCTTTTGCCTGGGGGGCGCTGGTGGCGGTGATCGTTTCACTAACGATCAATTCGGCGGTGATAGCCGTGCTGGGCGAAGCGGTGGGCGTTCTGGTTTCCGCCCCCATCATCGAGGAAGCTTCCAAGGGGCTGGGCGTGCTGCTTTTCCTGGTCCTGCTGCGGCGCGAATTCGACGATATTCTGGACGGGATAGTTTACGCGGGCATTATCGCGCTGGGATTTTCCACGGTCGAAAACGTTTTTTATTACGGGCGCAACCTGCTCGAATACGGCAGCGAAGGACTCTATTACACCTTTGTAATGCGCGGCGTACTGTCGCCTTTCGCCCACGTTATCTTTACTTCGATGATCGGCATCGGCTGCGGCATCGCCCGTGAATCCCATAACTGGGCGGTGCGGATACTGATGCCTGTCACGGGTTATTTTGTGGCTGTCATGCTGCATGCCGTCTGGAACGGGATGGCGAGCTTTGGCGGGGACGTTTTTTTCCGCGGTTACGTGCTATTCGAGCTGCCGTTTTTCCTGCTTTTTGTTTTCTTCCTGTTCTTTATCGCGCACCGGGAAAGAAAGATACTGCACGAGATGCTTTCCACCGAGGTCGGCATGGGACTGATCACCGCGGAGCATTTGAAGATCGCCACTTCGTCTTTAAAAAGCCTGGGCTGGATACTTTCGGGAGTAGGCGTGGGCAAATTCACCCCGCGAAGAAAATTTCTGCGGGCGCTGGCAAAACTGGGGCTTTCGTACTGGCATATCCAGCGCGCCACCGCCGCCCAGGGCGTGACCCGCAGTTTCCGGCTCTCGCCGGTCCTGCGCGGTGAAGTGAAAAAATGGCGGGAAGAGATCTGATCAACCGGCAGATTTCGCATATTATTTTTTGGTATTACTTCCTTGGCGGTTTGGTTGGCCTGATCTCGACCTTGCTCGGCAGGCTGCGCGGATCGTGCCCGAGCAGATCTATCACCACACGCGCGATATCTTCCGGCTGCAGCTGCCAGGCGTTTTCCTCGGACACTTCCCCGCCGCCGAATTCGGTGTTCACCGAGCCGGGGCAAATCAGGCTCACCTTGATGTCCTCGTGCCGGACCTCAAGCATCATCGCTTCGGTGAAACCGCCCAACCCGAATTTCGAAGCGTTATAAGCGGCCATTTTAGGATGAGCGTTTTGCCCGGCGAGAGAGGAAATATTGATAATATGGCCGCCGCCTCTTTCCTTCATCAGCGGGATCGCGTAATGGCAGCAATAAAAAACGCCGAAAAGATTGGTTTCCACCACTCCGGCGAATTCTTCGGGCGTGGTCTCTTCGACCGTTTTGCCAAAGATGCCCGTTCCAGCATTATTTACCAGAATATCGATCCCGCCGAAAGCGTCTTGGCAGTCCTGCAGCATCGTTTTAACTTCCGCCGCCGAGCGCACGTCACAGGTCGTCCCTTTTACTTCTCCCAGCGGCGCCAGTTTTTCCAATGCTTCGGCCAGGGCCCGGCTTTCACGCCCGCAGATAAAAGTTTTTGCGCCCCGCTTCAGTAATTCAGCCGCTATCCCCAGCCCGATCCCTCTGGTGCCGCCCGTAACGACTGCTGTCTTATTCTGCACTTTTCTTTCCCTTGTCCGTCAGCACCGGAGCAACTTTTTGAGAGATTTTTTTCCATGCGACGGTGGCGGTTTTATCCGCGTCGAGCTCGACGATCTTAAAGATAAAAAGCGTATCGGTGTTGTACCAGTTAAACCCGCCGATGAACATCTGGCCTCCGCCTTCCAATCGATAGGAAATGGTCCGCAGCATGTAAACATGGCCCGCCCGGATCTTCATCTTGCTGGTTAAAAAAAGCCCGCCGGAAGTGCGGCCTTCTTCCAGTTCAGTTTTTTGTTTTGCTTTTTCCGCCATTGTTTCCGCGGGCGGAAAATCCCGGAGCGTTTTTATTTCCTCTGTTTTCCCGTTCAATGTACTGAATTCGACCCCGTTGCCCAGATCCGATAAAAATCCTACCGTGTGCCATTTGTTTCCGGCATTTAATTCGTCTTCGATCAGGCTCAGATCGGTCCACGGGCCTTCCCCGTAATCCTTATAGCGAAAAGAATAGAACGAACCAATGGCAAAATCCGGGTTTTCCAGGCAGCGCGGGTCGCTTATATCCACTACGAGCGTCGTGCTGCAGGAAAATGAAGAAAGAATGCGGGCAATATTCGCCTTTTTATCGCCGGCCAGCAATTTATATCTATCTTTTTCACTGTCGGAAATTCTCAGCTTTTCTTTTAGTTCCCTGCGGATATTGGAAAGCGGGCGAAACCCGATGATTATATTGTCCGTCGGGTCGTCGGACACTCTGATCCTGTTTCGGGGGTCTTCTCGCCGGGGCCGAAAACTGGGAACCGATTTACCGTCAGGCGCGGGATTTGTCTGTCCTATGCTCGTTTGAGTTACAACCGAAAAAGCAATTAAAATTAATACCGCCAAGATCAGAATTCCTGAAAACGCTCTTTTCATTTCCGCCCTCCTTCACCGATTTTCGGCCTATTTTAGTTTTTCCTTTAACACCTCGTTAACAATTTTCGGATTTGCCGTTCCCTTTGAAGCCTTCATCACCTGCCCGACGAAAAAGCCGAACAAACCTTCCTTGCCGCCGCGGTAGGCTTCCACCTGGGCCTGGTTTGCCGCGATGACCTCGTCGATTATCTTTTCGATCGCGCCGGAATCCGACACCTGCTCCAGGCCTTTTTCCCTGACGATCCCGGCGGCTGTCTTCCCGCTCGCGAACATCTCTACCAGCACTTCTTTCGCCTGCTTGCCGCTGATCTTTCCCTCGTCGATAAAACGAATGAGCTCCGCCAGATTTTCCGCCGTGACGGGCGAGTTTAAACGCTCTTCCCGGAATTATGCAGCTCCCTGATCAGCTCCGACAAGATCCAGTTTGCCGAGGCTTTCGGATTATTCGAAGCTTTTGCGGACCTTTCATAAAACTCCGCCAGGTCTTTTTCCGATACAAGCTGGTGGGCATCGGCAAACGACAATCCATACTCGCTCATAAACCTTTCCATCATCGCATCGGGCAATTCCGGCATCGAGTTTTTTACGTTACCGATCCACTCGCCGGAAACCTTCAGCGGCTGCAGGTCGGGTTCGGGAAAATAACGGTAATCGTGCGCGTCTTCCTTCGAGCGCATAATGCGGGTCCTGTTTCCCTTTTCGTCCCAGAGGCGGGTTTCCTGGTTGACCGCCTCGCCGCTCTCATGCGCCGCGATCTGGCGCTCGATCTCGTACTCGATCGCCTTCTGCATAAAACGCACGGAGTTAAGATTTTTTAGTTCCACCTTGTTGTTGTATTTTGTCTCGCCGATCTTGCGCACCGAAACGTTCGCTTCGCAGCGCAGATTGCCCTTTTCCATGTCGGCTTCCGAAGCGCCCACCCATTGCAGCGCGCGGCGGACGTGATTGACGTAATCGTAAGCCTGCCACGACGAGCGAAAATCCGGCGCGGTTACGATCTCCGCCAGCGGCGTGCCCGCGCGGTTCAGATCGATGTAGGAATATTTATCGACTTCGGGCAAACCTTCGTGGACGTTTTTCCCCGCGTCTTCTTCCAGGTGGATCCGCACGATGTTGATCTGCATCGGCTGCCACTCTTTCACGCGTCCCTGCTCGTCGCGTTCGCCGGTCATGATATTCAACACGCCGTCGGAAGAAAAAGGCTTGTCGTATTGCGAGATCTGGTAGCCTTTGGGCAGATCGGGGTAAAAATAATTTTTCCGCGCAAAGATCGAGGTCTCGTTTATGCTGAGCCCCAAAGACAAAGCGGCCCGCGCGCCTAGCTCGACCGCGCGGCGGTTCAAAACCGGCAGCGCTCCCGGCAGCCCCAGGCAGACCGGGCAGGTATTCGCATTCGGCTCGTCGCCGAAGCTCGCCGCGCAGCCGCAGAAGATCTTTGTCTGCGTCGCAAGCTGCGCGTGAATTTCCATCCCGATCACTGCTTCCCAACCTTGTTTCATAACTTATTAGATAAATGCAGAGTATTCCTATCGTAATCCGTACCGGGCATAAATTCAAAGGCTTTTTACGATTAAAAATAGGGCGATTTATCTTTGAGCCGAAGGTTACCTTATTTTGATCGTAAATCCATTCTTATTAGGGCGTTTTAGACGGCGGCAGATTTGCCGAGTGCACGCTCGGCGCGTTAGCGTTGGAATCGGTAGCGTTTGCATTTACATTACGATTCGCTTTTACATTTGCATTGCTGGGTCTGTTAGGTCCCGGATAGCCGTTATAAACATTAACGGATAAATTATTTGCTCCACTCGCTGAATTGATTATTCGCGGGTCTGGGGGGCGATCACAGGCCGCGCCCGCCAATCCCAACAAAAAGACGGCCGTTATTTTATTCCATCTCATAGCCCTCTCCTACCGTCACGTTGTCATTACATCGTTCATTTCTCCAGCGCACCATATCGTCGTCCCCGCCGTATATTTTTTTGGTCAACCGAATATTCCCCGTTGTTCGATAAAACAGGCAAAAAGAAATTCCCACATAGTTTTCCGCCATCTGTCTTAATTCCGGCCTTTTCTCGGCCGTTACGCTCATTAATTGGACATGAGTTTGATAGGCGAAAAAAATATAACTGTATTGCTGAAAGAGCCCTTGTTTTTTCGCCGGGTCTGCCGGGGGGGCAGATTCGGAAAACATAGTTTCATTCGTCTCGTGGGGAACGATCATATAATTTGGGTTTGACTCCCGTATTTCTTTCAACGCCGTCTGGTACTTTGAGATTATGGTCATGTTAGAGACCGGGTCGTGGATCAAATAATCCTTGTAAAATTCCGAATGCGACATTGCCTCACGGTCAAACTCGATATTTCGTGTGATCGATAGATCGAAACCGGGAGATTTGACAAGCTCTGTCAGCAGCAGCCCCATCTCTTTTCTTTGGCGGTCTTGTTTATCACCTCTTTCGTATCTGCCATTAACCACATCTTCCAGGTCTCGAAATAGGAACACGGCTTCGGCAATTGTCATTTTCGGCTCGATCGGATACTGGATCAGGCGTTGTGTCTGCGTTCTGTACAAGCCGTCCGTTCTTTCCCTTAACTCTTTCTGCTTATTTTCAATATCTTTGTTGTAGCTGGTCCAAATGCCGAAAGTGGTCGCAAAAACCGTCACCAGGGTAGCAGTGATGCTGAAGATGACCGCAAACTGGCTCAAACGGTAAATACGGCCGGTTTGCCAGATCAGCGTCTTTACTTCGAGTTTTAATTTTTCCTGTTTAGCGGTTTCGGTGGATTCTTGTTCTTTTGCCTGTCTTCTGAGCGCAGCTATCTCAAGTTCGAGCTTCTGAAGTTGAGCTTTGTCCAGATCGCTGACTTCGGCGTTATTTTTGTCTTTTCCGTCCGTGGGGCTCATAAGGTTGCATGATAATACAACTTAATAATAATTTGTCCTGGTCGTCTTTAAAACCCCCGTCATTGACCATCGGCGCGACGAAATTACCGGCGAGGACTGGAAGTTCTGAACCCGCCGCGAAAAACGTTTCGTCTGAAACCTGGGCGGCTTCGGTTCATGGGCCGGGTCGCGCGGGGAAACATGCTCGCCTGGTCTCTGACCATTTGCACGTTCGGCCCGAACCCTGTTTTGTAACCGAAACGGGAACGGCCGCCGCGAAATACGAACGGCGCGTATCCGAACTGGTAAATTTCCGTGCTGCCGGGTAAATAAAAAATTTGCGGCTCGCTGTTTGCGGCGGCAGCGGCCCTTAACAATTCGAAATACTCCTCCTGCCGGCGCTGCGTTTGCAATTGCAGAGAAAGCTCGCTCAACCGTTTTTGTCTTTCCGCTTCCCACTGCTCTAATTCTTCGGGCGAAGGCCGCCCCAATCTTTTGTAATTCTGCCGGTAATCTTCGTCGGCTTTGACCCGCGCCTCCCGGTATTTTTCCAGGTCGGTATTGGTGACGGTGCGAACGGAATTGTTCTGCGCCAGAGATGGAAGCGCAAAAAGGCCCGCGATCAATAATGCTAAACCTTGTATCTTCAATAACTTCATAGATACTCCCATTTGTCGTCTTGCAATTATATCACTCGCACCGGAGTAGGGAGAAGCGTTTTGAGTCCGCCTTTTTAGGCGGCTTTTGGTGCGTCCGGTCGCCTAAAGGCGGACTCAAAACTTTCGCTGCTTAGAAACTCACCTTCACGCCGCCGCGCCCCGTAATGCGGGCGGTGCGAAAACCGTTTTCGTAATAATCCCGGTTAAAGAGATTTTCGATCGTGCCGAATAAACGAAACCGCACTTTATCGTTCGAGGCCGGGATCTCATACGCGGCGGTCAGGTCGGCTTTCCTGGCCCCTTCGAAACGGAAAAGGCGCGAAGCGAAATTCGTGGTGCTAAAGATCGAGCCAAGGTAAGAACTGGTCGCCACAAAATCGAAATTAAGGTCGAGCCGCTTGCCGATCCGCTGGCCCAACACCAGGGTGAACTTGTGCACCGGAATTCCGCGCGGTATAAGGACGCCGCTGCCCGGAAGCTCCGGCGCGCGCAGCAGGCCCTTAGTGTAGGTGTAGGACGTGTATATCGAGGTGTTTCTATACGGCGCGAATTCGCCGCTGAATTCCCCGCCGCGGGCGATGCCGCCTTTTTGATTCACGTAACCGCCGAAACTCCTCGGCGTAGTGCCGACCGGCGGCGCGGGAAAAACAAATCCGATGGTATCGATCAACTGCGTATAGAAATACGTGGCCGAAAGCCGCGCGCGGCCTTTGGCAAGCCCTTGGTCGATACCGCCGTCGAAGCCGACCGAGCGCTCGGGTTTAAGAAACGGGTCGCCATAGGGGTTGAAAACATTAGGCACCAGGAAAGTGAAAAAATCAGAGCCGAATCTTTCGTACAGCGAAGGCACCCGGTAGCCGTTACCACCGTGAAGGCGCAGCTTCGTCCCCGTCGAACGGAAGAAATAAGCGCCCGAACCGTCGAAGGTGTAAGAGGTGGGCGGATTTTTCAATGTTACGGTTTGATACGAAGCGCTGACGGGAACGAACCGTGGCTGCGCCAGCTCGAAAAGCTGCACTCTGAAGGCGCCGGAAAGCTGCAGCCGGCTGTCGAAAGCTTCCAGTTGGTCCTGGATCACGACCGTGTTGCTCGACTGTGAAGCATCGGTCGTATTATTTTCCGAACTCGTCACGGGAAAATTTTTGTTCTCGTATTTTTCCCGCTCGAAACCGTAACCGATGGTCAGCACATTCGATCTGACGGCCAGGTTGGTCTTCGCCTGAAAAGTCCCGATGTTGCCGTCGTTATCGCTCATCGTACTGCCGCCGAAAGGTTGGAAAGGCCCCTGGCCTGCGGGCCATCTATGTTTCTTCTTTTGGTGGTCAGATTCTGATAGGAAAAACGATAGGTCGCTTTTTCGTTCACGGTGCCGTCGAGCGCGATATGGAAATTATAGAAACGCGATCTCTGAATAAAATCCGGGTCATCGGCGTCGGGAATAAAATTAGCATTGCCCCCGTTTAGCGAAGCTATCGGCGTGCCGTTCTCGTAACGTTTTAATTCGGCGCGCGAAAGCGGCACTGCTTGAGTCACCGTGGTAATAGGAGGCAGAGGGCCGATCGTGTCGGGGTTGATGTTTAGCTGCACGAACGCGTCCGATATATAAAACCGCGAGGTCAGTTGAATTTTATGGTTAAATTGGTAGCGAAAGCCCGCCTTGCCGCTGGTATTTCGCGCGCCGTCGTTGCCGTCGACCCCGTCTTTATAATTGTTGTGCGAGAGGCCCAGGTTGAAAAACGCCTTGTCCCGGTAACCGCCCGACAGCCCCGCTTTGCCGCGGACCATTCCCAGGCTGCCGCCTTCGGCCATAAAGCTTCCGCGCAGCTTACTACCGGCAAAATCATCCGTCAAAATATTTATCACGCCGCCGATTGCATTCGTCCCGTAAAGCGACGAGCCTGAGCCGCGCAATACCTCGATCTTTCTCACGCTCATTTCCACCAGGTCGCTGATAAAAGGCGAAGCGTCGCCGGTGATCGCTCCCGCGTCGCGAAAGCGCTGCCCGTCTATCATTACGGCAGTGTCCTGGTTGCGCAGGCCGCGCGTTTTGATAACGGCCAGCCGCCCGAACCCGCCGGATTGCTGAACGGTAATGCCCGGCAAAGTGCGCAAAGCGTCGGCCACCGTTTGCTCGTTGCGTCTTTCCATCTCCTGCCCGCTGATGGTGGAAACCGATTTCGAGACCTGGTCGACCGGCTGCGACGTGCCGGAGGCGATGGTGACCGTCTCCGAGACGAACGGCTGCACCGTAATATTGAGTGTAACGGTTTGCCCGGCCATGACGGTGACAGTTCGGGTGCCGCGCGCGGCACCGGAAAGAATGCCGTTATTCGCCGCCACTTGGTAGACTCCCGCGGGAATATTGTCAAAACGGTAATTTCCTTCGGAATCGGCCCTGGCGGTAAAAGTCGTGTTCGGATCGTTTTTAGCAGTGAGCTTGACCTGCGATTGGTTGATTCCCGCCTCGTTGTCGTCGGTCACTCTGCCGGTGACAGAGCCGCTCGACTGGGCAAATCCCACAGCGGACAATAAAATTATCAATAAAACTAAATTTAGTATTTTCATTTTCTCTCCTCTACCCGTCGTAGACACGAGTTGTCGAAAGCTTTAGGCAAGGTTTCCTGACTCACAGCCGAACTTCTCCCGAAAATTCCCGGCTTCGCGCCTTCCCATCCTTTCCGGACAGTGGCTTGTCACGAAGCTTTTTTGCTGTTTACAGTTGCGCGGGCAGCAACGGTCTTGCACCGTTTTCCCTTGAACCACCGCTTTTTGTTTCACCGTGCAGAGTGCGTGGGAAGTGTGCTCTGCGTTAAACGCCGTAGTTTGCCGTGACGCGCGTTTTCCCGCTAATGGGATTTGCGTCGAGCAGAACTTCGACCCCGAAAACTTCCTTCAAATTTGCCCCCGTGAATATTTCACCGGCCGCGCCCTGCGCCGCAACTTTGCCCTGTTTCAGCAGCAGGATCTCATCGGCAAACGCGGCCGCCAGGTTCAGGTCGTGCGTGATAATTACCGCAGCCGATCGGCTTGTGCGGCAGCGTTCGTGAACGAGCTTGAGCATCATTATCTGGTGCGCCAGATCGAGATTTGCGGTCGGCTCGTCAAGCAAAAGAATTTTTGCCTGTGTTGCCAGCGCCCGCGCCAGCACGGCGCGCTGCCGCTCGCCGCCGGAAAGCCGGTTCATTAACCGCGAACCGTAATTTTCCAGATCGCACTCGCTCAGAGCGGTTTCCGCCGCCGCGATGTCCGATCCTTTTTCCCACCCGAAAGCGCCGCCGTGCGCGAACCGGCCGCTCAACACGAACTCCATCACCGTGACCGGAAATTTTGTTTCGGCTTCCTGCGCCACCACCGCGATATTTTGCGCGATCTCGCGGCGCGAAAATTTTTCGAGCGGCCTTTCGTTGAGTAAAATACTGCCCCTGCTGAGCTGCAAAGTGGCGTTTAATGAGCGCAAAAGCGTTGTTTTCCCCGCGCCGTTCGCCCCGCATAGCGCGATGATCTTTCCGCTGTTCAGTCGGAACGACACTCGCGCACCACGTCCCTCGCGCCATAACCTGTGGAGATGTTTTTTGCTTCGAGCATATTGAGTTTAAAGAACCACCCCGCCCTTCGGGCACCCTTCCTTTGTAAGGAGGGGTGTTTGTTGCGCCGCTCCTAAGCTCCCCTCCTTAGGAAGGGGGTG
>CAVSLK010000011.1:0-12817 GCA_963728685.1 uncultured Acidobacteriota bacterium | reverse complement strand
TCGCCTGTCTCCCCGCAATAGACTCCTTGCATATCTCGCCGTTTTAGGCCCCGGATCATCGCCGCCAACGCGGGCAACGACGCCAGCGGCATCGCCACTTATTCGACCGTCGGCGCGGCCTACGGCTATTCGCTGCTCTGGGTTTTTCTTCCCGATGACATTAGTCTGATCTATCGTACAGGAAATGTGCGTGCGGATGGGCGTGGTCACGGGTCAGGGCCTGGCCGATCTGATCCGCGAGCAGTTCGGCGTGCGCTGGACGGCGCTCGTGATGCTGGCGCTGCTGGTCGCCAATACGGGCGTGATCATCTCGGAATTCGTCGGCATCGCGCAGGCCATCGAGCTTTTCGGGGTTCTCGCGATTTACCGTTCCGCTGGCCGCGCGGCTGATTTGGTGGCTCGTCGTCAAGGGGCACGCAAAAAAGGGTCGAGCAGAGTTTTTCTGGCGATGTCGCTCGTCTTTTTCGGCTATATCGTTTCGGCTTTTCTGGCGAAACCCGATTGGGCAGAGGTCGGGCCGGAATTTGTCCAGCCCGCAGTTTCAGCTTCGACAGGTTATCTTTTCACCGTGATGGCTCTGATCGGCACGACGATCACGCCCTTTATGCAGGTTTTTGTGCAGTCGTCGGTGGTCGAAAAAGGAATGGACAAGGAAGATTATGCCGCTGGCGCGCGCCGACGTCATGGTCGGGAACGCTTTTTGCCATGTCGATCGCCGCCTTTATCGTCATTTCGACCGCCGCAACCTTAAATAAAGCAGGCATCACGGATCTGGATTCCGCCGCGACCGCCGGCGAAGCGCTCGCGCCCGTCGCCGGGACAATACGCGAAATATCTTTTTCGGCATCGGGCTTTTCGGCGCGGCGATGCTGGCGATGGGCGTTTTGCCGCTGGCGACGGCTTATTCCTTGACGGAAGCGCTAGGTTTTGAAAAAGGCCTTTCGCACAGTTTCCGCGAAGCGCCGATTTTTTCGGAATTTTCACGGCGCTCATTGTCGTCGGCACGATTGTGGCGCTGATTCCGGGCATTCCGCAGATCCAGCTTCTGCTTTTAACTCAATGCGTCAACGGGCTTCTTTTACGGTGCTGATGGTCGCATACTCGGCTGGCCAACAATTGGATTGATCGGAGAATCTAAAACAGCAAATAATTCAACTTTCGGCGTGGGCAGTATGATCGTCATTTCATTGCTTTCCATCCTGCTTATCGGAAAGACAATATTCGATATTTTTGTAAAACTCTGATAAATTTTCAGCGGGTCACGCTATGAATATCGCCGAGTTCAGGAAACGACCTTAATTACCCTCTTAGCAGGGGTGATAGTTTTTGTCTCGCTTATCGTGCTTTCGTTCATCGAACCTTTCCTGACCACCTACGTTAATAAAATTTTAATTAATACTTTCTTCATTCTTGACGAGCAGAATAACCGGCAGCTCGACGTGACAAAGGCGCAGCCTTTTCTCGATCTCTTTATAAACTCACTGAGAATATTGAGGGTCATTTTGTGGATGGCTTTTGTGGTGGCGCTTGTCCGTTTCATTCACTTCGTTGTTTTTAAGAGGACCGCGGATAGGGAAGGAAAAGCGCAGGCCCCGACCCTGATGAGGAATATTTTCTCGATAGTGATTTATATCGTGGCCCTTTTCACTCTCCTCAAATCGCAGTATCCGGGTGTCGATCTGACCTCCGTCTTTACCACCTCCACCATCCTCGGCATCATCATCGGCCTGGCGCTGCAGGACACGCTGGGTAATCTTTTCGCCGGGCTGGCGATGCAGGCGGACGAGCCGTTCCGGGTCGGAGACGTAATACACATTCCCAACAAGGGCACGGGAGTAGTGGAAAGCGTTACCTGGCGCGGCGTCAAAATACGCACTTTTACCAATCGCCTGGTCGTCATCAGCAATGCCATTTTGGGAAAAGAGATCATCGAAGTTTCCCCGCGCGATAATTTGAATGCCCGGCTGGTCAATTTCAGCACCCGCTACACGGATTCCCCGGCAAAGACGATAAAGGTAGTGCGCGACCTGGTCAGGCAGGTCGAAAACGTGTCGCCGAAAATTCGCCCCATCGTGCGGGTGAGAAACCTGGGCGATAACGGCATCGAGTGGGAAGTGAAATTCTGGCTGGAAGATTACACCAAATATAACGACACCGACGCGCTGGTCCGCCAGCGCATCTGGTACGCCTTTCAACGCGAAGACATCGGCATGCCTTTCCCGATGCGCACCCTGGAATTCGTCAAGGGCGAGGAAAAAGAACCGGTCGATATGACGCAAAACAATATCATCGACCGGCTCAGCGAGGTGCAGATATTCGCGCCGCTTTCCGAGGAAGAAACGCGCAGCCTGGCCGAAGCGACGGAAAAACGGATCTTTGCGCCGAAAGAGATCATCGTCCGCGCCGGCGAAAAAGGACAGTCGATGTTCGTGGTGCATCGCGGCTCGGTCAATGTTCAATACGGCGAGCACGGCCATCTTCGCGACGTCAACACATTGCACGAAGGCAATATCTTCGGCGAGATGTCCTGTTTCACCGGCGAGCCGCGTTCCGCCACCGTCACCGCCGCCGAAGAAACGGAAGTGCTGGAGATCGGCCACTCTGCGCTTGAACCGCTGTTCCAGAATAATCCCGATCTGGCCGGAGCGATCAGTACGACCATTGCCGAACGCCATATTCAATTAGCCGCTAAAAAAGAAGAAGGTACGCTGGCCGAAACCGCGGAAAAATCCTCGGGCATCTTTAAAGCCATCAAAAAATTCTTCCGCCTGGAGCAAAAGTAACTATAAAACGTTTTTTTCGTGTTTGGTGTGATCATACGAAATACACGAATCAAATCCGGGGCTTGGCATCCCATCGAAAAAAAAAGTGAGCATGACCTGCATGCTCACTTTTTATTGTTTTTAACCGGGTTACATATTACCTGTTGCCCGGGCCGGTAGCCTGTATCGTCATGGTACTTCCCGGTTTCAATTCCAGATCGCCGCGGCCCTGAACGTAAACCGAGCCCGCGCCCGCCCCGGCGCCGATGGTGGCCCCGATGATCGCGCCCTTTACCCCGCCGATGACTCCGCCGATTATTGCGCCGATTCCCGCGCCGATACCGCCGCGTTTCGCGGTTTCCTTGGTCTGGTTGTCGCCTTTGGCCACGCCTTCGGTATCGATCCTTACGACCTCACCGTTTGTATCGGTCATCGACTGCAGGTAACCGGCGAATTCATAAGTCTCGCCGTTCTTAAGCCGGATACGCTCGAAGTTAAGGGTGAGCTGCGCCCGGCCTTCGAGCTTGCCCGATCGTTTCACGCCGGAGATATAGCCTTCGATCACCGCGCCGCGAAATTCGTTCGGAGACTGCACGGTCATGCGAAAACGGTCGTTGTTTTGCGAGATCCTGGTCGTGATCTCCGTATCGAGCCTGGCGGAAATGATCGTGCCGCTGGGAACGATAAAATTGCCCTGCCGGCCGTTGCCCGTGTTCGGGTATTGATTCGGATTCGGATTAGTATTGTTCGGATCGTTGTTCGGATAATTATTCGGACTGGTGTTGGGGTTGCTGTCCGAATAAGTGCCCGGATCGTTATAACCGCCCGACTGGGCCACGTCCGAAGTTTTCTCGTAGATGCTCTCGGCCAAAACCGTCTGCGACATCGCTTCGTAAGTCACGCGGCGCGTGACCCGCAAACGCCTGCCGTTTTCAATGCTTTCGAAAATGACCGAATGGTCGTTGTCGCGGTCGCCGACCGTCGTGATCGTCAGCCGGTCGCCTCTCAGAGTGGCCCGGACGCGCACATTTCTGCCGCCGGAAACCGTCTCGTACTTATCGTTGCCATCGGCGGTAAAAGTTCCCTGCCCGCCTTTTGACGAAGTTATCGTCACCTGCTGCCCGCGAATATCCAGCGTGAGGCTTTCCGGCGCCGTAAGCTTGTCTTCCAGCTCGGCCTTGATCCGGTCGCGGTCGCGCGAGTTTATTATCATGACGGCCCTTTCCGCCACTTCACGCGCATTATCGCTCTCCGCCGCATTCAGGCGGTAGCTGCCTGCCAAACCCGGAGCGAAATTTCCGCTTGTTTGGGAAACCGGCTGCGAGTAAGAATTGTTGTTGTCTTCATTCCAATCCCAGGAGATCCTGTAATTCGACGCAAGTTGGTCGAGCGCCGAACGCACCCGCGACCAATCGTAAGTGACCGGGTCGCTGAAATTCCCGGTACGTAAAAGGGCGTCCATGTCCCGGGCTTCCCGGAGCACGTTGGAAACCCCTTCCGGGGTGTCGCGTTTTGCGCGGAAATCATCGTTAAAGGTCCTGATAGCACTTTCCAGGTTTCCCAACGTTCGATTGACATCCTCATAAGAACTCGTGCGCATCTGGCGCAGAGCACTCTGCAGATCGTAACGAAAAGTGCTCATGTGGTCCTGCAGCCGGCGCAAATTATCGCCTATCTGGCGTTCGTTCCTATAAGTTTGCGCGGAAATTTGTCCGGCGGTCGCCAGTAGAATTGCCAGCACACTCATCATCAGCCCTAGTTTTATCTTTGAACTTTTCATCGTCTTCTCCTGTCTAAGAAAGCCCTATGCGCCGCGCGCAGAAATACCCTATTAAAATAGAGAGCATTTTTTATGCCAAAGTTGCCTTAATATTACCTCTAAGGTTTATTATTTTCACCGTTTCTGGCAAAATCAACCGGACTGAACGTTCTTCCGATGGAGAGCAAGTTGTGAGCAGCCCGATAAACAAAGCCGTGATCAGGTACGCCGGGGATGAATTCTTCATCGGCACCAGCCCTAGCGGCCACGCCCAAGTTATTGATGTAAAAGGAGATAGAAAGGCCGCGCCGACCCCGGTCGAGCTGCTTTTACTGGCCGTCGGAGGCTGTACGGCGGCGGACGTCATATCTATTCTGCACAAGAAACGCCAGGACGTGACGGACTACGTAGTAGAGGTTTCCGGCGAGCGCCGCGAGGAACACCCGCGGTCATTCACAAAGATATACGTTCACCATATCGTGTACGGGCGCAACGTTTCGGAGCAAGCCGTGGCGACGGCGATAGAATTGTCCGATACAAAATACTGTTCGGTTGCCGCCACGGTTCGCCCGGCGGCTGAGATCGTCACCAGTTACGAGATCATAGAGGCCGAATAGATCGAGGAAAAAGCGATGCTGAGAAAATTTTTATTACCGTTTGTCATACTCGCCTTTGCGGCGGGCGTTTTCGCGCAAACCGATCTGAAAAAATGGCACACGTTTAACTTTGCCAAAACGCCGGTTAAAAAAGACAGCCTCAAAACCTACGAGTTGGAAGATCTGCAGCTTTTACGCGGCATCGTTTTCGGCAAACACGGGCGCGTTTTTAAAGAGCACACCATTCAGGATTATCTGGCCAAACAGGCATGGTATAAGCCGAATGCTAAATTCAGGAATTCCCTGCTGACACTGGTCGAGCGAAAAAACCTCGACCTGATACGCGAACTGGAAGCCGAAAAACATACGTCGGTCGAACCCGGCGATCTGCGTTTTTGGGAAAAGAAGCTGATCACCGAAGACGATCTCGGGCGCGATTATTCCGCCGCCGAATGGCGCATCATGATCGCCGAGATCGAGGCCATCCACGGCAAACGGTTCGACGAGGAAGAATGGCTGCAGAAATATTTCGAAGACCGTTACTGGTATAAACCCAGCCCGGCCTACAGCGCCACCGTTCTGACCGAAACCGACCGCAAAAATCTTACCACTCTTAACGAAGCGCGCAGCAAATACCGCAAGACCGAAGTTTCCTTCGGCGATATGGATAAATTTGAAAAAGTGCTGCTCAGGGAAGAGCAATTGAAGGGGCTGAATTTCAACGATCTGCGCCTGATGCGCAGTGAATTTTTCGCCCGCCACGGCAAGCGGTTCACCGTGCCCGGCTACCGGCAGTATTTTGAATGGCAGGACTGGTACAAACCTCTCAAGGACCAGCGAAAAGTGAAACTCAACGCGATCGAGGAAAAGAACGTAAAGCTGATCCAGGATTATGAGGCCAAACTGCGCGAAAAACTCATTAACGAGGTGCTGGATGAAAGCGCGGTTTCCGATCTCTTTGCCGAGGACCTGCGTATATTGCGCAACGAGATCTACGCACGGCACGGGCGTGTTTTCACCGCGCCTAAATCTAAGGACCTGCAAAAATATTTCGAAGCGCAGCCCTGGTATAAACCCGACCCTGAATTTAAAGACGACCAGCTGAGCGAGACTGAATTCAAAAATATCGCGCTGATAAAAAAAGCCGAAGAGGTGGCTATCAGCAAGTTCATCGAAATAGAGGGCTGATAAAACTACACTTAGCCCCGCGTGACGGGGCACTCAAAACAACAAAGTGAAACGGCGAAAGGGGAAAGGATAAAGGTGTGTCTTTCCCCATTATCCCTTCGCCTTTATCCTTTATACTTTACAAATGCTTACCCCCGAACAGATCGAGCTTAATAAAAAGCATAAAACACTTGAGCGCTTGAAAGACCGCCTCGCCGACCGCGAAGAGGAGATGGCGGAGCTTCGCGCCGAGCTCGAGCAATTCGAAGCAAATTACAAGATGGACGTCGGGCGTTTGTATGCCGAGTTGGATGAGATCGAGGCGCAGATCGCCGAGGAAGAAGTTAAACTCGCACCCGACGACGAGGAGATAAAGTGCAAAGCCGAGGACGCCCGCTGCCGCGCCGCCGAATCAGCCCTCGATGAAGAAGCGATCGCTGAAGCCTGTACTTTCCGCTGGCAGCCGACCGCCGAAGCCAAAAAGGCGTATCACAACCTGGCGAAAATGATCCACCCCGATCTCGCGCTCGACGCCGAAGAGCGCGAACGCCGCCACGAATTGATGGCAAAGCTCAATGATGCTTATTCCGCCGGCGACCAAAATCTGCTCAACAAACTGGTGGACGAATACCGCGACAGCCCCGATCTGGTCAAAGGCGATTCGGTCGGCGATGAACTGATCCGCTCCATCCGGCAAATTTCACAAGTAAAAAACCGCCTGCGCGAACTGCGCGAGGAAAAACTTACCGCCGAACTTTCCGAATTGTTCATCCTGCGCGACAAGGTTCGCGCCGAACAGCTCGAAGGCCGCAGCCTGCTCAAACAGATGGCGGAACGCACCCGCACCCACATCAAAAAAGCCGAACGCCGTTTGAGTAATCTGCGGAGTGTGAATGCCGCGAATGATATCGAACGAGATGAGCTTCATGGAATGAATGTTTCGATGTTTAATTAGGCAATGTAGCGCCAGCGGGACGCTGCCGTGACAGCCGGGCGAGACGCCGGCGTTACTTTTTCAGCAAACTCTCCAACCTCTGACTTCCGATCCCGTAAAATTCTTTTATCTCCGCGATCTGTTTCTCATATTTTTCCGCATCATTCTTTCCTAGCTGCAGAGTGCCGACGATCATATTATTTTTCGGCGTGTGTTCGGTGGCGATGAACTCGAAAAGTTTTGTCGCGTAGCCGCTTTTTTCCAGCAGCAGCGCGCGCAGCCCGTCGGTAATGGTTTCGGCGGTGCGTTCGAGCATGATGCCGTGGCGCAAAATGCCGCTCAGCATCGCGGGCGGTTTGATCTGCGGGCGAATTTCCCGGTGGCAGCACGGCGCGGCGATCAGCAGATGCGCGCCCACCGAGATCCCTTTAAAAAGCGCTTCGTCGGTGGCGGTATTGCAGGCATGCAGCGCGATCAGAATATCCGCTTCCCCGACGTCGTATTCGCCGATGCTGCTATGCACGAATTTCAGGCCGTCGAATTCGCACGTCGCGGCGATGCCGTTGCACAGCTCGACCAGATCTTCTTTCGTGTCGACGCCGGTGATCTTCACATCCATCCCGCGCGTGTTTTTAAAATGATCGTAGGCGGCAAAGGTCAGGTAACCTTTGCCGGAACCCATGTCCGCGATCTTGAGCTCTTTGCGGTCTTTTAACGCAGAGCTGTCAAAAAGATTCGCCAATATCTCGATAAATTTATTTATCTGCTTCCATTTGTCCTGCTGTTTATCGCGTATCTCGCCGCTCGCATTTGCTATGCCCAGCGCGTTCAGATAGAAGCTGTTCGGATCGACCAAACGCTCTTTCTGGCGGTCGTGCGCGGCCGCCGGAGCGGCTTTAAAGGTAGGTTTTGCCGTGTTTAGCCGGGACTTCCCTTTCCTTCCGATCTCGAGCTGAAAATCGTTCCCGGTGGTAAAGAGATGCCCGCTGAAAAAGTCCGTTCCCAGGCAGTTTTTGACGATCTCGACACCTTCGTCAAAGGCGTGATTTTTTACCGTATCGCGCGTATTATATCGGTATAGAAAAAAAAGCCGGACGCCTTTTTTGGTTTTTATCAGGCGGATCAGAAGTTTTTGAAGATGCTCATCGGCGCCCTTATGATTACCTAAAGTTATTTTGACAAAGGTTTCTTCTTTCAGGCTATTCCTGAATTCGTCGATGAATTTTGTGATGTTTTCGGTCATCGGAAAAATTAAAGATTAGCACAAACATGCAAATTAGCCACAGAGTGCACAGAGAGCGCAGAGAAAACCAATAAATATCGACGCGGAGCCTGGAGTCCAGCATTTTTCTGTCTCCTGGCTCCTGTTTTCTGTCTTGCTCTGTGCTCTCTGTGTTCTCTGTGGCAAAATACTGTGGCAAAATTAATTTATGAATAATCTATTTCACCTGGCTTTTCCCGTGCGCGATCTGGAAGAAGCGCGCGAATTTTACGGCGGCATTCTGGAGTGCGAAGAAGGCCGCAGCTCGGAATGCTGGATCGATTTCAACCTTTTCGGGCACCAGATCGTGACGCACCTTTCACCCGAAGGCGCGGGCGTGAAAGCGACCAACCACGTCGATGCCGACCACGTGCCAATCCCACATTTCGGCATCGTGCTGCCGATGGATGAATGGAAGAGTTTTGCCGACAAACTCAAAAATAAGGGCGTGGAATTTATCATCGAGCCGAAGATCCGTTTCGCGGGCGAAACCGGCGAACAGGCGACGATGTTTTTTCTCGATCCCAGCGGAAACGCGCTCGAATTCAAAGGCTTTAATGATTTTTCACAAGTCTTCGCTAAGTAATCTTTCACCACAAAGGCACGAAGAACACAAAGAAAAGAGATGGGAACAACGAATTACCCAAATTACACGAATTCATTTGATTTTATTTTTCGCGTAATTCGTGAAATTCGTTGTTGCTTTTCTTTGTCTTCCCATCTTTGTGTTCTTCGTGCCTTAGTGGTTAATTTCTTATGAGATCAGCGGGAATAGTAATCATCGGCGGCGGCGTTGTCGGGGCTTCAGTGGCTTATCATCTGACCGCGCGGGGCGCAAAAGACGTTCTTGTCCTGGAGCGCGAGCCGCGGCAGGGCCTTGGATCGACAGGCAAAGCCACCGGCGGCGTGAGAGCGCAGTTTGAGACGGAAGTAAATATTCGCATGTCGCTCTATTCATTGGATTTTTTCTCGCATTTCCAGGAAATAACAAGCGTCGAAAGCGGTTACGAACCGCGCGGGTATTTGTTTCTGGCAACGAGCGAAGATCAGCTGGAATACCTGAAAGCAAATGTCGCGCGCCAAAAAGCTCTCGGCCTGAACGAGGTTGAGATCGTTGATACGCCAACCATCGCGGCGATGGTTGGCGGTTTAAACGTGTCGGATGTGGCGGGCGGCAGCTTTTGCCCGATCGACGGCTTCATCGATCCCCTCGCCGTGATGAATGGCTTTACAAGCAAAGCAATTGAGCAGGGCGCAAAAGTTTTGACCGGGACCCAGGTGACCGGCATCGAAATCGAAAACGGAAAGGTAAAGACGGTGCGGACGAATGAGGGAGAAATATGCGCCGAAAAAATAGTCTGCTGCGCGGGCGGCTGGGCAAAAGATATCGCCGCCACCGCCGGGATCGATCTTCCCGTCAAACCTTTGCGGCGGCAAATTATCCAGGCAAAAGTTAAAGAGTCGCTGCCGGAAGATCTGCCGATGGTGGTCGATCTTAGCGACGGTTTTCATTTTCGGCCGGTTAGTGGGTCCGGCGACGAATTACTTTTGGCCTGGCCCGACCCGGAAGAAACTTTCAGTTATAACACCGGTTTCGACGCCGCATTTATCGAAAAGGTGCTGCCGAAGGCGAGACACCGCGCGCCTTTTTTGGCCGGGGCTGAGGTCATTCACGAAAAATGCCGCGCCGGGCTTTATGAAATGACGCCCGACCATCACGCGATCCTCGGCGGCTGCGCGATCGAAGGGTTGTATTTTGCCGGCGGTTTCAGCGGCCACGGCGTGATGCATTCGCCCGCCACGGGACGCGCGCTGGCAGAGATCATGCTCGATGGCAAGGCAAGTTTTCTGGATGTGTCTTGTTTAAGCCTGGAGAGGTTTAGCAAAGGCGACTTGCTGCGCGAAAGTGCCTTTTTTTAGGTTTCCGGAAAGAAAGTTCCCCTTCATAGTCGGAGCGCGGACGTCCCGTCCGCAGTTATGTTAAGAGTTACGCCTTTAGGCGTGAAAATGTTAAAAATCTCACGCGTAAACGCGTAACTCTGAACAGCGGACGGGACGTCCGCGCTCCCGGAAAAACAGCCTCTTCCCCTTGTCTTTTCCGGTTTCTCGTAAGAGAATTTCCTAAGCTCCGTAATTATTAGAAAAAGAGATGTTACCTTAATGAAAAGAAAACCGTTTTGCATCCTGCTTGTCGTTGTCCTACTTTTAGGCGGCGCGTTTTCAGCGGCCGCTCAAACCGACGATTCGAAATTCGATTTCTACGCCCGCGCGCCCTACCGCGCGGAAGTGCCGCGCCCGCAGAGCATCTTGCGCTACGACGTGGGGACATTTCACACCACCTACGCGCAGATGGAAAACGTGATCGCGCAGATCGCCAAAGCCGCGCCCGACCGCGTAAGAGTTTACGACATCGGCACCACGCCCGAATACCGGATGCAGCATATCGTCGCCATCAGCGCGCCGGAAAACATCGCGCGGCTGGACGAGATCAAAGGCAACATCGCGCGCCTTTCCGATCCGCGCAAAACTTCCCCTTCGGAAGCTCAGGCGATCGTCGCAAATTCCCCGATCATGTGCTGGATGGCATACACCATTCACGGCAACGAATCGGCCTCGTTCGAAGCAATGCATGCAGGTGATCTACCAGCTTGCCGCCTCGAACGAACCGGCAACGCTGGACATCCTGAAAAACTCCGTCACGCTGATCGTAACCGGCGAAAATCCCGACGGGCACGAACGTTTTGTCACCTGGTACAATTCCGTCGCGGTCGGCGACCCCAACCGCGCCGCGATCGAGCATCGCGAGCCCTGGTCGGTATACGGCAGGTTGAACCATTATCGCTTTGATCTCAACCGCGACAATCTCATCGCCACCCAGCAGGAAACGCGCAATATGCAAAAGGCATATTTTGAATGGAACCCCCAGGTCGCGGTCGATCATCACGGGCAGCCTTCGCAATATTTCTTTCCTCCCGCCGCGCTGCCGATAAATCCCAACCTGCCGCAGCCTATTACGAATAAATGGCTCGAGGTTTTCGGGCGCGCCAATGCGGCGCAGTTCGACGCGCGCAACTGGGATTATTATATTCGTGACATTTTCGACCTTTTCGGGCCTTTTTACTGGGATTCGATGCCGGCGCTAAACGGTGCTACCGGAATGACCTACGAAACCGACGGCGGCGGTTTTAAGGGCATTAATTGGATGCGCGACGACGGCACCATAGTAACGCTGCGTTCGGCTATCGCCAAACATTATGTCGCCTCGATGACTACGCTCGAAACCGCGGCAAAAAATCGCGAAGCCCGATTGAAGGATTTTTACGATTTTCGCCGCCTGACGATGGAAGACGCAAAGAACGCGAAAATGAAACGGATCGTAATTCTTCCCGGCAGAGACCCGATGAAAACCGCGGAACTGATCGAATCGCTGCAAAAAGCGCGAATAGAGGTCGGCGCCGCGGGCAGTTCATTTAATTCGGCGGCGGCGCATACTTACGCGCAAAAGAATTCTCCGGCGGCCGGCAAAACATTTCCCGCCGGTCCTACGTCATCGACCTTGCGCAGCCCCAGCGGCTTTGGGTCAAATCGCTGCTCGAACAGGATACTCCTCAGGATCCGGCTTTCGTCCGCGACCAGATGGATAAATTCCGGCGAAACGAACTGCGCGGAAAAAGCGTTTTTAAGGAAGAATACAGTTTTTACGACATCACCGCCTGGTCGCTGCCGCTGGCGCTGGGTTTGGAAGCCTACTGGACAGAGGACGCATCTCCGGTCAGCGGGATCCAGATGGTAACCGAAACGTATCTGCAGGCACAAAGGGCGGGCGGCAGTAACGGGCGCGCGCAGATCGCCTACGTGATCCCCTACGAATCGGACGGAGCGGGAGCGCTGGCATTGCGCCTGCTGCAAAAAGGGTTCCGCGCGGCGGTCGCCATGCGCCCGCTGACTGCCGGCGGGCGGGAATGGAAAGCGGGTACTTTTGTAGTGCGCATTTCCCGCAATCCCGAAAGCGTGCACCAGGCGATCGATACCCACGCCAGAGAGTTGGGTGTCAGGGTCGTCGCGGTAAATTCCGGCTTTCATGAAACCGGCGATACCGGGATCGGCGGTGAAAACGTCGTTTCGCTGCGCGAACCTAAGATCGCCATGCTCGCCGACGAATCCGTCGATCAGACCAGCTTCGGTTCGATCTGGTGGACGTTCGACCGCTACGGCGTCAGGTTCACGCCGCTGAGCGTCAATGCGGTCAAAAGCGGCGCGCTGCAAAATTACAATGTGCTGATCATTCCCGATGGCGCTGCCGGCAGGTATTTCAGCGCTTTTGGCGCGGGCGGCGTA
>CAVSLK010000010.1:0-230766 GCA_963728685.1 uncultured Acidobacteriota bacterium | reverse complement strand
AGGCGGTGGCGGGCTTGCCCTTATAGACCGGTTCGCGGTAACTAAAAAAGCCGGGTGAATTTTTTCTATAAACCACACTATCATCGGGAAAGTCGTCCTGCGCGGCGACAAATACCGAAAGCATCAGCAATGCCGTCACAACAAATAAACTTCGCAAGATCCGGTTACTCATCTTCATTTGCACTCTTCTCTCACCTAACTCGTAAGTGAAAAACCATTTTCTTATCATTCAAACCTCAATTATTCACAGCATAAAAACGTTTATTCTGCGTTGAAACCGGGTGGCTGTCAATTTTACGCGACATATAGGATCAAACGACGCGGAAAATTTCACGATAGCCGCCATCCACATTGTCCATATAGCCTTCCATTGCCTTCTGCGCTTCTTCGCTGGGCTGCATTTCGTTCATGCGCTTTTCAAATTCGGCCAGGTTTTCGGCTTCCGATTCGATCACGACCGTCCAGTAGGTCGAAACCGCATCGACCATGATGCGATAATTGACCGTTTGTTCAGCGTCTTTCATCATCAGCGGCATCGCCTTTTTAAATTGTTCGATCAAAACCTTGGCCTGTCCCGGTTTACAGCGAAATACGTCGCGAATCAAGATCATAAAATTATCCTCCGTTCTCTTAATTGTGAATCGCGCCCGGAAGAGTGTCAATGAGGGGCAGCGGGACCGAATGAGAAAGTGAAAAAATATGCGGCGCCATTTCAGATCAACGGCACCGCGACTATCACAATAAGTTTTGCCTCAAGACGACAGTTATGTTGTGCAACCGGCGTGGCAACCCGCCAACCACGCAGACCAAACAAGAGGATTAGATGGGTCGGGGCAATTTGACATACATTCGTCTACGCAATTCGGATCCATATTAAAAGCGGGGCCCAGCACTTTAGTTGCAAAACCTGGAGGGGCATTCTTTTCACCAAACAAAGATTCAAGAAAAGAAAGTTGATCATTCTCTGTATTGAAAGCGGCGACAATTACGCCTTTAGAATCGGGTAATCCAAAACTGACCAGTATAACCGGTGCTCCACCGGTTTTTTTCATCTGAAGCCCAACAATTTCAAGCGAACTTTGAGAAGAGTCCGCAAGATATTTTTTGAAAGTATCGTTTTCCTTAATTTTTTGCAGTATATCTACAAAGTGAGTGTCGTTTGCCATTTTACTGACTCCTTTTTAGTTATTTGTGGGGAATAGGATCCTTATTGGTATATTATGGGTTTTAGTAAGGCATTGCAAAATATTTAGGATTAAAAAAACACACAGGCCCTAAATCTCGCCGATAGCGAATAATTAACAACGAATAATCAACAGGTATTTTCTGATTTTGAGGTAAAATCTCTGCTGATCTATGAAGCGGCTGCATATCATTTTCGGGATAGCGGTGCTGGTCATTTTCCTGACCACGGGACGGTGAAGTAATAGATGTATTCTAAATTTGCAATGCCAGTTTTTCTTTGCGAACTTTGCGCCTTTGCGTGAGACAATTTCACGCAAAGGCGCAAAGGCGCAAAGGACAAAGAAAACAAAAGAAATGAAAGTAGTTTGGATAAAAGAGTTCGGCGGGGCGGATAATCTCGAAATTCGCGATGTGGAGCGTCCGGTCAGTCCCGCGGGCGATGAAGTTTTAGTGCGGGTGCGCGCCGCGGGTTTGAACCGCGCGGACATTATTCAGCTCCGGGGAGTTTATCCCGCGCCGCCCGGTTATCCCGAACGAATTCCCGGGCTGGAATTTGCCGGTGAAGTGGCGGAAGCGGGCGAGAGCGTGAAAAAGTTCAAACCCGGCGACCGTGTTTTCGGCATTACAGCCGGCGGCGCGCAAGCCGAGTTTTTGCTGACTAAGGAATCCTTGCTCGTGGAAATACCCGCGAATTTAAGCTTCGTCGAAGCCGCCGCTATTCCCGAAGCTTTCATCACCGCGCACGATGCCATTTTCACCCAGGCGAATTTACGGCCCGGCGAAACGCTTTTGATCCACGCTGGCCGGTTCGGGCGTGGGGCTCGCGGCGCTGCAGTTGGCAAAGGCAAGCGGCGCAAAAATTATCGGCACTTCGCGGACCGCCGGCAAACTGGAACAATGTAAAGAGTTCGGATTGGATGCGGGAATTCCGGCCGGCGAAAACATCGACTTCGCCAAAATAGTAAAAGAAAAAACGGAGGGGCGCGGCGCGGATGTAATTCTCGATCTGGTCGGAGCGAATTATTTTGCGGCAAATCTGCAGAGCCTGGCGGTAAAGGGTCGGCTGATGCTGGTAGGTTTGACCGGCGGAGCGACCGCGGAGTTCAACCTGGGAATGTTGTTGATGAAAAGGGGCAAGATCACCGGCACGGTTTTACGCTCTCGCCCGGACTCGGAAAAAGCGGAGGCGACCGCAAAATTCGCCGCGGACGTGGTTCCGCTGCTGGAAAGCGGCAAGGCAAAGGCCGTGATAGATAAAGTTTTTCCGCTTGAGGAAGTAAAAGCGGCGTACGAATACCTGGAATCTAACGCGAGTTTTGGGAAAGTGGTATTGGATCTTCAGGCCTGACCCTGAAAGCTCATGATTCGTTCGGCGGTTTCGTCTGTGACGATGCAGAGTCCGAAAATGCCTTCGGAATCGAGCACACTCAGGCATTCGACCGCCTGTTCGTAGGTAAGATGGCGCACGGTGCGATCGTTAGCGCCGATCACCGCCCACCGCGCTTCGTTCAATTCATTTTGCAATTCACCGCTCTCGGCCGCTTCTTCCATGTGAGGCGGGCCTTCGGGTTCTGCCGGGGCAACTTTGTTTTCCGTTAAGGAATCTTCTACTTCTTCCATCGTTTTAGGCACATTACCCAGGAAAAATTGGGCACTCTCAAAGTTTTCCTTTATGTACCTAAATTTTACCGCCCTAAGGGCAACAAAGCAAAATACACTTTTGTTCGTTTATAAAAAGGTTTAACAAACTTGATTTCCCACAAAAAATTTTGGGTATAATCAAAAATCGGAGCTCTAAATTTGTGAGACTGTGAATTCCTTGGCGGGCTTTGCGCCTTTGCGTGAGATTATTTCACGCAAAGACGCAAAGAACGCAAAGACAAACCATTCGATTTCAGACCCGACGATCATAAATCAGGACTTCAAAAAATCGAGATGCAATTTGCCGAAACGATCTTCCTGACGGGCTTTCCGGGTTTTATTGCCGGGAGGCTGGTGGAGCGCCTGACCGCAGCCGATGGGGAAAATACGCAGTTTTTGCTGCTGGTCCAGCCGCAGTTCATGAAAAAGGCCATGCGCGAGGCGGAAAAGATCGCTGCCCGAATGGGCGTGCCGCCCGAAAATTTCTGCCTGGTTGAAGGCGATATCACGCTGCCGGGCGTGGGAATGAGCGCCGCGGATGCGGAGTTTGTCAGGAACGAGACGACCTCGGTGTTTCATCTTGCCGCCGCATACGACCTGGCGGTGGACAAAGACCTGGCGCAAAAGGTCAACGTCGAAGGCACGCGAAACATTGGCGGCCTGGTAAAAAGCCTCAAGAATTTGCGGCGTTATAATTATGTCTCCACCTGTTACGTCGCCGGAAAACGCGAGGGGCTGATCTCCGAAAACGAGCTGGAGCACCACGCGGGTTTTCGCAATTATTACGAGGAAACGAAATACCTGGCGGAACTGGAAGTCGAAAAATTGAAGGACGATCTGCCGCTGACGATCTTTCGCCCCTCGGTGGTGTGCGGCGATTCGCGCACCGGGGAGACCGCGAAATACGACGGCATTTATTACCTGATCAGATACCTGCGCAAATTCCCCGGGCTTCTTTCCAAAGTAAATATCGGAAATAAAAAGGTGGAGCTAAACCTGGTGCCGGTCGATTTTGTGGTGGAGGCAATGGCGGTATTATCGGGAGACGAGCGGGCGATCGGGAAAACGGTCCAACTGGCCGATCCCGACCCGCTGACAACCGAGGAAACTTTCAACGCCGTGGCCAGGGCCTTGAGCGGCGGCAGGTCTCTGATAACTTTGCCGGAAAAATTTACCCGCTGGGTGCTGATGCTGCCTTTTACGCCCGCCATAAGCGGCCTGCCGCATTTCGGCGTGCCGTATTTTTTTCTCAAACAAACCTACGACACCACTGTCGCCAACGAACTGCTGGCGCCGTACGGTATTTCCTGCCCGCCGTTCGATTCTTATGTAAAGAATCTCTGCGCGTTCGTCGAAAAACATCCGGAATTATGAATTCGAGCAGCTACCGGGAGCGCGGACGGCCCGTCCGCGACTTAAAGTATAGAGTTACGCCTTTAGGCGTGAAAATACCTCGGAACTCTCACGCGTGAACGCGTAACTCTGAACTGCTTTACTTAAAATAAACCGAATTTCGCACGGCAAAAGCATATTTTATCCCCTTCCCGACATCATAATCCTCAGACATTCATATAAGATTGAGGGAAGATGCGCGACTTTTTCATTAAATTCATATTTATCTTAGGCATTGCTTTTTCAGTTTCCGGCGTTTCCGCGCAATCAGGCGCCGCCAGGCCCGCCCCGACCCCGGCTCCGACGCCCGCAGAAGAACAAGAGGAAAAGATCTTTACGGAAGAGATCAGGCTGAATATTTCCGCCTTTGACGAAAACGGCAAATTTGCTTCCGGTGTGAATAAAGAAGATCTGGTGATACTGGAAGACGGGCGCATTCACCAGGCCAACAGCGTGCGCCGCGTCCACGCCAATGTCCTGATCGTGCTGGACACCGGCGGCGAAGAACGCCGCATAAAGGGCCTTGAGGCGACCCGCCGTGTAGCCAAGGGCCTGGTTAATTCGCTGCAGGAAGGAGACTCTGTCGCCGTAATGGAATTTAACGACAAGGTCAACATCTTGTACGAATGGACGGTCGACAAGGCGCAGGTCCTGTCGGCGCTCGATAAAAAGCTCGGTTTTGGCCGTCGCTCGCGCCTGGTTAGCGCGCTCGACATGGCGGTCAAATTTTTGGAGCGCGCTCCGCTGGAAAATCGCCACATCGTGCTCATCACCGACGGCATAGACAGCGTCGCCACCCCGATAGAGAGGGCCGCGGCGATAAAAAATCTGCTGACCACGAACATCAATGTCCATGTGCTCAGCTACACCCTGATGGAGCAAAACGACCTGCCGATAAATAAAGGCCCCATTCAGAAAGGCGAGCCCAAGCCGCGGCGCTTGCCGGAGGAAGTGCTCATCACAATGCCGGGCCCGGTACAGGATCTGTTGCGAATGCCGCGCCTGGGGTCGATCAATATGGACAAGGCGATGCTGCGCAAGTACAAGCAGCGCTCCGACGCGCTCAAAAAAAGCGAGGCCGAGCTCACCAGGCTTAGCGAAGACACCAACGGCGAGATCTTTCTGCCAGAAACCCTGGAGGAAATGGAGCAGAAAACCGAGGTGCTGGCGAAAAATATCGACTCGCAATACACGCTGACCTACACTCCAAAACGCCCGCTGAACGAAGTGAAGACGGACGAGGTCCGCGTTATCGAGGTGACCTCGCGCCGCCCGAGGCTGATCGTGCAGGGCAAACGAAAACTGGCCGTGAAAAAACAGTAATCCGGAGCGCAGATTTTAATCTGCACGAACGCGCAGCGTTCGTATCAGCCGCCTGCGGGCGGGACTCAAAACGTACGCGCTGACCTTGTAAATTGTCACTAGCTTTAGCTAGTGGATAAGTTTGGCTAAAGCCACGAGAGTTTGATACCACACAAGTCCACTAGCTAAAGCTAGTGGCAATTTAAATAACCAAACCTGCCTTTCCATACGTATAATAAAGAATCTTGTAACCGATTCGCCGGGTCAAACGTCTTTTAGACGACAATTCAGCTTCGAATTAACTAAATGGGATACCCGACCGCCTGGGAAAACGACATATTGATGCCTCGCGCTGCGAATACCGGCACGCAAGACCACGTGTGCTCAGATACATCCGATCACCGGCTGGTCGAACTGATCCTGGCCGGTGACGAAAGCGCTTTCGAGCAGTTGTTCGAAAGATATAAACGGCTGGTCGGGGCGACCGCCGGGCGTTATTTCCAGCAGCCCGAACAGATCGAAGAAATAATTCAAATAACTTTTGCCAAGGTCTTTTTCGAGCTGAAGGATTTCCGCGGCCAGCATGATTTTTCTCTCGCCAGCTGGCTGGGCAAGATCGCGACCAACACCTGCCTGAACACCCTCCGGACAAAAAAGTGCAAAGCCGAAAGCCAGCTGAGCGAATTGTCCCGGGCCGCGATGGACGCTTTATTTACTAATGTCGAACGTAACGGCGGCGATGCGGAAAAGTGCCTGGTCGAGCGCGACCTGGCGGAAAAACTTTTATCGAACCTGGGAAGGGAAGACCGCGCGCTGCTGCAGATGCTTTATGTCGAGGAAAAAAGCATCAGCGAAGTTTCGCAGATGACGGGCTGGTCCGTTTCAAATGTAAAAGTGCGCTCTTTCCGGGCGCGCAACGCGCTGAGAAAACTTTTGCGGAAATTTTTGTAACCTCGGGCCGGGATCGAACGTCTTTTGGAGTGAAAATGAAAAAGCGGAATTTACAAAATAAAGAGCTGGACGAGATCGGCCGTAAATTGCTGGAAGCAGGCAGTTTGCCGGGCGACGAGCTGGAAAGGATAGTGGCCGCGCCGCATCTTTTTGACGCGATAAAAGCGCGTGTTAAAGCCGGGCAGGAGCCGGGTGCGGAAAGCTTTGTAAGTTACCGCGCGAGTTTTTCATTTTTGAGCTGGCAAGGCGCCGGCGCCGCATTTGCGGGGCTGGTGGTCGTCGTGCTGGCGATACAGGGGTGGGTCTTTTTTGCGAAACAGCCCGCGCCTGAAGAGGCGGTGAAGCGACCCCGTCCCGCCGCCCGTGAAACGGGGCCGCTGCCTGTCAACATCGCGCCGCCGGAATTTATAGAAGATGAGAGGGAAGAGCCCGCCGTTAAACCCGTGACATTGGTTTATCGCGAGGCTTCCAAAGATCAGGCCTCTGAAAAGGTGAACTTTAAAAAGCGAGGCCAGCGCCCGCGGGAAAATACCGAAGGCGATTCGGGGGGAGAATTTTACTCGCTTACTTTTACCGGCAGCACGGAAGAGATAACCTCGGGCGCGCAGGTCATCAGGGTCGAGCTTCCGCGTTCGTCGCTGTTTGCCATGGGCGTGGATCTGCCCGTCGAAAACGGGTCGGACACCGTTAAGGCCGACCTGCTTATCAGCGCCGACGGCGTGACCAGGGGCGTCAGGCTCGTTAAATAACACGTGGAATATTTGTTAGGAGAAAAAAAGATGAAAATTTTATTTACAAGTTTATTACTAGTCGTATTAACCGCCGCCGCCGGGCAGGCGCAGACATATATTCAAGTGCCGGATTCCAAGGCGTTGATCGAGGTCGTCGCCAGTTCGGAAAAGATCGTCAAGGGGGCGCCGTTTTCCGGCGAAGCGGTCAGCGAAAGCGTCCAGGTCCTGTCTGACGGCAACCGCATTGTCCGCAACTCTACCAGCCGTATGTATCGCGACGGCGAAGGGCGCTTTCGCCGCGAAGGAACGGGCGGTTCCGGCGGCGCGCTCGGCAGTTTTTACAATCTGCAATCGACCACGATCATCGATCCCGTGACCGGGTTTAAATACTACCTGAACGACAAAGCAAAAACTTTTCGCAAATCGAAGATCAGGTTTAATTTCGATTTCAAATTTAACTTCAAGTTGGATGCAGCTCACAAGTTACAGACCGAGCTAAACGCCGCGCAGGCTGCGGGGGTTGCTAAAGCGTCGGCGCCGGCGGCCCAGGCCGAGGCGGAAAAAGCGGTCAGGGTGAGACTGCTGGCCGACGGGCAGGAGTTCTTCGGAGAAAAAAATTCCACGACGAAAAAAGAGCCGCTCGGCACGCAGACCATCGAAGGCGTAGAAGCCGAAGGGACCCGCACCACCACGACCATACCGGCGGGAGCGATCGGAAACGAACGCCAGATCGATATCGTTTATGAGAGATGGTATTCGAAGGACCTGCAGCTGATCGTCCTGTCCAGGCACAGCGACCCGCGCTTCGGCGACCAGACCTACCGGCTGACGAATATCAGCCGCAGCGAACCCGACTCGTCCGTGTTCACCGTGCCGGCGGATTACAAAGTGCAGGATGAAACGCTTTTCGGCGTGCCAAAAACGCTCATCACACCCGCTGCCCCCAAAGCCCCCGCGCCGCAGAAAAAAGTGCTGTAAATTTTTTATGTTTCCTTCAATGACAACGGCGCCCCTGGGAAAAAGGGCGCCGTTTTTTTTATAAATTGCCACTAGCTTTAGCTAGTGGATAGGAAGTAGGAATAAATACAACAAATGGCTTTAGCCAAACTTCAAAAATTCGGCTAAAGCCGAACATATTTTCCTTTCCACTAACCACTAGCTAAAGCTAGTTACAATTGATTAGCCGCTTAAAAGCGGGACTCAAAACTTAAAACTAAACCTCCGCAGCCGGGTGCGGCCGGGCGAGCCATATTTATCATTTACGCCGCGGCCTTTTGATCTTTTTCTTTAGTATCCAGCCGTTTAAAGTAAACCTGCTATGCGCAAATTTCCTGCTTGGGCATATTATTCGTTTGACCTCATGTTCGGCCGACGAATGAAAGAAGATTATTTTATTATTGCGGGGATCGATGACGGTTTTTTTCTTTTCAAGCAGCACAAGTTCGCCGTGCTTAAATTTTTTCGGCACACAGTTAAAATAGTAAACAAAAGTAATGACCCTGTTATTTGTTTCCCTTGACCCGCTATCGGAATGTTTTTTGAAATAATCGCCGTCATTATGGGCCGTCAGGTGAACTTCGACCTCGTCTACGGGGTACTCCCGGACATCCAATGATCTACATACATCGGGAAATTTATCGAGTATTTTGGCGGCGATTATTTTATAAAATTCCTTAAAATCGTGATCGTAGACGACCTTGGCCTTACGATAGTCCGGGTCTTCCTCTTCCTTCGAGTAATCCAGAACAATGGCAGCGTTAAATTTATCCTCGATGCTTAATGTATACTTATAGAGCCGGCGGTTAATTTTTTTGTCGAGGAAATTAAAATATTGAATGTAACGATCATTACTTGGCATAAATTACTTAGCATTCTAGTCAAATAACTTTCTAAATTGCAATATTATTTATGTGGCGAGGCTTGATACACTTATAAACACACTTTATTAATGGTTAATGCTGAGTGATCAATGATTAATATATGAACGCAAATTTCTCATTAATCATTAAACATTCATCATTAAACATTATATGAGCCCGGTCGCTACCGCTCCCGGTTCTGACAGTTTCTTTCATAATCACCTTATTTCAGTGTATTTTATTTAACAGAAACATGGAACAACCTCCCGGAACGATCCGGATAAAAAACCGCCCGCGTTTGCGGACGCTTGAGCCCACGGCGGGCGAACGCCACGCCAGTTGGCTCGAGTTGTTTTTCGACCTGGTTTTTGTTCTGGCAGTCGCGCAGGTGGCGAAAATACTGACCGAACATTCGGACCTGGGCGGAATGATGAAATATCTCGCGCTTTTTGTTCCGGTCTGGTGGTCATGGGTCGGTTACACGTTTTACGCCGACCGTTTTGAGACCGACGAAGCGGCTTATCGTATCCTGACATTTTGCGGAATGCTGACGGTAGCGGCACTGGCGCTCTGTTTGGAAAGCGCTTTTTCGCCGGCCGGCGATACTGCGTTCCTGGTCTGTTACGTGCTGGTGCGGGGTGTATTAGTGGTGCTTTATATCCGCGCGGCTTATTACGTTCCATTGGCGCGGTCATATTGCCAGCAGCTTATCAAAGGTTTTGGCATAGCCATCGGTTTGTGGCTGGCGTCAATGTTTATACCGCCGCCGGCCCGGTATTTTGTTTGGGCAGCGGCAATGTTAGTGGAATTAGTAACGCCGTTTTTGAATCTCAAAAGGGTTTTCGAGCTTCCGTTCGATCGTTCACACATTCCCGAACGCTTCGGGCTTTTTACCATCATCGTCCTGGGCGAAGCGGTCATTGCCACGGCAAACGGCGCTTCGCAGACCGTTTGGACCGTTCCTACCGCTGCCACTGCCGCGATCGGTTTTGCGATGGCGGCGTCGATCTGGTGGATAAATTTCGATTTTGTCGAAGACAGCGCGATCAAATCAAGAGCGCTTCTTCCGCGTTTTGTTTATCTTTACGGGCATTTTTTTATCGTGGCGAGCATCGTCGCCATCGGCATCGGGGTCGAACACGCGATCAAGGAAACTTCCGACGCGCATTTGCATCTTCCGACCCTCGTGCTTTTGGGCGGAGGGATCGGCGTGTACCTGGGAGTGATCACGCTGATCAAGATCGTGTCCGGAAACTGCGATCTTTTTTACGCGCGCATTGCTTCCATAATTATTTCTTTTTTGATGATCTTTGCCGGACAATTTCTGCCGCCTTTGGCTTCGCTCGCCGTTTTCTTTCTTATCCTGGCGTGCGGCGGCTGGCTGGAGAATCGTTTCGCCGGCGAGATCGCCGTTGAGGATGACCCGGAACATCTGATCCCGTGCGAACACTCGGGCGAGATGCGGGTCTTTCAGCCGCGAAGCATGGAAGGCTGCGAAGAATGCGTCAAAAATAATTATAAATGGATCCACCTGCGGCTTTGCCTGAGCTGCGGGCACGTCGGCTGCTGCGATACTTCCGTTTATAAACACGCGACCAAGCATTTTCATGCCGAAAATCATCCGGTTATCGCTTCGCTCGAACCGAACGAATATTGGGCATGGTGCTATGAGGATAATAGATTCGTACCTCTTGCCCAACAGCTTGCGGACGAAGAGACAGAAGCGACATAATAAACATAAAAGGTAACTCTTATGAATTTATACTGTTCGATATTGCTGGTTTTGATCGTGGGATCGTCGGCAGCCGGGCAAAACAAAAAGCCCGCGGCAAATACTTTAGCCGGTCCTAAGTCAATTTCACTTCAACCCTGCGAAGTCCCGGGCGCCGCTCCAAATACAAAAGAGAAAGTGCTGTGCGGAAGCCATGAAGTTTTTGAAAACCGCGCTTCGCGAAGCGGGCGTAAGATCACGCTAAAAATAGTCGTGTTTCCCGCCACGGGAAATAACAAGGTATTAGATCCTCTTTTTTACATTCCCGGAGGCCCGGGCTCGTCCGCTACGGAGGACGCGCCCTATGTCGCGTCGGATTTTGCCAAGATCCGTGAAAACCGCGATCTGGTATTTGTCGATCAGCGGGGCACCGGCGGATCAAACCCGTTGGACTGCGATTTCTTCACGCCGTCCGACCCGCAAAGTTATCTCGGCCATTGGAATCCGCCCGACGACGTTCGCAAATGCCGCAAAATATTAGAAAGTAAAGCGGACCTGCGCCTTTACGTAACCACCATCGCAATGGACGATCTGGATGAAGTGCGCGCCGCGCTCGGTTACGAAAAGATCAATATTGCCGGCGGCTCATACGGTACGCGGGCGGCGATGACTTACGTTAAGTATCATGGCAAGAATGTCCGCGCCGTGCTTTTGCACGGGGTTTCCCTGCCGTATCAATTTATGCCGCGCGACTTTCCCCAGGATAATGAACGCGCGCTGAACGGGGTTATAGGCGAGTGCGCCGCGGATAAGGATTGCAATGCCGCTTTTCCAAACTTGCGCGCGGAAGTAAAAACCGTGCTGGAAAAATTGCTGCGCGCACCCGTAGAAGCGGATGTGCAGATCGATGCCAACAGTAAACCCGTACGAGTTAAACTTTCCCGCGATCTGGCTGCCGAAGCTGTCCGTTATATGTTTTACAGCACGAACGGCGCCAGCCGGTTTCCCCTGATCATTCACCAGGCTGCGCAGGGCGATTTTGCTCCGCTTGCCGACGCCGCGCTCTACTTTCGCCGGAATATTGTCGCCACCGGAAGCAATGGAATGTATCTTTCCGTGACCTGCGCGGAAGACCTTCCCTGGATCAAACCCGGCGAAGGCGAACGTAATGCCGAAAACACTTTTTTGGGTGATTACCGCCTGCGGCAGCAGCGCGAAGCATGCGCGCTCTGGCCCCGCGGCAAAATTTTAAAGGATTACGCCGAGCCTACCCGTTCGGACGTGCCCGTGCTTATTCAAAGCGGGCAGTGGGACCCGGTGACGCCGCCCGATTATGGTGATAGAGCGGCAAAGTACTTGCCTAACAGCCTGCATATTATCGTCCCCAGCGGCGGCCACGGCTTTGGCGGCCTCGACGGGCTCAGTTGCCTCACCGACCTCAAGACGGATTTTTTCAACAGGGGAATCGTAAAAGGACTCGACACTTCCTGTGTAAAGAATATTCGCCGAAGAGGGTTTCGCCTGCCACCACAACCGGCTCCCGGTAAATAAAACATGCCTCGCGGCGTCACCGGATCGTGAAAGTGTTGATCTAAAACAGGTTACAACAATATCTCCCTTCGATTTACACCTCATTTCGGCTTCCTGAAAGAGATTTTAGGATATATTCACTTGACAAAACTTATAATTAGAATTATTCTAATTATAAGTTAATCATGATCCACGCAAACGAAAAGAGCACGGGCGAGAAAAACACAGGGTTGACGAAGCATCGCGAGGTTGTGCTGCAGGTCATCCGGAAAGCCGAGGGGCATCTGACGGCGAGCGAGGTTTTTGACGCGGCCAAGGGGCTGTTGCCGACGATCAGCTTTGCCACCGTCTATAACTCCCTGCACTATCTGAAGGACGCCGGGATGATCGCGGAAATAAGTTTTGGCAACGGCGCGAGCCGTTTCGACCGGAAACTCAAGCGGCACGACCACGCGCTCTGCACCGGGTGCGGAAAGCTGGTCGATATCGAGATGGAGCACCCGCGCGAACTCCTTCGACGGGCGGCGCAATATTCGAAATTCAAACCCGAATCGCTCGAATTTACTTTGCGGGGATCATGCCCGGAATGTCAGAACCGGGAGCGGTTAGCGACCGGGATTTTAAATCGAGAACTACAGCGCTGAAGTGCGGAAGAGAGAGAACCACCCCGGCGCTAAAAGCGCCACCCCTCCTTCGTAAGGAGGGGAGTTTGGGAAGCCCGGCGCTAAAAGCGCCACCCCTCCTTTGTAAGGAGGGGAGTTAAGAAGCCCGGCGCTAAAAGCGCGCCACCCCTCCTTTGTAAGGAGGGGAGTTAAGAAGCCCGGCGCTAAAAGCGCCACCCCTCCTTTGTAAGGAGGGGAGTTAAGAAAATAGCCACTAAAGGACACAGGGAGCACAGAGAAAAGCATTTTAAGGAAATAAATAATAAACGTTCTAATTATTTTTACAAATTTCTCTGAGAACACTGTGATCTCCGTGGCAAAAAATTAAATTATTTTACTAAGGAGATAGATAGAAATTATGTCAGCAGCTACAGGAACCGCCCTCGAAAACAAAACTACGATGGCGAAAGTCGGCCAACCGGCGCCGGATTTTAATATGCCTTCGACCAAAAACATGGAGAGCCTGGCGGAAAGCGTGAAGCTTTCCGATTACAAAGGCAAATGGCTCGTACTATTGTTTTACCCGCTGGATTTCACGTTCGTTTGCCCGACGGAACTGACCGCTTTTTCCGACCGCCTCGACGAGCTTAACGGCGTCGGCGCGGAAGTCATCGGCGTTTCGACCGATTCGGTCCACTCGCACCGCGCCTGGATCAAAACCCCGCGCGAACAGAGCGGCGTGGCCGATCTGAAATACCCGCTGGCTTCGGACGTAGGCGGCAAACTCGCGCGCGCTTATAACATTCTGGTCGAGGAAGCGAACATCGCCCTGCGCGGCCTGTTTATCATCGACCCGGAAGGCGTGCTGAAATACGCGGTGGTGCACGATCTGAATATCGGACGATCGGTGGATGAGACCCTGCGCGTGCTGCAAGGCTTGCAGACCGGCGGCCTCTGCGCGGCGGACTGGACACCGGGACAAGAGAATTTAAAGGTGTAAATTTTGGAGGTTAATTGCGGGTTGCGGAATTCGGATTGAAGAGAATAAATCCGCATTCCGCAATCCCAAATCCGCATTAAGGAAGTGTTATGGCAATGAGAATTGGAGATGCGATGCCTTCGCTCGAAGGGGCGACCACGTGGTTAAACGGCTCGCGGGAAGATACCGAGCAGCGTATTAAAGGCAAACCCGTGCTCGTTCATTTTTGGGCGGTGAGCTGCGGGATCTGTAAAGACAAAATGCCCGCGCTGCGTGACCTGAAGAAAAAATACGGCGCGCTGGGCTTGCAGACCGTGGCTGTTCATATGCCGCGTTACGAAGCCGACACCGATCTGGATACGATCAAGCAGGCGATGGAAGCCAACAATATAGACGAGGTGACGGCGATAGACAGCCTGCACAAGTTGAAGGACGCGTTTCAGAACGAGCAGGGCTGGGTGCCGGTCTATTATCTGTTCGACGCGGAAGGAAAATTAAAAACGCGCGCTGCCGGCGAATACGGCGTCTCGGTTTTGACCACGGCGCTGGAAAAAATGTTTCCTGCCGCGAGCGCAGCAGTGTAAGTTGAAAGGTCAGAACCGGGAGCGATTTAATGATTAATGGTCAGTGATCAATGACTAATTTATGAGCGCAAGTTTCTCATTAATCATTGATCACTCACCATTAACCATTGATGAAGCCCGGTCGCTATCGCTCCCGGTTCTGACAAAATTACTAGATCGAATCCAGCCCGCCGAAAAGCAATCTTAGCAGCAGGGCGATGATAAACAGGCTTACCACCACCGAACCGATCAGGACGCCGATCAGGATCGCGATAAGTACAAAGATAAATATCCAATCGCCGGCCGTGCCTTTTCCTTGCCCGGTGGCGCGCTCGCGGATCAACTGCAAATTTCGCTGGTTCGATTTATAGAAAAAGTCAAAGGCGTCGCCGGCTAAGGGAATCGCGCCGATCACGTAATCGAGCGCGATATTTGCCGCCATTCGCAGCAGCGTGATCTTAGGCACGCCGTAGCGCACCCCGGCGATGAGAATGTAAAAAGAGACGAGCGACGTGGCCATGTCGCCATAGTTGGGAATAAGCCCGACCAGAGCGTCCAGGCCGAACCGCCAGCCCGTGCCCGGAACGCGAAAAAGCCCGTCGAGATAGCGGCTGAGCGTTTCCAGCCCCTGCTCGATCTCGACGCGGCGGCGCTGTTCTTTAAGCGCTGTTAATTCTGAGAGTTCCTGCATTTCTTTCATAAGTTTTTAGCCCCGGAGAGCACTGAAAGTAAGCAGCAGCCCTAAGCACCGGGCAGCCGATCTTCTACTGCAAACTGCGGCTGCTTTTGCCAACTACTACGATACTACCTCTTTCAAAATAAATTCGTCAGGATCTATGATGATCTTTTTAGGCGGCGCGATCTGAATTTTTAAAACAGATTTTTTTCCCGTGGGCACTATCTGCACGCGGCGCGCGCCCTGGGCCGTAATGATCTCTAAAGTTACCGGCATGAGAAACGCTTCATCCGGCTGCGTCTGGGTGAGCTTTAACTCGACGGTTTTCGCGCCCACCTGCGTCCACGAAATTTTGTAGACGGGATGCCCGGCGCGGTAAATCCAGCGCGTAAAAAAATCCTTCAGGTCCTTGCCCGACGCTTTTTCAAAAGCCGTTCGCAGATCGTCCGAAGTGGCGACGGATCCCTGGTGCTTGTTGTAATAAATTTTCAACCCCTCGAAGAAAATTTTGTCGCCCAAAATTCCGCGCAGCTCGTGCAAGACCCATGAGCCTTTTTCGTAATTATTTTTATTCAGCAGCGCAAACAGATCCTCGGTTTCGGTGTCGTGCATGGGAGTGCGTTTTTGTTTTTCGTAGGCGAAATATTCTTCGGCGTTTTTGCGCATGTAAGCGCGAAAAACGGCTTCACCCTCATTTTTCTGCAGGAACAGGCCGGCGAAATATGTGGCAAAGCCTTCGCTCAGCCAGAGGTCGGCCCAGGTCGCTTCGGTCACGGAAGCGCCGAACCATTGATGCGCGATCTCGTGCGCGAGAGTTTCTTCCTTGCCTTGCGGAATATCGTAACGAAGGCTGCGCGGTTTGGCAGTGAGAAAATCTTTAAAAGATCGGGAGAAAAAACGATCGTGTTGGCGTTTTCCATTCCGCCGAAACGGGTCGCGCCCACTATCAGGGCGAGTTTCCCGTAAGGATACGGCTCGATCAACTGGCTGAATAAATTGACCGAGGGGCCCGCCGGCGAAAAAACCCGCTCGGCAAACTTACGGTCCGAATGCGCGACGTAATACGAGATCGGAATGCCGGCTTTGGTTTTTAACTCGGCGGCCGCAAATTGCCCGACGGCGACGACCATGTTGTAGGGCGAGACCGGGGCTTTCTCATAATAAATCCAGGTCCGCGTCGCGCCGGGGTTGTCTTTTTTCGATTCGAGAATGCCGTTGGCGACGGCCTCGTTTCGCGCGGGAGCGGTAACGCTAAAGCGCACCGAGGCTTTGGCGGAAGGATGATCGAAACACGGTATCCAATGATGGACCCGGTCGGGCCAATTATCGCCCACGGCGGAAGGCCGCCCGTCCTTGTCGTCCGTTAAGATCAATCCATCCTTGGGTTTACCGGAATAAGAGACGGCAATTTTGAGCTGCTGCTTTTCCTTCGCCGGGTTAGTGAGATAAACGTCGAGCTTGTTGGCATGCCGCGTAAATTTTGCCCGTTCGCCGTCAACCGTGACGGCACCTATCGGCATCGCGCCGTAGTCAAGATCGATCATCGTGACATTGTTTTTTAGGATCAGGGCTGTAATTTCCGTGTTGACCGAGGTGAGCTCGGAAAGTGAATCGTTAAAGACAAGATTTACGTCGAAATGCACCGGCCGCCAGGTGTCGAGCAGGCGCTCTTTTCTCTCCGCATGAGCGTGGCAAAAGAGAAATACGACCAAAGAAAATAATAGAAATTTGCGGAGAAGACTTTTTCGCATAGATCAAATTTTTTTATCGGTTCAGAGTTACGCGTTTACGCGTGAGAGCTTTGCGTGTTTCCCACGCCTAAAGGCGTAACTCTGAACCACTCCTAGTTTTCGCCGGGAAAAGCGCCTTTAGTTAGTTCGTTAAATTCTTTGATCGTCAGATCAAAGTCGTTTATTGCGCGATATAAAAGATCGTGAACCGCTCGTTGTGATGCCCTGTCAATTAAATGTCGAAAACGATCAAATTTAACGGCAAATTTTGCCTCATCGTTATCAGTGTCCAACTCAAGCGACGGGAAACCATCAGCAGATTTTTTGACGGCACATTTTTTAATGACGGCTTTCTCGATGCTAAAACTGCTTTCCTTTTTTCCCAAAGCGTCAAAAATTACTTTTGTTTTAGTTATAAAAAGTTTTCCCACCGGATTCTTGACCGACATCTTAACGACATCAAAAACAAGAGCGTCTTCGCCGCCGCGCTTTTGCAATTTCACCTCGGTATAGCCGCCTTTTTTCGGGCTGAGAATTTTTAATGCCGGCCGGCCATTCACCAGGATCGCTTCGCTAATATCACGGAGCGATATTTCGTCGTCGTTTTCCGATTGTGGAAATGCGTTTTGTAGAAACACAAAAACAAAGATCATTAAAACCGATAATCTGAATAGGGAATGAAAAGTTTTTCTGGTCATAGAAACTTTAATGAATTCTCACTAATTTTTAATGGCGCAGCTACTTTGCCTCAATAATTTTCACGCTCAAGATCTTATCCCCGCGCGCTACACGGTCGACGATCTTCATGTCGCCTTCGTTCACCCGGCCAAAGACGGTGTAGCCGCCGTCGAGGTGCGGCTGCGGCGCGTGGGTCACGAACCATTGCGAACCGCCGGTGTCTTTGCCCGAAAGCGCCATGCCGACCGCGCCGCGTTCGTACGGAACCATATTTACTTCGCAGCGGATCGACCAGCCCGGGCCGCCGTTTCCGTCGCCGCGCGGGTCGCCGTCCTGCATCACGAAATTAGGCACCACCCGATGCACCATCACGCCGTTAAAATAACCGGCGCGGGCCAGCCTGATAAAATTGTCCACCGTGAGCGGCGCGTCTTCCGGCAGGAGGTCGATGGTGAACGCGCCTTTTTCGGTGGTGACAATGGCTGTGACTCGCCCGTTTTTGCGCGAGACGGCGCGGGTGTAATCGGCGGTGGTATTTAATATCTGCCCGAGCTTGGTGCCGAAGGCGGGCGCAAGGGGGAGCACCTGGGCCTTCTTTTTCGCCCGCGCGTTTTCGAGCATCGCCGGCACGCCGGGAAAATCTTTTTCCAGGCCGGGAGTTTTTAAGAGCTCAATGGCTTTTTTTCGCACCAGGTAATCGGGCGCGTTCAAAGCGATCAGGAGAATGCCGACCGATTCTTTTTTGTCGAATTTAAAGAGCGCGTCGAGGATGGCAAGCTGCGCGTCGTTGGTTTCCTTGTCGGTTAAAATGGCCTTGGAAAAAGCCGTCTTTAAAGCGTCGACGTTTTCTTTTGCCACGGGTTGTTCGCCTAAAAGCTCAGCCGCCGCGGCGCGAATAAAAATGTCATTCAGCTTAAGGTGATTCAGCAAAACATCGTCCAAACTTTGAGGTTTAAAGACCGCATACGCGCGGAGAATGTCGGGCGCGGGCAGGTATATATCTTTGTTTATCGTGTTGTCCCTATTCAGGATAACGCCCTGGTGTTCTTTAATAAACTCTTTAATATCAGGCTTTTGAAGGTCAGCCGGGGTAAGGCTGTTGATCTTATAATAAGCAGCCAGCCACATCGCAGTTTCGGCTGCCCCGCGCGCGCGCAAGTCTTTATTCACGTCCGTCGCTTCCAGTTTCGCCAATTCACCCAGGCCTTGCATGACCGCGCTGACCACTTGCCAATCCCCGGGAAATTTCTCCATTTTGGATTTGTTGAATACATCCAGATTTTCAAAAAAACTTCTCGGAGAAACCTGCGCCAGCGCGATCTTGATCTCGGCCGACGCCTGCCCGCCGGTTTTATCCAGGTTGTTCAAAAAATTAACGGCCGCCGCGTTGTTTGAGTTAGGCAAAAGCCTGCCCAGTACCGTGGCGATCTCGAGCAGCTCGTTTTTTTCAGAGGGCGTGGGGAATTTCGATCTTTTATAATTCTCCAACAGCATATTGCCGTGCTCCAGCAGCTTGTCCGCGGCATTAGCGTCCTTCAAACTTCCCAGCGCGCGGATCGCGCTCACGCGCACCCGGGGATCTTCGTCACTGACGGCGGCTTCGAGCAGGAGGTTAAAAGCGGTTTTGTCTTCGGCCGCTCCCAGCGCGCGCGCTGCGTTGGCGCGGACGGTGGCGTCGTCATCCGATAGCAGTAGCGCGTGAAGCGTCTCGTTGGCATTTTTTGCGCGCAGGCGGGCCAGCGTATTCGCCGCGTCGGCGCGAACGCGCGCGTCGAGATTGGTCAAAAATTTGGCGGTGACAAAATCGCCCTCTTCCGGGCGGGCGCGCAAGACGGCCGTCAGCCCGAGCAAGATGAGCTGTTTGTTTTGTTTCGCTTTTTGCGCTTCATGTTCCAGCGCGTCGAGGATGGCTTCGCCCAATTTTTCGGCGGTGGTTTTTTCCGCCGCGGCGATCTTTCCGGCGGCTTCGACGGCGCGGGCGCGAACGTCATCCGCTTCTTCGTTATTTGCCAGTGTTTTTAGGATCGCATCGGCAGCTTTGGCCGATTCCGTTTCGCCGAGCGCAAAAGCCGCCACCCGGCGCGCCTGCGCGTCGGGGTCTTTTTCCAGCAGCACCGCCAGCGCCGGGACGCTTCCGGCGTCGCCGATCCTGCCCGCGGCCAGCGCGGCGCGTTTTCGCACCGCGGGAGAAACATTGCGGAGCAGATCTTCCAGCGTTTTGTCCCAGCGCCTTTCATCCTCGGCTTTTACGATCTGCACCTGAATAGCGGCGGAAAGCTGTCCGGCGGCGGGAACCGCGGGCCTGGTTTTTTGTGCCGCGGCGCCGATTGACAGGAATAGAGTAAATGCGGTAAGCAAAGGCGTTAGGCGGCTGAACGGATTTTTTTTCATGCTTAAGAAAGTGCTTTCTGTTGTATAAGTTAACGCTCTCGCATTTTAACGGTAGTGAGCACTTCTTTCAACATCATTAATTCCCACTAGCTTTAGCTAGTGGTTTTGAACGCTGATCTATAGATGGCTTTAGCCTAATGTTTTCGTGTGGGCTAAAGCCCTTTTCTTTAATTTACTTTCTTTATCCACTAGCTAAAGCTAGTGGCAATTTTAAAAACGCACCTGCTGACGCAGGCGCTACTGACATGAACGCTTCTTAATAGTTGCCGCCTGAAGGCGGGACTCAAAACTAAAAAGGCGGGACTCAAAACTAAAAGGCGAAGCAAGCAGCTTCGCCTTTTATCTTCATTCAAACGAATTTGAATTTGTTTATCTTGTCCGCGCGGCGATGATCCGCTGGGTCGGGTCGCCGAGAAGGATAAGAGTGTAGCGGGTATCGGAATTATCGTTGGAGGCCTTAGCTATCCTGGCGGCGTCGCCGAGGCGCTCGCCCCTGATCAAAGAGCCGTACCAAACCAACGCCATCGCTTCCTGCACGTCGGCGTAGTTCATACTCGAAAGGGTCCATGAAGCAAATGCCCCGCCGTGGCGCGCTTTCAAGAGGCCTTCCGCCATGGTCTCGTTCTGTTCGGCGATCGCGCCGTTGAGACACGTGAGCATGACCATCAGGCTCGGACGCTGTTCATTGGCCAGGCCCGAAGCATCTTGGAGCCGGAAAATGCCGCCGCCCGTCCAAACGCCAGTGCTGCCGTGGCCAAAGAAGTTGACCATCAGCGGGCCGGCATTGATGCGGTCGATTATTTGCTGTCTCACAGCCGCGGGTTCGCCGTCCTCGCGATTGACCGAAGTTGCGGACATCTCCGCAGGCAGAACCTGACGAATATTCAGGTTACCCTGGACGAAATCATAGCCGATGTTGTTGTCAGCCACCGTTAGGATGCCGCGGCTGTTAGCCACCGACTGTTTGACCGGATCGACAGAGAGGATCTTGGACAAGACTACGCCCAGGTCATCCTGCGTCCGCACGGGCAATCTGCCGACCGATATTTCGCCGACGCCGTCGCCGTCGAAATCGACCAGCACTTCATCACTGCTGGCTTCCATCAGCGCGGTGTCGACCCAACCCGTAGGCACGATGTCGGCCTGGCTTCCGCCTGCCGAAGAATAATTACGCGGGTCGGCGCTGGCGTCGCCCGCCAGCAGAACGTAGCGGGGTTTAACCGCCCAATTTCCCTTGGCGTACTCGAGAAGATCTTTGACAGCCTGCGCGCCGCGCGCGCCGAAACCGAATTCGTCAAAAACGTCCTCGATATCGACCACTACCGTGCGCAAACCTTCGCTTTCGCGTTTGGCCCGCAGGGCGTCCAACTGAGCGTGGAACCCGGCGGGGGCGATGATAACGAAATCCGCGCGATTAACAGTACTGCGCCAGGCGGAAGCCTGGTTGCGTTCCATAGAATTTACCGCCGAAGGCGTTTGACCGCTGCCCATCGCCAAAAGATCGCGGGCATTAGCCGTTGCGGGCACGGTTACACTGAAAGTGCCGTCCGCTTCCGCACGCCCAATAGCCATAAACACGCCGACCTGAGCAGGATCGGTGGTGTCGAAAATACGCACCTGCTCGCCGGTAAAGCCGGTGAGCTTCAAGCTTTGGCCTGCTTCCTGCCGCAGGAGCAGCCGGTCGTCGACGGCTTTTGCGCGGCGGGGGTAGCTGATCCGGGCGGTTTCCAGCAGGCTCACGTCGCCGCTGCCGTTCAATGAACGCAGTCCGATCTGATTTTGCCCGTTTAGTAGCTGCGCCGTATCAATATCCCTCCCCCACTCGCTGCGTCCCATCGAGTCCAGTTCGATCTGCCCAACTTCGCTGCCGTTCAATGTCACGGCGATGCGGTGCGAGGCGATGCTCAAACCCTGAATGTGGATAGAGAGCCAGGCCGTCTCACCCGTTCCCGCCGCTACTTCGCTGAGAGACAGGTTCGAGAAAGATTCCTGCCCGTTGATGATGGCCGCGTACCAGTTTTCACGCGCGCCGTTGAGAATGGCGCTGGCGCGTACGCTTCGATCCGCGCGTTCCACCGTCAGGCGGGTCGTGCCTTCGGGCGCGTTTTCGTCAAACGCGAGTTTTTGCTGTTTGATGCGCCGTCCGGCGGAATTTCCCACGACCAGCCAATACACCCGCGTGTCTCCATCGGGCGTATTGAGCCCGCGCCCGTAAAATTCCATCGAGCCGTCGCTGCCCACCACGATCGCTTCCTCGCGGCCGTCGGCAAACATTTGCCAATTGCGAGACCCGGCCGGATCGAACCCGTAAGCGGCGAGTTCGGCCGCGCTCACAAGGTACCAGCCGTCGCGGCTGACTTTCAGTTTCAACGCTTGAGCGTCACCGGCGTGAACGTTGACCGGAGCGGACATATTTTCCGCCCTGTAAGTCGGCGCAGTTGCCGTAATTTCCAGCCGCTCGTTTTGCGCTCCTTCATTCGAATTCAATTCGGCAAAGGCCGGCGCAAATTCGCTGAAGGCTTCCGTGCGGGACCGGCGCCGGCCGTGACGGGGCCGAACCATTCGCTCGAGCCGTCAAGGTCGATGGCTTCGAGCCAGTAACCCGCGTTTTGAAATTCGGCATCTTTTGCCGCGCGGTCGAGCACGCGGTATTCGTTGCCCGCCGTCAACGCGGCGCCGCCGACCTGCAGCGCGCTGCCCGCGATGAGTTCTTGATTTACGAGCCGGCGCTGGCCGCCGCTCTCGCGCCAGATACGATAGCCAAGGTTGTTCGCCTCGAAACCGCTCTGCCATGACAAGCCGGTTCCGCCTTCGGTTTCTTCGGCGCGGAAATCCGCCATCGTGACCGCCGAAGGCGGCACGACCAAACCAAAGTCCAGGGTCGGATCGGTAGTGGAACCGCTGGCGTTGCTGACGGTGTTGTTACTTAAGGCTCCGGCCGCGCCCGGCGTCAGCGTTATCGCGCTGCTGACGATGGTGCCCGCGGGAATGCTGCCGATGGCTGAGCCGGTCGGCCCGCCGTTGTCGTCGGAGTCTTCGTTATTATTCGGAGTAGCGTCGGTCGGGGTGCTGGAGATCGGCCCCGTTTGGGTAACCGTCCCGCGATAACCGCCCGGCGCCAGCCCGCAGAATTGATAGTTGCCCGAAGCATTGGTCAGCACGCCGTTTGCGCCGTCGTCGGCGGTCCCGAGTATGCCGTCGGCGCCCACGGGAATTTCCGTGCCCGTGGAATTGTATATCCGAACGCGCACGTTAGCGCGGGGCATCTCGCCGCTGTCGAAAAGGCCGTTGTCGCGGTTTGCGCCCGCGCCCATATCGTTCCAAACGAGGTTGCCCACGCAGAGGCGATAGAAACCGAAGTCGACCGTCATATCGGCAAAGCCGTCCGCCGAGCCCTGTCCCGAAGCGCTCAGATCGCTTTCGCCGACCGGTTCGCTGACGCCCGTGCCGATGGTTATAGAGTTGGACAAAATGCCGCTGGTCTGGACGCCGTTGGCCGCGCCGGAAAGATTGACGCCGTTTTCGCCGCTTAACGAAGCGGTGGAGTCGGTATCGGCCGTGACGTTGCCGGTGGTGTTTTGATAACCGTAAAGCACGTCGCCGCTGTTATCGAAATTCGAAGAATTGATCCGCACCACGTAGTTGCCCGCCGCCAGGGAATCGAAGCGGTAGTAACCGCCGCCCGCGGTGGCCGTACTGCCTATGGGTGAGCCCGGGCTGTCCGGCTGCCCGTCGGCGTTCGCATCGGCAAAGAGCGAGACGGAAACCCCGTCAAGCCCGGCCTCGCCGGCGTCGATGCGCCCGTCGTTGTCGGTGTCGAACCAGACGCGGTTGCCCAGCGAGTAAGTGGCGGCCGCGGAAAAGCCCACGTCAAAGGTGTGGTCGTTGCTGCCGGCGCTGCCGGTGGCCAGGGATATGACCGGGAAAGTCCCCGCCGGGGAACCGGTCGGGTTGGCCACGTTCGCCGCGTCTGAATCGTTGGAATCAACGCTGCCGTTTTGAAAACTGGAATTTACCGCGGTCAGAAAACGGTTGTTGAGCGGCCCGCCGCCCGCGTAATTTGCCGCGAGGTCGAAACGGACCTGGTAGGCCGTGCCGGTCGCGATATTGCCGTTTATCTGGCCTATGTTGTCGGTCGTGTTCGGATCGGCGGCGGCCGAGGAAACGAAATAGTATTCGCCGTTAGCGTCCGTCACCGCCGTGCCGATCTGCGAATTTGAAGCGTTGAACAAATGCACGGTGACACCGGAAATTCCGGCTTCGCCCGCGTCCTGCACGCCGTTCGCGTTACTGTCGAGCCAGACGCGGTTGCCGATCTCGATCGGCGCCTGATCGTATAAAAATTCGAGATCGCCGAGGCCGTTCGCTTTGGCAAAGACGTCGGGGTCGCTGCCGGCGCCGTCAAAAATTCGATAGCCTTTGGTAAAAGCGCCGCTGGTATTGTTCATCCAGCGAATGCCGCCGTCGTGCGTCATGTTGGCGATATTGGGTATCGGGTCAAACATCACCGCCGTCACATCGGGCGCGCCGGGCATCTGCGCGACGCCGCCGCTCCCGATATCGTCGTGGTTGCTGCCCTTGCCGAGGATCGCGGTTTGCCCGGCGGGGTCGGCAAAGGTGTACGAAAGAGTGTAGGCATCACCGTAATAAAATTCACCGCGGCCGGGGCCTTCCTCGGTGTTTTGCGGAGCGGTGCCGTTTCCGCTGCAGCGGCCATTGCTTTCCGCTGTCCAGCCGCCCGCGACGCTGCCGCAGGCGCGCAGCAGATCGCCGCTGGTGCGGGGTTGGTAAAGAGCTGCCGAGGCATCGCCAGGATTCGATTGGGTGCTGTTGCCCACTTGATCGCCCATGCGGTCGCGCAAACCCAGGATCAGGTTGCCGCGGTCAAAAGCAACACCGGTCAGTATCGGCTGCGCGTAAACCGGGCGGTCCGCCGCCGCGGAACCATTACGAAAAGTGGCTGACCACGGACGCCATATGCCGTCCGCGCCGAGGGTCCTGGTATTTAAGCCGCGCTTGTAATTAAGCGGCATCGAAAATGCCGGAGCGGCATCGAAAGCCAGCGTAGCCGGATCGACGCTATAAACATACGCCACCAGGCGTCGGGCGTCGCCGAGATTGTAGGTCTTGTTGCCGTCGTTATCGACAAAGGGTTCGCCGGCATCGTAAGTATTATCATTGTCGGCGTCGTAGAACGCTTCGGTGGCGTCACGAACCCCGTCGTTATCGGAATCGACAAAATATTCCGCGTGGTTATAACTTCCATTGCTGTTCGAATCGGTATAAGTGTCAACCGTCGCGGTAGATTCGGCGGAACAAACCATGCCGACATATACTCTGCCGCGATAATAGGTCACTGCAAAAGGACGGACATCGCCTGAAGCGCAATTTCCACCGGCGGGAACCGGCGGGCTTAGCGGCACCGCCTGGTTGGTGATCTCGGCGCCGGTCGCAGCGTTGATCGCATAAAGCCTGCGGTTCTGCAGGTTCATCACATACAGTGTGCTGTCGTCGTCCGAAATGGCCATTCCGCCCAGTGAAGTTTTACCGACTGCCTCCCAACCTGCCACTTCGCCATCGCGGGTCCAATTTGAACCGTGCGAGTTGGTGGTCGCTCCGGCGACGGTTATCGTGCTGCTGACGGAGCCGCTGCCGGTGCGGTTGATGTTATAGATCGCGCCGGGGCCGCCGGGGCCGAAACCCGCGTGGCGCTTAAAGAAAGCCGCGGCATATACCCGCCGGGTGCTGCGGGCGTACGCCAAACCGAAGGTAGTGCCGACGGTTTGCGCCTGCAATGCGAGGGTATGCGAGGAAGGATTATCAAAAGCCGTTGCTGAAGCGCCGGTGGTGGCGTCGCTGCTGCCCGCCGAGTACGGAAAACTCATCAGCGTCGTGCCCGCGTTGTTCACGCCTGAGATCTGATCGCCGAAAAGATAGCGGCTGGTAACTATGTCAGGGTTGTTCTGAGAATACTCTTCGGGACGGCTAAGCGCGAGGTTTACATTCGATGTGTTGCCGTCAAGGACGAATTGAACGGTAGTTCCGGCATTTGTGGTGCTGCCGCCCTGCACCGAATCGGTGCTGCGCGCCGAAGGCTTATACCCGGAGGGCAAATTGGTGAACTCAACGCGATAGGGGCCCGTTCCCGTGGCCGAAAGTGAATAATTGCCGGCGGCGTCGGAGGTAACTACACCTCCGGTAGTAACATTATTTCCCGCCGAATCGTAAGCGCGGACCTCCACCGCCTGCACGCCGGAATCGACCGCGACGCCAACGGTTCCGACGCCGCTGGAATTATTAATGGTCGTGGTCGTGTCGTAGACGCCGTTACTATTAAAATCCTGAAACACTCTTCCGCTGATGGTTCCGGAAGCCTGTGTTCTGAGAATGCCGAACGGCAGGGCCAGCACAAAAACACCGGCGATAAAAATAAGAATTGTTGCTAAAGAACGGGTATTTAAACGCGCGAGTACGCGTTTGGTGGTGGTAGGACGCATTGAGGTTATATCTCCAAATTTAGGATAGATTGGAACGAACGGGGGGAAAGTAGATTCGATCAAAAACTGCTCTAGCGCAAGCAGCGGATCGGCAGGTTGGAGGCCGGTTTTTAAAACAAACCTCCAATTCAAGAATAGAATGGAGATACGGGAGCTGTCAACAACTTTCTTTAACAGAGTTTAAATATATTATACGAAGGTTTAGAATTACGCCTTTAGGCGTGAAAATTTTGGGAATTCACGCCTAAAGGCGTAACTCTAACTACTGGCTATCTTACGGTGACCGCGGAAGGCCGGACATTCTTTACCGTCACGGTTTGGTTGAACGCATCAGGCAGGGAAACTCTGGGCTGAAACGAATCTTCGGAGACCTTTTCCAGCTCGACCCGGATGTCTTTGGGGTTGATCTTTTCCAGGTCCGCCTGGGGCCCGACCAGGGTGACGGTAAAAGTTTCCGTCGCGCCCGAAGGCGTTTGGGCGTGAACGGTCAAATTCTTCTCGCTGCGTTTCGGCCCGATCTTTATCGTAACGTCCACCACAGTATCCAGGACCGTGATCTTCGGGTTGAGCAGATTGACCGCCACCTGTTTCGCGGTAAAATCCGCCTTGCGGTTGTCCAGGATAATTCTTTCGGTCGTGACGGTATCGATGGAATTTACAAAGCTGGAAGGTCCGCGCACCCGCACTTTCGCCGGGGTGACGATCGATTCATAAACTTCGATTCCTTCGGGAAGCAATCCTTCGAATTCGGGTTTTACCTCGACCTCGCGCTCCTCGCGTTTTTCCAGTTTCAGCAGAACCTTGCCGGGCTGGATCTCATCGATCTTGACCCCCTGCGGAAGTTCCATGATGACGTTATCGGGCGTCAGCTGCACGATCCGTTCGCCGGGATTGTATGAAGACAGATCGACCGAAACTACCAGGTCGTGCGTATCGAGGCGGTCGATCTTTGCCTTGTCGCCGGTCAGGGTTATTTCCACCTGACGCAGCGGCTCGTTGCTGATCTCCATCTCGCTGGGCAGTCGGAAATTCAGCCGCACGTCGCTAAAGCGGCTGGCGATGGGCGCCTGCTGCCCGGTGATGCCGAACCACAAGCCCACCGTGATCGCCAGCGCGATCAGCTTGGTGCTCCAATCTTCCAGGAAGATCTTTCGCAGCCAGACCGATAGAAGCGGCTGCAGGTGTTCCCTCGGGTCCAGTTTTTCAGTTGGAAAACGAAATGCCATTTTTTTGATCCGGGCTTGCCTGTAAAAGTCAAAAAATTAAAGTGATAGTTACACTGGTTTTCAACTCTATAAGCAAAGTTTTCTTAACCTAGAGTTATTTCCGTTTCCGGCTCCTTCATCGTCTTGGTGCGTTCGCGTTTTCTTTCCAGCATCGGAATTTCCATCGCTTCCAGCAGCATGCTGCGAAGCGTCATCGGATCGAGATTGCGTTTGATCTCGCCGTCGCGGACAAAAGAGATCAGGCCCGTTTCTTCCGACACCACCACGGCCACCGCGTCGGTGTCTTCGGTGATCCCGATGGCGGCGCGGTGCCGCGTTCCCAGGTCTTTGGAAAGCCGCGGGTTCTGCGTCAAAGGCAAAAAGCAGGAAGTGGCGGCGATGCGTTCGCGCTGGACGATGGCCGCGCCGTCGTGCAGCGGCGCCGAAGGGTTGAAGATCGTGACCAGCAGATCGTAGCGAAGCTTGGCGTCGATCTGCACCCCGGCATCGACGAAATTGCGCAGGCCGACGTTTCGCTCGACCACTATCAGGGCGCCGATCTTTTCCGAAGCCAGCGTAGTGGCGGCCAGCACGATCTCGTCGTAGATATTTTCGCCCAGCAGCCCGGTTTGCCTTCTCATCACAGGCAGCCGGAAACGGTTGCCGAAATAGATCAGCGCCTGCCTGATCTCCGATTGGAAGAGCACGATGATCGCCACGCCCAGGTAAAGCAGCGCGCCGCGTAAAACAAATTCCAGCGTCGCCAGCTCATAAAAGACCGCCGCCCAGTAGATCACGCCGAACCCCACCATGCCCAAAGCCATGGGCATGGCGCGAGTGCCGCGCACGAGCCTCAGGATGATATAGACGATGATAAAAACTATCGCTATATCCACCAGGTTTCGCGCACTGGTCAGCCTTGCCAGGTAATCACTGAACTGTGCGAAAAAAAGAAACATAATTTACAGTCTGGAAAGTCTTGTAAGTCTAGAAAGTCTTGGGAAGTCCGGGGAAGTGTTGAAAGTCTGGGAAAGTCTTGAAAATAACTCACTTCCCAGACTTCCTTCGCTTCCCAAACTTTCCAGACTTACAAGACTTACTCACTTTATTAGACACCGTTTTTAGCCAATATGTTGCGGTATGACCTCTTTTACCGTGCTTTCGCTTTGCCGCGCTACTTCTAAAAATATCTTATCGACCTTAGGTTCGGCCTTGCGGATCGCTTCTTCAATTTCGTGAACAGTTTCCACGATCTGGGCCGTGGCCAGCTCGTCTTTAAGATTGACGTTCGCATTGACCAGGATTTGCTTCGGCGCCAGGTGCATGGTCAAAAGCTCGACCACTTGCACTACATTCGGATGACTGGTGATCGCGCTCCGAATAGCCTCAACACATTTATTTGTCGCCGCCTCGCCCAGCAGCAGGCCGCGTGCCGAGCGCGCCAGCACGAATGCCACGATCGCCAGCACGATGCCGATCGAGACCGACGCCATGCCGTCCCAATACTCCCCGTGGCCGGGCGGAATTTTCAATTCGCCCAGCCGCAAGCCGGCGGCGGCCAGCACGATGCCTATCAAAGCGGCGGAATCTTCGAAAATGACCGTTTTTGCGGTCGGGTCTTTGGATTCTTTCAGGTATTCAAAGAACGTTAGTTTTTCGTGGCGGGCCTCGTTCATTTCCTGCCAGAGGGCGAGCCCGATAGAGATCGCCTCCAGTATAAAAGATACCCCTAGTATAGAATACGCCCAAAACAGGTTTTCAGGTTCATGCGGATGAAGGATTTTTTGGATCCCCTCGTAGACCGCATAGGTCGCGCCGACGCCAAAAATGAAGATCGCGGCGATGAACGACCAGAAAAAGCGCTCTTTGCCGTAGCCGAAAGGATGTTTTTCCGAGGCCGGTTTTTTGTAAAAACGCAGGCCCAAAAGCAGAAAGACCTGGTTGGTGGTGTCGGCGAGCGAGTGCAAAGTTTCCGCCATCAATCCGGCGGAACCGGTCAGCAAAGCGCCGATAAATTTTAGAATTGTAATTAGACCATTGGCGATCAACGCGCCCAAAACGGCTAGCATCTATATTTAATCTCCTGTACAAAATCAGTTTTTAAATTTTAACATGGAGCGCGGGCATCCTGCCCGCTTTTAACGCTTCGCCGCGAATTATGTCGAAACCGTTCGCGCAGCTAACGGGTTCGGACGCCTAGCGTCCGCAGCGGGCAGGGGTGCCCGCGCTCCATAAAGACTGTTAACTCTTGAGCTTTCCCGCCTGCAGAAAACCGACCAGGTTTCCGTCTTCGTCGATCACGCACACGGCGTCGATGCCGTTTTCGCTCATCACTTCCCGGGCTTCTTTCAGCGGCGTGGCGTTTTCCACGAAATATTCGGGACGGACCGGGCGCATCACTTCCGAAATAAGGGTTTCGCTCCATTTCTCGCGCGGCAGTGATTTTAGATCCTGCAGGGTCAGGATTCCGTAAAGCTGTTTATTGCGGGCGACGGGAAAAACCGCCTGCCGCATCAGCGGCAGGGTGTGGTCGATAAATTTCATAACCGTGTTTTCCGGGTCGAGCGCAAAAGGCGGCGACATTACCCCTTCGGCCGTCAGCTTTTCGCGGTTGCGGGAATATTTAATGATCTCCGTGGCCGAGTCTATCAGGAACAGCCCGACCAGGATCGTCCATAAACCGGTAAAATCCAGCCGCGTCACCAGCACAAAAAGCCCGAATATTATCAAAGCCACGGCAATGAGCTGGCCGCAGCGCCCGGTCAGGATAGTGGCTTCGTTCAGGTCGTAGCCGCGATGCCAGAGATAAGCGCGCAGGACCCGCCCCCCATCGAGCGGGTATCCCGGAAACAGGTTAAAGACCGCCAGCAGGATGTTAAAGAAAAAGAGAAGAAAGAAAAGCAGCGCGAGCGCGCCGGACCTGCCGGCCGAACTTACCAGCGCGAGAAATATGAACGCGATCAGAAAACTTGCCACCGGGCCGGCGATGGCGATGCGAAACTCGGCGCGCGGCGTGTCCGGCTCGCGGCTTAGTCGCGCCAGCCCGCCGAAAGGATGCAGCACGATCTCGAGGGTTTGAATGCCCTCCAGCCTGGCGGCGAAAACATGGCCCAGCTCGTGAGCAAAGACACAGATAAAAAGAATGATGCTGGTAACGAAACCGAGGATAAGCCTGCCGGCAAGATCGTCCAGAATGCTAAGCGGAATACTGAGCGCGGCGATCACCGTCATCAGCGCCAGTACAAAAAACCAGCGGTAGTCGATAAACACGGGAACGCCGAAGATGCGAAAGATCAGAAGCTGTTGCTTGAAGAAGCTGAAAATATTCATGGAGCATACAGCCGCGCGGGAATTTTAAGCTTCGAACGGGACCTCGGCATTATGCAGCAGGTGAGGCTCATTGCGCGCGACCTTGCGCAGCAGTTCCTTTTCGTCGAACATTTTCAACAGCCCGCGCACCGTCGCGTAGCGCGATTCGTCGGCGATGCTGACCGGCAGGGAAGTGCGGTTTCGCAGGTACTGGTCGATGCCGCTAAATAGTGCGCCGCCGCCGGTGACGATAATGCCGCGGTCGTAAATATCCGCCGCCACTTCGGGGCGAAGCTCGGTCAGGGCGTCCGTCACCAGTTCCGAAACCTTGCGCACGATCCCTTCCGCCACCGGGTAAAGCTCTCCCGCGGTCAATTCCTGCGCTCCCGGGCTGCCGGTCTGAACGTCGCGGCCCCTGACGGTGATCTCCTTGGCCAGATCTTCGGGCGGCGTGGCCGTGACGAAATCCACCTTGAGCATTTCCGCCGTTTCCTCGCCGATGATCAGCCCGCGATGCCGCCGGATATGATTGATCAGGGCAGCGTTGATATCCGAGCTGCCCATCCGTTCCGAGCGCGAATGAACGATGCCGCCTTTGGCGACTATTGCGATGTTGGTTGTGCTGGCGCCGATGTCGACGACAGCCGAAGCGCGCCGGTCGTGCGGGTCCACTCCCGCGCCGAAGGCGGCCGCCAGCCCTTCTTCCATCATGTAAACTTTATCTATCTTGGCGTCCTCGGCGGCGCTGAGCAGCGCTCTCTGCTCGACGTGGGTCACCTCGGAGATCACGCTCATCACCGCTTCGCGGCTGACCTGCGAAACGCCGCTGCGCGCTTTTTGCACGAACTGCGCGAGCATCTTTTTGGTTCTTTCAAAATCTGCGACCACGCCGCCGACAAGCGGCGCCACCACTACCACTTCGCGCGCTTCGCGCCCGCGCATCTCGTGGGCTTCCTGCCCGAAGGCTACTACCTCGTCGGTTAATTCGTTGACGGCGACCAAGGACGGTTCGTCTAAAACCACATCACGCCCGTGCACGGCGATAATTGTATTTGCCGTGCCCATATCGATCGCCATCGAATCCGTCACCAGATTCTTGACCCCGATCAAAGTTGCCGCTTTACTGACTATTGACATACGTTGAATTTTTTACACAAAGACAAATGGGAACCCCTTATTTAGTCTTCATTCTATCTTAAGTCCATTCTACCTCAAAGAGGGTCACGGGCCGCAAACGATTTTTTACCTGTACAGGTTCGCGTTGCTTCAGCGGATACCGGCTTTCGGCCTCGGCAGCGGTCGCTTCGCTGATTACTATCTCGCCCGTCGCGGCCTGATTTTGCACCCGCGAGGCCAGATTTACCGTGTCGCCGATGGCAGTATATTCTGAGCGCTTATCCGAACCGATATAGCCCACCGTGGCTTCGCCCGTGTGCAGGCCGATCCCGACGCCGATCTCGGCAAAACCCTCTACCAGGAGTTTTTGATTAATTTCTTTCAATCTGCGTTGCATCGCAACCGCTGCATTTAAAGCATTTTTTGCGTCCTCGGGTGTTTCGTGCGGCGCGCCGAAAAGCGCCATCATCTCATCTCCGATATATTTATCGAGAGTTCCGCCGTGTTCGAAAATAATATCGGTCATCTCAGTAAAGTAAAGGTTTAATAGCTGCACAATTCTTTCAGGTTTCTCGTTTTCCGAAATAGCGGTAAAGCCCCGAATGTCCGCAAAGAGCACGGTGACCTTTTGATTGACGCCGCCCAGGCCCAGCGAATCCGGATTTTCCAGTATCTGCTTGACCACGTATTCCGGCAAAAACCGGCTGTAATTTGCCCGCGCCACTTCTTCGTGCGCCAGGCGCTTGTGCGCCTTGATGGTTTCGACCGCGACGGCGGTTTGCGCGGCGACCGCGGTGATAAGTTCCAGGTCGTCCGAGCTGAAACTGGCGAAAGGGTCGAGCCGGTCGGCATAGACCACGCCGTGGACGCTGGTTTCGGTCAGCAGCGGCGCGCAGATGGTGGAGCGCACGCCCTGCGACACGATCGATTCCGAGCCGGAAAATTGCGCGTCGCTTTTTGCGTCCTGCGAGAGCAGCGCCACCCTTTCCTTGATCGCTTTTTGCGTGATCGTGCGGCTGACGGTCATCCTGCCCGTGGCGTTTTCCAATTGTTTGGTGCGCGAACTCACCGCCACCGGGTAAAGGTTGTAATCGAGCAGCTTTCCGTCCGGCGTTTCGTCCGCCAGCAGCGCCACCACGCGGTCGGCCGGCGTGACGCGGAAAATAAGCGCGGTGGCCTTGGTAAATATTTCTTTTTCGTCAAAGACCGTGCCCAGCGTTTTGGTCATTTCATAAAGCAGATCGAGGATCTCGGCTTTCCGCCGCAGTTCCTTGATCTCTTCGAGCGAAGTGTCCTCGGCGGTGATCTCGGTGATCTTGCGGTGGCTGATTATTTCGTTGGCGGATTTCAGCATCTGCGTCTGGCCGAGCGGGCGGTCGTCATAACGAATTTCCGCCGGGGGCGCTTCCGCTTTTTCTTCCTCGGCCGTATGGTGAAACTGGAGCTCGCTGCCGCCGATAGTGATGCGGTCGCCCTCTGCCAGCGGCCTTTGCAAATGCGCCAGCCCGTTGATAAAAATTTTATTGACGCTGGGGCGGATGATGCCGTCTTCCAGGTGCCCGTCGATGATGACGAAATTCTCGCCGTCGTGCTTGATGTAGGCGTGATGACGCGAGGCCCGCTGGTCGTTTAATACAATATTATTATCGCGCGACCTGCCGATGGTAAATTCCGCGCCGGAAGAGAGTTCGGCCTCCCATTCCTTTCCGCCGATCTCTTTTATTTTTAAAACTGCACGCGCCATCAAAAGCCTTTACACTTGTCAGATATGTTGCGTATTTTACAAATGTTATAAACTATTTCCTAATCATTAAGACAGAATTTTAATGCGATTTTTGCTAAAAAAGAATTGTATTTACCTTTGCGTCCTTTTGCGCCTTTGCGTGAAATTTCTCACGCAAAGGCGCAAAGACCGCAAAGAAAAGAGAGTTCAGCTAAATTGCTTATGATCTACCTCGACAATAATGCCACCACGCGCGTCGCGCCGGAAGTTTTCGATGCGATGAGCCCCTATTTTACCGATCTTTACGGGAATCCTTCATCCGCGCACACTTTCGGCCGCGAGATGCGCGCGGCGGTGGAAAAAGCCCGCTCTCAAGTGGCGGAACTGGCCGGCGCGCACCATTCGGATGAGATCGTCTTCACCTCCGGCGGGACGGAAAGCGACAATTGGGCGATCCTGGGCGCGCTTGCGGCCCAACCTGAGAAAAAACATATCGTCACCACGCGCGTCGAACACGAAGCCGTGCGCAAGCTCTGCGAAAAGCTGGAAACCAGAGGGTATGAAGTAAGCTGGCTGGGCGTGAACGAAGAAGGCCTGCTCGATCTCGAAGAACTGCGCGCCGCTTTGCGCCCCGATACGGCCGTCGTTTCCATCATGCTGGCCAATAACGAGACGGGAATTCTGTTTCCGATGCTCAAAGCAGCGGCGGTCGTGCATGAAAATTCCGCGGGCCTCTTTCATGTCGACGGCGTTAACGCGGCGGGCAAGATCGAGATCGATCTGAAGGATTCGGGCGTCGATCTTTTTTCGCTTTCGGGGCATAAATTTCACGCGCCCAAAGGCATCGGCGCTTTGTATGTGCGGCGCGGGGTAAATTTGCCTTCGCTCACCTATGGCGGCGGACAGGAAAGCGGGCGCCGCGCGGGCACGGAAAACGTCCCTTATATAGCGGGCCTGGGTGCCGCGGCGGAACTCGTAAAAGATCTTTCCGAAATGGAAAGGGTCCAGGGCTTACGCGATAGATTCGAAGACGAAATTTTACGAGCGATTCCCAACGCCACTTTGAACGGCACCGCCGACCGAGCGTTTCGCCTGCCCAACACGTCCAGCATTTCATTTGCCCGTATGAACGGCGAAGCGATCCTGGCAAAACTAAACGACGCGGGAGTGTGCGTCTCTACCGGGTCGGCCTGCAACTCCGACGACCATACCGCCTCCCCCGTCCTCCAAGCAATGGACATCCCCTACGAACACGCCATGGGCGCGATCCGTTTTTCTTTCGGGAGGTATAACACGGAGGGAGAGGTTGATGTCGTTTTGGGGGAGCTTGGAAAAATTACCGCTTAACGCCATGCGACGGTCAGTAGCGCCTGCGTTAGCAGGTGCGTTCTTTTCATTTTTACGCACCTGCTAACGCAGGCGCTACTGACAGAATGCGCAAAATATGCCGCGTTGACGACGCTCAAAAAAAGACGTTAATCCTCACTCAGCAGCTTCGTCGTCCCCTCGGTAACGCTGTGAGAATTTTTCAGTCGAGAAGTGGTGGGGGCTTTACCCAGGGCGGGCGATTCGTAGATCGTTAAGGCAGGTTGAGCAGCAGCCGGGCCAATGCCCTGCTTCTCCATTTCACGCAGCATCGTTTTTGCTTTGGCCATTTTGCCCAGGCCGCTCGCGAGAGAGATCGTTCCCCAGCAGGCCATCCAGCCAAAAAATACCGCCCAGATAGCCAGCCATGCCCACGGCCTTCCCCCCTGGCCAAGAAAGATGAGCACCGGGACGATTCCGATCAACAGGGACGCCCCCAGCAGAGCGCTGCCCGTGGCAATTTCGCTTCTGCCCTCGCCGTATTTCTCCAGCCACTCCGTGGACTTCGGGGGCCGGTCGGACGACAGCGCCAGGGCCACCGATTCGAGATTAGCACCGCAGCCGCGGCAAAATCTGCCGGCGTCGTCATTAGGAGCAGCGCATTTGGGACAGTACATTTTGGTTATCTCCTCAATGTCTATACGACAAAATGCGCCATTTTTGTTCCGAAATCAAGGAGGGGGTGAGTTCAGAGTTACGGTTCTTCCTTGCCGTCTACCGCCTTAACTTCAAACACCGCTTCGTAGCCATCGGGCATTTTCGGCACCAGCACCCAGAGATCGTAGCTGGACATAGCGCGGCAGACCCCGTGCGGGCCGGCATAACTTACCTGGAGAGTGTAGAGCTTTTTGGCTTCGTCCTTGACGGTTTTATATTCAAGCCCCACTGGTCTGCGGCAATAACCGGAGTTGATATTGACGCCGAGCAGGGTGTGTCTGCTGAAATCTATTTTTTCAATATCTTTCAGACAACGGTCGCGGCTAGCGTCATTGCGGATGGCTTTCAGGAAAGTATCGTTATCGCTGATAACGGATTGATAAGCCTTAAAGCGCAGCGAGACACAGCCTTTGAGGTCTATCTCGCGGGTTTCCAAAAACACAGGTGTTTGTTTCGGCAGCAGTTCAAAAACTTCCTCAGCGCCCGTCCCATCACCGTCAAGATATTTTTCAACCCGGGTTTTGGAAAACCGCACCCGGTAATCGGCGGGAATTTTGTCCACCAGCAGCCAGCCGTTAAAAGAGCCGCCCGCGCGGCAACCGCCCCAGATATTTTTAATTCTGACGGTAAAGATCTTTTCTTTATCGCTGCGAACCACTTTGGCGGCGGCGCGCATAAAACAGTCGCCGCCCAAGTGAAAACCGATCAGGGTTTGCTTTTTAAAATCGGGCTTGAGCAGGGAAGGAAGATCGGAGCAATCTTTACTGCCGGCGACCAGTTTATTAAAGCTCTCTTCGGTATACACGGTATTTTCCGTGTAGCATCGTGAATATCTCGAACCGGTCCTTCGCAGGACGGGAACTTCCGTCTCATCGGGAAATTTTTCTTTTATCTCGAAAACGACCCGGTACTCGTCCGGCATTTTCGGCGCCAGAATCCACAGCTCGTGATGGTACATCCCTCGGCAGGGAACGCTAACCGGCGGATGCGTGACCTGAAAGCGGTAAAGTTTGGCCGCTTCGTCCTTGATCACCTTATGCGTCATAGGGAATTTCTGGCATTCGGCGTTGTAAATATCAACCCCAAGCAAAGTGTATTTGCTAAAGTCGATCTCTTTTATTAACGGTCGGCAATCGCGCGCATTTTCGTAGTTGGCCAGGGAAGAACTTAGTGCCTGCAGATCATTAAAAATATATTCTCGCTTTTCAAAATTGAACTTAACGCAATAATTCAAAGCAATTATTTTGGTTTCGAGCTCGGTTTGTTTTACCGGCGGGGTTTGCGCGCCGGCGTTTCCGGCAAAAATGCATAAACCTGAAACACATAAGAAAAAAGCCAGACACCCAATCAAGTTTTTTGAACTCATCGCCACCTCTTTTTGATTTTGGAAAGATTTCCTGAAACTCACTTATTTAAGAGAACGAGGCCAGGACAAATTTCTTGCCGGAAAATAATAGATTGATTATTTGGTTTGAGAAGAACGCCCGTTCGCATTCTAAATTATTAATTCGTAATTCTTCATTATTTTTCAGCAATAGCTAAAGAATTAAAAATTAAGAATTTATAATGAATAATTTACTGAACGTATTGAATGTTATACAAAGCGCGGTGATGGTCTTATATGTGTCTGACCGGAACCGGGCGGTTGGTCATCAATCCGTAAAGGCCGATGAGTGTTAGCACCAGCCCGATGACGATGTGAAGGGTGTCGTCGGTCGATGTCCATTGAAATTGTCTTTCCGGGAAGATATGGGCGTAACTCGCCGCAAACTGGTAAAGATCGATCAATCCGAAACCGAAATTAAAGACCGCCGCGCCGATCTCGTTTCGCGTAAGCAGTATTATCAAAGCTGCGACCCCGAAAAAAATATGAAAGATATTATAAGGCGCGGCGCCGCTGGTAAGACTCGCCTCCGCCGGGATCACAAAGCCCAAAACGCCGGCCAGTATCAACAACGGCCCAAAGACCATCAGCGTCAGGCGATTAATGCTCATACCGTAATATTCGAACATCTTGCGGCGTCAGATTCAAGCATACTGTTCAGAGTTACGCGTTTACGCGTGAGGCTTTTTAGTTTTCACGACTGAAGGCGTAACTCTAAACCTTAATGCTTGACCAGGTACGACACGAACACACAACCGTTTTTAAAGGGCCGGCATTCGACCAGCTCGAGGTCGATCTGGCGGTTCATTTCATGAAAAAGCGGAATGCCGGAACCGAGCAAAACCGGGTGAATATTAAAGCCGATCTCGTCTATCAAACCGGCCTCAAAAAGCGTTTTGGCAAAATCGCCGCCGCCCATCAGGCAGATATCCTTGCCGTTCTGCTTTTTCAATTTATCGACAAAATCAGCCGCGTTTTCGGAAACGACCTCGACGCCTTCGTGAGAGTCCTGCTTCAGCGTGCGGGAAAATACGTAGCTTTTAATGCCCATATAGGGATCGGATTTTTTGTTTTTCGCGCTCTTTTTTGGCGGCGGGGACATTTTGAGCGAAACCTCATAGGTTTTGCGTCCCATCAGCATCGCATCGAATCTTTTCCAATAGGTCTTCATTATTTCCGCCGCTTCATCGCCCCACATCAGCCAGTCAACCGCGTCATCCTTGCGGGCGATATAATTGTCCAAACTGTTTGCGCCGCCGAATATGACTTTTCTCATTTTAGGACTCCTTTTCGGGCTCAGAGTTACGCATTTATGCGTGATGATCACGGCTAAAGCCGTAACTCTGAACAATATCGCGCTCCTACGGAGCTTATAAACAATCCGTTCATCAATAACTTTATATAAATGCCAGCGGGATGTCTTGGCGTTTTTTGATGTTAATTTCAGCCGCGCTCGGACGTGAGGATCGTGCGGCAATTACCGGGCGAAGTTTTAGTGGCTTTGCGGAATTGTTTATAGAAACGGCTCAGGTCGTTGTAGCCGACGTCGTGCGAGATAGCGGCGATCTCTTCGCCGATGGACAGCCGGAAGGTCGCTTCGGCCATCCGCACCTGGTGCAGGTACGCGCTCGGGCTCATCTCGTAATCGCGCTTGAACTGCCGCGAGAGATGTTCGTGGCTGACTTTTAGCCGAGCGGCGATGCGGGCGATCGAAGGGTAGACCGGGTAATTCTCGTCGATCAAACGCTTTGCTTTGAGCGAGAGCAGCGACGGTTTTGTATTGAGCTGGATCGGCCGGCGGCCGCCACGCCCCGCTTTCAAAACTTCCGCCGCCTGCCGGGCGCCGGTAAAAGGCGCGTCAAAATCCGTCTCGAAGATCACCGGGGCCGCAGGAAGTTCCGGCGGCAAAAACCCGAATCCGCCGATGCCGGTATTTTTGCCTTTCATATCTTTTACGTAAAATTTCACCACGGCGAAGGGCGGGTAAAAAATACCGAAACGCGCACCGGCCGGGCGCACTTCCTCCCCGTCGCGGAAAAAGAAATACTCGCCCGCAGTGAGTTCGACGACCTCCAGCAGCCAGCCCGCGCCGATGACAAAGGGCAGCGCTCCTTCGCCCGGAACGGAGATCTCGTCGCCGATGGCATAAGCCCCGTCGGGCAGCGGTTTCATAACTGAATTGTAGCAGTAGACGGGAAAATATAAGACAAGAGCGGGCGCAAGCGGCCCTTCCGGACTGCAAATTTATTTGACTTTAATATTTATAACTCTAGCTGAACACCTCTCAGGTCGGGAAGGGTTGCTTGCGCCCGCTCTTACTTGATTGTTTAGAGGCGGTCTCTGACCGCCGCATATAATGGCGGTCGGAGACCGCCTCTAAACAATTTAAAAGCGAGAACCACCCTGCCCTTCGGGCACCCCTCCTTCGTAAGGAGGGGAGTTCCGAAACGCCGAGTTTACTGGTTTTTTACTTCCGGGATCGGCACGAACTTGAGCGGCGGAAGGCTGATCTTGACCTTGCTCACGTCACGTCCCAGCAAAAAGTCCACAGTCGCTTGCTGGACGCGGGCGTCGACCAACGTGCTCTCATGTCCCGCGTTGCCGATGATGAGATGCGTGTTCTGCTTAAAAAACCGCCGCACTTCATCGGTTTGAAACGGCGGGGTGTTGTTATCAAACTCGCCGCTGACAAAAAGGGTCGGCACCGAGGTGCGGATCGGGCTGCGATATTCGTCGCCGAGATCGATGTTGTCAGTGACGCCTTCGACGATCAGGGAAGGGAAATTTACCATCTCGCCGAGCAGGGCGGTTTTCGCTTCACGCGCGATCTGCAATTTGCGTCCCCGCGTGGCGCCCGAAGCGGCGTCCATCATCACCGTCATCATCGAAATGCCGCCGCCGTATTGGTTGTAACGCCGTTCCGCGAAGTTTTTCAGGATCGAATAATCGCCCTTGTCCATCGTATAAAACCAGGCGGGAAAAACGGGCAGGTCGCTGGTGTCGCCGAGATCGCGCATTATCAAAAACTGCAGGCCGAATTTACCTACCTTAATATCCACCGGCTTATTGCCGCGGCGGTCGGTGATGGTGACGGTCGCCGGCTCTTTTTCCAGCCGGTCCATCACGCGTTTTAACATCGCGACCAGGTCGGGAACCTTGCTTCCGATCTCGGCATCGGCGGCGGCGATCTCGGCTAATTTTTTGAGTGATCTATCCGACGTGCTCGGCAGCTTGTCGGTGTTGTCCGGCCCTTCGGTCCCGAACAGCGCGGCGCGGTCGATATTCGCCCCGTGATAGCGAATGCAGGCGAGGCCGAGATGAGTGCCGTAGCTAAAGCCCACCAGGTTGATCTTGCTTGCGCCGAGCGCTTTGCGCAGGTCGTCGACGTCATGGGCGCTTTCGCGGGTGTTATATGCCGCAAGGTCGACCCCCTGCGAACGAAAATACTGGGCCCCTTCTTTTATCCGCGCGTCGAACGTTTTTTGCGCGAGTTCCTGATCGGCAAAAATATTCAAGGGAAATGATTCCATTGAGATCTTAGTGAGATTCGGCTTCGAACGCCCGACGCCGCGCTGGTCCAGCAAAATAACGTCGCCTACTTCGCGGAATTTGTGAAACGCCTGCATGTATTCGGGAAAGCGCGCCAGCCCGATAGGGGAGGAACCGGGGCCGCCGTCCAGAAATACGACCGGGTTTCCCGGCTTTTCCGCCGTACTTTTTAAACGCAAAAAAGCCAATTCGATCAGATTGGAATCTTTTTTAGCGCGGTTCTCTCTGACCATCAAGTGCCCGAGCTCGGCGTCGACCGTTTTGCCTTCGACGGTAACTTTAAAAGGCTCGAACCACATCTCGCCTTCTTTGCGCTGGGTTGTTTCCTGTCCGTGTATGACGGAACAAACAAGCGTCAGAAATACGGCGGCGCCTAAAATAAAACTTTTACTCTTCATTATTGTCATCCCTTTGATAAAGAATTATAAGAATAAGACGTTTCCGGGCTTTGATATGTTAACACCGGAAAAATATGTTTTCTGACATAAACGTACGTTAATAAAGAAAAGTTTTCAAAGCTTTCGAACAGTTTGGCTTCCCGGCGCCTCTTTATAGACGGGCAGTGAATATGAGCGACGCGAAAAAAGAAATATTTCTGGTGCTTCGTTCCCAGTCAGGGGACAAAGAAGCATTGGACGAGCTTTTAAGGTCGGCCCAACGGCCGCTTTATCGATATATATTTCGCTTGACCGGGGACGAAACGCTGGCCGAAGACATTTTGCAGGAGGTATTTGTCATTATCTACCGCAAGATCGGCTGGCTGGACGATCCGAAGTTTTTTTGGCCATGGGCTTACCGGATCGCCTCCAGAAAGACCTTCAGCCATTTGAAAAGGGAAAGAAGGTGGCGGGAACAGCTCCGGGACGAAGAAACTCTTGAGCAGGTTCCGGACGCCGTCGCGGAAATAAAATACGAACCTGAGCTGGCGGCAAAGATCCCGGAGCTTCTTTCCGAGGTTTCCCCGGCCAGCAGGGCGGTTTTGATCCTGCATTACCTGGATGAAATGTCCCTGAGTGAAACGGCGGAAATTTTAGGCATCACGCTGGGCACGACAAAATCGCGGCTGGCGTACGGGTTGGAAATAATGCGCCGTTCGATAAAGAGGGGCCAATAAAAAGGAGTAATAAAAGTGGCGGATAAAAGTACTAAAAAAGCGATCATTATTTTTGCGATCGTCGAAGCAGTGGTGATCGCGGCGATCATTATTTACACGAGTTTCTTTAAGTAAAGGAGAACAAAAATATGTCTGACAAAATTGATGAAATACGTAAAAACACACTTGCCCGCGTCGAAAAAACCGAGCGCAATTATAAACTGGCATTTATGGGGGCGGCGGGCGTCGAGTTACTATTCTTTATCGCGTATCTGCTGCTGGCTGATTTTTCCGACCGCACTCATGTGTTGCTGCTGCTGACGACGATAGCGGTCTATACCTTAATGGCTTTTAGCCTGCTTGCGCTGGGCGCGCATGTCAGCCGTAATACCCTGCGGATACTAAATGCGATCGAGCAGTCTGAAAAGGAAGATAACTAAACTTTTTTGTTCTTTTGCTCGTAAAATTACACGTGGGTATCAACAATCTTTCCGGCAAATTTTATGAATAAAAACAATTTTACGCGCCAGTTTCTTTCCCTAACTTTACTATTTGCAATCTTTGCGGTCTCATTGCCGCAACTTGGCTACGCCCAAACCGCCGCGGTACAGGCAACCCCGGCGGCACAAGGCGCGCAAATCGCGTCCGACCTGCAGGCGAGGCTTTCCGCGATCGAGGAAAAGGTCGAAAAGCGGCGCAAGGAACTGGGCATCCCGGGAATGGCGCTGGCGATCGTCAAGGACGACCAGGTCATTTACGCAAAAGGGCTGGGCTTCAAGGATTTTGAAAAACAGGTGGCGGTCACGCTCGACACGCAGTTTGCCATCGGCTCGGCGACCAAAGCCTTCACGGCGCTTTCGGCGCTGATGTCGGCCGACGAAGGCAAGCTCTCGCTCGACGATTCTCCGAAAAAATACCTGCCGTATTTCAAGATCAATAACCCCGACACCGACGCCCGGATAACCGTGCGCGATCTGCTGTGCCACAGCTCCGGCCTGAACCGCACCGACCTGGCGATGATCACCGGAAAGCTGAACCGCACGGAACTTATCCGCGTGGCCGGCGAAGCCAAACCCACGGCCGGGCTGCGGGAAAAGTTTCTCTATCAAAACATAATGTTTGCGGCGGCGGGCGAGGTTGTCGCCGCGGTGCAAAAAGAGCCGTGGGAAAAATTCATCCCGCAGAGGATCTTTGCGCCGCTGGGAATGGCCAACAGCACGATGTCGATCAAGCAGCTGGAACAGGCAAAGGACCATTCTTTCGGTTACGACTACAATTTCGACACCAAGGAAACCCGCCGGCTGCCCTTTCGCGACATTGACGAAGTAGGCCCGGCGGGCTCGATAAATTCTTCGGCGCGCGACATGTCCCAGTGGCTGCGCTTTGTCTTAAACGACGGCACGGCGGGCGGCAAGCGCCTGGTTTCCGAAAAGGGCTTTGAAGAGTGGCTCAAGCCGCAAATGAAGATCCTGCCTTCGGGCACTTTCAACTACGGGCTGGGCTGGTTTTTGCAGGAATGGAACAAGCTGAAAGTGGTCCAGCACGGCGGCAACATCGACGGCTTTAACTCGCTGGTGGCGATGATCCCGGAAAAGAAGCTCGGCTTTGTGATGCTGACCAATGTTTCCGGCTCGAGTCTGGGAAATGAACTGATGCCGATCGTCTGGCAAGGCCTGCTCGGTGAAGCCGAAGCGGTCAAGCTGCCGGTAAAAACGATGGAAAAGATGGCCGGCAAATATCGCCTGGAAATCGCCAAGATGGACATCGAAATAAAGATCGATAATGACAACCTGGTGATGATCACGCCGGGACAGCCGGTTTATAAGCTGGAGCGTACCGGGCCGCGCCAGTTCAAGATGGCGGGGCTGGAGGGTTACGCCGTTAAATTCACGCCCGAGCAGGGCGACGCTACCGAGATGTACCTGCAGCAGCCGCACGGCAATTACACCCTGCCGCGCATAAATGCGGACGGCAGCATTGTGAAAGCCGCTGATACAAATACGGTCAATGCGGCAAAAGAACTTGTCGGCAAATATGAAATGAAGTACCTGACGGTCGAAGTAAAGGAAGCCGACGGCAAGGTCTTTCTTAATTTTCCCGGGCAGCAGCCCTATGAATTGAAAGAAAGATCGAAGGATGTTTATAGCGCCCCCCCGCTGCCGGACACTTATAGCGTGAAGATCAAGCGCAACGAAGCGGGAAAGATCGAGAGTCTCGTAGTCGCAGAGCCGGAAGGCGAAACGGTGTTTAAGCGGCTCGCGGAAGAAAGCCCGAAGGACATCGCCGGAACGTACAAGCTCGAACAGCCGCCGGCTTACAGCATCAAGATCTCCAATAGCGGCGGAAAATATTCGCTGCAGGTGGAAGGCCAGCCAGCCTACGAACTGCAGGAAAAAGAAAAGGACATTTATTTTTCACCGACCGTGCCGGATGTTTTGAGCCGTATAGAGGTTAAGCGGGACGAAAGCGGTAAGGTCGTCAAGTTGATCTCGACGGAGCCGAGCGGGACTTATACCTTCAGCAGGACCCTGCCGGTTGAGAAACCGAAGATCTCGGTCGATGAAATTATGACAAAGGCCGTCGCGGCCCTGGGCGGTGACGCGGCGCTGCGGAAAATCACTTCGCGGATGACCAAATTCGAGCTGATATTCGAGCAGCAGGGCGTAAAGGGATACGGAACCAGCTATACCAAGGCGCCGAATATGTCGGCGACGGAAACCACCCTGACCGCGCTCGGCAAACCCATCGCGAATATTTTCGAGTATTTCGACGGCACTGTCGGCGGCGAAAACGTCAGCTTCGCGCCGGAAGAAACCTACACCGGCAAGCGGCTGGAAGACATCAAGCTGCAAAACGATTTTTACGGGCTGATGAATTGGAAGACGGGATTGAAATCTTCGGAAGTGACGGGCACGGAAAAGGTGAACGGCGAAGAGGCTTATGTCGTGGTGCTGCGCCCGGAAAAGGCCAGCGAATTTACCTATTACATCTCGACCAAATCGTTTTTGCCCCTGAAAAAAGCGAGCGTGATAATCTCAAGCAAATCGGATGTAAAACTTCCGACGAGCGAGGTCTACAGCGATTACCGCAGCATCGACGGCGCCTTGCTGCCTTTTAAAGTGATCAGCGCCAGCCCGTCGATGGGCGATGTTGTTACCTATATAAAGGAAGTAAAAAGCAACGTCGAGGTCGACGATAAGCAGTTTAAGCCGAAAAGATAGGACACGGATAAGACGGATAAAACGGATTTTCACGGGTCAAGCAAAATATTTAATAGGTCTTTTTTGTTATTGGTAAATAGTTTTCTTTTGTAATCGGGCTTTTGTCCAAAATTAAGCAAAAGACCGACCTCGATTTGAGTTGCTTTGAGATAGTTTAAAAGTTGTGCTTCGTGCGGCGCGGAAAGTGATTCAGCGGCTTTTAGTTCGACGATAACAGAATTTTGGACAAGTAAATCCGCAAAATATTCGCCTACTAAAACGCCCTGGTAAAAAACATTGATCGATTTTTGTTGTATAACTTCAAGTCCGCAAGTTTTTAATTCGATCAACATCGAATTTTCATACACTTTTTCAGAAAAACCATAACCAAGGGCGTTATAGACCTTATAAAAAGACTTTATTACCTGTCCCGTAATATCGGAGTGTTTGAGAGTTTCGTTGTTCATCGCTACAGTGGAAGTTATAGCATCCGCGAAAATCCGTTTTTTTCCGTCCTATCCGTGTCCTATATTTGCTGAATTAGCAAAACTCACTTCTGAATGATCGAACACCGCGTCGAGTTCCTTTTCCACGCTGCCGTGGCCGGGCGGGATCTTTTTCACGAGCGGCGCGAAATTCTTGAAATCGTACAACTCATTATCCAGCAGGTGCGAGCCGGTGATATTGCCCAGGGCCGACATGATCGAGCCGCGCACGTGCGGTATCTCTTTTTCGAGCTCGGCGACCATTTCCTTGACCCGCGCGCGTTTTAAATTCGGCTGCGAGCCGCACAGGTTGCAGGGAATGATCGGAAACTGTTTTTCCCCGGCAAAGCGGGCGATGTCTTTTTCGCGCGCGTAGCACAAGGGGCGGATGATGGTATTACGCCCGTCGTCCGAACGCAGGATCGGCGGCATCGCCTTCAGCTGCCCGACGTAAAATAAATTCAGCAGAAAAGTAGCGATCATGTCATCGGAATGATGGCCGAGAGCGATCTTGGTGCAGCCTTCCGCGACCGCCGTGTTGTAGAGAATGCCGCGGCGCAGGCGCGAACAGACGGAGCAGAAAGTTTTTCCCTCGGGAACGAGCCGCGTGACTATGGAATAAGTGTCTTCTTCGACAACGCGGTATTTTACGCCCACGCTTTCCAGGTATTCCGGCAGCACGTGCTCAGGGAAACCGGGCTGTTTCTGGTCCAGGTTCACCGCCAGGATCTCAAACTTGACCGGCGCGCGTTTTTGCACGTCGAGCAGCAGGTCGAGCAGCGTGTAGCTGTCCTTGCCGCCGGAAAGGCAGACCATCACCCGGTCGCCGCTTTCGATCATTTTGAAATCGCGGATGGCTTCGCCCATCTGGCGCAATAATTTGGTTTTTACTTTACTATCGACAAACAATTTATAAATTCTCCCGTATAACTATTCTAACATGGCACGGAAAAACGATAATTGGCAAATGCGGTAAGGCTTGACTTATGGGAAAGCGGCAAGAATAATCTGAATTCATTGGAAAAAAACTGCATCTAATTGCGTTGAAAAACTGATATATATCAATTCAAATCTTAAATTTCAGGAAATATATGAAAAGAAGTATTTTGTTGTTTTTATTGAGCTTAAGCCTGTCGGCCCCGCTTACGTTCGCGCAGAATCCCCAGCCGCAGGAAACCCCGCCCATTGTCGGCGAGGTCACGGTCACTTCGAAAACGGCTAATTCAAATCCCGATTACAGGGAAGTAAAAAGCGGCTTCGCCGCGGCAAATTCTTTTTCCGGCGACTGCGCCGTGGTCAATAATCTGGTCTTAAAGAAAGACCGCACGACCTTTACTTTTACCAGCGGTGAAATATATTTCCTGGCGCCGGTCAAGGGGCGCAATGTGGGCGCCGTTTTTATCGGGGAAGGCGAGATTTCGCTGACGCCGCCGACCGAAATCGAGAAAAAGAGCCTGGCGATCTTTACGGACACTCCCGAGCTGAAAGAACAGTTCGGGCAAATGGTGATGGTCTTTACCGACAAGACGTTCGAGGAAGTAAAAAACTCGCCGGGCGTCAGGATGATCACCAACGGCGCGAATGCCACACGCGCCAGGGACGCCTTTAAGGAAAAAGAAACGCTGCTAAAAAAGACTTTTCGCTACAATATCTCGGCGCGGATACTGACCGATATATTCAGCCCCGAAAGGCCCGGGTTCTTTTACAGCTTTATCGACGGGAGAAAATTCGGGAAATTAGCCTTTCAGCTCGATCCGCTGGGGCTCCCGGAAGTTTATCCAGAGCAAGTCGAGCTTTCCAGCTATGGCGACAATACCGCGGGCATCTGGACGGCTTTTCATTTAGAGGGAGAGTACGCCAAAGGAAACGCCAATAGCTGGGCCGACCGCCGGTTGTACGATATCACCCATCATAATTTGGACACTACCATTCAGGGCACGCGAATGATCGTCAAAGACGTGATCACCCTGCAGACGCGCGTTCCGAATGTCCGTTACCTTCCGTTCGATCTGTATCGCAGCCTGCGGGTCAAAAGCGTCCGGAGCGAAGACAATTCCGAGATGGATTATATCCAGGAAGCCAAGGACGAAGACGCAGATTTCGGCGTGATCCTGCCTAAAGCAATGGAAGCCGGTAAGCCTTTTAAGCTGACCGTCGAATACGACGGGATCGAGGCTTTGCAGCTGGCGGGAAAAGGTAACTATACCCTGCTGCCGCGTTCAACCTGGTATCCGAATAATCCCTTTACGGCTTTTGGCGATAGGGCGAATTTTGAGATGACTTTCCGCTACCCGAAGAAATTTATGCTGATCGCCGTCGGAAACCGCATCGGGGCGGAACAGACGGAAGGAGAGCTGAAGATTTCCAAATGGTCGAGCGAGGGAACCGAGCTTGCGGTTTCCGGGTTCAATTACGGCGATTTTAAGGGAGAAAATCTGATCGACAGCGAGACGGGTTACCAGCTGGAGGTTTTCACCAATAAGGAATTACCCGATGATATCAAACGCGCTCAAATGATGATACGAGAGGCGGAAGCGCAGGGAGTCGGAGCTTTTGAGGGGAATGTCGGCAATCTCAACACCGCGGGCGGAGCGAAGCTGGTGCTTACGGAAGCGCAGAATGCCACCCGGATCTATAACACGTTTTTTGGAAAACTGCCGTACAAGAGGGTGGCGATGAGCCAACAGCCGCTCCCGGACGGCCAAATTTTCGGGCAGGCCTGGCCGACCCTGATCTTTATGCCCTATTATGCTTTTTTCGATACCACCCAGCGAAAGGATATTTTCGGCGCTCAGATGGGGACCGCGGGTTTCTGGCGTGAAGTGGCGGCGCACGAAGTAGCGCACCAGTGGTGGGGACATACTATGGGCTGGACGAGCTACCACGACCAGTGGATGAGCGAAGGCTTTGCCGAATTTTCCACCTCGCTTTACGTTTTTTATGTTCAAAAGGATATAAATAAATTCACCGATTTCTGGGAAAATCAACGAAAGCAGATAGTTGAAGCTACGCCCGGGACCAAAGGTAAAAGACCTTTTACCGTCGGCCCCGTCACCCAGGGCTATCGTTTAAGCAGTGCCAAAACCGGGTCTTCATATCAGATGGTCTATCCTAAGGGCGCATACATCCTGCACATGATCAGGATGATGATGTACGACCATAAGGGGACCGGCGACGACAGGTTTCGCGCGATGATGGGCGATTTCATCAAGACCAACTACAACAAGGACATTTCCACCGAGGATTTCAAACGGGCCGTGGAAAAATATATCACGAAGGAAATGGACATAAACGGCGATAAGAAGATGGATTGGTTTTTTGACAGCTGGGTTTATGGCAGCGATGTTCCCGATTTTAAGCTCAATTACCAGATCGGGTCCGCTAACGGGAAGCCGACGCTTACCGCAAGGATCACGCAATCCGGTGTATCTAAAGACTTTGTCTCGCTGGTGCCACTTTACGTGGACTACGGCAAAGGCTGGAAATTCCTGGGCAAGATCACGCTGATCGGCAATTCCGCGCTGGATATAACCAACGTTCCGCTGCCGGAAGCGCCTAAAAAAGTGGCGCTCGATGCCTACAAGGATATCCTGAACACGAGGATCGACGTAAATAAGTAAATCCTTTGTTCATTCGAATTAATAAAATGGCGCGAGGCGGGGAAACCCGGATTTTAACGCCATTTTATTTTTTTTAAACAAGGTAAAAAAAATCTGGACACGGGGGGCAGGAATTGCGTATGATTGAATCTACGCAAGAGTCTTGCTGGGAAAAAATCAATCTTTTCTTGTCAAACACAAGGTCAGAATCAATTCCCTACCAAAGTATTAAAAAAACGAGAATTTCCGGCGCCAGCCGGTAGTAATTCGAGGGAGAGGTATCAAATAATGATTAGAATGGGTAAGAGTTCGAAGTATGAGGATCCGGCCAGACAGGTCCGGGTCGCAGGAAACCTACAACACCTCAGGCAATTTATACGGCACGGAATCGGTGCTCCGGGCTGACGGAAAGGTCGTGTCGGAGAGCGAATCGATGGCGCGCGACATCAAGGAAGGCCGCCTGAGCGGCTATGTCGGCAACGGCACGGTGCTGACGGGCGAAACTAATTTTCAGTCGATGCTGCGGGTGGACGGGCATCTGACGGGCAAGGTGCATTCCGATAACGGCACGCTGGTGATAGGCACTGACGGACGGGTCGACGCCGATATCGAAGTATCGTCGGCGGTCGTCAACGGCTCCGTGAACGGCGATATCACCGCCAGCGAGCGGGTAGAATTGGGCAGGGCCTCAAAGGTAGTGGGAAATATTACCACGCCGCAGGTAGTGATCGAGCCGGGGGCCATTTTCGAAGGAAGCTGCCATATGCTGAAAGCGCGCGACGCCAAGGATGAGCGCGAAATGCAGGCGCGAAGCAGTTACATTCATTCAAGCACGCCGGAACCCCTGGAAACCGCCGAACCTGAAGAGGAAGAGTTGGCGGCCGAAGGCGTTGCTGAAGACGAGGACGAAAAACAGGAATCCTGGCTCACTTCGGCAACCGTGTAAATCAGTTCGGGACCAGTAATCACAAAGGCACAAGGTACACAAAGAATTTTTAATAATTCTCTTTGTGAACTTTGTGCCTTTGTAGTTTATTTTTGCAGGGTTTTCGTCCACTCGATATATTTCGGCGCGTCGATCTTCCGCGCGGTGCCATTGGAATTCATATAGCGCAGAGACCACAGAGAAAGGACATTAATAGTAACTTTATTGCTCATTATTTCTCTGTTATTTCTCCATGTCCTCTGTGTCCTCTGTGATCTCCGTGGCTAAAAAATTGCGGCTAATTTTTATGAGATTTTCCGGTCGCGACCGAAACGAGCGCCAGCGCCGCCAGGGTGAGAAAAACAAAAGCGTTGGCGGGAGTGCGCAGCGGGAAATCGAAAAAGCTGTGGATCAAAATACCGAAACACCCGGCCAGCGCGCCCGAAGCCACGCCGTAGCGAAAACGGTCGCGGGCGGAAGCGATGGTCCGGAAACCCTGGCGGAACAGCAGATAAATAAAACCCAAAACGCAGATGAGCCCGAAGATCCCGGCGTCGGCCAGAATTTGCAGGTAATCGTTATGCGCCTGCTCGATGCGGAAAGCGCCGTTCCAGGTATCGTACCGGGTAAAGGCGACACCGAAGGCATCAAGGCCCGCGCCCAGCAGAAAATTGTCCTTAAAAATTTGCAGCGCGACGTACCAGAAGTGAAGCCGGCCGTTGCTCACGTCGGTTCCGGTATTTTCTATCCCCAGGCCGCGAAACAGGGCGCTGTCACTGCCCAGCAATAAGCCGCCGCCGGCCACCAGCATGACAAACGCCAGCCCGCCGCCCAGCAGCAGCAGTTTTCTCTGCCCGGCAAAATTTTCCGCTCTCTCGCCGGCCGTTTTCCCCTTTTCCCTCCGCAGGAATGCAAACATCGTAACTATGGTAAGCACGCCGAAAAAGCCCAAAAGCCCGCCGCGCGAACCGGTCATGACCAGGGCGATGCCCATCAAAAGGGCGGCAACCAGAAAAATGACGCGCAATTCTTTTTTCACTGCTTTGCCGTAAAGCAACCCGAGGCTCAACCCCAGGATCATTTCCATCAGCGCGGCGAAATGATGCCCGTTGACGAAAGGCCCGAACGTGCTGGCCGCGACCGTTTGGCGGGTCCCGTAAATATTTTCCGGGTTCACCAGTTTTTGAAAGATCGCGAAAACGGCGATCAGCGCGCCGAAAATGATAATGGTTATCGCCACCCGGCGCAGGCGTTTTGCGGTGATGATGAACCGGAGCGCGGCGGCGAAAAAGATCAGGTAAAGGGCCAGTTTGATAACGGCAAACTTGGTGCTGAAAGGGTCGAGCGAAAGCGTTCCGGGGGGAGCGATGGAAAGAGCACCCGAAGGATCGGGGCCGCGCAAGGGCAAAAGCTGGATCAAGCCGATCAGTATCAATCCCACTATCGCCAGTTGGATCGGGTTGGAATTAAAACTGAATGCCCGCAATTTCCACGACTCGGCCAGCCACAAAAAAACAATCAGAGTGCAAAACAGCGCGTTAAAACCGATAGCCCAGTTGTCCACCGCGCCGTAAGCGATGACCGAAAAGACCAGCACGACGCAAAGCACGACGACTACGCCCGCGCCGAACCGCGTCTGCCTGGTGCTTTCCAAACTTTCTTCGAAAGAATTATTCATTGCACTACCGCGCCCGGCGGCGGGCGCGACGAAATAAGAGAAAAATCATCGAACCAAAGCTTTCCTTCGATCGAGCAGCTCTGGCAGCCGGTGCGGACCAATCTGAGAGTCACGGCTTCGGTCTGCTTGGGGGTGCGGAACTTCGCCGTCAAAATTTCCCATGCGTCGTTTTTGGCGGAAACGTCGTTGGTGGCCGCCAGCAAATTTCCGCCGGCGGCATCGACAATTTCCCATCTCAACCCGCCGGTGGTGCTGATCTCGCTGCGAAAATACACGTCGAATTTATAATCGGCATCGCCGTCAACCACTACCGTCTGCGAGATCGCGCGAAATTCCTTGCCCGAACCTTTAGGGAAAACAATGCCCAGGCTGCGCTTGCCCGAAAATTTTTGTTGCTCATCGAAACCTATGCGCGGCTGCGCGCCCTCGGCGATCTGCCAGTCGAACGGCGAGGTGCCGGAGACGCTAATTTCCTCTTCAAATCCCGCGTTGGAAAAAGCGTTGGGCTGCCCCCCGGCGTCTTTCCCCGGCTGCGGCTTTACCTGCAGGGCCTGGCGAAATCTTTTTGCCGCCATTAAAAGATCGAATAGTTCTTTTTCCTTGTCTTTAAAGGCATTTTTTCTTTCGTCTTCCGGGAGAGAATTCCAAAGCGCGATCCCCTCGTCAAAGCTTTTCTGCCGGACCAGCGCCAGTGCCAGCGCCGCTCTTACCTCGGAAGAATTTCCCAGTTTCTGCAGGATGACGGAATGGCCCTCGTCGGAAAACTGCAGCGCGGCCGTGGCCGCCGCCGCCGCAAAGGTGGGATTTGCTTCCAGCGCCTGCCGCATCTCGGCAAAGGCTTCGTCGGTCCTGCCCTGGCGGAGCAGAACGTTGCCCAGGGCCCAGTGGATCTGCGCGTAATTAGGCGCCAGCTGCAGGGCGTAGCGCAACGTTTTTTCCGCGCCTTCGCTGTCGCCGTCCTGTTCGCGCGCGCGCGCCAGCGGCAGCCGGAAGCGGTAATCGTAAGGCGAAAGCGCGGCGGCCTTTTCATAAGCCTGCAGGATCTTTTCCCGGTCGCCGGGCAGGAAATTTTTTTCGTAAGAGAAGGCGAGGGCGTAAAAGGTTTGCGGATTGTCGGGCGCCCAGGCGGTGGTGAACTCGGCGATCTCGCGGGGGATCTCCTGCGACGCGGCCGAATCCGCCAGGCACCACCTTACGACAAAAACCAGCAGCCCCAGGAAAACCAGCGCCGTAATTAATAATAAGATCCGATGAAAAAAAGAAGTGAGTCTGAGCGATATTTGACGGGGCATCAGTTTAGTATGTAATAAAAAAGCTTGGGTCAGTTTAGAGGCGGTCTTTGACCGCTATGGCAAAAGTTTCATACGCGGCGGTCGAAGACCGCCTCTAAACAATTAACAGTTATTCGGAATAGTCTTCGACGACCTCGATCTTGAGCCAGGCGCGCATCAGGGTCACTTCCGCGTCCCGGCACATTTCCTTGATCTCTTCCAGCCGCTGCGGCTCGATCTGGCGAAAGGAAAGCAGAACTTCCTGGACCTGATTTTCGACGCATATTTTGTGCAGTGAACCGTTGCCGCCAAAAACGGGCAGGCCGTGAATGACCTTGTCTTTTTTCATCGGGTCGTCATCCATAAAACCCACCGGAGAGTATTTCCAGTCGGGATTATTTTTCAATTCCCGGAGGATCAGCTCGCCGCCGTCGCCCGCGCCGTAGATCAAAACCCGGCGACCGTCCTCATTTACCGGCATCGGCAAAAGCTGCCGGAAGAGGCGAAACGCGAGACGGCTGGCCGTGACCGCCGCCAACAGCAAAATGGCATCTAAAACGAACAACGTGCGGGAAAAATCCTTGAAGCGGTAGATCAGCAGGATCGACAGCACGCTCAGTATCGAACCCAGAATAACGCCCTTGCTGAAGGTGACCAGGTCTTTGATGCTGGTATAACGCCAGATACCGCGGTACACGCCCATGACCAGAAAAGCGGAGAGCTGCATGACGATCAGCAGCGGCAGAGATTTAAGAAAGAGGTTCCAATCCGAGGTCTCTTCGAATCCGGGAAATAAAATAACGTACGAGTAATAATAAGCCAGCGAGATCAGAAACCCGTCGAGAATAACCTCAAAAATGCGGCGCTTGTGAGAGAGATTCACCAGGAAGCCGAAAAGCGCGCGGTTTTCCAGGGCCAGATCCGCGTCCTGCGATTCATACACCTTGACCTTTGCCAGGTAGACGCCGGCGATCGCCAGGACCACGGTGAACAGGGCGATCAAACCGAGGCTTTGCACCGGGCTTATTTCTCTCACCAGAAAAGCTATTCCGCCCGCAATTACCGCCAGCGCGTAGAGCAGCAGAACCGCCGAGCGCTCGTTCAAACCCAAAGCGACCAGCCGGTGCGAAGTATGATCGCGCCCGCCCTGCGAAGCGGGCAGCCCGCGAATCTTCCGCAGAATGGTCACCAGCGTGGTGTCGAAGATCGGCACGAAAAGGGTCAGCACCGGCACCGCCAAAACCGCCATGATGCTGCGCGAACGCCCGCCGAATTGATTCAGCAGCACCGAGCTGGCCAGAAAGAAACCGATGAACATCGAGCCGCAATCGCCCATGAATATCGAAGCCGGATTAAAGTTGAAGACCAGAAATCCCAGCAGCGCGCCGATAAAAGCCGAGAGCAGGATCAGCTCATAAGTCTGCCCGTTGGCATATAAAACCAATCCCAGCGCCAGCGCCGCGATCGTCGCGATTCCCGCCGCCAGCCCGTCCATGTTGTCGAGCAAGTTTACGGCGTTGGTAATGCCTATCAGCCAAAATACCGTCAGGCTGATATTTATTATCTGTGATTCGGTCCAGGGCAAAACCAGCCCGTAACCCACCACGATGACCGCGCCGATCACCTGGCCGATCAGTTTTTGGTAAGGCTTGATATGTATAACGTCGTCGAGCAGGCCGACCAGGAAGAGAAAGGAACTGCCCAGCAGTATGACCAGCAGATCGTTTGTCGGCGGCAGGAAGATCAGGCTGGCGGAAACTGTGGTGAGGTAAATAGCCACGCCGCCCATCATTGCCGTGGGCTTTTTGTGCCAGCGGTCGACCTTCGGTTTAGCGACAAACCCGTACCGCCGCGCGAACCAGCGCACCGTCAGGGTAACCACAACGGAGATAGCGAAAGCTATGCCCGCAACGATCGAAGGATTAGAGAGCATCGATAATCAGAAATTCTACAGAATAGTTTAAGACAAAACGGGCAAAAATGGGGAATAATTTTACGATTTTTGCGGATATTTTTTGTTAAACGCTTTAATTCTATCGGGATAGCGCTCGAGTAATGTCCGGTAAAGCTCGGACGTTTGGCTGACCATGGTCTCGATGCGGAACATGGGATCGACCAGTTTTCTTCCTTCCTTGCCCATTTTTTCCCGCAGCGCGGGGTCTCCCAGGAGCTTTACCACACAGTCCGCCAGCCCGGCGGAATCGAACGGTTTGATCAGATAACCGGTCAGGCCGTCGATCACGACCTCGGGCGCGCCGTCGACCTCAAACGATACGCACGGCTTTCCCATCGCGAGGGCTTGCGGCAGGACCCTCGGCAAACCTTCGCGCAATGAAGTATGCACCACCACGTCCATTACCGATATCATTTCGGGAATGCGCTCGCGGTCAACCAGGCCCGCGAAAACGAAATTTTCCAGGATGCCGTAACCGCGCGCGCGTTGCTGCAGATGTTCCAGCAGGATACCGTCGCCGATCAGAAAGAAACGCACGTTCGGCACCCGGCGGACGATCTCAGGCGCCGCGTCCATCAGCTCGTTATGCCCCTTGAGAGGAAACAGCCGCGCGATCTTGCCCACGACCGGCGCATCCAGCGGGATATTAAATTCACGGCGGAGCTTTTCGTTGTCGAACTTCGCGTTCAGAAACCAGTCCAGTTCCATTCCGCTGTAGATGATCGAATAATTTTCCTGCTTTGCCACCCCGGCCGCCACCGCCTTTTCGCTGATGATCCGCGAAACGCTGGTGTAATGGTCGGTCAATGGAACACAGATCTTTTTTATCAGCCGCCACAGGCGATTGATCGCCCATGGCTGGTAGTCATGAAAAACCAGGCTGTGCAGGGTATGCACGACGATAGGCGTTCCCGCAGCCCAGGCAGCTACCCGGCCGAGCACGCCGGCCTTTGACGAATGAGTATGAACGATGTGGTATTTTCCCCGGCGGATCAGGCGGTAGAGTTTCCATAAAGCTACGGGATCGTTAAAAGGATTTAGCGCGCGGCCCAGCTCCGGCACGATTATTAATTTGGTGGTTTCGCGGGCGCGGGAGAGCAATTCGCCTTCGCGCCCTTTATCGATCCCGCTCATCAAATACACGTCGTATTCTTTCATCCGGTCCAGCCCCTCGACGGACAAAAGCGCGTGTTCCTGGGCGCCGCCCACGATCATGCGGGTGATGATATGAAGAATGCGGATGGGCGTGTCGGGAGCTGTTCCCCCGTTTCCTTCTTTCGCCGGAATGGACCCGCCCGTTTCCCCTGCGCTCTGACTCATACTTCTGCTACCACCAGGTAATCGCGGTCGAGCTCGATCCACTCGTAATCGCTTACGCCCGCCTGCCGCAAAATATCCTTTACTTGCTTTTCGGTGTAAAGAAACAGCGGGGTGCCCTTTAACCAGAATCGCAGGCGGCGGATCGGCACGCGAAATTCATAGGCTTTGGGAAAGCTCAGTATAAGTTTTCCTTTGGTCAACTCGCGCATTTTTGCGATGATCGGAACAGGCTGGTCGATATAGTCGAAAAATCCGTTGGCGGTGGCGGCGTCAAAAGGCGCTTCGCTGTCCGCGACGGCGGCGGGAAAAGCGCCGGTGCGGAAATCGCACTGTTCGGCGACGCCTTGTTCCCGTGCCAGGTTGTTTGCAATGTCTATCATCGCCCCGGCGAAATCGACGCCAACTATTTTGGCCGCGCCGCCTTTGGCAAACTCGATGCAAAATCTGCCCGAGCCGCAGCCGACATCCAGGATCTTTTTCCCCGCGAGCGGCCGGAGTTTTTCGACGTTTATTTCCAGGCGCTTTTGCACCACGCCGCGCCAGTAATCGTCGATAAAACGCGCGACAAAATTCTTTTTGGTTTTGTAGATGGAATCGAAACGAGCCGCGTCGTCATCGAAATGCTCGCGGACTTTTTCTTCCACCTGTTTGGTTGTTGTCATAGTGTTTCAATGGCAGAAACACGACCGTCAGGGAGTGTGTAATTTTGGTTTACACACTCGCTTACGCCCCCGGTTTCTGCCTAATTTATATTCAGCACCTCGCCCATCGGCGCGAATTTGAAATCCCGCAATAATTTCCGGAAGCGTCTTTCGGTCGCGCCCAGATTGAAATAATGCGTCAGCGCGATGCGGCGGGGCAGATCGATACGCGGATGCTGCGGGTCGAGTTCCCACGGGTGCAGGTAAAAAGTCACCGGCTTGCCCGAACGATTGACGGATTTGAGCGCCTGTTTGGTCAATTGATACGGGTAGATACGGAAATATGCGCCGCCGGAGATCGGCAGCGTTACCTTCGGCAGCTGCAGGGTCGAGACCGGAAATTCCTGCATCGTGAAATTGTCGCGCTTTATCTCGTAGGGAAAACGCGGCGCTCCGGCAATGCCGTAACGATAGTTAAGCACCGGAAAAATGCTGGAATCGTAACGGATGCCGAGCTCGCCGAGAATATCCAGTGCCCAGAGCGAATCTTTCGTTATGGAAAAAAACGGCGCGCGGTGGCCGACCACTTTTTCGCCCGTCTGGTCTTCCAGAAAGTTGATGGCGCGGGTCATTTCCTCGCGGTAAAGCTCAGGCGTCTGGGTGTAGATCAGCGTGTGAGAAAATCCGTGCGTGCCGATCTCGTGCCCGGCGGCCTTGATATCGCGCACCAGCCCGGGAAATTTTTCCGCCGCGTAGCCGAGCATAAAAAACGTCGCTTTGGCGTTTTCCTCGTCTAAAATTTTCAGCAGTTTTTCGCCCGCCGCTTCGATGCGGTTCTCGAACTTGTCCCACTCGGAGTAGGGAATTTCCAGCCCCTGGTACCAGTCTTCAAAATCGATGGTCAGGGCGTTTGTTATCTGATCCGTTTTCATATTCCTGAGGTAACGCCACCGTCCCGGTGGCTGTCGCGACGGCATCCTGCCGTCGCAAAATCCGTGAGCGAGACGCTCACGGGACAGCCGGCAGGATGCCGGCGATACTTTGGTTCAGTAGTCAGCGATCAAATGCGACTTTGTTTTTTAACCAAGCGGCAATTGATCAACGGCTGTGCGGGGACACCGGGCTGACTACTGAAACTTTTATAGTCTGGAGAGTCTAGAGGGTTCAGAGAGTAGAGAGTCTGAGAGATTGATAAACTCCCTCTTTACTCTCTAGACTCTCCAGACTCACCACTCTCCGGACTATCATAAAACAAAGATCGTATCGGGGTCGTCTTCGTGCCGGATCTCATCGACCGGCTCCTTTTTGCCTTTGCCCATATACAAACGGTTCGGGCAGTTTATCACGACGCCCTTTTGCTCGGCGCTGATATTTTTATACGCGTGCACGACGCCTTTCGGCACGATCACCGCCTGCGGATTATCCTCGCCCGCTTCGAGCGTCATCGTAAATTCGAATGTAGGCGAATCCCTCCGGTTATCCCACATCCGCAGTTTAAAATTTCCCGGGCCGAGAAAGCAAAACAGGTCCGCCTGGTCGGCGTGCTCGTGCGGGCCGCGCTGCACATTCGGCTCGGTCACGGAAATGTAAGCCATCACGGGATAAAACTCCTCCGCGATCTCGTCGTGCCGGAAGAGCTCCGCCAGCCAGCCGCGCTCGTCGGGAAATTTTTTCAGCGCATAAATGACTACGTCTTTGATTTCGCCTTCGATAAAAGTCATAAGTCTTTCGAGTCTATCGGGTCTTTCGAGTTTATCGAGTCTGTGGCTCAACAAACGAGATGCCTGACTAAAGCAAATATCATCTTCGACGCTTCTTCAAGCTGGTCGTAAATTTCGTCGAATTCTTTTTGCTCGATATAGCCTTGATCGATAGCAACGTAAAGATGCGACTGAACTTCCGCCGTCGAACTACGGGAAATATTCAAAAAGTAAGCAAAATCCTTATCCGAGCGTCTGGCAAATCCTTCGGCAATATTTGCCATGATCGAAACGCTTGCTCTCCGAATTTGGTCTCGCAGGCCAAAATCCCTGGCAAATTCCCCGTTTTTGGTGGCCCGATAGATCGCGCCGGTTATTTGTCTGGCTTTTTGCCAAGCCATAATATCTTCGAATTTCTTAAACGTGGGCATTTAATTATTCTCCAATTTTCAAAAAGTTTATTTGATTATATCGACGACTCCACAGACCCGATAGACTCGACAGACTCGATGGACCCGACAGACTCGATAGACTCGCCAGACTCCTTATTAGCGCCTGTCTCGGCGACCAAATTTGACGCTCTTAAAAGGCTTTCAAAAGTTCCGGCGTCCGTCCACCAGCCTTCGAGCAAGTTCCAGGTCATCTCGCCGCGGTCGATATAATAATTGTTCACGTCGGTGATCTCCAGCTCATTCCGGTCTGACGGTTCCAGCCCGCGGATTATTTCAAAAACGCTCGGGTCGTAAAAATAGATCCCGGTGACGGCGTAATCGGATTTAGGCTCTTTCGGTTTTTCCTCGATCCGCACCACGCGGTCGCCGTCTAGCTCCGGCACGCCGAAGCGTTGCGGGTCGGGCACTTTTTTCAGTAAAATTTTCGCGCCCTTGCCCTGGCCGCAGTAATCGTCGGCCGCCTGGCGGATATTGTTTTCGATGATGTTGTCGCCCAGCACCACGCAGACCGGCTCATTCTCTGTGAAATGTTCGACCAGCGAGAGCGCGTCGGCGATGCCGCCTTCGCCTTCCTGGTAAGTGTAATTCAGATGCTTTAAGCCGAATTCCTTACCGTTGCCGAGCAGCCTGAGAAAATCGCCCGCCGAATTTCCCCCGGTGACGATCATAATATCGTCGATCCCGGCGTTTATCAGCGTCCGGATCGGGTAATAGATCATCGGCTGGTTATGCACCGGCAAGAGATGCTTATTCGTGATTTTTGTCAGCGGATGCAGCCTGGTGCCCAATCCGCCTGCTAAGACGACGCCCTTCATAATAATTTTTATATTCTATCTGACTTTATCTGCAAAACCGATTCAGCTATTAGCTAATAGCTGTCAGCTAACAGCTTTTTAATGTTTAATGGTTACTCTACCATTAAACTTTGCTCAAAATCCCAACGACTTGAATATGACCTCGCGTTTCGAATCTCCGTAAACGGTCAGGCGCGGGAAGACATCGGTCCCGCGGCCGGAAAATTTTTCATCGACCAAAAGAATATGTTTTACGCCGCTGCGCCGCAGGAAACCAACCTGCTCGGGACGGTAGCTTCCATTTGGAAAGGCGTAGGCGGTCAAGGGCAATTGCAGCTTTTCCGCAAAATAATCACGGCATTTGATAAAATCCCGCTCGAAAAATTCATTTTCCTCAAACCCCATCGACTCGTGCGAAAATGAATGCACGCCGATCTCCGTCACACGCGAAATTTCGCGTATCTCATCCGCCGTCATCATCCGGGTGTCCTGAAAATCGCTTTTTGCCATTACGTGCTCGATCTCGCGCCAAAGTTTCTCGCGTTCTTCGCGGGGGCGGTTTTTTAGAAAGCCGCTTATTTTCAGGCCGTACCCGATCTTGGCTTCGCGGCTGTCGTCCTTTAACCCCGCATTAAATCCGGGAAGCCTGATCTCGTTCACCAGCGCGCGCGGCGCGGTGTTCAAAAAATCGTAAAGCCGCACGTTCCAGATAGGCTTCCCGCTTTCGGCGCATTGCGGAATGACGTTCATGTTTGCCCGCATCCGGTATTTTTCCAGCAGGGGAAGGGCGTACTCGATAAAATCGTAGTAGCCGTCATCGAACGAAAGTATCGCGGCCGGTTTGCCGGGGCGCTTTACCGACTCCAGATCGTCAAATGAAACCACTTCAAAATTAGCCTGCAAAAATTTCAGCAGCTCTTCAAAGACCTTCGGGTCGAGCGGGGTCCAAAACGGGTTGGCATGCGGTGAAACACGATGCAGGTTCAGGATCGCGATCTTTTTCCCGCGCTCAAGACCGCGAATCCTGATCTTATCCGCCTGAACAGTTCCCAGACCGAGATAATAAAGTCTTTTAAGAAGAGGTTTGATCATTACTTAAAGGAAAAAATTTCAGCCCCCCGGAAAGCTCCCGGTGCGCCTCTCTATCGGAGAAATATGCTTTATAGTTTCGCCGGAAATTACTTAAGGCTTTTCGCCTGGCGGCCAGATTCCATTGCACCGAGTAAAAATCACTGCCTTCGGCGATACTTTTTTGCGGCACTGACAAAACCTCTTTTCCGGCCGCGATCCGGCGGATCGCCCGGACATAAAGGTCGTGCGCATGCTCCATTACCTTCCAGTGCAGGTCCAACAGGGTTTCGTCGCCGTCCAGCGGGGTTTGCTCCGTCGCTATAATATTTCCCGTATCTATTCCGGTGTCAAGCCACATCACCGTGTTGCCGATCAAATGAAACCAGTTTTTGGCCAGGCACCAGTTGGTACAATTCGGCCCGCCTTTGACGTAAGGCGAGATCCCTGTGTGAAGGTTGACGATGCCGAGTTTTTTCTGCGCCGCCTCGATCACTTTTTTCCCTACCAGGTTCGTCCCCGATACGATCACCAGGTCGGGAGAAAGCTCCTCGATGGCTTTTAAGACGGGCGCATCGTTCACATTTTCAACGTTGATGATATTTTGCGGCGGCAGATCGGAGGGCAGCTCAGGGTAGTCGCGCGAGTATTTATCCAGCATTTCAAACCAGGTGCGGGTAAATTCCTTTCCGCCGGCGCGGCCCGCCACCCGGTTAAGGAGCATTCTCGCTCGTTTGGCGAGGCGCGGCGGCCTGCGCGGGATATTTTGGGAAAAAACAACTCCCGCGAGCTCGCACTCACGGCTTATCTTATTGCACAATGCGATTTGATTGCCCTGCGAATTTGTCAGTATCAGCGCGCGCATCGTCAGTCGATAAACCTCTGAAACCAAAGTTCTAGCATTAGTAATGTCCAAAGGAGAAAAGTCAGGTCCTCTTTCCGGGAAACATGCAGTTCGATCAGATCTTTCAGCGCTTCGGGTTTGAATATGCCGCGTTTTGTTGCTTTTTCCGAAAGCAGCACTTCATTCATAAACTCCCTCATCTCGTTCCTGAGCCAGTAGCCGACCGGCACGCCAAAACCCATCTTGCGCCGGTAGATCACTTCTTTCGGCACCAGTTTGGCGGCGACCTTCTTGAGCAGGGATTTGGTTTCCATTCCCCGTGCTTTTAGATTTTCCGGCAATTTTGCGGCAAATTCGATCAGTTTGTGGTCGAGATACGGCGAGCGCGCCTCCAGCGATACCGCCATCGATGCGATATCCACCTTGACCAGTAGGTCGTTGGGCAAATAAGTCTGCTGGTCGGTCAGCAGAGAGGCGTCCAGAATACCTTTCGCGTTCGGCGAATCCAGCCATTTTCGCACGATGTCGCCGGAATAAGCGCCGGCCACGACGCGCCTGAAATCATCCGTATAAATTTTCTGTTTCAACTCTTCGGTGCCGCCCGAAACCCAGTTCAGGTAGCGGACCTCTTTAGGCAGCGCGGCGGCTTTGACAAAGCGTTTTGCCGAGCGCAGGCGGTTGCGAAAACCATTCGGGTGAGGCAGAAGGCTGAGGGGAAATTCCACCAGCGGTTTTCTCAGCAGGGCGGGGACGCGGCGGTAACGCTCGGCCAGGCGCATGGCCACGTAGCGTTCATAACCCGCAAAAGATTCGTCGCCGCCGTCGCCGTTGAGTGCTACGGTGACGTGCCTGCGGGTTTCCTTGGAAACATAATAGGTCGGGATCGCGGAAGGATCGGCGTAAGGCTCGCCGTAATGCTCGATCAAAGTCGGCAATACTTCCATCGCGTTAGGTTTGACGATGAATTCGTTATATTCCGCGCCGACGTGGTCCGCCACTTTTTTGGCGTATTTCAATTCGCTGAAATCCTGCTCCTCGAAACCGATGGAAAAGGTCTTGACCGGCTGAGAGCTTTCCTGCGCCATCAGCGCCACCACCGCTGAGGAATCTACGCCGCCGGAAAGAAAAGCGCCCAGCGGCACTTCCGCGATCATCCGCAGGCGGACCGATTCGCGCAGGATCCTTAAAACTTCGTCCTGCGCTTCCGCTTCGGAAATGTCCAGCTTCTCGGTAAAATCCGGCAGCCAGTAACGTTTCGTTTCGAGCTCTCCATTCTTCCAGCGCAGCCAGTGCCCGGGTTCCAGTTTCCGTATCTCTTTATAAGCGGTCAGCGGCGCCGGTACGCAGATAAAGCTCAGGTAATGATGAATGGCCTCGAAATCTATCTCGCGCGAGATCGAAGGATGTTTTAAGAGCGCCTGGAATTCCGAGCCGAAGATCAGATCGCCGTTCGGGCGGTGAGAATAAAGCAAAGGTTTTTTCCCGACGCGGTCGCGCGCCAAAAAGAGCGAATCGTCGCGCGTATCCCAGATAGCCAGGGCAAACATTCCGCGCAGGTGCTGCAGGAAATCCACCCCGTAGCGGTCGTAAAGGTGAATTATCACCTCGGTGTCGCTTTTGGTATAAAATTTCGAGCCTTGTTTTTCCAGGTCGCTGCGGAGTTCCTGGTAATTGTAAATTTCGCCGTTGAAAACGATCCAGGCGGTCTTGTCCTGGTTATGGATGGGCTGTTTGCCGCCCGCAAGGTCGATGATGGAAAGGCGGCGCATCGCCAGCCCGACGTTCTCGTGGATATAAAATCCGTCATCGTCAGGCCCGCGGTGAATGATCGCCGCGTTCATCTTTTCCAGCAGCGCCGTATCGACCGCGCCGCCGCCTGCATTTATAAATCCGACAATTCCGCACATTTGATCTTCACCGAAAGTTTCACTACCCGGAAACTATTTATCCAAACTGCTCTTCCGGGACATCGGGCCTTTTAGCTTCCGGCGAAAGCCTGTGTTTATGCAGCCGCCTGAGATTTTTGGAGAGCTTGCTATTTTCCCGGCGCTCTACTATCAGCGTCCATCCCACGGCAATAAAAATAAAAAGGAAAACCTGTATCTGGGCCCGCTGCCGGTAGGCGGTTCCCACATTTCCCTGGAAAACAGAATAGGCGATCGTCAGCAGCACCGTAAACAGTAATATCGAGACCGATTGCCGCAGCTTGGTCTTGATGGTGAACCAAAGCCCGCTGATCAGGATCGGGATCGAGAGCCACCAGATCAACATCTCAGGAAGCGTGACCGCCTGCCGGATATTGGATACCTGCCAGGGAAACGGCGCAAACATAAGATAGGTAAATCCGAGCGGCATCGCCTCGATCGCGCCTAAAGGAGTAGAAACATCAATATCCTCGTTAAATCCCGAATTTGCGGTGCGCGCATTGTCCAGCCGGCTGGCCTGCATCCGTTCCATCGTGCCGTATTTTTCCAGATTCGAGCCGGCGCTTTGCAACGCGCCGATGTAAGTTAAGATGGCGCCGATCAATACCATCGTGACAAATCCCCGGATGATGGATTTCATCGAACTATCTCTGCCGATGATAAAGCTGCCGGCGACGGCCGCCGCCACGATATAAAAGATATAAAATCTGAGCGCCAGAACACCGAAAAGAGAAAAAGCCAGAAGCAGCAGTGGCAAATAGCCCAATTTTTTTTGCAGCTTTAGGACCATGGTTATCGCTAATACCAATAGAAAAATGATCAGGCTGTCTTTTAAGAGTTGCGACGACCAGACAATAAATGCGGGAAAAAAAGCTACCAGGATCGCGGAGATCTTGCTGACCCTGTGGTTGTTATAAACCTCATGAGCACAAACATAAACCATCGGCGCGGTGGCCGCCCCGATCACCGAACAGAAAAACTGCCCGGCGAGCATGTTCTTACCGCAGAACAGATAAATGATCGCGGTAATGTAATACATCCCCCACCCTGCCGATGAAGGATTGATCGCTCTAGTGACGCTGACATCGTTGCTGGGAAGGCGCCCCATCCAGACCTCCACCAATCTGCCCCCTACGTCGTCATAGGTAAATTGGTCTCCGCCAAAAAAACCTTCGATCTCAAAGACGTGAGAAATTGTCGCGAACAAAACCCGGGCCAAAAGAGCGAGGATAAAGATATTGATCAGAAAATCACTGTTTTCGGCATTTAACCGAAGGATGAGTATCGCAGCTCCGGTCAGTATGCAAAGCAGCACCATTGCCACCATGCCGTCAGGGAAAGAGACTCCCATTATCACGAAAGCGGAGAAAAAACATATAAATGCCAGAGCTTTATTCATCGAAAATAAAAAATCCGCAAGGACGCCGTCTTAATTCGGATAACCGGTTCACCGGACGAGCCGGTGAGCGGCGAGTTCCGCCGTGGCGGATTCGACCCGGTCGTCCGCCTCCTGGTTTCTTACCCAGTCAAGCAATTCCACCAGCCCGTTTTCCAGCGTCACTTTCGGTTTATAACCGAGTAATTCCCCGGCCCGGGAAATATCGGCCACACAATGCCTGATGTCGCCCTCGCGATATTTTCCCACCGCGGCAGGCTCGATATTTTTATCCAAACCCTTTGCCAGGGCCAGCGCGATCTGTTTTACCGAGGTTGCCCGCCCGGTGCCAATGTTTAAGGCCTGGTAATCGGCCCGGCCGGTTTCCAGGGCCAGTAAATTTGCCTGCACGATGTCACTGACGTGAACAAAATCGCGCGTTTGTTCGCCGTCCTCAAAGATCACCGGGCTTTGATCGTTCAGCAGCCGCGAAGAAAAGATGGCGCAAACTCCAGTGTAGGGATTAGATAATGCCTGGCGGGTGCCGTAAACATTGAAATAACGAAAAGCGACGGCCGGTATCTTATACGCCCGGCCGACGGTCAGACAATATTGCTCCTGGTCCTGTTTTGAAACGGCGTACACGGAAGTCGGAAAAAGCGGCTTTTCTTCCGGCGTGCCGGTGGGCCGTAAAGCGGCGCCGCAATCTTCGCAGGTAAATTCCCATTCGTGCGCTTCGAGCTGGGCATTGGCGCGAAGAAAAGGGAATATTTTTTTATCGCAGCCGGCGCAAAAATACGCGCCCTCGCCATAGATCGACATCGAGGATGCCACCATCAGCTTGTTAAACTGCCCGGGCCGCTTGATCATCTCTTCCAGCAGCACCGCCGTACCAAGATCGTTGGCCTTCACATAGCGAACTATCTCGTACATCGACTGTCCCACGCCGACTTCCGCCGCCTGGTGGTACACCGTGTCGATTCCTTCCAGTGCGTCTGCGACTGCCGGCCCGTCGCACATATCACCCCTGATGAATTCGGCGTCCTTGTTCAGGTATTCGGGCGCCCCGCCCCCATGAACCTGCGGCACGAGCGAATCGAAGATCCGCACCCGGTGCCCTTTTTCCACCAGCGCATCGACCAAATGCGAGCCGATAAAACCGGCCCCGCCGGTGACCAAAATGTTCAAACTACCCATCGTTCTCTAACGTTTAGCCCAGACTTTTAAACCGTCTCCGAGTTTCGCAAAATTCAGGGCCGTATTCATAATATCCTTTATTTTCTTTTTATGCTTTCCGCCGACCAGCCACCGATTGAGCCGGTACCCGGTTTGAACCCGGTCAAAACTTTCCTCTGATTGCTGCGGTTTTTCCGGCCCGGCTAGTTTTCCCCGGTAGTATTGAAAGATCTCAAAAGGGTTGACTCCGCTGGTAGTGATACGGCTCTCACCGAACCCCGCCTGTTTTAATAAAATCTCCATAGCTCTAACGGAAAAAAGATTCAAATGCTCGGGCGGGGTGATCATCGTCCAATCCACGCCTAATACTTTAAAGGAGAGGCCGTTTGAGTGGGGCGTGGTCATCCATAACAGGCCTCCCGGCCTTAAAATTCTGGCGATCTCCCGTAAAAATTCCTGCGGGTCGTCAACATGCTCGATGACCTCGCTGGCCGTGACCACGTCAAAATGGCCGGCCGGGTAATTTGCCTCGTGCAGGGTACCGTGAAATATCTTAAAATCCTTTGCTGTAAGGGTTTCAACCGCCGGCAGCGAAACATCCAATCCCTCTGCCTGCCATCCCATTTCCCGCGCCTTGTCCAGTATCGTGCCGGCGCCGCAGCCGACGTCCAGCAGCCGGCTGTTTTCGCGGTACCGGTCAAAGCCGGAAATGATCTCCTCGAGTATCCGGAAAACAAAATCGGGCGCTGAAAGATTGCTGTCGTCATAATAATCGGCATAGTCGAACACGTCACCGGCGGAATTCAGGGATTCGACAAAAAGAGAGCGGCAATTTTGACATTTGAAAACGTCAAAATTGTTTTTTTCGCCTATCTTTTTTTTGAGCGTATGACGGCAAAGCGGACAATTACCCATTTTAATACACCGTTAGCGAATCTTTTTCTGCAATTATTGATCATAAATTCTTAATTTTTAATTCTTTAGCTATTACCGAAAAATAATTAAGAATTACGAATTAATAATTTAGAATGCGAATGAGTATTCTAATAAATTCAAATTGCCTCTTTACTCTTTTTTACAGGCAAAATTAAATGCATCGATCAGGGCTTCGACCTGAAGGGGGATCGTATAATGCCGCAAAGAATATTTCCTGCCTTCCGCCCCCATTTTTTTCCTCAGATCTTCGTCTGAAAGCAGTCTATCAAGGGCATTATACCAATCTTCATCGGAAACGGCGTTAAAGTGGGTCCGGTTTGGCTCGCCCATTTCGGCGCAAACGCCGGCCGGACTCATTACGAACGGGATGCCCACCGCCATGTATTGGATGGCCTTAAAGCCGGATTTGCCCACGATCCACTCCATTTTCACCATTTCATTAGGGATCAACGGGTAGAGGCCGATATCGAGTGATCGAAAATCGGAAACCTCTCTTTCCAGGTTCCAGGGCAGATCTTCTATGGCCAACTCCCCGGCCTCGAGGCGGGCTCTTCCGGCTCCGACTATCTTTAATATAAAGCGGTGCTTTTTTGCCAACTGCTGAAGGACGGGGAAGAGATGTTCTAAAAAAGGGAAGGTTGAGCTGCTGCCGATCCAGCCGATAACGGGCAGGTCACTGCTTTTTTCGGTGTTTTTTTCCGCGGGGCAAAATTCATCCGTATTTACGACGGTGGGAATTACCCGCGCGGGCGTGCCTTTTCCTTCGACATATTCGGCGATGATCTGGTTTCCGCACGTCACCACCCGGGCCTGCCGGATCAGGGAATCGGCCTTTCCGAAAAATTTGAACGCGCTCCCCAGACGGCCGTAGGTAGGGCTTATATACGGCACATAGGTGGCGTCGTCCAGGTCCAGGGCCAAAGGCACGTTTCCGACGGCCCGGAACAGCCGCTCAAAGAAAGCGGGGCCGAAAAACATCGCTTCCCGCTGCACGAACAGCAGGTCGTATTTGCGGGCTTGAAAAGACTGCAACAAACGGCGCAGCGACGGGCGCGCCATGCCGAGCGCTTTTAATAAAACATTTCCCGGTTGATGCAGAGTTTTGTAACTTTCGCTCGAGAGAAAAGGGCTGACGTGCAGATCGACGCCGCGTTCCGCCAGAGGGCCGACGAATTGAAGCAGGCGATAGCGGGTCGACGCCGATTCAACCGGATATGAACATAATCCCAGAACATTCATTTTATTTTATCCAGCAAGGCGCGGTATAGCCGCCGGTATTTCGCCCCCCCGGTCTTTTGGAGGTCGAATCTTTCGCCCGCGCTGCGGCGGCAATTGTCCGGCAGGCCGGGAGACCGCATTAACTCAGCTATTTTTTCCAGGGCTCTAAGATAGCTTTGACGGGTGAAATCATCAACGACCACGCCCGTGTTATCTGCTTCCACCTGCTCCGCCACGTCGCCCACGCCCCGGTTGGTGATCACCGGCAGCCCGCCGGCCAGATACTCGGCTATTTTCGTCGGCGAAGACGAAAGCTTTGAAAAGCAGGGTTTTATGAACGAAAGAGCGACGTCGGAAGCGCTCAGATACTTCGGGACCTCGCTGTGCGAAACTTGTTTTATCAGGAAATCCGCGGCGGTAAATCCCCGCGCTTCCAGCCTTTCGGACATCATCTCCGGCGCGCTTTGAGTGAGGATAAGAGCAAAGGCCGTTTTATCACGTTCATGCGCCGCCTGCATCATATCCGCCATCTCATCCGCCAGGTACCAGGTTCCGAGCGAGCCTGTATACGTGATGACGCTGCGGCCCTGCAAGCCGTATTTGTTTCGTATCTCGTCGCGCGAAGCCTCGTTTGCCGACGCAAAACGCGCCATGTCCACGCAGCAGGAAATCACCTCTACCGGCAGGCGGTATTTGTCGACGCCGCCCTCGCGGCTTTCGGGAAACAATATCCCGCGCGCTTTTTCCGTCAGCACCACGAATCCGTCGGCTTGACGAAGCAGCCATTTTTCCACTTTTTTGACCGCCTTATAAAGCAGCCCGTTTTCTTTCCAGTTTCCCGCGTCCGTGTATTCTTCCGGAAAAAAGCCGCGGATGTCGAAGATGATCTTCGGCTTCCGGCGGAGACTCAGGTTTCGCGCCGCCGCCGCTATGAACATAGGCACGTGGCTGCGGGCGTGCAGGATATCTATGCTATGGCGCTTGATCAATTTCCGCGTCAGCAGCATTCCGCGGACGACGTCATAGAACGTCGCCGGCACGGAAGGCCATTTGTGATAGGGCAGGCAGTACCAGGTAATTCCTTCTTCGGCCAGCTTTCGCTTTTGTTCCTCGATCTTCTCCGGCGTCCGGTTTTTACCCAAGTCACTTTCGAATGTGAGCAAACTGACCTGCATTCCCTCAAGCTTCGCGATCTCGCGCAAATAGGGCAGAACCTGTGTCTGCACCAGCGGCTCGCGCAAACCGAAGTAGCAAATATAAAGGGTTGAAAACTTTTGATTATCAGGCATTGGTGCTTTACAAGAGAGAATATAGTAAGGCTATTGGCGGGGTCTAGTAAATGTGTCGGCGGGTTTTAAGGCTTCTTTCCAACCAGGTTGAGGCCCGGATTAGGCAGCCGGCGAATGTCCGTCACGCCTGCGCCGGATAGTGCTTTTTCCGCTTCGGCCAGTGTTTGAGGCTGGTCGTAGGCCGGCGAAAGCATATCAAAAGTGTCCAAAACGGCCCAATCGTATCTTTCCTCGCGGGTCAGATCGGTCTTTCCGACGTAGTTTGCTATCGGGATAACAAACTCAAAAACTTTACCCAGCAGCGGGATACGGAACAAGACATTGGTAACGGCAAAACCCACCGGCATGATAGTTTGGACCACGCGGAGCAGAGTTTCCTTCTTCATTTTTCTGGTGATCGGACGATACCAGTATTTGCTGTATAACAACGACCAGGGCTTTCGCTCGTAAATGGTGACCACGACCTCGCCGCCCGGTTTGACGAATTTTGGCAGCGAAGACATTGTCTTTGCCGGGTCGGGCGTATGCTGGATCACGCCGATGCAATAACATGCGTCGAACGCCCCCGCTCTGAAGGGAAGCTCATAAATGCTCGCCTGTATCAAATGCAGATTCTTTCTGCCTTCCAGGTTTTTTCGCGAAGCATCGATCGCCGAACTCATGTCGATGCCCACTACGTTAGCTTCGCTTTGCGTAGCGACGTCGAGAAACCGCCCCGCACCACAGCCGGCGTCCAGTATCCACTTGTCTTTTAAGCCCTCTTTCGTCCAACCTGTTTCCGAATAGAACCGCTCGGCGGATTGTGTCTTGCCGTTATAGGAATCGAGTTGCGTGCGGCTGAAAAGATTCCACTGGTAACCGAACGAATCCGCATAATTGTCACGTTCGACAAAGCGCGGGATCGTTTCTTCGATCGGATATGTGACGCCGCAGCCGGCGCACTCGAGGCGGCCTTCGACAATTTCTCCGTCTTCTTCTTTTACACTGACGCACGAAAGTTCGCCGGAACATTTCGGGCAGCACAGCAGCTCTAGGAGTTTCTTATGCATAAATGCGGCATCGGGGTATCAAACTTTCCTTTTCTTAAAAACTTTTGACAAGAATGTGGCCAAATTTCGCGGATCGTGCCGCATGCTTTTGATCCCGTGCCGAATACTTTTCCATGTTTGTCCGGCCTGGAGAAAGGAACCGGAAAGGATCAGGTGCATATTTCCGTAACTTTGATGTCTGAATTTTTCAACTTCGGGGCCGGCGTCCTTATAGATCTTGTCCATGGCCAGAGTCACCGCCCGTTCCAATCGCGGGATCTGCAAATGCCCGTTGCCGCCGTGGTTGCGGTAATCCACCAAAAGATCGGGTATAAAAGCGATCTTGGTGACCTTTGCCAGGCGATAGCAAAACTCCCAATCTTCACAGGGATGCATTTCTTTTGTCTCATCGAACCCGCCGGCGAGGTCGAATACGCTGCGCCAGAGCAACTGGGTGCTGGGGCCTTTGAACACCGCTTTTATCAAAAGTATTTCATCGGCGCACCATCCTTCTTTTCCTTCGTCATATACCCTTATGGTACTACCCGCGGCGTCGAACTCCCTCATCCCGCACGAAATGAATCCGAATTCGGGGTCGCTCAACAGGCGCTCGAGCTGCCTTTCGATCTTTTGCGGCAGCCACAGGTCGTCCGCGTCGAGAAACGCCACCAACTCGCCCGAGGAATTTTTGACCCCGGCATTTCGCGCCGATCCCACGCCCCGATTTTGCTGCCGGACCACTTTTACGCCGTCTTTTTGATAACGGGAAATAATTTCCAGGCTGTCGTCGGTCGATCCGTCGTCGACCACGATGATCTCATGGCAGGGAAAGGTCTGAGCCAGCACGCTTTCGATCGCCGCGCCGACAAAACGGCCGTAATTATAATTTGGGATGATAGCACTGACTGTATTCATTTCGACAGTTTCTTGATGGTCAATCCAGGCCCAATTTTGCTTTGGGCACGGCGACGACGTTCGTATATTCGATCTCCGTGGATCTTAATTCTTCAATACCCCCGGCCGAAACATTAAAGAAAACGTAGCCGGGTTTTTCGAGCGACGATAGAAAATCAAAATATGCGTTCGAAGTTTTGCCAAAGCTATCGGCGGCTTTAGCGTTCACCTCGAACAGAATTACCGGGGCATCGACACGGTCTAAAGATCTGGCCGCGCCTGAAAAAACCAGGAGTTCCGCCCCTTCGACATCGCACTTGATAAAATCGGGCAGCGGAAGTTTATCCTGCTCGATCAGATCGTCCAGCCGCTGCATTTTGCAGCTTACATTATGGACGTTTCCGGCCACGCCGCCGGTCCAGTCCGTCAGGCCGGCCATCGACGCGTCTTCGGGCACAAAAAGCTTCGCCTCGCCTTCGCGGTCGGAAAGTGCGATCTCGTAAAGTTTCACATTGGCCAAAGGCTCGAGAGTCAGTTTCAGCGACGGCAGCAATTCCGGGTTGGGTTCAAAGGCGAAAACCTTTCCTGTTTCACCGGCCAGCCGGGACAAAAGCAGCGTATAAAGCCCGAAATGCGCGCCGATGTCATAGACCGTATCTCCGGCTTTGACAAATTTTTGCATTGCGATATCTTCGCCTGTATGGCTCTCCGGATCAGCCAGTATCGCGTAAGAAGACGTGATCCGCATATCGATATAGATCGACCCGTTACTTGTTTGTACCGGTAGCCGCTGCAGGGAGCTCAACCGGCGCGCGAGAAAATAGTTCATTTTGTAGCCGCCGCGCAAGCCGCTATTAAAGTATGTTTTTAAAAAAGTCGCCAAAAGGGACATAAAGTTACAATGCGAAATAAATTACATCCAAAGCTTGCCCGTTTCCTCGCCGTTAAAACGCGGATCGTCATCGTTCAATAAAGTTTGCCCGCCTTTCATGATCGGGCCAATACTTTTTTATACAGCTTAGTGTATTCATCCGCCATTCTTTGCGCGCTCATATATACGAGTATGTATTCCCTTCCGCCGGCCGCCTTGCGGCGCGCGAGATCGGGATCGGCGATCGTTTCCCGCAGGGCTTCGCGAAAGCCGGCGGCATCGGCCGGCGGAACCAGTTTGCCGAACTCTCCGTCTTTAAGAGTGTCGGCCGCGCCGCTGATATCGGTAGCGACAATGGGGCGCGCGAACATCAACGATTCGATCAGGCTTTGCGAAAGCGCGTCTTCCAGTGAAGGATGGACTACAATATCCGCGGCGGCGATGATCGTCAATCCGTCGTCGCGCCAGCCCAGAAAGCGCACCCGCGCGGCGATCCCGAATTTTTTCGCCAGCGCTTCCAGGCTGCTCCGGTGACCGCCCTCGCCGACCAGATAGAGAGTGGCGTCCAGGCCTTCTCTGGTCAGATCGGAAAAAGCTTCGAAAAGAAATTTGTGCCCCTTGCCGTGATAAAGACGCGAAACACAAACCAGAGCCAGATTCTTATCCATGCCCAACTCGGCCCGTATTTTTTCCACGTCTTCGTTCGTTACATTGTCGAAACGCTGGGTGATCTGGCCGTAGGGAAGGACCGAGACCTTTTCCGGCGGGACGTTCTCTTTTTCCACCAGAACGTCGCGCACCGCCCGCGAAGGCGCAATGATATGATCGCATCTTTTGTTGATGTAATCTTCCAGCATTAAATAAAAATTTCGTTTTAATTTACCGGGCAGATCGTGAAGCGCAGTGGAATGATGCCGGGTCAGGATGATCTTACGTTTTTGCCACTTGGCAAAAGTCACGCCGACCAGCGTCGGGTTGAAAAGATGGGTCTGCACTATATCGGGGTCCTCACTTTTCATAATGCGCCATAATTTCCTCAAAACAAAAGGATAACGCCGGCGCTCGAGCGCGTTTAGGGCATAGATCGTTTTTCCGCGCTTTTCGACTCCCTCCACGAAGCCCGCGCGGGGCGCAAATGTCACAAAAGAATATTCGATCTCAGCCGGATTTGTGTGATCGCAAAGATTATTTATATAAGGAACATCCGTTACGGTCTCTGTTATGTGAAGGACTTTGATCGGTTTCATACGGTTGGCTCGGCGGGAAAAGGTGTTTTGCCCAGGCAGCGGCCCGTTAGCCTAATGTCTTTCCGGCGGGGCTTCTTGAAGTTTTGGACTGGCGAACTGCTCATTTGCTCTTTGGATCGCGAACGCAAACGTACATCATCATATTGGCGCTGAACCAGCGCATGAATTTTATTAAAACACCCGCCACCGGCACTGCGGCATCCTCACTTATAACCAATCTTTTCAATAATGATATTTTCTGGTCGGCGACCAGGTCGTCGATCTTAACAGCCGCAGAATTTTCCTTTGGTCGGCCGTTCGCCGGCAACGCTTCATTCCTGCTTTCAAAATCCATGCTTTCAGAATTTAACAAGGGGATGTCGTACAGTCCCCAAACCACCGCGTATCCTTGGGTTTTGATAACCCGCAGGCCCGCCTTCGCGAGCAGCTTCTCGAATTCCCGGCGGCGATACGCATATTGAAAAAACTTCTTATCATCCGGCGTGTTTCCTTCACCCGTTTCCGACCGGAACACTTTTCGCCACGAGCTTTTCTTTAGCGGCGCCAGCATTGTCCGCAGCGGGCTCTGGTACGGGACGCTCAAAAGCAGAATGCCGTCTTTTTTTAATACGCGAGCGGCTTCTTTTAGCGCGTCTTCCGCGCCGCCCTCGAAATGTTCGACCACCCCGCCCGAATAGTAAAGGTCAAAACTATCATCCGCAAACGGTAATCGGGAAACATCGCCGCCGCACAGGTTCACCTCGGGCTGCCGGGCGTGGAGGGCCTTAAGCGTGCTTTGCGCGAAATCCAAACCTACCACACGATAGCCGCGCGCCGCGTAATAAGCGAGATAGTTTCCCATTCCACAGCCTCCCTCGAGCATCAGGGAATCGGGGCGCAGGTATTTTTCGAACAACGGCCGCAAAGGATCGATCGCGCAGAATTTGACTCCTTCTTCAAAATCCGCGGACCTCCAGTTTTCCTCCCAGTGATCGGGCGAACTGCCGGAATGAGACTGCCTGTGGTACATTTTGAGCATAAATTTCCGGTTAATTTTCTTATCTAGGTCCGCCTTAAACCTTTAATAAAATAATAAGTGTCTTTTAACGAACTGAATTGTAAGTAGATTACAAGAATAGTAATGACGGCACAAACCAGCAAAGACAGCCACGGATTTCCGCTCAGGGAAAAACACACCGCGCCGCTCAAACCGGGCAGCATCGCCATAAATAACCAGGAAACCGGTATTTGCTGCTTTATTTTTAATATCGTGACAAAACACGACGTGCCGACGAAAAAGGTGATAACGGTTGCCCACGCGCATCCTTCCATTCCAAAGCTTGGGATCAGCAGGAAATCCGCCGCGACATTTGCGGCCGAAGAAGCTATCGCGGCGATCATCGCGATATAGGTTGCCGAGGTCGAGTTTGACTGCGCGGAAAATCCGGCCAGCACCGGAAACGCGGTGGTAGATGCCGCGAACAATATCCATAAAGGGGCAACGGAGCCGGAGAAATCCCGGCCGAAGATCAAAGGGATGGCAAAGTACCCGCCAAAAGCCATCAAAGTGCAAAATGCTCCCCAACCCAGGGTCAATGAAGGCAGAACTTCTTTGAAAAACGCATTCTTTTTATGAGACTTGTTTTCTGTTTGCAGGGTAACGAATAACGGTATGAGAAGCGCATTGGCGAGCGTCGGAAGCTGCAATGTAAGGCCGTTGATCTGGGTCGCCACGGAATAGATCCCCAATTCCGCTTTCGATAGATATTGGAGGATAAATATCGCATCGATATAACTGCCCGACAGGTAACCGACTATCGAAAAGGGAATAAGCGGCAGAGAAAAAAGAATAATAGATCTTAGTTGCGAAAGATCTGCATTAAAACGGAAAGACAAAAAAGGCGATAAGCGCCAAATTCCGATCAGGACCATGACACCGGCTGCGCTGATATATCCCCAAAGAGCATTTATCCAGGTCAGGCCGCCAAAAGCAAAAAGGCTTAGCAGGATCGCAAAAACCAGTACTCGTTCTACAGCCCCCAGCATTCCGTGCCAGCGCGGCAGTTTCGCGCCCTGTAAGCCTTGCTGTACGTGAAGCCAGACTACCGTAACCGTAAAATGAACCAATAAGAGCCAGTGAGTTTCGGGCGGTAGTTTCAGCCAGTGCGAAACGAGCGGCAGCCACCACGGGGAGAGTAGTAAAATAAGGAAAAGATTCGGCAATAAAATGAGGCTTCTGCCCCAAAAAGCACCGCTTATCTTTCCCGTTTCGACAAATTCTTCTACGCCGAACCTTACCACGGAAACGCTCGTCCAATTGACGAAGATCTGCACCATCTGCGAGGCCGCAATGATTGCAACTACGCCCCCATAGCCCTCGGAGCCGATCGCGCGGGTCAGCAGCCAAACCGAAGCAAAAGCAAAAACCGCGCTCCCGCCCTGCGCCAAAACGAGCGAGAAATAGTTTCTCGGGGCATTTTGAATGTCCCACGCGGAACTGCGGCGTTCAGTTTCAGTTAAAGACTCACTCTTGCTTTCCCGTTGATAAGACACTGATTATTATGCAAAGGTTCGAACGAACAAGAGGTTATCATAGATGAGAAGGGGATTAAATAAAAAGCCCGGACAGATTTGCCATCTGCCCGGGAAAACATGCGTTTTTTATCAAAGGGGAATATAACTAAACTTCAACGTAGCTCACGGCTACCCGGTTGCCGACGTTCACGGATCTGTCGACATCGACAATGCTGGCGACCACTCTGTCACTGGCGACTTTAACCATCTTGGAAACCCCGGCTACCGGGACATACTGTGCTTCAACGGCCACGTCCGCGTAAGCGCCGTTTTTCACGTCCGCCAGATCGCGAACCACATTGACTTTCGCAGCCGCGACAACGCCGAGGCTAACGCCGATATCACTTACCCTATCCACGCCTTCGACGTCACAGTCAACGGACACAACCGGCACTTCCAACACGGATTTATTCACCTGGACGTCACCGTAAGCTGCTCCGCCCGAAACCGTTACGACTGCTACTATCAATGCCAATCCGGCCAAATTCGATTTAAGTGTGTTTTTCATGGAAGCTTTCCTTTCCCCTTTTACGGGTTTGTGAGTTTTGGTTTTATCATGGCTGGTTTCCGACGAGTAATTGTGATCCTCGTGCTGCTCATGACCATTATGATGTTTTTCCTGTACGTCTACTTCGGCGTGTTTCGGGAGCTTATTTTTTTCTACTCGCGTTGCCATAGTTATATCTCCTTGATTTATTAGTTCCAAAGTCACTTTTAAATAGTTACTTTATGTCTCTCATGGTTAAAGAGCGACGATCCCAGCATTTTAAAAAAAATTGCAGATATTTTTTTTAATAGAGGAAATGGCGTTACGTGATCTCTCACATAACGCCATTTAAAGGAAGGGGTTTGGCAGGTAAAAGAAGGGTTAAGCGGCATCTCTCATTTCGATAGCTTTATCGGGGGATACTTTATATACGATTCCAGCGCGTACGCACGATATGATCTTAAAAGGAAAAAAATAATAAATGGTTAGCCCGGCGCTGACGCCGAGAGTCAGGCTTACGATCGTCATTAATAAAGGTATCGATCCGCTGCTCATAACGCACAGGATCGGAAATAAGCTTGTCATTGTCATAACGGACGAAACATCTTTTACAAGCTCATGCCTCCCGTAATGGTTATGAGCATAGAACTCAGATCCTAAAAACTTCCTGCTATTGATGGATATAACGTGTCCCATTGTCTTTGTTTCCTTTCTTCTGATCTTTGGCCCCAACACTGTTAAACATTCGGTTCGAATTAAAAGTCGTTTTTCCATCCGATCCGGACAACTTTTCAACAATGCGGAGTCATCTTTTAATTAGCTCCTGTCTGTTCAGGCCCAAAATTTTAAGGGTGAGCAGATATTTTTTAAGAACACGAAAGAATATTTTTTAAAAGTCCCAAAATCTTTCTCTATAACAAATATTCGGACGTTTTTTTATAAGGAAAAGACAGATACCTGAATCGCAGCTTTTATTCATACATTTGATTTTGTTTTAGCAAGGACTGAAACGTACTTGATAGACGAAGTGGTTAGTTGGATCTTTAAATCAATGACTTTCCAGGGGACCAGTCAGAAGTAACGACTCTGCTCTCCTCCAGGATTTTATGTTGGGAGGAAAGACATGAATAAAGCCTATGCAAAAGCGGAAAATGTCGATGATGGTTGTTCAGAGGATGATCATCTGCGGGAAGAAGAAGAAAAGAGACGAAAAGAGGAAGAAAAGTACAAGGAACTTTGCCGGCAGCTCAAACCCTTTGCGCTTTCGTTAACTAAATCCGTCGAAGATGCCCAGGAGCTGATACAGGAAACCTTATACCGGGGCCTGCGTTACAAAAAAGGTTTTGAGGGAGTTGAAGACGTGTTGGCTTACCTGTTCATCGTAATGAAACACGTTGCCTTGAATAAGAAAAAGAAAGCGGAAAAAGCGCTCCAACAGCAGAGTTTTGACGATGAGGAAACCGGCGAAGAATTGAGAGATAAGACGTTGTTTCTGCCGGCAGACCAGCAGCAGATCCTTGAAGATCAGGAGTTCATTAAGCGGGTGCTGATTCACGCCGGTGATTTGAATGACTCGGAAAAGAAGATCCTGGTAATGTGGTTGAAAAACAGGAGTTACGAGGACATGGCCGTCGGATTGGGAATAAGCCTCGCACGCGTAAAATTCAGGATCGGCCGCCTGAAAGCAAAGCTCCGTTACCGGCTGCGGGCTGCGCGGGAAAAGGGGCTTCTTTGATACGAACTGTTTAGCAGAAATTTTTGAATATTCCGAAAAGGAAAACACCATGAGTTTGTTTCGCGATACTATTATCACCCGACTTGTATGTCCGCCTCCGCACCGGCGAAATAGTGATAGTTTACCGTCTTTTCTCGACCGATCGTTTCTCCTGCCAAAATGGGCGCTTGTTCACCAACACTCTGAGCTGCTTCACCATAGGCACTGACGCCTCGACAAGGATTCTACGCAAAGCTAAAATCAATATTTGTGTTTACGAATCCTTTCGAGGCTTTTGCTGTGCTCAGAGCTAATGGCCATACTCAGTCAAAATTTTGGGAGGGAATATATGAAAACGCAACTTGATATTACTTACGTTATCGCCAATTTGGTACGCCAGACAATTCCGGATCTGGATGCAAGATTTGAAGAACAGAAAATTTCTTTGTTGGAAAATAAATGTTCGGCGCCGCTCTTGGGTATTTGGCTGGACGCTTCCGGCGCAGAATATTTATTATCCATGTTTGCGCTTGATGATAAAGATTTCACGGCCGAATTTCCGGAGACGGTAAATATTTCGAGATACCAGCGCCAGCAGATCTCGTTAGCGATACAAGAACACGTCGGGAAGTGTCCCCACTGTTCGATCAGACAAAGCCATGATATTGAGTTAGATAAAGAAATAGAAGAAGAATGCCGGAAAAATACGGATTTTCTTTTACAGCTTTTAGACGATGATAAAGACGTCTCAAGCCTATCGCGTAAATCGGAGAAATAGCAGGTTCGTATTTTATGGGCCTGCTATATTTTTTTAAAAACCCGCTGCCGTCTTCCTTTAAAATTAAGGTAATTTGCAGCGCCAAAAGATCAATGATGATCTTTGGCGCCATCTAAGAATTTGCCGTGATAGATCTCGCCGCCGGTGGCGACGAATTCCTTCGCTTTTTCGGACATCCCTACGGCCAGCGCTTTTTCTTCGGCCACGCCTTGTTCGCGAGCGTAATCGCGCACGTCCTGCGTGATCTTCATCGAGCAGAAATGCGGGCCGCACATCGAGCAGAAATGCGCCAGCTTTGCGCCTTCGGCCGGAAGGGTTTCGTCGTGATATTCCTTTGCCACCTCCGGGTCGAGCGCCAGATTGAACTGGTCTTCCCAGCGAAACTCGAAGCGCGCTTTCGAAAGAGCGTTGTCGCGGTATTGCGCCGCCGGGTGACCTTTCGCCAGATCGGCCGCATGCGCCGCGAGCTTGTAGGTGATCACGCCGTCCTTGACGTCCTTTTTATTCGGCAGCCCGAGGTGCTCCTTCGGCGTGACATAGCAGAGCATCGCAGTGCCGTACCAGCCGATCATCGCCGCGCCGATAGCTGAAGTGATATGGTCGTAACCCGGCGCAATATCGGTCGTTAACGGTCCGAATGTATAAAACGGCGCTTCGCCGCAAATTTCGAGCTGCTTGTCCATATTCTCCTTGATCAAATGCATCGGCACGTGGCCCGGCCCCTCGATCATCGTCTGGCAATCCATTTCCCACGCGATCTTTGTCAGTTCGCCGAGCGTCTCGAGTTCGGCAAACTGCGCCTCGTCGTTTGCGTCCGCAATGGAGCCGGGACGCAGCCCGTCACCCAGCGAAAACGAAACATCGTAGGCGCGCATGATCTCGCAGATCTCGCGAAAGCGCGTGTAGAGAAAACTTTCCTCGTGATGTGCCAGGCACCATTTCGCCATGATCGAGCCGCCGCGCGAAACGATTCCCGTCGTCCGTTTTGCGGTGAGCGGAATATAGGGCAGCCGCACGCCGGCGTGGATGGTGAAATAATCCACACCCTGCTCGGCCTGTTCGATGAGCGTGTCGCGGTAAATTTCCCAGGTCAGATCTTCGGCCTTTCCGTTCACTTTTTCCAGCGCCTGGTAGATCGGCACGGTGCCGATCGGCACGGGCGAATTGCGCAGGATCCATTCGCGCGTGGCGTGAATATTTTTGCCCGTCGAAAGGTCCATCACCGTGTCAGCGCCCCAGAGCGACGCCCAGCGCATTTTTTCGACCTCTTCCTCGATCGAAGAAGCGATGGCCGAATTGCCGATGTTGGCGTTGATCTTAACCAAAAAATTGCGCCCGATGGCCATCGGTTCGCTTTCCGGGTGGTTGATGTTGGACGGGATAATGGCACGTCCTCTTGCGACCTCATCGCGGACAAATTCCGGCGTGACGAATTTCGGCATCGCGGCGCCGAACGATTCTCCTTGCTGTTGATAAAATAAGGACGAGCGATCATCAGCATTAAACGGGGCGGAAACCCGGCCGTCAGGGAGGGTGTGAGTGCCATTAGCGGCATTTTGCATCGCCTCAAACGCGATCTGCCGCCCGAGATTTTCGCGGATCGCCACATATTCCATCTCCGGCGTGATGATGCCGCGGCGCGCGTAATACATCTGCGTCACGCACTGTCCGGGTTTCGCGCGCAGCGGCGCTCGTCTCAAGCCAGGAAATTCGATCTCGTTCAGAGTTACGCCTTCAGGCGTGATCTTTTTTCGCGGATGAAGCCGCAACTCTGAACTCAGGCCGTTATCCTGCGGCAATACTTCGCGCCCTTCGTATTCCTCCACGTCGCCGCGCGCAATTATCCAGTCCCGGCGCAGCGGCGGCAGCCCTTCGCGCACGTCGCATTTTACCTGCGGGTCCGTCCACACGCCGCTCGTGTCATAGACGCGAACCGGAGGATTTTCCTCCATTTCGCCTTCGAAATTTTTCGACGGGCTTAGCGCGATCTCTCTAAAAGGCACGCGCAGGTTTTGATTCAGATTGTTTTGGGTATTTCCGTTGGTCTCTACGTAGATCTTGCGGGAACTGGGCAGCTTCACCTCGCTGCTCATTTTTTCAGGACTGTTGGTTAGGTTGGCGGATTTTTCCTGTGTCATTTGTTTTCTCCCTTCGTCGGTATTATCCGTATCAGGTTCCAGGAGTCGCGTGATTCGCTCACGCCTCTCAGCTTTAATAGCTCCTCCGAAAACTTTTGCTTGATTAAGTCTATGAGAATTGGACAAATTGTTCAAATGTTAGTGAACTAATCGTATCTTCTAAAAAGCCCTTCCCATCGAGCGTTGTTTTTATGTAAAATTGGAATAGAATTATTTGGAGTGTTATGTGCAAAGACCAAGATCATGCCGCAATCACCGTAACCCATTGGTTGGTGAGAATCTGCGCGCTTGCAATAACGCAAAATTGCAGTCTTTTCTGCGGCATTAAATGCTCTGCAACGGGATGAGAATAAATTATCACTTTCGCTAAATTCAATATGCGAAATAACTTGTAAATTGGTTTCTTTAGTGATTTTTTCGCGAGCTTTTCCATTTATACCGACCAGTACCAAATAAACCATTGGTAAAGGAACAAATTCCTGGAGAAAAGGCCAATTGTCAGTCACTTGACCACCAGTTCCAGAGAAATCATCAATAAAAACTACGGTGTCGTTCTCTGTCAATTCCATTAACTCGCTTCGGTATACAAATAATTCATTATATTGACGTCCATTGAGGTTATTTGCGAGACGGAATTTGTGGATCATAGCATCCCCGCTTTCGCCAGAACTACGTGAAAAAGGGGCAAAACGCCATTCTCCATTTCTACTATCACCATCTCTGTGCCATCCAGGTAGCTGCGCAAGGGCAGCTCGATAAGAGCTCGCTATTTGTTCCGAGGAAATAAATTCTATCGAATCTAGGATTCGGGCAGCAATATCCCTATCATTGCGACCAAATTGTTCTAGCCATCGATCTATATTATTATCATTGATCACATGTCTATAACTTTGGAACGTTTCGCGCCAACTTCTATATCTATTTCCATTTATGGGGGAAAGGCGAGGTCGGGGAGTTTTCATGCACGAATCCTCCGTCCGGCATCTTGTAGTTTCTGACGAATGACTTTAAACATTCTTTCAAGAATGTCCCATAGTTCTTCTTCGCCATAATATTCTTCAGTGTTCAAGTTTTCTATGGAATCGGCAGTTTTTTGTAAGTCGGAAAGAGTTTTTTTAAGCGTAGCAGTAAAATCAGCTTCCTCAATTCTCAAATACTCAAGAGATAGCTTAGGGTCTTCGAAAAAAGCCTTTAATCTTTTGGTGATTTCTTTTTCCTTGCCGATTTTTACTGCATTACTAATGTATTGCTTCATTAAGCGAAAATCAGTTACTGATTTGATCCCTTCTCGCTTCAAATATCTCAATAACATGCTGTCGATAAATTTGTTTTTTGAATACCATTCCATTTTTTTTACAGTTTTATCGACCAATACACTATATAACTCGATAAAAAAGTCAGCCTTTATTCTTTTTTCGGGATCAGGATCAAGCATAAAGTCTTGATATTTTTTGTCATACGAAAGAAGTTTTTTGCATCTAGAAACGGTAGCTTGGTTTAATCCTGTAAGAATCGCTAACTTTTTCTCATTTTTTTCTTTCAGTTCTTTCATTAGAACTTCAACTTTGAGGGCCGTGGGCATCAACTCCCAATCTTCACGTGTATTGTGAATTTGAAACATTGTCACAATATTTTCGACAGTGTTCGGTTCTGCTAACTGATTAGCTGGGACTGTTTCAAGACCTAGTTCTTCGGCACACATCCATCGGCGTTGACCGTCCAAAATGATAAAACTTTGCTGTTTTGCACTCCAATAAACTGCCAGCGGAATAAGAATACCAACCTTTTCTATCGATTCTTTTAATTCTCTCAGAGGTATGGGGTCGAAGAGCACGCGAGGATTGTGAGGGTTAGGTTTAAGAGACCTCGTGGGAATATTTTTAACTCCGACACTCTCGTATCTAATATCCTCAAGATTTGCTTTAATACGAGGTTGCGATTTTGGTTTTTTTGTATTCATGTTTTTGATGTAAATATCACTTCAGATATTTTTCGTCTGCCTTCTGCTTGGGAAGAAATAGTTGAATTACGTTCTATCGTTAGTTTATTGAAATTAGAATATAATTTAATAAGCTCTCTATGATTTGCATTGCTCACAATTACGTGAACACCTTTTTTAGCTAGCTTGTTAGCTAATCCAGCTAACCTTATTTGATCGTCCCAAGAAAATATCTTTTCGTTATAAGAGATAAACCCGTTATTGTTATGGCCGGTAGTGTATGGGGGATCGAGGTAAACTAGGTCCCCTTTAATACTTTTTTCGAGACTTTCTTCGAAATCACAAATAGCCAAATTTGTATCGGTTAAGTTTAATAACTGGGAACATGAGAGAATATTTTCTTTATCTACTAACTCCTTTGTTTTGACATATCCATAAGGCACATTAAAAACACCTGATGAGTTCACTCTATATAGACCATTCCAGCAAGTTTTGTTCAGAAATAGAAATTCTGCAGCTTTTTTGTAAAGACCAGAACTTCTATTTGCACGTATATAGTAGTAGGTTTTTTCATCGTTATTTATTTTTGATAAGTAATTAAGAACTACCTTAACGTTTTCTTTGATAGCTTGAAAAGACTCAACTAATTCAAGGGATTTATCGCTCAAACAGGCTTTAGCGGGTTGTAACAAGAAATATAAGGATCCGGAACCTAAAAATGGCTCTCTATAAGTTTTATAAGAATTCGGCAGAACATCAACCAAGTGCTTTAAGAGATAGCGCTTAGAACCAGCCCAACGCAAAAACGGACGTGGAGAGGAAGAATTAGGAGTAGCTGCTCTTTCTTTTACTTGTTCTAGAAGAATGCGGTGCAATTTATCACCTCAAGAAATTTAGAATAAAATATACTGTTTTTACATACTATTCAAATGTTCTTTTGGTTAATAAAGAAAGAATTTAATTAAAAGTCTAATTAGTCGCTGCCCAGGCCATGCCGTCGGGTCCCTGGCCGGGAGAGATGGTTGCAACAAACTCCATTTTTCCCATATCAAAGACGCCGACGTTTCCGGCCTGCATGCGCGCGACGTAGGCGCGTTTGCCGTCCGGCTGCAGAAGGATGCCGACGGGCGTGCCTTCGGCTTTTACGCGTTTGATCTCTTTGCGGGTTTTGGCGTCGATAACGATAAACTCGCCCGCGCGCGGGTCGGACACCAGTACCTTGCTGCCGTCCGGGGTGAATTTCACGCGGATAGGCATCTGCGCCAGCTTCACTACTTCTTTTACTTTGTTGGTCGCGGTGTCGATGACCGAAATGCCGCCGTCTTCGTTATGCCCGACCCATAGCTCTTTGCCGTCGGGCGAAATATCGATGCCTTCCGGCTGTTTGCCGACAGAGATCTGCGTGATGTTCTGATCGTTGGGCGGCGCGCCCAGATTTATCGACGTCGCCGTGGCAGAGCCGATGTTCGCCGTATAGATCCGCTTTTTGTCCGGTGTCATCACCAGCATGTGCGAAACGCTCTGGCCGGTGCCCATTACCCAATCGATCTTGTCGGTTGCCGGATCGTAGCGGACGACGGTACGGCTCACCTCCGAAGTGAAATATATCTTGCCGTCAGCTTCCACGATGCCGTGCGGGCGATAAAACCCCCCGAGGTCAACACGCTTTAATTCTTTTTTCGCCACCAGATCGATTATCGAAAGTGAATTTCCCGGTTTTTGCGCGCCGTAATTGCAGACATAGGCGATACGGCCGTCGGCGGAAGTAATTGCTTCATGCGGGCCCTCACCGGTGGGAATTTTACCAACGACAGCAAGCGTCTTTGGATCGATGATCGCCAGTGTGTTTTCCGTTTTGTTAAGTATCAAAAGATTCTGCGCCGGGGCCTGTATCGCAAAGACAAATAAAAGAGCGATCAACATTATTCGTAAAAACCGCATAAAAGTTCTCCCTATGTTTGAAACGAAAGAATTGCAATGCTTTTTACGGCCGATGAAGGCAAATAGTTTTAACGGGAAGCAAAAACTTATCTGAAACCCGGTTTGGCATTGTGATTGCACAATAAAATTAATGTGTTTGTTATGCAGGCTAATTGGTCGAGAATCGTACGCGTTGCGTACTGATTACCGTGAAATCACGGTTTCAATGAAAATTAGCATACATTGCACGGGCTTTCCTTTATTCAATATTCAAAATCAGATGCCGGGAAAGCTAAAAAAGCAATAAGAACAAGGAAAGGGAGTAGTAAAATGAGAAATCGAAAATTTGACCGGGATTATTGGCGTTCCAACGAACCCTATAGAGAACCCCCGGAATATGAAAGAAGGCGTCGGGATGCGGAATACGGAGCATCCGAACACGGTCGCGGCGAAGACTATTACGACACCGGCGAGTCGCGCTATGGACGCGCGCCGGGTATGTTCACAGGCGCAGATTTCGGGCGCGGTTACGGCGGCGATTACCCGGAAACTTTCGGCGGCCACGGCGCATACGAAGGCGCCTACGATCGCGGCTACGGCCACCGGGGCGGACGCACCGGCAGAGAAAATGTTTATCAAAATCGCGGCAGAAATTATGAAAGCGGATATGAGGGTGATTACAACCCGAATTATCCGCCCGGCAATCCCATGACGGGCAGAGGCGATTATTACGGCCGGGAAAGGTACCTGGAATCGGAGCGCGGCTACGACCGTCGCGATGAGCGCGGCTGGTGGGACAAGGCCGCCGATGAAGTTTCTTCCTGGCTGGGCGATGAAGAAGCCGAGCGCCGCCGGCGAATGGACGCCGCCCGCCACGGAAAATATCGCGGGCACGGCCCGAAGAACTACAAGCGTTCGGACGAGCGCATTAAAGACGATATCAACGACCGCCTGACCGATCACGCCTATCTTGACGCTTCGGATATCGAAGTAGAAGTAAACGAAGGCGCAGTGATCCTGACGGGAACGGTCGATACGCGGTATGCCAAACGCATGGCGGAAGATATCGCGGAAGACGTCTCGGGTGTATCGAATGTGGAAAACCGCCTGCACACCACGCAAAAAAGGGCCTGGGTCGCCGGAATGGGCGATATAAATATGGCGGGAGACAGATCGATATTTACCGAACCGGAAGACAAGGCTTTTAGTAAAAAGGCCTAAAGGCGATGAATATGAGATCTCGGTCGAGGCGGTCTACGGCTTCGGTTTTCATTTCGATAAACCGGCCAAAGCCTGAGGCCGCCCACGCCGAAAACTACAAGGAGGTTTTTATGAGCGACATACCAGAACCCGGCAAATGCCAGCATGAATCGTGCAGCTGCCCGCTGCCGGAAGCGGGAGGAGATTATTGCAGCGAGCACTGCGAACACGCGGCAAAGGGCGGCCCGCACGAAGGTTGCCAGTGCGGGCATCCCGAATGCGTCGAATAAGCTCGAGCCGATCGCCCCCGAAATCCTTTGGCATTTATATTGCTTTAACCGCTTAAAGAGTTCGGAAGGAAGCTGGAAAATACCGGGTTTCTAAGCGGAATAGAAACCCGGACAAATCTCTGACAAAACAGGCTTTACGGGGTCGAGGAGGTAAAACGATGAGAAGGATGTTTTCGTTTTACGCAGTTCTGGGAGTGTTGTTTTTATTGGCCGTTGCACTAAACTCATACACCGATGCAGCAGGAAAACAATACAGTTTTGTGACATCTGCTGGGCAGGCCGGCATGGCGGAGATCGCGCTGGCACATATGGCCCTTTCAAAATCGCAAAGCGAGGAAGTAAGGCAATTCGCGCAAATGATGATCGCGGACCATACCCAGGCGGGGAACGAGCTCAAAGCTCAAGCCGCCAGGAAAACATACGAATTTCCCAACGATGTGAACGAATCGCAGAAAGCGATCGAGGAAAATTTATCGAGGCTGCCCAGCGGGGCTTTTGACAGGGAATACATCAAGATCGCGGTCGCGGACCACACAGCCGCGGTAAGCCTTTTTTCGGCGGGAAGCCAAATCGGGGTCCGATCCTGACATGAAAGCCTGGGCGGCGGCAACCCTGCCCATGATAAAAATGCACCTGCAAAGTGCCGAAGGCTTAAGCTCCAGGGTGAAATAAAAAATAATGAGCAGTACCGGCACAAAAATAGATCGGCGAAAGGACACAAAGCCTAAATACGGCGCGCATAAATACGGCGATGTGAAATTCGCCGATCCGACGAATAAAAAATACCCCATCGATACGGAAAAACACGTGCGCGCAGCCTGGAGCTATATCAATCACAAGGACAACGCCGCCGAATACGAAGCCGGCGAAGTAAAAACTATAAAAAGACGCATCAAGCAGGCGGCAAAGAAATTCGGGATCGAGATCAGCGAAGACAGTTAGTCCTTTCCGGTCATGCCACTCACCAGGGCAGATCGGAAATAAAGGCGGCGGGTATTTATTACCGGCCGTCTTTTATTTTTTGAGTTTATCTAAAAACTTTTGCCTGAATTTGGCGACCTTCGGCGCGACCACCGCCGCGCAATAGGGTACGCCCGGGTTATTGGCAAAATATTCCTGGTGGTAATCTTCGGCCGGAAAGTAATTTGAAACTTCCGCCACCTCGGTCACGATGGGCGCGTCCCAGATATGCTCGGCGTCGAGTTCGTCGATCACTGCGCGCGCGGTTTGGGCCTGCTCCGGCGAATGATAAAAAATGGCTGAGCGGTATTGCGTGCCGAAGTCCGCGCCCTGGCGGTTGAGCGTGGTCGGGTCGTGAACGGCGAAAAACACTTTCAGCAGGTCGCGATAGGAAATAACTTCCGGGTCGAATTTCACCTGTATCACCTCGGCGTGCCCGGTGTCGCCGCCGCAGACCTCACGGTAGGTCGGATTTTGCGTTTGCCCGTTCGAGTAGCCCGAGACCACGTCCTCAACGCCATTGAGATCGTCAAAAACCGCTTCCACACACCAAAAACACCCGCCCGCTAAAGTTGCCGTTTCCAAATTGCTCATGCATGCAAGTTTATCAAACTATCAAATTATAAGCACCGGGCTTGTTTCCTGGCTTAGCCCACGGCCTGGTTTATTACGCATCGTTTCGCGGAAATAAAAAACTTGTCAATTAGCAATGTTTAATGCTAATATCAGCGGCACTGAGCTAATTTGTAGTTAGTCGTGGTTTATTATTTGTCGATTCATCGCTCCCCACACTAACCCATGTCATCTTTCTAAAACCTTATAAGGAGGATTTCCCATGGCATGTAATTATTGCGAAACAGGATTTCAGAGCGCACAGACCATAGTTGTCTCCATCGTAAAATCGGGGACAAACGCGCTTTTGTATGTCCAAAACCAGGGACGTAATATCGTTCAGATCCGAAGGATTCTTCTCTGTTACACCACGACCACCGGCGGCGGGGGGACGTTATATTTAAGGCCGCCGCCCGATGGAATTTCCTGGACTTACCCGTCGGCCTTTATAGAACCCGGCCTGACGGCGCTCTATTATAGTTTGGGTGGCATGGCCGCCGGGACTATCGTCCAGGCCCAGGCGGAATACATTGAACTCGAAGGACGCAGCCGAAGTTGTCCTACTACTATGTGAGGTGAAACAAATGAAAACCAAATATTATAAGTATACGCTCAAGGGAGAATATTCGGCTGACGAAGCGCAGCGCGCAATTGGCGACGCGGGGCCGCAGGGCCTTGTAGTGCGCATTGACAGTGCCAGGGGTGAGACGAACCTGTACATAGCTTCGCAAGGCGGTGCAGGTTCAAGCGGCACCAAAAAAGCAGCGTCAACTAAAGGAAAAAAAGCGGCGGCGCCCAGCGGCGTGAAATTCGTAGAGGTATCTGAGAAAGAAGTCACAAAGATCTGACCTCTAAGTAAGCCATAGCGGCACAGTCAATAACTAATGTCTTGCGGGGGCCGGACCGTATGCGGTCCGCCCCCTGTAAAGACGGATGAACTTGTCAAAACTCCCGATCGTTTTATGACAATGGCCCGCACTCGAGTACCCCGTCTTCCACGCCCCTAAGGTCGTCAAAGCCCGTCCGCACCGTTTCCAGATGTTTTTGTGGGAATACAAAATATATTCAGTAATGTCATTGTTATAAGCTCTTAGCTTGTAACAACCTTCAGTTATTGCAGAAGTTTAACGAATTTTGTAACGTTTTGTTAATTTTTTTACATACATATAATAGAGATACTAATTTTTGAATTTTACTACCAGGTGAAGCCACCTCCGACAGCACGGATCACCTTGGCTAGGTCAAGCCATGGGAAACCTTCTATCTGAGAAAATTGTAAATAGCAAAGTCATCCGAAAAACCGGGAGGTATTTTACCGCTCGGTTTACTTAGGCAAAACAACGCGCGGAGGCCAAACGGTGTTATGCCACTGAAGCAGTGTCAAGGTTTATTGATTATCAAGTGCAAATATATAAAAAGGAGAAGCTATGCTAAACAACGTCAAAGATTTCGGTGCACTTGGTGATGGAATCACAGACGATCGTGCGGCTATTCAGGCGGCGATTGACAGCGCAATCAAATTTACGCCGCAGGGTGGCATCCTCTTTCCGGCAGGTACTTATCGCGTCTCGCGAGTCACCGTACCCGGTAGTGGGGGGTGTTCGCTTGATCTGAACGGCGTACGGGATTTTATGGTGATGGGTGAGGGGCCAAAATCCGTCGTGAAGCTGATAAATACGACAACTTCAACCAGTGACTGGCATGTCTTTCTCCTACGAAACAACTGCCGGCGAGTAGTTTTTAAGGATCTCGTCATTGACGGAAACCGCACCGGATTAACCCGTCCTAATCAGCAGTCTCACGGTATTGAAGTGGAACCCGGAACAGAAGACCTCGCGGTTGATCGCTGCATTCTGCGCGAGTGCTTTGGTGACGGCATGCGTCTGTTGGGAAAAGGTCAGGGGCCCCATGTTAAGCGGCTGCGCATCGAGAATTGCTTGTTCCAGACGAACAAACGGTCCGGACTCGTTATCCAGCGCGCGGTCGAGCAGATCATCATTGCGAATTGTATCTTCGATACAACCTTGTCTGACCAGTCTATTGATTTTGAGCCAAGCGGGTCGGACGGGCCAACGGATCTGATAATTCACGGGTGCATAATCAACCACACCAACAAATCAATTGCGGTGACGTTGAGCGGCATCAGCGGTCCCAATCCGCTGGTTCGCTGCAAGTTCAACGACAACATTGTCTTGGGTGGTCCTATTTTCAGCACGGACGTTAATCAACTTACCATCCAAAATAATATCATCCGGGTAACCGATCTTGGGGTAGGATCACGTAATCCGATTCAGGTCCAACGCGGCGGGGACTCGGTTATAATTACAGGCAACTTGCTTGTTAACGAGGAAAAGACCACCAAAGCTGTCATCAAACTGGGTCAGGTCAATCAACGCCCAGTGACGCGCTCTCTGGTCGCTAACAATCTCTGTTTGACCCGTTCCGGTAACGGAATCGAGTGCTTTTCGGGCGATGTTGCCATACAGGGGAACATGATAGTAGCTACGGACTCTTGCACAGACGGGATCTTCTTACGCTCTGAAACTGCTTCTATAAATAATATCTCAGTGCGTGACAACGACATTACAGTTAAAGGAAAAGGAAAATGGAAATCCGGCATCACTCTCTCCGCATCCGCGCCGCATAACATCGGTCACTTCTCGGTCACCGGTAATTCCATCCGCAGTGCAGCTAAAGGTATAATATTTAAAGGACACTGGCTTTAAACAAACACCTGTGTGCGCCCTCAACCGGATCGCCGACAATGTGCCATCTCCTTTCGAGGGTATCGTAAATCTACCGGCTGATAGTATAGTCGTCAGCGGTGTCACCGGCAGAGGCGGAACAACGGCGGGTTCCGGCACCGGCCGCTCTATCGCGGGGCTGGGGCGCCCTAACCGCAAGGTCATCGGTAATGTCGGAGACATTTTCCAGCGTCTCGACGGCAAACCTGGAGCGACCTTGTACGTCAAAGAAACAGGTGATGGCACCAGTATCGGCTGGGTGGCAAAATAGAGTCGTTTCGAAGACAAATGCCGCGCCTGAGAAACGCATGCGGCTCTCATTTTTCAAAATAAGAAGCTAATGACATCTTGCAGGGAAACGGCTCGGTATTGTCCCTGCAAGGACAACTTTGCCCGAAAATAATTACACAAAAAAACAAGACAATTATTCCGTGATCTCTTCAAAAGTTTGAATTACATGATGAGTGGGTTCTTCGGCGAGCGGTTCATTGCCTTCACGCAGGGACAGCGCGGTTACGAAGCCGGCGGCGCGGGCGGCATCGAGCTCGGCCGTGATGTCAGAAATGAAGAGAATTTCCGCGGGCGGCAATTCCAACGCTTCGGCGATCTTCTCGTAGCTTTCGGCGTCGCGCTTGGGGCCGGTCGTGGTGTCGAAATACCCGGAAATAAATTTGGCCAGGTCGCCGGCAGTCGAATTTTCGAAGATAAGTTTTTGCGCCAGCACGCTGCCGGATGAATAAACGGCGATCTTTTTACCCTCGGCCTGCCAACGCTCGAGGGCGTCAGGCACGTCGGCGAAAACCTCCCCTTTGAGCGCGTTATTTTCGTAGCCCTTTTGCCAGATCTTTCCCTGCAGCGATTTTAACGGGGTCGATTTGCGGTCGACGTCGATCAAGTAGCTTAAATAATTCGCCACCGATTCCGGCGAGGTTTCGTCAAAATCGCTTTCATACGCGTCATCGCGGGCGTGTTCTAGTTTAAGGCCGGCTATTTCTGCTTGAATATCGGGAAAATTTTCGCGCACGTACTCGGCGATCTTTTCTTTTGCGTAAGGAAAGAGTTTTTTGTGGACGAAATCTATCGGAGTGGTGGTGCCTTCGATGTCGAGTAAAATTGCTTTCATAAATTGATCGCCGCAAAAAAGGCACCGAATTCACAAAAGAAAAATTCTTATGTGCCTTTTGCGCCTTTTTTGCGGCTATAACATTTACTTGGCCGAAGCCGGAATATATTCCGCGCCGAAGCAGAGCGGCTGGTAATTTACATCCACGCCGCTGTCGCTATAGTGGGGCGTCCAGCCGGAAATGTCCTGAAACAAACGGATCGCGCGAACGGTGCGGTCGCCGCAAAGATTGAACCAGTGCATCGTGCCGCGCGGAACCCGGATCAGGTCGCCCGCTTCCATCTCGATCGAGATCACCTCGCCGCCCGGCGGCGCGATGTGAAACAGGCCGTGCCCTTTGACGATAAAGCGCACCTCGTCTTCGTCGTGCCAATGCTCCTTGTTGAATTTATTGAGCATCGCGTCAAGATTCGGCGTGGTCGGCACGATGTTAATAACGTCGGCGGTAACATAGCCGCCTTTTGCTTTTAATTTTTCGATCTCCGCCGAATAAGCGTCAAGGATCTCTTGCTCGGATGCGTCGGGCGAGACTTCGTGGGCCGCTTCCCAGCGTTCATAATCGATCCCGATGCCCGCCAGATAATCAGTGATCTCTCCGGCGTCACGCAGGACAATGCTTTTTTCAGGTATGTTTACTACTGCCATATTACTAGGATACAAGTGAAAAGGTACGAGTGACAAGTGCTGTCAGAGGTGATATTGATAACCTTAATAATAGAAATATAATAGCCGCAAAAAGGCACAAGAAACACAAAAAAATTATTTGTGCATTTTTGTGCTTCTTTGCGGCAATTTTCTTACTAAATTCTCCGGCCCAAAACTTCGAAAAGAAACTCAAATATTTCGATGTGTCTTTTTGCCTCGGCGATGTCCTTGCCCCAGGTATAGAGCCCGTGGCGGCGCAAATAAATGCCGTGAATTTCCGGGTTTTCCAGCAGCACGTTTTCGATAACGTGAGAAAGCGCGATGTAATCCTGCGAATTTTCCACGACGGGAACGATCTCGCGGTGTTCGTGCGTGGTTACGCCGGCGAGGCCCTTGAGCATCTCGTAGCCTTCGATCTCGATCGCGCCGCGCTCGAAAAAAACGTCGGAGAGGATCGTGCCCCAGACGGAATGCGTGTGCAAAATAGCGCCGGCCTCCGGGCGCAAACGATAGATCGCCAGGTGCAGCAGCGTTTCCGCCGAAGGTTTCCCGTCGCCGGTGGTGACCTGCCCGTCGGCGTCGGTCTCCAGGAAATGCTCGCCCGTAAGGCCGCCTTTTTCGTTGCCGCTGGCGGTGATGCAAAGACTCAACGGCTCGCGACGGTTAAGCGCCGAAAAATTTCCGCTGGTGCCCAGCACCCAGCCGCGGCGGTAAAATTCCGCTCCGCATGCTGATAGGTCTTCCGCTAAATGTTGGAATGTCATCGCCCTAGAGTCTAGCAAAACTTTAGCCGCCGATAAAACTCATCGTGCGCGCGGGCTGGACGAAAACGGGGTCATTTATGTAATGGCGCGGCTCTTTTTTCATTACCGCGGCGCGGATGAATTGGGTAATTTCCGCGCTCGAAGCGCCGCCACGCAGCACGTCGCGCAGGTTATGTTCGGTGCCCGAAAACAGGCAGGTGCGGATCTGCCCGTCAGCCGTGAGGCGGATGCGCGAACACTGCCCGCAAAACATTTCCGTGACCGGCGCGATGATCCCGATCCCGCCCCCGGCGCCGTCGGCAAAGACGTATTTCCACGAAGTTTCCGTGCCGCGGGAATTTTCTTTTAGAACGAGCGGGAAAACTTCGTTGATCTTCCCAAAAATTTCCCTGCCGGGTACGACCATCTCGCGCCGCCATTCGTGGCCTGAGTCGAGCGGCATAAATTCGATAAAGCGCATCGTCAATTTTTGCTCGCGCGCGAAACGCGCCAACGCGACGATCTCGTGATTGTTCACATCACGGATGATGACCGCGTTTATTTTTACCGGGTAAAGACGGGCGTGCCGGGCCGCGTCGATCGCCGCGAGAACATTTTCCAGCGCATCGACGCCGGTGATCTTTTTGAAATTGCCCGCATGCAGGCTGTCGAGGCTGATGGTCACGCGGTCAAGCCCGGCCTTTTTTAGATTTTCGGCGTGGCGCGGCAGATCGAAACCGTTGGTGGTCAAGGCGAGGTCTTTTAAGTCCGGTTTTAGAGCCGATAAAAGCGCGACCAGCTTTTCGATGTCTTTTCTGATCAGAGGCTCGCCGCCTGTCAGGCGGATCTTTTCGATGCCCAGCGAGACAAAGATCTCGCAAAGCCGGGCAATTTCTTCAAAGGTCAAAATGGTACTTTTTCGCGCAAGCGGCGGCTCGCCGTGCGGCAAACAATAGAAGCAGCGGAAATTGCAGCGGTCGGTGAGCGAAAGCCGCAGATCGCGGATCGCCCTGCCGTATGAATCACGGAGAAGATCTGACACATTAAAGATGATACAGGGATTACCTGTACCGAGTCCACGCTCCATCGTTCAGAGTTACGCCTTTAGGCGTGATATTTAGAAATTTCACGCCTAAAGGCGTAACTCTGAACTCTTGAACTTCATTACCTATAAGCCTCGGCCAGCAGGCCGATCTGGCGCAGGGGTTTATCTTTTTCCACCAGCGGCAAGCGGGAAATGATCGCGCGCAGGCCCGCCAGGTGGCGGTTGTATTCGGCGCGGTCGCTCGTGTCCGAGGGGCCGTCGTAGTTTTTTTTCTCTTTCAGATCGGCCACGATAGGCGCCAGGTAATCGGTAATATTTTTTAGCGCTTCCGGCGCATGTTTGCCCTCGGGGTAGAGGTTCAGGTACTCGCCGTCGGTTTCGCGGATCAGGTACAGATAGCAGTTGATATAGCCCTCGCATTCGCCGGGCAGGGAAGTTCGCGCCGCGGCCCAGGCGATCTCTTCGCCGGAAGAAGTGCCGGAATATTTCTTATGCAGATCCCAAAACAGGTCAGCCCGGACGAACCACTGGCCGGCGGGATCGCTGTAGACAATATTTTTGTCCTGCGCAGTGGTGAAATTTTTGTACGGCTGCTTTTCAGAGTTCATTACGCCGACGGCATCGAGCGCGGCGGCCAGAGACTGCAAACGCTTCAAGCCTAACTCCGCGGCAACGTCGTTGGTTTTGACTTCCGGCAAAACGCGGGTCAAAAATTCGTACACTTCTACCGAGTCGCTAAAAGACATCCCTTCTTTTTTGAAATTCCGTGAGGTGAGCTGGCGATAAATATTTTCAGCTTTTGCCGCATCGAAGCTGCCGGTTACGGTCGACGACATCCAGCCGGTCGCGACGCGAGACCCGGCGGGAAGTTGCACCTTGTACCAAAAAGCGGGGCCGGTGGTTTTGTCCAGCACGGGCAGGACCGTGCCCAGTTTTAGCCGCCTGATCTCGGCCGAGCCGGTGGTGGCCGCGCTGCGCACGCGGGCCGCGGTCACGCTCACGATAACTTTCGGCAGTTCTGTTTTCGGTGCCGGCGCGGTTTTTGCCGGCTTTTTGACAGGCGTTGGTGTGGGATGTGCCGGAGCGCCTGGACCGCTAAATTTATTGTGCATGCCGAATAAATTCGGCGCTCCATTAACAGGCATGCCGAATAAATTCGGCGCTCCATTAACAGGCATGCCGAATAAATTTGGCGCTCCGCACGCCCCGAGCAGCAAAATTAAACCGGCGTATTTGAGCAAGAGACTTTCAGAGAGAAGCTTGATCGGGTTAGACATTTTTTTCCTTTTTTAAAGCGCGGGCGTTTCGCTGCAGGCCGCTAAGCTTTGCTCTTTTGACGGCGCTGCGGCGAAAGCGCTCGGCGTACTCTACCGGGGAAAGATCTAAAATATCGTCGATGCCGGCGCTCAAGTTTCCCGCTCGCGGTTCGAACCGTGTTTCCGCGGTTGCCTGCTCGAAACGGTTCCAGGGACAAACGTCCTGGCAGACATCGCAGCCGTAAAGCCAGCCGTCCAGATTTTCCGCCACCTGCCCGGGGAGCTCAGGCGCGCGCAATTCGATAGTAGCGTAAGATATACAACGATTTGAGTCAACCACAAACGGTTCCACGATAGCACCGGTCGGGCAGGCGTCGAGACAAGCCCGGCAGCTGCCGCAATGATCGGGAACAATTTCAGTGTCGTATTCGAGTTCGAGATCGAGAAGGATCTCGCCGATAAAGACCCACGAGCCGTATTCTTTTGTGATCAGGTTCGAATGTTTGCCGAGCCAGCCCAACCCGGCGCGCGCGGCCCAGGCCTTGTCCATCATGGGCGCGGTATCGACGCAAATTTTGCCATTGGCTTCGGGCCGGACGGTGCGTATCCAACCCAATAAAGCGCGCAATTTTTCGCCGACCACTTCATGATAATCGTCGCCCCAGGCGTAGCGGGAAATCTTACCGGTGCCGTCCAGATTTTCGTGAACGTGCGGCGTGTAATAATTAAGCGCCGTGACGATCACCGACCGGGCGGCGGGAAAAAGCAGGCGCGGGTCGCTGCGTTTTTCCGGCTCGCGCTCCATCCAGCGCATCTCGCCGTGAAACCCGCGCCGGAGCCACTCCTCTAAAAATTTCCCTTCTTCACGGAGCGGTTCGGCCGGCACGATGCCGATCTTCTGAAAGCCGAGCTCGAACGCTTTCTCCCTGATCTGATGGGTAAAATTGTTTTTATCCAGTTCCACTTTTTTATTTCTTTGCGGGCTTTTGCGCCTTGCGTGAATTATCTCACGCAAAGGCGCAAAGCCCGCAAAGAAAACCCGTTCATTTTAAACTCTGCACTACAGGACTCTGGCGAATGAATAATTCAGGATCTTGCCGTCAAAAAATTTTCGGCGATCATGCAGCGCGCCGAACCGCCGCCGTATGTTTCTATGGTCGATAATTCTACCGGGACCAACACTGCATAACCGGACAAAGTTTCCACTTGCGCGGCCGCGAGCGAATCCAGCGCCTGCCGCGAGATCACTAAAAAACTTTCGCTTTTTTTGTTGCGCAGCAAAAGCATGTTCCCGGCAAACTTTTGCATTTGTTCCAGGGAAATTTCCACGATCTCGTGCCCGTTTTTTGCCAGCGAATCGCGCAGGCTTTTTCTTTCCCCGGGGTCTTTTACGCTTTTTAAACAGACAACCGCAAACCCGTCGCCGACGCACATCAAAACATTCGTGTGATAGACGGCTTCGCCCCCGGCATCGAAGGCCGAAAAACTCACCGTTTCGAAACCCATTTTCGCCGCCCAGAGCTTTACTAATTCTTCATTGGTTCGCGGGGAAAGACAGGCATAAACCGTGCGATTCTTGTGATCCAAAACAAGGCTTCCGGTCCCTTCCAAAAATTTTCCCTCTCTTTCAAACATCGTGAGATCCGTTGTCCGGTTGATCTTAAATCGTTTGCCTAAACCCGTCATTACCGTTCCGCTGCGTTCCCGCCGTCGATTTTCCGCCATCATGGGATAACGAAAAACGATACCGCCGGGGTGAGTGGAAAACCAGTTGTTGGGAAAAATAGAATCCGGTGTGGGGTGCGCGGCGCTGTCGTTGAAGATCAGAACGTCGATCCCCAGCCGGGTGAGTGTGTCCGCCAGAGCGTTAAATTCCCGCAGCGCTTTTTTGTGGATCGCGCCCGGATCTTCCCGCTCTTCCGGGGCCTTCTGAAAAAGGTTACTCGCGGCAGTTTGCGGGTTAAAACCGAACTGCGCCGGGCGGACCAATACTACCTGATGGGCGATATATTCGGACATAAAACGGTAGCTTAACATAAAAACGGCCGGCCGGCGGGAAGCCGGTCGACCGTCTTGAAAGTATCCAAACTCGCGAGTTTAGAAATTGACCTTAAAGCCGAATTGGAACTGCCTCGGGTCGTACGCGGAGGTCGGCTGGCTGTAATACTTGCCGCCGGCCCGCTGGCCAAAAGAGTTCACCACCGTGTAAAACGGGTTGGCGGCGGCCTCGTTAAAGCGATTGAACAGGTTAAAGCCTTCGGCGATCAGATCCAGGCTGACGCGTTCTCCGAAACGGATCTTCCGCGTCAGGCGCAGATCGACCGAAAAGAAGTTGTGCGTTATACCCATGTTGCGTCCGAGACTGCCGTTGATCGGGAATCCGGTCACGCAGGGAGGATCGGTAGCGCCGCCCAATGTCGAGACATTTTGCCCGCGACAGAGCGTTCCGTCCGGCAAAACAAAAGGACGCTCGTTCGTGCTTTGGAAATCGCCGTTGGCGTCGCCCACCGCAATGATATTGAACGGCCGGCCGGAAGAAAACTCGATGATCGGTGAAACAGAGAATCCATAAAGGAACTTATGGAAACCGCCGCCCGATTTCCAGGCTTCGGGCGAGCTGAAGATGCCGCTGAAAACAAAGCGGTGTCTTTGATCGAACAGCGAGTTCGAGCGTTCGGCGCGGAAGTTGGTATTGTCCTGCGGTTTCAGGAGCGTTTGCAGGTCGGACGAATCGTCGATCGAATGCGACCAGGTATAGGTGGCGAACATTTGAATGTTGGTGGAAAAACGCTTCTTGAGTTCCAGGTTCAGCGCATTATAGGAAGAATTTCCGTCCGACATTTGGGCGTTCACGTCCGCATACGGGTTGATCGGGCCCGGCGCGCGAACCGTGCCGGCCAACTGCGCGTCAAAGATCGCCTTATTGACCGCCCCGCCGGTAACGGCGGCGACAAAGAAATAATTCGGCCCCACCCGCCGGAAATAATCGGCCGCGATCGGGCTGACAAACCTTTGGCCGGTCGTATTATTTACCGCGATCAAGCCGGGAATAACAACTGTGAACAATGCGTTGCTCGCGGTCGGCATCGGGAAAAACGCCGCGGTCGCAAGGTTAGACGGGAAACAGCTAGGCGCGGTCGGCGTAGCCGAGGTACAGCCCGGGAATCCCGGGTTATTGACCGCGAAGCGGCGGAAATTCTCGCGCAACTGATCGGTCTGGACGATATTAACGTCTTGCGGGTGGGCCAGGTGGCGCGCATTGACGGTAATATAGCTGGCCGAAACAGACATGTCCTTTCCGATCATGCGTTCGATGGAAAGATTGCCCTGCATCGCATACGGGTACTGGAAGTCTTTAATAACGTTCAAAGTGAACGGCAGGATCGGCCCAAACCCGGTGAACGTGGCGGGATTAAACCGCTGAAAACCGAACTGGTATTGCGCCGAGGAAGCGACTCCCGGGGTAATGCTTGCGCCGCAGATCGCGGGAACCGAGCCCTGAACACCGCAAACCGTTCCGTGAAATACCTGGAAGGCATTGAATAGTCCGGTCGGCGACGGGCCGCCGATAGGCAGAAGGGTAGCCTGCTGCTGCTGCGAGCCGTCGGCGATGTCCGAGTTGAAGGCGACCGCCAGCAGCGGGTGGTCATAAAACATTCCGCCGGCGGCGCGCAGAACGGTTTTGCCGTCGCCCCAGATATCCCATGCCATACCCAAACGGGGCGCCCAATTATTATTGTCGCGCGGGAAGCCCTGCGTTACGCCGATGGCGTCCTGCGCCGCCTGCACGTCGGCCTCCGTAAGGGTTATGCCGGTCAGAGGATCGCGAAAGGCGGTCGGGGCAAACTGCTGGGTGAATTCCACGTCATAGCGGATGCCGTAGTTCACGGTAAAGTTCCGGCGCATTTTCCAGGTGTCCTGGATAAAGAAAGCCACGGGTTTATTTTTGATCGCGCTGTTGGGATTGCCGAAGCCCTGGATAAACACGCTCGGGAACCCGAGCCCGTAAGCCTGAACAGGCGTAAGTGCAGGGCAAAGAGGAGTGCCCGGGGGTAGAGCCAGCGGGTTATCACAATTTGGGATCAGAGAACTGCCCGCCTGCTGGCTGAAGTTGAACAGACCCGGAAAATTGAGTTCAAACCTGGCTTTAATATCTATCCAGTTAAAATCGACCCCGTATTTCACGATATGATTTCCCGCGGCCCAGGTCATGTTATCGCGTATTTGAAAGCGGTCCTCGGTGCGGTTGACGGGGGAAAAAGGATTCGAACCGATAAAGCCGGTGCCGGCTATCTGGTGCGCCACGCTGGGGACCTGCGAATCGAATGTGGCTTTACGGCGTCCGAAATTGAAATACGCTTCATTCACCATATTGCCGGGCAATACGCTGGAGAGAGACGCTCCGAATGAAGAGTCCTTGATATTTTGAATACCGGTGCGCGAATAATCGTTCTGGCCGAGCGTCTGATTTTGCGATTCGTCCTGGATGCCGTTCACCCGGCTCGGGTTATAACCGAAACGCAGTGAAAGCTGCTGGCCCTGCACGATCATGTGATCGAGGCGGATCGAGCTGTAGGTCGTCTCTTCCGAGATCGGGAAGATCCGGGCCAGTTGCGACAGCGGCCTGAATGCGACAAATTGCCCGAGGGAATTTGTGGTCAGCGGCACCGGCGCGCCGGAGAGAAGAAATCTGTTCCCGATCACGCCCGGCAGGATCGGGGAAATCGCCGGGCATCCGCTGCCGTCATTCGGACTGGCCTGCGCGGAGCCGCCGTTGAGGGCCGTGGCGGCGCCGATCCCGACCAAAAAAGCATAGGCGCGGGCCGTGCAGATGGACGTCGGCGTGGCCAGCCCCAGCATCGTATTTATATAAGTGACCTGGCCCGGCGTAAGGCCGGTAAAGGTCCGCGATATCGGATTTAAACCCGGGATAACGGGAATCGTCACGCTGGAGGTTCCACCGGCCACGATGTCGCCCGTGAAGAATCCGGACTCCTGCCGGCGTCTTTGTTCGAAGGAGAAGAAATAAAACGTCCTGTCTCTGACCAGCCGGCCGCCGAAGGTAAAACCGTACTGGACGCGGGTAAAAGGCGGCCGTTTGCTCGGGTCGCCGTCGATAACGGGAGCAAAGGCGTTGCGCGCCTGGATGCTCTTATCGCGGATAAAGCCGAAAACGTTTCCGCTAAAATCGTTGCCGCCTCTTTTGGTGACGACGTTGATGATGCCGCCGGTGGCGCGGCCAAACTCGGGCATGTATGAATTGGTCGTTACCTGGTATTCCTGCACCGCTTCCTGGGAAACGGTCGAGCGGGCGGCATTGATGGAATTATCGGTAAAGTCCGCGCCGTCGACCTGCACGAGAGTGGAACGCCCGCGCTGCCCGCCGATGTTGAGTCCCGAAGTAGGCGCCGGCCCGACCGGGCGGCCGTTGTCGCGGCCTACGGTTGAGATCGTCAGGGCAAATCCGGTGGCGCTGCGTTCATTTATCGGTAAATTATCGATCCTTTGTTCATCGATGGTAGTGGACACGGTCGTTCTGGTCGTTTCCACCACCTCGGCGTCCGCGCCCGACACATTTACCACCACGTTCTGTTCTCCGATCTCGAGCTTGACGGCAAGTTCGGCGCTCTGGCCGACCGTCAATTTAACCGGCGAGATCACGGTCTTTTTAAATCCCGAGCCTTCGATCGTCACTTCGTACTCGCCCGGGGGAAGGCTTATGATCCGGTATTCGCCCTGGTCATCGGCGGTCACGCTGCGGGTGATGCCCGTCGAGATGTTTTTTGCCGTCACGGTCGCGCCTGCAACTACCGCGCCGTTAGGGTCGGTTACCGTACCGGCCAGGTCCGCAGCGGTGGCTTGCGCCTGCGCGAAAACCCCTGCCGCCGACATGAGCGTGATCAGCGCCAAAACCAAACAGTGGACGCCTAATTTTGAAAATCGGATAGTAAACGCTCTCATTTGTGCTTTATCTCCTTGACTAAAAATTTCTTTGGAATTCTACGAGTATATGTCTGTGGTCGGCCAGCCTCCAGAGTTTGCCAAATCAATTTATCCAACGATTGGGCCGGGAAAAACCAAAGACTTTATGTGTTGACAATTGAATTCCTTGTAAATGAATGCTTTCAAGTTTGTATCGCAAAAGTCGTTTAATGGCAAGAAAAAAGACGGAAAATTGCCGATTTTTTGTAAAGTTTTCTAAAAAATAGGGTTTACGCCCCGATTTTGGATTTGGATGGCGAATTTTTCGCGTCAGTAATATTTTTGCGGCGGCGGCGTATCTCGATTTATTCGTGTGATTAGTGTGATTCGCGGTTAGCTCCCGGCGGAATGAGCGGGCCGCGTGTTTCTGGTCAAAAAATGCCTTAATGTTTTGTTCAAACCCAGGACAAATATCGCGCTTTCCGACAGGTAAGGCGTGAACGAAGCGTGGCGCATCCATTTACAAACCCCCAGGCGGCGGCGAAACTTTTCCCGGTACCGGGCCTCGTAATTTTGCGCCATCCGCGGGAAGGAAAAAGGCGCTTCGGCGATGCATCCGGCAAGCAGCTCGCTGTTTTCCAGCGCCATCAGCATTCCGCTGCCGGTGAAAGGATCGATGAACGCCGCGGCGTCGCCGACGGAGACAAGGTTCGTTGCGGGAACCAGGGTTTTTGCGCCGAAGCCGTCGATCGAAACGGCTATCCAGTCGAATACGGGCTCGGCCGCCTTCATCGCCTGGTTGGCGCGGCTGTTCTTAAGGACCACTTCGCGCCAGATCTTTTCGATGTCGTTGCCCCAGTTTCGCACGACCTCGGCCTTGATGATAAAGCAACAGTTTGCCACGCCGTTTTCCACCCGGCTCAGCCCGCCGTAACCGCCGCGGAAAAAAAAGATCTCGCAGACGCCGGGCGCGACGCTGGCGTTCCTGAGATGTGTTTTAAAGGCGACGAATTTCGTTTTGGTTCTGGGAGTGTGCTCTCTGCGCTGGATCTGCCGCGTCAGGACCCGCGCCCTGCCCGTGGCATCTATCACCAGGTCGGCTTCCACGGCAAACTCCACGCCGTTACGGGCGCGCAATTTTGCGCCGCGCACTTTTTGGTCTTCGACGATCAGTTTGGCGGCGCCGGTTTCCTCCAAAACCTCCGCGCCCGACTCCCTCGCTTTATTCAGCAGCCGCAGGTCCATCTCGGCGCGGCTGATGCCGAGCGCGCCCAGATTGCCGTTTTCAAACCAGCCGCTGGGCACGGCGACGGAGCTGGCCGCGCGCGGAATAAAAAACCGTTTCGCCGATGCGGTCGCCGCCGATGGCGAGCATTTCATCGAGCACGCCGAGTTTTTTAAAATGAACCAGTGCTTCGGGCGAGATAAATTCGCCGCAGAGCTTATGACGCGGAAAGCTTTCGCGCTCTGAGAGCGTGACGTGAAAATTTTCCCGTGCAAGGCGGACCGCCAGGCTCGAGCCCGCCACGCCCGCGCCGACGATCAGAATGTTCGGTTTACCGGTCATTTTGCGCCCGCTGCAGACGCCTTTAAAACCAGGCGGAAAGGGAAACGCCTCTTCACGCTGATATTTTCCAGGTGCGCCCTCCGCGCCAGGCGCAGCATTTCGTCCGCCTTGAACGAACGCAGGATCGAAAGAGCGCCGTCCTGGCGCACCAGCCGCCCCTTGATAAAAATTTTACCGACGGTCGTGTATAAAAAATAAGCCATAGGGTGGCGGTGCAGGTCTATCACGTAAATGCTGCGCCGGGCCACGCGGCGCATTTCGCTGAGCACTTTAATTATGTCCGCATCCCGCAGATGATGCGTGAACAGCGAGCACATAACATAGTCGAAGGAATTATCCGCAAAAGGTATCTGCAAAGCGTCGCCGCGGACGGCCAGAATATTTTTATAGCCGGCAGATTGCGCCAAGATCGCTTCGGCCGCTCCCGGGTTTAATTCCAGGCCCGCAAGTTTTGCTTTGTAATTTTTTTCTTTAGCGAAATCGGCGGTCATTCGCAGCAGCTCGCCCGATCCGGCGCCCAGATCGAGCACGGAAAAATCTTTCACGCGCTCGCGTTTTATGTCCGCCAGCAGCGACCTTTTCAGCGCCCTGTAGTCACCCGCAAAACGGTTTACAAATGCGATCTCGCGCAAAAATTGCGCGTATTCCTCCGGCGTGTAATCCCCCGTGTCGATCAGTTCCAAAGCCAAACTGCGCTGTTCGAACATATCTATAGAATGAACCGAAATACCCCCGGCGTCAAACGGTTTTCGGGTTCCCGGCTTAACATTTTTCGCGATAAAATTTTATTGACAATGCCGGGATTCGAGAATATGATGTGGCACTCTAAAGGTTTAATGAACAGTTAGGTGTTCTATCGTTTCCGGCCTTTTGGAAACCCTTTCCTAACTCCCAAAATAAAGAAGGAGAGTGGCGAAATGAAATATTTCGTAATGTTATGCTGCCTGAGTATAGCGTTGGGGCTGTCCGACTGTAACAGATCGTCAAACCGCCCGGTCGAGCCGGTCACCCCAACCCCCTCGCTCTGCACGCCGCTGGCGACCAAAACCCTGTCGGTCACGCTGCGGCCGCAGGAAACCGGCATGTGGTGTTGGGCGGCGAGCGGGGAAATGTGCATGGATTTTTTGGGCACCGATGTCAATCAATGCGATCAAGCCAACAAAAGATTCAGCAGGACCGACTGCTGTAACAGCCCGACCCCGAACGAATGCATTCAGGGCGGCTGGCCGGATTTTGTCTACTACGGGTTCACTTTTGTTCGGACGACCGACGCCCCGCTTAGCTGGCCCCAGATCAGGGAGCAGATCTTCTGCAAGAAAAAACCCTTTGCTTTTACCTGGCATTGGACAAAAGGCGGCGGGCATATGATGGTGGTCAGAGGTTATAAGACCGAAGGCGGCACCAATTATGTTTATGTCAATAATCCCGGGCCGCCCAATGTCGGAACGGTAAGTTACAAAACCTACAGCGAATATGTGAGCGGCACAAACCACACACATTGGGACGATTTTTACGACATAACTAAAAAATGAAAGGAGGCAGCAAAATGAAACGATCACAATTTTTAAAATTCACGTCCCTGCTGATCATACTGCCGCTTTTGTATTTGCCGGGCTGTGGTGGTGGAGGTCAAGTGACACAGAACAATCAAAACAGGCAAAATAATAATCAGGCTAACAATCAGAATGCCAACCAGCAGTCCGATTCCCAGGAACAAACATACGGGGACGAGCAAACGGCGGCCCAAAAAGGGCTGGAGACGCTGGCTAAATTGGTTGACGCCGAAAACTTTAAGGACATAGGGTTCGAGTCGGCCGAGGAAGTCAGGTCCGCTGCTCTCGGCACGCCGCTTAAAGTGTTTCTGGTCGGGCTTGACTCGCTGCGCGAGTACAGGAAAGACGCCGAGCCGGATGCGCTTTTGACCGATGTTCAACGGTCGGTCTACCCGGTGCTTGTTAACAACCAGGTAAGATCTTCAATTACGGTCGAAGGTAAAAACGGAAAATGGAGCGCGGTAAGTTTCGGCGACGCCTACCTGATGAAAAAGATCGATCAGGCCCTTAAAGGCCGGGTTGCCTCCATGGCAAAACAGGCGACGGGTCCGCCGACGCTCGTTCATGTCGCGTTTCTCAACCTTTATTTCGTGGGACAAACTTGGAATAACAAGTTAATGCTGACCACCGTTACGCCTTTGGCCAATACCAAATTTAGGGAGTCAACCACGATGTCCGCTGCCGAAGCGTTTGACCTTCTGGTTCCAATTGCCAGGAATTACAACGGGCTGCCTATGTAACAGTCGTTTGGTCGAAGGTTATTTCACTTCGATAAAAAACCGCCGCCGGAAACTCTTTTGTTAAACTGCGCCTTCGGGTGTAAGTTGATACGGGGAGCTGCGGCGGCGTTTTTTGTAAAACGAGCGTAAGACCCGGTAGTGTCTTTAATTTGCCGCGCCCGGTTGGCAAAGATAATATAAGACAAAAATTTATGTCTAAAGAGCAGATCGTCAGAAAGATCGTCGAATTTTTTTCGGAGATAGGTGTGGAGGCGCGCGCGGGCGAAGTTGCCGAGGAAACTTTCGTGCCCGGTATCGAGGTGCGCGCCGGAGCGCTGGTGTTTGACGAAGCGAGACTGAGCTATCCCGGAGACCTGCTGCACGAAGCGGGCCACCTGGCGGTGATGACGCCGGAAGAAAGGGCAAAGGCAAACGCCACGGTCGACACCGGCCCGGGCGAAGAGATGGCAGCGATCGCCTGGTCTTACGCAGCAGCTTTACATATCGGTATTGACCCGGCGGTTGTCTTTCACCCGCACGGCTACAAAGGCGGTTCGCAGGCTATTCTCGAAAACTTCGCCGAGAGGCGCTACTTCGCCGTGCCGCTGCTGCAATGGTTCGGGCTGGCTGCAGAGGATAAAAAAGCGGCGGAACTCGGTACCGAGCTGTATCCCAAAATGATCAAATGGTTGAGAGATTGAAAATGTCTTGATAATAACGCGGGCCTAAAATCTTAAATACAAAGAAGGCGCGGGCTAGCTTCCCGCGCCTTTAACTCTTTGCTAAAAAACCGCCGGTTGTTAACCCGCGGTTTCCGTTGTAGTGGGCTTATTGAAGTACCCGAGCACCAGGCCCATCACGCCGCCGGTGATCGCGCCCATCACCGCTACCACCAGCACGTCGATGATTATGATCGTCCAATTATCGTGATGATTCATAAAGGCGCAGTACTGCAGATTGACCCCGAGAGCCAGCAGAAACATTATCAGCGCCCCTATTTTTGCGCCCCTGATGAAATCCCTGACCCCGGCCCAGTAGTCAAAAATGATCGCTAACAGCCAGGCCCAGACCAGATTGAAAAGAACGAGGCAGATAAACTCCGGCTGGGCCCGCATCATACCTGAATCTTTCACTGCTTTTGGAATATTTGCTTCCATATAGGACGAAAGAAGGACGCCGAAAAACAACCATCCCAGTAGAAACATGACCACGGCGCCTACCAGCGCAGCTACAATAGTGCTTACTTTCATACAAATCTCCTTAAGTTATATAAGTAATAGACAAACTGCGTACTGCTTTAAATTGTGATGAGTGTTTCAAATATATGCCGATATTTGAAATTGTCAAATGCAGCGGCAATCTCGCGATTTTGGCTAATGTCCGATAATTCTGGTCTCAAACAATGTTGTAAGATAAACGATCGGCACATTAAAAGATCGATCTTTCACTATTTTTTCCCAATTAAGGAGATCCCCATGAAAAAAACAATAAAAATTCTTCTGTTACTTTTATTATTTGTCATCGCGGCGGAGGCAAAAACCGTCAAACTGTCGGATTACGCAACCCCGAATGACGGAAACAATGACACGTCGGGTTTTCAGAGCGCTCTTGACGCGGTGAGAACAAATGGCGGCGGCACGGTGATCGTCCCCGAAGGAACCTGGGAGATCCGCAGCCAGCTCAGCATGGTCGATTACGGTAACTATGTTTCCTACATTATCCAGGGCGAAAAAGGCGCGATCCTGCGGATAGACGGAGGGCAGAGCGACCTGATCTTTTACGGCGGAAATATCAATCATATGGAATTTCGAGATCTGATCTTTATTGGAAATACGTCGGACACATATGACGCCAGTTATCTGGGATTTTTTCTTTACACAATGCAGTTAAAAGTAAGCGGATGCCAGTTTTACGGGTTAAGGGCCAAGAACGACATTTTTTATACTGGAAACGTTGAGGCCGTATATGAGAATAATCAATTCGGAGGTTCCTCCGGCGACAATAGTTCCATCAATGCTTCCGTGACTTATACGCCAATTTGGAGCGTCACCGTGACCGACAACATTTTTTACGATTACGGCAATTTCAAAAATGCCTATTATTCAAAGGTCAGCGGCGCTCCGTGGATAAAAATTGAAGGGGGGACCGGCACTCCCGTGGCGAATGCCCAGGCGCCCCGGGTAGTGATCAGCCGGTCAAGGTTTGACGAGGGAGCCGGGACAGCCATCGACATCACTAATATTCCGGACGTGACGATCGAAAACAGCGGCTTTAACGTGTCGGGCGTGACCGGCGGCACCGGAGTAAAACTAAATAAAGTCGGCTTCGGGCTGGTTCAGGGCTGCAGCTTCGGATATACCACCAACAGCAGGCCGGCTTTGACTCTGGTTACCAACACCAGTATCAAAGCGGCGCGGCTGAAATTCGGCGGCAGCGTTTATTTCGCAAGCATCGACGGCACCAGCAGCGCGATAACCGAGCAGTGCCCCGCGTGTTAGCATGAAAGCCGTTCTGAGTCCCGCCTTTTAGACGGCTCTTTAAATTGCCACTAGCTTTAGCTAGTGGTATGTATATTAAAAATAATGCCGGCTTTAGCCAAATAAATTGATTTTCAAAAATTTGGCTAAAGCCGAATTTTTTTGCTGCCTGTAACCACTAGCTAAAGCTAGTGGCAATTCATAGCATTGTGTAAGACTCCTTGTAATAAACCCCCCATTTACTTAAAATCAATTCCTTAAGACGAATGGCAAAAGATAAACAGCGTTTCTGCCTGGTACTGGTTAAACCTTCGCATTACGACGACGACGGGTATGTCATCCAATGGCTGCGTTCGGCGATCCCTTCTAATTCGCTGGCGGTGCTGTATGGATTGGCGCTGGAGTGCGCCGCAGAAAAGGTTTTGGGCAACGGCGTCGAGCTCGAGATCCACGCCTACGACGAAACGAACACGCATATCCGCCCTGAGCGCATCGCCCGGATGATAGAAAAAGCCGGCAGCGGGATGGTGATGCTGGTCGGCGTGCAGTCTAACCAGTTTCCCCGGGCGCTGGATATTGCGCGGCCGCTGCGCGCGCGCGGGATCAAGGTGGCGCTCGGCGGGTTTCACGTTTCGGGCACGGCGGCGATGCTTGATGACGTCGACCCCGACGTGCAGAAGGCGCGGGACATGGGAGTGTCGCTTTTTGCCGGCGAAGCCGAGGGGCGGCTCGGGCAAGTGCTAAAGGACGCGTTTTACGACCAGCTTTTGCCCTTCTACAACTTCATGGACGACCTGCCGAATATCGAGGGCGTCGCTTCTCCGCTTCTCCCCGCGGAACGCATCAAACGCACCGCCGGGGCCACCACCAGTTTTGACGCCGGGCGCGGCTGCCCGTTCGCCTGTTCTTTCTGCACCATCATCAACGTCCAGGGCCGCAAATCGCGCCGCCGCTCGCCGGACGACATCGAGCGGATCGTGCGGATGAACATCGCGCAAGGGCTGCACAGCTTTTTTATCACCGACGATAATTTTGCCCGTAACAAAGACTGGGAAGTGATACTCGACCGCCTCATTCACCTGCGCGAGACGGAAAAGCTGAAGATGAGCTTTATCATCCAGGTAGATACGCTCTGCCACAAGCTGCCGAATTTTATCGAAAAGAGCGCGCGCGCCGGCGTCAAGCGCGTTTTTATCGGGCTGGAAAACATCAACCCCGACAGCTTGATTGGCGCGAAAAAACGCCAGAACAAGATCACCGATTACCGCCAGATGCTGCTTGCCTGGAAACAGGTCGGGATCGTCACTTACTGCGGCTACATTCTCGGTTTTCCGGGCGACACCAGGGAATCGATCGTGCACGACATTGAGGTCATTAAGAAAGAACTGCCGGTCGATCTGCTGGAATTTTTTTACCTGACACCGCTGCCCGGTTCCGAAGATCACAAGAAACTGCACGAAGCCGGCATCGCGATGGACGCTGATATTAATAAGTACGATCTGAATCACGCCGTCACCGGGCACGGTAAAATGTCGCGCGCAGAGTGGCAGGACGCTTACCGCGCGGCCTGGAAGACCTACTACACCGACGAGCATATCGAAACCGTCCTGCGGCGCGCCATCGCCACCGGCACCAGCCCGGGCAAGACGATGTTTTTCATCGTCTGGTTCAAAGGCTGCATCGATATTGAAAAGATCCACCCGCTCGAAGGCGGCTTCCTGCGCCTGAAATTCCGCCGCACCCGGCGCTCCGATCTGCCGCGGGAAAATCCTTTGCTGTTTTATCCGAAAGTTATCGTCGAGATGCTCGCCAAACAGTTCAAATGGATCTCGCTCTACACGCACCTGCGCCTCATCTACCGACGAGTAAAACACGACCCCGCGCGTTTTGAGTACATGGATACCGCGCTCGAGCCCGTAACCGAGCACGATACCGAAACGCTCGAACTTTTCCAGTCCGAAACGGCGAAAAAATTCGTTGATAAGATTCACCAGATGGAAAAGATAAGACACGGTGAGGCGGTTTAAGGGGAGTTATTAAATTGCCACTAGCTTTAGCTATTGGTTACGGATGCTAATTTATTATTGGCTTTAGCCAAATCTCAGTCGTGCGGGCGCAAGCGGCCCTTCGGGACTGCGAATTTATAAACTTTAATATTTATCTTTCAAGTTGAGTATCTCTCAGGTCAGGAAGAGAGAACCACCACGCCCTTCGGGCACCCCCTCATTTCGTAAGGAGGGGAATTTTTTGGCCTTAGCGCCATAAATTCAGGCTCCCGTCCAAGGCAATTTTTATTGCATAAAAAGGCAAGTCGATTATAATGAATCAAACTTTTTATCCGATCGCGCTCCGCCTGCAAAAAACGAGATGCTGAAGAAATGGCAAATACTCCTTATCGCTTTGATCTCCGCTATTGTTGCGTTGGCGATCATGTCCGCCGTCTTGTTTTGGAGATACGTCGTTCCCATTGACCCGCTTCTGATCTCGATCCTGGGAACGATCCGCGACGCGTTGCTGCTGCTTTTCCAGATCGCCGCCATTGTTTTTCTCCTTTACATAGTGGGAACGATCATCATCTGGGTATTTCGCCCGAGCGAAGGGATAGTGATTGTTTCCTTCGACGTGGTCAAGTTCGAGGATGAAGAACCCGATAAAAAACCGCTAAGAAAGACGAAAAGAAAAACAAGAACGATAAAAGAGGACGAAAGCACTCCCGCCGGGAACGATAAGAATATTCTCACCGGCAAATCGCTTTCCGATCTGCTGATCACCGAACTGGTGCGCATCTCCCGGGTCCATCAAAAAGAGCCCGGCCGGCCCCATGAAGCCCGTCCTTCCCGCAAGCGGTTCTTTCAGAGGCGGAAAAGGCTTCCGCCAACTCCCATCCTAAGCTGGGACACTTTTCAGGGCCAGTCTCCCGAAGCAACCTTCGACCCCTCCAGTTCCAGGGTTTCGACCAAACTGATGGCTATTACCGCGCCCGGCCTGCCGGACAAGGAATCCGGATCTTCGGGGATCCAGTTCGAGGGACTCAAAGTGGACACCAAAGGATCGAAGGCCCTGCCCGGGCGAATGATCAATATGGGAACAAAATCACCCCTGGTACTGACCGATGCCGGAACATTCGGCGTAGGCGGAGCGTCAATATCAATCAGCGGGTTATTGACGCTGTTCCGGCAATTGCGGGCCAGCCGGGACGCTGAGATCGTTATCAGCGGCAGCCTTCAGAAGTTTAAATCGTCCACGAATTTAACCGCGCGCCTCGAGCGCGCAGGGAAACCTCTTACCATCTGCGAGGTCAAGGTTGATACCGAAAACGCCGAGGGGATCGAATACGGCGAGAAAATACGCCGGCTGGTAAGGGACCTGGCTTTTAACATTTGCCTGGAAACATGGCTTTCATCGGTAAGAAGCTGGGAATGGCTCAAGTATTACACCGAGGCGCTGGATGCCTACCAGCGTTATGAATTGAACGGAAATGAAAAGGACCTCATAAGCGCCGGCCAACACTGTCTCGAGGCCAGCGAAATTCCTCACGAATACGGGTCGGTCTTTAAATCAGCCTCTATTCTCGCCGACCATCTGTACAACAATGGAAATTATGAAGACGCGGAAAAGCTCTATGACTGCGCGATCGAAACTTACGACAAGATGATAGCGGAGCTGCCGGCGTCCGATAGCCTTTCGCCCGATCTGCCGACGCCCGATCAGATAGCCGAGATCTACCACGGTTTAGGCCTTTCGCTTTTGTGGCAGGAAAAAAAGGCGGAAGCGGAAAACGCCTTTCATAATGTGCTCAAGAAAAATCCTGACCATCTCGAGGCCTATTCTAACCTCGCCAGCATCCTCGCCTCGAGAGGGCGCTGGGACGAGGCGCGGGAGACGATGGACAAGGCTGAGAAGCAGGGGCTGCTGAAAGATTACCCGTTGATACACCTGGGCGATTTCTACTCGAAGATCGGCCTCCGGAAAGAAGCCAGGGAAACCTATGAACTGGCCGCCGCATCTCCTTCCAACGACGGTTATCCTAATTACCTGCTGGGTAATTTGTACGCCGATGAGGAAGAGTTTGACGCGGCGATCGCGCAATACACCCGTTCGATCGAATTAAATCCGGACCAGCCTTTACCGTATATTGAACTGGGTTTCATCTATTACAACCAGGACCAAAAAGACAAAGACAAACCTAATTACAACCAGGACAAAAAAGACAAAGCCAAAGCCTATTACGAGCAGGCGAATAAACTGCCGCCCGGGTATGCTTCGGCGCACAATAATCTCGGGGTTATTTACGAGGACGAAGGCGATGTCAACCGCGCTATTGCCGCCTACGAACGCGCGATCGATCTGGACAAGATGTTCACGGTCTCATACAACAACCTGGCACGCCTGTACCGTAGGCAGGAACGGACCGATGAAGTTATCGCGCTATATAAAAGAGCGCTCAAGTACAGCCCGACGGACCCGTCCATTCACAACGACCTGGGACTGATCTATAACGATCAGAACTGGCTCGAGGACGCTATCGAAGAATATAAGACCGCGATAAATTTAAGTCCCGACTTTGCCTCGGCGCACAATAATCTGGGGGTCGCATACGAAAAGCAGGGAAGGATCGAAGATGCCATATCCGCATACGAGCGCGCGATCGAGCTCGACCAGACGCTTTTGGTCTCTTACAACAACCTGGCCAGGATATACAAACAGCAGGGGAAGGTGGAAGAGGCCATCGCGGAAAACGAGCTTGGTATCGCGCGAAACCCGGCCCTGAGTTTTCTTCACACCGAGCTGGGATTTTTGTACGAGCAGCAGGGCCGCACGGATGAAGCGCAAAACATACTCACCCATGTGATAAACGAAGATCCCGCGCTGACGGATTCTTACAGCTACCTGGGGCGGATACACGAGAAAAAAGGAAATATCAAAGAAGCGCTCAGGCTGAACCGGCTGGCCATCGAAAAGAATCCCCAGGCCGCATTTCCCCATTACGAGCTGGGCCGCATATACGACCAGCAGGGCCGTCCTCATAAAGAGGCTATCGAAGAGTACGAAAAGACGATCGCTCTCGACCCGTTTTACGCGGCCCCGTATGAAGGCATCGGTTTTATCTATGAAAAACAGGGGCGCTTTGATGAAGCCGTCGTCAAATACAACCGGGCGATAGAGCTCGACCCGAGATTCGCGAATTCTTATGTTTACCTGGGCCGCATATTTTCGAAACAGGGGCTCAAGAACGAGGCTCTCGGCATGAGCGAGGAAGCGGTCAAGCTTGAACCCACGAACCGCTGGGTAAACGCTTCTCTCGCGGCCTGCTATCGAAGGCTCGGCCAAACGGCTGAGTACGCGGCGCAGGTCGAGGTTTGCCGCCGGCTCGAAGTTCAGCCTTACGAAAGCGAATACGATAAGGCCGGCTTTGAAGCGCTTTGCGGGAACACGGAAGCGGCGCTGGGGCTGATTCCGGCAGTGCTGGAGAAAAAACAACGGGCGGCTGCTTTCCTCCGCCGCGACCCTGACTTTGAGTTTGTCCGCAGCGATCCGCGCTTTAAAATCCTGCTCGGAGCCAGGAAAAACCAGCCTGAGAAGCCAACCCCGCCGTAAAATGCCCGCGGCACGCGCCGGTCTAAAACCATGAAAAAATTTCTGAAACGTTTTTTGCTTTTCACCGGGTTGATATTGCTGGCCTTGATAGGTTTGTTCATCTACACGCTGCTGCCGGCGAATCTCGACACCGGCGAAACCGGAGGTGAGTTTGCCGCGGGCAGCGTCCCGGCAAAAGAACATCCGCCGGATGTATCTCTCTCGATCCTCAAAACCGGCAAGATGCTTTCACAGCAGATGTTTTCCTGGCGCGGCGGAAACTGGGGCGAAACGCAGGAATTCGGAATAGCCGCGATCTTGGTGAAACATCCCAAAGCGACAATTTTGTTTGACTCAGGATTCGGCAAAAATGTGGACGAACATTTCAAGACCGCTCCCTGGCTAATGCGGCGGCTGGCAAAATGTGAAAAGGAAATTCCGGGCGTCGAGCAGTTAAGCCGCCAGGGAATAACGCAAGACCAGATCTCGGAGATCTATATTTCCCATTCGCATTGGGATCACGTCAGCGGGTTGGACGATTTTCCCGGTATCCCCGTGCGAATGCCCGCGGCTGAGCTGGAATTTATCCGCGCGCGCCGCAACCCGGGTTTGATAGATCAATTTATCGACAAGCTGAATGTAAAGACGTTCGGATTCGCCGGTAAGCCTTACGAAAATTTCGAGCGCAGTTTAGATCTCTTCGAAGACGGGAGCGTGGTGCTTGTGCCGCTGCCCGGCCACACCGAAGGCTCGACGGGAATGTTCGTAAATCTGCCGTCGGGCAAGCGGTTCTTTTTTATCGGCGATCTGGTTTGGGCTTTGGAGGGCATTCAACTACCCGCCGAGCGTCCCTGGCTGGCGCGGAAACTGGTGGATTACGACGAAGCGGAAGTCCGCCGCAGTATCGTTCGCGTCTATTGGCTGATGAAAAAATATCCCGAGATGATGATAGTGCCCGCCCACGACCGCCGGGTGCATGATCGTATAAAAGCATTTCCGGAATTTGAACGGTAAGCTTGAATCGTCGTTTAGTGGCGGTCTTCGACCGCCGCGCAAAAAAATAAGGCGGTCGAAGAGCGCCTCTAAACAGATGAAAGGAGATTTGTATGGCTCAAAGAAAGGTAGTTCCATTAATGGGTAAAAGAAAACCAGCTCCCAGAAAGGTAGTTCCATTGATCGGTAAAAGAAAACCAGCTCCAAAGAGAAGCCAGGGATGCTTCGAAAATGAGCAGACTCATAATACCTTTGGATATTTCGAGGTTGGCTGCACCAAGGAGGACGCAACGCGGGCCATAATTTCTCGGCTTCTTAATAAAGCTGAACGGGAGCGCAAAGTAAAATGCAAGGGCCTCACATGCCTTTCCGCCAAGGATGTTTTTGAGACAATAGAGGGTAAGTGCGTGACTTCGCTCGATCCGGATGATCTGGAGAGAGTATTAAAATCGATACGTTTTTTCCCGGTCGTAAGTAAGGATTGTCCGCAAAAGGTCGCCTGGGCAGCATTATTAACTTGCAGTGATGACTGTGAATATAAATCAAGGTGTCTCTGTGTGCCGCGGACAAAGTTCATTTAAAAGTGCCGGCTTTCAAAATCGATTGGTTTATCAACCCGAAGTCGGCAGGAATTTCGGCGCCTGCCTCATTTTGGTCGCCTGCTCGAAGGCATAGGCAAATTTGATCAGCGTACCTTCAGTGAACGCCTTTCCAAAAAATGCAAATCCGGCCGGCAAACCGTCTATAAATCCCGCCGGGACAGTGATGTAGGGATAGCCGGCGACCGCGGCCATCGACCAGGTTTGCCCGCCGGTAGGAGACACGATCGCGTCCAGTCTATGTTTTGCCGTTACGGCATCTATACCGTCTTCTCTGGTGTTTTTCTTTATCGCCTGCAGTGCTTTTAAGTATGCTTCGTCGGTTAGCTCACCCTTAGCTTCGGCCTGCACGAATAACTCCTGCGCAAAAAGCGGCATTTCTTTTTCTTTGTTAGCCTCGTTGAATTTGATCAGATCGGCAAGCGTTTTATATTGCGATTTTCGCGCCGTGAGATATTTGTTCAGATCGGTTTTGAATTCATAGAGCAAAACCTCAAGCCGCAAGTCGCCGGCCTTGGGAAGGACCGGGAACTCGACATCGATCAAAACGGCGCCAAGATCTTTCAGGACTTCCAGATGCTTTTCCGTAAGCTGGCCGAGCTTCGTTTTGCCGTCAATGAACTGCCGCGCAACGCCAAGCCTGGCATTTCGCAGCCCATCCTTATTAAAAAACACAGAGTGATCTTTGGGCCACTTTTTGCTGTCGGCAGTTATCGCATCTTTTTCATCTTTACCGATCATCACGCTGAGCAGCGCCACGGCATCGGCGACCGTGCGAGCCATCGGCCCGGCGGTGTCCTGGGTATGCGCGATGGGAATAATGCCGCTGCGTGAAATAAGCCCGAGCGTCGGCTTGATGCCGACCACGCCGTTTCTTACCGACGGGCAAATGATCGAGCCGTTCGTTTCCGTGCCGACCCCGGCCGCCGCCAGATTTGCGGAGATCGCTACGCCCGTTCCGGCGCTCGATCCGCACGGGTTCTTGTCCAGAATATATGGGTTGTTTGTCTGCCCGCCGCGCCCGCTCCAGCCGCTGATCGATTTCGTCGAGCGGAAATTTGCCCACTCGCTGAGGTTAGTTTTCCCCAAAATAACAGCGCCTGCCCGGCGAAGCTGCCTGGCGACGAAGGCGTCTTCCGCCGGAACAGGGGCATCCATCAGCGCAAGGCTGCCGGCGGTGGTTTTCATCCGGTCTTTTGTCTCAATATTGTCTTTGAGCAAAACCGGGATACCGTGCATTGCCGAGCGGACACGGCCGTGTTTTCGCTCTCTGTCCAGCTTTGCCGCTATCTCCATCCCGTCCGGATTGAGTTCCAAAACAGACCGCAGCTTGGGATCGATCTCCCTTACACGCTCGGTATACATTTCAACCAATTTCACGGCCGTCAACTCGCCCGAGCGCATCTTTGACTGAAGCTCGGCGATCGTGATCTCGTTGAGCTCCGGGTGCACGTCAGAAAAAACGGCGGGTTCTGCTTTGATACTCTTTGTCATACTTAATGCTCCGAGAGCCGCTGCCCCTGTCGCAAGAAACTCACGTCTTGTCTGCTTTTTTAAGGTCATATTTTTTAGGGATTATACCAGCAAAGATATTCAGTCTCACTGTGAACTATGCACTATGAACTATTAACTGTTGATCAAATGAAAAACAGTGAATAGTTCACAGTGCATAGTTAATAGTTCAAGCTGAGCAAACGGTTTAGAGTTCACGCTTCAGCGTGTCTTATTCTATGAAAAGACAAACTAAAGTTTGAACTCTGAACATTTATTTCTCAAACGCTTCTAGATACTTGATCCCCGAACCGGTATTGAACAGCACCACCGTTTCATCCGGCTTAATAAAACCTTCTTCCAGTAATTTTTTCAGCGCGGTCAGACAGGCGCCGCCTTCGGGCGCGGCAAAAATTCCTTCGCTGGCGCCGATCTCGCGGGCGTCGGAAACCAATTCTTCATCGCTGACGGCGACGGCGGTTCCGTGCGACTTGCGCAGGATTTCGAGCATTATAAAATCGCCCACGGCTTTTGGCACGCGCAAACCGGAGGCGACCGTGTGCGCGTTTTCGATCTCCGCGCCGGCTGTGCCGCCCTCGTGAAACGCCTTTACGATCGGCGCGCAGCCGATCGCCTGCACCGAGACCATCCGCGGGCGCCGCTCGTCTATCCAGCCCAGTTTTTCCATCTCGTCAAAAGCCTTCCACATCCCGATCAGCCCGGTGCCGCCGCCGGTCGGGTAAAGAATGACATCGGGCAGCGTCCAGTTCATCTGCTCGGCCAGCTCGTAACCCATCGTCTTTTTGCCCTCGATGCGGTAAGGCTCCTTCAGGGTCGAAACGTCGAACCAGCCCTCGGCTTCCTTTCTTTCGGCGACGATCTTTCCGCAATCGGTGATCAGCCCGTCGACCAGCGTGACGTTTGCGCCGAGCGCGCGGCATTCGATGATGCAAGCCTTTGGAGTGTCGGCGGGGACGAAAATAAACGCGGGAATCCCGGCCAGCGCGGCATAAGCGGCAAGCGCTCCGCCGGCGTTTCCGGCCGAAGGCACGGCGAGTTTCGTCGCGCCTAACTCTTTCGCCATCGAAACCGCCAGCGCCATTCCGCGCGCCTTAAAACTCTGCGTCGGATTGAGCGATTCGTCCTTGATATAGAAATTGTCCAGCCCTAGTTTGCGGCCGAGATCTTCCGCGCGGTGCAGCGGCGTCATTCCTTCGCCGAGCGTAACACGGTTTTTATTACTCGCTACGGGCAGCACTTCCTCGTAACGCCAGAGAGAAGGAACGCGCCCCGCTAGACTTTCCCGCGTCAATGTGTTTGCCGCCGCCGCCAGATCGTAAGCGACCATCAAAGGTTTATTACACTCCGTGCAAAGATTGTAGAGTTTGTTCGGTTCATACTCCTTGTGACAGGAAGAGCAGTAAAGATGTGTGACGTTCATATTTATTTGTGATATTTATGATGACAGATTTTCATAAAACTGAGAAATTTAGACAATTGATCAGGCTGAAACGTAAGTAACAAACATTAAAGTGGATAGCCTCGTGGTCCGGAAAGGGTGCTTGTACCCGCTATAAATTAAATTGCCACTAGCTTTAGCTAGTGGTTTTCGGATGCTAATTTAGAATCGGCTTTAGCCAAATCTCTATTCTTGGGCTAAAGCCCGACCCTAAGCCTATTACTTTATCCACTAGCTAAAGCTAGTGGCAATTTAAAAGAGAGAACCACCCCGCCGCTGGAAGCGGCACCCCTCCTTTGTAAGGAGGGGAGTTTTGTTTTTTTGTCTAAAGGAGAAAATCATGATCCTGCTGCTGGTTGCGCTTTTTGGCCTGCTGGTGCCGAACGGCATTTTTATTTACTGGCTGATCTACGAACACAAACACGTCCACGATTTCGTCGACGACAAGCTCGCGCTTGCGTTCATCATCGAAGCGTTCATGCTCCTGATCATGCTCGCCGTATATTTCGCGCGTAACCCCATCGGCAAGGTCAAATGGTACTGGTTCGTTGTGCTCTCGCTCATCGGCGGCCTGGGCTTCGGCCTGCCGTTTTACTGGTGGCTGAATAAGCGAGACACAAATGATTAGAACGCTCGGTATTTTACTTGCGATCATTTTCGCCGCGATCGCGCTGCTGCATATTTACTGGGCGCTGGGCGGGAGCACTTCGGACATGGCGGCTATTCCAACGGTCGGTGGAAAACAGGCGTTTGCCCCATCGGCTTTTGCGACCGCGATGGTCGCCGCGGCATTCGTCATGGCGATGCTGGTTGTATTGGGGCAAATCGGTTTTCTCGGCGAATTTATTCCGCATTGGATTTTCCGCGTGGGAACTTTTGGCATCTCGGTAATTTTTCTTCTCCGCGCCATCGGCGAATTCCGGTTGGTCGGATTCTTCAAGACACTGACGGGAACGCCGTTCGCGTATTGGGATACCTGGCTTTATTCGCCTTTGTGCTTGGGGATCGCGATTATTGCGTTTATTGTTGCGTTCAAAGAAGGCAAATCCATCTAAGTCAGACTTTTTCCAAAACCAGTGCGGAATTTTTAGACCCGAAGCCGATGCAGTTGCAGAGCGCAATTTTGACTTCCGTGTTTTCCTTTGCGGTGTTCGGTGTGTAATCGAGGTCGCAGGTTTCGTCCGGGACGTCGAGATTGATGGTCGGGGCGATAACGCCTTTGTTTAGGGCCAGCAGCGCCGCGCCGATCCCGGCCGCCCCACTGGCGCCCTGCGGATGGCCGACCTGCGATTTAGTGGCGGACATCGGAATGTCGTAGGCGTGTTCGCCCAGCGCAAGTTTCATCGCCTGGGTTTCGATGCGGTCGTTCAACTGGGTGGAAGTGCCGTGCAGGTTCACATAATCGATCTCTTCGCGTGAGGTCCCGGCGTCTTCCAGCGCCAGTTCGATCGCCCGCGCGGGTTCGGCCCCGTTTTCTTCCAGCCGGACACGGTGATAGGCGTCGCAGGTCGCGCCGTAGCCCGCCACTTCGGCATAAATTCTGGCGCCGCGTTTTTCCGCGCTTTCCAGGTGTTCCAGAACGTATATCCACGAGCCTTCAGCCAAAACAATACCGGAGCGGTCTTTGGAAAACGGGCGCGAGGCCCGTGCGGGTTCGTCATTCCATAGATCGGTCAGCACCGTCATGTGGTTAAAACCGGCGAGGATGCCGGGCGCGATGGGCGCGTCCACGCCGCCGGTCAGCATGAGGTCCTGCCTGCCGAGCGCGATATGCTGCGCGGCATAGGCAATGGCGTCGGTCGAACTGGTGCAGCCGGTTGAAATAATGTGAGAAAGCCCGCGCAGGCCGAAGATCATCGAAAGTTCCGAAGACAATCCGCCGTGCGTCGATGAAGGGATAATATAGACGCTCGCGCGTGAAGTGTCGTTAAGAAACCAGTAGCCGTAGTGTTTTTCGGTGAAGGCAAGCCCGCCGCCGCCGGTGCCCAAAACCACGCCGAACTTTTGCCGCTCTTCCAGGCTCATTTCACCCGGGTTCAGGCCGGCATCGGCCACGGCCTCGCGCGCGGCGCAGAGCGCCAGCGGCACGGTGCGGGCGACGTGTTTGCGGTCTTTTGGTTTTAGCTCGGCTTCCCAGTCGAAATCCAAAACCTCGGCGGCAATTTTGACGGGAGATCCGGAAACGTCGAAACCCTCGATCCGGCGCACGCCGCTCCTGCCGCTTTTTAAAGACGCCCAGAAATTTTCGCGCCCGATCCCGATGGGAGTGACACAGCCGAAACCGGTAATTACCACGCGGCGGGGTTTGGTAAAATTGCTTAGCATAAAATAAAAAGCCACAGGGTGCTTAAAATAAAGCTCTGCCCTGCGGCCTTTTTCACTACGTTAAAAATAATTGCACGTTAGGGTTCCTGCGGCACATCTTTGACATTTCCACGTTCAAGTTTAGCAAAACGTGAAGTAGACAGCCATTCCGGCATCTTTTCGGCGGCCGCTATCCGGTGCCCCATTATTCCCATCACTACCGCAACGGTCCGGGCCCCGTCCCAGTTCCAATCGGCTTTTACCACGTCGCCGGGCTGGTGATAATCGGTCTTTTCCCAATCCTTGATCCGTTTTATCCAGATCTCCTTGGCCCCGGCGGGCGCGCCGAGCAGCATTAAACTTGGAATGCCTTTTTCCACGAACGAGTAGTGGTCGGAGCGGTAAAACACTTTTTCGTCGGGCATCGGGTCGGGGATAACATTTATTTCCATGGAACCGGAAATGTCGCTGAGTATCGCGCCGAGGGTCGAGTGTTCCGCGCCGAAACCGACAATGGTTTTGACCGGCCCGTAAACTTCCGAGCCGATGCCGTCCAGATTCAGATTCGCCGCCACTTTTTTGATGTCCCAGGTCGGATTTTTGGCCCAGTACTGCGAACCGAAAAGCCCGTATTCTTCGCCGGTCACGGCCAGAAATATAAGAGAGCGCCGTGGTTTCACGGACATTTGGGAGAAAGCCTCGGCGACGGAAAGCATTTCCGCTACGCCGAGCGCGTTGTCCGCCGCGCCGTGATAAATTTTGCCGTTTTCCGTTCCGTAAGCATCGTAATGAGCGCTGAAAACAATGGCTTCGGATTTCAGCGCGGGATCGCTGCCTTCCATTATTCCCACCACATTGCTGGCGGTGCCGCCGGTCTGTTTGAATTTAAGATTTATTTTGGCCGCCTGGTTGAGTTTGAACGCCCGGAAGTCTTCCTTTTCAGCCTTGGCGATCGCTTCCTTCATGGTCACGCCGGATTTTGCGAACAATTTTTCCGCCCCCTGGCCGCCGATAGCGATAAACGGCGGCAGCATGGCGGGAAACGAAGATTGGTCGTCGCCCATCGCTATTTGCCGGCGGCTCATATAATCAGCGCTTTCCGCATAAGGATTTTTTTCCCGGCCGTGGTCGATAAAAATAAATCCCGCCACGCCTTTTTGCAGCAGCATGCGCATTATGCCTATCATCGCGTTCGCCGCTTTCCAATCCTCTTCGCGGATATTGGCCGGCGGCCCCTGCAGCATGACGACGATCTTACCGGTAACGTCCACTCCTTCCAGGTCGGCCCTGTTTATGCCCTTGGCCATAATGCTGTAACCGACAAAAACCAGGTCGCCGGAAACTGACTTATCTCCGTTGTTATAAGGCAGAGAGTAAAAATCATTCCCGTATTTCAAAGTTTCTTCCCCGATCCTGACGCTGGATTCGGGCGCCAATACGGTTTCTTTGAATTTGATCTTTTGCAGGTATGTTCCTTTATCACCCAGGGGTTTCAAACCGATCTTGGCCATGCGGTCGGCCAGGAACGCGGCGGCTTTATCGCCGCCGGGTTGCATGGTGCCGCGGCCCTGCATATCGGGGGCGGAAAGCGCCGCGGTGAGCTGCTTTAAAGTATCGATGGAGATCTTGCCCGCCAGCTCGCTCTCGGCGGCGGTCAGAGAGCTTTTTGCCGGAACCGCGGCGGTTTGCGCAAAACTATTTACGAAGAGGGAAAATATCAGCAGGGCTACCAGAGATAGCTGCTGCCTGCGAAGAAAAGAAAAACTCATAATTATGTCCTTTATTTTTATTCGATCGGTATTGTACGTAATTTATTGCTGAAAGGTTATTGCTTTTTAGCCGCGGACGCAACAGAAAAAGGCGGTTTTTACACCGCCTTTTCCCGCCGCTTGCTAAGCTTTACTCAGCGCCGGATTCAACTTTCGTCCCGCACTCGTTGCAGAATTTCGCTCCCGCATTAAGCTCGTTCTGGCAGTTGGCGCATTTTTGTTTTTCCTGGCTGGCCCCGCATTCGTTGCAGAATTTCGCGCCTTCGCGCAGATTCGCGCCGCATTTTACACAGGGCACCTGGGCAACTTCCATCTTGCCGCCGCAATCGCCGCAAAACTTGAGCCCGGCCGCCTGAGGCTTGCCGCAAGTGGGGCAGTTTGTCGTGCCGGTTTGCTGCTGCTGCCCGCCGGTTGCGCCGCTAAAGGCGTTCGCCATCTGCCCGCCGACCGCGAAACCCGCGCCCAGCCCGGCGCCCAAACCGGCGCCGCCGCCTTCGTTTTGCGCGGCGTCGCGCAGGGCGTCGGCCGCCTGAAACTGCATGTACCGCTGCGCATCGCCCAGTGCGCCCATCGAAGATCGTTTGTCGATCGCCGCTTCGACCTCGGGCGGGAGCGATATGTTTTCGACATAGAATTTGCTGACCTCGACGCCGAACGTTTTAAAGTCCTCGTTGATCTTGCCGCGCAGGGTGGAACCGAGTTCCTCGTACTGGCTGGCCAGATCGAGCGCCGGTATCTTCAGCTCGGCGACCGAATCGGAAAAGCTGCTGACGATCGCGCGTTTTAATTGTCCCTCGATGTCGTCGGTTTGAAAATGGGCGTTGGTGCCCGCAATCTCCTTGATAAAGGTCTGCGGGTCGGCCACGCGCAGGGCATAGGTGCCGAAGGCGCGCAGGCGGACCATGCCGAAATCGGCGTCGCGCATCATCACCGGGTTTGCCGTGCCCCATTTCAGGTCGGTGAACTGCTTGGTGTTGACAAAATAGACCTCGGATTTGAAAGGCGAGTTAAAACCGTATGGCCAGGCGCCGAGTTTAGACAAGATCGGCGTATTGCCGCCGTCGATGGTGTATTTGCCGGGCGTGAAAACGTCGGCCGCCTGGCCCTCGAAAACGAACACCGCCGCCTGTGATTCGCGCACGATAAGCTGGGCGCCGTTTTTGATCTCCTGCCCCGCGACGGGAAAGCGATACAACATCGTATCGCCCGAATTATCGAGCCATTCGATGACCTCGATAAACTGGTTTAATGCCGCTTCTTTAACTTTGTCGAAAATGCCCATTAAAGTATCTCCTTTTTGATCACGCCAAATAATACGAATTTTAATAGCGGAAGTTCGTTAATCTTAGTTTCAAATATGACATAAATCGCGGGGAAAACAAAGAGGTGTTCTTTCCCGGGGGCGCCGACGACCATTCGTACGTAACGCCGCCCTCTCGGCGGCTGTCCTGACGGCGTCGCGCCGTCAGTCGAAATGCGTGGGCGAGACGCCCCCGCGGCAGCCAGCGAGACGCTGGCGCTACTTTCGCCGCCGGAGTTTTTCCATTAAATAAAGGACCAGGATGGCGGCAAGCCCGCCGGAAATGTCCAGCAGCACATCCTCGGCCGCTCCGGTGCGCGATGTTAAAAAGCTCTGATTGGTCTCGTCCGCCGCCGCGACCGCTGCGACCAGTAAAAATGAGAAAACGAAGCGCCAATTTCGTAAGAAGGCTTGGGACGAGCGGCGAAATGCCCGGACGGCCAAAATCCCCAGTACGGCGTAAGCGGTAAGATGGGCCGTTTTTCGCACCCAGAAATGCGCCAGCTGCAAGCTCGGCTCGGTGATGTCGGGAAAAAGCCAGATCAGCAGCGGGCGGATGATACGCGAGGTGTTGGAAGCGGCCCCCATGCTGCTGGAGAGAAAAAAGATCACTCCAATCCACAAAAGCAAAGGCGCGTAACGAAAGATTCGCCCGCGCCATTTATCTGATAAAACCCCCGGCATTGAAAAATTATCTGAACATGCCGCCGAGTATAACCAAAACCAATCCCCCGATCATTACCAGGGTAGGTTGCAGGCCTTCTTTTTTGGTGAAATACATGACCAGGCCCGTGATCCATGAAAACAATATTGCCAGGATGCCCCACAATGCGCCCGCTTTAGTGAAAGCCGTAATAATTAACCATATCCAACCAACCAGTAACAAAATGTATCCGATCGTTACAAGTATAGAACCCATATTATCCTCCGGTAAATTCAATTTTTAAGTAAAGCTAAGAGAAAAGAGGGCTTTTGATCGCCCCCTTTAATTGATGACAAGATTCTACAACGCCGCCGCCCCGGACACAACCTCGATAATTTCTTTCGTGATGGCCGCCTGGCGGATGCGGTTCATATTAAGCGTCAAAGCGGCGATCAGATCGCCCGCGTTTTTAGACGCGGAATCCATCGCGGTCATCCGCGCTCCCTGCTCGGATGCGATCGATTCAAGCAGTGCGCGGTACACCTGGGTTTCCACCTGCCGGGGCAGGAGGCGGCCGAAGATCACTTCGGGCGGCTGTTCGTAAATGTACTCGGCCTGGGGCTTATTTTCAGTTTCTTCGCCCTCGGCGCCGGGAGTGCTGACGATGGGGAGCAGCTGATCGATGACCACCCTTTGCGAAAGCGCGCTCTTGAATTCGCTAAAGACGAGGAAAACTTTATCGATCGAGGCGTCTTCGGAAAATGTTTTGATGATATTGTCGGCGATCTCCCTGGCTTCGGAATATTCGACGCGCGCCTTGCCCGTGACGCCGATATATTCCTGCACAAGCGGCACACTGCGGCGGCGGAAAAAATCACGCGCCTTTCTGCCGATCGGCACCATCTCAAACTGCTTGCCCGCGCTTTCCTTCATAAAAGCCTGGACGGCCTTTGTAATATTGGAATTAAAACCCCCGCACAAACCTTTGTCCGCGCTGACCACCACGATCAAATATTTTTCGTCCCCGCGACGGTCGAGCAGCGGGTGCGAGAAATCGCCGACATTGGCGCTTAAGTTGCCCAAAACTTCGGCCATCTTTTTTGCGTAGGGGCGCGCGGCGACCACTTTTTCCTGGGCGCGGCGCAGTTTCGCCGTCGCCACCATTTTCATCGCTTTGGTGATCTGCTGGGTGTTTTTGACCGACTTGATGCGGCGTCTTATATCCAATAAGCTTGGCATATTTTTCGATTTTGGATTTCAGATTTGGGATTTGGGATTAAAGAATTTAATTCCGCAATCCGCAATCCTAAATCTCACTTTTATTAAACTCCCGCGGCGGCTGAACGCGCGGCGAAGTTGTCTTTCCATTCAACCAGAAAATCCGAAAGCGTCTGTTTCAGATCGTTCTTGATATCGTCCGTAATGGATTTCTGATCGCGGAGCTTGGTCAGAACGTCAGGGCGCGAATTTTCCATGAATTTGAACAGTTCTTCTTCAAACTGCCGGATGTGCCCCACTTCGACCTCGTCCGCGTAACCGTTGGTCGCCGCCCAGATGACCAGCACCTGTTTTTCCACTTCCATCGGTTTGTATTGCGGCTGTTTCAGAATTTCCGTCAGGCGTTTGCCGCGTTCGAGCTGCGCCTGGGTGGATTTATCCAGATCCGAACCGAACTGCGCGAAAGCCGCCAGCTCGCGGTATTGTGCCAGGTCGATACGCAGCGTTCCCGCAACCTGTTTCATCGCTTTGATCTGCGCCGAACCGCCCACGCGCGAAACCGAGTTTCCCACGTTGATGGCCGGGCGAATGCCTGAGTTGAAAAGGTCGGATTCCAGGAATATCTGCCCGTCGGTGATCGAGATCACGTTGGTCGGAATATAGGCCGAGATGTCGCCCGCCTGGGTTTCAATGATCGGCAGCGAGGTGAGCGATCCCCCGCCGCGCGCTTCCGACATTTTTGCCGCGCGTTCCAGCAGGCGTGAGTGAAGATAGAAAACGTCACCGGGGTAGGCTTCGCGTCCCGGCGGCCGGCGCAGCAGCAGCGAAATTTCGCGGTAAGCGGCGGCCTGCTTGGAAAGATCGTCGTAGATCGTCAGGGAGTGCTTGCCGTTGTCGCGGAAAAATTCGCCCATCGCGCAGCCCGAATAGGGCGCCAAAAACTGCATCGCCGCAGGGTCGGAAGCCGTCGCGCTGACCACGATGGTGTAATCCATCGCGCCGAAATCTTCCAGCTTTTTAACCACCTGCGCCACCGTTGAGGCTTTTTGCCCGATGGCGATATAGACGCAGATAACATCCTTGCCCTTTTGATTGATGATGGTGTCGATCGCCACGGCCGTTTTTCCGGTCTGGCGGTCGCCGATGATCAGCTCGCGCTGCCCGCGCCCGATGGGCACCATGGCGTCGATTGCCTTAAGGCCGGTCTGCAGCGGTTCTTTCACCGGCTGGCGGTCGATGATGCCGGGCGCGATACTTTCGACCGGAAGATACCGGTCGGTGACGATATCGCCCTTGCCGTCAATGGCGTTTCCGAGCGCGTCGACCACCCGCCCGATCATGGCATCGCCGACGGGCACGCTCATGATGCGGCTGGTGCGCTTGACGGTGTCGCCTTCCTTGATCTTTTGGAAATCGCCGAAGAGCACGGCGCCGACCTTGTCTTCTTCCAGGTTCAGCGCCAGGCCGCGCACGTTAAAAGGGAATTCCAGCAGTTCGCCCGCCATGACCTTTTCCAGTCCGTGGATCTGGGCGATACCGTCGCCGACCTTGATGACCGTGCCGACTTCGGAAACCGTCATGCTGGCGTCAAAATCCTCTATCTGCTGGCGAATAAGTTCATTAATTTCGTTGGCTTTAATTGCTTCCATAATCTTAAATAATTTTTAATTTTTAGTTTTTAATTATGAGTGATCGGATCCTCATTCATCATTCAAAACTAAGAACTACCCTTTAATAAGTTTCTGTTTCAAATCTTCCAATTGCGTTTTTATCGAGCTGTCATAAACGGTCGAACCGACGCGCGTGATCATTCCGCCGATAATATCCTTGTCCACCGCGAGCTCCATATTGACCTTCCGCCCGGTCAGTTTGTGCAAATTATTTTGCAGCGCGCTCTGTTCGTCAGCGGAAAGCTTGCGTGCCGATGTGACGAATGCCGAAACCACGTTCGAGCGCCGGTCCAACTCTTCGGCAAACGCCTTATTGATAGCGCCCAGCTCGCCCAACCGCGCGTTGCGCAGTAAAACACGCAAAAAATTGGCGGAGGTCTTGCTCGGGCGGGCTTTTTCGATAAGGCTTTCCAGAACTTTAGCCTTGTTTTCATACTGGATCGCCGGATGGCGGAAAAGCGAGAGCAGATCGCCCGATTCTTCCATCATCGCTTTCCATTGACTGAGTTCCGCCTGGACATTTAAAGCATCGCGGGTTTTTTCGACGACGTCCGCCAGCGCCCCGGCGTAACGGCGGGCTGCCAATTCCACACTCATCAGTTCAAACCTCCCAGATCATCGATACCGGCTTTAATGAGGTTCGATTCGGTTTCGGAGCCGACTTGTTTGCGCAGCATTTCTTCCGCCAGGCGAATGCTTTCTTCGGCGGAAAAGCGCCGCAGCTTTGTCATCGCCTGCTGGCCGGCGCGCGCGATCTCGCTCTGCGCCTGCTCGCGCATTTTAACGATGTCGGATTCGGTTTGGGCGGTGATGCGCTTTTTCTCCGCGACGGCCTCGGCTGCGGACCTTTCTTTAATGCTGGCTACTTCCGCGTCCAGCATTGACAGCCGCGCTTCCACTTCTTCCAGTTTTTTCAAGGCGGCATCGCGTTCCTGCTGCGCCTTGATCAATTCGGCGCGGATCTTTTCGCGTTTGGCTTTGAAGGCTTCGCTTAAAGGTCTTCTGAGAAGGAAATAAAGGACCAGAATGAAGATCCCAAGATTGATGAACTTCCAGGATTCAAAGCCTGGAATGTTGTACCAATCGTTTAAAAGCTGCAGAGATCGCTGATAAAAGCTCTGTCCGCCGCCGGTTGGGGCGGTTTCGCTTGCGAATATAAGTAAAAAATTAAAGAAAAAAGCCAACATTTAAGTAATTTATGCGTTTTTCAAGATCGTCGCGGTAATATTTTCCGCCACCTGGCGCGCCTCGTCCGCCAGCGTCGCCTGGGCCGCACCGGTTTGTTTTTCGAGTTCGCTCTTCTCCTGCTCGATGAGCGAGGAAACCTCTTCTTTTACTTCATTTACCTTTTCCTGGCGGGCCGCCATGGCCTCGGCGCGGTGCGCTTCAATTTGGCGATAGCCTTCGGAGCGCGCTTCGCGCAGCGCCCCTTCGTATTTGGAAACTTTTTCGTCTACCTGGCCCAGGATGGCCTGCGCCGTGCCGGCTCGCCCGCCTATCTTGCGTTCGCGCTCTTCCAGGACGCGGTTGATCGGGCGGAACAGGGTGCGGTTCAGTATCCAGATCATCAACAGGATGATCGCGATATGCAAAAAGATTGTGCCATCTGGCACAAGCTGGATCGAACCTTGGAAAAAGGCGAGCAAAGTCATATCTGATTAAAAACTACGTTTAGTATAATTAAGCAATAAAAACGGGCTTTCCAGCCACTTTCTTAAACTATTGAGAATATCATGAGCGCGAAAAGCGGTCAAGGAGGCCACTTGATTTCGGATTTGGGATTGTGGATTTTGGATTTGGGATCATAAGTCGCAAAGCAAACCCTTAGTGATACCGTTCTAACGGCTAAAAACAGTACTGCTAATTACCGCGAGTAATCCCAAATCCCAAATCCAAAATCGGATCAGATACACCATTTCGTCACGCCCGCCCGAAGCGGTTTAACCATTTCGTATGAAAAAGCACACAAATACCGGATTTTCGAGGTAAAATAGAACCATAAATAAGGCACAACTATTGCTGTACCGGGCATTAGAGCGTACCGCCCGCCATATGCCCCACGGGCGACAAAGCTGACTCTTCCCGCAGGATGAGATCAAAGTTAAGGAGAAAATTTATGCGGCAATTGAGACTTTTGGGATTGTTTCTTTTGTTGATGCCGCTTTTATTCGTACAAAGCGCATCGGCAGCCGATGAGGACACTTACGACGACACACCGGACGTGGTTGCCCGTGTGTCACGCATCAGTTTTATTCGCGGTGAAGTGCAGATACGCCGCAGCGGCAGCGATGAATGGGAAAAGGCGGCCCTGAACCTGCCGCTGGTCGAGGGCGACCAGATAGCGACCGCCGCGAATGCGCGGGTAGAGCTTCAACTGGACAGCTACAATTACGTCCGCCTGGCGGAAAATTCCTTCCTCACTTTTAATACTTTGCGCGACGGCCAGATAGCGTTGAGCCTGCCGGAAGGCACGATGAGCGCGCGGGTTTTGAGTTTCGACCCGTCGCGGAGCTCTTTTGAGATCGACGCGCCGAAGACGACCGTTACCGTCCAGCGCGCCGGGTTGTACCGAGTCGACTCGGGAGAGAAAACCTCCGAGGTAATACACGTAACCGTTACCGAGGGCGGCCAGGCGCGCGTCTACTCGGATAATTCCGGCTTTATGCTCAAGAACGGTCGCACCGCCACGCTTTACCTGACCGGCGACAACGTGGGCGAGCCGGAGATCGATTCGGTCGCGAAGCATACCGATGAATGGGATACGTGGGTTTTGGAGCGCGATTCCATCGTGGCTAAAAAGCTGAGGGATTCCTATTACGACAAGTATTACGACCGCGACATCTACGGCGCGGAAGACCTGAACGATTACGGCGAATGGGTACACACGCGCAGCTACGGTTATATCTGGCGTCCTTACCGTACGTCTACTGTTTCCTATGACAACTGGTCGCCGTACCGCTACGGAAGCTGGCGCTGGGTGCCGCCTTACGGCTGGGTCTGGCTGGGAGACGAGCCGTGGGGATGGTCTACGTATCACTACGGGCGCTGGGTGTATTACGGCGGAAACTGGTGCTGGTCGCCCTACGCGCAGCATCGCTGGAGGCGCAGCTGGTGGCAGCCCGCGCTGGTGGTCATAACCTGGTCGGGCAGCTCGATCTGCTGGTACCCGCTGCCGTATAACTACTACTACTACAATTACAATTCACATTATTACTCGAACCACTGGGGGTATTACGGCGGGCATCATGGCTGGAATGGCCCCCGCAATAACGGCGGGCATCATCCGGGTTCCGGCGGAACCGGCGGAGGAGCCGGAAGCGGAGGAGGAGCGGGAACAACTACTTCGACCCTCATCGGCCCGCTTCCCAAAGGGCCTAAACAGCCGCCGCTGCAGCCCAGGGGGCCGCTCGATCCGGCTTATACCCAGGCGGTGAGCACGACCGGGTCCGACGGTTTCGTTAAAGGCCGGGGAGGTATCAAGCAGGCTCCTCTGGCTCTTGCCGTCAAGGCGATCACTCGCCAGACTTTGGCCGAGCCCGTCAAACTGCCCGTCTTTACGGACACGAGGAATGCCGGATCGGATGTAAAGCCGAATCAGCAGATCCAGGTGGCCGTGCGAAACGGAAATGGTAAAGGCATCCGTGACGGGGCCGGCTCGGGCACGGTAAAGATCGGCGCGGCGGTCAGGGAACCGGGCGTGAAGCTTGACGACAGCCTGCGCAAAGACCGTGTGCTGGGCGGCAGGCCTCCGCTGGAAACTCCGGTGGTGGTGAACAACGGTGGCGGTACGGGCGGTGTCAAAGACGCCGGCATTCGCGGGACCGGAGCGGTCAAGCGGGAAGATCCGCCTCCCGTGATAAAAGTGGCGCCGAGAAACGACGATTCGGTCAGGCCGCCCAAACAGCGCAGCGACGATGCGCCGGTCAGACAGGCGCCGCCGCCTGAAAAACCGCGCTACGAACCGCCGCCGGAGGAGAAGCCGCGTTACGATCCACCGCCCCGGCAGGAGAAACCGCGCTACGATCCTCCGCCGCAGCAGGAGAAACCTCGTTACGATCCGCCGCCTCGCAACGATCCTCCGCCGCGTAACGACCCGCCGCCGCGTTCGGAGCCGCGGTCGGAACCCAAGAGTTCTCCGCCGCCGGAGAAGTCTTCACCGCCGCCTTCGGAAACCAGAAAGCCAAAAGACGGCTAAACGGCAAAGAAAAAGGGCAGGATCTTCCTGCCCTTTTTGATTTTGGATCGGTTCAGAGTTACGCGTTTACGCGTGATCACGCCTGAAGGCGTAACTCTGAACTTATTCCGCGCCTTGTTTCAGAAAGACCTGCTTATCGACGTCCGCCGGATTGCCGACCACGATAAAGCGGATGTTTTTCATGTACTTGTTGACCACGCGGCGCACGTCGTCCGGCGTCACCTCGCGCATCTTGTCCAAAAAGCCCAGCGAGGTGCGCCAGCCGCCGCCGTTTAACTCATATGAGGCGAGCTCGCCGGCCTGGGCGGCGTTTGTTTCCTGTCTTAGATAATAGGTGGTCAAAAAGAAGCCTCCCATTTCCAGGATCATGCTCTGGTTGACGGTGGTGTTTTTCAGGCCGTCAATCGTATCCAGCATCACCTTGATAGCTTCATTAGGATTTACCGATGATACGGAAATGTTTGCGGTGTTGGCCGCAAAACCGTTCATATCGGCGCCCGGGGCGTATGAGAGATTACGTTTTACCCTGACTTCCTGGAAAACCTGCTGCTGCAAAATAGCGATGGCCACGCGCATGGCGTAGTAATCGGGATCGCCTATCGGCGGGGCGGCAAATACGCCCTTGACGTAATTTGTCTGCAGCGAACGCGAAGCAATGTCGACCGTGGGCTGCGAGAATGCCAGCGAAGGAAAGGCCGCTACCTTATAATCGCCGCGCGGAAGTTTTCCTAAGGTAGCGGCGATCTGTTTCTGCAAAGCTTCGGGTTCCACGTCGCCGACCACCACCAGCAAAAGCCTGGAGGTCTGCATCATCTTCTGGTGATAGGCGCGCAGGTCCGCGCAGCCATTCGGGAAACAGTGTCGATCGTTCCCTGAGGGTCGTTGGCATAAGGATGATTTGCGTAGATTATTTTTTCCTGCAGCACTTCCAGGTAGCTTTCCGGGCTGTCGGATTGCGCGCGCAATCCGGTAAGCACCCGCCCTCGTACCCGTTCGATATCCTGCGGGGCAAACGCCGGGTTCAGCACTATGTCGGTGAATAGTTTCCACGAACTCTCGAAATGCTGCCGCGTCGAGACCAGCGAAAAAGCGCTGTAGTCGTAATTCGTGCCGGAAGTTATCGTGCTGCCGGTGCGGGAAAGCTCTTTGCGCAGCAGCTGGCGCGGAAAATTTTTGCTTCCTTCCGTCGCCACGTCGAGCATAAAATTTTCAATGCCGGCGTTTTCCGCCGTCATATTGCGCACCCCGCCGCGCAGGAAAAGCCCCGCCGCGACGGTCGGCGTTCCGGGACGGCGCTTGATCAAAACCTTTAGGCCGTTCACTTCAAACTCGGTGACCTGATTGGCCGGCGCCGGCGCTGCCGTTTGCGGCAGGGCGGCCGCGGCGAAAACCGAGACCAGTAACAGGGAAAAACAAAATTTGGAAAAACTGGAACAGAAGCGTTTTTTCATTACTGCTTACCTCCGATCAGATCTTCCGGAGTGAGTTTTGCGATCTCCTGCTGTTCCGGCGAGATCAGGGCCAGGCCGACGTGCGGCTTGCCCAGCACGTAGGTCTTTAAATAGCGGTTGATATCGGCGCGGGTGACGGCGCGCAGATTTTTATGATAGCCGCGAAAATAATCTATCCCAGTGGTCGACCACCAGAAGCTCAGCGTATGCGAGTATTCGCTTAATTTTTCCCGGCTGTAAAGGTCCTCGGCTTCGAGCAGGGTCTTGGCATTTTCCAGTTCCGCATCGGTGAAATAGCCCGGCTTATCGAACCCGGCGATCTGGGCATAAAGCGCTTTGACCGCGGCCCTCGCCTTGTCGGGCGAGGTGGACATTTGGGCCGTGATCGGCCCCACGTTTCGCTGCGTGTAATAACTGATGTCGGCGCCGGTGGCCAATTTGGAATCCACCAGCGCGCGCTGGAAACGCGAATCGGGCTGCCGCAGGATAAAAGAAAAAACGTCGGCGGCGTAAGTGGCGGCGTCGTCCTTGCCGACCGAAGGGCCCTGCCAGCCGATCTGGATGAAAACATTCTGCACCTGCTGGCTGACGATCGCACCCTCGCTTTTGGGAAGCGGCGGGTGTTCGACCAGCGGGAATTGCTTGAAAGGATCTTCGGCGCGCGGCCAGTCGCCAAACAATTGCTCCGCCAGCGCGAAAATACTTTGCGGGTCGACGTCGCCGGTCACTACCAGCGCCGAATTGTTCGGCACGTAATAGCGCGATTGGATCAAACGCATTTGATCGGTCGTGGCGGCGGCCACGGTTTCACGCGTTCCGCCCGGGCTTTTGCGCGTCGGGTATTTGTAAAAAAGCTTATCGAGCAGTGCGCGGTTGAGATAATAACCGGGCTGCGATAGATTGCGGTCGAGCTCGCCGATCACCACTTCTTTTTCGCGGCCGAATTCGTCGTCGTCGAACGAAGGGTAACGGGTCGCGTCCTTGATAAAACGCATCGCGGTCAAAATGTGCGGCTGGGTGGTGGTAAAGTAATATTGCACCACTTCCTCGTTCGTCGTGCCGTTGTTCACGATCCCGATCTGATCGATCTCTTCCAAATATTTTACGTCCTTGATCTCCGGCTTGAGCTTCAATTCGCTGTCGCAGTTGAATTGCCTGAAGACCTGCAAGTTTCTGGACTGGAGATATTCGCATCTTAAAATAGCGAACGCACGGTTCGGCTTGAAAAACATGTGCTCGTAAAGATGCGACAACCCGTTAAGCTCCGGCGGTTCGGTAAAAGAGCCGTTGCGGACCGCCAGTTCGATGGTAACGAGCGGCACCGATGAGTCCGGCAGAACTATGATCTCCAGGCCGTTGGCGAGCGTTTTGGTGACGATCGGGATCCCGTATACCGGCTGCGGATCGGGTGCCGGCGTCGAGGGTTTCACAGCGGCCGGACGAGCCGGCTTTCGCTGCGCGGGACTTAGCGCCGGCAAAAATGATAAAATAAGAAACAGACTGAGAAAATACTTTTTCACGAAAAACTCCTAGAAAATAATCTTTTCTTATGCAATGTAACACAAGGAGAACACTCAATGGAACGCGATAATATGATGCACGGCGCGCGCACCGCGTTGAATCGTAATATGGAAATGCGCGAATGGTCGGAAAATTATCTGAAAAATAAAACACGTGCCGATAATACGCAGATGAGCGAGGAAGAGTTTGAAAAATATTGGCGATATCACAAACCGGAAATAATGCACGAGGGAGCGGCGGAAGCCGTGCTGGCGTATAAAGAGAGTAGGCAGTAGGCAGCGGCAGAAAGCAGTAGATAGCAGCAGCCCTTGCAAGTAGGCTAGGCGATGGTAGTAGGAGGAGCGATGTAGCGGTAGTCCCAAAATATAAATTTATTGTAGAATCATGTCTCCGCACTCCCATGAATGGACATAAAGACCTGAAAGTATTCCAAAACGCCTATCGTTTAGCGATGTAGGTCTTTCACATCACAAAAACTTCCCCTAAAGACGAAAGGTATTCTTTAATTGACCAAATCAGACGCTCATCTCGAAGCGTAGCGGTGAATATTGCGGAAGGTTATCGAAAACGACAATACCCGAATTCATTTGCACACAAAATGTCGGACTCCGACGCGGAGGCTAGCGAGACACAAGTTTGGTTAGAATTAGCAAAGGACTGCGGCTATTTATCTGAAGATAAATGTGAAGCGTTGATAAATGAATATAGAGAGATAGGCAGGATGCTCGGAGGTATGATTTTACATCCGGAAAAATTCATTCCTAAATAATTACTGCCCCTGCCTTTACTGCTGTCTGCCACTGCCTTACTGCTGTCTGCCCCTGCCTTACTGCTGCTGCCTACTGCTTAGTTGCCCTTTGGCTTGCTATCGGTTCTCGTGGTGGACGGCACAAAAACCGGTGGCGGCGGCGGAGGAGACGAAAGAATCGGCTCTCCTGTATTAATATTCGTTCTGATATCTCTGATCGATCTGCCGCCTCCTCCGTTCGTAATACTCGAACCGCTTTTCGGATCAGACTGTATCACCGCAAAGGGCGGGGCAACAGGGGAACGGGCCGGCCGAATTCCGCCCGGCAATCTGGGATTTTGAGCGTTGGGGTTATTCTGCGTCCCGGCCCCGGTACGAGGGTTGCGAACCGGCGGCATATAAACTACGGGCGGCAGTTGATAGTTATAAATGCAAGGGCCAAAACCGTGGCCATACGGTGAATTCCATCCATAGCCAAAAGGCAGGAAAGAATAGCTTCCCCAAAACGGATCGTAAGCCCAGAGGCCGAAAGAATTGAACATATTCCAGCGGTTCGCGCTAAAAGAGCTTAGCAATGAGTCTCGCATGCTTGCGGTTTCAACCCGCCGGCTGATCCGGGCCAATTCCTTGGCGCGCGCCTTGCTCCAGGTGTCGAGCTGATCTTTATCGTCCGAATCGAATTTCGCCAGCTGGGATGCGCGGCCGTTTAACGTTGCCTGCCCGCCGCTTTTTACTACCGTCAGGGCGTCATCGTACAATTGGACGCGCCCCTTGGTGACGGATATTCTTCCGCCGCCGTCCGGGAGTACATCCACGCGATAAATGCCGGACTGTATCAAAAACATTTTAGCTTTAGGGGTATTGACCGTAACTTTGAAGTCTTTACTGGCAAAAACCTCAAAGATCGCGCTGCCGCTGCCCAGTTTGAGCTCCAGGTCGTCCAGCGAGGTAGTAATAAATTCAAAGCTGGAATTAGCACCCAGGCGGGTATATGAACCCGGGTTCAGCAGGATCTCGGTCTTACCGTCACTGCCGGTTGTAACCTGCTCCCCGATATCCAGCTCATCTCCTTTGATAAGGCGTCCGCTCCGGCCATTATTTCCGGCCACAGTGACAGTTCCCTCGACGAAATTTACTCCGCCGGCCTTGGCCGAAATGACATATTTATCCCGGACGTCCCCCATCCAGCCATCCTGCGCCTGGACTGCCGTCGCAAACAAAATACCGATCAGGCTTCCTAAAAATACACCTATAAGTTTCTTCATAATAATTTGCCTCCGGGAGAGTGGCTTTAACTGAATCTTAGGCTTTTTTTAGCTGAATGACAATAGCCAGTGGCCAGTGGCAGTAAGCAGTAGCAGTAAGCAGTAAACAGTAGCAGTGAGATTTCTGCTTACTGCTTACCGCCTACTGCCGCTGCTTACTGCTACTGCCGCTGCTTACTGATCGCCGCCGTTGCCTGCGGTCCCGCGGGTTCCACCCCGGTTGGCTCCTTTTCGTCGGCCACATTCCTCATCATTCGCGAGATCGGGATTGCCAGCAGCCCCAGCACTACCGCGGAGATGATGAGCGAAACGGTGGTAACGGTGAAAAGCTGCGGGGTTTGCTCGAGTTTTTCAGGATCGACGTTGCCGCCCACCAGCCCGGCGATCAGGTTGCCCACCGAGGTCGCTAAAAACCAGATACCCATCATCTGGCCGACAAAACGGCGCGGCGAAAGCTTTGTCATCGACGAAAGCCCGACCGGGCTTAACAACAGTTCGCCGACCGTCTGGAAAAAATAGCTGGCCACCAGCCACCACGGCGAGACCTTGACCGCGCCGGCGCTCGATACCAGAATGTTGGCCGCAAAGATCATTACAAAAAACCCGACTCCCGCAAAAAACAGCCCCAGCGCAAACTTGACCGGGCTTGAGATGTCTACTCCCCGCCGAGCCAACCCTATCCAGAGAGCGGCAAAGACCGGGGCCAGAAGAATGATGAACGCGGAATTGACCGATTGGAACCAGGTTGCCGGGATCTCGAAACCGAAAAAATTGCGGTCGGTAAAATCCCTCGCAAAAAGATTCAGCGAGGTCGGCGCCTGTTCAAAGGCCGCCCAAAAGATCGCGGCAAAAACGAACAGCACCCCGATCACCAGGATGCGTTTTCTTTCGTCGCCGTTAAGGCCGCCCGCGATGAATATATAGGCAAAATAAAGGACGGCCAGCCCGACCAGAACATAGGTCATGTAGCTGCCGATCACCTGGGCGTCGAGCGTGATAACGCCGGTGGCGGCCAGCACCATGACCAGCGCGATGAGCCCGACCCCGACGCCGAGAATAAGCTTGGCATTATTTTCGCGCTTTGCCTGTATGGCCGGATCGGGATGTTTGGTGGGATGCATTCCGATATCGCCGAGCGTCTTTTTTGCCCGCGCGGCGAAGATCGCCAGCCCGATCAGCATTCCCACGCCCGCCGCGCCGAACCCCCAGTGCCAGCCGATCGCTTCCCCAAGAAAACCGGTAACCAGCTGCCCGGCAAATGCGCCCAGGTTTATTCCCATGTAAAAGATCGAAAATCCCGCGTCACGCCTGGCCCCGCCTTCGGGGTAGAGGTCGCCGACGATCGCCGAAATGTTCGGTTTGAGCAGGCCCGTTCCCAAAACGATCAGGACCAACCCGAGAAAAAACGTTATCTTGCCGCCGGCAAACGCGGACAGCCCGATGCAGATATGCCCCGCCGAAATCAGAATGCCGCCGTACAGGATCGCCGTTCGCAAACCCAAAAGCCGGTCCGCGATCCAGCCGCCGGGAAGCGACGCCAGGTAAACGCTGGCCGCGTAGATACCGACGATCGCCGACGCCTGCGAGCGGTCGAAGCCAAACCCCCCCTGGAGCAAATTTGCCGACATAAAAAGAACGAGCAGCGGGCGGATCCCATAATAGCTGAAGCGTTCCCACATCTCGGTAAAGAAAAGCGTGGAAAGCCCGCGCGGGTGCCCGAAAAAACTTCTGTCCGCGGATGGCGGGTTAATGTCTGTCGCAGCGTTCATAATCTATTAACCTCGAAAGTAGTAAGCGGCAGAAACACGAGCGTTAGCGAGTGTGTTTCTTACGGATAATTTTACACACTCCCTGACGGTCGTGTTTCTGCCTGCATCGAAAAAAAGGCCGGCGGCATTAAAGAATAATGCAGCCGGCTTTTTATTACGGACCTATTAGCTTAACTTAAACCGGCTTACTGGATGTCGACCCGGTTTTTCATGAAAAACCGCATTTGCGGCCGCACGTTGGTAAAGAAGTTCAGCCCCGTAAGCCGCTCGACCTGGCGAACGTTGGTCCGGTAGATCGTCCAGGAATTATTTCTGATGCCCTGGGTGTTCGGCATGATCACTGCGATCACGCGGGTCGTCTTGCTCACCCGGTCGGCATCGTTATCGCCGTTGGGCAGCACCACGATCACCTTCCAGGTAAACGCGGGAACCACCACGTGGCCCGCGGCCACGGTGTTTAGCGGGCCGTTCGAACCGACCCCGCCCTGGCCCGCGCCGCCCATGTAGATGTACATTTCGTTTCCGGCCTGCGCCAGCGTCCGCGAGTAGCTTTCAAGCTCTTCCCACGGGCCCTGATTGTTGTCCGGGGCCTGCGGCATCATGTTGGTCATCACGAACGTCGCCGAATTATCAGCCACGCTGGCGGTGCGGTCGCCCGAAGGACAATGGTGCCCGCGATCAAAGCCGGAGCCCGAATAATCGGTCTGCAGGACTTGGTACCAGCCCGCCGGCAGCGACGAATCGGGACGGAAGTCGTCCTGCCGCGGCGTGGTGCCGAGCCAGGTAGTGTCCAGATGCCACGCTACCCAATTCGGAATGCCGCGGTCGCGGTGATACGACATCACGTACTGGTTTTTGGCCAGCAGGTAATTGGTGAAATTAGCGACGTCGGTAGTGGCGTTGCTGGGGTTGCCCATCACCAGGTGACGCGCCGGATCGATCGGCGCATTGATCGCGATCGGTATCCCGGTAGTGGCCGAGCGCATCTGTGCATCCGTTATCGAAGCCGTAAGATTATAACTGCCCCCGAGCGTGCCGAGCGGGACGCTGTAGCTAAAGGAAAAGATGTTATCGCCTGCCGTGACGTCGCCGTTGGTGGCGTTGTCGAAGAACTGCTGGGTCGGGGAACCGCCGATCTGCGAAAGATCGCCGCTGACGGCGATGCCGGTGCTGGGCGGTGTATTGGCCGGGGTCACGTGAACGGTCAGCAGCGAAGCATTGCCCGGTATCACGGACGTCGGATTCGAAGCGCCGCTGCCGGAAAGCGGGATGTTTCCGCCGCCCGTTCCGGTTACGCTGATGTCGTCCATACCGACCAGCTCATCGTTGCCGAAGGCATTGGAGGTGATTATGCGCACCTGGACCAGCGGCTGATTTTCGGCGGCCGCTGGCAGGGCGGCGCTGACCGGGGTCACCAGTGTTGCCATGCTGGGGCCGGTGGTCGCATCGGCGACGAACCCGGCCGGGATATTGGTAAAATTTCCCGTGTTGCCGACGCGGTATTGAAGCGCCACTGCCTGGATCGCATCGTCGGCGGTGGAATCGATGTCGCGCAGGGTATAAGCGACGGTGATAGCGGTCGTTCCGCTGGTATTTAAGCTGAGGACAAGGTGCGGGGCGTCCGCGGTGCCGGAACCCTGCATCGCCACCACCGGGTTCGGCAGAGCGTCGAATTCATAAATGCCGCCGGAAAGAACCGCCGGGTCGGTGGTCTGAGGCGTAACGTTGACCGGCGTGGCCGACCCGTCGAGCACGATCGTTTGCGGATCGATCCCGATGTCGGGAGTCAAACCATCACCGCGATAACCGATGACTCCCGGCACGCCGGTCCAATCGTTAGTGGCGGTGATGAGGTTCACATTTGTCCAGTTTTGAGAAAACGGCAGCAGCTGCGCCACCGTGTCGGCATGCGCCCCGCGCATCGTCCCGAGATAAAAACCCTGCGAGAACAAGACCGAAAAAATGACAAAAATGAACGCAAATTTTCTGGAATAATTTTTAAACATAACTACATTTCCTTACCGCTTGAATTTTTTAATACCAGCCGGAGAGAGCAGCGCATATCAAAATAATCGTTTGTATTATAAAGAGCCTGGAAGAACTAAGCATCACATTACCTTTATCAATATCCTAAAGCGCTTTATTCGGTCATTCCCAAGCAGGGAATACGGGGGGCTAAATAACGCAGAATAATGTTCGGTATCGATATTTTTTAACATATTTCCGCGAATAAGGGTAATGGAAAAGTCAAAATTCGAACATTTCACAAAAGTTCAGAGTTACGCGTTTACGCGTGATCACGCCTGAAGGCGTAACTCTGAACGGGCATTTTTACGGCACATAGATCGAAGGCACCGCCGTATCCGTGGCAGCGCCGAAAAAGCTGAAGCCAAGAGAACCGTTGAGGCTGCTAAGGTAATACCACGAGTTCTCATTCGCGCGAAAGACCGCTATGTCGCGCTTGCCGTCGCCGTCAAAATCGCCTTGCAGCGGCCGGTCGTTACTCAAGCCGAATCGCAGGGAGGTAAATCCCAGCGTGCTTCTAAGCAGGTACCAGGTGCCGTCCGAAGGACGATAAACGACATGATCGGATTTCCCGTCGCCGTCGTAATCTCCCGGAACGGGCTTATCGCCGTCGAGACCGAAGGCAAGGATGTTGAAGCCGCTATCACTGCTGCGGATAACATACCAAACACCCGTCGAAGGCCGCCAGACGGCAATATCGTCTTTCCCGTCGCCGTCGTAGTCCGCCGGAACGGGAACGTCCCCGTTCAATCCGAATTGGGAAATAATAAATTGCCCGTCGGAGCTTTTACTCACATACCAGACGCCCGTCGAGGGCCGGAAGACGGCAATGTCGTCTTTCCCGTCGCCGTCATAATCCGCCGGGGTCAATTTGTCTCCCGGCAAACCGAAGGTCGCGATCACTATCGTGCCGTTCGAGCTTTGCAGAATATACCAGGCGTTAAGTGAAGGACGGAAAACCGCGAAATCCGCCTTTCCGTCAGCGTCGTAATCGGCATTTACCGGCAGGTCGCCCACCGCGCCCCACGAAACGCTTTCTATCAACCCGCTCAGGCTTCGCACGTATTCAAAGTCGCCATTTCCCGGGTTATCGCTGGGGTGAAATACCGACAGATCGGTTCTGTGGTCGCCGTCGAAATCAAACGGTGTATTGGAGGCCGGGACCGCCGGGCAGGAGCAGCTAAAACCATCCTGAACTTGTACATTATCGATCCATTGTCCCTGCCTGCGCCCGCCGATATCGGTCGCCACGCGCCAGCGCAGCTGCACGTTTTGTCCCGCGGCGGAAGCCGGAAGCCTCACCTGGGAATTGATCCAGACGGCTTCGTTAGTGACCCCGCTCTTGCTCGACCAGGCCTGCCGCCCGGCCAGCGGATTCGAGCAGCAGCTCGCGATCGGCCCGTCGTAACCGCCGGAAACGAATAGTCCCCCGGCGGCGAGAATGTCCTGGAAAGCGCCGGTGCCGATCTTTATTTCCAGCACCCCGCCGTCATAAAGCAGGTTTCGCAGGAAAGTGGATTCCAGATCGTATTTATTGCGGAAATAGAGCGTTGCGTTCGTATTGGTGACCTGCACCACGGGCGAAACCAGTTCGTTCACCCCGGGGTGGACCGGCTCCGGCGAAAAAGCGGCGTAGTCGTTTTGCGTAGGTTCGACCAGAACTTTCTGCCAGACTTCGGACTCACCGGTGAATGACGTCGTCCAGCCCGGCGGAAAGTCAGGTGAAGAGCCGGCAAAGGGTTCGTTCATTACATAACGCGGCGCGCCGGTGGGCCTGGCGATGGCAAAAGAACCGGCTTGCGCGCCGTCGGCGTACAGGAACCCCAGGGAAATGCCAGCGCCGCAGGTCAGGCCCGGCGAAGCGGTAAAAGTAAAACTGCGCGTGACAAAACCGCCGCCTGCCGGAAGCGCCCCATAAGTTTGCGGCGCGCCCGGGTTTGTCACGCCGCCGCCCGCCTGCAAGGTCACCACCAGGTTGTTAAGATCGGCGCCGCCGGTGTTTCGCAGCGGCAGATTTATGGTGACGGTCTCGCCCGGTTCGATGGCCGCGTTTATCGTGCAGCTTTCCGAAATTAGCTCGATACCGCCCGCTTCCAGTACGGGTACCGGCTGCAATGCAAAATTCTGCGTTAAGGCCGCGCCGTTAGCCAGGTTGATGGAAACCGTCTGGGAAGCAAAGCCGTGGGCCGAAGCTTTTACCGAATAAGAGTTGGGCAAAAGCAGCAGGCTGTAATCTCCCTGCGCATTGGCGGCGCGGGTGTTGGCGACATTTGCTTCGACGATGGCGCCCGGTATCGGCTGCCCGTTCAAGGCGTTGGTCACCCGGCCATTGATGGTCCCGCGCGGCGCATTCGCGCATTCGGGAAACCTGAATTTACCGATGCGGGTTATCCAGCCGAAGGGGCTTTGCTGCTGGCTGGCTTCGGAAAAATATTCTCCGGTCATCCAGAAAGTACAATCGTCAACCGGGTCGACCGACATGCCCGAATAATCGCCCCAGCGAAAACCGAAAGCGGTCTGCACGCCCGTTCCCTCGATCAGGGTGGCTTCGGTCCGGGCCGTGCCCGGCGGGTCGGTCGCCGCCCGGCCGGTGTAAAGTATCGAGGGCTTTTTCACCACATTTCCGCTGTTGTAGCCGACCGCCAGGTCTCCCTGGTGGTCCTGGGCGGCGCTGCCGATCCAGCGATTTTCTCCCGGCCCGCTGAGGGTGAAATGCTCGTTCACCGCGAAAGGCGAAGCGGGCGTGGGCCGGCTCAGTTCATAAAGCCTGAGGCCGGCGTGATAATTCTCGGTGAGCGGAGTGGTCCGCACGGTTTGATTGACCACCAGTGATTCGCGCGTGCCGAAATTACGATAGGCGACCCGGTACATCAGCCGGTCGGAATTTGCGTCGAGCATTTCGCCGGGCGCGGGCTGGAAAATATCGGTCCTTCCCGGGGGGCTGGTCGGGTCGAAAGGCGCGACCGCCAGAGGGCTGCCGGCCAGTTCCGAAAAAGTGGAATTAAACGGCTGGCGAAAATCCGGGCGCATCTCAAAAATGCGCAGCGCGTCCTGCGCATCGCCGTATTCCGTCGCGGTATAGCCCATAAAAAGCCCCGAGACACTGGGCGGCGGCGGATTTATGCCGTCGATATCGGCGGGCAAGATCCCGCCCAGGCGCGTAGTGCCCGAAGTCGAAGGAAGATCGAAGTATACAAAGCCCGCCGTCGGGTCGCCGCGCAGCAGCTTGTCGCGGTCGAAAGCAAATGCGCCCGCGCCCGCGTAATCGCTGCCCAGAAACTGGTCGGTGGACATGTAATAGGCGTTGTTCCAAACGCCGAATTTTGCCAGGTCGTTCTGTTTGAAATTCGGCATTATGAATTCATAGACGAAGTAGCTCCCCGTGGGGTCGCCGGTTTTGGAGATGGCGACCATCTGGCGAAAGGGCGGCGTGAGATTGCAGTATTGCGTTACCAGCCAACGGTCGGCCAGCGGGTCGTAAAGCACGGTGGGCTCGCCGTCGTCGCGCGTGGAACAGGCCGTGCCGAGCGAAGCGAACAGGCTGCTCATTTTAAAGGGCGGCGTCACAGGGTTTCCGCTTTTATCGAAAACGCGCAGCAGGATGTTCATCGATTGGAAGTAATGGTTAGGGCCGACGTCGCCGTTCATATCGGGCGGTAGCACCAGGATGCCGAAAGCGAGGCCATTGTTGATATTGTTCATCCCGTCGAAGGAAAGAATGGGCGCGGGCATCGGGTCGGTCAGGATCCTTGCGAGGGCGCCGTCCGCGTCGTGAACCGCGCCGGGAATTTCGCGCGGCGGAATTTCGTAGTTCGTTTCCCGGCGAACCTGGGTCAAAGAGAATTTTTGGGTGACGGGCTGCTTGCCCGCAACCTGGCTCAAAGGAGGCGAAACGGCGAAGGCGGCTGCCCCGGAACTTTGAGGCTTAAGCGATGCGAAAAACTCCCGGTCGTCCGTAGAGGCGGAAACAGTTTTACTGTCCGGCCCGGGTAAAAAAACATAGGATAATGCCAACGCCAGTGCCGGCACCAAAAACACCAATACTCTACGCATCAAAACCTCCGCAAGCGATAGTGTTTAGATAATACAAATAAACATCCACAAAGCCAAATAAATTGGGGCGCACTTACTGGGAGCGCGGACGGCTTGTCCGCAAGCTGTTTACAGCCTAAAAGATTTAGCCGCGGATTTACGCGGATCAACACGGATAAGAGTTTCAGATCTGTGCAAATCCGCGTTTATCCACGGCTGAATTCAATATTACGAAAAGCTGCGCGTTTATGCTGACGAGCCGTCCGCGTTCCGACTAAACGCTTGCTTCCAGCAGCGCGTCGCAGATGCGCCCCGCGGTCTTGCCGTCCCAGAGCGCAGGTGTCTTAACGGAATTTGTAGAAGGGGCTTGTCTCAGAATTTCGAATGCGGCGGATTTTATCTTTTCCTTATCCGTGCCGACCAGTTGGTTAGTTCCCATCTCGATCGTGATCGGGCGTTCGGTATTTTCGCGCAGCGTGAGGCATGGAATGGACAGAACGGTGGTTTCTTCCTGCAGCCCGCCGCTGTCCGTCAGCACCAAACGCGCGCCGCTGTAAAGCCGCAGAAAATCCAGGTAGCCGAGCGGCTCGATCAGCTTCAGGCCGGAGTTTTCTATCTCCCGCGAAAAGCCGAACTCCGCGATCTTTGCCGCGGTGCGCGGGTGAGCAGGAAAAATTACCGGGATCTCTTTGCCGATCTCGAGCAGCGCTTCGAGAATGCCGCTGAAAGCTTCCCGCCCGTCCACGTTCGACGGTCGATGCAGCGTCAGCACGGCGTATTGTTTTTCGTCGAGGTTTAGGTCTTTCCGCACGGCCGACTTTTCGGCCAGGGCAAGGTGATTATGAAGCGAATCGATCATCACATTGCCGACAAAGCGGATCTTATCGGCGGGAATCCCCTCGGCTTTCAGGTTTTCGCCGGCGTCGGCAGAGGGCGTAAGCAGCAGGTCGGAAATGCTGTCGGTCAGGAGACGGTTGATCTCTTCCGGCATCGAGCGGTCGCGCGAGCGCAGGCCCGCTTCGACGTGCGCGACCTTCACGCCCAGCTTCGAAGAGACCAGAGCGCAGGCGATGGTCGAATTTACGTCGCCCACCACCAGCACCCAATCGGGTTTTTCGGCGAGCAGGACGGGCTCAAACTCCGTCATTATCTTTGCCGTCTGTACCGCGTGCGAGGCCGAGCCGACGCCGAGATAGACATCAGGTTTCGGCATTCCGAGATCGTCAAAAAAACTCTCCGACATCGATGCGTCGTAATGCTGCCCGGTGTGCACGATCAGCGGCAGAAAATCGCCCGCGCGCCGCTTCATCTCGGCATAGATCGGCGCAACCTTCATAAAATTAGGCCGCGCGCCGACGATGTTTAGGATCTTTAGCATTCAGTAGTCAGCAGTCAGCAGTCAGCAGTCAGCGGTCAGTAGGTCAGTGGTGATAAGCGAAAACAATTCTTTTATTTAGATTCGGTTACTGACAACTGATTGCTGACTGCTGACGGCTAAAGCCGTACAATCTTCGCTTTACTCCCATTCCGCAATTCCTCGTTCAGCGCATTGCGCGTGTCCACGATCAGCGCCGCAAGCTCGGTGACATTTTTATAATCCACGCCGCTGTGTTCGGTGCAGATCACCACGCAGTCGCTGTCTTTGATCAGTTCGTCGGTCAGCCCGGCATTATAAAGAGATTCGCCGTCGCCGATGGTGTAGGCGTGGTCGAAGGTAACTTCTTCGACAAAAGGATCGTGATAAACCACTTCCGCGCCCCGTGCGCGCAGCAGGTCGATGATCGAAAGCGCCGGGCTATTCGCGCATGTCGTCGATGTCTTTTTTATACGCGACGCCGAGGATCAAAACCTTTGAGCCGTTGACCGCTTTTTTCTCCTCGTTGAGCGCGGTCGAGATCAGCTTGACGACATAATTCGGCATCCCGGAATTCACCTGCTCGGCGAGCGAAATAAACTGCGAATCGAAACCGTGCTGGCGCGCCTTCCAGCTCAGATAATGCGGGTCGAGCGGGATGCAGTGGCCGCCGATGCCCGGCCCGGGATAAAAAGGCATAAAGCCGAACGGTTTTGTCGCGGCGGCGCGGACCACTTCCCAGGTGTCGATGCCGAGCGCGTTACAAAGCTTTGCCATCTCGTTCGCCATGCCGATATTGATCGCGCGAAAAGTATTTTCCCAGAGCTTTGCACGCCTCGGCCACGCGCGCCGAAGAGACCGGGTGAACGCGGTCGACGATCTGCCCGTAGAGCAGCGCGGCCACCTCGGTCGAATCCGGCGACACGCCGCCGACCACTTTCGGAATATTGTGCGTCTGAAACTTGCGGATTGCCGGGATCGACGCGTTCCGGTGAAAACGCGAGCAAAAAATCTTCGTCCAGCTTGAACCCTTCTTCTTCGAACATCGGCTGCAGGACCTCGTCGGTCGTGCCGGGATAGGTGGTCGATTCGAGAATGATGAGCTGGCCCTTGCGCATGTGTTTCTGGATCTCTTCGCCCGCCGACAGGATGTAGGACATGTCCGGGTCCTTGGTTTTGCGCAGCGGCGTGGGCACGCAGATGATGATCACGTCGCATTTATTTAGTTCACTGAAATCGGTCGTCGCTTGCAGCTTGCCGGCATCGACACAGCTTTTCAACGCTTCCGGCGCGACGTCGACGATATAGGATCTCCCGCCGTTTATCTCTTCTATTTTCTTCTCGTCGACCTCGAAACCCGTGCCGTGAAAGCCCTTTAAGGCGAATTCCACGATCAACGGCAGGCCGACATAGCCTAGACCGATGACGCCGATACGCGCGGTCTTTTCCGTGATTTGTAGGTTAAGTTGTTCTTTTATCATTATTTAATAGAGTAATTGAGTAAGATATTACGGGATTTTAAAAGAATTAAACCGGTTTCCACCCGCTTTAAACTAATCAAAGATAAAAATACTGTCAAGGCGGGCCTTTTTCCAGTAGTTGGTTAATTTAGGCAGGTTTCCGGCGTCGGAGCGCGGACGGCTCGTCCTCACGTTTGTCGCCCGATAAACAAAAGGCAGAAACACGACCGTCAGGGAGTGTGTAATAAAGCGTCTTTGCAACACGCTCCATAACTGTCGCGTTTCTGCCTATTCGCGCTTCGCGCTCAAAGCGGACGAGCCGTCCGCGCTCCCAGTAAAATCATTCGGTTTCCGAAGACTTTGCCTTCAGCACAAAGCTGAGCGCGGCAAACAGCGAAACGACGCAGGCGGCCGCCGCCGCCACTACTATCAAAACATGCGCGCTTTGCTTCACCGCGATCGCCGTCACCGCCCAGGCGACCGCCAGCGGGTAAAAATAATTGGTGAGCTTGACGCTCGCGATCACACCCAAACCTGCCGCCAGCAGGATCAAAACCGAGCCGAGAATTATCGCCGAGGTGTCCGTCATCGCGACATTTAAATATTTCAGGGCGATAACAAAATTTACCATCGCGGCCACCGTCACCCAGCCGAAGTAAATTCCGAAGGGCGCTTTGGCCAGCCAATACTCGCCGCCCGTTTCGGTGTTTCGCAGCCTGATGTTGATAAATAAAAGCGCGGCCAGCAGGGCCGCCATGCTGAAAAGGCAAACAAGGATCTGATCCCGGAGCCAGAAATACATCCAGGCACAGTTTGCCGCGCAGCTTAAAATGTATAGCGAACGAACTGCGCGAAAGCGTTCGCCCGTTTTCGGCATTGCCTGGTAGATGCTGAAAACGGCCATTCCGAAATAGATCAGGCTCCAGATCGAAAAGCCATAACCGGCGGGCGTAACAAAGGTCGGGTATTTATCGGAGACCGTTTCCGGCGTGACGCCAGCCAAATAACCGGCGGCCGAGAGCCAGTTGAAAACGATCATGCCCGCGGTGGCGGCAATGACGAGAACCCGCTTAAGCGCGTCGGAATTTTGCGCCACTTTCTTTTAATCCTCCCCCGTAAAAACCGCAAAAAATTTTGAAGAAAAACGACACGTGATGATAACATACAGACAATTTTCAAACCTTCGGAGCAGTAAGTGAAAAAATAAAAAACTTGTTCGCAGCCATCTTGTTCGTTGGCCTCGTCCTTTTGGCGGGGCCGGCTTCGGCGGCGAATCGTGGGGATTGACGGGAGACATTCCGATCCCGGCGCAGTCGATAAATTACTAAAGAATTTTTATACGTTTAGAGGCGGTCTCCGGCCGCCTTGCGCAAAGAATCATTATGGCGGTCGAAGAATATTGTAAAGTTCGAAAGACGAAGTCCGCTTCAGCGGACGATAGATAATAGGTCCAGGCACGCAAGCCTGGGGTTAGCGTCGTAAGATACAATTAGCCCGTGTCAGCGGGCGGCAGAAATCCTCCACATCTTTCGCCCGCTAAAGCGGGCTGGTAATATATAAAAGACGTAACCCCAGGTTTCGCTGCGCTCCACCTGGGGCTACATTCTGCCGTCAGCTTCGCTGACTGTCACGAACATGGAGATCGAAATAACCTCAAACAATCCGGCGGTCAAAGCCGTGATCACGGGAACGGCGCCGCGCCCGGCGAGGCTCGCGGCAGCCCGGGGTTTACTGCCCCTGCCGCAGGCCGATCTGATGGAGATACTGGTAAATCTCATCGGAAACGAGGACGGCGAGATCGCCCAAACCGCCCGCGCAACTCTGGCGGCGCAGGACGCGGGTGATCTGCGCGCGGTGGCGCAGGCGGGCGAAACCGCCCCGGCCGTGCTCGGTTTTCTGGCGAAGAAAAAAGACCTGCCGCGGGAAACGCACGAAGCCGTCATCGCCAATCTGAATACACCCGGCGAGGCGCTGGTCGATCTGGCGAAAAACACCGGCGAGGGAGAGCTGCTCGAACTGATCGCCGTCAATCAGCAGCGGCTGATCCGCGTTCCCGAACTGATCGAAGCCATCATCGTCAATCCGGCGCGCACGCCCGAAGCGGAAAGACGCGCCCGCGAAACCAAGCGGGAATTTTTCGAAAAGGAGCGCGGCGCGCAGCAGATCGCCAACGAACTCAGGGCGCAGGGCAAAGAGGCCGCCGCGGAGTTTATCGAGCAGGCCGAATTTGCCGAAAGCTCGGCCGCGGCGACGGCGAGATCAGCCTGCAGGACGCCGTGCTGCTGGCTGAATATATCGAAGTGCCGGACGTCGACGTCGACGATTCGTGGCTCTCGATGGACCTGATCGAAGAGTTTTACGAGGAAACCGCCGAACAGCGCCAGGCGATAGTCAATAAAATTTTGGGCGAATTAAAGGCCGAAGACGGGGTGGATCCGAGCGTGTTCGTTACCATTGTCCGGCGCATTTTGCTGATGACCGTAAAAGACCGCGTCAAGTACGCGATGAAGGGCGACCGCGAAGTGCGTAATATTTTGATCCGCGATTCGAACCGGATAGTTTCCGAAGCGGTCATTAAAAATCCCAAGATCACCGCTCAGGAGATGGAAAAAATTGCCGCCATGCGCAGCGTCTCGTCCGATATCCTGCGCCAGATCGGCACCAACCGCCAATGGCTGCGCAGCTATTCGATCATTCACAACCTGGCGCGCAACCCGCGTACGCCGATGCCGATCATCATGAGCATCATTCCCCGCCTGATGCCGAAAGATCTGAAATCCCTGGGAAAGAACCGCAACGTTCCCGACGCCGTGCGCCAGCAGGCCGCGCGCCTCGCCACGACGAGAGGATTGTAAGAGGTTGAACTTTCTATTGTTATTGTGACCTGAATATTCTGAACAAATCTATCCCGATACCGAGCCGGAAAATATCCCTATTTGAGATCGTGCGTTGATCGATCGGGACAACAACGGTAGTCGGACTTGTCAAACCGGCATCGGTTCCGGGTTCCAGGAAGAAAATCTGTTGGCTTTCAGTTATTCGTTTGCCCAGCTTCAATTGGGCCCCGCCGAAGACATATAGAAAATTAGTGCCCTTGATCGGCAACGGGGCCGAACCATCCAATCTGACGATAACGCCCCTGAGATATTTTGTAATAACCTCATTTTGCCCTACGGTTATATCGACCAACGCGGGAAACAGGTTTTTCGGCTTGTTTATATCGTCAAAAAAATTGGTTCTGATCCTTAACCCGGCAAAGTATTGCCTAAAAAATTTGTCCCTCTCCGGGGAGGCAAAGGCGATATGGGTCTTATCGTCGGCTGCTTCGGGAAAAATATCCTTAAAGGCCTGAACGGTTGCGCACGTAGTCGCTGGAGGAGTAGGAGTGCATGATACCTTCGGTATTTTGAACAGCTGAGCAGTTGATCTGGGCGCAAGAGGATTGACCGCTCCGGCACTGGCAATAAGAGAAAGGGAACTTCTGCCGGGAAGAAACCCGGGACTTAGTTGCGTTTCCTGAAAAAATTTCCACTCCAGGCCTACCAGAAAATCAAAGCTCTGAGCCAGGGTATTGGACCTGACATTTTCTCCGAGAAAGGAATCGGTGAATCCGCCGAAATTTGATAACGTGGCCAGTCGCTGCACGGGAACATTAGAGAATCGTGCATTGCCCCAAACGGAGAGTTTAAATGCCTTTTCACAAAGCCCGGGTCTTGTTTTACATATATTTGCCACCGGTTTCATTTCGCATCCTGCCGGTATCGGTGTTGGCGGTGTCACTGAACAATTGATGGTAGCGGAAGGATTGATCGGTTGAGCGATGCATAGTGCAGTATATGTGGTGCAAAAAGTTGTTTCACCATTTCTTACTTTGGAAGGTGTGATCGTAAATGGTGCGTTAAAAAAAAAGTCTATAAAAGGACTCGACTTGCTTTCGGCCGAACTGGCCCCGATCTGCTCAAGCCCGACGATAGCGCGGGTGTTTATGCTGCTGCCATAGTCGGTGCAATTTTCACACTTTACCTGTACCGGATCGCTATCCGATCCCTCGATCTTTTTTCCGTTTTTTTCCGCATAAACACTTATAGTGTTGGTTCCGTCTTCTAAACCGACTGCCTTGACCTGCGGCGACTGCAGTTTTGTGGCGTCTGTGTAGGCGGTAATTTTTGCGCCGGTTGCATCTAATATAGGAACTTTTTCGCTGCGCTTATTCGTACCGTGTTGTACTTCTATTACATAATTGTAAGTACATTCCGTGTCTTTTTCGCAGGGTGGTAAAGCTTTACCGGTTATCGGCAAGTCATAAGTGGATTGGTTTGACACTTCAAAAGGAGCTTTGATTTCCACTTTCGTTTTAGCTGGAGTAGGAGTAGGAGTAGCAGCAGCGGCCGCCACTGCATTTACCGCAGGAGCCGCTCCCTGCGCAGCCGGTGCCGCAGGAGCCGCTCCCTGCGCAGCCGGTGCCGCGGGAGCCGCTTCGACCTCGGCAAATGGGTCCTCCACGAGACTTATTTCGATTCGGTCATTTAATGCGGGCGCGAGTTGTTTAATATTAGCCGCGGGAATTTTGACATCTTTGATGAACGCTTCCAGATAAAAAACATTGTCTCCTTTTTTTAACTTGGCAGAAAAGTAGTCTTTATTTTGACCCACGTAAATAAAGTGTGGTTCATAGGAGTCCCTTTGCACGATAGCATTAGTGAGTCTGATAGTTGTGATCCCGGCGTTGCAGATATCGATCGAAATATTATCGGGTGTTGCTTTTCTGACAGAGCTATTGTAAGTAACTACAAGATCCGTACCCGCAACTGCCGGCGCCGGACACTTCACTATTTGTGCTTGTGCCAGTAAATTTCCGGCAAAAATGAGTAGCAAAGAAGCAAGGAACAATCGCAGGAGTTTCATATAAGTTTCCTCGACAGTGAGATTTGGAATTACAAGCTACATCATAAACCCTTTTCTTCGCTTGTCAAGAAAAATTGCTAACAAACATTCCTATAATAAAGCCTTTATTTTCCCCGTCTTAACATATGTTCCCGCGATGTCGGTAAGGCTATGGCTCAGGCCGCCCAGCCACAGTCCGAGGAAGACCAGCCAGGCAAAATTCGCGCCCAGGTAACGGCCGGTGAACTCACCCAGCCGCCGCCATTCCTGCGTTATTAAAAGGAGGTCCGGCAAATTTCCGTTGTGATAAATTGCGCTGGCACACGTCACTAAAAAGGCCGCGAGCGTCAGCACGCCCATCAGGTAGATGGTGCGCAGCAGCGTGCCGAACAAAATGCCGTGGGTCCAGCGCGATCGGTGTTTAAAAAATCCGCAGTAAGGAAACCAGATGACGCGGAAAATTCCCCAGCGCGTGTATTGCTTGGAATAGGTGTCGAGATCGGGGCCGAAGATCAGCCCGCCGATGAGCGAAGCGACCGCGATCACGCCTGCGGTTATCAAATCGCGGGAAACGATCCATGCGATCGCAAATATGGGTATCGCGAGTAAGACAGTAATTGCGTCGTGAGCTTTAGCGGAAGGCATAAACTAGCGCACTCCCCACTCCCAGATACCGTAGAGTATTTTTTGATCGAGCTTATGGCCTGATTGTTTAAGCGCGATAATGACCTGCGAACGATGATGGGCATCGTGCGCGATGAGATAGCCGAGAAAAGCGGTAACGTGCGGTTTAAAACCTTTCACTTTCCCGTTTTGCTCCGCCGCGGTTTCCAAAAGCTTCAGCACGCCCGCGCCGGAAGCCTCGAGCGATCTTTGCAGTATTTTTTTACTCGACGCGTTTTCCTTCTCGATCTTTTCCAGGCCCTTTAACGCGTCGGGCAAGGATACTTTTAACCACATCAGCCGGACGTTATGTATGTGCGCAAGCTGTTCGCCCGTGCTGCGGCCTTTTGAAGCAAGTATGTCTTTTAAATGTTCTTCGGGAATGGCATCCAGTAAATACAGAGTGACGCGGTTATTTATCCGCCCGGTTTCCAATAGCTGCTGTTTGTCCATACGGATTCGGATTTTAACATATAATGTTTGCGGCGTTCAGAGTTACGCGTTTACGCGTGATCACGCCTAAAGGCGTAACTCTGAACCCGGACTCACACACTATGACACAAGATACAAAACGTGAATTATTGCGTCACCTGGTCGCTACGGTGGCCTTTCGCGGGCGCATCGCGATCTCAGGCGCGCCGGAGAACTTCGCCGACTTTCGCATAGACAAAACCATCAGAACTCCCAACGAGATACTGGCGCACATCGGCGATCTGCTCCAGGGTTCGGTCTACCTGCTAAAAGGCGAGCTTGTTCATTTAAATTCCTCACCGCTCCCCTGGGACGAAGAAGTGAAGCGCTTCTTCGCCGCCGCGCGCGAGCTGGATTCGTTCCTGGCGTCGGACCGGGTACTTGTTGCGCCAATAGAAAAACTTACCCAAGGGCCGATCGCCGACGCTTTGACGCATGTTGGGCAGATCGTGATGCTGCGCCGCGCCGCCGGCGCGCCTGTTCGCGCTGAACCTTATTTCACCGCGGAGATTGTTCCGGGCGAGATTTAAGTCGGTGGGTTTGCTAAAATTTTCGGGAGTTCAGAGTTACGCCTTCAGGCGTGAATCACGCGTAAACGCGTAACTCTAAACGGGAGCGCGGACGGCCCGTCCGCACGAACGCGAAGCGTTCGAAAGCCGTCTGAAGGCGGGACTCAGAACTGTTAATGAAAACTTTCTGGCACAAACTAAAGACCACGCTGGCGATGATAAAGTTCGAGCACACGCTCTTCGCGCTGCCGTTCGCATTTCTCGGAGCGATCCTGGCGGCGAACGGCCTCCCCACGTGGTGGCAGATACTTTGGATCACGCTGGCGATGGTCGGAGCGCGCAGCGCGGCGATGACCTTTAACCGCATCGCCGACCGGAATATCGACGCCGCCAACCCGCGCACGGCAAACCGCGAACTCCCTGCCGGAAAACTCTCGGTGAAATTCGCCTGGGCTTTTTTCATCGCATCGGCCGTGTTGTTTTTGCTTTCGGCTTTTATGCTCAACTGGCTGGCCTTTGCGCTTGCGCCGGTCGCGCTCCTGAGCATTCTGGGTTATTCCTACGCCAAGCGTTACACTCACTTTTCGCATCTGATCCTCGGCTGGGCGCTGGCGATCTCGCCCACCGCCGCCTGGATCGCGGTGCGCGGCGCGCTCGACAGCGGGGTCCCGCTGCTGCTTTCGCTGCTGGTGATGATGTGGACGGCGGGGTTCGACGTCCTGTACGCCTGCCAGGATTTTGAATACGACCGGAAGGCAGGCCTGCGCTCGATCCCGGCGCGTTTCGGCATCGGCGGCGCGTTATGGATCGCGCGGCTTTTTCATTTACAGGCGTTTATCGTGCTGGTGTTTTTATACCTGGTGACGGAGCTGGGCTGGCTCTCGCTCGCCGGCGTGATAGCCGTCGGCTTGCTGCTGATCTACCAGCACACCCTGGTCAGGCCCAACGACCTGAGCCGTCTTAACGCCGCTTTTTTCACCACCAACGCCTTCGTCAGCGTGATCCTGCTTTTAACCTTTGGCGGCGCGGTTTTTTTGGGAAAATCCTTCTAATAGCCCCTGGTTAAAAAGTACATCAAAGTAAACAGGAACCATATAAGCAGCGGGATAAAAAGGAAAAACAACACCCGGCACCAGAGTGACGAACCGGTCTTTGAGCCTGGTTTTTTGGTCGGGTCCTTGTCCGGCTTTTTCAGCTCCCAGGTGACGCGGCCCACTTCAAAGTCCTCGAATATTTGCCTCACGGCGATGCGGTGAGCTCCTTTTTCATATCCCGCGCCGCCGGTTATCAGCAGCCGGCATTTATATTTTGCCGATCTCGGTAAAACTATATTGTCCAGCCTGACGCTTCCCACGCCCGGCAGCAAAACGCTTACCGTTTGCCCGGCTTCGTCTCTTTTAACTCGGCCGCAGGCAATTCGATGGAAGCAAACAGATCTGCCGGGAGCTCCAGCCACACCTGCGCGCCTTTCGGCAGGGCCCTGATAAATTCGATGTCGAAGCTTCTCTCCCGGTCCGGCGCGCCCGTAATGTTGAATTCCAATTTTTCCTGCGCGCCCGCCCCTTCGGCCTTGCCCGCGCCGCCGGCGTCAGCGCCCGAGGGGCCCGGGGGAGGAAGCACGGCATTTATGACGTTAAAATTTCTCCAGGTGACGTTATTGTAATTTCTGATCAGGGCCGTGAAATCGTTCATATCGAAATTGGCGGGGCCGGGAATCGGCGGCGCGCCGTCCTGCGGGTGATTCAGTATTCCGACAAAACAATAATGCCCCTCGGCCGGTATATCGGCGGTGTTCCAGGTTATCGCGGGCGTCACTACCAATGTGTCTCCGACGGGCACATTTACCGGGCTGGAAGTGCCGATGGGATGCCATAGGTCCGGCGTGACCAGCGTCGATACTTCGCTCCAGTAGACCGTTGCCGTGGCCCCGTTCGCGTCGCTGCCTCCGCGGTTCTTCATCCTGACGTACACAAAATTGTTCTGCCCGAATTCGACCAGGTGGCCTTCTGAACTGGAATTCTCGGTTCCGCTGGCTTCGCCGAAAGCCGCCGTCGGGTCCGCCACCGCCGCCGGCCGGACTATTATGTCCGGGCTGGTACTGATGCCCCCGGCGCTGGGAACGTGGCCGTTGTCGCCGACATTGTCCCGTAAATAAAGGTCGGGCGTCAGCTCCAGCGTGTCTTCGATTATGTCCCGCAGGTTCGGCATTACGCCGATCTTTTTATCGTTATCGACGGGGCCCTGAGCTATGCCCGTGGCGGGGTTCGATAATAGTGCGCGCATCTGCATCGGAGACAGGCTCGTTCCGGCCGCGGTTTTGTACAAACCTTGCAGGATCAGGGCGGCGCCGGCGATTATCGGCGAAGCGGCGCTGGTGCCGCTAAAATTGGAGGTGTAATCGTCGGTAAAAACACTGGGGGTGCCTCCCCCTCCCAGTGAGGCGTGGCTCCCACGGGTGCTGTAGCCCGAAGTCGCAATATTTTCTCCCCAACCGTAACAATCGAAACGCGTGCCGAAGTTCGACCATTCCATTTTGTTATGAGTACTGGCGGAATGTGCCGCCCCGACCAATATTGCTCCGGAGTCCCGGAAGTCGGCATGACCCCGGTTTAAACGGAAACGCATGGACGAATCCGTCCAGGCGTCCAGGTCCATCGGGGTGCCGGACGAATCGCCGTTGCCGCCGGCTTCGATCACGATGATCCCGTTTCCCGCGGCCAGCCTGATTGCGTCGAAATCGGCATTGTCGGTTTCCGTGGGGAATGTCGGCCATTCAAACTCGCCGCGGGCAACTTCCAGCAGCAATACATCGCCCACGTTATCCATATTATCAATGGCCGCGACGATGGCGTCCGCTACATGAAGGGCGGTACCGGAGGCCGCGTCGTAATGAGAAACCATCCTGACATAGCTTACCGAGGGCGCTATGCCGACAATTCCCAGGGTGTTGTCCATCCCGACAACTTCTCCTAAAACCGCGGTCCCATGATCGCCCCGGTATATCACTTCATCGCCGTCTTCGTTTAAGAACGTGTGGCCGTCTCTATTATCGCCGGAAACCAGCGCCGGGCCGCCCGCCGCCGCGCCCGCCCCGGCCAGGTCCTGGTGTGCGGGTATCCATCCCTGTTCCAGGTCCACAAAACCGACACCGGCGCCGCTCCCGCCCTGGCCCCACGCCCAAAGCGCGTTTATTCCCTGGGGCGCGGGGTTTAGATAACCCTGCTGGGTTGTAAGACTATCCGGGTCGACCACGGGGTCGGCAACGGGCAGTTCCTTGTATGCCAGTTCCACCCCGGGGAGCGACTGAAACGCATTTACCACCTCGTCGTGGTTTGTTGCGGAGTCGCGAAAATCCAGACGCCAGTAATCGGCCAGGCTGTTCAAAGGCGGGAAGGGGGATTTTTTGGCTCTCTCTTCGAGCGCTTTCAATTTTTCCAGGGATACGCTTTTTACCGTTCTCCGCGTCGAGCTCGGACGGTGCTGTTTTAAAAGCTCGGATAACCTCGTCAATTGGTTTGCATCCGCAAATTCTTCCAGGGTCTCGCCGTCCCGGTATGAAAAGCTGCCCGCAAGCCTGATGATAATAAAGCCGCTGTAAGGTCCTGCTTTTTTATAAGGTTTTTGTTGATTTTGCATAATATTTGTGGTGGTTAAAGCCTAACCCGCATGCCCGGTTTTGGATTTGTTAGTGTTAGTTTCGTGTTGTTTCGTGGATTCTTCTTATTTCTAGAGACCATAAAGGCGGAAACCGCGGACCCAAACGAAACTACAAGAAAATATTTCAAGGCGCCTGCTTATTTATGCATTTTTTATTAAATCCTTACGGCATTTTTGCTTTTTGGGAGACACCGCCCTACTCAGTTAATAATGAAATTTTTTCAAAAACGTTACGGGATTTAACGGCGTCTTGAATTACCTTTTTTTAGCTATTAGGGTAACACGCGATCCGGTGTTTCGAAGAGAAATTTTCGGCGGGAATTTTAACCGCTCCTCAAGCGGCGCGCAAAAGCCTGAAATTTTACCCGGGCTGGGTTTTATCAACTCTTCCCGCGGTTTTAAATATTTCCTGATACCTTCGGAAATTTCTTTTTTGATTATCCATTCCAGGTAGTCCGTGGAAAGAATTTTCATAGAGACCGACAATGGTGTCTTTCAGAAAAGCGTCGGTGATTTCGGCTCGATCAAAGTTTTCGGGACGGCCAGATCGGTGCCGATCTTTTTGTTTAATCTGTCGATAAAGTAGGCCGACAGCAGCGGCGATTCGAGTTCGGTATTTTGGTGGACGAAGAAATATAGTTCGCTTAAACCCTGCTTTTTCCATTCGGCGATGCGCTCTATCCAATCGTCCAGCCGCGTATAATCCGAAGTCGGGTGATTTGCGCCGACGTAGCGGATAAAAGCCGTTGGCGTGGTCAGCCGCATGTGCATCAGGTCGCGGCGGCCGGCGGTATCGACCAGCACGTTGATGACGTTTTTTTCTTCGAGCAGTTTGTAAAGCGCGGCGCTAGTGTCCGCGTTGTTGTACCAGTCGGTGTGGCGAAATTCAACCGCGAGCGGCACGTCGTACTTCCAGTTTTCGATAAATTTCACCACCCGGTCCGTGTCTTTCGGGCCGAAATTATTATGCATCTGCAAAAACGGCACACCCAGCCGGTCGCCTAAAGATGAAAAATTGCCGACGTAATTATCGACGATCGCTTCCGTGTCCTGCAGCCGTTTCCAGTGCGAGATCTCCTGCCCGAGCTTGGGAAAAAACTTGAAGCCTTCGGGCACCGCCGCTTTCCATTTCTCAAACTGCGCGGCGGGAAACAGCCGGTAAAAAGTCGCGTTGAGTTCGATGCAGTTAAACTGCGTGGCGTAATATCCGAGCTCGTCCTTCGTCCCCTTCGGATAAAAATTCTTCAGATCGGCCTTGTTCCACTTCGCGCAGCCCACATAAACTTTGAAATCTTTCGCCCCTTTTGCTGCCGCTTTTTTTAAGGTATCGGCGGTGTCCTTGTGATCAGGCGGAATCGTGAAATCAATACTCTCAGGGTTATCTACTTGTCCGAATTTCATATTATAGTAACGGGTCAGTACCGCCTGCGGTAGCGGGCGGGTCTCTTAATTTTTGAATGATTATATAACATTATGTGGAACGATACCGACATCCCACTGGCGTATCTTATAACATTTCGCTGCTATGGTACTTGGCTGCACGGTGATTCGCGCGGCTCGATTGATAGATTTAATAATCAATATAGATCGCCCTATGTTCCTCCGAATACAGAATGGCAGCGTCACAACGCAGGACAGTTAAAATCGCGGCCGGTTGAGCTTTATGCGAAACAGAGGACGATTATCGAAACGGCTGTTCGCGAAACTTGTTTAATGCGGAACTGGGCTTTGTTTGCAATAAATGTCAGAACAAATCATGCTCATACTGTGGTTTCAATAGGAGATAAAAAGCCGGAAATCGCGTTGAATGCATTCAAAGCAAACGCTACCCGAAAAATGCGCGAAAGTGGTTGCTGGCAATACAAACACAGCCCTTGGGCGGATAAGGGCAGTAAGCGCCGCCTCTGGACTGAACGAAATATAGAGATTGCGGTAGAATATGTATTGAACGGTCAGGGCGAGGGTTTGCCGGATTTTGACTAAAAACTTAGCGTCTCTTGTCAGTACCATCTGCGGTAGCGGATGGGTTTCCGGTTTTGCAAAGGATGTAAGAATTTACCCGCCCCGCTACCGCAGGCGGTACTGACTCGTAGTTTTAATATGCAATTTTCATTCGATAAAAATCTAAACACCATCGCGGAAAAGGTTGAGGCGCAGGAGCGGCTGACTTTTGAAGAGGGGATGGAGCTTTTTCGCACTCAGGACTTGAACGCGCTGGGCAAGCTGGCGGACACGGTGCGGCGGCGCAGGCACGGGCGGACGACCTATTTCAACGTCAACCGGCATTTTAATCACACGAATATTTGCGTGGCTGATTGCAAGTTTTGCGGGTTTTATCGTCGTGCGCGCGCGGAGGACGCTTACACTCATTCGGTCGAGGAGGCTCTGGACATCGCTCGCGCGGCGGTTGCGGAAGGCGCCACGGAACTTCACATCGTTGGAGGGTTGAACACCAAGCTGCCATTCTCTTATTATACCGATCTTTTTTCGTCGCTCAAGCGCGAATTTCCGCGGCTGCATCTGAAGGCGCTGACCATGGTCGAGCTGGATTTCATGGCGCGGTTTTATAAGATGTCGGACGAAGACGTGATCGAGCAACTGCACGCGGCGGGAATGGATTCGTGCCCGGGCGGCGGCGCCGAGATTTTTGCCGAACCGACGCGTTCGCGCATCTGCGACCACAAATGCGACGGCGCGCGCTGGCTGGAACTCGCCGGAAAAGTTCACAAGGCCGGGTTTAAAAACCAACGCCACGATGCTCTACGGGCACATCGAATCTATCGAAGACCGCATCGATCATTTCGTTAAACTCCGCGAACAGCAGGACAAGACCGGCGGTTTTCAATGCTTTATCCCGCTCGCTTTTTTCCCGCCGGGAACGGCGCTCTCCACCCTGCCCGGCCCTGACGCGATCGACTCGCTCAAAACCATCGCCGTCTCGCGCCTGATGCTCGACAACTTCGACCACATCAAGGCCTACTGGGTGATGCTCGGCAAAAACCGGCGCAGACCGCGCTCCATTTCGGCGCCAACGACCTCGACGGCACCATCACCGAAGGCGGCGAACTCACCCACAGCTACTCGGTCGAAAACGGCGAAGTAAAAATGACCAAGCGCCGAACTCGTCAGCCTCATCGAAAACGCAGGCTTCGAGGCGGTCGAGCGCGACACCGTCTATAACCGCGTCGAACAGATCGCGGCTTAAAATACATGAAGATATATATTTTCCTTTCTTTGCTTCTTGTGTTCTGCAGTATTTCCGTATCTGCCCAAGGCAAGCCATTCAATAATTTAAATGCAGCTCTAAAAAATGAGGGAAATTTTTTGGCCGGATTTAAAGAGGTATTATCCGAAGCTTTCAATGAAGACCGCAAAGCCCTGGGCGATAATTTTGAGTCGGAGCTTTGGAAATATCTTGGCAATGACATCAACAGGTATTATTACACCGGCCTTTTTTTGGTTACGCCAAAATATCTTTACGGCAATACTCCACAGCCGGAATTGGCGTTAAAGATATGGCAAAAAGGCATCGACCTTGCGAAGAAAAAAAGCAGCTTAAATGACGGGGCGCGGCGCACCAGTCTCTTGATCGTTTCGGCAGTGCTATCTGAGAAAGTCGGGAAAAGTGATGATGCAAAAAAATTTAAGGCCGAAGCGTATTCCTATGTAACCGCTAATCCAGAAGCGGGGACTTATGACCTTAAATTGACGGATTACGACCTATGTATTTATCGCAATATCGGAGGCGGGAAAAAAGATTGTGTAGAGCCTCCGGCTGCTGATCTGCCAAAAAGCGATGTGCTTTCCGCGGGGATGGCGATATTATGGAAATTTGTTTTCGCCGCTATCCCCGTTTTCCCCAAAGAAATGAAAGGGAAAGATATCGAAGGCACGGTGCTGGTCGAGATCATGGTAGATGAGACGGGTAAAGTGATCTCCGCCAAAGGGATCAAAGGGCCTGTGGAATTTTACCCGGCTGCGGAAAAAGCTGCTTCATTAAGTAAATTTCGCGTGTCGATTTTAGCCGGAAAGCCGGTAAAAATGTCCGGCGTATTGCGATATACCTTTTATAAAGACGGCCGCATAAATATGTTTTAAATATAAACATCGTCCGGATGGATGCGGGCTTCGCAGCGGTCACCGAAATTTTTCGACAAAATTTAGAGCAAGAACATCATGAGCGATACAACCATCTTGATCTCCGCGTTGGAGACGGCCCCCGGCGTCATCATTCCTCTGATCCGGGAGGTGCCGCCGCAGATCCTAAAGCGTCGTCCGGGCCCGGCAAAATGGTCGGCTTACGAGCACGCCTGTCACCTGTCGCAGTCTGACGCTCCGTTCCTCGCGCGGCTCGATATGATCTTGTCTACACCGGTACCGTACATTAAGTCGATAGATAATTCTCCCGAGGACGAAGCAGGCGCGCTGCTCGACATAGATCTGGACGAAAGGCTCGACACGTATGTTCGCGAGCGGGCCGCGCTCGTGAAAAGACTGAAGAAGCTATCGGCGGACGAGTGGCAGAAAACGGCCGAGCACGAGGCGTTTGATCATTATTCGGTGTGGATCATGTTCCGGCATGTGCTGAATCACGAGATGCTGCATGCCTACAGGATCGAAGAGCTGCTGCTCAAGAATGATTGGGATTAGATAATAAAATTATGACGAGAAAGAAATCACAATACTGGGGCAAACCCGTAAACGCACTTAGGCACCCTTACGTCGAATACGAAGGCACACCAGTTTGGAGGGCGGTAAAAAAAGCGGTCCTTGATCTTGATGAGAATCAAGATATCGATTTGACCGCATGGCACCAATACATCGTGGGTTATATTTGTAAAAAACTGGCAGCGGCTGAAGTCGTAACTGAAGAAGCGTTATTAAAGAAATAAATAGGAGAAAGCTATGCTGCGAATCGTTTTGGGCGTTATTGGCGGATTTATTGCCTGGTTGATAGTGTGGGTCGGAAGCGAGAAAATTCTTTCGGCCATCTGGCCGGCGTTCGGCGCTCATCAAGCCGCGTTCCAAGCGGCCGTTGAGCATGGCGGTCAGTTCACCGCGGATACAACCATGCTTCTGATACATATTGTCCTCGGTCTGGTAGTCTCACTTGTTTCCGGATTTCTGGCCGCGCTGATCGCTGGTGAAAACAAACGCGCGCCGCTGGCCCTTGCCTTCGTGCTGCTGGCCTTAGGTTTACTGAAGATGGTTATGTCCTGGCCGTATGCTCCCATCTGGTATCACGTTATCTTTACGGCACTTCTAGTTCCAATGGCGATCATTGGCGGTAAACTGAAAACCACCACTTAAAACAAATATGAGAAAACTAATTGCTGCGATGAATATGACGCTCGACGGGTTTTGCGACCACACGGCAATGACCGCGGACGAAGAAATACATCAGCATTATAGTGATCTATTACGCAGCGCAGACACCCTTATATACGGCAGGGTAACATATCAACTTATGGAAAGTTATTGGCCATCTGTCGTAAAGGATCCTACCGGTAATAAACCGATGGATGAATTTGCGGTATCGATAGACAATATTTCAAAGATCGTTTATTCCCGTACGCTGAAAAATGTCGATTGGAAAAATACGGAATTGAAAAACGAAATTACTAAAGAAGAAATTTTAGAGCTCAAGCAGCAAGCGGGCAAAGACATTTTAGTTGGCAGCCCAAGTTTGATAATAGCCTTAACGCAGCTTGGCGTAGTTGATGAATACCAGCTTGGCGTTCAGCCGACTGTCGTAGGAAGCGGCTTGCCGTTATTTAAAAACATCACGGATAGAATTGATCTCAAACTTTTAAAAACAAAAACATTTGGTTGCGGCGCAATATTTCTTTACTATGAACCGGCAAAAAAAATGAGTGCATAGGTTAAAACGACAGATCTCGCGTGATGCCCAACGCCAAGGCTTCAAAACCCGCCTTATTTCCACTCCAAAAAAAATGTATAAAAGACTTGCGAAACCGAGCGGTTGCGTTTATACTTGCAACTGATCGGTTTCATAAACTAAGAGACAAAAAAATGAGAAGAGACATTTTTCAAGCCATCGCAGACCCGACAAGAAGGGCAATCATCGCGCTAATTGCCCTACAGGCGATGACGCCAAACGCACTTGCCGAGCATTTTGACACGTCGCGGCAGGCCGTTTCTAAACACCTGCGAATACTGACCGAATGCGCGCTGGTAACACAGGAACAAAAGGGACGAGAAATTTTCTATTCGCTTGAGATCGAAAAAATGAAAGAGATCGACCAATGGTTAGAGCAATACAGAAAGATCTGGGAAACCCGACTTAACCAGCTCGAGGGACCTCCTCGCAACAATTAAACAAGACCAGAAAAAGGAAAAATAATATGCAAATGGATTTCACTGTGGACAAACAGACGAAGACGGTCTCCATAACCAAAGAATTTGCGGCCGGGCTAGACCTGGTTTGGGACGCATATACAAAACCGGAACTCCTTGACCAATGGTGGGCGCCAAAGCCCTGGATGTCTCGAACAAAGGTTTTGGACTTCAAGGTCGGAGGACGAAGATTTTATGCAATGGTAAGCCCCGAAGGGGACGAGCGTTGGGCAATTCAGAAATATACGTCCATTACCCCAAAAACCAACTTTAAGTTTTTTAACGCTTTTGCCGACATAGATGAGAACCCTGAACTGCCGGGTTCCGATTGGGACCTGAATTTCAGCGAGCAGAACGGGACTACAAAAGTCAGTATTTCTATCTACAACGAATCACTTGAGCGTTTAGAGAAGATGATCGAGATGGGCTTCAAGGAAGGATTCACGATGACATTGAACAACCTGGAAGAACTGCTGCCAAAACTATCGCAGGCAAGGGAGTCGAAATAATGAGAAAAATTATTGTGCTTGAACATATTTCGATGGATGGTGTCATACAATCGCCGGGCGGGCCGGACGAAGATACCAGCGGCGCTTTCAAGTATGGCGGGTGGATAAGCGCATATTCCGACGAGGCTATCGGAGCGGCCCTTATGAGAAGGATGAGTGAACCGTTTGACCTGTTGTTGGGGCGCAAGACCTTCGACATTTGGGCGTCGTTCTGGCCTGAGCATTCCGAGCATTGGCCCGGCGTCATGACCGCGGCCAAATACGTCGCATCGAACACCGTTACCTCTCACGAATGGCAGCCGTCCGTTTTCTTAAGCGGCGATGTAGCGGAAAAGGTCGCCAAGCTCAAGCAGGGCGAAGGTCCCGATCTGCACATTTGGGGAAGCAGCGATCTCCTTCAAACCCTGATGAAGAATGATCTGGTCGATGCCTTTTGGCTGATGATATATCCTGTAACATTGGGCAGTGGAAAACGGTTGTTTGCCAATGGCACGATCCCCGCGGCGTATCGTGCGACCGAGAGCGTTGTCGGCGAGAGCGGTGTCATTCACGTAACCTACGAGCGCGCCGGCGATATTATCTTAGGTGAAGCGCAACCGGAGGAGTGGGATTAGAATAGTAACGATCAGGAGAAAAATTTATAGCAAAGATAACAGGAATCGGCGGGGTATTTTTTAAGAGCGCGGGCAAGGGATCGGAGCTGGCAGATTGGTACAAGACCAATCTCGGCCTCGATCTCGAAAGCTGGGGCGGTGCGATATTGAAATGGCCCGACGATAAGGCCGAGGACGGCGGCCTCACGGTATGGAGCGCGGCGGACCATGACACCAAATGGTTCAGCCCGAGCGAGTCTTCCTTTATGATCAACTACCGGGTTGATAATATGGACGAATTACTCGACCACTTGAAGCAGAACGGCGTCGAGATCCTACAGGGGCCGGAATCGGCCGAAAACGGAAAATTTGCCTGGATCATGGACCCCGACGGCAACAAGGTCGAGCTTTGGGAACCAATGGCCTGGGACGAAAAGAATAAGGCGTGAAATGACTGAAACCGGCTCACGAACGTTCTACCATGGCACCAAGGCGGACCTGAAGCCCGGGGACGAGCTTTCCGGCGGCTATTCCTCAAACTACACGGAGCGGAGATCGCCATGGATCTATTTCAGCGAGACCGTGTTCGCGGCTACCTGGGGAGCGGAACTGGCACGCGGGGAAGGCCCGGGGCGGATCTACGTGGTGGAACCCACGGGGCCGTTCATGGATGACCCCAACGTGACCGACAAAAAGTTTCCGGGTAATCCAACGAAGTCCTATCGCTCCAGGGACCCGCTGCGCGTCGTCAGCGAACATCTGGATTGGCAGGGACACTCCCCGGAAGAGATCCAGGCAATGAAGGACGCTATTGCGGATAAAGAGCCAATCGACGACTGAGGCGTGGCGGTCAAGTCTGACCGCCAAACTGGCGGCTGGTGCATGGCGTTAGATCGCTTCTATTTTGATAAAGTGGGTGAATTGTACATGTTTCCGCTGAGAATATTCTCCCGGTCTTGGATTCGGTTTGTTTTATACGCCATCCTAACGGTCAATCTCTGCGCTGTTCCTTTAGCAGCCGCCTCAGACGTGCGCTTTACGTCCGGAAGTAGCGCTCTGAAGATCCCTTTCCGGCTCTATAATAACCACATTTACCTGCACGTCGCCGTCAATGGATCGGCCCCCTTGTGGTTTGTTCTGGACACCGGTGCGCCCAACCTCATCGCGAGCAAACATTCCCAGGCGCTTGGGCTAAAGCTCACCCCAGTGGGGCAGGCAGGCGGAAGTGGCGAAAAGACACAAGACGCGTTCTACACGGAGAATGTATCGTTCATCTTGCCGGGCGTGAAAGTCACAGGTCAAAGGTTCGGCGTCCTCGATTTCGAGAGGCTCGAAGAATGTTCGAACGAAATAGATGTAGATACGCAGGGCAACATGATTCGACGGGATCGATCGCGAAAGGGCGATGAACGGCAGCCGTTCGACGGCGTGATCGGAGACGAATTCTTCAGGCTCTTTGTCGTCGAGATCGACTATGCCGCGCAAGTGATGAATCTTTACGAGCCTAAGAGCTACCAGTATAAGGGCCGTGGCGAAGCGATCCCGCTCGAGGTAAGGCGGCAGTATGTATACCTCCGCACGCAGCTTACATCATCGACGGCGGGCACGGTCAAAGGGTTCTTTTTGATCGATACCGGCCACATGGGAGCGCTGATACTGCATCGGCCCTTCGTCGAGACGCGCCGGTTGTTACCCCCGGACGACAAGACGAAACCCTTCGAGCTATGCGGCATCGGCGGCTACTCGAAAGCGCGTATAGGCCCACTACAGTCGCTGCGGCTCGGGGCTGCCGAGATCAAAGAGCCTGTGACGATGTTCTCGCAGGCCACAGCCGGCAACCTGGTCAGCACAGATTATGACGGCGTGATCGGCAATGCGGTCTTCCGCCAATACAATGTGGTGTTCGATCATTCGCGCAGCCGCATGTATTTAGAATCACCCGTGAAAAAGTAGGGGCTGAGCGCAGCGCGCGAGTGAGGAGGGTCTCTTATCTTCCGGGTTTGTGCGCGTAAAGCTTATGCAAGGCATTAGCTTGCTCATCCTGGTCGTATATCAACGAATTCTGGTCGAGTCCATCAAAACAGCGAACTTATCGCGCCCTCCAATCGTAAATATTGTCAACCGATCAAATCTAACCAGGAGAATATCAAATGACACGCAACGTTTTGTTGACCATCGCATCTTTGCTCTCGATCCTTTTCTTCACGTTTCACGTGTCGGACGATTTCGTTCGAGGGATGGATACCAGCGACGGATATAGGCTCCTGTTCGGAATTCTTCTTATTACTATCTGGTTGTACGGAACACTGATACTCACCGGAAAGCGATCGGGATACATCGTCATGCTTATTTTTGGCGTGTTGGGGTCGCTCGTCCCGGTCCTTCACATGTCTGGTGAGGGGCTCATCGGCGGCAGGGTCGCAGGTGATTCCACCGGGGCATTCTTCTGGGCCTGGAATAATATCGCGCTCGATGTGACCTCGGTCTTCTCCATCATCCTCGCGGTGCGCTGTCTTTGGAACCCGCAATGGGGCCAGTCACGGCTGTTCAACAATCCTAACACCTAAAGGCCCGTCGCACCGCGCAGGGCTATATTTGCTGTGAGCACCAGGGCGATCATCGCCCGCAAAAACGTGCGTTGGACAAAATTGCAGGGTAGTGTCCTAATTTGAGTTGCCGTGCGCTCGGGGCAGGCGGGCGTGTCAGTAGCCCGCGCGTTAGCAAGGGCGCCTGCCACATAGCCGGAAATGCGCCCTCCCTTACGGTCGGGCTACTGACACGTCACAGATACGGGATAAAAATCACAGCAACTCATATTAGGACACTACCAATCGCAGAAAGCCCTTGCGTAGTTAAATAACTACATATATATTTGTAGTCAAATAGCTACACAATGAACTTAAGACGAGACGTTTTCAAGCCATAGCAGACCCGACAAGAAGGGCTATACTTCTGTTGGTTGCTTCGCAATCCATGACAGCAGGCGCGATAGCCTGCAAACTTTGACACTGCCAGACCGACCGTTTCAAAACACCTGCAAATACTCACCGAGTGCGAATTGCTTGAACAAGAGCAAAACGGCAGGGAAATTTACTATCACTTCAATCCAAAAAAGATGAAAGAAGTAGCCGACTTTATTGAACCATTCCGCAAAATGTGGGATGACAGGTTTAATAAATTGGAAACCATAATGAAAAAATACAAATCAAAAAAATAGAATGATATGGAACGAAAAACAAAAATCAATGCCGAAGACGGCAAACAGGAATTAGTGATCACAAGGGAATTTGATTTGCCATTGGAATTACTTTTTAAAGCGTATGTAGAGCCCGAAATTGTTGAGCAATGGATGGGAACGAAAGTGCTGAAACTTGAAAATAAAAAGCACGGCAGTTACCAATTTGAAACAACCGATCCCAAGGGAAACAAACATGGGTTCAATGGGGTAATCCATGAGTTTGTTCCGAACCGGAAGATCACCCGGACATTTGAAATGGAGAATACGCCTTTTGGCGTCCAGCTTGAGTTCCTGGAATTTGAAAAACTCACTGACGACACCAGCAAACTCAATATGCATATAGTATATAGATCAGTCGCACTCAGAGACCAAATGCTGCAGCTGCCCTTTGCTCAGGGCATAAATATGGCACATAACCGATTGCAGGACATCGTAAGCAAATTAAAATAAAACACTATGACAAAGAGAAGAGATCACATGATCAGTAGCGCTACCCAACGTACGATTATTCGCTGGATCCACATCATCATGGCTATTCCGATAGCCGGTTATGTTTATAGTCCGTTTGAAGAATTACCAAACTACGCGCCCGTTGTTCGCTTTGTCGCCATTCCTGTACTGATCCTTACGGGACTTTGGATGTGGAAGGGCCATATTCTTCGACGGCTTTTTTCGAAAAGATCGGTCCAAAAAGAAGATTCACAGGGATAAGTGCATCGGAGTTAAAATGAATCCTAAGGTTGATTTGTTTTTCAGTAAAAACAAAAAGTGGCAGGAAGAATTTGAGAAATTGAGAACGATCGTTCTCGACTGTGGGCTGACCGAAGAATTGAAGTGGGGTTGCCCTTGTTACACGCTTCAAAAAAGCAACATAGTTTTCATTCATGAATTTAAAGAATACTGCGCGCTTTTGTTTTTTAAAGGTGCGTTGTTAAATGATACGCACAGCATTCTGGTCCAGCAAACGGAAAATGTGCAGGCGGCGCGGCAGATCCGTTTCAAGAGCGTCGAGGAAATAGATGAATTGGAAGACATGCTGAAAGCCTATATTTATGAAGCCATTGAAGTGGAAAAAGCCGGCTTGAAAGTGGATTTTAAAAAGACCGCAGAATACAAAATTCCTGAAGAATTTCAGATCAGATTAGATGAAGACACGACTTTTAAGACTGCTTTTGATGCATTGACGCCCGGACGGCAAAGAGGCTACATTCTTTATTTTTCCGCACCCAAACAATCCAAAACCCGGGAGTCAAGGGTTGAAAAGTTTATGCAGCAAATTTTAGACGGAAAGGGATTAAATGATTAGTGCATCCGGTGGAAAAAGAGGCGCCCACTGTTAATTATTAATTGTTAATTATTAACTGTTTTCAGGAATTCTTTGAAAACCAATTAACAATGCACAATGTATAATTAACAATTGCACGAGCACCGAATGAGCAATATTGAACAGATCGGAATGAACGAAGCTAAAAAACGGATTGAAAAAAAAATAGAAAATATTATGCAAGTATGAGCAACATTAATCGCAATAAAAAAGAGTTGTCAGCAAAGCAAAGTGAAGAACTACTCAGGGCATTGAAAGCCCGTTTTGAGAAAAACATGAACCGTCATAAAGGTCTTGAATGGGCTAAAGTACAGGCAAAGCTGGAAGCTAATACTGAAAAACTGTGGTCACTCAATGAAATGGAAAGAACCGGCGGCGAACCGGATGTTGTCGGTCATGATAAAAAGACGGGTGAATATATTTTTTATGATTGTTCGGCGGAAAGTCCGAAAGGCCGCAGAAGTGTTTGTTACGACCGTGAAGCGCTGGAGAAAAGGAAAGAAAATAAACCGGAAAATAACGCCATTGATATGGCAGCCGCCATGGGCATTGAGATCTTGACGGAAGAACAATACCGAGAGCTGCAGAAACTTGGAAATTTCGATACGAAAACGTCGAGTTGGATCGCAACACCTTCCGATATTAGAAAACTCGGCGGGGCCCTCTTTTGTGATTGCCGCTACGGCAATGTCTTTGTGTATCACAATGGCGCGGACTCTTATTATGCCGCCAGGGGGTTCCGCGGCTCGCTAAGGGTTTAGATTTTGCACATAGGCAGCGCGAAAGTGTATATTTCCTGTGACAAAACTCAAAGGAAAGCCGGTCAAAATGTCAGGTATTATTGTTTACAACTTTGTTGATCCGGGGACGCCGTTTAATAAAAATTGAATAGCGCGAAACAAAACCTCATCCGCATTCTGCAAAACGCTCACGCCGGCGAACTCGCTGCCGCGTATGCTTATCGCGGGCATTGGAAATCTCTCCGGGAATCTCCGGAAAAAACAGAAATAAAAAAGATCGAGGAAGAAGAGTGGCAGCACCGCCGCTGTATCAAGCATTGGCTTGAACATTTCGGAGCAAAACCGCGCGCGATAAGAGAAAAAGTCTTCTGGACAATAGGAAGAACGATCGGAGTGACGTGTTTTGTTTCAGGCTGGTTCATGCCGATGTATTTTGCCGGTCGGCTGGAAAACCAGAACGTTGAGGAATACGTCGAGGCCGCAAAGTACGCGCGCGAGCTCGGAATGGAAGATTGCGTCGAACAAATGATGGAGATGTCCGACGTCGAGCAGCGTCACGAAGATTTTTTCAAACAGACCGTGCAGGGGCATTCTTTTCTGCCTCTGATGCGCAGGGTTTTTCGGTGGGGATAAGGTGAGTTTTGAGTGTTGAATTTTGAGTGTTGAGTTTGAAGGCGGAAACACGAGCGTAAGCGAGTGTGTAAAGTCGCAAAATACACACTCCCTTACGGTCGTGTTTCTGCCTTATTTTGTCACTCAAAACTCAACACTCCAAATTAATACAGCTCTTCTTCCCCCGGCGGGCGCGTTTTCCAGCGTTTGTGTATCCAGAGCCATTGCTCCGGATAGGCGCGGACGAAATTTTCCATCGCGGCGGTAAAAGCGGCGGTTGTTTGCAGCACGTCCTGATGGCGGTCGCCGGTGCGCACCGGTTCGATGATACTGCCGTGAATGACCTTGTATTTCTTTTCTGCTTCGTCCCACACGCCGCACATCGGCACGATCATCGCGCCGGTGCGAAGGGCGAGCATCGCCACGCCGCTGGTGGTGCACGCGAGACGGCCAAAAAAGGAACGAAAACGCCTTCCTTCGGGTGAACGTTCACGTCGGGTAACACTCCCAGAATATTTCCGGTTCGCAAAAGCTCGATGGCGGTCGCCACGGAATTCGTCTTGTTGATCGGGCGGTTGCCAAAGCGCGTGCGGATGCGGACGGTCAGATCTTCGATCAGCGGATTGTCGATCGGGCGCGCCAGGTAATTCAGCGGCTCACGCAAAGCGGAGTAAGCGAAAACCGCCATTTCCCAATTGCCCAAGTGCGGCCCGGCGATGATCGTGCCGCGACCTTCGGCCTTGCGTTTTTTGTACAGCGCATAGGACTCCGGGTCGAACTCGAACTCGACCAAACGGGCGAGCTTTTCTTTCGTCGCGCGGGGGAATTGGCTGGTTTCGCCCAGCATTCTGCCCAGATTTTTGAAGGAAGCTTTTAAGATCCGTTCATTTTCGCGAAGGGTGTTTTCGGGAAAGGCGAGCTCAAGATTTCGCATTCCTACCCGGCGCAATTTTCCTAAAACGAGGTAACCTATTTTCGCGGTCAGAATGCCGAGATTTATCGAGAGCGAGCGCGGCAGGACGCCGAAGAAGCCAAGAACCAGACGGGCAAGGGCGTATTCCAACCATATCTGCAGCTTGGTTTTTTTGGCCATCAAAAATATTTTCAATCACGCCAGCGCTTAAAGGCAAGCACGGCATTGAGGCCGCCAAAGGCAAAGGAATTCGAGATCGCGGCTTCGATCTCTGCGGGGCGCGCCTCGTTAGGGATCACGTCAAGGTCGCATTCCGGGTCGGGTGCGTTGAAATTGGCGGTCGGCGGCAGCAGGCCGTGGTGCAGGGCCAAAACGGTCGCGGCGGATTCGATCGCGCCGGCCGCGCCGAGCGTGTGCCCGTGCATTGATTTGGTCGAGCTCACCGCCAGGCGGTCGGCGTGTTTGCCGAACATCAGCCGGATGGCCTCTGTCTCCATCACGTCGTTGGCCTGGGTAGCGGTTCCGTGCGCGTTGACATAACCGATCTGCTCCGGCGCCAGCCCGCCGTCGCGGAGCGCGTCGCGCATCGCTTTGGCGGCGCCCGCGGCCAACGGCATGGTCAGGTGATGCGCGTCGGCTGACATTCCGACGCCAACGATCTCGGCGTAAATTTTCGCGCCGCGCTCGCGCGCCGAATCCAGCGTTTCCATCACCAGCATCGCGCCGCCTTCGCCGAGCACCATCCCGCTGCGGTCACGGGAGAAAGGACGGCAGGTGTCGGGCGAAACCACGCGCATGGTTTCCCACGCCCGCAGGTGCCCATTACAGATCGGGGCTTCGCTGCCGCCGGTGATCGCAACGTCAAGCGTGCCCTGCCTGATCAGCCAAAAAGCCTGCCCGATGGCGTGATTTGCCGACGAACACGCCGTCGAAGTGGTAAAGGTCGCGCCGGTCAAACCCAATTCCATCGAGACATGGCTGGCGACCGCGTTGGCCATCACCTTTGGAATGGCGCCGGGCGGCTGCCGCTCTTTGCCTTCGGCGTAGAGTTTGCGGTACTGCTCGTCCTCGGTCGGCTTACCGCCGAGGCACGAACCCGTAATGACGCCGCTTTTATCTTTTAGTTCGTCGGTAAATTCTATGCCGGAATCGGCGACTGCTTCGCGGGCGGCGGCGATGCCGTACTGGGCAAAAGGGTCGAGCCAAAAGAGGAGTTTTTCATCGAAGATAGCTTCCGGGTCAAAACCGCGGACTTCCGCCGCCTTTTGGAAGCGCATGTTCGAGACGTCGACCTTGGTTATCGGCTCGATGCCGGGGCGTCCCGCGCTCAGCGATCCCCAAAACTCACGGGCGTTAAGTCCGATGGCGGAAACTACGCCAATGCCGGTTATTACTACTCTTTTCATCTTATTTACGGCGTGGGTGGTTTGAAAGACTGTTCTTCCGGGTGCGCCAAAAGATACTCGATACCCTCGGCGACCTCGCTCACGGATCTCATCTCTTTGACCTTGTCGTCCGGGATCATCAGGCCGAATTCTTCCTCCAATTCGAAGATCAGATTCAATCCGTCCAGCGAATCAAATCCTAATTCGGCGAAGGTCGTTTCAGGCGTAATTTCTTCAGGCGAGATCTTTTTGAATGCGGCGAATACCTTGATAACCCGCTGCAAAATAGCTTCGTCCATAACTTTGCAAAGTTACATTATAACGAGGCGTTAGTCAAAAGAAGGAATTTAGTCAGTTAAGTATAAAAAGAAAAAGATAAGTTGATTACCTGAGAGGTGAACATGTTGTGCGGTATTCACGATCGCTGCTGCCTACTGCTGCTGCCTACCGCCGCTGCCCATTGCTGTCGTTCACGAACCATTCAATAAACTTTCTTATGCCTTCTTCAATTTTCGTTTGCGGATCGTAGCCCAGCAGTTCTTTCGCCTTGGTGATGTCGGCAAAGGTTTGCGGGACGTCGCCGGGCTGCATTGGTTGTCGGTCAATGACGGCTTTCATGTCCAGATTTATTTCCAGCAGCTCGATCAAACGCGAAAGCTCGACGGTTTGCGATTCGCCGAGGTTGAAAATCTCGTGCAGGCTCCCGTCATAGTCGATCGCGGCGCGGACGCCGGAAATTATGTCGTCGATGTAAGTATAATCGCGGCGCGTCGAGCCGTCGCCGAAGACGGGGATAGGTTTACCTTGGGAAATAAGGTTTGCAAACTTGCGGATCGCCAGATCTGGACGCTGGCGGGCGCCGTAAACGGTGAAAAACCGCAGGCAGACCGTGCGGATGCCGTAAAGATGAGAAAACGTGTGGCAGAGAAGCTCGCCGGCGGCCTTGGTGGCGGCGTAGGGCGAAATGGGTTTCGTAACGCGATCCTCTTCGCTGAATGGAACTTTGCAGTTCATCCCGTAGACGCTCGATGAAGACCCGAAAACGAATTGTTCCACGCCGGATTCAGCGGAGAGCTTCAGCAGGTTCATAGTGCCGTTGATATTTGTTTCGGCATACCCGAGCGGATTTTCCAGCGAGGGGAGTACCCCGGCCTTGGCCGCCAGGTGCACCACGCAGTCGAAGCGGTTTTCGGCAAACACTTTCTGCAGCTCGTCGAAGCTGCGGATGTCGCTTTCATAAAGCCGGTAATTCGGGTCCTGCAAATGCCCGCCGATATTGGCGCGCTTAAATTCAGCCGGGTAAAAAGGATCGAAATTGTCGACCGCCGTAACGGCCCACGCGCCTTCGGATAAAAGCTTGTTCACCAAATGAGAGCCGATAAAACCGGCGCCACCCGTGACCAGGATGTTTTTTCTTGTTTGAGTCAAAAGGATCTTCCTAATTTATTGCGCTTATTTTTTGTACCAGGAGAGTGGAACACAAAGCACGATACCAGAAAAGTTAGGTTTTTCAAAGTAAATGTTTATTTCTTAGACTTATGTATGCATTGTTTAGAGGCGGTCTCCGACCGCCGCATGTCAAAGTTGTGAAGGCGGTCAAAGACCGCCTCTAAACAAAATAGTTAAATTAAATGCGTACTATTTCCTTTGGCTCGGAAGCGCGTTATAGCGGTGCAGTAATTCTTCCAGAAAACCTTCGTAGCTGAAATTATTCAGATCGTAAGCGGGTTTTAACTTGTACATCAACGGCAGCGCTACGCGCCAGGCCATCCATATGCGCTGGCGGTCGGTCAGGTCGAAACGGCGGCGCAGGAAAGATTCGACCACTTCGATCTCTGCCTCGGTCAGCGGTGAAACATCGGCGTTAAAATTCACATTTTGCTGGACGCGGCGAAAGGCCGAGTCGCTGATCGAGGTTGAAAATACGCTCTTAAAGGTCGGCGCTTCGTCCTGGCGTTCGCGCACTACGACGGTGCCGGCAAAAAGATCGCCCACGCGCTGGTCGCGCGAGCTGATAAAGACTGAGATCAGTCCGATGGAATAAAAAGGCACTATGACGGTCGGCATCATGTCGAAAATGCGCAGCAGGTTGCGCGCAGCGGCTTCCCAGAAATTTATCGGGCGGCCGTCTTCGCGAATGACGCGAAGCTTGAGCAAACGTTTCCCCGGGGTCTGCCCGTGCCAGAGCCATTCGAAAAAGACAAAATATCCGGCGATCACCAAAAAGAAGGCGATTATCAGAATTGCCACCACCCAGCGCGGCAGATCGTTCGAAAGCTGGGACAACGCATTGTACGAGGTCGCCGCTATCAGCGCCCAAACCAGTAAAAGTATCACTAAAAATTGAATGGAATGATCGACCGCGCAGGCCAGGAAACGATTGCCGATAGAAGCCAGCGCAAACTGCAGCGGCACGCGCTCCGGCGTTTCGATGATCAGGACCTCTTCGGTTTCGATGATAGCTTGGGACATTTTTGATCGGGCTTAACTATGCACTGTGCAATATTCACTATTAACTAATTTTCAGAAATTCTTTGGAAAACAGTTAATAGTGCATAGTTAAAAGTTCATAGTTCATCCTGCCTTTATCTTCAAAAATTTACGCTTGCCGACCTGGATCAGCAGTTCGTCATTAAGGGAAACATCCGCCCCGGTATCCAGAGCTTTTTCGCCGTTGAGTTTCACGCCGCCCTGTTCGATCAAGCGTTTGGCCTCGCCTTTTGAAGCGGCCATTCCGGTTTCAGTAAGCAGATCGACCAGCTTATAGCTGCCGGCTGTTAGCTGTCTTTCATCTATCTCGTCGGGAACTTCTTTTTTGACAAAGCGGCGGTTGAAATCTTCTTCAGCAGCCTGTGCCGCGCCGGTCGAGTGAAAGTCCTTGATGATAGATTTTGCCAGATCGACTTTAGCATCGCGCGGGTTTACTTTAAGCGAAGTTATTTCCGCCGGTGTCAGGTCGGTCAGCAGCACATAATATTTCCACATCAGATCGTCGCTGATGGACATTACCTTGCCAAACATCTCATCCGGCGCGTCGGTGATGCCGATGTAATTGCCGAGCGATTTCGACATTTTGTTGACGCCATCGAGGCCTTCAAGCAGGGGCGTGGTCATGATGACCTGCGGCTCTTGTCCGTACTCGCGCTGCAAATTGCGTCCCGAGAGAAGATTGAATTTTTGATCGGTTCCGCCAAGCTCGACATCGCATTCAAGCGCGACCGAGTCATAGCCTTGCACCAGCGGGTAAAGCAGTTCATGGAGCGAGATCGGTTTTTCCTCGCGCATTCGCTTTTCAAAATCGTCGCGCTCGAGAATTTGTTTTACCGTCGTGCGCGAAGCCAGGCGGACAAAATCAGCCGCCGTAAATTTACCCATCCACTCCGAATTGTAGCGAATCTCGGTTTTTTCCGGATCGAGGATCTTGAAGATCTGTTCTTTGTAAGTCGCGGCGTTTGCCTCGACCTCTTCCCGCGACAGCGGCGGCCGGGCCGTGTTTCTCCCCGTAGGGTCGCCGATCATCGCGGTAAAATCACCGATCAGGTAGACCGCCGTGTGTCCGAGGTCCTGAAACGCCTTGAGCTTGTGAACGACGACCGTATGCCCGAGATGGATGTCCGGCGAAGTCGGGTCGGCGCCAAGCTTGACACGCAGAGGCTTGCCCGTTTTGGCTGAACTTTCCAGCTTCGCCCGCAGGTCGGCCTCGCGGATCACATCGACCGCGCCTTTTTTTAGAAATGCTATTTGCTCGTCAATGGTCATAAAAAAACAGATGTCAGATACTGGATATCAGAGGTTAGTATCAGAATCGCTATTTTACACTAACCTCCGACATCCGGCATCTGACATCTTCTACTTACAGTTTCCGATACATTATATAAGCGTTGGTCAGGCCGTTTTTCGCGTGATCGAAAGCGTCGGGGATCTCGCCGATAATTTCAAAGCCGATATCCTGCCAGAGTTTCACCGCGTATGTGTTGCTTTTTACGACGAAGTTGAACTGCATTGCGGTGAATCCCAACCGGCGCGCTTCACCGAGCGACCACTCGGCCATCCGGCGGCCGATGCCTTTGCCGTGATTGCCGGGCGCGACCATGTAGCCCGCATTTGCGACGTGCGATCCGAGGCCGGGCTGGTTGGCCTTGAGAAAAAATGTGCCAACCATACTGCCGTCGAGAAATGCAACGTAAGTGTGCTTGTCGGGTCCGTACCACCACGCGAGCATTTCTTCACGCGAGGAATCCGGCGCGTAGGTATAGGTGTCGCCGGTGGCGAGCACGGCTTTGATGATCTCCCAGACCGCGGGCCTATCTTCTTCTTCGGCTTTGCGAATTTCAAGCATTGCTTAATTTCTGTAGAGTGCCTGACCGTGTTTGCTTAGTTTACTTTGCGTACTTTGCGCTTTGCGTGAAATTGTCTCACGCAAAGGCGCAAAATACGCAAAGTGAAATCTGTCGATCTTACCCGGCATCACCGGATCAGAAAACTATTTAACTTCCTACTTTCTGCAGCGTGAACTTCCACACCATTCTATCCGTCTTTTCATCGAAAATATATTTGCCGTCCGTCACCTGCCAGTAACCCATAAACTGCCAGTGCCCGACGGAGAGTTTATTAAAGAGCGGAACTTCAACCCGCGTTTCCACCGCCTTTAATAAAGCGCGGTTCGGTGCGTCGAGCTTTTGGTCGCCGCGGCGCCCCGCCCCGGTGTAAAAAATGGTGTCCGTCGTCTCGCCGTGGAGATCAGGATAGCAGGGATTGATCTTGCCGAAATCCGTAAGCAGGGAAATGAGCCGGCCGTTTCGCTGGTAAACGCCGTTGCGGATCTTGTGGATCTCGCTCACGTCGTTCCACGAAAAGATCATTCCCACATCTTTTTTGCCGAATTTCCGCATATCGAAATAATAGTACACGGATGAAACGGATAAGACAGATTTTCACTGATTTTTGATAAATGAACCTCCGTGTAGATCCGTCCAATCCGCAATATCCGTGTCCCATTTAAAACAAAAAGGAACGACCATTGCACGGCCGTTCCCTTCTGTTCTGTGATGAAACCCCTTGCTCTATCGGGCAGGGACCGGAATATCGGCCCCATTGCCGAACTGATAAACATAAAACCCGTTGTCCTGGCTTTGCAGCTTGTACCAGTTGCCGTTGGCGGGGCGGAAAACGGCAAAGTCGGTTTTGCCGTCGCCGTCAAAATCGGCCGGGACCGGAATGTCCCCGGCCACGCCAAAGCCGATGCCGCCGAAATTATTCGTGGTGCTGAAAAAGACGTACCACGAACCCGTCGACGGGCGATAAACGGCCTGGTCGGCCTTACCGTCGGCGTCAAAATCTCCGAGCTGCGGCTGGTCGCCCGGGCTGCCGAACTGCAGCGCCGCAAAAGTGCCATTGGTGCTGTTGAGGCGGTACCAGGTGCCGCTCGACGGGCGAAAAAGATTAACGTCCGCTTTGCCGTCGCCGTCGTAATCGGCCGGCACCGGAACATCGCCGCCTAGACCGAACGTCACCACGTTGAAGTTCGTCGAGCCGGTCGGGAAAATGTACCACCTGCCTTCGCTGGGGCGAAACACCGCCACGTCGGCCTTGCCGTCGCCGTCGAAATCCGCCGGGGCGGCGATATCGCTGGGCAATCCGAAACCGATGCCGTCAACCGTTCCGGTCGAGCTCTTCAGGCGAAACCATCCGCCGTTGCGGTACACGGCCGCGTCGGTTCGGCCGTCGCCGTCATAATCTTCGGCCACGGGTTTGTCGCCGTTCTGGCCGAATTGAAAGATCGAGAACGATGAATTGTTGCTGTTTAGAATAAACCAGACACCGGTCGAAGGCCGGAAAAGGCTGATGTCCGATTTGCCGTCCGCGTCAAAATCAAAACGCGCCGGCACGGCGTTACGGGTGCTCATACAACCCCCGGAAACCGCCACGTGATTTGCGATCTGGCTGCGAGAGGCATTGCAAAAAGTGAACGGCGTCTCGGTGGTCAATTGCGCGTTCATCAATGTATTCCCGCATCCGTCCACTACTTCGGCGTGGAGCGCGCCCAGATTGTGCCCGATCTCGTGCGCCGAGATCAAATACTTGGCCGGCACCCAATCAAGCTTTCCGCTCAGGCCATATGCGGCATTCGGATTGTTACAGATCACATCTATAAAAGCGTAACCCTGCGACAGCGCGTAAGATTTCGCCGTCCAGAGATGAGTGGTATCGCGGGGCACCTGGGTGGTGGGGTAATTGGCGTTCCAGTAGGCCTGAACGGCGCGCAGAAGGCCGTCGGTATTGGCCGCGGCGTAAGGATCGCCGGTGGCCCAGGTGTGCTGAAAAACTATATCGAACGTGATTCCCAGTTCGTTCTCGTACACGCCTTCGACCATGTTTATCGAATTGAAGATATCGGCATTGGCCGCCAGCGAATTACCCATCGAACTGACATATTCAAAGTCGGCGTCGGTGGCGATTTCAATGACCCGGAAGCTTATGACATCGGGAACGATCCGCGAAGCGACCAATTCTTTGGCCGCGGCTATTTTTTGCTGCACGTGCAGGTCGCAGTTAAAGCTGACCGGGTGCAGTATGTCTTCCGCTTTATAGATGATCAGATCGTCGGGCTGCGCCGACAGGGAAAAATGGCTCGCGGGTTCGACAAAAAATTTATCGCTGCCGGTGAAAAAATATCCTTCGATCTTGCTGCCGGCGATAAACAGGCGAACACTGGATCCGCCGTCTCCCGATACTTTTCCCTTAAAGGTATTAACGCCGCCAAAAGGAACTTCGCTGACGCCGCCGCGATTGGTTTCTTCGGCCCGGTAACGAGGCGAGCGCAGATCGTTCGGAGCAAGCTCCAAAATGTAATCCCGCGCCCCGGCGCGCAGGGTCAGCGTGCGGGACTGGCCGGCCTGCTCACGCGCCGCTCCGGCGTTAAGCTTCATCAAAGTGTAATTTTTTAACTCGGCGCCGAGATCTTTTCGCAGATCGGATTGCGCCGGCACTGCCTGCACGGCAAATGCCAGGATAATAAACAGGTAAAAAGACAGAGAACGATATCTTCGGATCATTTTTCCTCCGGAAAGTAAAAAACCAAATTGTTCTCCTCGAAAGTGAAAGCAGGCAAAATGACCGTTGAACACAGTCAAACAAACTTAAATAATGTTAAACTTTCAGGCTCGTCAAAGTCAACATAATTAATTTCCTATAGCAATACCGCATAAACTATGTGAAAATCTTGTTTTTTAGATGTATGAGCTTATTTAAACGGTTGGCGGGAAAAACCTGGCGCGCGCTTCCGCAGCAGGTACGAAAGACGCTGGTCAGGGCCACGCAAAAGAAGTTCACCGTCTCCGTCACGGCGGTGATACTGAATGACGAGGGAAAGATCCTGCTGCTCGACCACGTGCTGCGCCCCCGCTCGGGCTGGGGAACGCCGGGCGGTTTTATCAATCACGGCGAGCAGCCCCAGGACGCCATCCGGCGCGAGGTCAAAGAGGAAACGAGCCTGGAACTCACCCGGTTGGAACTGGTCTGGATGCGAACGGTCGAGAGCCATGTTGAGATCATTTTTCGCGCCCGGGCTCACGGCGAATTGAAAATTGCGAGCGCGGAAATTCATTCCGCGGATTGGTTTCTGCCTTCGGAGCTGCCCGCCGGGATGTCCCTGGTGCAGAAATTTGTCATTGAGAAAACTTTGTCGTAAACTCTAGGCAAATATCCCTTAAGGAAAAATTATGATCGATCTGATACCTTCTTCCGATTCCGTGAAGAGCATTTTAGAGAAAACGGGCGCTTTTCGCCACGGGCATTTTGTTTACCCTTCGGGCAAGCATGCCTCGCATTATTTTCAGATGCCGCTGGCTTTTCGTTATTACGACAACGCCCGCATTCTGGCGGTGGGCCTCAGCCGCAAGTTTCGCATGATCAGGGAAATTTCCAGCCGGCTGCCCAAAGTGGCGGTGATCAGCCCGAGCCCCGGCGGTATCCCGGTGGCTTTCGGCGTGCGCGAAGCGCTCGGCGCCGAGCAGATCTATTGGGCTGAGGTCGAAGAGGGAAAACGGACCTTTCGTCAATACATCAAGTCGGGTGAAATTTACCCGTGCATTATCGTGGACGACATCATCCGCAGCGGCAAAGCGATCGAGGAAACCCTCGCTTTGGTAAAAAGCCTGGGGACCGAAGTTATCGGGATCGGCTCGATCGTAACCTTTCAGGACGCGCCCAAGGAATTTGACGGCGTAAAGGTCCAATCCCTGCTGGATTACGATTGTAATTTCTACGATTCTTTTGACGAGATGAAAACCGCCGAAGGGATCTCCGGCGATGTGCAGGAAGAGAAAGTCAGATTCTAGGATTGTTTAGAGTTATGCGTTTACGCGTGATTCACGCCTGAAGGCGTAACTCTGAACTAGATCTCATGCCTATTCGCCAGCGCTTTATCCATCGTCACTTCATCCACAAATTCCAGGTCCGCCCCGACCGGCATTCCCATCGCGATGCGGGTCACTTTCACGCCCAGCGGTTTCAGCAATCTTGCGACATAATTTGCCGTCGCTTCGCCCTCGGTATTGGGGTTGGTGGCAAGGATTATTTCTTTGGCCTGGACGCCCTCGTTATTTTCCGGCATCAGGCGCGGCAAGAGATTGGCTAGCATTAATTCGTCGGGGCCGATGCCGCGGATGGGCGAGAGACAGCCGTGCAGCACATGATACAAGCCTTTATAGCTGCGGGTTTTTTCCACCGCCACGATGTTGTAGGGTTCTTCGACCACGCAGATCATCGAGCGGTCGCGGTTCGTCGAGGTGCAAAAAGCGCAGGGGTTGACGTCCGTCATGTTATTGCAGGCGGAGCAGAAAACGATCTTCTGTTTTACTTCCAGCAGGGAGGCGACCAGCCGTTCCACTTCCGATTCGGGGCGCCGCAAGATATAGAAAGCCAGCCGCTGCGCGGATTTATGGCCGATTCCGGGCAGGCGCTTGAATTCGTCGACAAGTTTGGCTACGGGCTCCGCGTATTCCAGCATATTTTAAATTCGGATTTCAGAGTGCGGAATGCGGATTAACGCTTACGCCCTCGCGCCGTGTTTATTGATGAAACCCAAATAGCGGTAAGCTCATTGGCTTCATTCAATAAGTCAGCGACTTTATTTCTGCTAATAATTTCAGCATCAACGAGAAGTTCGATCCAAAATGCAGATTCGTCAGTTTCCTCCTCAACGATTCCCATTTTAGCGATAAATTCAGCTTTCGATCTAGCCCGACACGCAGCGCGATAATTTGCGGAAACTGAAGTTCCTGACCTGATCAATTGCCGTCCGATAGTTTCTGCCGCAAGCGTTTTCGGAAGACTATTTACAAGCTTGATTATTCTCAAAGCAAACCGCTTACTGCGGTCCTTCAGCTCATTGGCTTTGATGGGAGTTTCTGCCAAATCCGCATTTCTCAATCTTCATTCCACATTTAAAACATCCCGCCGAGTCCCGGGGGCAGCATGCCGCCGATCTTGCTCTTTAAAGCTTCGCTGACCTTGCGGTTGGCCTCGTTGACCGCCGCTGAGATCAGGTCCTCGAGCATCTCGACGTCGCCCTCTTTCACCGCATCGGGCGAGATCTTTAATTCTACCACTTCGTAATTGCCGCGCATCTTGACCGTGACCACGCCGCCGCCCGCCGATGCGTCAACGATCAATGCCTGCATTTCCTCGGCCATCTTCGCCTGCATCTGCTGCGCTTGCTTCATCATCGAGCCGAGATCAAATCCACCGGGTAATTTCATATCCATATTTCTTTCTCTGATAAATTTTGTTGATTATAACATTTAGTAGCAAGATTTTCGATGAACATGTCGTAATGCCGGTTCACGGGGGTAGCGTCGGCGTCAGCCGATGCGTCTCTTGTCAGAACCGGGAGCGGTAGCGACCGGGTTCGGAAACTTCACGGGGTCAGTAGCGTCGGCGTCAGCCGATGCGTCTCTTATCAGAACCGGGAGCGGTAGCGACCGGGTTCGGAAACTCCCCTCCTTTTGAAGGAGGGGTGGCGCGTGCTTCGCGCGACGGGGTGGTTACCTCTTGTCCGTATCGGTGTATTTTATAAATAACCACCCCGCCTCGCAGACTCGGCTCCCCTCCTTCAAAAGGAGGGGAGTTTGTCTCGCCGCACAAATCTCACAATTTTCAACACTCGTCCAAAACCCTCATAGCAACCTCCCTGGAATTACAGTATGCTCATTTCAACTGTTGCGGTGCGGCAGGTTGAACCACACGGTTTGGCCTGAGCACGCCGGGCCCGCCTGACGGCCCGTGAAGCTTCCGAAGGAAACGAGACTCCAACTCCCTTCTGCCTTCAATTTCGTCATTGGCAACCCGCGCACGCCTGTATCGCGGAGACCGTATAAATCAGATAGGCACAGCCGCTGCGAGTTCTTCTGCCGGCATCTCGCTCGCAGGCAGGTTGTTAAATCCAAGACAGAAAGAACCGGCTAAGCGTGTAATTCAGTATTCCATCGCTGCCTAAAAGCCACCGATGGCCGCCGCGCGACGAAGCGTCGTCGCGGGTGGGAACCCGCCCCCCGCAACAGGGACAAACAAAAAAGTAAAAAGGCAAAAAGATAAAGGATAAAAATTCCCCTCCTTACGAAGGTGGGTGGCACGCGCAGCGTGACGGGTGGTTCTCTCCTGTAGTAAGCAACCAGTGCCCTCCCAGGCGGCATCCCATTTTAAATGGGACCTAAGATCTCCCGGCTTGCTTATTGATCGGAGGAAAAGTTGAAAGTTAAACTCTTACATTTCATTTCGTTTATCTTTATTTGTTCTATTTTTCTTTGCGCCGCCCAGCAAACATTCGCCTGCCTGTGTCCGTTTCAGGAGGGGCCTCCGGAAAAAGAGTCCGTGAAAAAGGCCAAAACAGATGCCACGGCTGTTTTTATGGGTGAAGTAATATCGATCGACTCCATCAAGGTTGAAGGCACGGGTGAAAGCAAAACGTTGCCGGATGGCAGCGTTGAGTTCATTTTGCCGCAGTATGAGCGCTTGGTCACCTTTAAGGTCACCGAGGTTTGGAAGGGCTACATGGTTTCCGGAATGAAAATGCTCGACAGCGGCACCAATTGCGATTTTGTTTTTGAAACCGGAAAGTCGTATCTGGTCTACGCTTACGGCAAAGTGCTTAAGACCACTACTTGCTCGAGGACCGCTTTGATCGATGCTAAAAATACTCGCAAGGAGATCAAAATTCTTAATAAACTTAAGGAATGATCTTTAATGCGGCAAACGGTTTAGAGTTCAAACTTTAGTTTGTCTCATGCTCAAAGATCAAGACAAGCTAAAGCTTGAACTCTAAACCGTTTTGATCAATGATGGCCTTTCATTAACGACGGGCGCAGCCTGATAAAAAACTGAAATCCCCGGTGAGTGGTTCCGCCATAGTAAGGAACAAGCGCTGCGGGATTTTGATTAAAGGTCGCCTGCGCGCCCAGGCCAACATCCAAACCTTTTCCCCGGATCACGTCATAAATATAACCGAGCGAGTAAGCGCCGAGCCAGAAAATATGGTGCTCGTCCGGCGGGTCTAAAACCAGATCGTGGCCGGATTTCTGCACCCGCTCGACGCGGCCGAAAACCCCGCTGCGCCCCATACGATAATTGCTCTCGAATAAAAACGAATTAGTACGCTCGCCATTGGCGTAGTTTTGTCCCCAGACAAATGAGCTTGCCCAGTTTTTCCGCTCGCTAAAATTTTTATTGTAGATGATCGACGCCGTGGTGCGCCGCAGGATGCGAATGTCCGGCTCCGCGGGCTCCGGGTTTTTCAGATAGCCGTGCGAAATTTGCAGGGCGAGATCGGGCGTCGGGTTCCATGAGAGGCGGCCGCTAAAAGAATTCAGCCGCAGCCGGTCGATGTCCCAGCGGTTTTCGTCCGGCTCGCGCCCGTTAAAAGCACTGGCTTCGAATTTCACTTTGCCGAACGAATAACCGGCGGTGACCACGCCGTAACTGATATGCGTTGCGTCCTGCCAGTGGTGCGAAATGGGCGCGTCGGGGTTATCCATTCCTGAAAGCCGGTGCATGAAATTCGGCGGCCCAAGCGCCGGTTCGCCCGCCACGCCGGCGTAAATATAAAAGGAATTTTTATCGTTAAAGGCGTACGAGATCGTGGCGGTGAGTTCGTCGATAAGCTCGTGCGGGTGCTGGCGGTCGTGCAGCGGTTGGCCGTGAAAAGTTTCGCCGCTCTGGTAAAGCAGGGGGTAACCGTAGCCGCGCTCGATCAGCGGATCAAGGCTGACCATCGCGCGAAGCCCGAGCTGCGCTTTACTCGACAGCGGGCGCGAATACATCGCCATCACCATCGAGGGCGCGTCGAAACGCGCGCGCCCGCCCTTACCCGACGCGGAAACGTCGCGCCTGCTTCCAACCTCCGTGTAGCGCAAAAACATCGTGCCGTGGAGCATAAACATTTCCTCGCCGCGCATTTTCATATAGGCATAGACGGGCGAGGATTCCGGCAGCCACGAAGTACCGGAACCCTCCTTGCTCATCGCGTCATTCAGATTGGTGGCAGAGCGCATCACGGTCATTCCACCCGCTTTATGCTGCATCTCAACCATACCGGGCATTTCCTCATCCGGCTTTTTTACCGGCGCTTCGGCGCCCCCTTTTTCATCTTCCTGGTCTTCATCCGGTGAATGGACGTGCTTTTTCTTCTCGGGCATTTTCATATCTTTGCCGGGTTTTACGCCGACGGCGATGTTGCCCCACATACCGCCCTTGGCGTGCCCGCGCACCGAGCAGAAATAAGTGAATTGCCCGTTTTCATTTGCCTTGATGACGATCTCCTCGGCCGAGAGAGTTTCGTCCTCGGCCTGGGGCATCAATCGCGAACTGCCGGCGGTATTTTTTACGTCCGGCGCCAGCGGAAAAGGACTGGCGAGATCGCCGAACAGCAGATCGTGTCTCATATCCACGTCGGTATTGACGAAGAGAATTTTTAGCGTCGCACCGCCCGGCACGATCAGCGTCGGATTACGCGTTCCTAAAATGCGGTAGGAAAGCATGTCGTCTTCCGGCCCGGTCGTAATGACCAGGCGAATTTCGGCCCCGGTAAAAGTCAAAAAATCTTTTTCTTTTTTTCCCTGCGTTTGTTCCGCTTTTAGTTTTGCCAGCTCCGAGTATTTGAGAGTTTTCTTTTCGCTGCTGACCAAAGTAAAGGCCTGGTGCGCGAACGCATTCGCGCTGAATAATAGCCCCACGCTCACAAGTAAAATAAAGCGTTTCATTTGTTACTCCTTGTTAATAGCGCCCTAAATGTAGTGCTTTGGATCTCTTTGCGGGCTCCCGCGCCTCCTGCGTGAGATATTTCACGCAAAGGCGCAAAGGACGCAAAGAAAACCGATCGTATTGTGCTTTATTTCACAAGCGAGGCGGCGCGCGGGCCGGGGTTTGTTTTGGAAAAGTTTGAGCGGCTAAGGTTTTGTCGATGAAAAAGACGGGTGGTGTTTCAACTGAAGTGGCAAAAACGAAATGCCATCCGCCGGGCATCAAAGCCGGAAGGGTTGAATATGATTTTCCGTTCTCAAAAAGTTTCGTCGGAGCGGTTTGCTGTCTTTCCGCGGCGCAGCTGCAGCCTGCCGGCGGCGCTTTGTCCAGTGAATCGCCGCTGCGGCTTTTCATCGGGCAATGATCTTTCATCCCCGCACAGCAATCGTGGTTTTCGGTATCGACATTAAGACAAGCGCAAAGCGGCGCGGCAAAAGACGCGGCAAAAAGCGCCAGGCTAAGCAGGGCCGCAAAACCCATTTGTCTCAAGCGGCGTGTATTCATCCGAGAGAATTATAAAATTCCGAATGATAAAGGTAAAGCGAGATACTTGAAATGAGGCCTATTTATGCTAGATTCAAGACAATGAAACGCCTGATATTTTCTTCTATCATTTGTCTGGGCCTGTCCGCTTGCCAGGTTTCTCAAGAGGGTAAAAGTTTTGCCCGGACCGAATGGCCGGATATGTGCCAGGACTATGAGTGGCGGATGCCTGCGGAGTCTGTTGACGTTGAAACAATGGGAAAGAAAAGCGGTGGCGGGCATTTTAATTCTCGTTCGGATAACACTTCTATGTGGTTCGATTACGAGAAATTTAGTTCTGCCCAGGAAGCTATTGATGACCTGAATAAGGAGGCTCATGAGACCGGCAAACCTCTTAGAACAACCAAATTAAAAGATAAAGACGACCGGGAAGTAGGCGAGAAGATCGTGATCCAGGGCAAGAAAAAAGACGGGTACTATTTGTACTGGAACAAAGGGGCAACCCTATATAGGATCCACGGCGAAACGGAAGCAGCGATCGCAGAGATCGAGCGGCTCTGTAAATTCTGACCGGCATAATTTGCATTTAAATATGAACAATTCAGGAGCAATAATATGGATAAACAAAATGATGTGATGGCTATTTTAAAGCTTTACGAGCTGCGTCGTAATAAGCAAATGCGCAAGGCGCGGCAGTGGTTTTTTTCCGGGTTCGCGCCGGAAAGCGCGATGGATATCATCGCGCTCTACCGCGACGGCGAGCGCGCCAGCGCAAAATTCCGCATGGTCGTTTCGTATTGGGACATGGCGGCGTCCTTGGTCCTAAACGGCGCGATCGACGAGAAAACTTTCCTCGACGCCAACACCGAGCATATTTTCGTGTATGCCAAGATCGCGGAATTTTTGCCGGAGGTCAGGGAAATTTTCCGGGAGCCGGATTTTCTCAAGCACCTTGAGGAACTGGTATTAAAAATTCCCGGTATCGAGGCCAAAATTGAAGGCCGGGAAGAAACTGATCGGCCTCTGGGTAAAAAAGAAAACGGACGATCCGGAAGAAGAAAAGAAAACGGATGATCCCGAAGAAAACCCGATTACTTAACGGAACTCAAATCATTAATTTCTTTGCGGGACTTTGCGATCACTTTTGCGCCCTTGGCGGTTAAAGAATCTAAACCGCCAAGGGCGCAAAGACCATGCAAAGAACGCAGAGAAATTTTTATCTTTGTTCACCTGTGATAATCTTGCTCGCAAATAAAAAATCAAAGGCGCCCGGGAGATCCCAATGAAAAAAATCTTTCTATTTATTTGTCTTTCGATCTCGTTAAATATTTTCACTTTCGGCCAATCCTCGCGGCAGGATGTTTTAGATGATGGATTTACCTGGTTCGAATCTGCCGCCACCGAAGAATTGGGCCAGAACAATGTTCCGTACAGCACCGGCTGGATGCTGAAATCGTGGGCGCGCGTGGCCGGCGATTATCCCAACCGCAGCGCATTCAAATTTGTCGTGTCTAAAGCCGGAAAGCCCGTCAGCACCACCCGCTGCGAAACGTTCATCTATCACCGGAGCGGTAATGACGTTGACGAAAGCTTTATGCGCACAGCCGATTGCTGGCAAAAGACTTCAGCCACCAAAGAAACCGGCAACTTCGATGTTCAGGTATATGTGATCAACGGTGAAACTCTGGCGGAAAAGCTTGTGCGCACTTATAAGATCGAGGTCCGCGCCGTTAACCGCGTTCCTTCCGGCCAGCAGCCGGGAACCGCCCCGCCGAAATACATCATCATGCGTCACGCCGAAGCGCCGGTGAGCTTTATGTTCCTGCGCCCGAGCGGCTACATTTCGTATTTCGATGTCGCCGACCGCCCCGAACGCAGCGGGGCCAATCAGGTCGAGCTTCATTACAGCCTTTCGCCCACCGATATCGGCAGAACTTTGCCGCACAGTTATGCGCGCTGCACAGTCAACGGCAAGCTGCTTTCAATGCCCGGCCCGTCGCCTTATGCCGACCAGATCACCAGCTCGATCGAGCGCTATACCCACGAAATTTACCAGGACCGGATCGCGCCGAAATACAAGGCCGGGATCGAATATAAGGACGAGATGCGTTTTCAGATGGTGCGCGTGCGGATGCCGCTGACCTGGGGCAAAGTGCGCGATTCGAATCGGCTGGCGCTGGAAGATCATCCCGGCAATTGGGAATGCAGCTTGATGAACAACGGCGAGATCTGGCGCACCTGGCGGTGGAAGGTCGGCCCGGGCGGCCTGCCGGAAATGCACCCGGAGCAAAAAGGCAATATCAATCTGGGCTACAACACCTACCTGGTTGATATGGAAATTCCCGCCGGAGGCAGCCCGATGGATAAACGCCTGGTCCCGGAATCACTCGCCAAAGGCCTTTTTTACGGCATCCCGTGGGCCTCTGCTGAAGGAAAAGCCTCTGCCGCAAAAGTACCGAAAAAAGGCGATGCATTTTCAGTGCCGTCTAATATGGTCAAGTAAATTTGTAGCGCCAGCGTCTCGCTGGCAGTCGCGGGGGCGTCCCGCCCACGCATATTTGGCTGAAGGCGGGACGCCTTCAGGACAGCCGCCGAGACGGCGTTACGTAGTTAATGAAAAAATACATCATCAAAAGCGACGCCCGCTCGCTGCCGGATAAACTGACGCGCTATCGCGAAGAGCTTAACGAAGAGCAGTTTCGCGTTGTCACCTTCGCAGCCGAAAGCGGCGCTGGTAGTGGCGGGCGCCGGGACGGGGAAGACGCGCACCATCACTTACCGCGTGGCCTACCTGATAGAGCAGGGCGTGGCGCCGGCGCGAATAATGCTGGCGACATTTACCAATCGCGCGGCCCGGCTGATGCTCCGCCGCGCGGAAGCGCTGACCGGCAGCCAGAACGTGCACCGCGTCTGGGGCGGCACCTTTCACCGCATCGCGAACATGACCCTGCGCCGCCACGCTGTCTCACTCGGTTACGATTCGAATTATTCCATCCTGGACAGCGAGGACGCGAAGGATTTTCTGGGCGTTTGTATCGAGGAGTCCGCGATCGACACCAGATCGCGCCGCTTTCCCAAGCCCGAAGTGCTGCACGACATCATCAGCTACGCCACCAATACCGATATGCCCATCGCGGACGTGGTCGCGCGCCGCTACCCGTGGTTTGAGCCGCTCGCGACCCAGATCCAGCTTATCGACATGGTTTTTCACGAGCGCAAGCGCGAGCGAAACGTGATGGATTACGACGATCTGCTGCTCAACTGGAAGCGTTTGCTGATCGAAAAGCCGGACGTGGCAAATATTTACACCGAGCAGTTTCAGCACGTCCTGGTCGACGAATACCAGGACACTAACAAGCTGCAGGCGGAGATCATCGATCTGCTTGCCGCCAAGCACCGCAACGTCATGGTCGTGGGCGACGATGCGCAGAGCATCTTTGCATGGCGCGGCGCGGAATTTACAAATATCTACGAATTTCCGCAGCGCTACCCCGAAGCCGAGGTTTATAAGCTGGAAACCAATTACCGCTCGACGCCGGAAATACTCGACCTGGCGAATGTGTCGATCGCGGGAAACCGCCGCCAATTTCCGAAAGTGCTGAAGCCCGCGCGAAAATCTAAAGGCTTTAAACCGGCGCTGGTGCCCTGTCGCGATGCCGACCAGCAGGCGGTTTTCATCGCCGCGCGGATCCTGGAACTGCGTGATGAAGGCGTCTCGCTGGAAGAAACGGCGGTGCTTTACCGCTCGCATTATCACTCGCTGGAGTTGCAGCTGGAATTGACGCGCCGCGGCATCCCGTACCGCGTGCAGAGCGGCGTGCGCTTTTTCGAGCAGGCGCATTTGAAAGACGTGATCTCTTTCCTGCGCATCGTCACCAACCCGCGCGACGAGCTGGCGTGGAAGCGCGTGCTAAAACTCATTCCCAGCGTGGGTAATGCCACCGCGAATAAGATCTGGGCGCAGCTCGCATTCGCACTGGAGCCACTGGCGATGGTGCGCCGCGACGATTTCATAGCGCGTCCCCGGCGGGGCAGCGGCTGGCTGGAATTTATAAGTTTGCTGGAAGAACTGACCCTGGACGCGAACCGGCAAAATCCTTCGCGCCAGATCGAACTCATTTTAGAACGCGGCTACAGCGAGCACCTGCAAAACAATTACGAGAATTTCGAAGCGCGGCTCGAAGACATCAAGCAGCTTTCGCTTTTTGCCCGCCGCTATGAATCGACCGAGGATTTTTTGTCCGAGCTCGCGCTGCTGACCACCGAGCGTTTCGGCGCGCCGCAGGACATCACGGCCGAAGACGTGGTCGAAGGGGGCGAGGACGATGAGCTGCTCACCCTTAGCTCGATCCACCAGGCGAAAGGGCTGGAGTGGAAAGCGGTCTTTATCATCTGGGCCGCGGAAGGCAAATTTCCCAGCCCACGCTCGCTGCGCGACAACGAAGGCGAGGAAGAAGAACGCCGCCTCTGGTACGTCGCGCTGACCCGCGCCGCCGACGAACTGTATCTAACCTACCCGCTGATGGTGGTGGATTATTCGCGCCAGACCGTGCTGCAGAAACCTTCGCGCTTTTTAACGGAGGTCCCGGTCGATCTTTACGAGATCTGGAACCTTGAAGAAGAAGCGCCGAAATTCGACGACCCGGTTAATTTGATCGAGGATAAGCAGGATCTGGTGAATTGATCGAAAGTTTAGAGTTACGCCTTCAGGCGTGATCGGTAACTATTAATTGTTCATTGTTAATTATTAACTGAAATAAATGAAAATCAGTTAATAATTAACAATGAACAGTTAATAATTATATAAGTTAAATCACGCCTGAAGGCGTAACTCTAAACCGAAACGCTATATTTAGATTATGCAAGAAAATTTAACCCTAAAAGCCGAAATCAATCTCTACTACGACCTTTTTGTTCCGGAAGATGTTAAAAAACCTGCGCCGCTTTTGATCGCACTGCACGGATATGGCGAGAACAAGCGGCGGATGATGCGCGAGGCGCAGCAGATGGCGCCGCCCGGGTTTGCCGTCGCCGCGCTGCAGGCGCCGTACCAGCATATTATTCCGCCGAAGGCGAAAGACGATCCGCTGCGGTTCGGTTTCGGCTGGCTGACGAATTTCCGCCCCGATGAATCCATCGCGCTGCATCACAAATTCGTGCTGGATGTGACCCGAAAACTCATCGCCGAAGGCATCGCCGATGAAAAGAAAATATTCCTGCTCGGTTTTTCGCAGACCTCGGCGCTGAATTTCAAATTCGCTTTTACGCACCCGGAAGTATTGCGCGGCGTCGCGGGACTGTCCGGCGGGGTCCCGGGCGATCTGGAAACGAACGAAATTTACCGCGAAACCCAGAGCAGCGCGCTTTATCTATACGGGACGCAGGATGAATTTTACCCGCTGGAAAAGTTTCAGGAGAACGCCGGAAAGCTGGCCCGCTTTGCCAAAAATTTGCGGCATAAACAATATGAAGCGAAACACGAGATCACGAGCGAAATGCGTGAAGACGTGAAAGAGTGGCTCGCGGGATTTGTTTAGGTTATTCTCTGTCGCCCCTTCAGGGCTGAAATAATATTTTTTTTGCCTGATCCAGGGGCTTGCGCCCCTGGCTGCCTTCCATCGCGCTTTCAGCGCTAAAACCAAGGCTGATTTTCTCATAAGATCCCGTCATTAATTAGCAAAAATTTAATACCGGCTCCTGCAACCTGACGGGCGTTCCATCGCATCTTTAGAACTAGCTTCGCAAGCTGTAAAAATCAAATACAAACAATTTAACTGCGTAGAGAACGCCGGTGTTCGAAGTGTGTAACTGCGTTCGGTTGGGGAAGGAACAGTTATGAAAAAGTATTCTTTTTTGGATTCGATAGAGGTCAAATCGCCCTGCCTGCAGGATTGGGATTCGATGCATGGCAGCGACGAAATACGTTTTTGCGACCATTGCGTCAAGCACGTTCACGACCTGTCGGCGATGACGCGCAAGGACGCGGCCAAGCTGATCGCCCGGTCTCAGGGAGGCATTTGCGTGCGCTACATCCGGCGGCCCGACGGCCGGATAGAGACGCTGAAGCGGAAACTGCACCATATCACGCGCCAAACTGGCCTGGCGGCGGGCGTTCTCGGGACTTCGCTTTCGGTTTCCACGTTGTCATACGGGCAGGCCGCCAACCCGAACGACACTCAGGGAAGTCCCGTGGCGGCGGAATTATCGGTAAAAGCGGCCAGCGCGCCGAACGGCACCATCTCCGGCGTTATTACCGACCAGAACGGCGCGGTCATCACTTTTGCGATCGTTACCGTTTTTAACGAAGAAAAGGCCTTTTACCGGACCGCGCCGGCCGATATGGAAGGCGGCTACGAATTTAAAGATCTTCCCGAGGGCAAATATAAATTAAAGGTCGATGCCAGCGGTTTTGAGAGCCGCGAAGTGGGCGAGATCACCGTCTCGGAGGCGGACGCTTACACCAAACAGGATGTGCAGCTTGCGGTTTCTACATTGCAGCAAACCGTTGAGGTGGACAGTAAGGGTACCGGAGGCTTTGTAACGGTCGGGCTGATAGTAGGGACGACGACTACCGTTACCAATTATACCTCTAACAAATTAATAAGAGCGGCCCAATATAACGACGTTGACGAGGTAAAAAGGCTCATCGGAATGGGAAAAAAGATCAATGTAAAAAACTTAGCTTCCGACGGAAATTTCCCGCTCCACTACGCGGTTGAAAACGGCAACGTCGAGATCGTTGAGCTTTTGCTCAACGCGGGCGCGAAAGTTACCGTCAAAAATTACGAAAAGCGCACACCCCTCATGATGCTGGACGAAGACGCTTCCGCGGATATGGTAAATATGCTGCTGCGTTCGGGGGCCGCGATCAATGCGGTCGATAAAAATAAAAATACGGTGTTGATCCTGGCCGCGGGGAATGCAAGTGAGGAAATTGTCCGCGTTCTATTACTGAACGGCGCAAATATGAACGCGCAAAATAAAAAAGGAAGGACCGCCCTGATGCAGGCGGTGGAGGCCGGTAATCTGGAAAATGTCCGGGCACTGCTGGAGTCGGGCGCGGACGTGAACCTGGAAGACAAAGAAGGAGAAACCGCCCGGAATATGACCACGGGAGAGGACATTAAAAACCTTCTTATCACTTTCGGCGGGATCGCCGGACAGCCGTGAGGAAAGCTATGAAAAAACATTCGGTATTGAATTCGGTCGCGGTCAAAACACCCTGTACGCAGGATTGGGACCTGATGTACGGCAACGACGAGATGCGTTTTTGCCAACACTGCGTCAAGCACGTTCACGACCTGTCCGCGATGACGCGCAGGGACGCGGAAAAACTTGTTGCCCGCGCAAAAGGCTCTATCTGCGTGCGTTACGTCCGCCGGCAGGACGGAAAAATTCAAACGGCGAGTGACAAGCTTTATCAGATCTCCGCCCGGGCGTCGCGATTGGCGGCGGGCGTTTTCGGCGCCTCGCTCAGCTTGGCGTCGGCGGTGTTGGCCCAGGACGGAATCGATCTGACTCCGCAACAGGTTGAGGCCGCCGCGCAATTCAACAAGGGTTCGTCCAAACCTGATCAGGCGCAAAAAACTTCGAAAGAAAAAAGCGAGAGTCCTGTTTTCGGCACCGTGGCCGATCAGAACGGCGCCGTTATTCCCGGCGTGAAGGTAACCCTTACTAATAACAAAACGGGCGCTTCGCAAACCGTAACCTCGAATGAAGAAGGTTATTACGCATTCACGAGCGTCGAAGAAGGAGTCTATAAACTTGAATTCAATCAGACCTTTGGATTTATAAATCTGACGATTGAAAATGTCAGCTTTAAAACCGGGGCCAATGTAAAATACGACGCCACCCTGGAGGCGGCAGCAATAATGGGCGACATTGCCATCGTGGCCCCGAGGTATGAAAATCCACTGATGAGCGCGGTCGCGGAGAATGACCTCGAAAGAGTAAAGCTGCTGATCTCGCAAGGGGCGGATGTCAACGAAAAGGAAAATAAAGGCGGCGCTAGCGCTCTTCATATAGCGGTCCTGGGGGGAAACCTGGAGATGATCCGGACGCTTTTGAAATTCGGCGCAAAAGTGAACATGCGCGACGAACAGCGGGAAACCCCGATGATGCAGATCAGTGTTTATCTCTACAGCGATGAGGAAAGTGAAACGGAATTGACGTCGCCGGGCACACAGATCTTCAACCTTCTCATTACCTACGGGGCAAAAGTGAACCTGCGGGATTCCCAGGGCTATACCGCGCTGATGCGCGCGGCGCGCGGGGAAGCCCCCAGCTTGCTGCGGGCCCTTATCGCCCATAAAGCCGATGTTAACATCCAGGCCAAGGACGGCCGCACGGCGCTGATGGAAGCCGTCGCAGAAGGTGAGCTTGAGAATGTAAAAATACTGCTCGAAGCCGGCGCGGACGTCGATCTGAAAGATGAAGATGGCCAAACGGCCCTGGCGCTGGCCGGAGACTGTTACATCGTGCAACTGCTAATCTCTTACGGCGCCAAGCCGGAAGAGCCCGAGGAAGAACCGCAGGAAGAACCCGAAGGAGAACCCGAAGATAACTAGTTTCGTACTACCCTGGAGGCTGGGTAAAACGTCAAAATCACGCCGTAATTTTTCTAACCAAAAGCTTTGATGGTAAAATAATCGGCGAATTCCGGCGTAAGTAAAATTAAAACCACAAGCCTGACGGGAAAATATGAAAACTTGTCCTAAATGCGGCGCACAATACGATAACGAAACGCTTCTTTTTTGCACGAGAGACGGCACGCCCCTGGTGGCCGAAGGCAGCGACCCCGAATTTACCGGCATGCCCAGTGAAAGCTGGGAAGAAGATACGGTCGTCGTTTCGCCTAAATCCTCATCGGAAGCAAAAATAATCGTCCCCACCGGGGAATCCGAAGGTGAGCAGCCGGTCGTACCGGTCACGGCTCCCCGCATCCAGCCTTACCAGCCTCCTCCGCAAAAACCGCGTATCGGTTTGACGATACTGCTGACCGTTTTATGCACCATCGCCGTGCTCGCGCTCGCGGTGGCGGCCTGGTGGGCTTTAAACGGCGGTTCGTCGAATATGCCCGCGAACGGGAATTTTGACGCCAACTTGCTTAATGCGAACGTCAATAATAACGCCAACCTGTTCAACATGAATACGAATTTCAACGTTAATACAAACGTGAACGACAACGCGAATTTTAACTCCAACGCCAATTTCAATTTTAACTTCAATTCCAACGTGAATTTCAACGCCAACGTCAACGCGAATGTTAATAAACCGACGCCGACGCCGAAACCCACTCCTTCGCCGAAACCGTCACCCTCGGAAACGCCGGATGACGGGGACGACAACGCGAGCCCGTCACCGAGGCCGTCTACCACGCCTTCGATGACGCCGAGGGCCATCGACGCCGGAGTGTTGAATTCGCGCGCGGTCAGCCTGCCGCGCCCGGCCTACCCGCCGGCGGCGAAAACAGCCGCCGTTACCGGCTCGGTAAATGTTTCGGTGCTGGTCGACGAGCAGGGAAACGTGACCTCGGCCCGGGCCGTGAGCGGGCCGGTGATGCTGCGGGCGGCTGCCGAAGCGGCTGCCCGGCAAGCCAGGTTCAACCCGCCACGGTTGGGCAACCAGTCCGTTAGAATGACCGGAGTTTTGCTTTATAGTTTTCAGCAGTAATAAATTCTGCCCGCGCGCTATGCTCAGCTTATTAAAGATCGACAATATTGCCCTGATCGATAAACTCGACAACGAATTCTCGCGGGGGCTGAACCTGCTGACCGGCGAGACCGGCTCGGGTAAATCAATCATCGTGGATTCGCTGGGCGTGCTGACCGGCGACCGGGTTTCGTCCGATCTCATTAAAGAAGGCAAAACGGAAGCCGTCATCGAAGGCTTGTTTATCCTGCCCCGGGACAAAAAACTTGCGGCCGGGTTCGACGAGGCCGGGATAGAGATCGACGCGGGCGCCGAAGTAGAACTGATCGTCCGCCGCGAGATCTCGCTGGGCGGGAAAAACCGCATCTTTATCAATAACCAGATGGTCACCCAGGCCTTTCTGAAAAAGATCGGGCACTTTCTGGTGGATATTCACGGGCAGGGAGAACAGCAGACGATCTTTAACCCGGCGATGCATTTGGAGATGCTGGACGAATACGGCGGCGCGCGCGAACTGAGAAAAAAACTGGCGGAAAAATATGCGGAGTGGGCAGCCGCGCTTGACGAGATCGCCCGGCTCAGGAGCGACGAAGCGCAAAAATTACAGCTGCTGGATATTTTACAATTTCAGGTAAAAGAGATCGCGGGCGCCGATCTGCAGCCCGGCGAGGAAGAAAAACTGGAAGAGGAAAAAAAGCGGCTGAACAATGCCGAAAAACTTTCCACGCTGAGCGATGAAAGCTACGCGCTGCTTTATGACGACGCGGAGTCCACGCTTTCGACGCTGGAAAAAGCCGCCCGCCGCATCGCCGAGCTCGCGCAGTTTGAAACGGAATTCGGCAGCCACAAGGAAAGCCTGAACACCGCCAAAACTTTGATCGAGGACCTGGCGTTTCATCTCAGGGATTATCGCGGCGGATTGGAATTTTCGCCGGAAAGATTAGAAGAGATCGAAAACCGCCTGGCGGAAATTTCGCGTTTGAAACGTAAATACGGCGCAACTTTGGAAGACGTCATTTCGCATTTGAAACAATCCCGTGAGCGCCTGAACAACATCGAGACCGCCGGGCTGCGCGAGGAAGAGCTGCGCGTCGAAGCGCAAAAATTGCGCGGCGACTACCTGGCCCTGGCCGTCGAGCTGCACCAAAAACGTGTGAAGGCGGCGCGCGGTTTTGAAAAAGAAGTAAGCGAAAATCTGAAAGCCGTGGCGCTGGAAAAAGCCGCGTTCAAAGTGCGGATCCAGGCCCCGGAGGAAGCAGAGCTTAATCGCGAGGGCAGCGATAAATCCTTTACAGCCAAGGGTTTTGACCACGTTGAATTTTATTTTTCCGCCAACCCGGGCGAATCGGCCAGGCCGATCTCGAAAGTGGCTTCCGGCGGCGAAGCCTCGCGGTTGATGCTTATTTTAAAGACCACCGCGCGCCTATCCGAGCAGGAAAAAACCGTCGTCTTCGACGAGATCGACTCGGGCATCGGCGGGCGTGTGGCGGAAGCGGTGGGTTTAAAGCTCAAGGAGCTCGCTAAAATTCACCAGGTATTTTGCGTCACACACCAGCCGCAGATCGCCTCGCTGGCGGACGAGCATTTCCTGGTGGAAAAACAAACCGATAAAAGCAAGACAGTAATAACCATCAAAAAATTGAACGACGAAGAACGGATCGAAGAGCTTGCCCGGATGCTGGCCGGCGAAAAGATCACCGAATCTGCCCGCATTCACGCCAGGGAAATGTTCGCCGCGCGCAGACGGCTGGCAGTCGGCAAGTAGGCGGAATAATTATTAATTGTTAATTATGAATTATTAATTGTTTTTGGATAAGACTCTGTAAAATAATTAAAAATTACCGCTATTTTTTCGCTCCCAAACTCAGCAGATTTGCAAACAGGCGATACGCGCCCGGAACGCCGGCGGGCAGCTGGCGGAAAAACGCGTACGAGCAATAGACGTATTTCCCCTTGCCCATTTCGGCGATGACCAATCCGCCTTTATCTTCCGGCTCGCCCGCGTCGTGCGTTTCCAGCAGCGGCTTGTAGGCGGGGTCGAATTTCGTAAAGTTATACAAATTTCTCTCCTGTACCCAGCCTTGAAAATCCTCTTCCCCGATCTTGTTGGGAAAATTAAAAACCGGGTGAGCCGGATCCAGAATAGTTACTTTCGCGTTTTCATCCACTACGCGCGGGCCCATTTGCGCCGGGAACGGCGGCAGGTTTAGCCGGACGTATTCCGGGCGCTGGTATTGCACGATCAACGTGCCCCCGTTTTTCACGTAGTCCAGCAAACGCCGGTTATGAGCGACGAAATCGGGCCTGGCTTCCGACGCCCGGATGCCGACCACGATCGTGCCAAAGCGCGAGAGATCGCCGCCCGCCAGATCCTTTTCATCCAGCACGTCCAAGTCAAAGCCCATCTGCCTGATCGCGTCCGGCACTTCTTCGCCGCTGCCCATGATGTAGCCGACCTTGACCGGGGCGGTTTTCAGATCGAGCACTGCAACGCGCGTTTCCGCCCGCGTGTAAAACCGGTGCGTCTGAATATGCGGGTAAGCGATGGTGTGCATTTCCTGTGTGGCCAGCCCTTCGCCTACCTGCACATTTACGGCGATCTGGTAATTACCCGGCTTGGTGTTTGCCGGAATGGTCACATCGAAAGCGACTTTCGCAGTTTCACCTTTATTTTTAAGCTCGATGGAGCCTGCGTCCCGGGTGTATTTCCATTCGTTGGCAGCGTTGAAATTTAATCCCGGAAACCCGGTTATGGCGGCGGTGGAATTATTCATTGCGGTCATCACGATACGCCGTGTTTGCTGCCTGCTGTTATCGGGAATTATCAGGAGTTTATGATCGAGACTAAGCGAAAGCGCGGGAACAACATTTATATCCCGGCGGATCTCCCCGCGGATCGGATCGGCAAAGCGGTATTGCACCGGTTGTGAAAAGCTAATTTCCGTGCCTGCGATTTCCATTGTTATCACCGCCGACACTAGCGGCGGCTGAAACGGCAAGGTCTGATCGGATTTCGCCTGAGGCTGGTAGAGTGCGCCTTCGCGCGGATCTTCCAGCCAGTAAGGCTGCGAGAGCTTTTCGCTTTTCGGAACTGCCACGGTAAAAGATCTCTCAGCATTTCCGGTCTCGCGGCGGAAAAATCCTTGCTGCTGCGCAGGTTTTACGTCGGACAGTTCCGTGGGCGGGGGCCATCCATCCGGCGTTCTAATTTTCACATTTTTGAGCCTGATACCCGAATTTTCGGGAAAGAAGATCTTCACATTTACGTCAAATGTCCCACCGGCAACAACGGTCTCTCTATCCGACAGCTTTTCGAATTGAATTCCTGCCGCGAGCCTTATAGCTTCCTTTATTTCACGATACTTTTGCAGCGTCGCCGCAACTTTAAGGATATAATCAGCGGCGCTGCTTTTAACCTCATCATCTGCCTTAAATTCATTCTCCCAAAACGTGTTTTTTCCGTCCTGATGGGCTGACTGATAAGCCTCTAATAGCAGCGGCAGCAATTTCTCCGGAGTGTTGGGATTGTACTCTTTCAGTGCTTGTTGAAATCGCTCCGCGCTTTTAGGCATTATCCGTTTAAGTGTGATATCAATGCCGTCAAAAATACTTGTTTCTTTCTCGACCTTCGCAACTTTGCTGTCTACCAGATTCAACCCCGAATATTGCGGGCCACGTAGCTCTTGCAGCCCCTGTTCCTGCGATTTATGCTGGCTGCGGCCCTCCATTGCGATCTCGAAATATGAACGCCCGAGAAGAGGATCGTATTTGCCGGTATTGATCCTCAGACCGGGTTCCGTGTTCGAGCGAAATCCCTGGCCGACATAAAACTTCAAAACCTGCCACGGATCGCCGGCGCTTGTACATTGGCTGCCGTCCGCTGCGGCCTTGACCGCGAGCGGCGAAATATATCCGCTGTATTGATGCTGGCCGTGGCCGTCGGCGGGCGTCCCGGAAAAACGCGAGATCACTACCAGCGGGCGAAACAGACGAATGGCGCGAACCGCATCGCACAAGACCACTTTTTCGTCCCATTTTTCTTTTGCCTCGGCGAGCGTTTTGGAAAAACCGTAGTCGAAAGCGCGGGTGAAATATTGCTCGGCGCCGTCCAGACGCCGCGCCTGCAGGAGCTCTTCCGTGCGAATAACTCCAAGAGATTCAAATAGTTCCGGCCCGAGGATATTCTGCCCGCCGTCGCCGCGAGTCAGGGAAAGATAAGCGGTTCGGGCGTTTTCGCCGCGCGCCAGGTAAGCCAGCAGCGCGGAATCTTCATCATCGGGATGCGCGCCGATCATCATCACCCTGGCGGTGGTGTTCAGGCGCCTTAAAAGCTGTCCCAGCCCGAGCGCGCCCTGATCGTTGACCGGGCGCACCTGCGCTACGCTCACACCGCCAATAATGCCGGCGAGACATAGTGAAACGAATGTCCGGAGAATATAGGCGAATAGTAATTTCATTTAAGTTTCAAAAAGCTCCTCGGCCTCGGCCGGCGGCGGTTCGTTTCGGACGGTCAGGCTGATAAGATAACCGGCGATCACTGTGACCAGACAGCCGATCACGTTGAACCATAAAAATTCGATCCTGGTATAGTTGCTGGCGATCCATACCGACGCAATGCCGAACAGCAGGCCGAAAAACGCTCCTCGCGCTCGGGCGCGTTTTACCACAAATGCCAGCACGAACACACCCAGCAGTGAGCCGTAAAAGAACGAGCCGAATTTGTTGACGACCTCGATCAGTGAGCCTAAATTCGTCGCAAAAACGGCGACGATACAGGCAAAGATACCCCAGATAAAAGTAGAAAGCCTGCCCACGTTCACATACTGTTTTTCCGTCGCATCGGGTTTGTAAAAACGGCGATAAAAATCGAGCGTGGTTGCGGTCGCCAGTGCATTAAGCTCCGCCGAGATAGATGACATGGCCGCCGCGAAGATCGCCGCAATTATCAGCCCGATCACACCCATCGGCATATTCTGCAGCACAAAGGTCGGAAAGACATAGTTCACGTCGTTAAAACTTTTGTCGCTCGTCTCCCGGACAAACGCGAGGGCGTCCTGCCGCGCGAGATTGAAATTTTTATCGGCGTCGATATAGGCCTGTCTGCTTTCGGGAGTTTCGTCCTTGAATTTCAAGGCCGCTTCACGCCGTACTTCATGCGCCTGCGCGTATTTTTGCTCGATCGCGGCGAACTGCGGATTTTGCTGCGCCTTCGCGACCTCCTGCCAATTGAACACGATCGGCGGTGCGGAAAATTGATAAAAAATAAAAACCATCACACCGATCAGAAGAATAAAAAACTGCATCGGTATTTTTAAGAAAGCGCTCATCAAAAGCGAAGTGCGGCCTTCATCGACCGAGCGCGCGGTCAGAAACCTCTGCACCTGGCTCTGATCACAGCCGAAGTATCCGAGCATGAGAAACAGCCCGCCAATGAGCCCCGACCAGATAGTGTATTTCTCGTTCAGATCGAATTTGGTTTCGACCGTATTCAATTTTCCAAGCGATCCCGCCAGGTGCAGCCCGTCAAAAAGTGTCACGCCCGCCGGAAAGCTCCACAGGATAACGATCACGCAAACCGCCAGCCCGAAAAAGATGACGAACATCTGTTTGACGTCCGTCCAGGTAACGGCTTGTACGCCGCCGATCACGGTGTAGATCGTGGTGGACATTCCTATTAAAAAGATCGTAAAGATCAGGTCCCAGCCGAACACGATCGAAAGCACGATCGACGGCGCGGAAATTATCGTTCCTACGCCAAGCCCGCGCGAGATAAGAAAAAAGAAACTGGTCAGCGCGCGGGTCTTCGCGTCAAAGCGCTTTTCCAGGTATTCATAGGCGGTGAAAACTTTGGCGCGGTAAAAGAACGGGACGGCCGTCACGCATAGAATGATCATCGCCAGCGGCAGTCCGTAATAAAACTGCAGGAACCGCATGCCGTCGGTATATGCCTGGCCTGTTGTGCCGACCAGCGTGATCGCCGAAAGCTGGGTCGCCATTACCGACAGGCCGACCGCCCACCACGGCAGCGAACGCCCCGCGAGAAAATAGCCGTCAACATCTTTGCTGTGTCGGGAAAGACGAACGCCGTCCCAGATAATGTAAGCCAGATATGCGATGACCACTGCCCAGTCGAGTAGTTTCATTTGTTATTTATCGCGAGAAATAATAGCTGAAAAACGATAACGAAGCGATGACCACAATTGTCGTGATCACTACCGCAGCATATATCTTGTACCACCAGGCGTCGGGCTTGTCCTCTTTAACTGCTTTGAATTGACGGCCGTGTTTCATTTGTCTTTTATGCGCTTTGCATATGTCGTTTCTGGCTTTGTGAGATAACTTTTTCGTAAAAGGAAATATATTGCGTGATCACCGCGTTCGCGTCGTAACGGGCAATGGCCTGCGCGCGCGCGTTGCGTCCGAACCTCCGGCGCAGCTCCTCATCATTTAAAAGCCGCAGCGTGTCCCTGCTCATTTTTTCGACATCGCCTATCTCGCTCAGGAAACCCGTCTCGCTATCGGTCACCACTTCTGGAATACCGCCGACGCGCGTCGCCGTTACCGGCACTTCACAAGCCTGCGCCTCGAGCGCCGCCAGCCCGAAAGATTCTTCTTCCGAAGGCAGCAGGAAAACGTCCGCCACCGCCAGGTAATCGGAAATATTAGCCCGCTTGCCGACGAAGTTAACATGTTCGGCAATGTTCAACTGCTCCGCGCGATAGCCTATGGCGGAACGTTCGGGCCCGTCGCCGACCATGATGAGTTTCGCTTTCACGCCGCCTTCCAAGACCCGCGCGAGTATCTCGACGCAATCGACCGGGCGCTTGACGGCGCGGAAATTTGAAACGTGGACCAGCAGCTTTTCGCCCTCCGGCGCGAGCTCTTTTTTGAGAGGCGAGTTTTCGTCGCGCTGGTAATGGGTCGGGCAGATAAAATTCGGGATCACCTCGATGTCGTCAAAATCGAAAGTTTCGATGGTCGCTTTTTTTAAATAGCGGGAAACGGCCGTTACGCCGTCTGACTGCTGCAGCCCGTAACGCGTGATCGGCAAATAGCCGCGGTCGGCCCCGACCAGGGTGATGTCGGTCCCGTGCAAGGTGGTGATGACGGGCACGTAACGTTTTTGCTTGATGGATTCGCGCGCCAGGATCGCGCTGATCGAGTGCGGTATCGCGTAGTGCACGTGCAGCAGGTCGAGCTTTTCCGCGCGCGCGACGGTCGCCATCTTTGTGGCCAGCGCCAGGTCGTACGGCTGGTGTTCGAACAGCGGGTAAGACATCATCTCCACTTCGTGAAAATGCACGCGTTCATTGAGCTCCGTCAGCCGCGTGGGCAGCGCCGAGGAAATAAAATGCACTATGTGGCCGCGCTCCGCCAGCTCACGCCCGAGCTCGGAGCCGACAATGCCGCTGCCGCCGTAAGTGGGATAAACCGTAATACCTATATTCATAAGAACGCTTGGCACCTGAACCGCAGGTGATTCTCCAATTTCAATGATTATAGGCAAGTTCCGGTAATATGGGCAAATATCTATATTTTTAAATATTTGCCCTGAGAGATGCCCCGCTCAGATATCGCCGGCTAGGCAGTTCCATAATCGATAAACCCTTTATTGATACCGGAGATCCGACGCTTCAGTACGGCACGAAATACTCCGATACCATCGCGCGAGCCGTCATCGTTTGTATTTCCCTCGATGGTGGTCAGTTTACCACCGGTCACGCTTTGAACGATCCCCGCATGTCCTGAGCCGCCCGCCGGCCCTGTATCGATGATAAAGATCATGCCTGGTTTAACCAGCGAAGGATTATTTCTCGCTTCCTGGGTTGAAATTCGGCGGGTATTTAGTTGTCCCGCCCGGTTCCAGAGATGGAGAACTCCTCCGGTTTTTACCATAGGATTGGCAATCCCCAATTCATCGGCTGCTCGGTTGTAGCAAAAATAGATAAAAGCTACACACCATGCGGCAGGAAAATTTATGTCCACCGAAGCCAAATATCGGTCCACTTCCGGCCCCCTGTTTGAACCCAGCGGATGTTCCATTTTCCCTATTTGAGTAATAGCGAAGTCTAATGCTTTTCCCAGTAGAGCGCTCGTCGCGGTATTTTCTCTGGGTACTGTATCGGCGCCGAAAAGCGCGCCCCACGTTATGGCCCCTACTTCGCCGTCGATCTCCATCGCTCTTCCGTCGAGATCGGTAAAACGCGCCTGAAAGAGCCTCACCGCTTCGTCTGTCTTGATCCCGAAAAAACCGGTGCCTTGAAGATCGCCGCATCCGAGTTCTTTTAAACGCAGCTGAAGCGCTTTCACAGCGTCACTATTGTTATCGGCACCCATTTTCAATATGCGGCCCGGGTACATTGGACCGTCGTTTCCTACAATTACGCCCATGATGTCCTCCATATAGGTATAAGTACTGTCAACTTATATGGAAAAACAGCGGAAAATCTTACAATTAATATTACTTGTAGATAGGAGTTGTTTTTTCGGGCCTAAGCATCAGGCAACGGTTACTGGAGTTTTTTCCTGACAAAATAAACCACGCCGTGGTTATCGTCGCTAAAGAGAAAAGAGTTTGCGCTGAGCTTCATAATATCGCAGGGGCGCCCCACCACTTTGCCGTCCTGCAGAAACCCGGTGATGAAATCCTGTAATTTTTTGCCCTTTCGCATCAGCGCGATGCGGTAGCCGTGTCCGATATCCTTGTCGGTCGAACCATGCAGGGAAACGAGAAAAGCGTTCTTTAAAACCGGATCGGTCTCAGCCTCTTCAAAATATTCGAAACCGAGCGCGGAGCTGTGCGAAGGAAAAAAGGCGTAAGAAACCGGTACCCCGCGGCAGCCTTTCGGGCGTTTGAATTCCGGGTCGGCGAAAATTTTGCCATTCGCCTGGTGGCAATAGGGCCAGCCGTAATCCGCGCCGGACCTGAGCGCGTAAAAGGTCTCGTCCGGCCTGTTCAGTCCCAGGTGGTCCGAACCCTGGTTCGATGCGAACAGCACCCTTCCGATCCATTTCAACCCGACGGCGTTGCGCAGTCCCGACGCAAAAATTTTCCGGCCCGTCCCGTCCGGGTTCATTTCCAGCACTGCGGCGCGCACTTTTTCTTTTTCCACGCAGGCATTGCAGCTGCTGCCGACCGAAACATATAGTTTCCCGGCGGGCGAAAAGGTAACGGTCCGCGTCAGGTGCCAGCCGCCGTATTTATAGCTCAGTCCGTAGTCGGGAAAAGTGGCGATGGTCTTAGGGTTCGTGTCCGTGGGTTTGATCTCGCCGCGGGTAAATTTGCGCCGCGTAAGCTTGTCGGTCTCGGCCAGGTAGAACCAGTCCTGCCCGTTCGCGTCGGTGTAAAACTGCACGCTGTTGGGATTTTTCAGCCCCGTCAGATAGGGAATTATCCGGCCGAATTTGCCTTTTTCCGCGTCCCAATCGCCCAGGATATAAACCGCGCCTTTTTCGTTGTCGGTGAGGTTGTACATATCGGTCACGAAAATGCGGCCGTCGGGCGCTTTGGCAAAAAAACGCACGCGTTTTAGGCCTTCCGCGGCCGGAATTATCTCGTAACCCGCGGGCAGGTTTAGATTGAAACTTTTGCCGTCCTTTAAAGTGATCTTGTGCGGGACAAGCTTCGGCTGGGCGAAAACGATCACCGGGATAAAAAAGATGAAAACAAAAAACAGATTTTTCATAAATTTACATTCTTTGCGATCTTAGCGTAACGTCCTGGCGCGCTTTGCGGTAAGATATTTCAACGCAAAGAGCGCGAAGTTTTCGCAAAGGACGCAAAAATGAAAACCAAAGATTTTATTGTGCCCGAAGGCAAAAAGCTCGACCTGAAAACCTATCCTACGGATTTTACAGGCGATTATACAAACAAGGAAGACGCCCTTGAGGATTTGCAGAAAAACATCGACAAGTTGAGCAAGCTGCAGGACGTGCTTTACGCGGCTGACGTCTACGCGGTTTTGCTAATATTTCAGGCGATGGACGCCGCCGGCAAGGACGGCGCGATCAAACACGTGATGTCCGGCGTCAACCCGCAAGGCTGCCAGGTCATGTCATTCAAAGCGCCCTCGTCGGAAGAGCTGGATCACGATTATATGTGGCGCACCACTAAAGCGCTGCCCGAACGCGGCCGCATCGGCATTTTTAACCGCTCGTATTACGAGGAAGTGCTGGTCGTGCGCGTGCACCCGCAAATTTTAGAAGGACAGCGCCTGCCTGCCCATGTAAAACACGACAAGGAAATCTGGAAAAACAGGTTCAGGGAAATACGGCATTTCGAGGATCAGTTGCACGACAACGGCGTGTTGGTTTTGAAGTTTTTCCTGCACGTTTCAAAAGAAGAACAAAAGAAGCGTTTCCTGGCGAGGATAGAAACGCCGGAAAAGAACTGGAAATTTTCGTTGGGCGACGTCAATGAGCGCGGTTTTTGGGACGATTATATGAAGGCCTACACCGAAGCTCTGGAAGCCACCTCGACCGAAAAATCACCTTGGTACGTCATTCCAGCCGACAAAAAATGGTTCACGCGCGCCGCCGTGGCTGAGATAATCTGCGAAAAAATGGAAGCGCTCGATCTGAAATACCCGGTGCTGAATGAAAAGCAAAAAGCGGAATTGCTCGAGGCGAAAAAGAGGCTGGAGAGTGAGAGCTTAATGATTAATTAGAGGCGCCGGCCAAAAAAATTCCAGGCGATTGGGCGCTCTGTATCTAACCAAAGGTTTTTCTCCTGAAATGCCGTCAAAGGTGAAGATCAATTTTCCCTCGCGTTCCGGAATGGTTTTATCGGAAGTAAAGACCCATTGCTGGGCGGCCTTCACCCCTGCCTGCCTTAAAAGCGGATGCCCGCTGATCGCTTTAGCGGAGATAACTTTGCCTTCGGGATCGATCTTTATGTCTACGACCACTTCACCTCTCACTCCGACTGCGTAGGCTGTTGGAGGATAAACAGGCGGAATATATTTAGCAACTTCGGGGCTTTTCCCCAGAGCACAATTCGTGCACCAGTCTTTATTTGATTCTACAATTAACTCAAAACCTGTCGGGTTTAGGCCGTTCTCAGAAATTTCAATAAAAGCGCGGAACGTGGTGGAATATACCTCAGAAGTGCTTATCTTATAATGGCCCGGCGGCAGCTTTACTGAAAAGACCCCGTTCTCGTCACTCAATGCTGAATCACTAAAACCTTCTTTTTCAAATTTAAGATGCATCGCCCCGTAAGGCGCTTTTTCAGCATCCATCACTTTTCCACGAACCTCGAAAAGATAGGTTTTCACCAGCTGTTGAGCGCATAGAAAAAGAACTGAAAAAAGAGAGATGAAAAGCGCGAGAGCGAGATTTCTAATTCTCATATTTTAGAAGATGTTGATATCTTCAATTTAGTTGCAACAGCGAAGTACTTGAAACCAAGAGCGGGCGCAAGCGGCCCTTCCGGACTGCAAATTTATTAGACTTTAATATTTATGTTCAAAGCCAAAACATCTCTCAGGTCGGGAAGGGTTGCTTGCGCTCATTTCAACAACAACTCACACCCGAACGCCTGTTCAAACATATCCTTTTTCTTTTCGATCGCTTCATATTCGCTTTCGCAGTCCTGGTCGCTGATCAGTTTCAAGGCCAGGGTTCCGTTTTTTTGCGTGAATTTCACATCGCGGACGTGGTTTTCGTAGCCGCGGTCGAGCGCGTCGGCCAGGCGCAGGATCGCGCCAAGCTTCCATACGGTGCCCTGTTCTTTTTCTGAAAGGCCCACGAATTCCAGGTGCTTTTCCTTCGGCGGCGAGCTGCGGTGATAGCGCGCGACGTTGGCGATGATGTTTTTTTCCGCCTCGGAAAAGCCCGTCATCTCGGAATTTTTGATCAGGTAATAGGAATGTTTATGGTGCGCTTCGTGCGCGATGTGATAGCCGATGTCGTGCAGCAGCGCGGCGGCGGAAAGCAGCGTGCGCTGGTGGCGCTTGAGTACGTAGATCGGCGCCAATGCGTCGAAAATTTTCTCGGCCAGATCGGCGACCTGCAGTGCGTGGTTTTCCTCGTAGCCGAAGCGACGGCCGACGGCAAACACGCCGCGCAGCACGGGATTTGCAACGTCGGGCACCGGGGGGAGGGATTCGACCTCGATCTCGCGCAGGTAATCTATGATCGCGCCTTCGCGCAGGGAATATTCGCAGGGCGTCACCGAGCCGATCTTCAGCGCCTTCATCACGCCCTCGAGAATTTGCCCGCCGGCGATCAGGATCTCGGAGCGCTGCGGGCTGATGCTGGGCAATTTTGCGCGCTCGGCGGCGGTCAATCGCGCGGTCAGCTGGTTAAAACCAACCAGCCGTTTAAATGATATCTCCGGTTTGTTTTTTGGCGAAGCCGGGTTTTGAAAATTAAGACAGGCGCCCAGCGCCAGCACCGTGCCGGAGGTTCCGCTGGAAATCTGCCACTTTTCGCCGTGTAATTCTCTGGCGGGGCGTTCCAGGGCCGCGGCGATCTCGGCGCGCAGTTTTTTCAGTTCTTTCGGCGTCGGCGGGTCGTGCGCGATAAATTTTTCCGTCAGCCCGACGGAACCCAGTTTCATCGAAAAGAGCCCGCCCGGCTGTTGGCCGTGCATCAGCGAAAGCTCGGTCGAACCGCCGCCGATGTCGATGTTCAAGAGCGAGCCGCTCGAGGTGTTGAGGTTCTGCGCCGCGGCGATCCCGATCAGGCGCGCTTCCTCGATCGGGGAAAGCACGTCGACGCGAAGCCCGGTACTTTTTCTCACCGCCGCGCGAAATTCGCGGGTATTTTCTGCTTCGCGAATGGCCGCCGTGGCGACGACGATGACCATTTCAGCGCCGCGCGAACGGGCGATATCGCGAAAGCGAGTGATGACCCCGATGCTTTGCGCGATGGCTTCGGGAGAGAGAATACGCTGCCGCAGCGTCCCCGTTCCCAGCCGGAGAATTTCCTTTTCACGCCCGATTATCGTGAAGGAATCGCTGGCGGCGGCCTCGGCCACTGCGAGTTTTAATGAGTTTGAACCGATGTCGATGGCTGCGAGTCGTTGCGTTTTCATCGCCGAGTTGTGAGAATTATAGTATTAAACAGATGATGAAAGAAATTTGAGATGAAGGTAAATCAAATAATGACGGGCAATGCGGACTTTTGTTTCGCGGTTGATGCCCTGAGCAAAGCGGCGGCGATCATGTGGCAGAGAGACTGCGGCGCCGTTCCGGTGGTGGACGTCGATAATAAAATACTGGGTATCGTTACCGACCGCGATATCTGCATCGCGGTGGCCAGCCGCGACCGGAAAGCCTCCGAGATCAGGGCCGGCGAGCTCTGCGGCGGCCAAGTTTTGACCTGTTCGCCCGGCGACGACGTCAAGAAGGCGATGAGATTGATGCGCAGGAAACAAGTGCGGCGGCTGCCGGTCGCGGATGAAGAAGGCCGCCTGGCGGGCATGATCACGCTGGCCGATATTATCGACGCCGCGGGCGCGAAAAAGAAAGACAAATCGCTTTCACCCAAAAAAGTTTTTAAGTTGTTCGAGGCAATAAACAAAAAACCGCCGATCCGCCTTTCGGAGATCAGCCCGGAAGACGGCACGGCAGACCGGAATTAATACTTTTGACCTTTAGCTTTGAATGCACGCTTTAAGGCTGAGGCTGTCCTTTTGAAAGGAGATGCGAGAGGTGAAAACACTTTTGATTTTGAGGCACGCCAAATCAAGCTGGGACGACCCCAGCTTGTCCGATTTCGACCGCCCGCTGAATGAACGCGGTTTAAAGACCGCGCCGTTTATCGGGCAGGTCCTGGCGGAAAACGATCTGCAGCCCGACGCTATTCTGAGTTCCCCGGCGCAAAGAGCGATGCAGACCGCCCGCATGGTCAAAGAAAGCGGCAACCTGACCGCCGAACCGGACTTTAACGATAAAATTTATGAAGCCAGCCAGTTTCAACTGCTGGAAGTTTTGTCCGAAGTACGGCCCGAAACCGGTATGCTTTTGCTGGTCGGGCACAATCCCGGTATGGAAGGGCTGCTGAAACTTCTAACCGGCGAGAAGCAGAGCATACCCACCGCGGGTTTGATCAAGATCTCTTTGAATATCGACAACTGGTCGGAGATCAGGGAAGACACCGGCACGGTGGAAATGTTCATAAAGCCGCGCGAAGAGATGAAAGCCGGCGGGGGACAGTAATCGATTTTGGATTTGGAATTGCGGATTTTGGATTATTCGTGAAATTCGTGTTATTTCGTGGTTCCTTCTGAATTAAAAAGAGTAACCACGAATTCATGCAAACAACACGAAAATCAGAAGACTTACCTCTAGCCTCTAACATCTTCTTAAAAATTAACATTTATTTAACATTTCGTTCATCCTTTCTTAACACCCGTCCGCCATCTTATTTTTTACATCTTATTTTCGAAAAATTTATAAGCTTCGCGTTGGCCTGTTTCCTGAAAACGAGCGGTATCCGCGCTTTAGTTATTTGAAAATTTGGTCTAAAGTTTAAAGTTATGGAACACAAAGATGCAATTTTGGAGCGCGAACTAAATATTTTGCGCGACCGTTTGCTTTTGATGGGCGGCGAGGCCGAGCTCGCGCTCCAGCGCGCGATCAATGCGCTGATCCATCGTGACAGCGACCTGGCGCAACAGGTCTTAGAGCACGATAAAACGATCGACGCGCTCGAGCTCGAGATCGACCGGCTCAGCATGGACATCCTGGCGCTGCGCCGCCCGGCGGCGCGCGACCTGCGGGCGGTCATTTCGATATCCAAAATCACGCCTATCCTGGAGCGCATCGCCGATCACGCGTCAAATATCGCCCGCGTCGCGGTGGAATTAAACGACGAGCCGGAAGTAAAAACCTTCGGCGATCTGCCGGTAATGGCTGAGAAAGCTTCGGAAATGCTGCGGGGAGCGCTCGACGCTTTTACTTCCAACGACGCCGAGACCGCACGCGGGATAAAAGCGCGCGACGCCGAACTCAATGAGATCTACGAGCGCCAGTTCAAGGAATTTTTGGGGATGATGTCTCAGGAAGCGGAATACAGCACTCGCCTGGCGCGGCTCCTGTTTATCACAAAACACCTCGAAAGGATCGGCGATTACGTCAAGGACATCTGCGAAGTGACCGTTTACATGAAGGAAGCTGTTTTTATTAAACACAATAAACATCAACCGGCGCCGTAAAGCATTACCCGCGGACCTGCGCCGAAATTTATGCCCGGAAAAATTCTGATCATCGAGGACGAGGCCGATATCGCCGAAAGCCTGCGCTATAATTTCGAACGCGAAGGTTTAAAGACCGAGCTGGCTGAAACCGGCGAGAAGGGGCTGAAGATCGCTCTGGATCCAAAGGGCGCGCCGGCGCTGGTGATACTCGACCTGATGCTTCCCGGGATGAACGGGATGGAGATCTGCCGCCGCCTGCGCCGCGAATCCGCCACCCGCCGCACTCCTATCATCATGCTTACCGCCAAGACGGGCGAGACGGACAAGATCGCCGGCCTGGAGCTGGGCGCGGACGATTACATCGTCAAGCCTTTTTCGGTGAAGGAAGTTTTGGCGCGGGTGCGCGCGGTTCTGCGCCGGGTGGATGAAGGGGCTGTCCAGCGCTACAACGACGACAAGCTTTCCATCGACTTTGCCGATATCCGCGTCGCTTGCCAGGGAGAAGCGGTCAAGCTGACGCGCAAGGAGTTTGCCTTACTTGAAGCGCTCTCGAAGAGCAGCGGCAGGGTCGTGACGCGGCAAAATCTTCTGGATAACGTTTGGGGATACCAGTATTTTGGCGATACCCGCACGCTCGATGTGCATATTCGCCGCCTGCGCCAGAAGCTGGGGCCGTGCGGCGATTGCATCGAAACCGTGGTCGGCATCGGCTACCGGTTTACCGGCGCGAAATAATCAGTACAGAGTTACGTTTCGCGTGAAGGGTTAAGCATTTTCACGTCTAAAGGTAACTCTGAACCGCTCCAAGTAAGCATATCTTCAACTTCTGAAGTATAATCACGGCAAAATACTTTTCCGGAAGCGATCATGGCCGATCTTCTCTTTTCACAATCCGTTATTTTTTGGATCGTTTTAGGCGTCGTTTTGACCGCCGCGGCCAGATTTTTGTTTTGGCGCGGGCGAAAGGGGAAACTCCCGGGCGAAGAATCCGACATACAAAAAACTTTCGACGCTGCGGGTTCCGACGTGCTGCTGGAGATCACCAAAAACCTCCGCGAAGGAATACTCATCGTCAGGCGGGACATGACCGTGGCGGCTTCGAACAAACTGGCTCAGCAGTTTATCCCCCGATTGAACGGCAGCGCGCCCGGCGCGGCTCCGCGACGCTTGAGCGAAGCCATCCGCGATCTATCCGTCCATGAAGCGTTTGAAAAAGCGTTGTCCACCGGAGTTTTTTCCGAGGTCAAGCTGGAAAACTTCGGTCCCGAAAAACGCGCTTTCGACCTGCGGGTAGCGCCGCTGGAGATCGGCGGGAAACGCCAGGCGATCGGAATTTTTTAGACATTACGGAACTCGAACGGCTGGAAAGAGTGCGCCAGGAATTTCTTTCGAATGTTTCCCACGAGCTGCGCACGCCGCTCACTTCCATCATCGCATTTGTCGAGACGCTCGAAGACGGCGCTTTGGAAGACGCCGCGCACAACCGGCAATTCCTGAATGTCATCCGTAAAAACGCGCATCGCATGCATCGCCTGATCGACGACATCCTTGAGCTTTCGTCCATCGAGGCGGGAAAAATAACGGTCGAGCCGCGCGAGATACAGTTGTTTCCCCTGATCAGGGAGATCGCGGTGAACCTGGCTTCCAAGGCCAAGGATAAAAAAATAATTATCAGTAACGATGTTTCCCCGGACGCGCGCGTGCGGGCCAATGTTTTCCGGCTGGAGCAAATGCTGACCAATTTGCTGGACAACGCGGTCAAATTCAACCGCGACAAAGGCGAGGTTTCCATCAGCCACGAACGCCGCGGCAAAAGCGATCTCATTCACGTGACCGACACCGGCGAGGGGATCGCAGAAGAACGCCTGCACTGATGAAGCGGCGCGCGGAAAGTGCGGTCTGATCGCGTCGAGCATCTGGTTCGTGGCTGACGGCGTCCCCACCACGAGGAGATTGTGATCGGCTTGGATCACCAGCTCCCACTCGGCGTGGACATGAAGGGCAGGAAGATCGGCCGCTGACTCGCAGCCATCACTTTGTGCGAACCCATTGTCAGTTGGGGAGGCGAACTGATTCCAGTCTGCATATGACAGGGAGTCCTTCGAAAGCCGATAAGTACACTTTTCTCAAAATCGTGTCAAGTTCTTCGGCACGATCGTCGACAGTTCTTCGGCACGATCGTAAGACAATCTTCGGCACGATCAAGACAATGCGCCAGAAGATCCCCGCATTCACCATGGCCTGGCGGCTTTCTCGGCGGCCTTCTCTCCAGCGCGAGCGCCGGCCAGAACGTTCACCATGCTGTAATTCCCTTCGTGGCACGCGTACTCGTACATCGGCTCCTCACTCTTCGACATCGGAATTCGCGCAGTCCACGGTCTCGTCATGTCCCCGGATCATCGACCGTGTACTCGTAGACGAGCGTGTCGGCGTCGACCCGGGTGAACCGTTCGACGAGACGCAGCTTCTGCTGGATGCCCTGAAGGCGCCCTTGAGGTTCTTCGTGTCGACGATCAGCGTATCGCCATCCCAGCGGCCTCGCGAATCCCCCATCCACTGGGGATCTGTGCGCCGACGTGCGGGCGCCCATCCAGCGGGACGATCGATGGTCGTGGATCATCTCGTTGAGAATCGCCACGCGCTCGCGGGCCTGAACAGCTGCACGTTGTTATTGTAGGCACCTGGCAGCATCGGCGGTCCCGCGGTCGACCACCCGAGACACCGCTCCTGGAGCGGTCGGTCCAGCCATGAATCAAAGCTCCGGCCCGCGGCGCCGCCGCCCGCCTCGCCTCGTGTCCACAATCCGCGTCTGTCCTCCGCTCTTTTCCGTCCCTCCGGCGTCAAGGGAGGAATTCGCCCATCCGGAGCATCGACGATCAGAGACGTTCGCTTGGTTCTCACGACGCTGGCGCCAATTCACCACCATAATTTGTCTTACGCGCGGTCGAGATCGGGCCGCTCATCCAGGCCCCGACCGCCTTCGCCGTCTGCATCCCGGCGGTCACGATTTGGGGTTTCAGCCGTCTGTTTTTCGAGCGCGGCCGCTTCCTCTTCCGCGAGTAACGCCTTCCCTGCAAACTCACTCGGTCGCTCCAGAGGCGTTATGGTCGCGTAGCTCCACACGCCTCGCAGATCCGGCCGCCCGTCCGGTAAGCGAGGCACAGGCCCTTTGGCGGCCGTAGCCCCCGGATTCGCCGCCGTCTGTGCCTGGCAGCCGAGAGGGCGGTGGCCGCCAGCAGCGCGCATGCGATCGGCGCGACCAGCTGTGCCCGCATGGCCTGCATGTGGACGAGCCTTCTGAGGCCAGAGATCTTTGTCACTTCGATCCCTCCTGCGCGCTTCCTTCGGCGGCGCTGTCCCGGGCGCGAGCCCGAGTCACGACGTCTCGGCGAGACCGTTATTCCCCTCATGACACGCGGACCTTACAGCTGACCGACCGTCACGCCGCGCGAGGCCTGATTCGTCGTGAGCGGAACGCCGCCGTCCACGGCCGCGCAAACATCGCCGCATCATCCATCGTGAATTGGTAATCGATCGTTTCGGGGAATCTACGCGCGTGAAGCGTTCGGTCAGACGCAACGTGGGGCGCGCTGCCCGCCAGGCGGTCGCCCACCAGTAGTGCGCCTTGTCGACGAAACTGGTGGTCTCGACAACCAGCGTGTCGCCCTCCCAGCGGCCACGCGGATCTCCCAGCCACTGCGGGACGGTTCCATGCGATCGCGCGTCCACGGGAATGATCCGACGGTCGCGAAACATCTCGGCAAGAATCACGACGTAGTCACGAGTCTGGAACACCTGATAGTTATTGTTGTAGCCGGTCCAGTAGGGAAGCGGCAGGCCGTCCGTGAGGCAACGTTCTCCCGTGTCCAGGCCCACCGAGGAGTCGCGGGGGCCGACTCCATACCTGGCTGCTGAGCGCGCGTAGTGACTCCGCCCCTCCCCGGTAAAAGGAAGTCTTCCATCCGGTGGATCGACGATCAACGATGTTCGTCTGGTCGGTACAACCTTGGTTGCCGGATTAAGCCATATCCTATTGTAGGTGCCAGGGTCGCCCAGCCTGGGAGGAGCATCCACGCGATTCCGAGCGGCTCGCGCTTCAATTGCAGCCGCTTCCGCTTCCGTGAGGAACTCTTTTCCGGCAATTCCTCGGGCCGTTCCAAGGGTGTGATGCTGCTAGCCCGTCCGATACCCCCGTAGATTGGGGTCGCCCCAGGCTGTCCGGGGCGCAGTCCCCGTTTTCGTTGCGGCCGTCGTCTGCTCCTTGGCCCTGGGCGCCCGGCACGCGACGGCTGCCGCGCCGAGCGCCACTCCGATGACGACCGCCGCGCACGTTCGTTTCGTCACTTCGTCTGCTTCCGCAGACGTCCGTAGATCAGCTCCTCTACGAACTCCACGCACTTGTACTGAAGAGCTGCGCATTCTTCTCCAGACGACGGTAAGGGCACGCTCATCTTCCAGGGACGCGTGAACACCTTAGCGAATACGTACTTAGTCGAGGCCTGCAAAGAAGTACGCATTGGCTAAGGTGTTCACGCGTCCCTGGAAGATGAGCATGCCCCTTATCGTCGTCTGGAGAAGAATGCGCAGCTCTTCGATACAAGTGCGTGGAGTTCGTCGAGGAGCTGATGTACGGACATCTACGAAAGCAGCCAGAAGTGAACAGCAGAAAGTACCCGGCAGTCGTCATCGCGGTGACACTCGGCGCGGCAACCGCGGCCTGTCTAGCGCCCAAGGCCGAGGAGCAGGCGGGGCTCGAAAGAAGGCGCCGCGGACAGCGTGGGGCGACCCGGACCTGCGGGGCGTATGGACGGGCTCGAGCCTCACGCCCCTGGAACGGCCCGAGGAATTTGCAGGACGAGAGTTCCTCACGGACGCGGAAACGGCTGAAATTGAAGAGCGAGCGGCTCGGAATCGCGTCGATTGTGCCCCGAAGCCGGGCGACCCCGGCACGTACAATCAGATTCGGTTCGACCCGGCAACCAAGGTTTGCCGACGAAGCGAACGTCGTTGATTGTCGATCCGCCGGATGGAAAGCTTCCTTTCACCGCGGAGGGGCGGAGCCACCAAATGCGCTCGGCGGCCAGGTATGGCGTCGGCCCGCGCGACTCCTGGGTGGATCTGGATACCGGTGAACGTTGTATCACCGACGGCCTGCCGCTTCCCTTCGTCTACAACAATAATTATCAGATTGTGCAGACTCGCCGACACGTGGCGATTCTGCACGAGATGTTCAGGAACTTCGGATCATCCCTCTGGACGGGCGTCCGCATCTGAACGGATCGGCCAGTGGTTGGGCGACTCACGTGGTCGCTGGGAGGGCGACACGCTGGTTGTCGAGACCACCAACTTCGCCGACAAAACGCACTACGGTGGGCGCCCGCCTGGCGGGCATCCCGTCCCACGTTGCACCTGATCGAACGCTTCACCCGCGTCGACGCCAAACGATCGATTACCAATTCACGGTCGACGATCCGGCGATGTTTGCGCGGCCGTGGACGGCCGCATTTCCGCTGACGACGAATCAGGCGTCACGCGGCGCGACGGTGGGTCAGTTGTACATTACGCGTGTCACGAGGGGAATTACGCTCTCCCGAATGTCCTGGCTGGAGCGCGCGTGAAAGACAGCGCCGCCAAAGAGGCGCGCAGAAGGGATCGAAGTGATGCACGCACGGCTCATTGGCACGATCGCATGCGTGCTGCTGGCGGCCACCGCGCTTCCCGCCTGCCAGGCACGGCCGGCGGCGAGTTCAGGGCTGCGTCCGAGAAGGGCGGCTCCGCCTCGCTACACGGACGGCCGGCCGGATCTGGGGGGTTATGGGCTTACGCGACCATTACGTCCCTGGAACGGCCGAGTGAGGTTGCAGGGAAGGAGTTTTTCACGGAGAAGGAAGCGGCCGAGTTCGAGAAAGAGACGGCGAAACACAAGATCGCGACCGTCGAGACGCAGATGGCGTTGGCGGTAAGGGCCCGGATGGACGGACCGATCTCGACCGCGCGTACAACAAGTTCTGGTGGGACTTCGGATCGAACGTCGTGGGGAGAAGCGAACGTCGCTGATCGTCGATCCGCCGGATGGGGGAATCCCTCCCTTGACGCCGGAGGGACGGAAGAGGGCAGAGGACAGACGCGGATTGTGGACCCGAACCGAGGAGGGCGGCGGCGCCGCTGGCCTCAGCTTTGATTCAGCGGTGGACCGACCGCTTCAGGAACGGTGTCTCGCGTGGTCGACCTCGGGGCCGCCCATGCTGCCAGGCGCCTACAATAACAACGTGCATCTGTTTCAGTCCCGCGAGCACGTGGCGATCCTCAACGAGATGATCCACGACCATCGTCTCGTCCCGCTGGACGGGCGTCCGCATGCGGGCCGGCGATCCGCCAGTGGATGGGGGATTCGCGGGGCCACTGGGAAGGCGACACGCTGGTCGTCGACACGAGGAATCTCAGGGGCGCCTTCAGGGCATCCAGCGAGGTGCTGCATCTTGTCGAGCGGTTCACCCGGGTCGACGCCGACACGCTCCTTTATGAGTTCACGGTCGATGATCCGAAAACGTGGACGAGGCCGTGGACCGTACAGGTTCCCATGTCGAAGAGTCAGGAGCCGATGTTCGAGTACGCCTGTCACGAAGGAAATTACAGCATGGAGAACGTCCTGGCCGGCGCTCGTGCACAGGAGAAGGCTGCCGGAAAGCCGCCAGGCCATGGTGAATGCGGGGATTTCTTGGCGCATTGTCTTGATGATCCCGCGCCAAAGATCGTTTTATATCGTGCTGAAGAACTGATGAGATCGTGCCGAGAACTTGACACGATTTTGACGAGAGAGTACACTATCGGCTTTCGAAGGACTCCCTGTCATATGCAGACTGGAATCAGTTCGCCTCCCCAACTGACAATGGGTTCGCACAAAGTGATGGCTGCGAGTCCAGTGGCCCCATCTTCCTGCCCTTTGATCTCCACGCCGAGTGGGAAGCTGGCGATCCAAGCCGATCACAATCTCCTCGTTGTGGTGGACGCCGTCAGCCACGAACGAGATGCCCGCCACGCGATGAGACCGCACCTTCGGCGCGCTGCTTTATGAGTGCAGGCGTTCGTCCCCCATCCCCTCGCCGGTGTCGGTCACGTGAATGAGATCGCTTTTGCCGCGGTGTTCGTGGCTGATGGAAACTCTCGCCTTTGTCGCGGTTGAATTTGACCGCGTTGTCCAGCAAATTGGTCAGCATTTGCTCCAGCCGGAAAGCATCGGCCCGCACGCGCGCGTCCGGGGAAACATCGTTACTGATAATTATTTTTTTCTATCCTTGGCCTTGGAAGCCAGGTTACTGCGATCTCCCTGATCAGGGGGAAACAACTGTATCTCGCGCGGCTCGACCGTTATTTTTCCTGCCTCGATGGACAGACGAAAACGGAAGGATGTCGTCGATCAGGCGATGCATGCGATGCGCGTTTTTACGGATGACATTCAGGACATCCGCCGGTTGTGCGCGGCGTCTTCCAAAGCGCCGTCTTCGAGCGTCTCGACAAATGCGATGATGGAAGTGAGCGGCGTGCGCAGCTCGTGGGAAACATTCGAAAGAAATTCCTGGCGCACTCTTTCCAGCCGTTCGAGTTCCGGAATGTCGTAAAAAATTCCGATCGCCTGGCGTTTCCCGCCGATCTCCAGCGGCGCGACCCGCAGGTCGAAAGCGCGTTTTTCGGTACCGAAGTTTTCGAGCTTGACCTCGGAAAAAACTCCGGTGGACAACGCTTTTTCAAACGCTTCATGGACGGATAGATCGCGGATGGCTTCGCTCAAGCGTCGCGGAGCCGCGCCGGGCGCGCTGCCGTTCAATCGGGGGATAAACTGCTGAGCCAGTTTGTTCGAGTCGCATGGCCATGTCCCGCCTGACGACGATCTCCTTCGCGGAGGTTTTTGGTGATCTCCAGCAGCACGTCGGAACCCGCAGCGTCGTGAGTTTTTGTATGTCGGATTCTTCGCCCGGGAATTTCCCCTTTCGCCCGCGCCAAAACAAATCCGCCCGTGGCGGTCAAAACGACGCCTAAAACGATCCAAAAAATAACGGATTGTGAAAAGAAGATCGGCCATCATCGCTTCCCGGAAAAGTATTTTGCCGTGATTATACTTCAGAAGTTGAAGATATGCTTACTTGGAGCGGTTGAGAGTACCTTTAGACGTGAAAATGCTTAACCCTTCACGCGAAACGTAACTCTGTACTGATTATTTCGGCCGGTAAACCGGTAGCCGATGCCGACCACGGTTTCGATGCAATCGCCGCACGGCCCCAGCTTCTGGCGCAGGCGGCGAATATGCACATCGAGCGTGCGGGTATCGCCAAAATACTGGATCCCCGAACGTTATCCAGAAGATTTTGCCGCGTCACGACCCGGCCGCTGCTCTTCGAGAGCGCTTCAAGTAAGGCAAACTCCTTGCGCGTCAGCTTGACCGCTTCTCCCTGGCAAGCGACGCGGATATCGGCAAAGTCGATGGAAAGCTTGTCGTCGTTGTAGCGCTGGACAGCCCCTTCATCCACCCGGCGCAGAACCGCGCGCACCCGCGCCAAAACTTCCTTCACCGAAAAAGGCTTGACGATGTAATCGTCCGCGCCCAGCTCCAGGCCGGCGATCTTGTCCGTCTCGCCCGTCTTGGCGGTAAGCATGATGATAGGAGTGCGGCGGGTGGCGGATTCGCGGCGCAGGCGGCGGCAGATCTCCATCCCGTTCATCCCGGGAAGCATCAGGTCGAGTATCACCAGCGCCGGCGCGCCCTTTGGATCCAGAGCGATCTTCAGCCCCTTCTCGCCGGTTTCAGCCAGCTCGGTCTTTAAACCTTCGCGTTCGAAATTATAGCGCAGGCTTTCGGCGATATCGGCCTCGTCCTCGATGATCAGAATTTTTCCGGGCATAAATTTCGGCGCAGGTCCGCGGGTAATGCTTTACGGCGCCGGTTGATGTTTATTGTGTTTAATAAAACAGCTTCCTTCATGTAAACGGTCACTTCGCAGATGTCCTTGACGTAATCGCCGATCCTTTCGAGTGTTTTGTGATAAACAGGAGCCGCGCCAGGCGAGTGCTGTATTCCGCTTCCTGAGACATCATCCCCAAAAATTCCTTGAACTGGCGCTCGTAGATCTCATTGAGTTCGGCGTCGCGCGCTTTTATCCCGCGTGCGGTCTCGGCGTCGTTGGAAGTAAAAGCGTCGAGCGCTCCCCGCAGCATTTCCGAAGCTTTCTCAGCCATTACCGGCAGATCGCCGAAGGTTTTTACTTCCGGCTCGTCGTTTAATTCCACCGCGACGCGGGCGATATTTGACGCGTGATCGGCGATGCGCTCCAGGATAGGCGTGATTTTGGATATCGAAATGACCGCCCGCAGGTCGCGCGCCGCCGGGCGGCGCAGCGCCAGGATGTCCATGCTGAGCCGGTCGATCTCGAGCTCGAGCGCGTCGATCGTTTTATCGTGCTCTAAGACCTGTTGCGCCAGGTTGCTGTCACGATGGATCAGCGCATTGATCGCGCGCTGGAGCGCGAGCTCGGCCTCGCCGCCCATCAAAAGCAAACGGTCGCGCAAAATATTTAGTTCGCGCTCCAAAATTGCATCTTTGTGTTCCATAACTTTAAACTTTAGACCAAATTTTCAAATAACTAAAGCGCGGATACCGCTCGTTTTCAGGAAACAGGCCAACGCGAAGCTTATAAATTTTTCGAAAATAAGATGTAAAAAATAAGATGGCGGACGGGTGTTAAGAAAGGATGAACGAAATGTTAAATAAATGTTAATTTTTAAGAAGATGTTAGAGGCTAGAGGTAAGTCTTCTGATTTTCGTGTTGTTTGCATGAATTTGTGGTTACTCTTTTTAATTCAGAAGGAACCACGAAAATAACACGAATTTCACGAATAATCCAAAATCCGCAATTCCAAATCCAAAATCGATTACTGTCCCCCGCCGGCTTTCATCTCTTCGCGCGGCTTTATGAACATTTCCACCGTGCCGGTGTCTTCCCTGATCTCCGACCAGTTGTCGATATTCAAAGAGATCTTGATCAAACCCGCGGTGGGTATGCTCTGCTTCTCGCCGGTTAGAAGTTTCATAGCTCTTCCATACCGGGATTGTGCCCGACCAGCAAAAGCATACCGGTTTCGGGCCGTACTTCGGACAAAACTTCCAGCAGTTGAAACTGGCTGGCTTCATAAATTTTATCGTTAAAGTCCGGTTCGGCGGTCAGGTTGCCGCTTTCTTTGACCATGCGGGCGGTCTGCATCGCTCTTTGCGCCGGGGAACTCAGAATAGCGTCGGGCTGCAGATCGTTTTCCGCCAGGACCCGCCCGATAAACGGCGCGGCTTTTAAACCGCGTTCATTCAGCGGGCGGTCGAAATCGGACAAGCTGGGGTCGTCCCAGCTTGATTTGGCGTGCCTCAAAATCAAAAGTGTTTTCACCTCTCGCATCTCCTTTCAAAAAGGTACAGCCTCAGCCTTAAAGCGTGCATTCAAAGCTAAAGGTCAAAAGTATTAATTCCGGTCTGCTGTGCCGTCTTCCGGGCTGATCTCCGAAAGGCGGATCGGCGGTTTTTTGTTTATTGCCTCGAACAACTTAAAAACTTTTTTGGGTGAAAGCGATTTGTCTTTCTTTTTCGCGCCCGCGGCGTCGATAATATCGGCCAGCGTGATCATGCCCGCCAGGCGGCCTTCTTCATCCGCGACCGGCAGCCGCCGCACTTGTTTCCTGCGCATCAATCTCATCGCCTTCTTGACGTCGTCGCCGGGCGAACAGGTCAAAACTTGGCCGCCGCAGAGCTCGCCGGCCCTGATCTCGGAGGCTTTCCGGTCGCGGCTGGCCACCGCGATGCAGATATCGCGGTCGGTAACGATACCCAGTATTTTATTATCGACGTCCACCACCGGAACGGCGCCCGCAGTCTCTCCTGCCACATGATCGCCGCCGCTTTGCTCAGGGCATCAACCGCGAAACAAAAGTCCGCATTGCCCGTCATTATTTGATTTACCTTCATCTCAAATTTCTTTCATCATCTGTTTAATACTATAATTCTCACAACTCGGCGATGAAAACGCAACGACTCGCAGCCATCGACATCGGTTCAAACTCATTAAAACTCGCAGTGGCCGAGGCCGCCGCCAGCGATCCCTCCACGATAATCGGGCGTGAAAAGGAAATTCTCCGGCTGGGAACGGGGACGCTGCGGCAGCGTATTCTCTCTCCCGAAGCCATCGCGCAAAGCATCGGGGTCATCACTCCAGCTTTCGCGATATCGCCCGTTCGCGCGGCGCTGAAATGGTCATCGTCGTCGCCACGGCGGCCATTCGCGAAGCAGAAAATACCCGCGAATTTCGCGCGGCGGTGAGAAAAAGTACCGGGCTTCGCGTCGACGTGCTTTCCCCGATCGAGGAAGCGCGCCTGATCGGGATCGCCGCCGCGCAGAACCTCAACACCTCTGAGCGGCTCGCTCTTGAACATCGACATCGGCGGCGGTTCGACCGAGCTTTCGCTGATGCACGGCCAACACGGGACGCGCCGGTGGCTCCTCAGAGACGGAGGCGCCGAGGTCGCGGCGAAGCCCAGCGCCTCGGGCAGGGCTACCGCCGCGCCGGCCGCCGACTCCCCCACGCCGGTGGCCGACAGGTGCGTGACCAGGAGGCCGCTGCGCAGCGCCTTCGCGCACTCGGGGTCGAGCATCGCGGCGGTGAGCGTCGACTCCACCTGATCGGCGACCGACTGGGTGACCTTGGTGCCGAGCGCACCTGCACACCCCGGGCGGGGTCGCCACGGCGGCGGTGAGCTGGCGCCGCTGCTTGGTCAGCTCGCGCAGCTCCTTGCCGTCGAGCGACCCGGCCGCGTCGCGCAGCGCGGCGCCGACGGCGAGCACCTGGTCGACCTGCTCGGTCTCGTGACGCACCAGCGCGTTGACGACCCACGCCGCGACGGTCGGCTTCTTCAGCGCCTTCACCGTGGCCGCGAGGTCGGTGCCCTTGAGCTCCTTGGCCTTCGCGTCGCGTGCCGGGGTGAAGTCGGCGAGCAGCAGGCCGTAGAGCTCGTCGGCGATGTCGAGAAGGTCGTCGCTCACCTGAAGCTCACCGGGCCAGTCATCGGGCCTCCATGAACATGCGGTGCGCCGCCAGCTGCCGCTCGAAGAGGGCGCGCAGCTCGTCGTCGCCGATGCCAACGAGCGAGAGCCCGCACCCGTCGGCGATCGCGCTGCGCCACTCGCCGTAGGCCGTCAGCTCGGTCTCGGTCTCGTCGACCGCCGTGAGTCGGTCGCCAGGCAGCCGCGGACGACGTCGATGTGGTCGGGCATCCGGCGCTGCACGACGAGCAGCCGGGTGAAATGCCCGTCGGGTGGGGTCGAGAGCCGCTCGTGGCAGGTCGCCACGGCGTCGAGCGTCGGCGCCGGGCCGACCTCGACGCCCTCGAACGAGCCGCGCCCGTCAGCGCGGAACGACCATCCGTCGTCGCGCACCTCGGTGACGGCGTAGCGGAAGCCGCCCTGTTCGTAGTCACCGACCAGGAGCGGGAGCGGCTCCACGATCGCGTCGCCCAGGCCCACGTCTGGCCACCAGTCGCCGCCCGGGTTGGCCTCGGTGGGCAGACCGGTGACGACCAGCACGAGGTGGTTCAAGGCAGCCGCGTGACGTTCCTCCTCGCCGCCTCCAGACCGCGCCTGCCCGGCGGCTGACGTCGAAGCCGAGGTCGGCGAGCGTCCCTCTCGAGGGCGCCGTTCTGGTGGAAGCAGTAGCCTGCGCCCCCCGTCCGGGCCACCCGCTCGAGCGAGTCGAGCGGGTCGACCGAGGGCGGCCGGCCGAGCATGATCGACCAGGTTCTCGTAGGGAATCCGGGCCAGGTGACGCCGGTGCAGCTCGCTCAGCGACTCGAGCGTGGGCGGCGGACGGTCGTCGTACCCGAGGAACGAGAGGTAGGCGGCAACGGCTTCACTCGTCGTCTCATCGAGTCCCTGCTCGATCGCCCAGCGGGTCAGCTCGACCCGGTTGTGCATCTGCAGCTTGCGCAGGGTGTTCTGGACGTGGTTCTGGACCGTCCGGTGCGACAGCACCAGACGCTCGGCGATCTGCTTGTAGGACATCCCCTTGGCAACCATCTTGAGCACCTCGGTCTCACGCTCGGTGAGCTCCGGGGTGTCGGAGCCCGCCGCGGTCTCCGGGTCGGCCATCCGGCGGAACTCACCCAGGACCAGGCCGGCCAGCCCGGGCGTGAACACCGTGCCGCCGGCGGCGACTCCGCGTGACGGCCTCCACCAGCTCGCGGCTGTGGGCCGACTTGACGAGGTAGCCGGTCGCACCCGCCTTGACGGCCTCGAGCACGTCGTGCTGCTCTCCCGACGCCGACAAGATCAGCACCCGCGCCGACGGGTCCTGCTCGAGCACGGTCCGGGTCACCTCGACGCCGTTGGGGCCGGGGATCTGGAGGTCGAGGACCACCACCTGCGGCCGCGCGGCCGGGAACCGGGCGAGGGCCTGGTGGCCGTCGGAGGCGACCGCGACCACGTCGAACCCCGCGGCCGCGAGGTCGCGCTCGACCGCGTCGCGCCACATCGGGTGGTCGTCGACGACCATCACGCGGGTGCGCGGCTCCCGCTGGCTCCTCCATGCGGCGACCCTAACGGTCACGATCGCCGTCAGCGGGCCGCTGGTAGCGCCCTCGGCGGTGCACCAGAGGCTCGTCGTCGCCGATGCGACCTCCTCGAGGACGCAGGTGACCAGCAACGACCAGCCGACCTCGGTGTTCGTCACCGGCCGCACGCCGGCCCAGGTCGTGGCGTGCCGCAGCCGGGGACCCCACGACGTCGGCTCGAACTCCGCCAGCCGGAACGCGCCGCCCGGGGCCGGCATGGTCCCGGCGAACGCCTCCGCGAGGTCGCGGTCGGCCACGTCAGCACGCTGATGACGGCCCCGGTGTCCCACAACGGGCCAGGTCGCTGTCGGGGTCGAGCAGCGCCACGACTTGTGCCGGCTCGCCCCCGGCGACCATCAGCGACGTGACCGTCAGTCCGGCCCGCCCGACGGGTCGTCGCCGGCGCCCGGGTCCACAGCGTCACCGCGCCACCCAGCCGGCCCCGGAGCCGGCGTACCGGGTCGCGCTCGGGCTCGAGGAACGGGTGCTCGGTGTGGATGGTCACGGCGCGAGCGTAGATGCCGACGGACTGGCAAAGCTCTGCGGCGACCCGCTCCGATGGCCGAGAATGTCGGGCATGGACTCCCCGGGGGGGCGCCTGGGAGACGTCTTCGAGTCCAGGCCGAACGCTCTCAACGCCATCAGGCTTGCGCTGGCCACCACGGTCATCGTCTGGCACTCCTACGCGCTGACCGGCCATGACCACCTCCCGTGGTGGGCGGCCCAGCTCCTGGGTACCTGCCCGTCGACGCCTTCTTCGCGATCTCGGGCTTTCTCATCTGCCGTGCCTGGGCGCGCAACCCTCAGCTGCCGCGCTACCTGATGGCACGTGCCCGGCGCATCCTGCCCGGGCTGTGGGTGTGTCTGCTCGTCACGGCCTTTGTCATCGCGCCCCTCGGCGTGTGGTCGGCCGGACAGCCCTCGCTGTCGCTGGGCGGGCGGGTCGGCTACGTACTGGGGAACGCCAGCACCTGGGCCTCGGTCCTCAGCATCGACGGCGGCCCTCAGGGGATCCCGTGGCCGGGGACGTGGAACGGGTCGCTGTGGTCCTTGGGACACGAGGCGGTCTGCTATCTCGTCGTGGCTGCCCTCGGTGTGTTCGGCCTGCTGCGTCGGCGGCTCCTGGTGGGTCTGGCGGTGACCTTCTGGTCCATGTCCGCGGTCCTGGTCGCGGCCGGGTGCCGCAGACGGTGTCGCATCCCCTCGCGAAGATGCCGCGGACCGGGCTGATGTTCGTGTGCGGCGCCCTGCTGTGGGCCTATCGCGACCGGGTGACCATGGACCGCCGCCTCGCGGCCGCGGCCGCACTGGCCCTCGCCGCGGGATCACTGACTCCCAACTACCGGCTGGTCGCCGCCCCCGCCGTCGCTTACCTGATGCTGTACCTCGCCATGGCCTGGGGACGCCATCGCCGGCTCGTCCTCAGCAACGACCTCTCCTACGGGACCTACGTGTACGCCTACCCGGTCCAGCAGGCCGCCCTGCTGGCCGGGGCGACGACGGCGTGGCTCCCGTTCACGGTCGTTCCCTCCTCCTCACCCTCCCCCTGGCCGCAGCCTCCTGGTCCTCGTCGAGCGTCCCTCCCTGAATCGCGGGCGAGCGCGTGCGAGCATGAGCCCGCAGCTACGACCGTGGAGAACCAGTGACACCTCGGCACCGACGTGACCGACCCGAGTGACGTAGACCCGTCCGGCCCTCGCCGGCCGGCCCGGTCACACGCGGTCGTCACCTGGGCGCTCGTTGCCCTGGTCTTCGCCGGGATGGCCTACGCCGTCGGTGGGCGATGGGGTGAGGTCCGCTCGACCCTGTCGACCGTGTCCCCACCGGTGGTGGTGGCCGCGGGGCTGCTGATCCTGGTCGCCCTGCTCGGACCGTGGCGCGCCTGGGATGCCGTGGCGCCGACGGCCGCGGCACTGCCGTGGCGGACCTCGGCGGAGATCTTCTAGTCGGTCAGCTCGGCAAGTACGTGCCCGGCGCCGTCTGGCCCGTTCTGGTCCAGATGCGGCTGGGGGTCGGTCGGCGTGACCCGGACGCGGATCGCGCTGTCGTTCGTGGTCACCCTGGTCCAGGGCATGGCGACCGGGATCCTGGTCGGGCTGCTCGCGGCGCCCTGGCTGATCGCCTCGCTCGCCTCACTGGGCGTGGGGCTGCTGCTGGCGCGCCGTGGCCGCGGCGCTCTGGCCCCGGTGTCGTCAGCCGCTGGCTCGCCCAGCGTGGGCTCCGACTGGCCAGGCGCCGCGAGCACCGAGGCTTCGCCCCGTCGGGTCGGCCGTCGGCGTCGGTGCGGCATACGCTCTTCTGGCTGTTGGGCGGGCTGCACCTCTACCTTCGTGGTCGACCTGGGCGGCGGATCCCGCGGCGAGCTTGCCGCTGAGCATCGGGGCACTGGGGCTGGCGATGGGTCTCGGGCCCGGTGTTCGTGTTGCTGCCGGCGGGCGGGAGTGCGAGAGGCCGTCCTGGTCGCCGACTTGACGACAGTGCTCTCGGTGCCGGACGCCGTGCCGTCGCCCTGGTCTCACGGGCACTGGTCGTGCTCGGCGACGGCGTGCTCGGAGCTGGCGGCCCTCGTGGCTCGCGGCGCGACCAGCACGTCGGCGATCGTGGGCCGCGCGCGATCAGGAGGCGCGGAGGCGACGAGGAGCAGTCCGGTCCCCGTGTCCGGCCGCCGCCGCTGCACGTACCGGAACGGCAGGGTACCGACCTCGATTGCCCGGCCCTCGACGGACCTGCGGGTTGGGAGGTCCGGCCGCTCGCCGCGGTGCGCTGGTCGATCGCGAGACGTTCTCTGCCGGCGTGGCGTCGGGCGCCGCCGGTTGCGGACGCCCTCCAGCGCGTAGGAGAGCGGCCAGCCGTAGCGCGTGCGTCGACACGACCTCGAGGCCGGCCTCTCGAGCCGACGTCGGCCAGCGTCCTCTCGTCGTATCGGCGGAAGTGCCCGGCCAGCTCGTCCAGAGGACCGAAACGCTCTGGTCCGCCGGCACCGACAAAAGCACGTGACCGCGCGGTGCCAGCCGTCCGGCCCACTGCGTCAGGGCGGCGACATCGTCCTCGATGTGCTCGAGCACCTCGAACGCGCACACCAGGTCGAACGTCGTCCTGGCTCGAGGTCGTCGACGTGCCGTTGACGACCATGCCGCCGTGCGGCTCGATCCGGCTCTCGGCGATATGAACGACTGCCCGTCCGGCTCCACACCGACGTACTCGGCCCCCGCGGCGAGCCGGGCGCCGACCGCACCCTGCCGCACCCGACCTCGAGCACGCTCCGGGTGCGGCTCGTCGACGACCGGGCACGACGTCCTAGCGGAGGCTCGCCCGGATCGCCAGCGGTGGTTGGCCCGGCCTGCTCAAGCCATCGCGTCATGATCATCCTCGGTCCTTTGAGCGCCGTGCGACCGCTCCGGCCGGTGCAAGCAGCGGCGACCGACCGCCCGAGGGGTGAACGCTTCGGCCCGGGCGCGCGGCCGCGCAGGCGCGGCACCTCGGGGTCGCCGGCCAGCCGCGAGGAGCGCTTCGGCCAGCGCTCATCGTCGGCAGGCGGCACGAGCACGGCCGCCCCCTCGAGCGTGCGCCGCTGCGGGGCGTGTCGCTGGTGACGAGGGCACACCCGGCCGCGGCGCCCTGATAGATTTTCGTCGGCACGACTGTCAGGGCCTTCTCGGTGGCTGCCGAAGATCCCCAGGCAGACAGTCGTGGCTCCGCGACCAGGCCGGGAGCTCGTCGATCGGCACCCAGTCGCGCCACGTCACGTCGGCACGATCCCAGAGGAGACGACGTACCTCGGCGTGGTCCTGGCCGCCGCCCACGAGCGTGACCGCGAGGGTGTCCCCGTCGATCGCTCAGCGCCCGGGCGATTCGTCGTCGTCCCTTGAGAGGAGTGAAGGAGCCGAAGAACACGACCCGTAGCCGCCCGTCGGGGTGCTCTGCGCGGCGTGTGCGCCGCCGCGAACCACTCCCGGTGGCTCCGACCGGTACGACCACGGCCCGGGTACGGACGCCGGCCGGCAGCCGGGCCGCGCTCTCGTCGGTGTCGACCACGACGACGTCTGCCGCCCCGGTGGCCAGGGTGTCGAGCAGGCGCAGCAGCCCGGAGCTTGACGCGACCTGCTCGCCGCGGTCGCGCGCGGTGGCGGCAGCCGAGACGAGGTAGTCCAGGACGATGGTGGTCCGCGGCCAGCGCAGGCGGCCAGCAGCACGTCGAAGTGGCCCATGTAGGGGACGAGCACGGCATCGGCCGACCTCGCCGAGGCTCGACAGAGCGTGGCCAGCCGCGGCGATCCGGCCAGCAGGAGCGGCAGGCGGCTGGGCTGCTGCAGGATCGCGACCCGGTCGGCAGTACCGAGCCCGAGCCGGCCGTTCACCTCGTGGACGTCGAGCCCGTGCTCGACGAGGCCGTCGACCAGGACTGCTGCACGCGGGTGCACCGTGGCGTCGTACGTCCCGAAGGTGACGACTCGCATCGGAGCAGACCAGGGCGGACGTCGTCAGGACCCGACGACGTACATGCGGCGCCGTCGGTGTCCTCGCCGCGCGAGGCTCGAACCGCGCCCGCTTGGTGTGCTCGAGCGTCGCCTCGATCAGGATCCGGTTGGTGCGGATCAGGTCGGAGATGATGCCGAGCATCACGCTCAGGAACGCCAGGATCAGCAGCACCGCACCCGACGAGCAGCGACTGCACGTGGCCGCCGCCCGTCACCGACGGCGACCAGCACGGCGTACCGGACGAACGGCACCAGCCCGAGCACCCCGAAGATCGCGGCGAGCCAGCCGAAGATCACGTACGGCTTGTACATGATGTAGGCGCGGACGATCGCCGCAGCCGACTTGAACACGTGCTGCCGGGTCGACGTGAACAGCCGCGACTCGCGGGTCTTGGGGTTGGTGACGACCGGCACGCTCTCGATCCGCAGCCGCTTGTTGCCCGCCTGGATGATCGTCTCCATGCAGTAGCTGAACCGGGTGACCGTGTTGAGCCGCATCAGGCTCTCGCGCGAGTAGGCGCGGAACCCGCTCGCCGCGTCGGGCAGCTCGGTGCCGGCCGCACGTTGACGACCCGGCTGCCGAGCCTCTGCAGCGCCTTCTTGGCCGGCGAGAAGTGCTCGACCAGGTGCGACCTGCCGGTCCGCGATCACGATGTCGGCCCGCCCTCGCAGGATCGGCTGGACGAGGTCGGCGATGCGCTCCTGCGGGTACTGGTTGTCGCCGTCGGTGTTGACGACGATGTCGGCGCCGAGCTCGAGCGCGTAGTCGACGCCGTCGTGGAAGGAGCGGGCCAGCCCCTGGTTGCGGGCGTGCCGCACGAACTGGGTGACGCCGAGCGACCGGGCGACCTCGACGGTCCGTCGGTCGAGCCGTCGTCGATGACCACCATGACGATCTCGTCGATGCCCTCGATCGCGCGTCGGGATCGACGGCAGGACGAGCGGGAGGGTCTCCTCCTCGTTGAGGCACGGCACCTGCACGACGAGCTTCATGGACCCACTCACGACGGATGATCGGGGCGGGGGAGCGTCCGACCGCTGCGAGTCTATTTGCCGACCGGGTGAGTTGGGACATTTGCCGAACTCTTGCGAATCCCTGTAATGCCGAGATCAGATGCCGCAGGATGGGCCCATGCAGCGCCCGGCCCGGAGCTGACCGCCGAGGTCAGCGAGGCCGTCCCGGCCCGCGGGTGGCGCCTGCCGCTGGTGTTGTTCCTGGTCCTGTTCGCCGCTGTTCGGCCTGACGGCGCGCCATGGCGGCGGCGAGCCTGGGACTACTACACCGC
>CAVSLK010000009.1:0-579977 GCA_963728685.1 uncultured Acidobacteriota bacterium | reverse complement strand
GCGGTAAAGCGGCGATTCTATGGTGATGAATTTCTGCTCCGCTGCCTGGGCCGTGTTTTCCGGGACCTGGTACGGCGCTGCCTGAGCAGGAACCGCCGGCGCCGGGGTCGGCTGATTGGCCGCCGCCTGCTGGGTATTTGTATTGTTATTCGGGGTAGGTGTCGCCGGAGGGAAAAAATAGGTCCAGCCCCCCAAAATGGCGATCGACAGCACTATGGCTATCAAAAACCGCCTTTGAAAATCTTGTTTATTATTGCTCATCTAAAAAATAAAATTCGTCGAAAACCTTTTACGGCACCGGGTCGTGGCCGCCTTTGCACAGCGGCTGGCAGCGCAGCAGCCGGTATATCGCCAATCCCATGCCGCGAATACTGCCGTGCTTTTCCAGGGCCTCTATTGCGTACTGCGAACAGGTCGGCTCAAAGCGGCAGGCTGAAGGCAAAAATGGCGAAACATAAGTCTTGTAAAGCCGCACCATGCCTATCAACAAAGCCTTCATTCCTCAATTCCTAACGCTTTACCCGACTCTTTTGTTTCGCCAGCTTGAGCCGCCGATCTCGTTTTTTCTGACCTCCGCTATTATCCGCCGCAGATCCCGCAAGGGGGCTTCCAGTTTTACGTCCAAAAGCCGGCGGCGGGCGTTAAACACCCAATCGTAGCTTTTGCTTAAGCCCTCGAGTTCCGCCCTGCTCAGGCGAAACGCCTCGCGCAAAAGCCTTTTCGCCCGGTTGCGGGCAAAAGCCTTGCCGATCCCCTTACGCGAAGCCGTGATGCCCAGGCGCTGCGCGCCCGTTTCGTTGGGCAGCAGAAAAACCGTCATAAATTCGCCGTTAATGCGTTTTCCCCGCTTGTAAACAAGCTGGAATTCGCTCGAACGGCGCAGACGGCTTGTCTTAGGCAGCCGGAGATCGGTGCTTAATAGTGAAACGGCGTCAATCTCTTGCGTCCCTTGGCGCGGCGGCGCTTTATCACTGCGCGGCCGTTCTTGGTCGCCATGCGCGCGCGAAATCCGTGCTTCTTCGCGCGACGGCGGTTGTTCGGTTGAAATGTTCTTTTTGGCATACTTGTCCATCCTTTCACCCTAAAGTGAAAAGGGTTAGTCTATAGATTTTATAGGGTTATGTCAAAGATTGGGGTGCGAAAACCATTCTAACGAGAGCAGAAGGCAGGAGCAAGCCACTGTCTACTACCCACTGCCTTCTGCCTCACCTGCCGCTATCCTGGCCACCGCTTCGACATAAAGCTCGTGTTCCTGCTCTAAAATTCGCGCGGCGAGTGTTTCGACGGTATCGTCGTCGAGCACTTCGACTTTTCTTTGCGCGATCACGGGGCCGTTGTCCAGTTCTTCATCGACAAAATGCACGGTGCACCCCGTTTCTTTCACGCCGTGATCGAAAGCCTGCTTCTGCGCGTCGAGCCCGCGAAAACTGGGAAGCAGGCTGGGATGAATATTTACGATGCGGTTCGGAAACGCGCGGATAAATTCCGGCGAAAGCAGCCGCATATAACCCGCCAGGCAGATCAGTTCGACGTCTCTTTTTTGCAGCTCGGCGGCGATCTCCGCGTCGTGTTCCGCGCGCGTCCGGCCCCGGCGCTCGATGACCAGCGTTTCGACGCCCTTTTCCATGGCTTTTAATAAACCCGCCGCCTCGGGCTTATCGCTGATGACTATGGCGACTTCAGAGCCCGGAATGCGCCCGCTCTGCACCGCCTCGACGATCGCCAGCATATTCGAACCGCGCCCGGAAATGAGAATGCCTAGTTTCATCAAATTTCTTGACAAACCCATCCTGTTCTTGGACAATGTATCTGTACAAGTAAAGGATGCTTCTATGTCTATTCAAATTACTTACAGCCAAGCTCGCGAAAACCTTGCTTCTCTACTTGAAAAGGTAACCGACGAGCAGGAGATTGTTATTATAAACCGTCGAGGCCGCAGTTCGGTAGCCATGGTCAGCGCCGACGAACTTTCGAGCTTGCTCGAAACTGCTCATCTACTTCGTTCACCCAAAAACGCCGCTCGGCTCATGAGATCGCTAAACGATGCAAAGGCCGGTAAAGGCGAGCATATTTCGATCGACGATCTACGTAAGGAGTTTGGCGTTGAAAAGCGGAAGGCCAAGTAAGAAGCGAGAGGCCGTTATTTCGGACGACTTTCGCGAAGATCTTAAATACTGGGCTGCGAATGACCGCAGGATATTAGTCCGCCTTCTGGATCTTATGGAGGCAATAATGCGTGACCCGTTCGAAGGCATCGGCAAACCGGAGCCCCTTAGATACGAAGCCGCCGGCGCCTGGTCACGCCGCCTCACACAGGAACACCGCGTTGTTTATCTGGTCAGTGAAAACCGGATCGATTTTTTGCAGGCGAGGTATCACTACTAAGACCAACCAGAAGTGCGTTTTACACACTCCCTAACGGTCGTGTTTCTGCCGCTTTTTCGAAGTATTAATTTATTGAAACCTGCTTTTCACCTTCAACCACCCGCCCGATCTCTTTGCACTCTTCGCCGAGATGTTTCCGGATCGACGCTTTATCTTCCTCCGCGCAGACGATGACCATGCCGACGCCCATGTTGAACGTGCGGAACATCTCGGTGTCCTTTACCTTTCCGAGCTTTTGCATCAAGCCGAAGATTGGAAGCTCGTCCCAGGCGCCGCGCTCGATCTCGACCGAAACACCTTCGGGCAAAATTCGCGGAATATTTTCCAGAAACCCGCCGCCGGTGATGTGCGCCAGGCCTTTGACACGTCCGTTGTCGAGCAAACCCTCCAGAGGTTTCAGATAACTGCGGTGAGGTTTTAGCAGTGCTTCGCGCGACGGTTTCGCCGGTTTCCTCGAGCACCGTGTCGGGCTTATATCCGCCGATCTAAAAGAACAGCTTTCTCGCCAGCGAGTAGCCGTTGGTATGCAAACCATCCGAGGGTAAACCCAAAACAACATCGCCCGCTTTGATATTTTTGCCGTCGATGACCTTTGCCTTGTCCACCACGCCGACGATAAAGCCGGCGATGTCGTATTCGCCTTCCGTATAAAACCCGGGCATCTCGGCGGTTTCGCCGCCGAGCAGTACACAGCCGTTTTCTTTACACGCCCGGGCGATCCCTTCGACCACCGCGGCCGTCACATCGGGCACAAGTTTTCCGGTGGCAAAATAGTCGAGAAAAAACAGGGGCCGGGCGCCCTGGACCAGGATGTCGTTGACGCAGTGGTTCACCAGGTCCTGCCCGATGGTGTCGTGAATGCCGGTTTCGAATGCGATCTTGAGCTTTGTGCCGACGCCGTCCGCCGAAGCCACCAGCACCGGTTCCTTCATCCCGGGAAAAGCGGCGGAAAACATCCCGCCAAAGCTGCCGATCTCCGTCAGAGTCCGCTCGTTAAAGGTCGTCTTGGCAAGATCGCGGATCTTTGCCACCGCCAGATTTGCGTTGTCGATGGAAACGCCCGCGTCCGAATACGTAATTGGTTTTGTCATATTAATGTCTTGGCTCAATATTAAATTCGCGCCTTAAAATTTCGTCAAACTGTTCCGGTGTTTCGAGCGGGATCTCATTTCTCTCGCCGTTTTTTGTTTCGATAAATTTATCGCTCGTTAAAGTTTTGCGCCCGGTTTCGGTCATTAGCGAGCAGATCTTCCTTTTCACAAAATGAGATTCAGGCGAGGTCTGTTGAAAATGGCACATACCCGTGTACTCGGCTAACTCCCTGGTTTTAAGGGTAAAAATATTTTCGCTGCGCCAGCCGTCTTCTTCTTTTTTGGCAATCTCGAAATATTCCTCCGCCTCGTAGGAAAATTTTGTAATTCGAAAAACGCCGGCCTGGTCTTCCTGTTCGATATCCAAAACAAATTTCAGCGGCCCGGCGGTAAACTCTCCGAAGCCGACGTCCACCAGGTATTCTTCGCCTTCGACCGTTGCGATGATCGCCATGTGGGCAAATTCGGGGCTGAAAATGGCGCCTTCCCTGGCGACGCGCGCCGACACCATTTTGGTTTCGTAGCCGAGATCGTTTAGCAGCGCATTAAAAAGCCCATTCAGCTCATAGCAAAATCCGCCGCGGTTTTCATCGACGATCTTTTCGTAAAATTTTTCCACATCCAAAACGATCGGCCGTTTCCAATGAATGTCGAGATTTTCAAACGGCACGCTGAGAAGATGCCGGCACTGCAGGCGTTTCAGGCTTTCGGCGGACGGCCGTTTTTCATCCGTCCCCGCGCCGATCCTCGATAGATATTTTTCAGTATTCATTTAAAATAAGTTTTTGCGCATCAGCCGGCCTTGCCCACGGCCCAGCCGCCGAGCAGCGGAACCGAGGCGCACATCGGGCCTCCGTCGCGCGAGCTTCCCCAGATCTTCGCTTCCAATACCCGGCCCGGTTTTGCCAAAACTTCCTCAACTTGTTCGGCGGTTATGCTCATCAATGAGACCTTGGCCCGGCGTGCCCAGAGGGTGCCGGTTTGCCCGGCGTACGTTCCGGAATTTACATAAATGAACCGCGCGTCCTTTGACCCCTGGGCGAATTTACCGAGGAAATTCGGCCTGTTGCCGCCGGGATCGACGCTGACGGTGAACTCGAACAAGGCCGCGTCTTTGCTGGCGGACACCGGCGGAACCAATTCATCGCGGCCTTTTTGCACCCGCATCGTCACGCCGGTAACGGGTTTAACGACGGTGATCCTGATCGGGATTTCGTGCTTCATTCGGATGCAAGGCAATACGCAATTATGACCACTCGATTATAAACCCCTTTAATTTGTTGTCATATTTTGAAAAAGCGATAAAAAATTAAGGCCTGGGGATTTGGTTTTGTTCGTGTCGTTTGGTGTGGTTTCGTGGTTTCGCTTTTATAGCCGTAGAACAAAACTTTAAGAAGGAACCACTAACCTACACGAAATAACACGAAAAAAACATTTCGATCATTTCCACTGAAATCAAAATATTATTAGAGATTTTCATTCCCGCGCTGAAACTATTGTAAGCCCCTTTATTGACTCAAACCTCTTTCCTGTTTAGCATTTCTTCAGAGGGGATTAAAGATGAGCTTCACAATAACCGACACAGGTTCTCCGAACAACGAAGTCCGCACCAACGTATGGAACTGGAAGCCGACGCTGGAGATCATCCGCGATATCGGCGCGGTCGATGAACCGCGCTTGAAACAGATGCAGTACAACGCCACCGGAACTAGCGTCAGCCAGGAAGAGGCGCAGATCATCGGCGCGGGGGTGCGCGGAAAATATCTTTCCAAGCTTGCCCCCAGCCAGCGCATCAGGCTCGATCTTTCCGTGACCGACGAGCCGGACGACGGCACTCTGTACAGCGGCGACGACAGCGAGGCGTGGAAAAATTACGGCGCGACTTACGCCTGGCTGGAAGAGTTTGCGGCGTTTTGCCTGAACTGTAAAGGTTTTCAAGTGTTTTAGATCTAGGGGGTTAAGCATTATCGAAGGCTGGTGGGAACAACTCGCAATTATTTACCGCAATATCTGGTTTCAGCTCGGCGCGATGGTGCTGCTCGCCACCGTGCACGGCTACGCCGCGGCGTGGCTGGCTGTGCGGATGCTGTTTCGCCCTTACAAATCCGTAAAAATTCTCGGCATCACGATCTTTCCGCAGGGAATGATCCCGCGCCACCGCGAGCGTTTGGCCGCTGCCATCGGCAAAGCGGTCGGCAATGAGCTCGTGTCGCAGGAAACCCTGGTCGAGGCGCTTTTCAAGACCGATTTTTTTCGCCGCAAAGTTTCACATGTGGTTAATTCGTACGTCGAGGATCTGGTCCATCAGGATCTACCGTCGCTGATCGAATCGCTTCCCCCGCACGCCCGCGAGGTGATGCTCGAAACCGTGGCCACGCTCCAGCACACGGTGGCAGATTACATCGCGCAGAATTTACAGAGCGAGGAAACGGCAGAATCGCTCACCAAATTTGTCGGCGAGCAGATGAACGTCCTGCTCTCGCAGAGGGTTTCCCAGGTCGTCGACGAGGAAACGTTCACGCAGTTTCATTCGTTCCTGGAACAGCGCCTGCGCGGCGTGCTGAGCGAAAAGGCCCTGAAAGAAAAGGTGCGCGAATTCGTCAGCCAGCAGGTCGACGAACTGGCCCACACCGAAACGCCGCTGGGTGAAATGGTCACGCCGGAGGCGGCGGATTTTGTAAAAGACCGCTTAAAGGACCAGGTTCAGCCCATCGTGCACCACCTGGCCGAGATCGCCACCCAGGAAAACACCCGCCGGCAGATCGGCGCGCTGGTCAAGACCGAGCTTAACGACTATTACAACCAGCTTTCTTTCTTTCAGAAATTTTTTGTCTCGCGCGACAAGATAAACCGCGAGGTGGACAACCTGGTCAACAGGTCCCTGCCGCGAAAGGTCGACGAATTTTTGCGCGGCGAGGTCTTTGCCGGCCAGGCGGAAGATTTTCTGGGCTCGGCGGTGGACAGCGTTCTTTCGCGCCCGCTGCCGGCGCTAACGGGCCAAATAGCGCCGGAAAAACTGGCGGAACTGAAAACGCAGGTGTCGGATGCGGTGCTGCAGATGATCGACAGCCCTGAGATGCAGACCTCGCTTTCGGCATACCTTAGCGATACTCTTTACCGCGTGCGGCCGCATTCGCTCAAGGCAATTATCGAGCGCGTCCACCCGGAAGCCGCGCCGCGCCTGCAAAACATGCTCGCCAAAGGGCTGCTGAATCTGCTGCAGCGCGAAGAATCTTCCCGCATCATAAATTCGATCATCTCAAACCAGATAGAGCAGTTTCTTATCCTGCCGATCGGGAAACTTTCCGACCGAATACCGGAAGAAGCGCTGCGCCGGGCGGCCGATGCGCTGACCGAAAGCATCGTCGCCGCGGCCGAGGAAAAGCTGCCCGCGGCCATCGCTGAGCTCGACCTGGGCAATATCGTGCGCGAAAAAGTGAACAATTACCCGGTGGAAAAGCTCGAGGAACTGGTGCTTTCCGTCGCCAAGGAACACCTGCGCACGATCGAGCTTTTCGGCGCTATTTTCGGGTTTATTATAGGTTTGGGACAGGCAGTCTGGACCTATTTTGCGTTTGCTAAATAGGTAAACTGTTTTGAGTTCACGCTTTAGCGTGCCTTTTGTCGGTACCGCCTGCGGTAGCGGGCGCCTTTTAAGCGGCCGCCTGAAGGCGGGACTCAAAACGCGGCGTCAAAATATTTGAAACTTTCGCCAAACCCTCCTCGTTTTCCATACTGATTACTTTTCCCTTTGATACCCTGGAGGCACAAATGAAAAAAATAGCATTCTTAATATTTATCGCGGCCATTGCCATCGGCATTTGCGTAGCGTATGCCAGCGGCACTGTCAGCAGTTCCCGCTCATGGTTTAATTTCAGCTTTGGCGGCGTGAAAGGTTCCGGCAACATCAAGACCGAAACCCGCGACCTGCCGAAATTCACCGCGATCGATTTCGGCGGCGCCATCGAAATGGAGGTCACTGCCGGAAAGGCTCAGAGTGTAGAGATCGAAACGGACGACAATATACTGCCGCTGATCACCACGGAGGTAAAAGGCGACACGCTTTATATCTCGAGTCAAAAAAGATATCGCAACAGCAAATCCGTCCGCGTGCGGATCAATCTCGAAGAGCTTAATTCGCTCGAAGTCTCCGGCGCCTCAAAGGCCGTCGCGACGGATGTAAGATCCGACAACTTTAAGGTGAATGTCAGCGGCGCATCGAAAGTTAAACTTGCCGGCGAAGGGGCCAGCCTGACGGCGGATGCGAGCGGCGCAAGCCGGGTCGAAGCGGAAAATTTCAAAGCGGTGAAAGTTGCCGCGCACGCCAGCGGCGCAAGCCGTGTGCTGGTTTTTGCCTCGGAGACTGTTAAAGCCGACGCTTCCGGCGCGAGCAATGTCACCTACTCCGGCAACCCGAAAAATGTGACGAAACATTCTTCCGGCGCCAGTTCGATCAGCTCAAACTAATTCACTGTTAAGAGCGCGGCGTAAAGAAGCCCCCTCGCGCTCTATATAGTGTAAAAACAAACCATCTCGGTTCTCGCGAAATCGCAAGGCTTTCGAGATGGTTTGTTTTTTGTCTAACTCTTAACTTTTAACTCCGCACTATCAACTATTTTCATGATTAACAGTTAATAGTGCAGAGTGCATAGTTTCGGTTCCTGATACTTATTGCAGGATCGGGTGCCCGCCGCCGCGGCTGTGGTCCGCAGTTTCCTGATATCGCCGCCGGTCGTTGTGGTATAAAACGAGGTGCTCGCCTTCGTACCTGACGACGTCCGAAACCCGGTTAAATTCTTTAGTGTGCTCGGCAATTACAAAAGCCATCGGGTTAAAGGACAACACCATTCCCGCGGCATAGATATACCCGCCCTTATCGTATATCGAGCCGGCGTATTGGCCGGCGCCGACGGCTATGTCCGGCGAATACTGCCCATCGCCGTTCTGGGTCCGGTCGGCCCGGGCGATAAAAATAGTGTAGTCCGAATAGTTCAGGCGTTTATAATACCCGTTTTTCCTGGCGACGACCAAAAGATTGGATAGCCCTTTGTCGATCGCCCGCAGCATCACGGCCGAGGGCCTGCTGACGGCGTAAACCGTGGCGCCCTTGGGCGTGCGCGCGATAAAGGTAAAATTATCGCCGGTGATGCGGCGGGCCTCGCTTAAGAGCTGGCGGTTCTGAGCGTGGCCGATCTGGATAAATCCCAACAAAAGAGCAAAAATAACGACGATTTGTTTAATATTTCTCATAAATTCTCCCAGTATCACAATAATCAGATAGGCAATAGGCGTGCCAAAGACCCCAGTAGCGCAGGCATCTTTCCTGCATGAGCGCGCAGCGTTCGAAAATAGACCGCGGATAAACGCGAAAACAGATAAACACAGATCTGAAAAATTTCCATCCGTATTTATCCGTTCGAATCCGTTAAATCTGTACTATTAGGTTTCCACGCAAGCTTTGCAGGCAAGGTGCCTGCGCTCCCAGGTTTTTGCGTGTAAAATAGCAAAATGAAAATCAAACTGTTCGTAATATTGCTTTGCTTCGCTGCATTTCAAACGGTGATGGGACAAGAACAAACCAAAACTCCGGCCACAGCGCCGACGGCGGTGGCTGCAAATCCTGCTGACGTCTCCACGCTCGACGGCATTATGAAGGCGGTTTACGACGTGATCTCCGGCGACGCCGGCGCGCCGCGTAACTGGGACCGCTTTCGCGGCCTGTTTCACAAGGACGCGCGGATGATCCCGGCCGGCAAAAACGCCAGGACCGGCGCGGTCGGCGCAAACGCCATGACGCCGGAAGATTACATTAAGCGCGTCGAGCCTTTCTTTGCCAAAGAGGGTTTTTATGAAACGGAGATCGCCCGCCGGGTGGAAACCTACGGCCATATCACGCACGCCTTTTCGACCTACGCGTCGTTTCATAGCAAGAAGCCGGGAGAAAAACTTTTTGCACGCGGCATCAATAGTTTCAGTTGATGTTCGACGGGAGCCGCTGGTGGGTGGTGACGATCTACTGGGAAAATGAAACGCCGGAAAATCCCCTGCCGGAAAAATATCTGAAGAGCGAAAAGTAATATTTGAACCCCGGCATTTTTTAGGGATCCTTTCGGATCGATCGCGGTAAAAGCGTCTTACATGTAAGGCGCCTTTTATTGCATCGTAATAACTTTGATGTTATTTTACCCGCATCATGAAACCCACCCTCTTATTTTTGCTGTTGCTGGCAGTTCTCTGCGGGGCCGCCTGCACTCCACTCCCGCCAAATCTGAACGGCGAATTGCTCGTGCCGCCGGTCCGGCTGCCGGAGGGGCTGGAACAGGCAATGAAAGAACGTTTCGATAAAGAAAACCCGGATTTCACAATGCGCGGCTTTAGTGTCAGAGCTTATCCGAAGGACACCTTTCTTGTCGCCGTCGACATAGAATGGCGCGTGCCTGCGGCCGCGGATCAAAACACTGCCGAGAACAGGGCGAAAAAACCGAACGAAACTGTTCAATATGTCGCGCAAAAGGGTTACCGGCAGGACGGGCAGGTATATTGGCAATTTATAGAAGCAACTCCAAAGGATATCGAGTTGTTAAAGCAGGGAGTCAAGTGAGTGAAGTATGAATCCCGCGCCTCTTACCAGTTTTCCCACATGTCTTTCCCGGCGCTTAGTATCCCTTTCGAGAAACGGTGATAGCGGCCGGTGCGCAGCTCGCGCCAGATCGGCATAATTCTCTTCATCCTTGGCGCCGGCAGGGAGGTCCTGGCGTCAAAGTGCCTGATCCATTCCTCTTTTTCCTCCTGAATACCCGCGATCACACTGCCAAAATCGTGCGCCGCCATCGCTTTCTGAAACTCAGGAACGGTACGGCTTAATGTTTCCATCTGGCTTAATCTCTTCAGGTCTTCCCGCAGGAAATAAACTGAGCGCTCATAAGCTCCGCGGCGTGAGAGGCCCTTGAATTTCCAGTTCACTCCCGCCTGCTGGGCGCTGTGCTGGCGGTACCGGATCAGGCATTGTTCCAGCATGACAACTTCGGCGTTGGCGGCGATTATCAGCGCTATCCAGGCATCGTGAATGGTGTTGGAAATGTCGCCCGGAATGGGCAGAAAGACGTCCCGGAACCGGGCCCGGAAAGCCGTGGTCGCGCCGGTAACCACATTTTGCCTCATCAGCACTTCGAAGATCTTTCCCTTTTTCGCCCGCGCGCGCTCTTCCGGAAAAAAAGAATACTTCCAGAGATTTTCTTCCATGCTGCGGTCGTCTTCGTCAATAAGCTCTGCGTCGGTAAAAACCATTCCGATATTTTCCGACCGGTCGAACTCGCTTTCGATCACGGCGATCTTTTCCGGCACCCAAATATCGTCTTGATCGCAGAGAAAGATCACGTCGCCGGTGCAGGCCTTGATCGTCTGCTCGAAGTTTTTTGTCGACCCGAGATTTTTTTCGTTTATCCGAATGTGGACCGGAAAGGACGCGCGGCGGGCAAAGCCTTCCAGCAGCGAAACGGTTTCATCCGTTGAGCGGTCGTCGCCGATAAATATTTCGTCAGGCTGGCGGGTTTGCGCCAGGATGCTTTCCAGCTGCGCGGGTAAAAATCTTGCGCCGTTATAGGTGCAAAGCGCGATCGAGATCTTGTTCATCGCCGTTTGACGAGTTTTTTCAGGAAACTTCCCAAACCTTCTTCTTTCCACGTTCGATAGGCGCGTATCATACGCGAATCATTCAGAAGGGCCTCGTATCTCTGCAGGTCCGCGACGTATTTACTTTGCAGTTGATAATGGACGGTCATTTCTATTCGCCCGCCGAGCGCCCCGAAGAAATTGCGGATGAGCCCGGTCTCGGCTTCATCGGCTTCGAACAGCGGGCGCAGGTCTTCGGGGATCTCGCTGCCGGTCACCAGAACGCCCAGGCCGTGGCTGTGCAGAAATTCGAAATGCGGACGCCCGCTTTTTACCTCGTCCCAAAATTTCCAGACCCCGAAACCCAGATCGCGAACCGTCGTATCGTGAAACAAAACGATCCCACGCTCTGACATCTTCGGTTCCCATGTTTCATAATCGTGGCGGACGGCTTCATAAGTGTGAAACCCGTCAATATGAAGCAGGTCGATGGAACCCTCAGGAAATTCGGCCAGGGCGTCGTCGAAAGTTGCCTGTACCAGCCGGGAAAAACCGGCGTAGAGCGGGTCATGATGCGCTCTTAGTTTGGCTAAAACCTCCGGCCCGATCGGCCCGCAGTGTTCGTCGCCGGCCCAGGTGTCCACCGCGCAGCACTTTGTTTCGCTGCCTACATTTTTCACCGCCTGGCAAAAAGCGCAATAAGATTCGCCGCGGAATGTGCCCAGTTCGACCAGCAGACGCGGGCGCATGGCGCTGATCAAAAACATCGCGAACGGTATATGCCCTCCCCAGGCGGTTTGTTCGAGCCAGAGCGGGAATTCCAGGCATACCGGGTGTTTGAACGGATCAAGTTTCATTGACTGCTTCTAAATAATACTTATCCCAGACCAGGCAAAGTTCATCATATTGTTTGGTGAGAAGGGGCAAGAGCGGTTTCCACCGCGGGTCGGTCTCCTCACCTTTGAAAAGCGGGCGCTGGTGCGGTTTGGGGCCGTGAAAATGAAGGACCTTTGCCCTTCCCCTATAGCCTTCCCAATATGTTTTCCAGTTATATTCAAGCCCCAGCTTATTCCATTTGTAACCGAAAAATCTTCCGGCGAAAAATTGTTTGAAAGCCGTCTGATCCCAGGTGTTGTCCACCAGCGGCTCTACGTTTTTACGTATGAACTCTTTGAAAGCAGGGTCTAATTCGCGCAGCGCCGGAATATTCATCAACATTACTCCCGCGTTCATGCTTTTATAATCGTGCTTGTGAAATTCCGGGGCGACGGCAAAGTATTTCGGAGTAAGTTTTTCCAGCTCCGATACATTGCCCAGGAACATCACATCGATGTCGGTGTAAAACACGTATTCGTCGTCGAACCCCAGCTCCTCGCACAGCGCGGGTATTTCTATCCGCAAAAAAGTGCCGGCGCCGATGCCCATAATATTCATGTTGTCGCGGCGCACGGCGATCTCTCTGAGTTGGTCATAGATGAAAGAGCGGCGCCGGATGACGTTCACATTTCGTTTTTTCATCCAGTCGACCAGGGCCTCATCCCGGCCGTCGTAAATAAGGTGCGGTTCCAGAGAGGTGTATTTCAGAGCGGTATGAACGGCCACTTGCGCCATTTTCGCCAGTTCGTCGTAAGAGTCTCCTTCATCGTTAAGCGCGAAAAACCATTTCATTTTGAGCTATTCCTTACCTTCGGACGACCGTTTCCCATTCGACTATCGGCCGTACCGCGCCTTCCATGTTGCCGGCAAAATCCCCCCGGGCTGTATCGCCGGTCATCGGGTCGAACACGGTGAAACTGACCGCGTCCATGGCATTGAAATGCAGGGTCCATTTAGGCAGGTAGGTGACCATCGCGATATTGACCAAAAAATTGCCCTCGGCCATAAAATTGCCGGGTATCCAGGCGGTGCTGGTATATTCGCCCTTCTCTTTTTCGCGGCGTTTCCACTCGTCGGACACGTCCTGGATGGTGAAAACGTGCACTCTTCCCTGGTTGTGGACCTGGTAGCTCGGCAGCATGATCTGCCCCGGGCGCAGGACCTCGTAGGTGGCTTCGATCCCGATGCGGTGGCGGATATCGAAAGTGCTTTTGGGTTCGCCGTTCTCGTCTATTATCCTCACCTTTTTCAGACGGACGTTGTCGTTCTTGTACTGCTCCGCTTCGATCGCGAAATGTCTTTCGGCGGAAGCCCCCCAGCTGGCGGAAAGATACTCGCTTATTACTTCGTTGGCGGCCCCTTCGCTGACGACCCTTCCATGGTTTAGGGCAATGGCCCGCTCGCAGATGCGCGCGATCGCCGACATATCGTGCGAAACAAAAAGTACGGTTCGCCCCGACTGGCTGACGTCGCGCATCTTGTTCAGGCTTTTTTTCTGAAAAGCGATATCGCCCACGGCCAGCACTTCATCCACGATCAGAATTTCCGGCTCCAGGTGCGCGGCGACGGCAAACGCCAGCCGCATATACATGCCGCTCGAATAATGTTTGACCGGGGTGTCGAGAAATTCCTCGGTTTCGGCAAAGTCGACTATCTCGTCGAATCTTTGCTTGATCTCGCGGCGGCTCATTCCCATGATCGCCCCGCTCAGGAAAATATTCTCGCGGCCGCTGAGCTCGGAATGAAACCCCGTACCCACTTCGAGCAGGCTGCCGACGCGGCCGTATATTCGCGCTCTTCCGTTGGTCGGCTTAGTGATGCGTGAGAATATCTTTAGCAGAGTAGACTTACCGGCCCCGTTCTGGCCGATAATGCCGACCCTTTCCCCGTCTCTTACTTCCAGATTGACATCGCGCAGGGCCCATAATTCGCGCTTCTTATGCGAAAGGGCCGGGTTTTTGGCAAAACTCGTCAGCAGGTCGCGCAAGGAATTATGCCTTTTCGCCTGGCCGATATAGTAGAGCTTGGATAGATTTTCGACTGTGATAGCCTGCATTAAATTATGTCCGCAAAATCGTCTTCCATTTTCTTAAAAACGATCATGGAAAAGACCAGCAGAAGAACCGTCGCCACCATGGAAACGGCGATCGCCCGCCAGTGAAAACTTCCCCCGAGGACCGAGGCGCGAAAGCCCTGTAAAACTCCGTACAGCGGGTTCAACGCAAATAGCCAGCGCCAATCGTCCGGCAGCATATCCACGGGGTAAAAAACCGGCGACATGAACATCCACACCTGCAGTAAAAAAGGCAGGGCGTGTTTTACGTCGCGAAAACGCACGTTCAGCGCGGAGAAAAGGATCCCGACGGCCAGCGACAGCAGGATCGCCTGAAATATGAACACCGGCGCCAGCAATACTTGCCAGGTCAAACCGACGCCGTAAAAGGGCAGTACGCAAGACAATATCAACAGCCCGATAAGCAGATCGGCCAATCCGGTAAGCACCAGCGAAAGCGGCAGGATCACCCGGGGAATATAAACCTTGGTGACCAGCGGTGTGTTTGCGATCAGGGCCAGGCTGGCGTTGGAAACGGCGGAATTGATATAAAGCCATATCAGCAGCCCGCTCAGGGCAAAAAGCGCGTAGGGAACCTGGCTGGTGTCGAAACGGGCGAACTGGCTGAAGATGGCGGTAAAGATAATGGTGGTAAGAACCGGCTGCAGGATCGCCCAAAAAATGCCGATGGCGGTCTGCTTGTAGCGGATCTTGATCTCGCGCCAGGTCAAAAAATAGACCAGCTCGCGGTAGGTCCATAATTCCCGCAACTCGAAGTTTATCCACCTCTGCGCCGGTTTGATCTCAACCAGGTGCAGCTTTTCCGTTAATTCCCTCATTTTTCAGATTTCCAGCTTACCGTATTTTTTGACGAACCCGCTTCTTTTACGTTTCCTGTTCCAGGCGAAAAGCTTTTTCGGCACCGAAAGCCTCAGCGCGAGCTTTATAAACTGCGCGGCCGATCTTATCCCGCCCCGGTTTTCCCGCATCAATTTGACGGCTTCTTTTTTCCGGCCGTGCCGGACGTAATCGAAAGCGGTGGCAAATTTAAGTTCGGCCTGGATGCGGTCAAGCTCTTCCCGCCCGATGCCCAGTTCGCCCGCCACGCGATCCTGCGCCGCTATCCATTCCCGCAGCATCCGGGGGAAATCGCCGCTTACGTTCCAGCCGTGCCGCCGCCAGGCACATAAAACATTAGAATCTAGCGCAAATTCTCCCTGCGTGCAAAGCTTTAAGTAAAGTTCGTAATCCTCTAAGGCCGCATCTTCGTTCCACTTATACCCTTCCAACGCGCCGCGCCGGTAAACTACGCTCGGGCTGAGCGGGATCTCGCCGCGCAAAAGGCGGGGAAGCATCTCGCCGTCCGCGTAAGTGGTCCAGCTTTGCGTGTTATCGATGACCCGGTCTTCCTCGTCGATCAAAAAAGCGTGTCCGAAAGCCAAAACCGCATGCGGGCGCGCCTCAAGCAGGGCGATCCTTTTTTCCAGGAACTGCGGCAGCCAGATGTCGTCCGAGCCAAGGTAAGCGAAATAGTCGCCTTCGCCGCAAGCGAACCCTTCGTTTAGGGTGGCGCTTAAGCCTCGGTTTTCGCGCGCGATAAATTGGCTCTCGAACGGGCACTCCCGCAGCGCCCGCTCGATCACGGGCACGGATTCGTCTTTTGAACCGTCGTCAATTACAATCAACTTTTTCGGCGCGCGGGTCTGCTTGAAAATAGAACGCAGCGTGCGCTCGATAAAAGGCGCGTGATTGTACGAAGGAACTAAAACAGAGATCGAAGGGGTTGTCATCCTCAGGTCAAAATTAAATTCTAGCTTTTTTTGCGCCAAAAGTCGCTTTTTATGATCAAGGTTCTGCATTTACTCGATACGCTGGAGCGCGGGGGCGCGGAAACGGTCGCGCTCGACGTTTGCCGCAACGCCGCCCGTCACGGTATCGAGCTGACCTTTGTCACCACCAAGGGCGGCGCGATGGAAGAGGATTTTCGCACGAGCGGCGCGGAGTTTATCCGCTTGAACCGCCGGATGCCGGTCGACCCGGGCGTGGTTTTCGCGCTGCGGCAGATCATCAGGGAGCGCGGCATTCAGGTCGTGCACGGCTACCAGCCGGTCGAAGGGCTCCATCTCTATCTCGCTACCCCCGGCACGCCGGTAAAGCGCGTGCTGAGCTTTCAGGGAGGAATGTCGCCCTCGTGGAAAAACCTGCGGGCCGCGCGTTTTCTCATCCCGAGAATGGACGCCAACATTGCCGTCAGCCGCGGGATCTTGAATTATCACCGCGATCATGACGGGTTCGATGTTTCCAAAAATTTCCACGTCATTTACAACGGCACCGACCCGCAGCGGATCAAGCCGACGGGCAAGTCTCTAAAAGCGGAGCTGGGCTTAAGCGAAGACACTTTGCTGATGGGCATGGTGGGTAATTTTTACCGGGATCCGCGCAAAGATCAGCTCACCGTCTGCCGCGCGCTGCCGAAGGTTTTCAGCGAGTTCGAAAACGTTCACTGCGTTTTTGCCGGCAAGGCCGAGGCCGGCGCGGAAGGCAAGCTTCAGGCGTGCGTCGATCTTTGCGCCGCAAACGGAGTCGACGGCAAAGTTCATTTCCTCGGCGGGCGCGCGGATATTCCCGACGTGCTGGCCTCGCTCGACATTTTTGTGTTTTCCTCCCTGCACGAAGGGCTGCCGCTGGCCGTCACGGAAGCGATGCTCGCCGGGGTGCCGCTGATCGTGTCCGATATCGAACCGCTGCTGGAGGTTTCCGACGACGGCAACGCGGCCGAAGTTTTCCCCGCCGGGAACGCCGAAATTCTGGCGGAAAAGATCGCAAAGCTGTTAAGAAACTCCCCGCTGCGCGAAGGCATGCGCCGGAGTGCGCTCGAATTTGCGCAGGAAAATTTTAGTATCGACGCCCACCTGAAGGAGCTCAAAAAGCTCTACCTGCGGCTGATTTAAAAGGCCAAAGCCGCCAAGGCTGGATTGCAGCCTTAGCGGCAATGGTTAGTAGGAGTTCCCCGAGTTTGGGAGTCCTACACGAGGGGGTTTTAGGAGCCTTTACGGACTTGCCTGAAAATTTACCGTCATCCCGTCATTTACGTTGATGACCTGCGGGCTGTCCGGGAAAACATACCCCTTTTTCTTAACGCCGATCACGTAAGACTCCCCTGTCAGCACTTCCTCGATGTTGTAATATCCCATCGGGCTGGTGACGACAAAGCGGACTTCCCCGTTATTGTCGGTCAGCGAAACCGTGGCGCCGGCGATCCCCATGCCTGACGCGTTAGTGACCTGGCCCCCGACGGAAACATACGAGGCCGTGGTCGGAAGCGCCTGGATGCTGACCGCATCGATCTCCGCCTGGCCGGGCCCGGCAAACGTAACGGTCCCGAAGTCTGAGAACCTGATCTTTATCGTTTGCCCCTGGTAAGCGGTCAACCCTACGTTATGAGTTACCCAACCGGTATCGGTTTTGGCCAGGGGCGGCGCGGTAACGGTGTAGAGTGTCTGTAAAACCACGTCCGAGGTATTAAGTATCTGCACCCGGTAGGTCGCCGATCCGCACGCCGCCGCTGAAGTGCAAAAATCGAACAGGTTCATTTGAAACCTGTCTTTCCACGTCATCTGGACGATGTTTCCGGCCGGCACGGTGATGGTTTGAGTAAGGGAGTATATCTGGTTGGCGTTCGCCGTTACCCCGTTCCAGGCGCTGCGGGTTCCCTCCTGCGGCGCGGTCACGTACGGGGGGTTAAATCCGCCGCCCGCTCCGTTAGGCGAAACTTGCCAGTCCATCCATGAGCCGGATGCATTGACCGCCGTCCACCCGGTAAAATTTGCTGTTTCAAAACCGCCGTTGGTGACCAGCTCGACGGCGTATGCGTTGGTTGCTCCGTGGGAGAAGAGAGCTAGAAAAATTATGGCAAAAGCCACAATAATTTGCTTTTTCATATAGTTCTCCTCTTTTATTGATGTCGAAAAAACGGAGTGCTTTTTGTTCTTTCTTATGAGGTATGACTTTTTGCGGGGTTTCCTTTCAGGAATTAAGGAGAATCTGATAAAAAGATCAATTTAAAACTGAGAACGCGGACGGCTCGTCCGCAAGATCGCCCAAGGCGATCTAAAAAATCTTAGTAATTCGATGTTTCGAATTAAGATTTATGAACGCGGAAGCGTTCATTGCGGACGAGCCGTCCGCGCTCCGATTTTATTGTTAATTTCTAGCTCATATTCTGAGCGGCATGACGACGTACTTGTAATCGTAGCCGGTTTCGCCCGCGATCTTCATCTGGGTCTGGCCGTTGCTGTCCTTGAACTCAAAGGCGATGCGGGCGCGGCCGTCCTTGACCATCACTTTATCGCCGGCGGTTTCTTTTTCGCCTTCTTTAGGAGTGGCGGTTTCGCCCTCGCCGCTCGCCACCGACAGGAATTCCTGCAGGTAGCGGCTGTTAAACCCGATCTGCACTTCCTCGCCCTGGTAATCGGCGTTGATGGTCTCGACCGCTTCGCCCTCCTCGGCAGTCTGGGCGTTGATCTGGATCTCGCTGGGCTTAAAGGTCATTTTCACCGCGCGGTTGCGGTCGTCGGCCATCAGCGAAACGCGCGCCAGGGCGTTTTTCATCTCCTCGCAGTCGAAAACGGAAGTCTTGTCGTTTCCTTTCGGGATGACCATTTCGTAATTGGGAAAAGTGCCGGTCAGCTTGCGGGTGATCAGCAGGCGGCCTTCGGCTTCGAAATAGATGTGGTTTTCGTCCTCGCCAAAGCTCACCGAGCCGTCGCCGTTCCCGGCGATCTTGACCAACTCGACCAGGGCTTTTTTCGGGATCAGGCAATCCATCGTACCCTCGGGCGCGTCGGCCCCGAGGTCGTTTTTCTCCACGTAGGCCAGCCGGTGGCCGTCCGTCGTGACCATCTTGACCGAGCCTTCGCCTACCATAAATTTAGCGCCGGAGAGCGTAAAGCGCGATTGCTCCTGGGTAATAGCAAAGGCGGTGTGCGCCACGAAATACTGTATCACCTTGGCAGGCAGCTTTAGCGGGGCGGATTTGAAACTGGGGACTTCGGGAAACTGGTCGCGCGCCACGCCGGCGAGGCGAAAATTGGATTTCAGGCAGTCGACCTTGACCCAATCGTTTTCTTCCTTTTTGAATTTGATGTCGGCGTCGGGCAGCAGCCGCACGATGTCGAAAAGCTTGCGCGCCTGGATGCACATCGCGCCGGGCGTGGTGATATTGGCTTCGGCCTCGCAGCGGATGGTGACGTCCAGATCGGTGCCGATGATGCGCAGCGTGTTTTCGCCGACCGATTCGATCAAGATGTTAGACAGCACGGGAATGGTGTTTTTCTTTTCCACGATTCCCTGCACAAATCCCAGTTCTTCTTTCAAAACACTTTGCTTGATGACAAATTCCATTTCCTATTTCTCCGGTTTTATTTTTACTGATTAATTTAAAAAACTTTTTATTAATTGCTAGTAGTACTAGTAGATGCCTGTGGAAATGTGGAAAAGCCTGTTTGATGTATTACCTTGCCCATCTTTCTCGTCCACAGGCGGCTGTGAAACAGCCTGCTAAATGTTTGGCGGATGTGGAAATTTTATCACATCCGGGAATTTTCCACCGTCTTCCACAGGCAAAATTAAAACTTCCCTGTGGATTTGTGGAAAACATCATTTAAATCAAATAACTGTAAAGATACGCCCCACGGCCCGGGCTGTGGAATTCTACCCGCAGAGACTGTCGATCAGCTCGCTGATAGACCGGTGCAGGTCCTTGTCCGTCTTGAGCAGCGTGCTGATCTTTTCAAACGAATGCATCACGGTCGTGTGATGTTTGCCGCCGAATTCGCGTCCTATTTCCGGGAAGCTGTGTTTTGTCAGGCGCTTGCACAGATACATCGCCACCTGGCGCGGAACCGCGATCTGGCGCGAGTTGTTTTTCTCCTTTAATTCCTCTAAAGTAAGGTTATAGCGCGACAGCCACCTGGCGGCCGATCTTTTCCATCGTGAGGCCTTCGGGTCGTCATCGTCGACGATATTTCGCAGCGCGTCCTGCGCCAGCATCTTGGAAATCGGCATGTCCGCGCAAAGATGATATCGCGATCAGCCGCACCAAAGAGCCTTCCAGCTCGCGGATGTTGTTTTTGACCTTGCCGGCAATAAACAATGCTACGTCGTCGGAAAGCATCGACCCCGTCGAGATCGGCCTTTCTTTTCAAAATGGCTACCTTGGTCTCCAGGTCAGGCGGCTCGATGTCGGCGATCAATCCCCATTCGAAACGCGAGTGCAGGCGCTCTTCCAGCTGTCGGTATCTCGCGCGGCGGGCAATCGGATGAAATAACGATCTGTTTCTGGTCGTTGTGCAGCGCGTTGAAGGTATGAAAAAACTCTTCCTGCGTGCGCTCCTTGCCGGCCATGAACTGCACGTCGTCGATCATCAGCACGTCGATCGATCGGTATTTGTCGCGGAAGTTTTGCGTCTTGTCGTAGCGGATCGCATTGATCAGCTCGTTCATGAATTTTTCCGCCGACAGGTAAGCCACGCGCAGGTGCGGGTTGCGCTGTTTGATGGCGTGTCCCGCGGCATGCATCAGGTGGGTCTTGCCCAGGCCGACGCCGCCGTATAGATACAGCGGGTTATAAGTTTTTCCCGGAGCTTCGGCGACGGCCAGCGCCGCGGCGTGGGCAAACTCGTTGCAGGAGCCGACCACAAAATTGCCGAACGAATATTTCGGGTTAAGCGAATTTTCTATCGGGTCGATATCGTTAAAGCTGTTTGGCTTTACCCGCGCCGGTGTTTCCGCCGGAACATTCTCAGCCGAAGAAGCGCCGGGTTTGTTTTGCCCGGAAAAATTCGCCGGCGCCGGCTGGACCTGAAAAAGAAATCCACGTCGTCTTCGATCAAATGGTCGTCCGCGCTGCGGTCGTCTTCCACTTCCCAGGAAATGTGATAAGCAGAGAGGTCGATCTCGTCCAGGGTTTTATCGATCAGGTCGTTATAGTAGGTGTTGACCCAGTCGCGCGTGACCTGGCTGGCGCGCAGCCGCAGTACGCGCTCGTCGTGATCGCAGCCGTCGAAATGGATCGGGCGAAACCAGGCATCGAATATCTGTTTATTAAGCTGCCGCTCTACCGACTGTAGAAAATTATTCCAGACGATACTATTTTCAGTAGTAAGGTTCATACACTCCAAAGAGAATTGAAAAGCAATAAAATCAAGACGTCCCGACGATAAGATCACTTAAGCTTGTGGCAGATAGATAACAAAACAAGGTAAAAAAACCCGGAAAGTGTTTAAGTTTTCCACAAACTTTTCCACATCTTTGTGGAAAAACGCTTAAACCCTTACACAGCACATTAACTGTCTTATTATTCAACAAGTTACGAGAAGAGCTAATCATTGGAACGAGGCAGAGATTAACAAGAAAAATTAAAAAGTGCAAGCGAAATCCACAGGTAAATGAAGCAAAAAAATAATAAAAAAGAGAAGCGCCTTTTTCTTTAATGACTTAGGCACCGAAAAAAAAATTAAATATTTTTTCGCTCGGTATTTTTCAAAACCCGGGCTGAAAATTCCCGCTTAAACCTCGCGGCGGTTTCGCGCGAAATAAGATAAAATTATCTTATATGAGCGATCGTGTCCACGCGCAGGGGTTAAACAAAGAAGAACTGGAAACGCTGGTTCTCGCGCTGGGCGAGCCTAAGTACCGCGCCAGGCAGATCTTCGCCGCGCTGCATGGGAAGCGCAAGCGCGAGTTTGCGGAGGTGACCGATCTGCCAAAAAGTCTGCGCGAAAAACTCACCGGAAAATTAAGCACGCAAAGTTTAACAGTCGAGTCGCGCTACGTGTCCGAAGACGGAACGCGGCGCTTTCTGATGAAGACTGCCGATAATTTTCCGGTGGAAACCGTTTTTATCCCGACGGAAAATCGCGACACCATTTGTTTTTCTTCGCAATCTGGCTGCCCCCTGCAATGCGATTTTTGTCTGACGGCAAAGCTCGGGCTGCTGCGCAATTTGACGGCGGGCGAGATCGTCGAGCAAATAATAATCGTTTTAAATGACGTGTACGGCGCGGGCGCGCCGACACCGCACGGGACGAATCTGGTCGGAATGGGCGCGGGCGAACCGTTCCTTAATTTTGAAAATCTGCTTAAGGCTTTAAGCATCATGGCGGAGCGTGACGGGCTGCACATCGTTGCGAACCGCGTGACGGTTTCCACCGCCGGGGTCATTCCGAAAATTTACGAGCTGGCGAAAAGAGAAAAGCGCCCGCACCTGGCGGTTTCGCTCTCCGCGCCGAACGACGAATTGCGCGACAAGCTGATGCCGATCAACAAACGCTGGAAGATCGCCGAGCTGATGAAGGCCTGCAAGGAGTTCGAAAAAACTCTCAGGCGCGGCGAAAGATTTACTTTTGAATATGTCATGCTCGGCGGTGTCAATGACAGCGACGATCACGCGCGGCAGCTGGCGAATCTTTTGAACCGGCACGGCCTGGAAAAGGTGAAGGTAAACCTGATCCCGCACAACCCGGCGGAGTCTCTGCCTTATCACCCGCCGACCCCCGAACAGGTGGAAAGATTCAAAAAAATTCTGGAAGCAAAAGGCGTGTCCGCCTACGTCCGCCGCCCGCGCGGGCGCGATATCTATGCCGCCTGCGGGCAATTGGCGGCGAAAACGTCGCCGGGTTTTGAGTCCCGCCTTTAGGCGGCTGAAAAGGTAGCGCTAAATCCGGGCTGCGCCCGTTGATGTGCGGAAAAGCTCCGCTTTTCCGTTTAGGCGTACCCTCTACTTCAGCGCGGCTCTGCCGCCTATTTTTAACTTCTTTCGAAAATAAATAAGCGGCGCAGCCGCTGAAAAAATGTAATAACCAGGTTTTCGGAAAAGCAAAGCTTTTTTCCGCACATCGAGCGGCAAAGCCGCAACCGCCGCGCTCATATGCATTCTAAATTTGTTAAAACCCTGCAACCGTTAATATAATCACAGCAACAAAGCTATACGCACCGGATAAATAAATAAGGAAAGTTCAAAGAATGAATAAAAAAAGCTTCGCAATTATTTTCTTAAGTGTATTTTTGTTTGTGGGATCAACAGCCGCCAGCGCGCAGTCGGTCGGTTTAAGCGGCTCGATCGGCAAGGGCACGGTCACGCGCGGCTCCACGGCGCGGGCGACGATAGTGATGAGTATTCCCGGCGGGCTGCACGTTAATTCCAACCGCCCGGGCAGCGAATACGCCATCCCGACCAGCGTCAGGGTGACGGTCACCGGCGGTAAGGCCGGCGGCGTCAGTTATCCTCCCGGCCACGCGCGCAAATTCGAATTTTCCGAAGACAGGATCAGGGTTTATGAAGGGCGCACGCCGTTCAGCTTTAACATAACCGTCCCGTCGAGTTTTAGGGGCAACACGCTGCGGGTTCGCGCCACCGTGCGGTACCAGGCCTGCACCAACGAGGTGTGCTACCCGCCGACCAGTAAAACGGTGAATATGACCGCCCGGGTGCTTTAGAAACTCTAGGGCAGCTTCAAAGAGTCGGGGACAAATTCCAAAGAGACCAGCTCGCCGTTATCCTTCGCTTTCGGATCGCCGCTGGGGCGAAAACTGACGACCGCGGAGACCGGGGGCATTTTTGCGCCGCAGCCGAAACGCATCTGCCCGGCCGCGGGGATAAAGGAAGAGATAAGCACATCTTGCGGTGAATTGGCGCGCAATTTCAAGACATCGGCGCCGCTCTTTACAAAAAAGAAAACCTTGCCCGCGCTGCATTCTGTTTTTTCCAGGATGCCGAGCGCGCGTTTTTCGCCGGCCAGCGGCTTGCGCAAAGCCTCGCCGATCGCCCTTAGCATGGCTTCCTTCCGCTGAGCGTCCAGGCCAGCGCCCGCCTCGCCGCCGCCTTCTTCCGCCTCGTCGACGACGATCACTTCCTGTGAATTGGCCAACTCTTCGGCGGTCTTTAATTTAAAGGTTTTGGGCACGAATGCCAGCGAAACCAGCGTGCCCGTGGCCTTAGCGTCCTTGCCCGGGCGATAGACGATGACCGCCAGAATATCCTGGAACTGCGCCGCACAGCCAAACTCTTTGCTTTCTGATTCCGGCGTCAGGGAAAGCAGGTCCAGGGAAGCGAAATCTTTGCTGGCCAGTTGAAAAACCTCGTGGGCGGTTTTGACCGTGTAGCTCACCTCTCCTTTGGCACAGGCGATCTTTTGCAGGAAACCGACGACCTGTTTTTCGCCTTCTTTCGGTTTCTGGAGCATCCGGTTCACGCCGTCGATCACGGAATCCGCCTGGATCCGGGCTATTTCTTCATCGCTTAATGATTTTCGCTGCTTGAGGACCGGGGGAGCCTGGCCGCTCATTCCCGCGTCCTTTCGCGCTTTTTCAATGCCCGCCAGAAACTCTTCGCGCTGCTCCACGTTTCTTAGAACGCTTTCCGCGCCCGAGCGCACGGCTTCGTCACCGGCGGTTTTGGAAAGCTTCCCGGCCAGCTCTTTTGCTTCCTTGTATTTTTCCTGGCGCAGGTAGATCTGCGCGATCAACAGCGCATAATCCTGGCTGCCCGGCTGCAGCGAGAGCGCTTTTTTCAAATAGCTTATCGCCTCGTCCAGATTGTCGTTGTTGACCATGCTGACGAACGCGAGCAGGCGGTAACTCTCGGTAAAATCCGGGTTTATTTCTATCGCCTTTTGCAGCGACCGGCGTATGCGCGCGGCTTTTTCGGCCGGGTAGCCCGAGGCGTAGCCGAACTCGTCCATCTCTTCGCGGCTGAGAACGTAAGCATGATTGTAATAGGCAAAATGATTTTTTTGGCCGCCGGCAATGGCTTTTTCCAGGTATTTTTTGGCTTCGTCGAATTTTCTCTGCCGCATCCTCACCAAGCCCAGGGTGGTATTTGCCATGCTGGCATTTTCGTCGAGCGCGAGCGCTTTTTGCAGGTAGATTTCAGCCGCTTCGTATTCATGCGTGTGATAAAGCAGGTCGCCCAGGTATGCATTCGCCTCGGCCTCTGAAAGCGGCGCCGAGGTCATATCGGCGTCGAAAACGAGTTTTTCCTTGAGGGTGAACATGGTCCCCTGAAACACGCGCTGTGCGACGTATTTTTTCAGCGCCTCTTCCATCGTCGCATAGCTATAGCCGAAAATTTGCTGGAACGCCTGCTCGGGTTCCGCCTTGTTCATTATCAGCGTGAGAAATTTGCTTAGATTCTCGCCGTTCGCGCCTTTGTTTCCCTGGATCAAATAATGGATCAAGGCCCAGGCTTGGGCGTAAAAGATACTGCGTGAGTGATTGGCGTTTTGATGCAGCGAGTAATTGTCGATCTGGAAAAAGGTTTTGAGCGGGATAAGCTTGTTTTGCTGCAAAAGCAGCAGGTGCGAATCCTGGATGTTTCCCAGCAGTATCTTGGAATCTTCCTGGATCTGGAAGGTTTGATAATATTCGGCCAGCCCTTCATTAAACCACGGCGGAACTTCCGATTTGCCGAAGTGAGTGTCGAGCAGGAAATGAACATACTCGTGAAAGATCGTGCCGTAAGTGTTTTCTTTTTCGCCCTCGGTCGAAAGCGTGATGTAATTCACGTCCTCGCCGGATTGAAAATAACCGGCGATCCATTCATCGACTTTTCCGTCGGCGCGTTTGGGCTTGAAGGGTTTATAGGAAGATGCGTTTTTGAAAACCACCACGTTGGTCTGGATCGAGGAGGTAAATTTGTTGCGCGGAAAGAGGCGGCGAAACGTTTCGCGAAATTGCTCGAGCTTGGTCGCCACCTGCCGGATCTCTTTTTCACTGGCGTTGCCGATGAGAAAAAAGTTTTTCGAGCGGACGCTGACCCAGGTGTCCTTGGCGGCGGCGGGAATTGTCAAAAACAAGACCAGGCAAAAAAGAGTGATCGAAACAAAACGCGTTTTCATGGAAATAATGCCTCCAGGTATTTCAGGGAGAAGATTAAAGAATAATAGGCTTTAGGTCAATGTTTCTTAGGGACAACGCATCAGTAGCCCGACCGTGAGGGAGGGCGCATTTCAGCGATAGAAGCGCCTTTGCTAACGCGCGGGCTACCGACACGTTCGCCATGCCGCGCTTACCGCCGGCCGATCACGGACATAAGCCGCCCGGTTTTCCTGCCCGCCTTGTTTTCCCGGCGGTGCGAAAAGAAAAGGTCCGCGCGATCCATCGTGCAAAGCGGTGCGAGATAAATGTTTTCCGGCGGTACCCCGGCGGCGATAAGCTGGAGTTTATTCGCCTTGTGCAGGTCGATGAGCGCGTGTCCCTCACTGGTCGGGGTGAGAAGCTCGTCCGCTTCCGGAAAGTTTTCTCTAAACATTGCAATAACCTCGCCGCCCACTTCGTAACAGCAGCCCAGCGCCGCGGGGCCGATCGCGGCGATCAGGTCTTCCGCCCGCGAGCCAAATTTGGCCTTCATCTTTTCCACCGCCGTTTTAACGATGGAATTCGACGTTCCGCGCCAGCCCGCATGGACCGCGGCAAAGGCTCCGGTTTGCGGGTCGCCGATCAGGACGGGCACGCAGTCGGCGGTTTTCACCCCGGCCAGCACGCCCGGCATTTGCGAAAGAATGCCATCGCATTTTTCGATGTCATTCTTTACTTCGTCCTCAGTGGAGACCGCGCGCACGTCGGCGCTGTGAATTTGCCAGCAAGAGGCCAATTGCCAGTCGCCGTCGAACAGGCTTAAAAACCGCCGCCGGTTTTCATGAATATTCTCCGCAGAATCGTCGTCAAAACCCGCCAAACTCAAAGCATTTTCCGGCAGCGGGCTGACCCCGCCGAGCCGCGTGGAAAAACCGTTAACGAACCCGGCCCGCTCCAGAGCGAGGCTGACCAGCGCTTTCACGCCGTTTTTCTCTCGCCAGGCGAAGCCTTTTTCGGCTAAACTTTCATCTGTGATAATTTCCATCGGGACAGACATAATAGAGGTTCACCGCATCAGGGAAACGATAGAACGAACGCCGAGGTTTGTCGAGCGGGTCTTTACTGAAAACGAGCGCTCATATTGCGATTCGCGCGGGGCCGCCGCGGCGCAGCATTACGCCGCGCGTTTTTCCGCCAAGGAAGCGGCGCTCAAGGCTTTAGGCACGGGCTGGAGCGGCCGCATCGCCTGGCACGACATCGAGGTCTGCGCCGGCGCTCACGGCGCTCCTTATTTGCTGGTAACGGGAGAGGCGTTGAAAATAATGGAAACTCTCGGGGCCACCGCGATCCACGTTTCGCTTTCCCATACCACCGAACACGCCACCGCGCAGGTGATTTTAGAGAAGAATTAGAGTTCGTTCTGAGTCCCGCCTTTAGGCGGCTGCCTTTACTAACCCGTTATAAGAGGCCGCCTAAAGGCGGGACTCAGAGCTTAGTTCAATCTTTCCGAAGGAAGCACCGGGCGGGTCAGGTCCGGGTTGTCCGGTGAAGTATGCAGGTGGACGGCTTTCCACTCTTTGCCGATCTTCTTAAAGACCAGCGTCATCCGGCCGGAAGCGGATTCCAGCTTCCCGTTATTTTCCTGCTGCTGGCTCCACTTGCAGGTAACGTAGGCGGCGTCTGGCGCGAGCACTTCGACGCGCACGCCGGTCACGTCCAGCGTGACATTCTTGACCTTGGCGTAGCTCGATTCACGGTTGGCCTTCATATTGTCCCAGCCGATCGTCGCCGTGCCGTTGTTGTTAAAGAAAAGAATGCGCGGGGAATTTTCGTACACGCTCATCACTTTAACGGCGTCGGCCTGCTTGATGCCTTCGATCAGGCGGTCAAAAGCCGCGCGCGCTTCCTTGGCCGGGTCGGCCTTGGCAGTTGAGGCGGCCGCGCCTTTCTGCCCGAAAGCGGTAAATACCAGTGTGAAAATTATTAAACTTAGGAAAAAGACTTTTTTGAACATATAAACCTCTCAGATTCTGTCGGTACCGCCAAAGGGGCGGCTGATTCTTCTATACGAAGAATCCAAAGAATTATGCCATAAAAAAAGCCGCCGACAACAGACCCGCGCCACTAGGCCTATGGCCTCAGTTTATTTATTTCCAGCATATTGGCATCCGCCGTGCGCGCGAGCCCCTCGGCCGTCGGGTGCATAATGCTCGCAATATCGTCTTCAAATGCCAGATCAAGGTTTATTGAAAACGTCCTGAAATAGGTTGACTGATCGGTGCTCAGCTTAGCATCGACGGGGAGTTTGAACCAGCGCTGCCTTGACTCGTAAACCCTGTAATCCCAAGGATTGAACGTTTCCCACAGCTTATCTTTCCGCTTCGGCATGACAAAAATTTCGGCGTTGCCGGACCCGCCTTCTCCGGTACTCTGAGCGCAAAAACCGTGCGCGAGATAATCGGCAAAATGGTCTTTTACCACCGTCCAGCCTAAGTGCTCACTGAGCGCTTTATCTTCCTGGGCCTCTCGAAGCGGCGCAAACATCCAGTCCTTAATTTTTATTATCCGCCCTTTCCGTCCCTGATCTTTTTTAAACGGAATGTCGAATTCCCTCCGGTCCGCGCGGCATACATCGTTCGGGCCGTAATTAAACGGGCTGGGATAAGCCGTCAGCAGAATACGGCCCGAGCAGGGTTTGTTCTTATCGCAGCCTTTTATTAAGACGGGCGAGTCGCCGCCGAAAAGCGCTTCCTGCAAACGAAAGTAGTTGCCTTTTTTACCGTCTCCGCCGAGCAGGGTTTTTTTGACAAATTCGGCCGTCTTGTCTTTTTTCGGCTTCTTCGCGTAAAAAAACTTTATCAAGCCGGTATTGACGACATAGGACACATACCTCGCAAATTTTATGTCGTTGCCGCCCGTGCTCAGCAGCAGGTAGTCGATCTCGCGCATACCGTTCTTTCCGTCTGCCAATGCTTCCTTGAGTGCCTTAAGCTGCGGCTCCAACCGCGGTTTTCCTTCTTTCGGTTTTTGATCGTTCTTTATAATGTCGTCGGTGACGCCGCCCGAACACGAAAAACTGACAAAGGTCACTACTTCACGTGGATATTCAAGGGCATACTGCAGCGCGGTTTTAAATTGATAAGAATACATAGACCGGTGACAGCGCCGGTCGAGCCACACGGCGTCCCCGTCCTTGTCCTTTTGGGGATTTCGACGCACGCTCAGAGTGTAAAGAAAATCGACATCGGTCCGGCCCTCGGTAAATGATGCCGGCCGGTCCGGGCTGCCCTCGCCGGAAGCGTAAGAATCGCCCAGCCCGACAATGAGCCGGTTGTTGATACTTACCGGCACTGAGGCTATCACGGCCCCATTTCGCGCGGCCGAGATCTGCCATGTTACGGACCTTTCATCATTTCCCGTGTAATCCATATCAAATTCGACACAGTTTTTCCGGTTGTACTTGCCGTCACATTCGGTTGTTTCCAGCGCTGCTCCCTCTCTTGACCATTGCACCGGCTCGCTCCCGCCGCCGTCTATCCAGGCCCTGACCCTGATCGTCTTGCCGGGGTTGATATAACCCGCGCACTTGCCGGTTTTTCTATATTTCTTCTCTTTGAAATCCCAGCAGGTATCGGGAAACCTGTCTTCGATCTTATTCGAGACAAACTGCGCAAACCAGCCGAGGTATTGGGCAAAGCATTCTTTTCTTTTGACAAGGTCCATATTCGGGGGATCGCACTTGCCTTCTCTTCTCGCTTTGGCGCGGATCTCATACGTTTTTGCATCGGCGGCGTCCTGCAAGGCCCTTTCCAGCTTTTTGGCGGACTTTTCCGGTAAGCCGTCGTATATCTTCCGGAGCTCGTCTATTACTGCCAGGTTTGTAAAAAAGGGAAACGGGTTGACCGCCTCCCATTTGATCGCGGCGCTCTGTATCGCGGCCTGGCCGCCGCCGAGGGCGGGAAGTACAAATAAAAGCGCGAGCGCGAGTATGACTTTTTTCATAATAAGATCTACCGGTTGTGTGTGAAGTCGGGTGAAACGCTTCGATAATACACCGAAGAACTAATTTTCAGATAAGATTTTTAAAGGCTTAGCGCTCCGCGCTTCCGCGCAAATGATTCGCCCCCCTCCGGTATATACTTGACAAAAAAGTAAAGATTAAACACACTATATAAGGGAGTTTTATTAGTTTTACGATGCCAAAGATCGCAGATATACAGGAAACACCGAATCCGAACGCGGTGAAGTTCATTTTGCGCGAGCCCGTCAGCCACGGCACCTCGCATTCCTTTAAAAAGGCTGAAGACGCCGAAGAGAGCGTGCTGGCAAAGTCGCTGTTTGAAGTGGGAAACGTGGTGTCCGTGTTTTACATGGACAAGATGATCACGGTGGAAAAGACCGACGAAGCCGAGTGGGACGACCTTCTGCCGGAGCTGGCGGTGCCGATCCGCGCGGCCGACAGCGTGCAGGTAAAAACCGCAGTCGCCGCGGCCGGAGTCGGCGGGGCCATCGGCGCGGCGCTTAGCGACGACCCGAAGCTGGCGCAGATCAACGAAATACTGGATGAAAGAATTCGCCCGTACCTGGCGAGCGACGGCGGCTGGCTGGAAACCGTCAGCCTGGAAAATAATATTTTGAAGATCCGCTACCAGGGCGCGTGCGGAAGCTGTCCAAGCTCGCTGACCGGAACGCTGATGGCGATCGAGAATATGATCAAGGAAGAGGTCGACCCGGAAATTGAAGTGGTCGCGGAATAGGAAACATTTAAAGACGATAAGAAAAAGGAGCTTTGGATAAAGGCTCCTTTTCGGTTTTTATGAGGGCGGTAATTATGAAATTCAAGATCGATTGGAAAAGCAGTTAGCGGGGTAGCTGTCAGCTAACAGCTAATAGCCGTCCGAGTAAAAGTTGTTTTGGCGCGCTAAACAACCAAAATAAAAATGAGCGCATCGAAACCCGGCTTACAGTAAAGAAAGACGGACGATAAAGAAAGTTTTACAGATCATCCGGGATCACTAATTTTGCTAAAGTCTTATTTTAAACTTGCAAAATTTTTACTTCCTGAACTAAGAATTAAAAAAGATGTCAAAAAATTTAGTAATAGTGGAATCGCCGGCCAAGGCGAAAACGATCAACAAGTACCTGGGAAGCGATTACCAGGTGATGGCTTCCATCGGGCATATCAAGGACCTTCCTTCGAAAGACCTCGGCGTGGACATACAGAACGGTTTTGAGCCGACGTATGAAGTAATACCCGATACCAAAAAGCGCAATAATAAAAAGATCGTTTCCGAACTGAAGAAAGCCGCCAAGATTTCAGACAACATTTTTCTCGCCGCCGACCCCGACCGCGAAGGCGAAGCTATCTGCCAGCACCTGGCGGAAGAGATCGTGCCGAAAACCAAAAACTCGGAGCGCGGAGTTTACCGCGTGATGTTTAATGAGATCACCAAGAACGCGGTCAAGGAAGCGTTTAATCATCCGAAAGCGATCGACAGTAATCTGGTGGACGCGCAGCAGGCGCGCCGTATTCTGGACCGTCTGGTCGGGTATCAAGTGTCGCCGCTGCTCTGGAAAAACATCGGCGGAAAACTTTCGGCCGGGCGCGTGCAGACCGTGGCCGTTAGATTAGTGGTTGACCGCGAGCGCGAGATCGAAGCCTTTATCCAGAACGAATACTGGACCATCGGCGCGAACCTGACGGCAAAGCTGCCGCCAAAATTCGACACGCGGCTTTGGCGGGTGGAAGACAAGACGGTAAAAACCAGCGGTTTTGACGACGAGCCGAAAAAGAACGAGATCCATATAAAAGACGAGACATCCGCTACTTCGATAGTCGAGGAAGCAAAACAGCAGACGTTCACGGTGGATTCGGTCACTACCAAGGAGCGCAAGCGCAATCCTGTGCCTCCCTTTATCACCTCTAAGCTGCAGCAGGAAGCCGCTCGCAAATTCGGTTTCCCGGTGAAAAAAGCGATGATGGTGGCGCAGAAGCTTTACGAGGGGATCGAGATCGGCAGCGAAGGCGCGGTCGGCCTGATCACCTACATGCGCACGGATTCGACCCGCGTTTCCGACGCCGCGCTTTCCGATGTGCGCGATTTTATCGGCGGCAGTTACGGCGCAAATTATGTGCCGGAAAAACCCATCCATTACAAATCGAAAAAAGACGCGCAGGACGCGCACGAAGCCATCCGCCCGACCGACGTGAACCGCACGCCGGACAGCCTGGCCGGGTACCTGAGCGCCGACGAACTGAAACTTTACCGCCTGATCTGGCAGCGTTTTGTCGCTTCGCAGATGATGCCCGCGATCTTTGACCAGACGACCATCGACATCGCCGCCGGGCGTTTTACTTTCCGCGCGACCGGGTCGGTGCAGAAGTTCGACGGTTTTCTGAAGGTCTACCAGGAAGGCCGCGACGACAAAAAACAGGACGAGGAAGAAGAGGAAGAAGAGCGCAATCTTCCGCTGGTGGAAAAAGGCGAAGTCCTCACGTTAAATGAGGTTAAGCCCGAACAGCATTTCACCGAGCCGCCGCCGCGCTACACCGAGGCCACGCTGGTAAAGGCCCTGGAAGAACGCGGCATCGGGCGCCCTTCGACCTACGCCGCCATCCTGACCAATATCCAGGAGCGTGAATACGTTGAAAAATTTGAAAGCCGGTTTCACCCGACCGCGCTCGGCACCACGGTCAATGACGTGTTGGTGTCGAATTTTACCGAGCTTTTCAATCCCGACTACACCGCCCAGATGGAAAACCAGCTCGATGAGATCGAGGAAGGGCATCTGGGCTGGCGCAAGGCGCTGGAAAATTTCTACGGCAAATTTTCCGTCGACCTGAAAGCCGCCGAAGAAAACATCAAGAAACAAAAGAAACAGGAAATTCCCACTGACGAGATCTGCGAAAAATGCGGCAGCGGAATGGTGATAAAATTCGGCCGCTTCGGGCAGTTCGTGGCGTGTTCGAATTATCCCGAGTGCAAGAACACCCGCGAGGTGGCGAAAAAACGCGCCGATGCGAACGGTAAGACCGCCGAGGGCGAAAACGGCGAAGCCGCCGCCGAAGAAACCATCACCTGCGAGCTTTGCGGCAAGCCGATGGCGCTGCGCAAAGGGCGCTTCGGTTCGTTCTACGGCTGCACCGGCTACCCGGAATGCAAGAACGTGCGCAAGATCCCGAAAGGGCAGGAAGCCCCGCTGCCGGAACCCATACCGCTGGATGAAATTTGCCCGGTGGACGGCGCAAACCTGGTGCGGCGCTTCGGGCGCTTCGGCGAATTCATTTCCTGTGCCAACTACCCGAAATGCGATTACGTCAAGCGCGAAACCGTCGGCGTGAAATGCCCGAAGGACGGCGGCGAGATCGTAGTGAAAAAATCCAAACGCGGCAAGGCCTTTTACGGCTGCGCCAACTACCCGAAATGCGACGCGGTCTACTGGGACAAACCCGTCGCGCAAGCCTGCCCGCAATGCCAGGCGCCCTTCCTGCTGGAAAAAACCACCAAAAAAGACGGCACCTTCCGCTACTGCGCCAATGCGGACTGCGATTATAAAGCGGCGAAAACGGACGTGACACCGGAAGTAACCACCGAGGGCGCCGAAGTGAAAAGTAACTAAGTCAGTAGCGTCGGCGTCAGCCGATGCGTTCTTATCGGAAACTTACGGGAAACGCATCGGCTGACGCCGACGCTACTGACAAGACAAGCTAAAGCTTGAACTCTGACCCTTGAAACAATTCCCCAGCCAGCGTAGTATTAAATCTCTTTTTAATTCTTTTCAAATTCAGGAGACCGAAAAAATGCTGCTACGCAAAACGTATGCTTTGCTGCTGCTGGGCGCGCTTCTTTTGCCCGGTGCGACTTTTGCCCAAACGACAACTCCGGCCGCCCGGCAAAAAACCGAAACCGAAATACTCATCGACAAGATGAAGGACGAGGGGCTCAACCGTTCGCAGGTGATGCAGACCCTGGGTTATTTGTCTGACGTGATCGGGCCGCGGCTGACCGCTTCGCCGGGCCTCAAGCGCGCCAACGAATGGACGCGCGACACGCTCGCCAAGTGGGGGCTGGAGAATGCGCACCTCGAGGCCTGGGGCCCGTTCGGGCGCGGCTGGACGCTGAAGCGCTTTTCCGCGATGGTCGACGGCCCGACCATATTTCCGCTGATCGCGTATCCGAAAGCATGGTCTCCCGGAACGGACACGCTGATGCCGCTGCCTCCTGCGGCGGACCCGAAGGCGAAAAAGAGCAAAACACCTGCGGCAGCCACGGTAAATCCCGACACAAAATACACCGGTGAAGTAATTCTTTTCAACGCGCAAAACGACGCCGAACTCGAACAATACAAAGGAAAGCTGAAAGGCAAGATCGTGTTCGTCGGAGCCCCGCGCGAACTCAAAGCCGAATTTGAAGCGCAGGGCTCCCGCCGCACCGATAGCAACTTGCTGGCATTGGCCAGCGCGCCGGATCCGGCAACCGTGCGTCCTACCGTCGGCGGTGGCGGTAACCAGCAGCAGTTCCAGTTTGCTTCGCGGCGTTTCCGTTTCCTGTATGAAGAAGGAGCGGCGATCCTGATCGATACTTCTTTCAGAGGCGACGGCGGAACCGTGTTCGTACAGGGCGCCAATGCCGTGCAGCCGGCCACACCCACACCCGGTGTGCCTAATCCCAATGTCCGCGACAAAAACGCGATAGTGCCGATCCAATTGGCCGTCACGCCTGAGCACTTTAACCGTGTTACGCGGATGATCAACGCCGGCGAAAAAGTGACGATGACGGTTGATCTCGCTGTTGAATATCAGGATGCTGACCTGATGGCATACAACACGATCGCCGAAATTCCCGGCACCGACCTGAAAGACGAGATAGTGATGCTGGGCGGCCACCTCGATTCCTGGCACGGCGGCACCGGTGCTACCGATAACGGCGCCGGCTGCGCGGTGATGATGGAAGCCGTGCGCATCATTCAGGCATTGGGCTTAAAACCGCGCCGCACGATCCGCATCGCTCTGTGGGCGGGTGAAGAACAAGGGCTGCTCGGTTCGCGCGCTTATGTGCGAAAGCATTTCGGTTACTTCGGCGACGGCACGGCGCCCACGGGCGGCGGTGGCGGAGGCGGCGGCCAGAACCAGCAGCAGCAAAAACTGACCACGCTGCCGGAATACGACAAGTTCTCGGCCTATTTCAATATCGACAACGGCACCGGCAAGATCCGCGGTGTCTATATGCAGGGCAATGCCGGCGTGCAGCCGATCTTCCGCCGTTGGCTGGACCCTTTTAAAGATATGGGCGCTACTACCCTGACGATGTCCAACACGGGCGGCACCGACCACCTCGCGTTTGATGCCATAGGCCTGCCTGGTTTTCAATTTATCCAGGACGAGCTCGAATACAGCACCCGCACGCACCACTCGAACATGGACGTGTTTGACCGCATCCAGGCTGACGATATGAAACAGATGTCGATCATCGTGGCGGCGTTCGTTTATCAAACCGCGATGATGGATGGGAAGATGCCGCGCAAACCGCAGCCGGGGGCAAGGTAATTCCTGTCAGTAGCGTCGGCGTCAGCCGATGCGTAATTAGCTAAGACTTTGGTTTAAACGGTTCAGAGTTCAAACTTCAGTTTGTCTTTTCGATGAGCAGCTAAAGCTTTGAACTCTGAACTGTTTGTTTATTAACTGATGTTAAAGAAGTGTGGCTTGCTTCGATTGTTTTCGCATCGGCTAACGCCGACGCTACTATCGCTCACCCATCATTCTTTCAACGTATTTGGCGATGAGGTCCACTTCCAGATTAACCTCGTCGCCCTGACTCAAAGAGGAGAGATTTGTCACTTCCCAGGTTTTTGGAATGACCGCGATGTCGAAATGGTCCGCGCCAAGTTCGGCGATGGTCAGGCTGATGCCTTCCACGGCGACCGAGCCTTTGTGCACCAGGTAGCGCGCAAGCTCCGCCGGAAAACCGATGCGCACTGTGTAAAAATCATCTTGTCCGGTAGCAGAGATAAATTTTCCGCGCCCGTCCACGTGCCCCTGCACGATGTGCCCTCCCAGCCGCGAGGCAAAGGTCAGCGCCCGCTCTAAATTTACCTTCGCGCCCGCGGACAGATTCCCGAGCGTCGATCGGCGCAAAGTTTCCCCCGAAGCATCGGCCTCAAATCCTTCCCGCGTGACATTTAACGCGGTCAGGCAAACGCCGTTGACCGCGATCGAATCGCCGTCCTTCGTGTCTTCGGTCACCACTTTAGCGGCAATGTAAATTTTCGCGCCGTCAGTGTGACGCGTCAAAGCCGAAACACTTCCAAGTTCTTCGATTATCCCTGTAAACACGTCAATAGTTTATAACTGATAGTTGATAGTGGATAGTTGCGCACGTTGATAAGAGCTATTTTTTCTTGGAAGTTTTGATCGAAGCCGTAAGCATTTTCTGTAGTTCTTCACAATCAGTAAGAAAAGATTCGGCGAGTTTTTTATTTATTAACTTACTGTCTCGTAAAAGTCTAAGCCAATAATTTGTTTCGGCGGCTTCTTTTAATGCGATATAAAGTTTATGAATAAAATCTATTTTTGACTGCGCCTGGTTCGCTTCTTCGATATTCGCTCCGATAGATGTGCCGGAACGAAGTATCTGTTTGGAAAGAACGAATTCTTTAACCTCTTTGCTCAAGTGCATCGAGAGTTTAACTATTCGTAAAGCAAATTTATACGACTTATCTCTAAGAATGCTTTCTTTCATCTTTGGGAGATTCCTAAACTATCAGTTATCGATGTTACGTGTTGATCTGCAGGTTGATCTTGAAATCCTCTGCGCTGGCGGGCGACAAAACGATCATGCCGCTGCTTTCGTCGTCCTCTACTGAGCGACTTGTCAGGGAAGGGCCGCCCTGCGGGACCATCTTTCCAAAAGTATCGAAGAGGAACGCGGTCTTATAGCAGACATAGAGCCAGAAATCGGCATCCATCGGCGGCGACGGTGGGGCGGGAATGGTTACCGTGCCGGTCCATGGCCCTTCTTCATAACCGACCAGGATGCTGTTGGCCCCGTTACAAAAGACCACCTGGCCGGGCTGCAGCTGGGTCGGAAGGAGGTTTGAGCGCGGCACCACTACCTGCTGCGCCGCGTAGAAGGGAGAAGCGGTCCCTTTTACCGGGGAGACGACCGTACCCGCGGATCCCATGCTATTAACATTGAATTGCGTTATCTCCTCGACATACAGGTTGAAGACATACACATTTCCGAAGGCCATCGCACCGCTCCATTCCTATCGGTTTTGTTTGAGTTACCGCCTATAAGGCCGGCGGTTTTATTGATGATAGCCGCCTTTAAGGCGGGACTCAAAACAGGGAAACGTTAATTGTTTTGAGTATTAATTCCCTTAAGAATTTTATCCAGCCAGAGGTTGGAAAGTTTTTCCTGGATGCTGTTCATCCGCAGGCGGTCGTTAAGATTGCGGAAATCCACGCTGTCCAGGTCCTGGTCCTGATTAAAACACGAAAAGACAAAAAATTCCTCGCCCGTGTGCGGGTTCACGTGCCGCTGCAGGCATTGCGCGCAGACTTCCTTCATCATGCATTGCATCGGAGAATTGATCGAGCCGATGGCGATGTGGTTCGGTTTCAAGTAGGGCTTGAGCGTTGTGTAACGCGCTTCCTTGACGCCGTTCATCATCCGGTCGGAGCCGATGGCGATAATGCGGTCGACCTTTTTCATATCGACCACCCCCGCGCCCGCCTTTCCTTCGGCATAGGCGACCATCGCCTGCACGATATTGCCGCGGTAGTGAACGTCCTGCGGGCGGTGCGGCGGAATTTCGGAGCCGGTGTCGGTCGCCCATACCACCTTATCCGTGGCGTTTTCGATCTCTTCGCGTTTGAAAAGGTCCGCGCCGTTCTTATAACCCGCGAAATAGATCACCTTGTTATTATTTGCGCGCAGGGCTTTGGCGATGGAGAACAAAACCGCGTTGCCCAAACCGCCGCCGGCCAGCAAAATGGTTTCGCCGGTAGGAATTTCGGTCGGCGTTCCGGTCGGGCCCATCACTACCACTTCCTCGCCTTCCCTAAGCAGGGAGCAGAGGCGCGAAGACGTGCCGAGCTCCAGCACGATCATCGAAAGAAGGCCTTTTTCCTCATCCACCCAGGCGCCGGTCAGCGCCAGGCCTTCCATCACAAGCTTTGTCCCCTCGACCACCTGCGCGGTCGTTTCGAAATTCTGCAGGCGGTAAAACTGGCCCGGGTGGAACTTGCGCGCCTGGATCGGGGCTTTTACTATCACGTCCACTATCGTCGGCGTAAGTCTCTCTACCCTAACGACATAGGCGCGAAGCTGTTCATCCAGCGTGGCTTCGAGCTGGTCGTAGATGGCGTCGCGTTCGGCTTGCGGCAGCATACCGCGCTCGGCAATTTCGCCGGCAAATATCTCGACTACTTTTTCATAGCCGAACTTTGCGCTGGCCATCGCTTTTACCACATTGCCCGCGTATTTCGGGTGGTTGTCGCCGTAATAGGAAATGAATTTTCCTTCGTGTTCGTAGGAAGTGAAAAACCCGGTCTCGCCTTTCCCGGCTTCCACGGCGTGAAGATCCCCGTCGCCGTTTCGCACGACCCGGTGCGGCTGAAAATACTGCTGCCAGGAATCGAGTTTAAAGGTGCCCGGGTTTTCTTTTTCATAGATCACGTTGGGCGCGGTTCCGGCGGCGACGCAGACGGTGCGCGCGGGAAAACCGACCAGCTTGCCCGTGTCCTCGAATTTCCCGGTCTCGGGATTGTGATGAACACGGTCGAAGATCAGCTCCTTGACCGCGCCGAATTCATCCGGCACCGCTTCATAAGGATTCATCAGCTCGATAAAATCTATGCCTTCTTCCAGCGCTTTTTGCACTTCCTCGTGATTCAGGCGGTAAGCGGGCGAATCCTGCAGGCGCTTGCGGTAGATCAGCGAAACGCCGCCCCACTTGCGCACCAGCGGGATGAAGTTCGGTTCGCGGCCCGCGGCCGCCGAGCGCTCGCGCTCGGCGCGCACCGCGCGGCCGTGTTCTAAGAATTCCGCAAAAACTTTTTTCTCTTCCTCGTCGAAAGGCGCCCAGAAATTTTCTTCACCAAAATCTTCGGAGAGTATTTCAAACATCCGCAGCATCTTTTCGACCTGCACCGGGTAGTAGGCAAAAAGCTCGGTGGCGGTATCGATACCGGTCAGGCCGCCGCCGATCACGACCGCGGGCAACCGCACCTGAAGATTCGAGAGATTGTTTTTCTTAAACGCTCCGGTCAACTGCAGCGCCATCAGGAAATCCGAAGCCTTGCGGATGCCGCGGATGAGATTGTTCTTCATCTTGACGATGGTCGGGCGTCCGGCGCCGGTTGCGATTGCGATATGGTCAAAGCCGAAATTCCACGCGTCTTCAATGGTCAGCGTTCCGCCGAAGCGCACTCCCCCGTAGGCGCGGAAGCGCTTGCGGCGCGCCAGCATCAGCTGCACCATCGTGAGAAAATTTTTGTCCCAGCGCACGGTGATGCCGTATTCGGACACGCCGCCGAAGCCGGAAAGAATACGCTCGTCAAGCTCGTCCTTGATCTCATTAATATCTTTGACCGGTTTCGGGCACGTTTTTCCGTAGTCGCCCGTGAGTGCGCCCGCCGGTGGTTCGATCTTCAAACCGTCCATCCCGACCACGCCAAATCCTTCATTCAAAAGATAATGCGCCAGCGTGTAGCCCGCGGGCCCGAGCCCCACGACCAGCACGTTCTTGCCGTTGTAGGGCAGCGCGTACGGCCGCTTGGCGTTGAGCGGGTTCCAGCGGGTTAGCAGCCCGTAGATCTCGAAACCGTAAGGCAGATCGAGCACGTCCGTCAGCACCGAAGTTTCCGCCAGCGGGATATTGACCGGCTCCTGTTTCTGGAAAATGCAGGCCTTCATGCAGTCGTTGCAGATGCGGTGCCCGGTGCCGGCGCACATCGGGTTGTCGATGGCGACCAGGGCCAGCGCGCCGAGCGAATCGCCGTGCTTTTTCAGCAAGTGCATTTCCGAAATTTTTTCGTCGAGCGGGCAGCCTTCCAGTACGATGCCCAAGGGGTTGCGCTTTGGCGCGCCGTCTTTTTCGCGCAGGCCGGTGGAGCAGGAATCCTTGTCGCGTTCGTGGCAGATCAGGCAGTAATCTATTTCATAAAGCGCGTCGCGCTGTGTGCCGCGGTCGTCCGTCAGCTTGAAACCATCGCGGCGGCGCAGGTGGCTGTCCAGCCCCTGTATATCTTCCGGCACTTCCGCATTCGGGCGAACGATGTGCACCAGATTCTGATAATCGAGCGTTTGCGCTTGTTTCAGGCTCTTCCAATTATCGGGCTTGTCATAAAAACGATATGCCGACCATGCTTCCAACAGGCGAATGACCGCCTGAACTTTCAGCAGCTCGCTGTCCGCCGTCCCGCCGCCGAAAAGGTCGTTGACCTCGGGGTGATCGAAACCGAGAACGATCGTCTTCACCGTTTCGTTTTCGGCCGGCTGTTCTTTGATCAGGTTTTCCTCGAGGTCGAGAATGTGCGAGGTGATAGTGGCAATGGTCAGTTCTTCGTCGGTTTCCAAAACGTCGAAAGCGCTTTTAAGCTCACCCACGGCTTTATCCAGTTCGGCAAAATCCAAAGAGGCAACCGCATCGGCGTTAAATTTTTTGATCGCGCGGCGCTGGACGAAAAATTTGTATTTCCAGAGCGGGTCCTGAATTTTGATGGAAGAGATCAGCGCGCCAAACTCTTTTTCTATCCCGAACAGCCGCGCGATGAAATCCGACAGGTACGGCGCGGCGTGGACCAGCAGTTCCGATTCCGCCTTTTTCTCGTAGCCTTCGCCTCGGGCCTCTATATACTGCGTCAAAGCCCCGTGCAAACCGGCATCGGTTTTGGCAAGCTCAGCGTAGAAAACCTCGCAAAGCTCTTTCAATTTTTCCGGCTTGTAGAGATCGCAGTAGTTGAATCCTGAGATACCGAGAGGAAAATCGTGGTTTCCGGTTATCTGATCCTGCGCTGCTGTATTACTTCCTGTCGTCATTATTCACATTGCCTGCGGCTCTTATAGTAACCCGCTGTCATTGGCGTAATATATTAGATTAATGCACAAAATGGTTTTTTACAATCGCGCAAAATGGCGGCAGAGCCCCTTGAGAGTGCCTCGGAAAAGCCTTTTTCGGGCTGTAATTACGAGCCAAAACCATAAAAATCCTTGAACAACGCGCGATAAAAGTGTATTTTTGCCTTGCTTTTGATGTAAGATAAAGAGTTTCACCGGAAAAACATCAAAATAACAGGGGTTAATATTCGTTTAATAGAAGTTCCGGTTCAATGTCAGAGGTTTAAAGCAGTATATGTCTAAAGATGAAAGATTGCTCCCGCTTCCGGGCGGGGCGGAGCTGCCGATTCCGGCAAACGATATTCCCTCAAGTTATTCGCCTTCATACGATGAAGACCCTTTCGGCGAAAAGCGGTCGCTGCGTGAATATTTTAATGTTATTTACAAGCGGTTGTGGCTGATCGTGACGCTGGCTATAGTGGCTACCTCGGCCGTCGCTTTTTACATGTTTCGCCTGCCGACCGTCTACGAGGCGTCCTCGCAGGTCAGGATCGACCCGAAAAAACCCAAAACCACCAGCAAAGACGCGATCAATATCAACTTCGGCAACGACCAGTTTTACCTGAATACGCAGATAAAGCTGATCCAAAGCCCCGATATCATGCAGGGCGCGATCATGAGACTCGGCCTGCACCGCGATCCGGCATATCTTAACGATTCGGCCAACAAGGGAATTTTCGATAAGCTCAGCGCGGCCGTGTTCGGCGAGAAAATCGACGAGGCGGCCAAACAAGGCACGCTTCCCAACTTGAACGAGAACGGGGAAGAAACCCCGTTAGTCGCGCTGGATTCGCTTTCGCCCCAGGAGAAAAAGCGCGTGGAAGCCACCGCCGGGAGTTTCCTGGGCGGGCTTAGGGTCGACAGGCTGGAAAATACGAATCTTTTCGATATCAAGGTGCAGCATACGAAGCCCGACCTGGCGGTCAAAGTCGCCGAGGAAGTGGCGAATGTCTTTATCGAGAGCGAAGTAAAGCTCGAACTGCAAAGCACCCAGAAACAATACGACGACCTGGTCAAATCGGTGGAAGACCTGAAAAATACCATTGCCAGCCAGGAACAGGAGCGCGTCAGTTACATGCAGTCGAGCGGGCTGCCGCTTTTCGAAGGAAAAGGCCAGAGCCTGAATGCCGACCGCCTGCAGACGCTCAGCCAGCAATGGCTCGCGGCGATCGAGGAAAGAAGAAAGCTCGAAGCCCGCTACGACGCCGCGGTCGCCGCCAATGCCAAGGGCGAGGCCACCAGCCTGCCTGATATTCAGGACAGCAAGATATACCAGGAACAAGTTCGCCTTAGTACCGAACGGCGGGCAAAACTGCTGGACCAGATAAACGATATCGACCGCCAGATCCAGGACACCGAGGCCGAAAAAGCGCAGTTAGCCACCAAATACACCGAAGAGCATCCGAAGATGAAGGAGCTGACGGCCAGGATCGATGCGCTAAAAGAAAAGCGCGTCAGCAAGGAAAGAGAAGTTTCCAGGACAACTGAGAACGACCGGAAAAGACTCGAAAAAGAGGCGGTCACCGGCGCCCTGGTCAGCCTGAAAGCGCAGCTCGATACCGTGCGGCGGCGGGAAAACGAATCCCAGGCCGCTTACAACCGGGAGGTCGCATCCGCCAACCAGCAGGGCCAGGCTGAAACACGCCTGATGACGCTGACGCGCGAGATCGAAACCAGCCGCAACCTGCTGGACACCCTGACCCAGAGACAAAAAGAAAAGGAACTGGAGCTTAACACCAGCCGCCCGGATAATATTTCCGTTTCCCGGCACGCCGAAGGCGCCGGCGCGGTAGGCCCGCAGCGCACCAGGAATATCATCGTCGCTTTGCTGATCTCGCTGGCGGCCGGTATTGGCCTCGCGTTCCTGCTGGATTACGTGGACGATTCGGTCAGGTCTTCCGATGACATCAGCCGTTACGTGGGGTTGCCCACGCTGGCCATGATCCCGCATTACAAGGGCATCGAAAAACGGTCCAAGGGGAAACAATTGCTGGCGGAAAACGGGAACGGGACCTCGATAGCGCTGGCCACACTGGACGACAACCGTTCGGTGGTGGCGGAATCCTACCGTCACTTGCGTACCTCGCTGCTGTTTTCTTCGGCCGGCAAACCGCCGCAGGTAGTGCTGGTCACGTCTTCGCAGCCTTCCGAGGGCAAGACCACGACCGCCATCAATACCGCGGTCACGCTGGCGCAAGCCGGGGCCGACGTGATCCTGCTCGACTGCGATCTGCGCCGCCCGCGGCTGCATCATCATTTCCAGCTGGAAAATGCGCAGGGCATCACGAATTATCTCTCCGGCGACAGCGACGCCGATACGCTGATGAAAAAATACCCGCGCGTGCCGAACCTGCGGATCATCACCAGCGGCCCGATCCCGCCCAACCCGGCGGAACTGCTCAGCTCTAATGAAATGCGCACCCTGCTAAACAATCTGCGCGGCAGCTACAAACACATCATCATCGATTCACCGCCCGCGATCTCATTCACCGACGCGGCGATACTCTCGACGCTGGCTGACGGCGTGGTGATAGTAGCGATGGCAAATAAGAGCTCGCTGCATCTCATCCGCCGCTTCAAACAGAGGCTGCAAAACCTGGGCGCGCGCATCTACGGCGTGGTGCTCAACGGCATCAAGCCGAACTCGCTGGAATACGGATACTACGGCTACGGCTATAACTATAACGATTATTACGGCACGGCCGAAGACGACGATACTCCGCGCATGAGCAAGGAAGTAGAAGAGTTTATCCGGGAAACCAAGCGGTAAGTCAAAGCTGCGCCGCACGCGTCATTCCTTATGCCTTAAGGCATAACTACCGACGGTTTTGCCCAAATACTCCATTTGCCTAAATAGTAGATAGTTTTTAGGCAAAGCCGAATGAGAGATGATAGATCGGAATCTTTCCGTTATCAGTTATCATCTATGATCTATTCCGAGGAGAGCCACGAAACAAAGAAACCGCAAAGAGCGCAAAAAGGGGAGACGCAAAGGGCGCGAAGGAAAACCGCAAAGCAGACGAAATTCTAAGCAGAAACCCGGTCGCTACCGCTCCCGGTTCTGACAATTCAAAAACCTTTCTAGCGCCTTTTCCCAATCGGGCAGGGGCGCCAGTTCAGCCTCTCCTAAAACCACCGAAGCAAGTTTCGAACTGCGCCGGCCGCGCCGCCGCGCGGTCGAGCGAATCCATCGAAATATCTTCGATCAAATTTTGATCATAGCCTTTGATACCGGCCGCCTTGCGCGCAAAACCCGCGTAGGTCGCGCCTTCTCCGGCGTTGGTTACGTGATAGATGCCGGGCCGTGAGAGCTCGGCGAGTTCGCGCAGCCTTTTCGCCAGATCGCCCGCGAAGGTGGGCGTGCCGTAAGAATCGGAAATTGCTTTAATGGTTTTTCCTTCCGCTAAAAGCGAGGGAATTTTGCTGAGAAAATTCGTCCCGCCCGCGCCGTAGATCCAACCCGAGCGGACGACGATCGCATTCGGGTTTGCCCGCCGCGCGAGGATCTCGCCTTCGAGTTTGGATCTCCCGTAAACGCTCAACGGATCGGGCAGGTCTTCCTCGGTATAAAAGCCCGTTTTTTCTCCATTGAAGACAAAATCGGTGGAGATCGTCACAAAAACCGCGGCGATCTTTTTTGCGGCGGCGGCGAGATTTTCCACGCCGTAAGCATTGGCCTGGTAACAAAGGTCGCGGTTGGTTTCAGCGCCGTCGACGTCGGTGTAGGCGGCGCAGTTTATAACGGCATCGGGGTGCGCCTGCCAGAGGATCTTTTCTACGGTTTCGGCGTGGGAAATGTCCAGCTTCTGCCGTGTGCAGGTGAGCACTCTATCGCCCAAAGACACGCAATGACTGGTGACGGCGCGCGCCACCATTCCGTTCGCGCCGGTGATCAGAACTTTCAACATTTTAAACAGCGCCGGCCTCCGTGCCGTATTGTTTCAGGTAGTAACGGCGATATTCGCCGCTGCGCACGTGGGCCACCCAATCCTGATTTTCTGTGAACCAGTCTATTGTTTTCTTCAAACCTTCTTCCCACGAAGTGAGCGGCTTCCAGCCGAGTTCGGTTTCGGCCTTGGCGGGATCAATGGCGTAGCGCCGGTCATGGCCCGGGCGGTCGGCGACAAATTTGATCAGGCTGCGGGGTTTGCCCAGCGCATCGAGCAGAGATCCTACCACTTCTATATTCCGCCGCTCGTTGCGCGCGCCGATGTTGTAAATTTCCCCGGCGCGCCCTTTTTCAAACGCGAGCCAGATCGCGCGGCAATGGTCGTCGACGTAGATCCAATCTCGCACATTAAGGCCGTCGCCGTAGACGGGCAGCGGTTCGTCGTTCATCGCGTTTGCGATCATCAGCGGGATGAGTTTTTCCGGGAAATGTCGCGGGCCGTAATTATTGCCGCAGCGGGTTGTCACGGTGTCCAGCCCGAAGGTGTGATGCGCCGCGCGGACAAAATGTTCGGCCGCCGCTTTCGAAGCGGCGTAAGGGCTGTTCGGCGCAAGCGGCGATTCCTCGGTAAAAAAAGCGTCGTCGTTATCGGGCAGGCTACCCATCACTTCGTCGGTCGAGATCTGCACAAAGCGGCGGACATTTTTCGCGCGCGCCGCGTCGAGCAGGACCTGCGTGCCGAGCGCGTTGGTCAGCAAAAATTCGTCGGCCGAATGGATGCTGCGGTCGACGTGTGATTCGGCGGCGAAATTAAAGATCGCATCGGTATTTTCCGGGAGCGCGCCCGAGACTGTTTCCTTGTCGCAGATGTTGCCCCGGACGAACCGGTGGCGCGACTCATCTAACCCTTTGAGGTTTTCCAGATTTCCGGCATAGGTCAGCGCGTCGAAATTTACGATCTCGACATCGCTCGTGTTTTCCAAAACCTGCCTGACAAAAGCGGAGCCGATAAAACCCGCCCCGCCCGTTACAAAGATACTTCTCATAATTTGATCACATATCCAACCGGTGGACCCGGCGCAGCTGCTTCAGCAGCAGATCGGCGTAATGACGCGGCGAGCTGATGTTTTTCAAAACGATGGCGCCGGTCGTTTCGCCCGCGTTTTCGATCACCAGGTTTCCGAAACCCAGCAGCCGCTGCGGAACGCTGGCCGTCACCGTCACGTCCTGGATCTTTCCCAGCGGGATGTTGCGCGTGGTGCGCGAGATAAAACCGTGATCGATCTCGATCTTGGAATCGGTCAGCGTGTATAAGGTCATGTACAGCATCAGATGGTAATACGCCGGTATCAAAAGCGGCGAAAGGCCTACCAGCACCGAAACCCACCACGGCACGGCGATCGGCAGCATCGAAAGCAGCACGACCAGCGCCACGCCCGCCAAAATAGCCAGCACATAACCGGTATAGATAAAAAGGGAGGTCGGGCGGATAGAAAAAATATGCGTTTCTTCCAGCTGCGCGGATTCGAAGATCTGCGGCTTCGCCCGGTAAGAAGCTACGCGGGTCACCTCCTCGTCGCCGGCGGCAAAACCGCACCGCGGGCAAAATTCCGCTTCGTCGCTCATCGCCGAACCGCATTTGATACAAAACATAAATTTCCCAGTCAATAGCCCATACGAAAACGCAGGCGTTCCCGTTCAAAAAATCCCCTGCTATCTTAATCGTTTTACGCCGCCAGCCCAAATGTAAGTGTCGGTAGCCCGACCGTTAGGGAGGGCGTCGCTTCAGCAGAGTCGGCGCCCGCGCTTACGCTTGGGCTACTGACACAAACAAAAAAGCGGCCAGCTACTACTGGCCGCGCATGTCTCTAGACTAGGAGGAGAAGACTTATAAGAATTACTGGCTTACCAGCCGCATTCTGCCGTCCGGCATTTTCACGGTGTAGACGGCTTTTTCGTAAAGGCCCAGCGGGACCGAATCTCTCTTGGTCAGTTTTGCCACGGAAGCAGAAGAAATTCTCGGCGCCGTGCGCGGCGTGTTCGGATTTCTGATCATTTCGTAACGGGCGCTGATGCGGCGGACGTATTCGCGCGTTTCGTTGTAGGGCGGGATCGACCAGCCGTATTTCATCACCGCGCCCTCGCCGGCGTTGTAACCGGCCAGCGCCAGTGACATGTCGCCGTTAAAAGTATCCAGCAGCCAGCGCATATAACGGACACCCGCATCGATGTTCTGCTGCGGGTCCCAGATATTGGTTACGCCAAAGCGTCGCGCCGTGGCAGGCATTAATTGCATATAGCCGCTGGCGCCTTTATAAGAAAGCGCGCGGGGCTTGAATGAAGATTCCTGGTGCATCTGCGCGTAGATCAAAAGCGGGTCGATGCCGTAGCGTATGCAGGCGGCCACGATGTAACCGTCAACGTTGCTGTCGCCGGTGGTAAAACCGTGCATCGATTTGCTCAGGCCCAAAGCCGTCTTTACGGGCGCGGAACTTCCCCCGGCTGATTTGTAAACATCGGCCATCGCCAGCGAATCCTGCACGCTGGAAGTCCTCTGCACTGTCTTTTTAACTACCGGAAGGGTCCGTTCATCGGCTTTCTTGCCCTTCTTTTTCGATAAAGCGGTTGGTTTAAGAGTAGGCTTGGCGGCGGGTTTGGCGGGGGAGACGACCTTCAGCCCGCCGGAGCTGAAGTTGTCAAAAGTGTAGCTAAGCGAGCGGTTTTGCGCCGCGGCGCAAATGCTCAAGGCCAGTATCGTCAATGTCAACAAATAAACTTTTTTCATTTATTTTTTCGCCTTAAGATCAGATTTTTTTCAGGATTTTCAAGCCGGGCGGGAAACCGGCAAATTAAATTGCAAGGGCAAAAAGTCACGGTCAAAAACTTCCGGTCAAAAAACTTGACAGCGCACCTGTCCTGAGTAAAATGCTTTACAAAATCAAGGTATTAAATCTTTACTCCCAGGAGGTTTAGTTATGAAACGCATAGGGTTTCTCCTGCTTACCCTTTCGCTCTCAATGTCGATATCGGCTCAAAACGCGGCGCCCGATAGCAGCAGCGCTTCGAAAGGTCCGACAACAACAACCGCAAGATCCAAAAAACGCGGTCCCGTTTTTCGCGCGACCAAAGACCAGATCAAACAAGCCCAAACAATTCTCAAAGACCGAAGTTTTTACAGCGGCGAGCAAACCGGAAAGCTCGACGACGGAACCCGTGACGGGTTGAATAAATACCAGCTGGCGGAAGATCTGAAGATCACCGGAACCCTTAATAAGGAAACCCTGGAAAAGATGAGCATCTCCTTAACCGATTCGCAAAAGGGGATTCCGAAACCTCCAAAAGCGGGAAGCGCTTCCGGCCCTGTCAAAGATAAACCTCCGGTTTTCCGCGCCAATAAAGGGCAGATCAAAGAAGCCCAGACTTTGCTGAAAGAAAAGGGCTTTTATCGTGGTGATGCCAGCGGTAAGCTCGATGAAGATACCCGTCAGGGTCTGAAAAAATATCAAGCTACTATTGGGATCAAAGTGACCGGAACATTAAACCGTGAGACACTCGAGAAAATGAGCATCCAATTAACAGAAAAGCAGAAAACGTTACAACTTCCACAAAAAACTTAAACAAAGTTTAACAAAAAATACACTCCAGCGCAAAGCTCCTGATTAAACACGAGTTTAGAGCTTTGCGCCGGAGTGTTTTGTCTTAGAACGACTGAATCTAAATTTACTCCCCTTTAAAGAAAGAAAACCGTCAAATATTCTGCTTGACAAGCTTATCTCAGAAAATTATTCTTATTATAGATGGTAAATAAGAATGATTAACGAAACCGACAAACAAATATTGAGAATAATTCAGCAGGACGCTAAGGTGGCGAATGTTGAGATCGCGCGGCAGGTGGGGTTAGCGCCTTCGGCGATCCTGGAGCGTGTGCGCAAGCTGGAAGAGCGAGGCGTGATCCGCGGATATGCGGCGGAGATAAACCCCAAAGAGGTCGGCTTTGGATTGACCGTTTTTGTTTTTGTCCGTACCAGCGAATGCAACAGCGGTGTGGAAGAAGCTCTGATGGCGCTGCCCGAAGTCCTGGAGGCGCACGAGGTGGCGGGCGAGGATTGCATCCTGCTCAAGGTCCGCACCAAAGACACCGACGATCTGGGCAAATTGCTGCGGGAAAAGATAAAGCCGATACCGAATGTTTTGTCTACGCGGACGACGGTCGTTCTGCACACGTTCAAGGAAACCACTGAGCTGCCGCTGGAGCGGATCGAGTCGGAAAACGGCAAAAAGAAGAGGTAAGAGGTAACGAGCAATGAAAGAGCAAGCGGGAAGCATTTTAAATAATAAACGCAATCTTATTTTACTGGTCGCGGCCTTTGCGGCGGTCTATATCATTTGGGGCTCGACCTATCTCGCGATCAAATACGCGATCGAGACCATGCCCACATTTCTGATGGCGGGGTTCAGGTTCACCATCGCCGGCGGGATTCTTTATCTCTGGGCGCGGCTTTCGCCCGGTTATGAAAAGCCGAAGCTTGTCCACTGGCGCACCAGTTTGATAGTCGGCACGCTGCTGCTGGCGATAGGCAACGGCGGCGTGGTCATGGGCGAACATTATATTTCTTCCAGCCTGACGGCGCTTTTGATCGCCACCACCCCATTCTGGATCGTTTTGCTTAACTGGATCTTCCTGCGCGGCGAGCGCCCTAACTTTAAAGTTTCGGCGGGGCTTCTAATAGGATTTATCGGGGTTTGGCTTTTGCTGCCGAACGGCGTTACCGGCAGCGGCCCTGAAGTTTCCGGCGGGAGCGGACAGCTTTTCGGCGCGATCATGATCCTGATCGCATCTCTCTCCTGGGCTGTGGGATCGCTTTACGGCACGCATGCGCAGGCGGCAAGATCGCCGATACTGGCTTCGGGAATGCAGATGCTGGCCGGCGGGGTGGTGATGCTTTTGATCGGCACTTTTGCGGGAGAGTGGGGGACATTGAACCTCGCCGCGGTCTCCACGCGTTCGTGGGTTGCGCTGATCTATCTCATCTTTATCGGGGCCATCGTCGCTTACACGGCGTATAGCTGGCTGCTGAAAAACGCACAGCCTGCGATGGTTTCGACCTACGCCTACGTCAATCCGGCCATTGCGGTGCTGCTGGGATGGGCTGTCGCGGGTGAGACCCTGAGCGGCCAAATGCTTTTAGGAGCGGCGATCATCGTCGGCTCGGTGGCATTGATCACTTCGCACAAAAAGGAAAAGAAAGAAGTGACAAGCCCGGTTGAGAAGATCGTTTTGCCGGATTGCAAAGCGTCGGCAGCTTAATATATGTAGGGGCGGGTCTTGTGCCCGCCCGCTTTCCTAAACAAATTCGCTACGCTCATGGGCAAGCACTGTGGCGTGCCCCTACAATGTTAACCTTCCAACATTTTCTCGACCGCCGTATAACCGGCTTCGAGCGCCTCGGAGAGTTTGGCAGGGTCGTTGCCGCCGCCTTCGGCCATGTCGGCTTTGCCGCCGCCGCGCCCGCCGACGATGGGCGCGATCTCACGAACGATATTTCCCGCCTTCACTTTTTCGGTCAGATCGTCTGAAACGCGCACGATAAAAGAAACCTTGTCGTCTTCTTTTACGCCTTCGACCGTCTTGCCCGGAATGACTTGCCCCAGCACGATCACACCCGATTTTATTTTGGCGAGCAGCGTGTCCGAAAGATGGCGCATGCCGCCTTTGTCCAGGCCCTCGACCTTTTTGGCAATGACCTTTACGCCGGCAACGTCGCGCGCTTCGTCGCCGTTGGCCGAAGAAGCGATCGCGCCCGAAGCGATCTTGAGCTTCAGCTCGTCCATTTCCTTGCGCGCGCGTTTTAATTCTTCCTGCAATTTTTCGATCGCCGCGGGAAGCTGGTCGCGCTGTGTGCGCAGCGCTCCAAGCGAGCGTTCGATCAGTTTTTCGTCTTCGCGGAACCGCTCGAAAGCGTCAAAGCCGGTGATGGCGCGGATGCGCCGCACGCCCGAGGCGATCGCTTCGTCCGAGGTGATCTTGAAAGCGCCGATGTCGCCCGTGGCACGCACGTGCGTGCCGCCGCAAAGCTCCTTGGAAAACTCGCCGCCGCCGACGCTTAGCACGCGCACGTTCGAGCCGTACTTTTCGCCAAAGAGCGCCACCGCTCCCCCGCGCATCGCTTCTTCGATCGCCATCACGTTGGTATTGACCGGCACGTTACGTAAAATGTGCCGATTGACCAGGTCCTCGATCTCGATAATTTCCGCTTCGGCCAATGGCTGGTAATGCGTGAAATCAAAACGCAAATAGCTGGGCGCGACGACCGACCCCGCCTGTTTAACGTGTGAGCCCAGCACTTCCTTAAGCGCGGCGTGAACCAGGTGCGTCGCCGTATGATTGCGCCGCGTGGCATCACGCTTGTCTACATCGACCACCGCCGTTACCGTGTCGCCGATTTTGATGGAACCGCTCTCGACCTTGGATTTGTGCAGGATCGATCCCGGAAACAGGCGAGAAAGTATCGAAGACTTTAGCAGAAGCGCTCGTGTCAGTAGCACGACCGTCAGGGAGTGCGCCCGCGCTTACGCTTGGGCTACTGACAAGAGTGCCCGTATCACCAACTTGCCCGCCCGCTTCGGCATAGAACGGCGTTTTGTCGAGCACGATCAAACCTTCCTCGCCGGCTCTTAATTCATCCACCTGTTTGTCGTCTTTGACCAGCGAAATAACTTTAGCGTCCTCGACCTGGGTGCTTTCGTAGCCGTGAAAATTATTTGCGCCGGCTTTCCCTGAGATCTCGTGATAGATCGGATTGATCTGTTCGTTGCGCTGGGTTTTGCCTATGCCGCTTTGCTGTTGAAGCTCCGCGATAGCAATATCGAAATTTTTATTGAATTCTTCCTCGGAAATTTCCACGCCGTGTTCTTCCAGTGGATACGAGTCAGGTCACGCGGCGTCCCGTAGGTGTCATAGAGCTTTGCGAAATCCTTGAAATCGGGTTCAGCTTTTGCTTCGAATAATTCATCAAGTTTCGCTAACCCTACCGTCAGCGTATTCCCAAACCGCTCTTCTTCCAGCCGCACCATCTTGCCGATGAAGTCGCGCTGGGCTTCGAGTTCAGGATAGGCTTCGCGCATCTGGTCGACGACAAAGTCGCAGACCTGGTGAAAAAACTCGCCCTTAAATCCTAGATGTTCGCGGCCGTGATAGATCGCGCGGCGCATTATTTTCCTGAGCACATAATTGCGGCCCTCATTGCCGGGCAAGATGCCGTCGGCGATGGAAAAGGCCGTCGCGCGCGCATGATCGGCAATCACGCGACAGGCGAATTGTTTGGCCTCATCAAGATTTTCGTAAAAACTCATATCAAAACTTAGCTACTGTTTATTATCTTTATCTACAAATATTTCGTCCCTCCGGGACTTTTCCGGCTCATCAATGTTGTCTTTCGCTTCTTCGCCGGCCTTTTTTAATTTGACGCTCAATTCCCAAAGTTCATCCATTAATTTTAGTCTGGCCGTTACGGCCTTCGGAGACATATCAACTTTAGTCATCTACTTATTTCCCTGCGCCAATTCAGCCGTGAAATCAACGATCGATTTGAGCAGCGAGGTGTCAAAGATCGTTTTCCTGCCTTCCAGCAACGTAGTAATTCGTTCAAGTCCCATACCGGTATCTACGGATGGCGCCGGCAGCAGTTCAAGTTTATACTCGCCCGGCGCGGTCTCGATACGGTTGTACTGCATGAAGACCAGGTTCCAGAACTCCATGGTGGTGTCGCCTTCGCCGTTGACCCACGAGGCGTTGTTGTCCGGACTGTTCGGATCGTCGCCGGTATAGTAATGAATTTCCGAGCACGGGCCGCAAGGGCCCGTGTCACCCATCTGCCAGAAATTGTCCTTGCGCCCGAAACCTAAAATTCTCTCAGATGGCGCGCCTGCTTTTACCCAGAGCGCGCGGGCTTCATCATCGGCAGGAACCTCCCCGTCGCCTTCGAACACGGAGAACCACAAGCGGGCGGGGTCAAGACGTAGTTGGTTGACCAGAAAGTCCCAGGCAAAATTTATCGCGTCTTCCTTAAAGTAGTCGCCGAAAGAAAAATTCCCCAGCATTTCAAAAAAAGTGCCGTGGCGCGCGGTCTTGCCCACCTCGTCCAGGTCGTTGTGCTTGCCGCCGGCGCGCAAGCATTTTTGCGAGGTAACGGCGCGGGTATATTCGCGCTTGTCGTTGCCGAGGAATACATCTTTAAACTGGTTCATCCCGGCGTTAACAAAGAGCAGGGTTGGGTCGTTTGCCGGCAGCAGCGGCGAAGAATGTATGATCTTGTGCCCCTGTTTCTCGAAATATAAAAGGAATTTACTTCTGATCTCGTGTCCGTTCATATAGATAAAAGAGAATTTTATCACAAAGTAAAGTTCAGAGTTACGCCTTCAGGCGTGAATCACGCGTAAACGCGTAACTCTGAACTTTGCTCAATCCTGTTCCATTTCACCTTTAGCGATCTGCTGCATTTTTTCGCGCACCAGTTCGTAATTAAAGCCGCGCCGCATCAGGAAATCGAAAAACTTTTTTGCCGCCTCGCGCGTTTCGGGTTTGCCGTGCAGGCGCAGTCTTGAAGCGATGGCGCGGTCGATCAGTTCAGCTTCGGGCGTGCCGGTAAAAACAAGTTCGACAGCTTTGTCGATGGTCTCTTTATCCAGTTTCTTTTTCATCAGGCTATGCCGCAGGCGGATACGCCCGACCGGTTTTTGCCGCAGCTTCGAGCCCGCCAGGTTGAGCGCGAGCTGCCCGTCATCGAGATAGCCGTACGAGGCAAGTTTCTCCAAAACATCTTCCACTATTGCGGCGTCCGCCCAGGGTTTCTCCAGCAGGCGCTCGCGCAGCTCCCTGACGGAGCGGGGCTTGTAGGTCAGCAAACGGATCGCGCGGTTCATAATTTCCGTGCGTGCGCGTTCAGGGTCGCGCTCTGGTTTAGGCGCGTCGCCCTCACTTCCCTCACGTTTTTTCCACTTTTTGTACACGCTGAAAGTTTCTCTCAAAGCACGGCCGAAAGCAACGTAAGAATTTTAACCACGAAATACACGAACAACACGAAACCGAGTATTTTATTTTTGTTGTGTTTAAGGTATTTCGTGGTTACTGATTTTTGACAAACGGGAAGTGTGAGCTTACAAATCATATCAATGGACGGAGTTCTGATCATCGACAAACCCGCAGGTATGACCTCGCACGACGTGGTGGCGCAGGTGCGCAAAATTTTGCGGATAAAACGCGTGGGCCACACCGGCACGCTCGATCCTTTTGCCACCGGGGTGCTGGTCGTTATGGTAGGCCGTGCCACGCGGCTGGCGCGGTTTCTGGATAAAGATAAAAAAGGATACAAAGCGGTGGTTCGGCTGGGGTTTACGACCGATACCGGCGATAGAACTGGAAAGAGGAAAGAGGAAACAGGAAATAGGAAAGAGGAATTAAGCAAGGAAAAATTAGCAGAGGTATTACAGGGATTTTTAGGAGAGACCGAACAAATGCCGCCGATGTATTCCGCCAAAAAGATCGAAGGAAAAAAATTGTACGAGCTGGCGCGCAAAGGAGTGGAGATCGAAAGAAAACCCGTGCGGATAAATATCTACGAGCTCGAGCTCAGCCCGCAGGATAACGGGGAAGCTTTTCTGTTAAATCCGGACGGGACGGCGGAGCTTAAAATAAATGTTCTGTGCTCGGCGGGAACGTACATTCGCGTCCTGGCCGAAGATATCGGGAAGAAGCTGGAGACGGGCGGCCACCTGGCCGAACTCAAAAGAACCCGCGCCGGGAAATTCGATCTTTCCCGCGCCGTCCGCCTGGAACGGCTGGCTGAAATTGCGGAGCAGGAAAAATCAAGCGAGCTGTTGATACCGATGAACGAAGCCGTTTCGCATTTGCCCGAAGTGGAACTCTCAGCGGAAGACATCAAGCGCGTGGCCCACGGAATCAAGATCGACACAGAAAACGAATTCGCCGGGGGACAATCTGTGCGAATGTGCGATGAAGAAAAAAATTTGATCGCTATTGGCGCTTACGATGCGGAGGCAAAAAATTTGCAGCCGAGCATTGTTTTTGTGAACGCGGGCGAGTGATTTCGTGTTAAATTTACGGGTGAGCTTTGCCGACAGCCGATTCGAGTAAAGGTGTCAATTGTTCATTATTCATTATTCATTATTTTTTTGGGTTTACCAACAATTAATAATGAACAGTTAATAATGAATAATTCCGAAATAACCACTAGGCTTTGGCTTATGGAGACGATATGAAAAAGAGATACATCGCAGCAGGGCTGGGCGCAGGCGTGGGAGCGGCGATCGCCTGGAAATTTTTGACCCGCGCCGATACGGTGCACTGGGAACAGGTTGCGGGCGACATTCATCACGCGGGAAATTCGAGCTTTACCGAGGTCGACGGGCTGCGAGTTCATTACCAGGAATTCGGCGAGGAAAATCAGCCGGTGATGCTTTTGGTCCACGGCTACAGCGCTTCTAACTTTACCTGGAAAACGACGGCGCCGGTGCTGGCCGAGGAAGGCTTTCGCGTGATCGCGGTTGATCTGATCGGCTTTGGTTTTTCCAGCAAGCCCGGCTGGTTCGACTACACTATCAGCTCGCAGGCTCGCGTCATTGAGCGTTTTATGGACCGCCTGGGCATCGGCAGCGCGCGGGTGGTGGGAAGCTCCTACGGCGGGGCGGTGGCGGCCACGCTGGCGCTCGATTACCCGGAACGCGTTGAAAAACTGGTGCTGGTCGACGCCGTTGCAAACGACGAGCCGACCAAACACCCGCTGATCAAACTTTCAAGGGTCCCTTTCGTGGGCGAAGTGATCTCCGCGTTCCTGGTCGATTCGAAACAATTCGTCAGGCGCCGGATGCGGACCACGCTCGCCCCGGCCAATCATCACCTGGTCACCGAAGAGAGGATAAATTCCATTCACCGCCCGCTGCACGCGGCGGACGGGCACAATTCAATGCTTTCGACCGCGCGCAACTGGCAGGCGCAGCGCATCGAGCACGACGCCCACCTGATCTCGCAGCCGACGCTGATCGTCTGGGGGGAAAACGACATCGTGATCCCGCCGCACAACGGCCGCACGCTGCACCGCCTGATACCGGATTCGCGATTGGTAATGTTCAAAAACTGCGGGCACGTGCCGCAGGAAGAATGCTCGACGGATTTCGTAAAAGTGGTGAGCGATTTTTGCGCGACGAAAAAGCTTGAACCCGCGAAAAAGACGAACGTGAAATCTATTTCAGAGAGAAAGGAATCAAAAACGGTCTAAGCTTTATCGACCTGCTCGACGATGCCGCAGCGGGGGCACACCAGCGCTTGCCTGGTTTTATCCGCCCAGCGCGCCAGCGCCAAACTGGAAAGGCGGGGCTGTTTCGATTCAGCCTCGCCTTCGCGCATTATGCGGTTTAATTTCGTGCCGGGTTCGGTTTGGTCTTCAGCCAGTTCGCGCTCGCAAGCACGGCAGATCCAGCCGAAACCGTCGTTGTAAAAATTATCGATCTCTATCATTTAAAAAATGGGGTTCAGAGTTACGCCTTTAGGCGTGATCAGAGGGAAGAAAATCACGCCTAAAGGCGTAACTCTAACCTAAAAAATAAAGGATGCCGAAACTCTCCGGCATCCTCATATTTTATCACGAGCGGTTCTTTAGAACCTGCGCGGCCCTGTGCGTCCGGGCGGCTGCGCCGCCGCGGCATCCAGGCGGACCGGAACGTTCACGGTCTTGCCGTTGCGGTAAACCTCGAGCTGTATCGTGTCGCCTATCTGTTTTCTATCCAGCGCGCGATAGAGATCGTCCTGGTTTTTGAGTTTTTCCCCATCGACGGAAAGGATGATGTCGCCGAGAACGACCTCGCCGTAGTTATCCTGCGAGAGGCCCTTGATGCCGGCTTTTTCCGCCGCGCTGCCGCGCTGTACGCTGGTCACCAGCATGCCTTCTTCCAAAGGCAGGCTCACGCCCTGCTTCACCAGGGCGCCGACGTCACGGGTGTTGACGCCCAGTTTCGCGCGTTTCACTTCGCCGAATTGGATCAACTGCGGCACCACGCGCCGGGCGATGGAAACCGGAATGGCAAAGCCCACGCCAACCGAACCGCCCGCCGGCGAAAGTATCTGGGAATTGATGCCGATCATGCGGCCGAATTTATCCAGCAGCGGGCCGCCGGAATTGCCGGGATTGATAGAGGCGTCGGTCTGGATCGCGCCTTCGATCAGGCGCCCCTGCGGAGCGGACTGCGTCGGGCGCGAGCGGATCGGGCGCTGCAAACCTGAGATAACGCCGGTCGTAAGCGTGCGGTCCAATCCGAAAGGATTTCCGATCGCCAAAACTTTTTGCCCGACGGTCAGCGCGTTCGAATCGCCGAAAGGAACTATGGTCAAGCCTCCCTGGGGCGGCTCGATCTTGATCACCGCCAGGTCGGTGTCCGGGTCGGTTCCGACTAGCTTGGCGGTATAGGTTTTATCGCCGCCCAAACTGACGGTGAGCTTCTGCGCTCCTTCGACCACGTGATAGTTGGTCAAAATATGGCCTTGCGCATCGATCACCGAACCGGAGCCTGAACCCTGGCCTTCCTGGATGTCGCCATACCAATTTTGCACATAGGAAGTGGTGGTAATAAAAGCCACGCCCGGTGAAAGCGTTTTATAAACCTCGATATTATTTTGCTCGTCGCTGACCGTACTCGGATTGGAAATGCCCTGCGGGACCTCGGCGGCAAAATTCGGGTCGGCCGCATCACCCGGGGAAGCAGAGATAAAATTCCTTCCGAAATTGCTCAGGCAGGCCACCAAACCGGCGGCCAGCAAAGCCGAAGCAAATGCGATCAATACTATCTGACGCGCACTAAGCTGGTACATGGATGATTTTGACATGATCAATACTCCTAATCTTAGAAAAAGGGCCGTCTATGTAAGATGATTTTACGGCGAACATACGTTGTTTGCTAATCTGCAAGATATAAATACGAATGGGAGATACAGGCGGTTTCAACCCTTTAGTAAACAGTAACAGTAAATTACCCTAAGTGCTTTTAGATCAATATCTTACAACCTTGTCGGTGGAAACGCCCCAGGGGACGATGCTCAGCCCGGCCTGGCTTCCCTTGATCCAATAGTGGGATTGCGGCGTGCCGGGCCGCCAGATCGCCTGGTCGGTCTTCCCGTCGCCGTCGTAATCCGCCGGGACCGGAGTATCGCCGGACATTCCAAAGCGGGTGCTTTGAAATATACCGTCGCTGCTTCTGATCCAGGACCACGTGCCGTTTCCGTCATAGATCGCAATGTCACCCTTGCTGTCGCCGTCAAAATCCGCCGCAACCATAGTGCCGGGAAAACTGAATGAGACGTTCAGTGTGCGAGGATTGGAGCCGTCGTAGTTCATCAGCTTGAGTTCCCCGTTTTTATAATAGGCAAGCTCGGCGCGCGCGTCGCCGTCAATGTCACCCAGCCTGAGAACGGCAGTGGAAGGAGGAACGGTTATTGTGATAATAGAATCTCCGAAAAGGCTGGACCGGATCTTCAGGGGAAGAAACAATCCGTATTCGCCGTAATTAGCGGCCGGGTTCATTTTACCGTCCCCGTCATAGTCCTGGTGCTCGGGGACGTTGAAGTTATACATGAAATCGTTGAAGGTAACGGAATCCAGGGTGTTTGTCTGGCTTCTGAAGATGAAAAAGGAATAATGCGCGCCCATATTATCCACCATCTCGCGATAAACGGCCGCGTCGGTCTTGCCGTCCCCGTCGTAATCGCCCGCGGCGATGGTGTCGTAGCCGGTGATCCCCCAGCGCTGCGCCCGGTATCCCTGGGAACTCTGCAGGATGTGCCAGGTCAGCGATCCGCCCTTGGCCCGGACGATCGCATAATCGGCCCTGCCGTCGCCGTCGAAATCCGAGACCTTTCTGAACATCGATTGCGCGGAAACGCTCGCGGCCAAAAGCGTAAAGATAATTACCAGGAGCTGAAAGGTTCTCAGCGAGAGCGTAAAAGCTGGACTTCTCATTTTGCGGCCTCCGACAAAGGGATGGATGGTTTTGCAGGAATAATTATAACACCCGTGTCAATCATTTTGACCGAAGCATCAGTAGCCCGACCGTAAAGGGAGGGCGCATTTAAACGGTAATAAACGCCTTGCTAACGCGCGGGGCTACTGACACGTTGTTATTAGTAGATTAAACGAAGATAACGTTAGGAGTGTTAGTCAGGTAAGAAAGGCCGCCGAAGTATTGCAGCACCACATCAGGGCCGTAACCCGCCGCTGTCAGGCCGGTGGCAGCGTGAATTATCATCAAGCCCAGATAGGCGCCGAGCGCTACCGAAAGCCCGTAGCGAGCGATCTTACGGTTTCCCCAGAGCGCTATCACCGCCACGGTCAATCCTCCCATCAGGATCTTGACGGCGAGAAAAGGCGCGTCGCCGATGTCCAGCAGGTTCGCCATCAGGAAATTCCCTTCCGTCGCCACGCCGGACCTGACCCACACGAGCGTCAATAGCGCGTCAAGTAAATTAAGTCCGAAAAGAAGAAAACTAGCCCTCAGTAATCCCATAACAAAGGAAACCTCTAATTAAAGATTTTGATGTAGCCTGCGGCAAAAACGTTCACAATGAGATGAAGGGTTCGAACGTTTTTACAGTGCAGGAAACCTGCTACCGTTTCGATGTCTTACTAAACTGTTAAAGGGCGGAAGATTTCAAGCATTTTGGCCGATTTTTTGCTAAAATTTCAGGTACACATTTGAAATTGTTAAAACAAAACAGATTAAAACTTGTTTAAAAACGCGAACGGTTGAAAATTTAATTTCAGACAACTAAAAAAGCGGGCCTTACGTCTGAGCCGTTTGAGAGACCGCGCGGCTTCAAATGCGGTGTTAGAGAGGTTTCGGGCGGAAGATCATGAGCGGGAAGTAAATGGAGGGCAAAGAAAAATGAAAAACATTCGGGCAAACAAAAAAAGCTTAATGGCTTTATTCATCGCATTGGTTTTTGTATTGGGAATAGGCGGCTCAGCCGCGGCGCAAATCAAGAAAAAACCGGTTTTGAAAAAAAGGCCGGTCGCTAAAAAAGTGATCAAACCCAAGATCACCTATTATTCGGTTCCCGCAGGGCAAACGCTCCGGGTGCGGATGAACCAAACCCTGAGCTCGAAGAGCGCGCGCGTCGGCGACACTTTTACCGCCACCGTCACCGAGCCGGTTTATTCCGGCACCGGCGTGGTCGTGATCCCGGTCGGAAGCACAGTGGTCGGCCGGGTCGATCAGGTCAAAGCGGCGGCCAAGGGCGGAAAGCCGGGCACGATAGACGCGACCTTTGTCGAGCTCAAGCTGCCGAACGGAACCAGGAGAGTGATCAACGGCTCACTGGCAGATCTCGACACCAAGTCGGCCAAGAGCGACACGGAAGGCACGGCCTCGGGCGATAAGATGGGCCATCGCAAGATAATCTTTATCGGCGGCGGCGGCGCGGGCGGCGCGGTGCTCGGTGCGGCCGTCGGGGGCGGTAAAGGCGCCATCATCGGCGGCATAGCCGGGGCCATCGGCGGGCTGATCGCCGAAAACCAGACCAAGGGCGAAGACGCGACCGTAAAGTCAGGCACCGAATTCGGAGTCTATCTGAACCAGTCCATCTCGCTGCCGAAATTCGTGGAAACGGCCGGGTAAAGCTCTATACTTTTAATAAGAGAAAGACGCGGGAACTTGGGTTCCGGCGTCTTTTTATATTTATCCCCATTTTTGCCGTTTCGACAACAGACAGAGGAAAAAGCTTAAAAAACGTTAAATTTTCAAAAAACCCTTGCCTTTTAGCAAAAACCTTTGCTAATTTAAAATCAGAGCGTTATTCAGAAAAATTCAAAAACCATTGGCCGATCTTTTCTTATCTCTCGATAAGATTTCCCAACGGATACGTGCCTGAGTTTCGACGCAATGTCGGAATATCTGACTTCTTATGGCATAACGAGAAGCCATTGTTGTACACGGAGCAGATCGAATTGCCGCCCGTGTATTTACCCAGACGAACAGAGGAGGATCAATAAAACATGGGTGAAAAGCACTCTAAAAGAACCTTAAAAGAAATAGCCAACACCACAAAAAACAGGAGAGAATTAATTGCGGCGCGCCTGAGCAGACGAGAGCTGATCAAAATGGGTTTGGTAACAAGCGCCGGAATGCTCACTCCGATAAGAGGCCTTAGCGCACGGTGGGCAGACCCGAATCACCGCATCCCGCTGCATCAATCAACAAGCCCGCCGCTTGATCCCTTTCAAGAGCCGCTCCCGACGGCAATGAACGGGGGTATGCCGATCAAAGTCAAAGAAACACCGAACGTGAACCCGGCCCTGCCGCCGCCGACATTAAATCCGGCGCCGACCATCGCGCCCAATACCGGCGCGGGTGAAGGCCGAACCAGAAATCACCAGTTCCCGTTCAATTTTGCTAATACGGATTTTTATAAGATCAGCCAGCAGCCCGGATTTGTTAACATCCACCCGGATCTGGATCCTCAATACATCTGGGGATTTGACGGAATAACGCCGGGGCCGACGATCGTGGCGCAATACGGCCGGCGGATCCTGATGAGAAATTTCAACAATCTTCCGGCCGGGCCGCCGCCGGGAGGTTTCGGGATTCCCTCGGTCACAACGCACCTGCACAACGGGCATACGCCTTCGGAAAGCGACGGATTTCCCTGCGACTTCTACGAAACAGGCCAGTTTTACGATCATCATTTTCCGAATGTGCTGGCCGGTTTTGCTTCGACGCATCCGCCGAACGGCGACCCGAATGAAACTCTAAGTACGCTTTGGTTTCACGACCACCGGATCGATTTTACGGCGCAAAATGTTTATAAGGGCCTGGCCGCTTTTTACATATTATTCAGCGCGCAGGACACCGGAAACGAAAACACGGGTTTCCGTTTGCCGACGTTCCCGACTTACGACATTCCCCTGATGCTGGCGGACCGGCTGATCGACCCGGACACCGGACAGCTTTTCTTTGATTTTTCCAGCTTTGACGGAATACTCGGGGATAAATTTTTGGTCAACGGCAAGGTTCAGCCTTTCCTGGATGTTAAGGCCAGACGGTACCGGTTCCGGATACTCAATTCCGGGCCGTCGAGATTCTATAATCTTTTCCTGACCAATCCCAACAATCTGAACCAGCAGATACCGTTCTATATCATTTCTTCGGACGGAAACCTGCTGCCCAATCCGCTGCTGAAAACCAGCGTGGTGATCAGCGTCGCCGAGCGAAACGACATCATCATCGATTTCAAGGCGCTCAAGGATATGGGCATCAGCAGCGTTATCCTGGAAAACCGGATGGAGCAGGACGACGGCCGCGGGCCGGACGACGACGAACCGCTTCCGCCGGACAGGGAAACTACCTGTTGAAATTTAACATCGGCGCCACCGTGACCGATAACAGCGTGAACCCGGCGACGAACCCGAGCTTCTTTGCGTTGCCGTCAACTAACGCGACTCCGCGTATTACCCGTACCTTCCGGTTTGAAAGAACCAACGGACAGTGGGCCGTCAACGGAAAATTGGTCGGCCTCTGCAGCGATCCTTCGCGGTTCAAGGTCCAGAAAAACTCGGTGGAAAAATGGAAATTTCAGAATAATTCCGGCGGATGGGAACATCCTATCCACGTCCATTTTGAAGAGTTCAGAATGCTCAAACGAAACGGCGTTGCGATACCGAGCAATTCCTTTGAGTTCGGGCGTAAGGACGTGGCGCGGCTGGGACGAAACCAGACGATCGAGGTCTTTTTCCGCTTCCGCGATTTCGAAGGGCGGTATCCGATCCATTGCCACAATGTCGTGCACGAAGATCACGCCATGATGGTGCTCTGGGAAATAGCCGCCGTCGGCGACAACAAAACACAACCGTAACTAACGGCGAAAGGAGAAAAAATGTCCAATATAAACAGAAGAAACTTTTTTTCGTTGTTAGGTGCGGCTTCGACGGGTTTGGCACTCGGCCAGGTCGTGCCGGCGCAAACAACGACAACAGTGTCCGGCACCGGCGTTCGCATAGATAATAACGACGAAAGGATCCAGAAGCTGATCGCAGCCTCGCGTGAAAGATTGCGCGAGCGGCATTTTCCGAATGTGGAGCTTATCACTCACGAAGGAAAAAAGGTCAGATTTTACGACGATCTGATAAAGGACAAGATCATCACGCTCAATTTTATGTATGCCACTTGCGAAGGCATTTGTCCCACTATCACCAGGAACTTGGCAAAGGTTCAGCAAATGTTCGGCGATATGGTCGGCCGCGACCTCTTTATGTATTCCATTACGCTGAAACCCACGCTGGACACGCCGGAAGTTCTGAATAAACACGCCAGGATGATGAATGTAAAACCGGGTTGGCTCCTTCTGACCGGAAAGCCGGAAGACATCGAATTGATCCGGCGCAAGCAGGGTTTTGTAGACCCCGACCCGGAAGTGGACAAAGATAAAACGAACCACATGGGAAACATCCGCTTCGGCAACGAACCGATGCAGTACTGGGGCGCCTGTCCCGGTTTGGGAAAACCGGAAGTCGTGGTCGAATCGGTGCTCTGGATGGACAAAACGCTAAAAGCGAAATACCTTGCACGACAGGAAAAAATAAAAGCGGCCGGTGCAGCAACGCAGGGCGGTAGAAAAGGAGGGAGAAAATGAAGAAGAATAGGGCGGTTATTCAGGCAATTTCTATGCTTCTGGCAGGTTTATGGTTCTTATTGCCCGCGGGCGCGCTGGCCCAGCAAGCGCAGGTCATCATGGACAGGACGGCGAACTACACGACCGGAAACGGGGCGGAATTTTCCGTTTTTGACGGAACTTATGTTTGGATAGCAAATCAATTCAGCAATACGGTAGTAAAGCTGAGCGCTTCGAACGGAAGCGCTGCGGGAACTTTCACCGTGACCGGAAACCCGCTCGGCATCGCTTTCGACGGGCGAAACATCTGGGTCAGCCGTTATGCCTCCGACGATGTGGTGGCGCTTGATCGTTTTACCGGAAGCATTGTCATGACGGTCAAAACCGGAAAGGGCCCGGGCTTTCTTCTCTATAACGGAAAAGATATTTGGGTGGTCAATCGCCTGGCTAAGTCGGTGCAAAAAATAGATCCCTTGAGCGGGCAGGTGGAAGGCACATATACGGTCGGCAAAAGACCGGCGATGATGGCCTACGACGGCGCCAATATCTGGGTGACAAACAGCCAGAGTAATTCGGTCAGCCGGATAAATGCAGCCACCGGAGCGAAGGCCGAATTCGGGATCTCCGGCGGCGACGGGGCTTTTGGCGTGGCTTTCGACGGAAAGGACATTTGGGTCAGCAATTTCTTCGGAGGCACGCTGGTAAAAGTGTCTCCGGCCGGGGTGACGCAAGCTGTTTACAGAGTAGGAGACGGCCTGGCCGGCATGTATTACGCGAACAAGCATATGTGGGTTGTCGCCAACGGCGATAATATGATCTACCGGGTCAGACTTTTGGACGGCGCGATCGTGAACAGATACCAGGTTTCCGAATCACCCTATGGCCTTATTTTTGACGGCCAGCGGCTTTGGACGCAAGCTTCGGGAGCAGGCAAGGTTTCGGTCGTGACCCCGGTTACGGCGGATGCGCCCGCGCCTCAATAGAAGATCGGATCTACAATAAGTAAAGGGCGTAGTCGATACGCCCTTTTTTATTTTTCCCATGTGCTTGCCGGTTTATCCGTTTACGCTTTTCCTATTTCATTAAGCCTTGCCACCACCTGGTCGATCAGCCATTTCGGCGTCGATGCGCCGGCGGTCACGCCGACGGTTTTTACCCCGGCCAGATCGCCGGCATTTATTTCCGCCGGAGTTTCGATCAGAAAGCTTTTGGCGCATTGCTCCTGGCAAACGGCGAGCAGCTTCAGGCTGTTCGACGAATGGCGGCCGCCGATGATGTAAAAAGCATCGACCTGGGTGGAAAGCGCGCGCGCGGCGTCCTGGCGGTCGCGCGTGGCTGAACAGATAGTGTTGATGACCTGCGTTTCGCCGTCGGTCTTTAGCTTGACGGCCTCGGCAGCGTCGTAAAAAGTCTGCAGCTTGATCGTGGTTTGCGAAACGACCAGCGGATCCCTGAGACGGGGCAGCGCGGCCACCTCTTCCGCATCGCGCACGACAAACGCGTGTTCCGGCGCGTAGCCTTTGACGCCGATCATTTCCGGGTGATCGGGATTTCCCACGACCACTACGTGACGGTCCTGCGCGGCGGCGCGGGCGGCGAGTTTCTGCACGCGGGTGACGAACGGGCAAGTGGCGTCGACCACCTTCGAGGCGCGCTGTTCCAGATCGCGCTGCACCTCCGGCGTGACGCCGTGGGCGCGGATCACCGCGGTTTCGCTGGGCTTGATCTGGACAGGTTCAGAGATGGTCGAGATGCCTTCAGCCTCGAGCCGTTCCATTTCCTGAGTGTTGTGGATCAGGGGGCCTAAGCCCCGCACCGTGTCGCCCTCGCCGATGGCCTTTTCAACCATCTCGACCGCGCGTTCCACGCCGAAGCAAAAACCGAATTCATCCGCCAGTAAAACTTTCATTTGTTAAAAAACTGCCCTTGATTTTCCGATAACCGGGTAAAACCAATATAATTCTATCAAATGGGCATAATAAACCAAACTTCACCGTTTACCTGCCGATTTTTAAACGAGGATCATTTCTCAATGTTGCATGAAACTTTCCTCGAGGCCTTCTCGGATTACGCGATCCCCTTCCAGCTCTCGGCGGAAATGTTCCTGAGGCATATTTTGCTCAATGCGGTCGACCTCAGTCTTTCGGTCGGCTGCTTTGCTCAGGAGAAAATGGTCGGTTTTACGCTCAACGGGTTCGGAACGTGGAACGGCAGATCCACCGTCTACGACGCCGGGACGGGCGTAATACCCGCTTTCCGGCGAAAAGGCGTAAGCCGGGCAATGTTTGATTTTATGTTTCCCGTTTGTAAAGCACGGGGTGTAGAGCAATGTCTTTTGGAAGTGATCACGAGTAATGAAAAAGCGGTGAATCTCTACCGGGGCCTGGGCTTTCGGCCGAGCAGAAAGCTGCTGGTCCTGAAAACGGAAAACCCGCTAAAGTTCACCCGGCGGCAGGCGGAAGATATCAAAGTTCGCAGGATCTCCGCGCCGGATTGGGAGCTGTTTCCGACATTCTGGGACGGGCAGCCTTCCTGGCAAAATTCCGTGGAAGCGATCAAGCGCAGCCCGGTGGCGAAAAATATTCTGGGCGCTTTTTTGGAAGACGCCTTGATCGGCTACGTAATATTTTCGATCGATACCGGCAAGCTGGCGCATATAGCCGTCGACAAAAGCAAGAGAAATCGCGGGGCAGGCTCGTTGCTGCTGGCGGGGATGCAGGCTGAAACCAAAGAGGGAAATCCTTTGCAGGTGATAAATTTCGACGAGTCTTCGACAGGAGCCGTCCGGTTTTTTGGGAACCGTGGTTTCACTGAAGCCCTGCGACAGTACGAAATGATCAAAATGCTTTAAGTTCTTATCCGCGTTTATCCGTGAAAATCCGCGGCTAGATCTTCTTCAGGCTTGCAAAGCACGTTAGCGTTCCGGGGGTAGTGTCCTAATTTGAGTTGCCGTGCGCTCGGGGCAGGCGGGCGTGTCAGTAGCCCGCGCGTTAGCAAGGGCGCCTGCCACATAGCCGGAAATGCGCCCTCCCTTACGGTCGGGCTACTGACACGTCACAGGCTTTCAGATACGGGATAAAAACCACAGCAACTCATATTAGGACACTACCGTTCCGGGAAATCTATTGGCGAACCTGGCGGCTTAGAGTATCGTATAAGCTCTGGGAAGAAGGAAAAAAGATATGTATTGTCCAGCTTGCGGCACAGCGGTTAATAAAGATCTGAATTATTGCAAGAATTGCGGCGCGAGAATAAGCGAGAAAAAGGAAAGCGCCGGAAACCAGCTCTCCGAAGCGTCGGTGAATTTTCTGATCGCGGCGCTCCTCGGAATTCCCATCGCCGGTATCGGGCTTATCATCGGCCTGATGTCGGTGATGAAAAAGGAACTCGACTTTCCCAATGACTTGATCGGGATCGTTATTTTAATGAGCTTCTTCCTGCTGCTGGCCGCCGAGGCCGGTTTCATCTGGCTGCTCTGGAGCCGCACCAGGGTCCGTAAAGAAAACCCCGCAAATCCGGAATTAAAAGAAGCCGCGAAAAAAGAACTCAGCGAAGCCCGGGCTGAGCCGATCTCGCAACCCGTATCGAGCGTCACCGAAAACACCACCCGTTCCTTCGAGCCCGTCTACCGCGACCCGAAGGCGCGATAAAGATTACCGGAACCAGGGGATCGGCTCGTTGCTGCTCAGTAGGATGCAAAACCGTATCAAAGCCGACAAACCGCTGCAGGTAACAATATTCCCGTTGCGTGAAGAACGAGCTTCGATCAGGGACTTAGTTTTCCAACTTGACAACGCGCAAGGTCGAATTGTTATCCCGCGGCGTAATTTCGTTGGGGAGTAGGTCTTCTGTTACGAAAGGCCGTGAACGCGCCAGTGCGCGATCCTGTTCGCCGTCAAGAACTGCAAAGAAACAAACCCCTTTTAAATCACTCGATCCGTCAGAAGCCGGGCCGTAAAAGTCGAATGAGATTATCTTAGCGGCATCCGAGGCCGTATTGGCGATCGAACTGCCGGAGTAGGGAACATTCGCGCTTTGAGAGCCCAGTGGCTGCCAGATACTGGTTTCTGAAGAATCTGACGGAAATACCGACCAAAAATCAGCAGGTAACGGCGGCAGGCTTTCGCGCGTGAAAGTCCAATGTAATTTAACCGTGACCGAGGTTGCTGTTTCCGGCCCGCGATTTCTTACCCGAACATACACTCTATTCAACAATCCGGACTTGGCGCTCTCGTCCGCGAAATTTTCAAAAGCTACACTATTTGCAGGCACCGGTTGATAAGGAGGCGCGTCAACTTTGATGTCGACGCTTTCTGAGTGGGAAATCGATCCGCGAACGGATTCAAAAGTAATATTACTGGGCTGTTCAGTATTTCCCCAATCCAATCTGTTATCGCGTAGAAAAACATCTACACCACCGCGTCCGCCGGCAGAAACAGGGGCGGCGATCCGGACAGCCTCGAAAGCGTTAACGCGCCCAAAACCGTGCGTCGCATTGCCGTTTGCCGGAGTACTATATCCCGTAATAGAGGAATATTTGCCTTCCAAGTCTTCGATCTTATCAGCAGTGTCCTGCAGCAGCCGCTGAACTTGTTCCCGGGATAAACGCTGGTCAACTGATAACATCAATCCTGCAATACCGGCTGTCAGAGGTGTGGCAGAAGAAGTTCCGCCGAAATCATCATAATAATCCCCTGAGAAATAACCATCTGCGCCGAGAATGTCAGTTGTTGTGATTCCTAAAGTTCCTCGCCCATTAATGCTACGTGTTGGGGCCAGCAGATCCATACAATTTCCAAAGCCGCTTTCATCAAAGCGGTCCATATTTGTGGAGCGGCTGACGGCTATCACCGCGGGTATCGAAGAAATGTCAGCCCCCGGTGAGATGCAATCATTTACATTTGGATTATTCATCGCGAAAAAGATTATGCTCCCTAGTCCTCCGCGACCGTTCAGAGCGTTATCATTGATCGCTCTTTCGACGTTGTCCGTAACCCCGCTTTTGAGCGAATACCCCCAGCTATTGGTGATGATTTGAGCCCCCATCAGCCTGGCGTAATCGAAAGCATGTCCGGTAGAAATATCATCCTTTCCATACCTGATCAGCATCAGCCTGCAATTAAGACAGGCGCCTGAAACTCCGAGAGCATTGTCGCCTCTGGCTCCGACGACGCCTGCTACGGCTGTGCCGTGATAATCACCTATATCTGGACTCGGATCACCATCGCCATCGGTGAAATCATAACCATTAACATCGTCCACTAAACCGTTTCCATCGTCATCTATGTTATTGGCAGGGATCTCACCAGTGTTCACCCAGAGGTTGGGTATAAGGTCCGGATGTCGTATGTCGAAACCATCATCTATGACTGCGATGGTGGTGCTCCCGCGCGTGAAGTTCCAGGCAAAAGGCGTATCGGTGTCGGCATCCGGCGTTCCTCCGCCCTGACCGGTATTTTGATGATGCCATTCATTGATGAAAAGAGGGTCGTTTGGAATAAATGACTGGCGGGTTTCGATGACGCGAATGAAATTCGGATGGGAGTAAACGGCCTTTCCTGTTTCGTAATAGAAATTAGCTGTTGTCAGAGTGTCAAAACGAGAAGTGCTTTTTACCCGCAACAAATATTGATTTTTAATAAACGGATCGTCTTTAACTATCTCTACGTTATTTTGGCGATTGAGCAGTTCTACCTCCTCTTTAGAAACATTCTCTTTGAAAAGAACAATAAACTCGTCAGTTACTATCTGCGGTTTTATGGCATTTGGAGGAGTGACAACAACGCCGGCCTGATTTATCTGATCGTCGTCGGTTACTGTCTTTATCTCGAGCGCGACTTTCTGGATCTCGATCGGACGTCTCTCTATATTCGATAGGCTGTAAACCAGCAGATCGGTTGAATAGGTGTTAGTGAGTCGCAACCGGTACTTTGCCGTTAGAGCGGCAAAATCGGGATCGGTTTGCAGCTCCTGAGCTTTTGCGTTTGGTGTCAAATTTTCTCCGTCTTCGGCCACGACCGCGATCCTATCAGTGGCAATTGAAAGAGGGATCTTTTTGCCTTTGGAATAGTAGAAATTATCCCGGCGTTGTCCTGACAATATCTGTGCCGCAGTTTCAATAACCATAAAACCTAAAACAACCAGCAACAGGATCATGAAAGAAATCCGTGAACTATGCATAATGTCTCCTTAGTTTTACCGCGTTGAACCAGGAAAGCTCCTCAGGCGGCATTTTAATGTATCTATTGATATATGGTTTTTAGAAAAAAACCTTTCACGGTTGCGGGAGTTCGAGAGTTTTTTACCTCACCGGCTCTCTTAAAATAACCTCCGCGGTTTCGCGCGCCGCCTCGGCGGCTTCTGGTTGAGACTGCCGGAGCGCGGCGATCTGGAGCAGGGCTTCGCCGGTGCGCGAGAGCAGGCGGACGAGGTCGCCTTCCTCGGCGGCGGTTTTCTCGACCAGTTCGTCCCAGTCGGTCGCTTCGTCGGCCCAAAGCTCGGCGGCAGCGGCGGCGGAAAAATTCAGATCGGGCGCGGGTTCCACGCCGTGTTCCCATTCGACATCGGCGACAGCGTCGATCAGTTGGGTGAGTTTACCGAGGGTTTTGGTGACGCCGTCAGAGATCTCCAGTTCGCCGTAATTGCGGTCGGGGTCGGCGGCGAGCGCTGCCATCAGCGCCGCCATTTCTTTTGTCTCCAAATCTGTAAAAAGCCCGTGCTTGAGCGCTTCGCCGACGAGCAGCGCGCCGATCGACGCGCACGTCCGCCAGCCACTTGCCGCTTTCGGTCACCATCTCTCCATTAAAATCGAGATAGCCGAAATGATCCAGCACGCGGGCGCGCTGTTCGAAGGGCAGCCAGATCTCTTCCTGCAAAGCGTAAATGTCGCGCGCGGTGCGCTGGATAAATTCGGCTTCGTCCCAGGTCTGCCAGAGCGAAGCGAGCGCGAGCTTTTTATCTTCTTCGGAAAGACCGGCGGGCAGGAGCCGCTCCATCGCTTCGTTTAATAAATTTACCGAACCGGTTTCCTCTTCCCGGTCGCGCGGCATCTTCGGTTCCGAAAGCGGCGGATTTTTCTTTTCGATGATGTCGTGAAAAGCAAGTTCCAGCGAGTCTTCCCGGAGCGGATATTTTTTTGCATAGACGCGGCTGAGACGGCTCAAGGTGAGTGTCGCGCCCACGCCGTCGTCGCGCATCGCGGAAACTTTTTCGCCGTTCACCTGCAACACCAGGTAAAGCCGCTTGCCGCTTTTTCCCTGGCTGACGATGCGGCCTTTTTCCACCGCCTGGGTCAGCCAGCGGTATCTTATCTCACCGCGCGTCACCGGCAGTTTTTCCTGCAGGCGCATCCGCGCGCCCTCTATTCTTTCGAGCCCTAAAGCATTTTCCAGGGTCATGTCGAAACCGCTCGCCTTTAAAATTTCCCTGATGCGGTGCTCTTTTTCTTTCGCTTCGTTTTTCAAGCGGGTGATCTGTTGCGCGGTTTCACGAAAGGCAAAACTTTTCTCGGCGATCTCACGCACGCGGTCGAAACTTTTAAAAGCGTCGAGCAGGTTCACCAGCGAAGTATAGGTCGCGCGAAACTGGCTGTTTAGCGGATCGGGCTGAGTTCTTAAAAGGTAGGCGATGCGACCCGGGTTTTGAAACCGGCCCGGCGCGGCGACCACAAACCCGACCTTGTCTTTGCCGCGGCGGCCCGCGCGCCCGGTCATCTGCTGCAGCTCCGAAGCCTGCAGCGAGCCGCCAGCCGTCGTTGCCGCGCGTGTCGGCGTTGGTGATGACCACCGTGCGCGCGGGAAAATCGACCCCGGCCGCGACGGTCGAGGTGGCAAAGATCGCGTCCAGCAGCCCGGCGGACATCATTTTTTCGATCAGCAGTTTCCACGCCGGGATGTGCCCCGCGTGATGTGAAGCCACGCCTCCGCGCACTATCATCCGGCGATGCTTATGAGCGGCGATCTCCGGGTTGTCCCGGGTGTAATCGTCCAGCATGCGTCGGCGTTTTTCTTCCTTCTCATTCGGAATTTTTGCGGCCTTGTTCGCAAGCGAAACTTCCATCGCCGCTTCGTCACAGCGGCGGCGCGTCGGCAGAAAGACGATCGCGGGCAGCAGATTATGGCCGCGCAAATTTGCGATAAGCTTTGAGGGCGGAATTTCCGTCAGTCCGGGTTTCAGATTTTTGCTCCTATTTTTTCACTTCCATCAAATAAGTCGTGAGTTTTTTGATCTTACCGCCGTTCATTTCGAACACGTCGCAAAAGACCGCGTGAAATGGGTCACCATTCTTCATTTGCGAGTTGACCGTTCCTTCGGCGATGACGATGTCATTCTCTTCTACCATGCGCAGGCATTTTATATCAGGCTTGCCGGTAAAACAGTCGTCGTTTTCTATCTCGCCGTCAAACTGTTCCTTACCGTAAAGGTGAAAACATCCGGCCATTTCCCATTCGACATCTTCAGTCAGGCAGGAAAGCACCACCCGGTGATCGTGGTTGCGAAAACCTTCCAGGTAAGTTTCTACCTTGCGTTTATTTTCCGTCATTTAATAAAGCTCCATAAAACCTAAAAATTCGACTATCCGCGCAGAATTGTTATTATCTATGAAAATAATAACAGAAACGCGAAAGGCGAATTAAATGGCGGAACTTTATAGTAAAGATATTTTGAAAGACGAGCACATTGTAGTGACCGGCGGCGGTACCGGGCTGGGGCGCGCGATGGCGCTGCGGTTTGCCTCGCTAGGCGCAAAAGTGACCATCAACGGCCGCCGCGAAGAGCCTTTAAATGAAACGGTCAAGGAGATACGCGACCTCGGCGGCAGCGCCGAAGGCATCTCGTGCAACATCCGCGAGCCCGAAGCGGTCGAGGCATTTTTTGCCGAGGCCGAAAACCGGCAGGGCAACGTGACCAAACTGGTAAACAATGCCGCGGGAAATTTTCTCGCGCCGACCGAACAGCTTTCGCCGAACGGTTTCGACGCCGTGGTCAAGACAAATCTTTACGGCAGCTTTTATTCGACGCAGGCCTGCGGGCGCCGCTGGATCGAGCGTAAGCACCCCGGCGTGGTGATGTCGATCGTAACGGTTTATGCCGAATACGGCAGCGCGTTTCTCATCCCCTCCGCGGTGTCGAAGGCGGGAGTTTCCGCGCTGACGAAATCGCTCGCGGCGGAGTGGGGCGTCTACGGCATTCGCCTGAACGCGATCGCGCCCGGCCCCTTCCCGACCGAAGGCGCGTGGTCGCGGCTGATTCCCATCCCGGAATTTGCCGAAAAAATGGTCAACCTTATCCCGCTGCGCCGCTCGGGCGAGCATCACGAGCTTTGCGACACCGCCGTGTTTTTACTGAGCGATCTGAGCTCTTACCTGACCGGTGAAATTATCACGCTCGACGGCGGGGCGAGCCTGACCAGCACCGGGCAATTTAATTTGTTCACCGAGCTCCCGCGCGAACAGGTAATGGCGTGGTTCGCGATGATGAAGCCGAAGAAGAAGTAGACAGGAGACAGGAGACAGAAGTTAAGGATGAAAGTGGAAGAAACATTAGAGCGCTGGCACGATTTTGTCGCCAACCCGAGCGCGGAAATTCTGGAGGAAATAATGGCGGAAAAGGTGAAGTTTCATTCGCCGTTCGTCTGGAAACCGAAGGAAGGAAAACAGGCGGCGATCGTACTGCTTACGACCGTGGCCGAAGTTTTTCAGGACTTCGCATATATTCGCCAACTGGTGGCGGGAAATCATCTCGCCCTGGAATTCGAAGCCCGGATCGGCGATCTTAGCTTGCGCGGCATCGACCTGATCGAGCTTAACGACGAAGGCAAGATCGTCGATTTCGAAGTGATGGTCCGCCCGGCCAACGGGCTGCAGGCGCTGGGCATGGAAATGGCAAAACGCCTGATGCAAAAAAGCGCGGCTGACCAGAAAAGCATTACCGACGTTTAGAGGCGGTCTTTGACCGCCGCGTATAGGAAAATTTATTTATGGCGGTCGGAGACCGCCTCTAAACAACCCCTGCGAATTATCGCCGCGGATTATAAAATCTTTGTCGCCTCTGCATTTTTTCTTCCTTGGTCAATCTCTCAACTTCCGGATTTAATTTTTTATCTTCGCCGAGCAGCGGCATCAACTGCAGTTCCGAACTCAGGTATGCCGCGCGCAGCTCCACGGGCCTGGCGCCGGGGCGCGCCACCACGCGGACGCTCGTTCCCCTGATCTCGCTGATCCAGTTGGCAAACTCACCCGCGTTGCCCACGGTGGCGGAAAGCAGCAGCAGGCGGATGCGCGGCGGGGTCAAAATTATCGCTTCTTCCCAGACGTGCCCGCGCTCTTCATCGGCCAGGTAATGCGCCTCGTCCAGGATGACAAAATCCGTCCGCACGTCCTCGCCCGTGCGCAGCGCGTCGAAAAGCTGGTTGCGATAGATCTCAGTCGTGCCGACGATCAACGGCGCGTTGGCGTTTTCCTTCCGGTCGCCGGTCAGTATGCCGACATTGTCATAGCCGAACTCCGCCTGAAACTCGATGTATTTGGAATTTGTCAGCGCCTTGAGCGGGGTGGTGTACCAGGCGCTTTTGCCCTGCTGCAGCAGGCGGCGGATCTCCTCGCGGGCGATCCAGGTCTTGCCGCTGCCGGTCGGAGCCGTCACCAGAACATCTTCATTTTCAATAGCTTCCAGCGCTTCCAGCTGAAAATCGTCGGGTTTGAAAGGCGCCAGATCGGGCGTGCCGAGGCCGGAAAGCAGCCTATCCAAGGCGCGTTTTTGAGATTCGTTCGTTTTGGCCGCCGGATCAAGCGTAACTTCGCCCTTCTGCGCAAGTTCGCCCTTGGCGCGGCGTTCCTTACGACGGTTGATGAATTTTTCGACCGGCTTTTTCGGCGAATCGCCGGGGCCTTTTTTTCGCCTGCGGCGGTCCGCAGATTTTGGGGCGCGAGCCATAACTTATGATGTTAAATGGAAAAAGGCCCTGTGTCACTTACAATTAACGGAAACTTTACGGTTTATAAAGCGTTTAAAAAATGATAGTATCTAAGTTTACTCTTCACAACGTTTTGAAGAGTTTGAACGTCTAAACAGACGGTAAGTTTATTAGATCAGGTCTGTTAAGCGTTAATTTTGCACTAGAAGTATGGAAGAGAAGGATTTACAAGCGGGAAATTCGGCCCCTGAAATGCCGATCGTCGAGACGGAAGTAAAGCAGGCTCAGGAGCCGGCACCAGCTTTTGAAATGAACACCGCGGAAGCTCCGGTGACGGAAGTTCCGGCGCCGCAACCTCCTGTTATAGAGTCGGTTAAAGAAAAAAAGACGGGCAAGGTGTCTAGTTTCATGCGCCGCGGCGGGCTTTTCGAAGGCTACGAGATCAGCAGCGCCAAGGAAATGCCCTTCTTTATCAGGATCTTTGCCGCTTCGGCGCTGTTTCATTTGGTCGTTATCGCCTCCGCGCTGCAGCTTCCCGCCGTGGTGCAGACCACCTGCGAGAGCACCGAATTTACCCAAAAGCTCTGCGATACGATGTATGTCGCCAGCCTGCTGTCAAATTCCGCCGGGCGCGATTTTGTCGACGAGCCCTACGATCCGACCCAGATACCGGATGCGGCGGACGTCACTTTTATTACCGCTGACAGTTTCCAATACCCCGAGGGCTATTGGACGCTGCGGGATGAATTAGAAGGCAGGGTGTCCGATCCGATGATGATGGATCCGACCCTTTCGGATGTCAACGGGATCAACACCGGCTCGCCGACCACGCTCGACCTGGGCGCCCCGGCGACGCTTCCCAATCCGAATTCCGGCGCGGTTTCAGGCGGAGCGATAGATTCGCCTTTTTCGGTAGGAGGCGCTCCTCCGGTAAATCCTCCCGTATCGGGAACCAGATCCTCTGGCAAACGAGGTAAAAAACCGCCTCTTGCCGGCGGCTCACCGGGCGCTCTGCCGGAGCTTGATGATGCGGCCGATGACACGGCGGCAAACGCCAAGCTGGGCAAGAAAAACGGCAAAACTCCGAATCCGGGCAGTACTCCGGCGAAGATCGAGCCCAAGAAACCCCTGGCGGAAGAGGCTTATAATAAAAAACCGCTTTACGAATTCCGGGACAAGCTGGTGGAGTGGCGCGAAGCCGGGCAAAATAATTTTTACCAGCAATTCCAGTATTCGCTTGCCGGCACCATCGATAAAGAAGGCAAACTTGCGGTGGAAGGCACGCCGACCTTTAACGGCGACCCGAAAATGCGGGAGATCATAAAGACCGCCGTGGGCTCTTTTAGCGACAGCGGAATGTTTAAATTGCTGAAGGATCTGCAGAGCAAAGCCGTTAAGATCACTTTTATGCAGGACGGAAACCAGTTTAACGTAAGGCTGGAGACGATGCAGGAAACAGATAGAAAGGCTTTCGGTTTGGCGAGCACGCTGAATTTAATAATCGAGGGCGGAAAAATTTTAAATAGCGGCGCGGACGATAAAGACACGTTCGATCTGCTGAACATGGCAAAGGTAAGATCCGAAGGCAACCTGGTCGTGATCGATACGGTCGTGCCCAATCAATTTGCCGAGGCCCTGTACCAGAAATACAAAAAAGACCTGGAAGAAAAAAAAAGTAAGCAAACCGGAGTAGCCGGGAACGCGAACGGAAATAAAAACGCCTACTAATGAGCAATAAACGCTATAACCAGATACTTTTCCTGACGACGCTGTCCGTCTACCTGGGATTGGTGTTGGCGGGCGGCGCGTCGCCGGTTTTAGCGCAGGCCGCAATGGCCAAGGGGTTTGAGCTTAAAACGGAACTCGAGGCCAAAGACGACCTTGATAAAAAGCCGAAAGATGACGAGTTAAGGGAGCTTGCTAAGGATGACGAGAGTTTTTTAGAAGATGTCGAAGATTTTATTATCGACCTCAAAAAACTTCATCAAATTGACAAGTTTGATAGTTCGTATGACACGTTCCAGATCGATCGTGTCTTATCCTCTCCGTGTAATCAAAGCGGGTGCGGTGTTTTACATTCGACCGAAAAGGTATTCGATAATGACCGCTGGCTTAGTCCCGCCCTTGTCGATTTCCAATATAGCCTGGAAGGTTTTGTACATCTTTCAGACTGCCTGCCGAGTACAGAATCTGAAAAAAGCGATGCAAAAAATTCCCACCTGAAAGCTAGCTATGACAAGACACTTTTAAGTATTTCACTCTCGCTGGAGAAAGCGTCGTCTGAAAGAGCTAAGTACGTAGCAGAGAATTATCTAAAGGCGAGAGAAATATTTGTTGCGGATGATAACGATATCATTGTTAAAATCCTTCATCAAAATACGAAGATCTCGTTTGAGAATAATCAGATTTTCATTGTCACCACTCTTCCCCGCGCCGGGCTCGATTCTTTGCTTGCCGCTAAATAAGCAAGCAGAAAAGAGCCTTGAGCAGCCTTTTCGGTTTTACAAATAATTATTACAATTTCTTTTTCGCGGCAAACCGCAGGTAATGCTCAATACCTGACGGGCGTCCGCCAATTAAATATATGAGCAACATTGCAGATAAAGTTTTAACCAAAGTATTCGGCAGCAGCAACGACCGTTTTCTGAAAAACGTGGCGCCGATCGTGGCCCGTATTAACGAACTGGAGCCTTCGGTCAAGAAAATGAGCGATGATGAACTGCGCGCCAAAACGACGGAGTTCAAGGAAAAGGTCGCCCGCGCCGTCGAGGGAATTACGGACAAGAAAGAACTCTTTCTGAAAGAGCAGGAAGTGCTGAACGAGATCCTGCCCGAAGCTTTTGCCATCGTGCGCGAAGGCTCGGTGCGCGCTACGGGCATGCGCCACTTCGACGTGCAGTTGATCGGCGGGATGGTTTTGCACCAGGGCAAGATCGCCGAGATGCGCACCGGCGAAGGTAAAACGCTGGTGGCGACGCTTCCCGCCTACCTGAACGCGCTGACCGGGCGCGGCGGCGTTCACGTCGTTACGGTCAACGATTACCTCGCCTCGCGCGACGCCGAGTGGATGGGCAGAATTCACCGCCATTTAGGTTTGGAGGTCGGCTGTATTCAAAACGACATGGACGACGACGAGCGCAAAGCCGCTTACGCCGCCGATATCACCTACGGCACGAACAACGAATTCGGTTTCGATTACCTGCGCGACAATATGAAGTTCGACGTTAATACCTGCGTCCAGCGCGGGCATTATTTCGCCATTGTCGACGAGGTCGATTCTATTTTGATCGACGAAGCCCGCACGCCGCTCATCATCTCCGGCGCGTCGGACGAAGCTACCGATAAATATTACTTGGCCAACGAGATCATCCCGAAATTGACCAAGGGCCACAAGGACGAGGAAACAAAGGTCACCACCGGCGATTACCTGGTGGACGAAAAAAACCACTCGGCCGTGCTGACCGAACAGGGCGTCGAGAAAGCGGAAAGGCTGCTCGGCGTCGGCAATCTATATGACCCGGAAAACATCGATATGCTTCACTGCGTGGAACAGGCGCTCAAGGCGCACACGCTTTACAAGCTCGACCACCACTACGTGGTGCAGGAGGGCGAAGTGATCATCGTGGACGATTTCACCGGGCGTTTGATGGCCGGGCGCCGCTGGAGCGACGGGCTGCACCAGGCGGTCGAAGCCAAGGAAGGCGTCAAGATCGAGCGCGAAAACCAGACGATGGCGACCATCACGCTGCAGAATTATTTCCGCATGTATGAAAAGCTCGGCGGTATGACCGGCACGGCGAAAACCGAGGAAGCGGAATTCCTGGCCACCTACAATATCGAGGTCATCACCATCCCCACCAACCAGCCGATGGTACGAACGGACCATTCGGATCTGATCTACCGCACGCTCGAAGAAAAATGGACGGCCGTGGTCGATGAGATCAAAGACCTGCACGCCAAGGGGCAGCCGGTTCTGGTCGGCACGGTGTCGGTGCAGAGCTCTGAGCTGGTCGCCGCAAAGCTGGCGAAGATGAGCATCCCGCACAACGTTTTAAACGCCAAGCACCACGCCCGCGAAGCGGAGATCGTGGCGCAGGCCGGGCGCAAGGGCGCGGTCACCATCGCCACCAACATGGCCGGGCGCGGGACCGACATCCTGCTCGGCGGAAACCCGGAATTCATGGCGCGCGAGTTTCTCAAGAAACAAGAGGTCAACCCCGATGACGCCACGCCCGAACAATTCGAGGCCGAAGTGGAGAACGCGAAAAGGATCGTCGCGGCCGAGCACAAGGAAGTAGTGGCCGCGGGCGGCCTGCACATCCTGGGAACCGAGCGGCACGAATCGCGCCGCATCGACAACCAGCTTCGCGGGCGTTCCGGGCGCCAGGGCGACCCGGGCGATTCGCGCTTTATCATCTCGCTCGAAGACGACCTGATGCGCATTTTCGCGGGCGATAAAGTGCGCGCGATGATGCAGTGGCTGGGCATGGAAAACGGCGTGGCGATCGAATCCCGCACCGTCACCAAGCGCATCGAGGCCGCGCAAAAAGCGGTCGAAGCGCGCAACTTCGAAACCCGCAAACACGTTTTGAAATACGACGACGTGATGAACAAGCAGCGCGAGACCATCTACGGCCTGCGCCGCCAGGTGATGGAAAATGAGGACCAGCGCGATTACCTGATCGGCGATCAGAGCATGCCGCGCGATCTGCTCGGCGATATGACGCATATGTATCTTGACCCGAAGGTAAACCCCAGCGAATGGAATCTGGATATTTATGAGGCGGAGATAAAGTCGCATTTCGGAATCGACCCGCGCAAGCAAGGGATAGATCTGGACAAGCTGGGGCCCGCCGAGATCGAGGAAGCTATCTGGGAAAAGGCGAAGGCCAGCTACGAGGAGAAGGAAAAGATCGTGGGAGCGGAAAACCTGCGCGCCTACGAGCGTTATATCCTGCTCAACATCATCGATGGGCAGTGGAAGGACCACCTGCTCTCGATCGACCATTTGAAACAGGGCATCGGCCTGGTGGGCTACGGACAGAAAGATCCGCTGGTGGAATATAAGAAGGAAAGCTTTAACATGTTCCAGGAAATGCTCGACCGCATAGATATGAACACCACCAAGGCGCTGTTCAATCTGGAAGTAGTCGTCAAAGACGACCCGGAAGAGGTCGAGCGCCGGGAACGCCAGCGAGCCAAACGCCGCGCGGCTTCGATGTCCTATTCGGCAGCTTATGAAACGGCCACGGCCGCCGGCGAGGAAGCCGCCCGCGCGCGCCCGTTCGAACGCGACCAGCCAAAGGTCGGCCAGAACGACCCGTGCCCGTGCGGCAGCGGCAAGAAGTACAAAAAATGCCACGGCGCGGGGATGTAAGTAATTAAGTTCAGAGTTACGCCTTCAGGCGTGATCACGCGTAAACGCGTAACTCTAAACGTAAGAAGGAGGCGAAAGTTTGAAAAGGCTTTCGCCTTTTTTCTTGCTTTAAGGAAAAACTGGAATTAAAATCTACCGGAATAGCGTACAGTTCAGAGTTCACGTTTTTAGCGTGTCTTTTTGTCAGTACCACCTGCGGTAGCGGGTGGGTAAATACAGCAAACTAAAGTTTGAACTCTAAACTTTTCAACCGTACACCCACAAATTCGAAAAAAGAGGTCAACATGAATACATTCCAGGGCGCGAAAGTTCTTCCCGGTGATCCGAGATACCCGGCACTCGTCCGCGGTTTCAACCAGCGTTGGGTCGGCACGCCGAAATATGTCGAGGTTTGCGGCGATGCTCAGCAGGTTTTGGATACCGTGCAGCGGGCGGTCGACGAGGGTCTTAGGATAACGGCCCGCGGCGGCGGGCATTGCTACGAGAATTTTGTTTCCGGCAATCACGGCGGCGTCATAATCGACCTCTCGCCGCTTACCGCCGTTTACAAGAAGGATGATGAGAAGGACGTTTATTGCGTCGAGGGCGGGTGTACGCTCTGGAACGTGTACACCCAGCTTTTCAAGGAATACGGCAAGACCTTTCCCGGAGGTTCGTGTTATTCGGTTGGCGCCGGCGGGCATATTATCGGCGGCGGTTACGGGCTGCTTTCGCGGCTGCACGGCCTGGTGATCGATTACCTGTACGCCGTCGAGGTCATCCATGTTAACGAGGATAAAAAGGCCGAGATCGTCACGGTCAGCCCGGACTCGCCAACTGAAGACGAGCGCCGGCTTTTCTGGGCGCACCAAGGCGGCGGCGGCGGAAATTTCGGGATCGTCACGAAATACTGGTTTAAGGATCTGCCCGAGGCGCCGAGCGAGGCCCATCTGGCCACGATGGCCTGGGAATGGTCTGATATGAACAAAGATCTTTTTACCGAACTGGTAAATAAATACGGCGCTTTTCTCAAGGAAAACAGTAAGCCGGAAAGCCCCTATGCCGGACTTTTTGCGCTGCTGCACCTGACGCAACGGGCCCACGGGCAGATCGTTCTGACGATTCAATACGTGGGCGATGAGCCTGCGCTGCTGGGTAATTTCATGGCATATATGCAGCTCAGCGGGCTCGATCACGTAGCGCAAAGAGTCCCGGTCGGCTATCACCATATGGTTCGTAATGCCGACAAGCCGCTGCGCATGCCTTGGATCGAAGCTACGCAGACACTAAACGGCTCAGGGCCGAACCAGCGCGGTAAATACAAATCGGCTTATATGATAGAGCCTTTTCCGCCCGCACAGATCGATGTGATGTGGGAATATCTCTCGATAGACCCCAACGATAAATATGCCAATCCGCAGGCTCTGGTGCAGGTGGATTCTTACGGGTGCCGGATCAACGCGGCCGCTCCGGACGCGACGGCCGTCCCGCAGCGCTCCTCGATAATGAAGCTCCAGTACCAGACCTATTGGACCGAGCCGGATGAAGATCCGGTAAATCTTGATTGGATAAACAATTTTTACCTGGCCATGTACGGGCCTAAAGACCCGTACCCGGACGACGTAGTGGACGGCTGCTATGTGAATTACCCGGACGTGGACCTGGCCGATTGGCAGTATCTTTACTACAAGAAAAATTACCCGCAGTTACAGAAGGTAAAGCAGAGATGGGACCCGCACGATATTTTCAATCACGCGCAGTCTATCGAGATGCCTTAAATATGGAGCGCGGGCATCCTGCCCGCAATACCTCTTGCGCCTGCTCTTGGAGTAATACCAAGTAGTTCAGAGGTGATCTAAAAACCTTCAGGCAAGTTCCTTGCGTCGTCGATGAGCACGTCGCTTGGAACTTTGACGAGCTTTGCGTAGGCGAGCACAATCAAAGAGGGAGGCACCCGGATATCGTTCTCATAAAAACTTATGTAGCCTCGATGCAGCTTCACGCCGTACCGTTCCAAAGCCTCGGCCATTTCGGTTTGAGATAATCTTAATTTGAGACGAATGCGCAGCAATTTCTCCGCTAATTTTTCAGGTCTTCGATTTTACTTGTATCCATAGGGAGATCCGCGCTCCTTTCGGACTCACGTCTCTTCGCCAAAAAAGATATTCCGCTCTTTGTCTTTTCGGATTTGGGAGATAAAGTTATTTGTAATTCATCGATGCCAAGGAATATAAAAAGCTAAGCATGATGAAAACCGTTGCGATATATACCTTCAAAACGGCCCAATTATTCTCTAAATTAATATTAGGTTTAAATACACCTAATGCCAAGTTACACCCTGATTTTTTCCCAATAGGAGGGTTTTCCTAATGGGACGAGAATCGAGAGAAAAACCTGACAGATTGCCTGAAAAACTTCTGCAAATAAGGTTGAGCTTGGGCTTGTCTCAAAACGGAATGCTGAGAGCTCTAGACCTTGACCTAGATCGCAGCGCGATTTCCGGTTACGAGTTAGATAGGCGTGAACCTTCACTAATAACACTTTTAAAATACGCCCGCCTGGCCGGAGTTCATGTGGACGTGCTGATTGACGACGAGATGGATTTGCCAAAGAAATTTTTGAAAATAAGACAGCGGGCGCAAGGTTAAAAAGGTTCAGAATTCAAGTTTTAGCTTGTCTGGTGCTCTAGTATAAAGACAAACTAAAGTTTGAATTCTGAACCTTTTTATCATCTCAAGGTTAGGCTACCCCTATTTTCTCTCAACCACGATGATCGGCGGGTTTTTCCCCTCGCTGGTCGCGATAAGAAATTTCCCGTTGGCGCTGTAGGCAATTGATTCGCCTGTCTTGCGCTCGCCGAGTTCGACCACCAGCGGGGCTTGCTTCCATATCTCATCGAAATTTTTTGCCCCGTCCGGCAGTGCCAATTCGTACGCGCCGTAATAATCGCAGATGACGACGCGCTTGCCGTCCGGCGAGATATCGCCCCCGGTCAGCAGCCCATTCGGAACCGCCGGAACGCGAAGCGTGCCGACGAGCTGCAGCGAATTGGGATTGTCCGTTTGATAAGGCGCGGCAATTTTGTAAATGGAAGATTCGCGCTTGGCGCTTTTGGTCAGGATATAGATATCGCCGGTCACGGGATGCACCACCAGCGTTTCTGCATCGTCCTTTTTGAAATCCGGGTCCGTTGCATTAATGGCCTCGGCGGGCTCGGTAGAGACGGGTTCCTTTCTGGAAGAGTCTTTATTTCCGGGCTCTATCTTCGGCTCCGGAATGCGGTAAACGGTCAACTCGCCGCGCTCGTGGCGGTTATTGCCCATGTCCCCGAGGTAGAGGAAGCATTTGCCCGCCGTATCTTTAAAGGCGGCGATGTCTTCCCAGTCGTCGTTTTTCGCGCCGGGCACGCGCCAGACGCCGAGTTTTTCGCCCTGCAGGTCGAAAGCATAAAGAAAAGCATCGTCGCCGGAATCGTTATGCGTCCAGTAGACTCCCTCGTTGCAGCGCGAAGCCGCCACCCCGCTGCTTTCCTCCACCGCGTCGTCCTTGATCCTGGCGACCACTTTAGGCTCGCCGTAATCACCCGATTTGCGCGCGTCGTCGTTGAGTTTTACCTCGGAACCGAACGAATCCTTCGGGAACACGCCGCCGCAATTTGTCGTAAACAAAGAAACCAGGCAGGTAAGTATGATAAAAGCGCAGAATTTGATAATATTTTTTCTCGGCATACCTTATAGATTTATTATAACGCTTTGATGACCGCAAGGTTAACCGGAACTTTACCTTTGACTGGATATAAACCGCGATTTCTTCGATGATGCCCGGATGATGGTTGGAACGGAATGGATAATCGATGCTTTTGGCTGCGACGCCGAAAGCCTGCGCCGTGAAGAATTGCTGCGCGGCGTTTTTGCGCGAATAGTTTCCGACCTGGGGCTGAAACCCTTAGGCGAAGGAAACTGGCACCGTTTTCCCGATGAAAAAGGCGTGACCGGTTTGCTGATGCTGACCGAATCGCACCTTGCCTGCCACACCTATCCCGAATACCGCACTGCTACCTTTAACCTCTATTGCTGTCGCGAGCGCCCCGAATGGAATTGGGAAGAAAATTTGAGAGAGCTGCTGGGGGCTGAGCAAGTAAATGTGAATAAAATTGAACGTGGTGATGTTCGTAACGCCACCGTCCCGGTGGCTTTCCCGGAAGCGTTGAGTGTCGGAGGTGAAGCTTGAGCGTGTTACAAGCCAGTTGTCCTTCCTGCGCCGGGCCGATCGAGTTCAAATCGGGCGCGACCATCGTGTTGGTGTGCCCGTTTTGCCGCTCGGCGGTGGCGCGGACCGACCGCGCGATGGAAGATCTGGGCAAGGTTGCCGAGCTCGCCGAGACAGGCTCGCCGCTGCGCGTAGGCCTTAAGGGCATGTACAAAGACAAGCGTTTCGAGCTGACCGGGCGCGCCCAGATGGAACACGAGATGGGCGGCGTGTGGGACGAATGGTACGCCACTTTTTCCAACGGCTGGGTCGGCTGGCTGGCCGAAGCGCAGGGCAAATTTTATCTCACCTTTTACCAGCCGACGCCGCAGGGAGTCAGGCTTCCGGCTTTCGAGGAATTGCAGATCGGCCAGCCCGTTCCGGGATTAAGCGGCTTCATCGCGGCTGAAAGAGGCACTGCAACGACGCTTGCCGCGGACGGCGAAATTCCCTACCAGTTAGTGCCGGGCGAAACTTTCCGCTTTGCCGATCTGTCCGCGCAGGGCGGCGCTTTCGGCACCATAGACTACGGTACTGAGCCGCCGTATCTCTTTACCGGCCAGGAAGTTACACTGGCTGATATCGGCCTCGCGGACGCCCGCCCGGCCGAGCGAAAAGAGCGCAAGGTCGGCTCGGCCGCGATGGGCTGCCCGAACTGCGGCGGGCCCATTAATCTGACCGCGCCCGATAAATCGGAGCGCGTCACCTGCCCCAATTGTGATTCGCTGCTCGACGTGAACCAGGGAAATCTGACCTGGCTGCACGCGCTCACTCCGCAGCCTGAGGCCTTTCCTTTTGTGCTTGAGATCGGCGCGGAGGGTACGTTCAAAGACGGCGTAAAAATGAAGGTCATCGGCGCAGTCATGCGCAGTGTGACGGTCGAGGGCGTGAAATATTTTTGGAACGAATACCTGCTCTACAATCCGAGCATCGGTTTTCGCTGGCTGGTGCACAGCGACAATCACTGGAATTACGTCGAGCCGGTTCCTATCGCCGAGGTTCAGGACAATGGATTGACCGCCACTTACCAGGGCCGCAACTACAAGATATTTCAGGATGCGATGGCCGTGGTCGAATACGTCAAGGGAGAATTTTACTGGCGGGTTGAATTCGGCGAGACAGTGCAGGCGCGCGATTTCGTCGCTCCTCCTTTCATGCTGTCCGGTGAAATGGCCCTGAACGAACTCAACTGGTCGCTGGGCAGCTATATGACAAAGGCCGAAGTGGAAAATGCCTTCGGCGTTTCGGGTTTGCCCGGCGGGTGGAATGTCGCGCCAAACCAGCCTTTCCCGCACAAGAGTTTTCTGCGCTACAGTTGGCTGCTGGTGGGAATTTTGCTCATCGTGGGAATTTTAATGATCCTGCTTAGTTCGAATACCAGCACCGTAACCTCGCAGGAAGTTGTCTTGCAGCCGCTGCCAAACGCCCAGGCAGATCAGGCCGCTTTTTCGCAGCCGTTCGAGCTCAAGGGAAGCCGCAACGTGCGCATCACGGCACAGGCGCCGGTGGATAATTCCTACGCCGAGCTTGATTTCGATCTGATCAACGAGCAAAACAGCGAGGTCGAATCTTTCCCGCTCGATATTTCTTTTTACAAGGGCGTGGAAGATGGCGAGGCCTGGGCCGAGGGCGGGCAATCAAGCTCGGCGGACATCTCAGCGGTGCCGGCGGGGAAATACAGCTTGCGCATTTCCGGCAACTGGCAAAACTGGCAGCAGCCGCTGCCGGTGAAATTCAAGGTCGAGCAAAACGTATTGCGCGGCGTGAATTTCTGGTTGAGTTTGATCCTGCTCACGATCGTGCCGGTTTTGATGCTGATCTGGAAATTCTCGTTTGAAGCGCGGCGCTGGGGCGAGAGCATGTTCACTGCCAGCGGCGGCAGAAATACGGGCGACGATGAATAAGACATGATCTTTTAGAGAAAGTTATGTTTAAGAAAATTTATTTAGTTTTGGGAGCGGGTGTGATCCTGCTGTATCTTACGGCCTCGTGGTTCGGATGGGAGATGGCAAATTCCAGCCGCAAGTCCAGCTTCGGCACCCCGTTCTTTTATACCGGCTTTCGTGGAGGAAAATGATGCTAAGTACTGTATTTGCTTTAATTGTAAAGTGGGATGAGCTGCTTCCGGCGATGATCAATACGATCATTTTTGTCGCTATCGGGCTGGTGGTTTTTGCCGTCGCCTTTTTGGTGATGACCAAGGTTACACCTTTCTCTGTCAGAAAAGAGATCGAAGAAGATCATAATACGGCACTGGCGGTATTGATGGGTTCGATCATTATCGGCATTGCCTTGATCATTGCGGCATCGATCTCCAGCTAGAGAACAGTAGGCAGGGGCAGAGGCAGTAAGCAGCGGATTTTTCTGCCAAGTGCTTACTGCAATTGCCAAGTTTTAAAATGAACCGCGTTCCGCTTCTTTTCCTAAATGTTTTGGTCATCGCCACCTGCGGTTTAATTTACGAATTGCTGGCGGGAACGCTGGCGAGTTACGTGCTGGGCGATTCGGTCACCCAATTTTCCATCATCATCGGGCTTTATCTTTTTGCCATGGGCGTGGGTTCATGGCTTTCCGGTTTTATCGAGAAAGATCTGGCCGGGCGGTTTATCGAGATCGAGATCGCCGTCGCCGTTCTGGGAGGTTTTTCCGCGCCGCTGCTTTTTCTCGCTTTTGCCAAGCTGGCGTATTTCAACCTGGTTCTTTACGGAATTGTTATCGGCATCGGCACGCTGGTCGGGCTTGAGATCCCCCTGCTGATGCGCATTTTAAAGGACCAGCTGGATTTCAAGGAACTGGTTTCGCGCGTACTCGCTTTTGATTATATCGGCGCGCTGATCGCCTCGCTGCTTTTCCCGATGTTTTTAGTTCCGCGGCTGGGGCTCACCCGCACTTCGCTGGTTTTCGGAATGTTGAACGCAGCCGTGGCGCTGTGGGGAACATGGCTGATGCTTCCTTTGCTGCGGCGCAACGTGAATTTTCTGCGGGTAAAAGCCATCGTAGTTTTAGTATTGCTGGTGATCGGATTTATCAAGGCCGATTCGCTGACCAGCCTGGCCGAAGACGCGCTTTTTACCGACAATATAGTTTACACGCAAAGCTCTTCCTACCAGCGCATCGTCGTCACCAAAGGCAGGACCGGATATTCGCTTTTTCTCAACGGCAACCTGCAATTTAATTCCTTTGACGAGCACCGTTATCACGAAGCGCTGGTTCACCCGGCGATGACGGCATACAGTGCGGGCGGCGCGCAGCCAAAAAGAATCTTAGTGCTCGGCGGCGGCGACGGCCTCGCGCTGCGCGAGGTCCTGAAATACCCTTCGGTCGAAGCCGTCACGCTGGTCGATCTCGACCCCGCGATGACCGGGCTCTCACAAAAACTTCCGGTAATGGCGGAGATGAACGCGCATGCTTTTGACGACCCGCGCGTGGCCGTTGTCAACGCCGATGCTTTTATCTGGCTTAACGGCACGCAGGGCGAACCGTTTGATGTGGCGGTGGTGGATTTTCCCGACCCGAATAATTTTGCGTTGGGCAAACTTTACACCACGCGTTTTTACGCGATGCTCAAAGCGCACCTGAGGCCTGACTCGGCGCTCGTCATTCAATGCACCTCGCCGCTGATGGCGCGCCAATCTTACTGGTGCATCGTGAAAACGCTCGAAGCAGCCGGGTTTACGGTCAAGCCTTACCAGGCGACGGTGCCGAGTTTTGGGGTCTGGGGTTTTGCGCTCGCCAAAATGACGCCGTTCGACCCGCCCAAAACCGCGCCGGAAAATATCGAGCTGAAATTTTTGAACAGCGAGTCGATGCCGCTGCTTTTTGCCTTTACGGCGGACACTTCGCGCATCGATGATGTGGAAATCAACCGGCTCGATAACCAGGCACTCGTTAGATACTACGAAACTGAGTGGCGGAGGTTTGAACGCGAGTAGGCAGCGGCAGAAAGCACTTAGCAGCGATTACGGTTTGGAGGCGGTCTTTGACCGCCATTAAATAGTTGCACGCGGCGGTCGAAGACCCGCCTCTAAACATTCTGTAAAGTTTTTTTGTGAATAAATTTACCCGTCGCGAAATCTTGACTGCGTTTTTAGGCTTGCCTTTCGCTATTGCCGCTTGTAAGTCCACGCCCAATGTTTCATTGCCCGAAGGCGGGATTGTCGGCGCCAATGTCGATTTCGGGCACAAGCTGCGCGACGGTTTGCGTATTGAAGTGCCGCCGGACAAATGGGAAAACGTCGGCACGGCGATCATCGGGGGTGGCGTAGCGGGGCTGACCGCCGGCTGGAAATTTCAGCGCGAAAATTACAAGGATTTCGTGCTGCTCGAGCTTGAAAAAGAGGTCGGCGGCACCTCGCGCAGCGGCATCTCGCCGGTCAGCGCTTATCCCTGGGGCGCGCATTATCTTCCCGTTCCATTCGCGGAAAACACGGAGCTTATTTCGCTGCTTGACGAAATGAATCTGCTTGAAGGCCGCGGCACTGACGGCGCCCCGATCGTCGCCGAGCAGTACTTGTGCCGCGAACCCGAAGAGCGCGTTTTTTACAAAGGGCGCTGGTACGAAGGGCTTTACCTGCGCGCGGGCGCGAGCGAAGAAGACCTGCGGCAGTTGGCGGAATTTCAAAAGCAGGTCGACGCCTGGGTAAATTTTCGCGATTCGCGCGGACGCCGCGCTTTTGTCGTGCCCGTGGAAAAATGCTCCGACGATGCGCAGGCCACCGCGCTCGATAAAATGTCGTTCGCCGGGTGGCTGCGAAAAAACGGTTTTGATTCGGAACGGTTAAAGTGGTATTGCGATTATGCCTGCCGCGACGATTACGGGCTGACCGCGGAGCAAACCAGCGCCTGGGCGGGACTGTTTTATTTTTGCTCGCGCGTCAGAAAAACAGGCGACGAATCGCAATCCTTTATTACCTTTCCCGAAGGCAACGGGCGTTTCGTCGCGCACTTAAAAGATGTCTCAAAAGAAAACGTCCGTACCGGGTTAGGCGTGGCGCAGATCGTCGCGGCTAAAGAGGGCGACAGCGGCGCGGATGTGATCTGCCTGAATACGGAGACGAACGAGGCGCGCGGCTTTCATGCGAAAAATGTGATCTTTGCCGCGCCCGTTTTCATGGCGCCGTATTTTATCCGCGGTTTTCACGAACAATCCCACTTTGATGCGGCGGCGTTCCAGCACAACGCCTGGTGGGTCGCCAACCTGACCTTGAAAGACCGGCCCGGTCCGCGCTTTAAAGAGGACTTTCCCCTGGCGTGGGACAATGTGCTGTACGAAAGCCCTTCGCTCGGCTATGTGACGGCGACGCACCAGAGCGGCATCGATTACGGCAAAACTGTTTTCACTTATTATTACCCAATGTGCCCGGACGATTTTCAGACCGCGCGGGCAAAACTTTTTTCGTATGATTGGAAACATTTGGCGGATGTTTGCTTAAGCGACCTGGAGCGCGCGCATCCCGACATTCGCGAGCTGACCGAACGTATCGACATCATGCGCTGGGGGCACGCGATGATCTCTCCGCGTCCAAATTTTATCTGGAGCGGCATCCGCGAAAAAGCGCAGCAGCCGTTTCGTAATATTCATTTTGCGCACTCAGACCTGAGCGGCATCGCACTTTTTGAAGAGGCGTTTTATCATGGGCTCCAAGCCGCCGGTGAAATGTTAGGAAAGAAATAAACAGGGATGGACAGGATGAACAGGATAGAAAAAGCTTAAAACAGAAGAATAAATCTTAATTTTGTTTTATCCTGTCTATCCTGTCTATCCTGTTAAATCATTTTAGATGGCTGAAGCGATCAGGCAAGAAAGATGGCTATTTTCCCCGCGGGTTGACCTGAGTGTTTTCCTCGGCAGCGCGGTCCTGTCGCTGCTGCTTTTGTTTATCGGAGCGCAGTATGGATTACTGGAAAGCGATTCGCCCGACTGGACGTGGATCTCGGCGGTGCTGCTGATCGACGTGGCGCACGTTTGGGCGACCAGCTTCCGTGTTTATTTCGATACCGACGAACTCAGGCGCCGCCCGTTTCTTTACACGCTCGTTCCGCTTTTCGGTTACCTGATCGGCGTGGCGCTTTATTCCGAAAGCGCGTTGACATTCTGGCGGGTGCTCGCCTACCTCGCGGTGTTTCATTTCGTGCGGCAGCAATACGGCTGGGTCGCGCTCTACCGCGCGAAGCTGCGCGAGAAAAGCCGCGTGACCTGGTGGATAGACGCGGCCGCCGTCTATCTCGCGACGCTCTACCCGCTCGCTTTCTGGATGACGAGCCTGCCGCGAAATTTCGAATGGTTCGTGCAAAACGATTTCGCGCACATTCCCACGCTTGTCTCGCAAATCCTTTTTCCGGTTTATCTTTTATCGCTGGCGGTTTATTTCGGCAAGTCCGTTTATTTATATTTCACCGAAGGGTTTTTAAATCCGGGGAAAGACATCGTAGTTCTGACCACCGCCGTTTGCTGGTACGCGGGCATCGTGGCGTTTAATTCCGATTATGCTTTTACGGTGACGAACGTGATCATTCACGGCGTGCCGTATTTTGCGCTGGTCTACTGGTACGCCAGGGCCAGGCGCGAAACGGCCGCGCCTTTTTACCGCGCGCTGTCGGGCAACTGGCTGGTTTTTCTGGCGACGCTCTGGCTGCTGGCCTACGTGGAAGAGCTTTTCTGGCACCGCGGCGTGTGGCACGAACGCATGTGGTTTTTCGGAGCCGGCGAAAACAACGGCTGGGATTGGTCGAATCTGAAAGTTTATCTCGTTCCGCTGCTGGCCATTCCGCAGCTCACACATTATTTGCTTGACGGTTTCTTGTGGAAGCGGAAATATAACGAAAAGATTAAGCTTATCTGATCAGACTTATTTCGGCAGTATCCGGTCAAGCGTATCTAAAAGCCGCGTGCGCTGAAGCTGCTGCTGATCGAGCACCAAGACCTTTCCGTCCGGCCCGAGCAGTATAGAAGAAGGATATTCCTGGATGCGGTAAGTCACCTGAACGAGATCGAGAATGCTGTCTTTCCTTGCCTGGGTCCAGGTGACATTGGCCTTTTTCATATAACCTTTTACCTTTTCGATATCTTCATCCCAATCGAGGCCAAGTATTTCCAGCCCGCGTGAGCGAAAGCGTCTATAGGCCTCAACTTGAAAAGGAGTTTCCCGAATACAATCGCCACACCATACTCCCCAAAAATCGACAAACAGATATTTCCCGCGAAATTCCGAAAGCGACCGCTTCTTTCCGTCAAAGTCGATAAACTGGAAATCAGGCATTTCCTTGCCGATCTCGAGCTCGTGCCGTAGATACTCTGCCTTCTCCCGTTTTCTCACGACTATTTCGTTTCGCTCAAGATCGATTTTTGAGGTCGAAATATAGAGGTCGCCGAGCCGGAAGACCAATTCGTCTTTATTAGCGTAAGAAGTCTCGGGCGAAAACTGTTCGTTCCTGATCTTGCCGTCCCCGTTGACATCGACACCAAAAAGGCCTTCGGTAGTGCTGATCGTTGTCGCCCCTGTCGTCGACGCCTCGAACGGGTATTGAAAGAGAACATTTTGGCCGCCGATAGGAACGCGGCCCATCGCAAATGCCCAAACCGATTGCTGCAGTAACCTGTTTTCCGCCGGGAATTGCGGATGTTTGAACCCGCGCCAGTAACGTATAAAGATCGGAAAGGTTTTAAAGAACGAATTCTTGATGGGAACATCTACCGAGACGTCGAGGGCGCCTTGTGCTACTTTCGAAGCGCCAAAGACAAACCTCTCATTTGCCTCGATCGTCCCGTTCGCATTGATATCATGACCGAGAAAGGGCATGCCGGTGGGTGGTTCTACCAGGATCATTTTCGCTTTGCCGCTTGCAGCTGTCAGGTCATTAATATCACCGGCCGTCGAAAACAGCACCCTTTTCAAGCTTCTCGGCAAATTTGTACTTTGCCTTGTCGCTGAAAGGCGTAAAGGACCTCTCGTAAAAATGGAACATATCAGGCTGCAATTGCGCGTCGAATTTTCCGATAAATTGTAGGGCGTCCTGCGCAGCCGTTATACCTGAGACCGAAAAAAGCAGAACTAATGCGATGGTAAGTTGTTTCATAAAGCTTCTGATCGGGCGTTTTCACTATTATAAGCCAAAGTGGATCGGTTTTGAACGAAATACAATGCCCTTCGCGGTGATCGGCATTTTTGCACTTATACGACCGAAATTAACAATGCACATGCAAGAAGATATTCCGGCTTCCGTTCAATCCTCGGTAAGAAAATTTACCCTAAGAAGGACGGAACCGGAAATGGTCATATACGACACCCCCCTGGAAAATATAAAGATCGCTTCGCCGTGCCCGGCAAACTGGGACGGGATGTACGGCAACGATAAAGTGCGCTTTTGCGGCGATTGCAAGCTCAATGTTTACAATCTTTCGGGGATGAGCCGGCTTGAAGCTGAGAACCTGCTGCGCAGCACCGAAGGGCGCCTCTGCGTGCGTTATTTCCGCCGCGCTGACGGCACTGTCCTGACACAGGATTGCCCCGTCGGCTGGCGCGCTCTCAAAAAGCGGGTCTCAAATCTGGCCGCGGCGGCCTGCACGCTGGTTTTGGGACTTATGAGTATGATCATGCTTGTCGTGCCAAACAGGTCTGAAGAGCAGCTTATGGGTGAACTGGTACCTTTAACCACTCCTACCCCGACTCCAACATATTTCATGGGAAATATAAGTATCAAACCCAGCCCCACGCCCATGCACACGATGGGCGCGGTCGCCAGACCGCTGCCGATCCTGAAACAGACGCCAAAACCAAGCTCCTCACCTCGCGAGGTTAAAGGCGAGTATATGCTCGGAAGGAAAATGCCGATGTAACACTACCCGGCAGGCCTAAATATTGCCGAATACAGCGTAAAGTGATACCATAGCTGCCTTTAAGAGTAGCTAAATTATCCGCTTTTTTCCCGGTACTTTTGGTACCCGCTATTGTTTCTACCCCGATCCGGGCTGCGAATTACAGAAGGTCAAACATTTAATTCAAATTTCACGTATTAAGTAGTGGTCCAATCCATCCGGTCAGAGCTGTTTTACTTGTAAATCCCCAAAAGTAAAGCGTTATCCTCCCATTTTGCAAGGGCGGCGCAACAATCCGACAGGATTAGCAATTTTGTGATAGTTTTGCGCGAATGTTTAATGCTAACTTTGCACTACAACAAACGCCTGAACCCTCGCTAAATCCAGGGAGGTCCAGCCGGGAAACAAAATTTTGTACGGGATTAACACTTTATGTTTCGGTTAAACCCTTAGAGAGGTTAGTTAAATATGAAAATTCTTCGCTTTTTCCAGGTACTTTTGGTACTCGCTATTATTTCCACTCCGATCCGGGCCTTGGATTACGATGTCGACGCGACTTTCGCGCCGCAATTACCGGCATTAGACTGGCTTTATGACGCATATGTTCAGCCTGACGGAAAGATCGTGATCGTCGGTATTTTCTCTCAGGTCAACGGCACGCCCCGCAAGTATATCGCCCGCCTCAATGCTGACGGGACCACCGATCTGACCTTTACCTCCCCCGTCAGCGCTCCAAACACTGCGCCGGGCTACGTTGGAGGAATTAAACCTCTTGCTAACGGGCAGTTTCTTATCAGCGGCCAGTTCCGGGTTGGTTCGCAATATACGACTTACGCGCGATTGAACGCTGACGGCAGTTTCGATTCGACGATGACGGCGCTGGGAACCATGAGTGACGAAAGTAACCAGGTGCTCAGCGGGATCGCCGAACCTCTGCCGAATGGACAGTTTCTTATGTGCGGCGTCCGCTCTACGGCCCAGGATACCTTTAGCCTCATTTACCGGCTTAATGCTAATGGCACGGAAGATACCAGTTTTCATTTTGACTCCTTCCTTGGCCCTTGCGGCCAGGTAAAGCCGCAGTCTGACGGCAAGATACTGATGGCCGGCGCGTTTATCCAGAACAACGGCAACCCGATGGACGAGCCTATTATCCGGTTGAACGCAGACGGCACCAGGGACACCTTTCATGTCGATGTTCCGGCAGGCTGGCCGGGTTACTTTTCCCAGTTGCCAAACGGCAAATTGGTCGTCTCGAACGGCACTTCGGCCAGGCGGCTCAATGCGGACGGAAGCCTGGATGTCGTAATTCCAAACTGCGGCGGTGGCGTCCTTTATGCTTTTAACGACGGCAGGCTACTGATGAGCGGCTGTAAAAGGTGGTCGGGCGGCCAAGAATGGGATTTTGCCAGCGTTCTTCCCGACGGAAGCCTCGAGCAGGATATGGCTTGGACTGATTTCGACCTCGGTGTGGCCGGTTTTCGCGATGTCGGGAATGGAAACCTGTTAGGATACGGGCGATTCGCCCGGGTGGATAACAAATTCCAGCGCAACCTGGTCCGGCTTAAGCCGGATACGGCCCCGGCCAAGGCGCCCTATGATTTCGACAATGACGGAAAGTCGGATATTGCCGTTTTCCGGCCTAGTGACGAGACCTGGTACATTTATCAAAGTACTGCCGGGCCCCGCTATTTGAAGTGGGGAATTTCGACGGACAAACCGGCGGCAGCCCATTTCGATACCGACGGAAGGACCGATATCGCTATCCTGCGCGGCGACGCGATCCATTCGTATTCGGACCTCAACGGCTATAACGCGTGGTACTTCAACAACGTAACGAACGGAAAACCGGTATTCGGAGATTTCGACGGCGATGACATAGAAGACCTGGTGGTGCGCGGCCTTATCAGCGGCCAGGTGCGCTGGGTCAAGCGCATGTCTTTTGGCAGTTCTTTCCAAACCCCTGACCCGCAGGCTATGCCCGGCGAACAGATCACCGACTCGCAGGCATTGGCGGATTATGACGGTGACCGGCGGGTTGATCTGGCATATTTCCGTGATGGTACCTGGTCCATTGCCGCAACAGCATCAGGCCCCGCTTATTCTATTCAATGGGGAACGACGGGCGACATTCCGGTACAAGGGGATTATGACGGCGATTTTAAAGCCGACCTTGCCGTTTTCCGGCCGTCAACCGGCGTCTGGTGGGTACTGCTTAGTTCGGGGGGGCACTGGGCCATTCCATTCGGACTTAACGGCGACATTCCGGTGCCGGCGGATTATGACGGCGACGGTAAAACCGACATTGCGGTCTATCGGGACGGCGTTTGGTGGCAATATCTAAGCGCCACCGGAACCGTGGCTGCGCCTAATTGGGGTTTGGCGGGTGATCTGCCGATCCCTGCGCAGTCTCAGTAATTGTCGAAGAGTGAAAATAAGAAAAGCAGGGTGGCCGTCACCCTGCTAATCTTACTATAGGCAGGCCGGTTTCAATTTGAAGTGATACCATGACTGCCCTAAAAGGGGGGAGCTAAATATGAGAGTTACACGCTTTTTCTTAATGTTTTTTGTGATCGCCCTTTCTTCCACCTCGATCTGGGCGGTAGATTATAAGCTTGATCAGACATTCCAACCGCAATTTCCATCAAACGGCACTATTGTTTATGGCGTTCTGGTACAGCCGGACGGTAAGATCGTCGCCGTAGGTGATTTCGAGCAAGTCAACGGTGTGTCCGCCGTCTTTATGGTTCGTCTGAACCCGGACGGGACCACCGATCCGACTTTTACTTCAGCGGTAAGCCCGACCGGCCAGACCCAAAGCAGGGTCAGCACTGTTCAGGCCCTTCCGAACGGGCAAATGATCATAACGGGGAGTTTTAAGGTCGGCACGCAGCAAACCCCTTATGCGCGGCTTAATGCGGACGGCAGTGTAGATATGACTTTGCCGTTAAACCTTATAAGTTCGTCGCCATTTAAAATTCAGCCCGACGGAAAATACCTGATTTGCAGGCCGCGCACTGTCGGCAGTGATACTTACGCGGTCGCACATCGAATGAACCCGGACGGAAGCGTAGATCCGACTTTTCGTATTACCTTTGCGACCGGCACTTGCTCTATCCTTGAACCGCTGCCAAACGGACAGATCCTTATCGCCGGGAATTTTAACTCTGGCGCGCTCAAACCGTTGCAGCGTCTGAATGCGGACGGCAGCCTTGATCCGACATTCGATCCTGCGATCGCCGTGGGCAGCAATGTTCAGGGCTTAAAGGCGCTGGCTGACGGTAAAATACTCGTTACGAACCGGGGAAATGCCACACCCCAGCTGGATTATGTCAGGCGGCTGAACGCGGACGGAAGCCTGGACGTTGCTATCACGGATTGCGAAGGAGGAAGTTTTCTTCCACTGCCGGACGGCACTGTCATGACCAACAACTGCAACCAGGCAGGAACTCCGTTTGAATCGGACCTCACCCGGTTGCTTCCCAATGGAAAATTAGATCGCACATTAGACTATATCTATTTCACCCATGACTTCCCGGGCTTTAAGAATGACGGGAACAATTTTTACGTGCACGGTCTGTTTTTTTCGGTCAATTATATTGAACAAAGAAAGCTTGCGCGGCTGATACCTAACACGGACCCGCCGAAAGCAAAATACGACTTCGACGGCGACGGAAAATCCGATATCGCCGTTTATCGCCCGAGCAATGGTTACTGGTATCTTTATCAAAGCACCGCGGGAATGTCGTTCGTTCAATGGGGATTACCCGGAGACATACCGGCTGCGATGCACTTCGATATGGACGGAAAGACGGATATAACAATTTTTCGCGACGGGATCCTGCATTCCAACACAAGCGTGAACGGTTACAAGTTTGTAAATATCGGGCAAACGGGCGATAAGCCGATGACGGGAAATTTCAGCACTCAGAATAACGATCTGGCGGATTTTATGGTACGCGGAGATCGGAGCGGTCAGATGACGTGGACCTACAAAGACGGGATAACGGTAGGTTATCCACCCTACTCTACCTACTCAACTACGGTTTCCGGAGAAGTGTCTTCGGATAAGCCGGTCGTGGGCGATTTCAATGGCGACAGCCGCGAGGACATCGGGTTCTTTCGCGATGGTTACTGGTACACTCGTGACCATTCCGTCTTTGGTCCATATCTTTACCAGGAATTTCAATGGGGAATAGCCGGTGATATTCCCGTAGCCGAAGACTATGACGGTGACCGTCAAACGGACTATGCGGTTTTCCGGCCGTCGACCGGCGTTTGGTGGATATATCTCAGCTCGGGCGGTTACTGGGCTATTCAATTCGGGCTAAATGGCGACATTCCGGTGCCGGCGGATTATGACGGTGACGGCAAAGCCGATATCGCGGTCTATCGTAACGGTGTCTGGTGGCAGTATCTGAGCGCCACCGGAACCATTGCCGCCCCTAATTGGGGTGTCGCGGGCGATGTGCCGATCCCGGCGCAGATGCAGTAAATTGTTGTCGAAAAATCCAATAAGAAAAGCAGGGTGGTCATTACCCTGCTTTTCCTCTTTGGAAAAGTTCACAGTCAACTTCCGTTACCGCGTTGATCGCTTTAGTCCTTTACGAAATATCCCCGGCGGGCGCGCACGCGGACCGGCGAACGGGTCGGAACGTTCACCTGTAGGTTGACGTATCTTCCGACCGTATAATCCGTCTCGGGATAATACTGGAGCAGGTATTGCGCCCGCAGCTCGGACGATATGCGGCGAAAAATAGACGTAAGATCATCGGATCTTTTCGGTAAAAAAGCGGTGCCGCCGGTTTGATCGGCAAACTTTTGCATCCCTTCCTGGCCCCGCTTGCTGATCTTGTTCAGGTGATAGGAATTTCCCGCCGGATTGACCGAATAAAGAACCGTATCGGCATTTTGCAGATCTCTTAAAACCTTTGTGACCGCCCTTACGTGGGCCGCATCGGTGCCGGAAAATATCTCAAGCCTGCGCTGTTGAGTTAGCGTATCGAACTCTTTACTTTGCATCTTGTTGGAACTTCTTACGGCGTTCCGGATTATCGCGCTGTTGTTATCCTCGCCGTCGGAAATTACGACGATGACCTTCCTGGTATTTAACGGGGCATTTTTTTGCAGGTAGTCGGCGGCAAAGGTGATGGTGTCGTAAAAAGCGGTCGACTGTTTGACCGGCATTATCGAAAGAATTTTAACCGCTGCATTTTCCGCCGTGGCGCGCGCCAGTTCAAGTTTCGGGTTAATGCTGATGGTAATGATCGAAGCGCGGTCTCCGTCTCTCATTACGCCCCGCAAAAATTGCGCGGCGGTTTCCTGCTCGAACTTGAACATCGGGTCGGTGCTGGCGGAAATATCTATCAGCACGGCGATCTCCAGCGGCACTTCTTCGGCCGCGCTTATCTGTTCTATGTTTTGCGCCTTGTTTTCTTCCAGCAGGCGAAAGTCCGCGATCTTCAAACCGGTGACTGGCTGTCCCTGCGCGTCGATGACCGAAACCGGGACCACCACCAGCCGGGAATTTATCTTGATGACCTCATCATCTTCGACCACGTCGCTTTTTTTAGGTGTGGGTGTGGGTGCGGTTTGAGCAAAACTAAAAACGGCGAGGGCTAAAAGTAACAGAAAGCTTTGGAAAGGTTTTAACACGGCGATTCCCCCCTGAACTAATTAGATGCCGAAAATTAAAGAACAAAACAGTAGAAAGCCGCGCATGAGGCTTCCTACTGTTTTTGGTTGTACATCTGCCAGCTTACTGGTTATTGCTGCTGGTTTCCACGGGCTGCTGCTCGGTGGCTTTTACCTCAACCGGCTGATTCAAGCCCCGGCTGACCAAAAGTTTTACTTCCACGCGGCGGTTTTGCTGACGGCCCTCGAGGGTCGTATTGTCGGCCACGGCCTGCAATTCGCCAAAACCGTATGACGTGCCGATCCGGCGCAGCGGAATATTGTGATTCTCGACTAGGTAATCGATCACGGCCTGGGCGCGTTTTTGGCTCAGGACCTTATTCTTCGCCGTGCTTCCGTCCGAGGAAGCAAAGCCGGTGATCTCGATCACATAACCTTTGAGGCCCGTGCTGGCTTGCGCCACTTCATCCAGGGCCTGTTTGGCTTCCGGTGAAAGCACCCAACTGGAGACCTTGAAATTCACGGTCGCGGTCGATTGCACCGAATAGTCGTCCAGCGAAGTGATCCTTGAGTTGGTGGCGTTGACGCCGGCCACAGCCGCATCTGCCGTGTCCTGCGCGGCTTTCGCGCCGCCGCGGGCGGCATTCGATACCGCTACCAGCTCGTCAAGCTGCCCGGAAAGGCGCTGCGCATTCTGCTCAGCCTGGCTTAGACGCTCTTCCGCCGGGGAAACACGGCTGTCGATCGATTGCGCTACGCGCATGTCGTCTTTGTCAAAGCGCACTTTGTTGGCCGCCAGCATGCCGTTGCCGCTGCCCACGCCTTCGATCTCGACATAGAGGCCGCGAACAATGGCGCCCGCCGGGGTAGTTTTACTGCCTCCGAAAAAGCCGCCTTTGCTCTTAACGCTGGCTCCGCCGATGGCTACCTGCGTGTCAATTCCAAGATCGTCGCGAACCGTGATGGTATCGGCATCCTTGGACACCACGACGCCTTTCAATTTCATTTTCTGCCCGGCCGCTACACTGCGCGTCTGCGCGCTCTGCGTATCATCCTGGGCAAAAACAACCGGGACGCTCATTACCAAAGCAGCAAGCGCCGTAAGTACCAATATATTCAATTTTTTCATAATTTACTCCCTCTTGTAAAAACACAAAATTTCTTGCAAAAAGACCCAATTCCTGAAAATGAGCGGATAAAGACCTCGTTTAAACACGCGCTGGATTTGGCCATGGTTGCAAAAGTTTCATCTTTTCAATAAAACGCAGGAGAGCACAGGCGTATCTTACTGCAAAATAAGGAAAAAGTCAGTAAAAAATTGTTTTACAGCAGGGAGCGCCGAATTTATTCGGCAAGACATTAGCGGGACTTTGTCTGATGGAATAAAGTGATCAAAATTTAAATCGGGCTTTAGCCAAAGATAAGGATTTAGCTAAAGCCCGATGATAAAATCAATATTCACAACCACTAGCTAGTGGCAACTTATGGTCTGCCGAATAAATTCGGCGCTCCATAACTAAACGCTAAACTGCGTGGTTTCCAAATATTCCTTCATAAACGCCAGGAATCTTTCGCCGTCGGCGCCGTCCACAATGCGGTGATCGTAGGTCAGCGCAAAGTAGGCCATGCTGCGGACGGCGAGGTAATCGTCGCCGTCGGGCGTGGTCAAAACCTTGGCGCGTTTTTCCACCGTGCCGACGCAGAGGATCGCCACCTGCGGCTGGTTGATGATCGGGGTGCCGAAAAGCCCGCCGAAAACGCCGGGGTTGGTGACGGTGAACGTGCCGCCGGCGACTTCATCGGGCATAAGTTTTTTCATGCGCGCGCGGTCTGCCAGGTCGTTGGCCGCCAGCGCCAAACCGGAGAGCGAGAGCTGGTCGGCGCGTCTTATGACGGGGACGATCAGGCCCCAATCCAGCGCGACCGCCATCCCTAAATTGATATCGCCCTTATAAATTATTTTGTCTTCGCTCACCTGCGCGTTGACGACCGGAAATTTTAGCAGCGCCTGGGTCGCCGCCTGGAAAATGAACGGCATAAAGGTCAGCTTCGTGCCGAAGCGTTCCTGGAAAGCAGTTTTATTCGCCTCGCGGAATTTGACCACGTTGGTCATGTCGATCTCATAAACGCTCGTTACATGCGCCGAGGTCTGCTTGGAATAGACCATATGCTCGGCGATCTTTTTGCGCATCACCGACATCGGCTCGATGCGGTCGCTGGCGGCCGCGGTCAGCGCGGGCGCGGCGTACTGAGGTTTTTGCGCCGGAGTTGAAGGAGGCGCAGCCGGGGCGGCGGCAGGCGCGGCCTTTCCGGCCAGTAGGTCCTGCGGTTTTACGGCGGCGCCGGATTCGATAAAGGACATGATGTCTTTTTTCGTGACGCGGCCGCTAAGACCGGAGCCCGGAATTTTAGTGATGTCGACGTTATGCTCTTTGGCGATATTGCGCACCAGCGGGCTGCTCTTCGTACGGCGCAGCTCATCGAGCGACATATCGCCCGAAGATTTGGCTGCGGTCGCCGGACCGCCGGCAGGCGCGGTCGCAATCGCCGCGACAGGTTCCGCTTTAGGAACTTCGGCTTGTTTTGGCGTTTCCGCCGCCACCGGCGATTCTTTTTTCGGAGCGTCAGCAGCAGGCTTGGCGGGGGCCGCGCCTTCGGCGCCGACCAGCGCCACCACGTGGCCGACCTCGACGGTTTCGCCTTCCTGGTTTTTTATCTCCAGCAGCGTGCCGGAAACGGGCGATGGTATTTCGGCGTCCACCTTGTCGGTAGAGATCTCGAAAAGCGGTTCGTCTTTTTCCACTTTTTCGCCGACCTTCTTAAGCCATTTGGTGACAGTTCCTTCGGTGATCGATTCACCCATCTGGGGCATCACGATCTCGGTCGCGCCTTCAGTTGAAGCATCCGGAGCAGCTGCGGCGCTCGGTGCAGATTCAGCCGGCGGAGCAGATTTAGCAACAGGCGGCACGGTTTCCGAGACGGGTTGTGCTTCTGTTTCTATTACTACCGGAGTCGTCACGGCGGTCGGAGTGCCGTCCGCTTGCGCAGCATGAGTGGCGCCGCCATTGCTTGATGCGGAAGCCGGAGCGGCAGTTTCAGCAGATTTTTCCGCCGGGGCTGCCGGTGCGGGCGCGCCTTTTTCGCCTTCTTCGCCGATAACGGCTATAACATGATTTACCTCGACGGTTTCGCCTTCCTGGCTGCGAATTTCCAGCAAAACACCGGCCGCCGGGCTGGGAATTTCAGCGTCGACTTTATCGGTCGAGATCTCGAGCAGAGGCTCGTCGCGGCCTATCTTATCTCCTACTTGTTTTAGCCATTTGGTGATGGTGCCTTCGGTAATAGACTCGCCCATCTGCGGCATCACTACTTCTGTACTCATAAACTCTCCGGTAAAATCCTGCTAAAAAACTCGCACTATTATAATCGCTTTTTATCGTTGCAGGCGCAAATTTACAGCTATTTTAACACTAAATAGAAAACGAGGTCAGAACCGGGAGCCGTAGCGACCGGGTGATTTTGTTTTGAGCGCCAAAGGCGCGCGGGAAATTAGCCCGGGGTGATAACCCCGGGTAAAGCAAAAAAAAATCGCCCGAGCCCTGAAGGGGTCCCACGAATTACTTAGCAGCACATCTAGCGCTATAAAAACGTGCGTTGAAAACCCTCCTAAAGATAAAAACAGCGTTACGTTATAAATCCACTCTCACAATTTCATTATAAAAAGTCGTGAAAAATCGCGATTCAACTAATCTTGCGGAAATATCTCCTTCTTTATTAGCGACCTTAAACTTATAATGCAAATGGCGAAGTTTGCCGGGAAACAAGTTCGAAAGTTTCTCCGCGGATCAAATCCCCTTACCGGCCTTCCAAAAGGACGTTTCAGGATGAAACATCAAATCATTACCAAAGACCAAATTACCACCATTTATCTTCAAATAGGCCCAGCTGCAGCCAAAAACCTATGTTTACCCCTGCATCCCAAATCTCTTACAAATATTGCCTGGATTAAATTTGCGGGCGGCAGGTGTTTCAAAAGTGTTTCGGTGTTTCATTTTCACAGAGACCGTTTCAGTGAAACACCTTTATTCTGCAATGTCCTTATAAGTGTCAAGCGCGGGAAAGTTTCAGGCTTCCGTCTTCATTTTCCGGCCGATCATTTTTACGATCTCCTCGAACCCCTCGATCGTGTCCGGAACTGAGATGCTTTCCCCGCCGCTTTTTTTGATCTCGCATTTTAGTTTTTTACCGAAGAGGCCGGATTCCGCGCTGGAATAGATCGATTCGATCTCTTCCCAGCGGCAGACAAGATCCTTGTAGGCAAAACCATCTTCGAAAACGGTGAGTTCCGCGCCGCGCTGGCTGTACCAGCCCATGAAAGTGAATATCTCGACCACAAAAAACCCGACCGCCAGCAGCGCGTAACCGAACCACCCGCGCACGGCAAAAGCCACCAGCATCGCCGAGAAAAACAGCAGCGCCACCCCGGCGATGATCACCGCGCGCTGGCTGTAGGCGGGCGAAAGGCCGTGAGTGCTTTGAATCTTGCCCATATCAGGCGCTTCAGGCTGCATGTAGAGTTTTATACGAAGTCACTTCGCAATAGGTTTAGCAAATAAATTGCCACTAGCTTTAGCTAGTGGTTTAGTTGTTAAACAGCCTATCTGCGGCTTTAGCCAAATTATGCTAAAGCATTTTATTAAATTTAATTCTCCACCCCACTAGCTAAAGCTAGTGGCAATTTAAAAGCAAATAAAATCACGGCATTATTCAGCCGTGCTTGGGTCGATGATAGTTTTGACCTCGGAAATCTTGTTTGCGGGGAACCCGCCGCGGCTGGCGTGCTCGCGGATCAGATCTTCACTCGGCGCGGTGTAAACGCAATAGATCTTATCGACCGTAACGTAACTGTGCTCCCATTGTATTTCCGGCCCCAGCTCTTTCAGCACATTGCAGGAAGTCTGCGAGATGCCCTGCAGCTCCGCGGCGGAAAGGTCGCCCGCCCCGGGAATCTCGCGTTCGATCACATATTTCGGCATAAAATTCTCCTTAAGTTCCGAAGTCCGAACTTTAGTTTGCTGCTTCAAGCATACAAAAGACCAACTAAAGTTTGAACTTCGGAACGATCTCGGTTACCTCGGTTTTATCACATCCGAGAGCAGGTCCGGTTTACTTGCGTCGCGAATCAGATGCGGATAAAGCAAACCGCCGTGATAATTCAAGTTACGAATCTCTTCAAGCCCCGCGTTTTCCACCGTCAGGACGATCGGCGATCAAATTGGCACGATTTTTCGTGGAAAAAACTACATGCACTAAAATTTTGACCAACGATTGAGGCATATCTTGTTCGTCGCCGTTAGACGACGGGGGTTGGGTTTGACTAAGTCGTAGGGTTTCACCCTACGCTATACTGTCGGTCGCCGTTGGCGACAGAAGATTTACTCGATTGTGCGCAAAATGTATATTACTGATTCTCTTCCAAATCCTTCGTGTCCGCTTCGTCGCCGAACAAATGCCTCACTGATGGGGGCGGTGATTCCTGGTGTTTTCCGCTGAGTGTGTGCTGCATATTCTCCACGATCTCGACGGCGGTTATGGAATCGGCGCGGGCAATTTTCAAGATCAGGCGTCCCTTGTTGGTCGGGAGACCTTCGAGCGCGCCCAGGTTTTTGAAACGGATAACGATCTTTGCGAAGAATCCCCAAATGCCTTTTTTGAACTGAATGTCCAGAATGTCGCCGAGCGGCATGCGTGCCTCTTTTATGCCGCCGGTTTTCATCAACCCCATATACTCCTCTTCAAATTCCAGTACGATGCCCGCCGCGCTGAATTTCGCCAGCCCGACGATCTCCGATATACCGTCTATCTTATCGGCCTTAAATGGAACTATGCTGAATCCGGGTTTCATATATTAAATACGTCGTTATTCCAGGTCCTTCGTGTCCGCCTCGTCGCCGAACAAGGCCCTGACGCCGAGCGGCGGCATTTGTTCTTCTTCGGGCTGATCTTCCAGCAGGGCGAGTGCGGTTTTGGCGCGTTCCCAATCCTGGCGCTGGATCTTCATTATTACACGGCCCTTTTGGTTCGGGATCTCGCTCATCGTCAGGTAGTTATTAAGGCGAAGCTCGATCCTGTTAGAGAAAAGCCTTTCAATTTTTGTGTTGAACATACCGCCTTTTAATTTGACATCCATTATCTCGGAGCGGGGGATGCGGATGTCCTTATAACCGGTTTTCATCAGGCCCAGGAATTTTGTTTCAAATTCCAGCACGATACCGGCGGGGCTGAATTTCGCCACTCCTTCAGCGTGCGTAAAGCCGCTGCTTTCGCCTTCGATCTTGAATGAAATGCTGATAAAGCCCGGTTTCATACTTTTCATTGTAACGCCGGCGTCTTGCCTTTCACACTCATGCGAGCGCGGAACGCACTCGGGCGCGTCCCCGGGACGGTGGCGTTACCGGCGGCGCAGATATTTCCAGATACCGAATAGACTAATCAAAAGCCAGAAAATTTCAACTATAAAAGACGGAAAATTAAAGCTGTAGAAAAGGGAAACGAGGATAAGCGCCGCGCCTATGCCGTTAAGCAGGGAATAAAGCAGCTCGGTGCTGCGCAGCTTTTCCAGCTGCAGCAGAACGTACGTCAAAATTATCAGCCCGACGCCGAGGAACCCAATAATATCAAACCAGGCATATTGCATAGATCCACGTTTATAGATCGAAGAATTTAAAAGATTCTCGTATTTTGCGACCATTCCTTTATCGCCTACCGCCCAAACGTTGAGATAACCCTTTGATTGCACCGCGTTATAACTAAGCTTGTCGAGCGGCCTCCAGGTTTTCCCCTTGTCGAGTGAAATGTCAGAACCGGAAGCCCCGACGGCAATAAGCGTAGAAGGATTGACGTAAGTCACACTGGAACGATAACCGTTCAAACCCTTACCGGGCGTCCAGGTTTTTCCTCCGTCACCCGTAAAAGCCAGGTTATTGTTAATTTCGTTAGGCTTTTCGTAATTTCCGCCGACGATGACGCCGTTCTTAGCGTCCCGCATCGCGATCGAAAAAATACCGCTGCCCCCGGTGCCGGATGTTATCGGGGTGTCTGAAACGAACCAGCTCAGGCCCCGGTTATTTGAACGAAAAACACGCGCGGCCTTTCCGCCGGTGACAAGAAAGACGCCTGTTTCACCTTGCGTGATAAGGCATGTCCCGCTCGCGGCAAAGGCGGCTTCACCGGATTTTGCCGTCGCCATTTTATCTGTATCCATCGGCTGCCAGTTTTCGCCGTCCTTAGTTCCGATCAGCAAATACTTGCCGTCGACCGGATCGGACATCGCAATGCAACCCGTTTTATCCCAACATGCAATTGCGTCGAAAAACGCTTTTTCATTGATGTTTTTAAACTGCAGTTTCCAGGTTTCGCCGCCGTCCGTGGTCTTGTAGATGCGCGAAGCTTCGCCGTTTCCCGCGCTCATAAGGTAAGCGGTGTTCGCGTCAAAAGCTTCGACGTCGCGAAAGTCGAGCTTTTCCGCGCCTGGAACCGTGCCGGCCTTCCACGTGTTTCCGCCGTCGATGGTTTTAAGATATGTCCCGCCGGTTCCGCTCGCCCAGACTATTCTTTCACTTACGACCGAAAGCCCGCGCAGGCTGGCGGCGGTGCCAACGGCCTGCTTTTGCCACTGCGCATTTGTCGCGAAGGCGCAAAACAATAAAAGCATAATTACAGGAAAAAATTTTCTAAACATGGTTTGAGTAATTATCTTCGCAATACGTCCACGAAGCAACGAATAAAATGCAAAGCGCCTTTTATTTCTAAAAGGCGCTTTCTTGTCGCGGCCGTACCGGCCGTTAGCGACAGGGGGCTAACTTACGATCTTACTTAGCGTCGGCGACGGTGTCGGAGTGGGATTTGGTTCCGGGCCGGGCGCGGGCCCCGGTGTCGGCGTAGGCGTTATATCCGGTGAGGGCGAAACAGACGGCGCCGGAGTGGGGCTGGGCATCGGAGTAGGCGTCGGAGTCGGCGTCTGAGCCGTAATCTGCCCGCCATTATTCAACTCTTTCTTTGTCCCGCCGCCATCAAGCGCGGAAACCGCCAGCGCTGCGAAAACAAAAATTACAAATAATACTATTGATAAACAAAAACGATCCAATGATGTAAATTTCATATCAACCCTCCGTGTTCGTTTTTGCAGGCTCTTAATACTAAGATAAGGAATTCCTCGCAGGAGATGCCAACTATTTGGCCCACTGTAGTCTATGATCGTTTAGAGGCGGTCTTTGACCGCCGCATATTTAGACTCTAATGGCGCTCAGAGATCGCCTTCAAACAATTTCGCATACAGTGCGGCGGTCAGAGACCGCCTCTAAACAAGGAGGATAATTATCAATAGACCATTCGTGTTTTCACCGTGCCCTTGATCTTTTTCAATATCTCGAAAGCTTCCTGGGAAATTTTCGTATCTACGTCCAGGATCACATAGCCGATCTCTTCATTGGTCTTTAAATATTGCCCCACGATATTAATGCCGCGCTTGAAAAGCTTGGAGTTTATCTCGCCCAGCACGCCCGGAATATTCCGGTGAATATGCAGGATGCGGTGCGTTCCGGCTTGCGGCGGCAGATCGACCGGCGGGATGGTGTGCGAGCCGTTTGACGCGCCGAGCTCGAGATATTTTATCAATTTCGAGGTGACGTCGAGCCCGATGTTCGCCTGCGCTTCTTCGGTCGACCCGCCGATGTGCGGCGTCAAAATTACGTTCGGCAAATTTTGCAGCACGGTCGAAAAGGCATCGCCGTTTTTTTCCGGCTCCTGGGGAAAGACGTCGACCGCCGCCCCGCTGAGCGCTCCCCGTTCGACGGACCTTTTCAGCGCGTCAAGGTCGACCACGTCGCCGCGGCTGTAGTTGATCAAAACAGCGCCTTTTTTCAGATGGCGCAGCGTGTCCGCGCCGAACATATTCCGCGTCGTTTTATCCGACGGGACGTGAAGCGTTACGATGTCCGACGCCTTTGAGCAGCTCTTTCAGCTCGCGCACCTGCTTGGCGTTGCCGTGCGGCAGTTTGGTGGCGATGTCGTAATAGAGCACCTGCATTCCCATCGCCTCAGCCATGATCGACACTTGCGAACCGATGTTGCCGTAGCCGACTATGCCGAGCGTTTTGCCGCGCAGCTCAAAGCTCCCGGCAGCTTCCTTCAGCCAGAGCCCCTTGTGCGCCGCGGCGTTTTTATCGCTGATCTTGCGGATCAGCATCACGCAGAGTCCGATCACGAGCTCGGCGACCGAGCGGGTGTTCGAATAAGGCGCGTTAAAAACCGCGACGCCTTTTCCGGTCGCGCTTTTCAGATCGACCTGGTTCACGCCGATGCAGAAACAGCCGATGGCCAGCAGCTTGTCGGCGGCTTCGATCACGTTTTTTGTGATTTGTGTTTTTGAACGAATGCCGAGCAGGTGTACCCCGCGCACGGCCTTGATCAGCCCGGCTTCGCTAAGCGCGCCCGGGATCTTTTGGATCTCCGCGTAGCCCCCCTGTCTTAATTCCTCGACCGCCGAGTCGGAAATATTTTCCAGCAGCAATATTTTAATTTTATTGCGCGGGTATGATGTGTTTTGTTTCGACATAGGAAAAGAAATGATATCAGAAAGTTCAGAGTTACGTCTTTAGGCGTGAGTTTACGATTAGATCACGCCTAAAGGCGTAACTCTGAACGATGACTCCAAGCTTCTTTTAAATAGCCACGCGCTTTAGCGCGTGGTAAAAGATATGCGAAAAAATTATAGCCCGTTTTAACGGGCTTGCGAAAACGGCTTAAGCCATTCTGAAAAAGGACGTTAAAACGCCCTCTATATTTCCAGGCTTGCCTTACCACGCCGTGAACGACGTGGCTAAATAAGAAAGCCTCGTGAACGAGGCTGTTAAGGGCAGGCACAAGACCTGCCCACTACATCTGTGTTTTTACTTCCCCGCCTTTAGGTAAGCCACTGAACCCGGTCGCTACCGCTCGCGGTTCTGACAAGGCCGCCTGAAGGCGTAACTCTAAACTTCTATATATGTATCGTCTGATCATGCACGCCTTCAGCCGCTTCCATCACGCTTTCGGAGACGGTCGGGTGGGCGTGGATGGTGCGGCCGAATTCGTCGGCGGTCGTTTCGAGCTGCCATCGCGACGACAGCCTTCGGCCAGCAGTTCGGTAGCGTGCGGGCCGATGATGTGGACGCCGAGTACCTCGTCGTATTTCTTGTCCGCGACGATCTTTACAAACCCGTCGGTCTCGCCGAGGATGCGTGCCTTGCCCGAGGCCGAGAACGGAAACTTGCCGATCTTTACGTCATAGCCCGCTTCTTTTGCCTTCGCTTCGGTCAGGCCGACGCTGGCGACTTCCGGGTCGCAGTAGGTGCAGTTCGGCACGAGGTTGCTGGTTGATCGGCTCGACCTTTTTGCCGGCAATTTTCTCGACGACCATGATGCCTTCCTTTGAAGCGAGGTGCGCCAGCCAGGCAGTGTCGATCACGTCGCCGATCGCAAAAACGCCGGGCTCGCCGGTCTCGCAATATTCATTGACCTCGATGGTGCCGCGCGGATTGACTTTAACCTTTGGTGCCTTCGAGTCCCAAGTTTTTCCAGGATAAGGCATGCGCCCGACGGCGACCAGCAGCATCTCGGCTTCGAGGCTGACGTCGCCGCCTTTCGCGTTCTTGCCGGAAACCTTAACGCTCGTCTTTGTCTTTTCCATCTTGTCGAGCTTCACGCCGGTCTGGCATTTGATGCCGCGCTTTTTGAAGCTGCGCTCGAGTTCCTTGGAAACGTCGGCGTCTTCGATGCGGGACGATACGATCGAGTAGCTCGACCACGGTCGTGTCCGAACCGAAGCGCGAATAAACGCTGGCAAATTCCACGCCGACCGCGCCCGAACCCATCACGATCATCGACTTCGGCACGTTTTCGAGTTCCAGAATGTGATCGGAATTTACGACCTGTTTGCCGTCGGTTTCAAAACCCGGAATGGGCCGGACGACGGAGCCGGTGGCGATGATGATGTTCTTTGTCTCGATGGTTTCTTTCTTGCCGTCCCCGTAGGCGACCTCGACTTTGCCTGCGCCGGCGATTTTGCCGAAACCGTTAAAGACCGTGACCTTGTTTTTCTTCATCAGGTAAGTCACGCCCGCCGAGTTTTTCGCCACGATGTCGCCCTTGCGTTTCTGAACCTGCCCCCAATCAAACCCGAGGTTATCGACCTTGATACCGAAATTCCGCAAAATGCCCGGCTTTTTCATACAGATGGGCCGCCTTCAGCAAAGCTTTGGTCGGGATGCAGCCGCGCAGGCCGCAGGTGCCGCCCAGCCGCGCGTCCTTTTCTTTTTCGATGATCGCCACCTTTAAACCGAGCTGCGCGCCGCGCACCGCCGCCACATAACCGCCGGGGCCCGATCCGATAATTGTTACGTCAAATTTTTCTGCCAATGTCTTAACCTCGTTTGTGAAATAAATATCAATATAGAAACATTATAAGAAGTTAGGGCACTTCTAGCCAGCCGGGAAAAGCCCGGCTGTTTAAGCGCAGGATTTAGCTGCATTTTTACGGGCCGGGCGAAAACAAAATGTTATTTTTTCGCATCATATTAATTGTATAATTCGCCAGTCCCTATAAAAAAGGAAGATCTCATTATGACTAAAAGATTCTTGTTTCTTATAGCTTTAGGCGCCCTGCTCGTTTCGGCCGTTTCGGCGCAAAAGATCGGAAAGCCGACCCTCACGCCCGTTGAACCGACGGAAAGCCAGATGCAGCTTATAAGTGAAGGGATCCGGCTTCACGACTCCGGCAGGTACGCGGAGGCGATGAAAAAATACGAGCAGGTTTTAAAAGAGAATCCCGATTGCGATCAGGCTCTTTATGAGCTGGCCTTATCGGCATACTACGCAAAGGATTACGCAAAGGCGCTGGAAACGTCGTATAAACTCGTCAAATATAAATCGAATACCGCGACCGCCGGTTACGGGGTACTGGCCAACACGCTGGACGACCAGGGCAAACCCGGAGAAGCGATCGACATATATAAAGCCGCGCTTAAGCAATTGGAAAACGAGCCGGGTTACGGCGACCATGTAGCCAGCCTTTATTACAATCTCGGGATCACTTATTCCAGGCAGAAAAAAGATACCGAAGCGCGTGAAGCTCTGAAGAAAGCCGTTAACTATAATTTTAGCTACGCGAGCCCGCATTATCTTTTGACCAGATCTTTTTATGCTTATAAATACAAAATTCCGGCGCTGCTGGCGGCGAGCCGTTTGGTCTCGCTGGAATTAAACACGGAACGCACCAGGCAGGCCGTCGCGGTGATCAAGCAAATATTGCCAAAACCCAGGAAAAACGAAGAAACCAAAACGGTCAACATCATTATGGATCTGAACGCTCCAAAAGATGAAGGCGATTTTGACGCGATGGAATTAATTATGGGCACGCTAATGACGGTCAAAGGCGACAAAGACAAAGATAAATCAGAGGGCGAGATATTAGGCGACGTATTTGATACCGTCATCGTTTTACTTGATGAACAAACAAAACTTAGATCGACCTTTGTGGGGAAAACCTATATTCCCTTTATGGTGGAAATGAAGAGGCTCGGGCATAGCCGGACATTTGCTTATCTTGTTTTGCAGCAGGGCGGCGACCAGGAAGCCAGAAAATGGCTGGTGAGCAACGAGGAAAAATTCCGCAGCTTTCTGGATTGGTCGAAATCGTATAGGCCCGGGCGGTAGTAAATTTTCGGTCGGAGCATTTTTCTTTTTTGGGACATTTAAAAAAGCGGCCTCGATTTCCCGGCCGCTTTTAATTCAGGGGCCCCTCTCCTGATTGTAATTTTTACCTTAAAGAACTTTAATAGAAAATGAGCAATGTTTTTACTTTTAGCTGATCTGTAAAGGAACATATGAAACATTCGGAAGAATTTTTGCGAGTTGTGAACGACGCAAGATCGCGCGTCAGGGAAGTAGATGTGGCGGAAACGCAGGAACGGATGAGCAGCGGCGCGAAACTGATAGACGTGCGCGAGGACAACGAATTCGCGGCCGGGCACGCCGCGGGCGCCGCCCACATGGGGCGCGGCATTATCGAGCGCGACATCGTCGCAGTCGTTCCCGAAAAAGACACGGAGCTGATCCTGTATTGCGGCGGCGGGTACCGCTCGGCGCTCGCCGGCGACATGCTGCAAAAAATGGGCTACACCAATGTCTGGTCGATGGCCGGCGGCTGGAAGGCGTGGAACGACGCCGGCGCGCCGGTTGAATGATCCAGCCACAGAGGACACAGAGAACACAGAGAAGATTCGAACAAGACAGGATAAATATTTAAACGAATCTTTTTGGCATCCCCTTTATTCTCTTCATCTCTGTAAAAATCTCTGTGTACTCTGTGACCTCTGTGGCAAATTTAAAATATGGCAGATGAAACTTTTGACCCGCGCGCGCATGTCAGGGAGCTGGCCGCGGAGTTTGCGGAAAAAGGCGATGCGTTCGGGTGGTTTGAGGCTTTATACAGCGAAGCCGCGGGCGATCACGAACATATCCCGTGGGCAGATCTGGAGCCCAACAGATTTTTTGCCGCCTGGGCGCAAACGGTAAATTTGCAGGGAAATGGGCGCAGCGCTTTGGTCGTCGGCTGCGGTCTCGGCGACGACGCGAAATTTCTCGCCGAGCGCGGGTTCAAAGTCACCGCATTTGATATTTCCGAGACCGCTATCCAGTGGGCGAAAAAACTCAACGCCGGCTTGCGTATAGAGTTTCACACGGCCGATCTTTTTGCGCCGCCGCCCGAATGGAAAAACGCCTTTGAATTTGTGCTCGAGGTCTATACCATCCAGCCGCTGCCGATGGAGATGCGCCCGCAAGTGATAGACGCCATCGCGGGTTTGGTGGCGAAAGGCGGTGAGCTTCTCGTCGTCACGCGCGGCCGCGAAGATACGGAAGAGCCGCTCGAACTTCCCTGGGCGCTCTCTCGCCGCGACCTCTCGCGCTTCGAAGTTAATGGATTAAAACAAGTTTCATTTACTGAAATGTGGGGCGACGAAGAAGAGCCGGAGAGAAGATTCGTCGTGAAGTATTCGAGAGTGTAAAATTTGCTTGCTAAATTTTCCCTAAGTGCTATATTCAAAAGCGCATTATTGTCTTACCAAATCCTGATAAAAAGCATCGATAAGCTGAGAGGTATAAATCTATGCGCATACTTTTCCACATAGTGAGAGGCTTGACTTATTCTTTTACCTCCATGGTGGCGCTTCTCACCGGGTATCTGATGCAGAACTCACTTAACTTGCTCAAAACCCAAACGGCAACGCCTATCCCATTCGACATTAATATCATTAATTTCTATCACCAATTTCAGGCAGACTGGCCGAAACTGGTGATACCTCTCTTCGCATCTATTTTTTTCTTTATGTGTTATATAGAAAGATTTCCTGCCGAGCTGCCTGAAAAGGAAGATTCTATTGTAGAAAGCAGCGGACTTCAGTCAATAATAGTTTATTCGCTAATAGTCGGGGGCGGCGTAATTTGTTTTATTATATTTCGCTATATAGTAACGGCTACATTCACCGTCCCATTAATTGTCGCCTTAGCTACCCAGGCCGCATTTTATATTTGTTATGGAGTGTTCTTGAGGGCAAGTAAGGGATCGAAATATTCTCCCGTTATTCAGCATCAGTTGGTCTGGTCGGTAATTTTGTCCATCGGCATCAGTTTATATATAGGATTAATCTTTCCCAAGCTTTCTGACCCCAACCTACCCGATCCCTGGCTTCCCTTAGTGCCGATAATGATCATCGGAGTATTATTTGTCCTAACCGAGATCCTTAAAGCGATCTTAAAAGAAGCAAGAAATAAAAAGTTTAAGACGTGGCTTAAAGCCAGGCTTGAGAAAAGGAATGAAAAGTTTAACGCAAGGCTTTTTGAAATTGCCGAAAAGCTTAAAGCGCAGCTTTTTTTAATTGTAAATATTTCTGCTTTTTTGATCACAGTAGGCGTGGTTATTTTAGTTAAGAATGCAAAAATATTCGTAGTTTCCGAGGATCTCGCAAATTATCTCATTACCATGCAATTTTGTGTGCTGGTTTCTGCTTACCTGGCGGTGTTCGAAGCCTGGGGGGTCACTTCACTTATCGCCAAAATAGAGAACAACCCGGATGTCGCTACTGCAGAGCCGGGCAATAAAAAATCTTCGCGTTATTCTTTAGCAACCTTGTTGGCGTTAACGGTCTCGGTTTGTGCCTTACCATTATTTTTTGTCTATAGCGACTACGGCGTGTTATTTCTGGTCCTTTTCGGACTGCACGCCCTGATCGCTTTTTCATACTGGGCCGTGCGGGGCCAGGGAGATAGACTGGCAACTAAAAATTGGCGCGCGTATAAGACCATTGCCGGTTCCACTTTTCTTTCGGGAATGGTCGGAATTACTCTGGCTCAGTCGTACTTTTCGGTGCTCAGCACTAAGGTAGAGGGATCATTTATAAGCAAACACATTACCTGGACGATCATCGGCATTTTATTTACTTTATCCCTTATTGTAGGGAAAAAGTTTAGCGACAAGGTAATCGATGAATCAAATGATTGGGAAAAAGTATTTAATGAAAGAGTGAATTTTACTCGTGTTTTAACTTTTATGTGTGTTGTCGCTTGCGTTTTCCTTCAAATAATATATGACAAGAGCGAAAGCGAGCTGGCATACAAAGCAGATTTGGCATTTATTTTCTACTGTATTTGCATAGGAATATGTTTGCTTGTAGAGTTAGGAGAAACCTATCGTTCAAAACCAAAAATTAGCATCACTATGAGTCAAATTTTTGCCTTTTTAGTTTTGATTAGAACAGTTCCTTCTTTGCTGATAGCTTTGGCGGTTTTTTTTCCTTCGGTTTATACGGGCAGAGGCGTTTGGGCATCTGTTTTGTCGGCGCTGCCGTTCTTTCTTTCGGCGGCTGGCGGTTATGCCTTAAATGATTATTACGATGTTGAAAAAGACTCTATAACAAAACCCTACCGGGCGATTCCTAGCGGAAAGCTGTCCCGGCTGACGGTGCTTCGATTTTCTAGAATTACAATTTCTTTGGCAGTACTAGCAGCGCTGGCGGCATTTTTCTTCTCTCAAAATCTCTTCGAGCTCGGTCTTTATATATCATGTATTCTTAGTGTTACGCTATACAACGTCGTTGTTAAACACGTGAGCTTGTCCAAAACCTTCCTGACGGCCATCGTTTCTTCGATCCCGCTGCTGTTTTCAGTAATTGCCTATCAATACCCGCCGGTTTATTTGTTTCTGCCGCTCGCCACGTGCAGTTTTATTTTAGGTAGGGAATGGCTGATGGATGTTCGTGATCTGAAAGGCGATACTGGCCGCACTTTAACGATCCCGATGCAGCTCGGCACAAGACCAACCATCATATTAGGATTCGTTTTTCAATTTGCCACGGTTCTGTTGCTTTTGCCTATTGCAATTAATTTTCCGTCTTACTGGTCTATATCTTTAATTATTATGATAGGTGTCTCTTCCGCTTTGTTGGCCAAATTGTGGACATATAATTCAGGAATGTTTTATCAGCGAGTTGTTCAATTACTGTGGTTGCCTATGCTATTCGGTGTGCTTCTGTTTGTAAAATAATCACCCGTGTCTAAGCACTTTTGAGTCTAAAACAAGGCCCAAATACCAAAACCTTTCGCCTCCGCAAAAAACTGCCTTCAAATTTCGGATCGTTTCGCTTATCCTCCTGGTTCCAGTCGCTGCGGCGGACGATCTTTGCATTTCCAAAATTCCAAAAACAGCGTTTCAAAAACGTTTCAGTGTTTCACTCCGGCTCCCCCCGGGATGAAACGAAACAAACCGCTCCTGGTTTCTGAAGTTCTTGGTTCAAAAGCGTTTCGGGTTTTTCATTCTGTTTCATCTTCCAAGCGAAATGAAACAGTTCAGAGTTACGCCTTTAGGCGTGAGTCTTCCAGTTTAAATCACGCCTAAAGGCGTAACTCTAAACTAAAGATCCGATTTAATATTGCAGAAATATTCTAAATTTCTTTTTGCGCCAGCTTGCTCCAGTGGCGGATCTCGTGGCGGCGGTAATCGGGCGAGGTTTTGGCCGACTCGACAGCCTGCTCAAAGGCTTCGCGCGCTTTTTCGGTTTCGCCCTGCTGCTTTAAAACTTTCCCCAGGTAATACAACCCTTCGGGGTCGAAGGGGCGGCGCGCGGTGAATGTTTCCAGCGCCTCGCGGGCTTCCTTTAACATGCCGGCATCCAGGTACGTCGCGCCGACCTCGCGCCAGATCTCGCTTAAGCTGTGCTTGTCGTTTTGTTCGACCACGACGGAAAAATGATCGAGCGCCTGCTGCAGCTCATTTTTGCGGCGCGCGATCTTGCCCAGCTCGTAATTGGCGTCGATCTCTTCCGCGTCGATCTCGAACGCGCGGTTCAAATGCACCAGCGCCTTGGCGTCCTGTTTTCTCTGCAGGTAGATCAGCGCGAGCTGCACGTGGGCATCGGCGTCGCGCGGGTTGACCGTGGCGTTGTGCAGAAAACGTTTGAAATTTTGCCGCTGGCGAAAGGCGTTGCCAAAGCCGCGCGCTTCACTGCTGAGATAGCCGCCGAAATACATCACCGCAAAAAATATCAGGAACGGCGAAAAAAGATACGGCGAAACATAGCGGAAAATATACATCCCCAATGTGAAGGCAAGCCAGGCGAAACAAACCGTAAAAACGGCAGCGGCGTAACGGGCGCCAAGCACGGTCCGCAAAACAAAGATCATAAAAAAGCCGAAGAGAATACTGCTGCCCAGCCACATTCCCAGCAATACCGGCGGCGAAACGGCTTGCGGGTAGAGCAAGGCCCCGGCCAGCGCAAAGGGAAGATTTGCCGCCGCGTAGGCCATCAGCGAACAGGTCGCCAGCGCCGCGTAATCCCGCCGCAGCACCAGGCCGAAGCTTCCCGACCCGCCGAAAAGCGACATCAGAATAATTACCGCCGGGACGTAAAAAATAGAGATGGTTATGACCGGTTGATAAAAACCGCTCGGCGCGAACGAGAAAAAGCGAAAAAAAGCGTCGCCGGCCAGCGGCACCTTCGGATGGTCGGCCACGGCCTGTTGGTATTGCCCGACGGCTTTTTCATACACTTTTTGGTCCGCCGCGTCTTGTTCGATGCTGCCGGATTCGGGCGGCGTTTGATAAAACTGATCGAAGGCGGGAACCGCATAAGCCGCCTCGAGCTTTGAATTTATCGTAAAGTAAAACGCGAATGAAACAAACAAGACCAGCGCGGCGGCAAAAAGCCAACTGCCCCTGTCCATGATGTCGCTCATCGCCCCGGCCGGGCGAAAGTAGATCTGGAAAAGAAGTTTGATATTTTCCATGAGTGTCCGGTGGAAGAACCTGAATAAGCGTAAGTCGGCAGGGAAAAATCTGTCAAGAGTTTTTTAAGTAAAAAATTAAATTGCCACTAGCTTTAGCTAGTGGATAAAAAGAAAAACGAATTATAGAAAGGGCTTTAGCCCAAAGCGAAAGTTTAGGCTAAAGCCGAAAATAAATTAGCGTTCATAACCACTAGCTGAAGCTAGTGGCAATTTACTGGGGGCATTTACTTAGCCACTAAAAATCATTACTTCTTACAAACTTCGGCGTCCGGGTTTTGCCCGCACATGAGTTTTTTCAATGCATCAATTTGCCGCCGCTGCGCTTCGATCTGCGCCTGCTGTTCCTTGACGGCATTGACCAGGACGGTCGCCAGCTTTTCATATTTCACACCCTCGATCTCGCCCTTGTCATTATATGTGACGAGCAGGGGCTCGACTTTCGCCACGTCTTCCGCGCCAAAGCCGACGTCCTTCATCCCGCCGTCCTTCCATTCAAAGCGGATCGGGCGCAAGCGCTGCAGTAAGGTCAGGCCGGATCGGAAGGGCAGGATATTAGTTTTGTAGCGCAACGACGAAGAGCAGGCCGCTATCTTTTGTTGTTTGTTACGACAAAGATGAGCGCTTCCCGCGGAGCCGAGTTTTTCCAATTGAACTATGCCCGGAATTGATACGCTGTCCACACCTCCTCTTCGTCCCAGCACAATAGTATTACTTGCGCCGACTAGTGCGCCCGATCCGATAGCGGTTGCATACGATAAAGTAGGCTGCTCGACGTCAGCCTCGGCGCCAAGAATCGTGTTATTGTTGCCAAAGGAATTAGATTTGCCCGCGCTATAGCCGAAAAAAGAATTAGAGCTGCCCGAATCAGTGTAACGACCGGCATCAGCACCGAAAAACGAATTGTCCCTCCCGTCTAAATTACTGACACCGGCTTCCCGGCCGAAGAAGGAGTTCATCATGCCTTTGCCATTACTGGAACCGGTGTTAACGCCAAAAAAAGAGTTGCTTACTCCCGTATTCGTTGCGCCGGCCCCTTTGCCGACAAAAGTGCTATCTGATTCGGTCACACTAAAAACGCGACTGCCGCCGATGTTAAACTGCAAAGTCGCATCGAAGATGTTCGCCTTTCCTGTGCCGCTGATGTTGAAGTTTGCGTTCTGTGGGGCGGTGGTGATGGGCTGATTAAGGATATATGGAGTGGTTTGCGAGACGGGACTTGCGACGCCCGCAGCCGGGGCTTCCGGATCAATCGCCCGCGAAACGGTTGTTTGCGCAACTGCGGCAAACATTGAGAATAAAACAATAAAAAACGCCAGTGACAACTGACGAACGCAGAAAGTAAATGTTTTCATTTTTTCTCCTAAACTGATTTTTTTGAATTGTGGGGTAGTACTTAGCGAAACCAGGGAGCGTTTCGCGTCCGAAATTGTTAAATTTGGGATTAGGCGTATTATAATCTGGGATTTAGAAATCAGAAAGAGATTTGCCGAAAACAAGATGACAGACGAACAAACCAAAACCCGTATCGAGACTGATTCGATGGGCGAGATCGAGGTTGACGCGGACAAATACTGGGGCGCGCAGACCCAGCGCAGCCTGCATCATTTCAATATCGGTTTCGACGTGATGCCGCGCGAGATGATCCGCGCGCTCGGCATTCTGAAAAAGGCCGCGGCGCTGACCAATTTCGACCTGGGCAAGCTAGACTCCGATAAAAAAGACCTGATCGCGCGCGCCGCCGATGAAGTGATCGAAGGCAAGCTGGACGAGCATTTTCCGCTGCGCGTGTGGCAGACGGGCAGCGGCACGCAGACCAATATGAACGCCAACGAGGTGATCTCTAACCGCGCCATCGAAATGGCGGGCGGCGAGATGGGCAGCAAAAAACCGGTGCACCCGAACGACGACGTGAATATGTCGCAGTCTTCGAACGACACTTTTCCGACCGCGATGTATATCGCCGCCGCCGAGCGTCTAAACGCGCTGATCCCGGCGGTGCAGAAAGTTCACGACGCGATCGACGCGAAGGCGAAAGAGTTTGCCGATGTGGTAAAGATCGGGCGCACGCACCTGCAGGACGCGACGCCGATGACCGTCGGGCAGGAATTCGGCGGCTGGGCGAGCCTGATCGCGCGCGACATCGAGCGGCTGAAAATAGTGATGTCGGGCTTACTCGATCTGGCGATCGGGGGCACCGCCGTCGGCACGGGGCTCAACGCGCATCCCGAATTTGCCGAACGCGCCGCCGCAAAGATCGCCGAGCTTACGGATCTGCAAGTTCAGATCGCACCCGGATAAATTTGCTGCGCTTTCCGCCCATGACGAGCTGGTGTTTGCCTCCGGCGCGCTGAAAACCCTGGCCGGGTCGTTGATGAAAATTGCCAACGATATTCGCTGGCTGGCCTCGGGCCCGCGCTGCGGTTTTGGCGAATTAACGCTGCCGGAAAACGAGCCGGGAAGCTCGATCATGCCGGGCAAGGTCAATCCGACTCAATCTGAAGCGATAACGATGGTGGCGGTGCAGGTTTTCGGCAACGACGCTGCTATCGGTTTTGCCGGCTCGCAGGGAAATTTCGAGTTGAACGTTTTCAAACCCGTGATGATCCACAATTTTCTGCATTCGGTCAGGCTGCTGCACGATGCCTGTCACGGCTTTGTCGAATTCTGCATTAAGGGGATAGAGCTCAACGCCGCGCAGATAGACGAGTACGTGAAAAATTCGTTGATGCTCGTCACCGCGCTCAACCAGCACATCGGTTACGACAACGCCGCCAGGATCGCCAAGCATGCGCATAAAAAAGGCATCAACCTGCGTGAGGCCGCGGTCGAGCTTGGGCTGCTGACGGCTGAGAAATTTGACGAATTGGTGAAGCCGGAAGAAATGACGCACCCGTAGCGGATCTTTTGTTCAGAGTTTACGCCTTCAGGCGTGACAGGGCAAAATTATCACGCCTGAAGGCGTAACTCTAAACAATTTATGACCGAAGAATTATCACTCCAGGAAAAGTACGCGCCGGAGGGCATCTGCTTCGGCTGCGGCGTGAAAAACGATAAGGGGCTGCATATAAAAAGTTACCCAGCGCGGGACGGGAGTGGCGACGTCGTCGCGGAGTTTCGCGCCGAGCCGCATCACCAGGCTTTTCCCGGCGTGGTCAATGGCGGCATTATCGGAGCGCTGCTCGATTGTCACTCAAACTGGGCCGCCGCTTACTTTCTGATGAAAAAGAACGGCCGGGAAGAGCCCGACTGCACCGTCACCGCCGATTTTCACGTTAAGCTGCTCAGGCCCACGCTGAGCGACGCGGTGCTGCATCTGAAAGCCCGCGTCGCGGCATCGCCTTCCGACGACCGCGCCGTCGTCGAAGCCGAGCTGATAGCAAACAACAAAGTCTGCGCCACCTGCCGCGGCACCTTCGTCGCCGTGGGGGAAGGCCACCCGGCTTATCATCGCTGGTAATTAATAGGTGTACGCAAATCGCAGGCTCTGCTGCGTCTGTAATAAAGAGGAATTTTTGCCTCTTATATGACTATGAAAAAAACATTATTCCTGATACTTCTGCTGGCTTCAGCGACTTTCGCCCAACACACATTCGATCTCAAAAACGCCTCGAAATATTTCGATGTTAAGGTCCGGGTAGCCGAATGCGATGATTTTTCCTGTACGGGCGCGGCCACGTTTTCGTTTTACAAAAAAGGTTCGGCAAAACCTTACCAGGTGATAAACCACAAGGATACCTACGTTCAGCTAAATGAGGGCGGAAAACCGCTGGTGAATATCACGCTGCTTTATGACGAACAGAGCGTCGTCAATGTCGATGATTTCAATTTCGACGGTATGGAAGACGTGGCGATCTCCGACGGAACCAATGGTTCGTACAACGGGCCATCGTACCGGGTCTATCTTTCCTCGCGGGCCGCAGGCAAATTTGTCTTTAACCGGAAGTTCACGGATCTGGCATATCACCTGGGCATGTTTGAGGTCGATGCTAAAAACAAAACGCTTCAAACGTTCGATAAATCAGGCTGTTGCTGGCACATTACCGAAAGGTACAAAGTTGTGGCAAATCGCCCGGTAAAAGTATACGAATTTGTCGAAGATGCGACCGGATTTGACGAGAAGGCAAATATGAGGATTGTAACTCTTACTACGAAAACTTTGGTCAACGGCAAGTGGCGCAAGACTGTTAAAACGGAAAAGGTCAAAGACGAAAATTGAAGATAGAGAAAGACCAGGACGCCTACGGCCAGCAGCTTTTGGCGCAATATAATTCCAAAGCGCCGACCTCCGAATTGATAGAGCGGGACGATAATTTGATCGATCTCGGCTCAGACTCGGGTCTCTATTTTTCGGAATATAAAAATTGGCCGGCAGCCGAGCGCCGCGCGATCAAATACGCGAAGGGTAGAGTTTTAGACGTCGGCTGCGGCGCCGGCCGGCACGCGCTTTACCTGCAGCAAAAAGGCCTTGACGTTACCGGCATCGATAATTCACCCGGCGCCGTCAAGGTTTGCAAACTGCGTGGCGTGAAAAAAGCTCTGGTCAGACCCATCGAAGAGATCGGCAAATTTAAGACCGGTTCGTTCGACTCAGTGTTGATGATGGGTAATAACTTCGGTTTGCTCGGAAGCCGCAGAAAGGCAAAATTGCTGCTGAAAAAATTTGCCCGGATAACTTCGCCACAGGGAAAGATCATTGCCGGAACTCTTAACCCGTACCGGACCACCGATCCTGATCATTTGCTTTATCAAAAGTTAAATAGAAAACGCGGCCGGATGAGCGGGCAGATCAGATTTCGCGTCAGGTTCAAAAAAGCGGTCGGAAAATGGTTTGATTATCTTTTTGTCTCGCCCGGGGAAATGCAGGATATTTTAAAAGATACCGGTTGGCAGATCGAAGAATTTATCGAGTCTTCCGATGAAGCACATTATTTTGCGATAATAAGCAAGAAATCGTAGATCACAGGAACTTCGACAATTGTTTTCGAAAATCTTCCGCTAATCCTAATTTTTCCAGCCACACATTTTGCTCCTTCATCAACTGCGGCAGGTGGACCACGTCTGACAGAGCGTAATGAACGAGTTCATCAGTCCAGACGCCGTTCCAGTTTCGCGCGGAAAATTTTATGCGGTGGCTTTTTTCCAGGTCGACGGCGAAATATCGATAGAGCGTTTCCGCCAGCGAGGCCGATTGGTAAGCGCCGCGCGTCAAAACTTTTTCGGCGATCATGGTGTCGAAAATATTTGCCACCGAATAACCACTTGCGCGCAGAAAATCGATGTCGAATTTTGCGTTGTGAAAAATTTTAATGTGTTCGGCGGAAGTTAAAAGATCAGCCAACGAGCCGAGCTGCACGCCTTCGCTGATGGGCACGAGCACCGCAAAATCGCCGTCGGAAAACTGCACGGAAAACAAGCGGCTTCTGCCGACCTTAAAACCTGAGGTTTCCGTGTCACAGCCGATCTCCTTTGTGGCCGAAAGCTTTTCATAGGCCGATTCGATCTCTGCGGCCGTGCGCGCTACTAAAATCTCCATTGTTTGGAATTGTAAGGCATCCTTTAAAAGAAGCCGAAACCCGGGTTCAGAGTTACGCCTTCAGGCGTGATGTAATATCATAATTCACGTCTAAAGACGTAACTCTAAACTTATGATCGAATTAAACGATGCAGAAGCCCGCGTGCTCGGCTCGCTGATCGAAAAGCAGCTGACCACGCCGGAATATTACCCGATGACCTTAAACGCCTTGATGGCGGCTTGTAATCAGAAAACCAGCCGCGATCCCGTTGTGTCGTACGACGAAGAGACCGTGCAGCGGGCGGTGGACAGCCTGCACGATAAATTCCTGGTCTATCTTTTTCACGGCAGCACGGCCCGCACGGTGAAATACAAGCACATGCTGCCGAGCGTCTATGAACTGGAGCCTTCGGAGGTGGCGGTGATCTGCGTCTTGCTCCTGCGCGGCGCGCAGACGATCGGTGAGATACACGGGCGCTCGGGGCGGCTTTATGATTTTAAAGACCTGAATGACGTACAGGAAACGCTCGACGGCCTAAGCCGCCGCGATGAACCGCTGGTGGTAAAACTGGAACGCCAGCCGGGACAAAAAGAAGCACGCTTTGCGCATCTTTTGTCGGGAGCGGTGGCGGCGGAAACCGTCAGTGTTTCTCGCCCGGCCGGTGCCGCGCAAAAAGACGAGCGGCTGGAAAAATTGGAACAGGAAGTGGAAAGCTTACGGGAAGAAGTTTCTACGTTGAAAGAGACGTTTGAGGAATTTAAGAAACAGTTTGAGTAGACGAAATTGAGCTATGCCCTTTGATGTGCGGAAAAGCTTTGCTTTTCCGTTCAGTTTCCTTTTTACTTTTAAGCGGCTACGCCGCCAATTGTTGAAAACGGCGGCATAGCCGCTGTAAAGATAGTAGCAAGCTTTCGGAAAAGCAAAGCTTTTCCGCACAGCGAGCGGCAAAGCCGTTTTTAGCGAAGAAAGAACCACCCCGCCGCTAAAGCGGCGGCACCCCTCCTTCGTAAGGAGGGGAGTTTAGGAACGCTTGGATCACAATCCCGAATACAACTTAACGTTCATCGTTAATACCGCCGATTGGCTGCTCGTGGTATTCTGCGCGTCCTGCACCATTATCTGAAACGTCCAGCTTCCTTTAAGAGCGGCCTTTCCATGGATCACGCCCGTTTGCGGTTCGAGCCACAACCCCGGCGGCAGTGTTCCCGCCGGTATCGACCACAGGTAATTTCCCGAACCACCGGTAGCCTGCATCGTAAAATTGTAAAACCTTCCACGGATCGGAGCAGGCATGTCACTAACTATAAGCTGCAGCGGAGCGACCGCGGAAAATTCATAAGCGCCGAGGTCAAACGCGCCGTTTGCGGGCCGCGCTTCACTCGTCTGGTGCCGCAAATAATGTCTCACGACATTGTTTACGGGCAGGGCGTCGGCGTGCAAAGCCGTACCGGCATCGATAGCGGCCGAACCCGGCGTTAGCCGAAAATCCTGGGCCGCAAAATCGGTAAACCCGGGCAGGGTTCCGGTTATGAACGCACCGGCCACGGTAACGCTGCCGCCAAAGCCGCCGCCTTCATGAGAGTTGCGCCAACCGGATTTTGCCCAGTTGTTGCTGACAGTGAGTGTGCCTGCTTCGGCCAGCATCGCCAGATTTGCCCCGACCGCGGTGTTATAAAAAATATTGTTACGCGCGTCGCAGGTTTCCTCATTGGTGGAGAGGCGAAAGAGCGTGGTGTTTCCCGCGCGGGTTGAGACGACCGTGTTGTTATAAAAATAGAGTTTGCCTTTGCGGTAAGTAGGCTCGTTGCCGCTGTCGCCGCCGTAGTGCGACACTTGCGAATTGCCCGCGCCATCGGGCTCGATCAGGATATTGCCGTATACAAAGGTTTTGTGATACGACGCGTCGGTTCTGATCTGCACACTGTCCTCCGCGTCTACCAGGTCAAGCTGGCGGTTGCCGCTTTCGATCCAGTTGTAGCGGATGACAGTGCCGGCCGAGCGGTCTTTCAGCGCGTTGCCGTTTGACCCGGCGCGTAGCGGCCCGAAACGGTTGTATTGAAACGTGATGCCGATAGCGGCGGTGTAGTTGTTATGCTGAAAAGCGCTGCCGGCGATCCCGTTGCCGTAGATGTAATTGCCCTCGACCAGGACATTGCGCGAGACGCTGTTGTCGGATGACGCGACAAAAAATCCGTTGGCGCTGTCATGCAAACGGCAATTGCGGACGGTGATGTTCTCGCCCTTTTCCACGTAGATCGCCGAAGCCGAGCTGGAATAATTCATCACAGTACCGGTATCGCTGGTGAGCTGGTAATCGGGATGCGCGCTGCGGATCTCGAGATTTTCTATCGTGATATATTTCGGCATCGTGTCGGCCGGAACATTCGCGCCGCCGATCTTTATCACGCCGCGCTCGTCGCTCCAGAAATTCAAACCCGCGGGCGTCACCGCGCCGCTGCCGTCTATCACCGGCAGGTCGCCGCTTGCGTTCGGCACGCCGCGCACGGTTATCGGCAGGGCGGCCGTGCCTTGGCGGCAGATCACCCATTTTTCCTTGTAGGCGCTGGCGCGCCAGTAGATCAAAACCGTGTCGCCGGGCTGGAGCGTTGCCCAGGGCACTTCGGCGATGCTGTCCAAAGGGGTGCCGGGCTTGACCTCATACACGGCCGCTTTTGCCGTTTCGGCGGTAAAAATAAAAATGACGGAGAAAAACGCGGCTAAGAAAAAAAGCTTCTTCATGGCAACTTCTCAACAAAGGACTTTCGGGAGGCGGGTTTTAGCCAGGGAATTCGTGAGGAGGCTAACCTTATGACAAAAATCAAAAACAGAGCCTCAAGGCAATGTTTAACTATGTTTACAACATAACATGCTGGTTGAGGCGTAGTCTATAAGAAAGTTGCTTGGGTTCATAAACTCTTTATTGATGTTATTTTAAGAAGAAACAAGAGTTTCCGGTTCTTTCAATTGCCACTAGCTTTAGCTGGTGGATAAAGATGCTAAATTTAAGAGACGGACTTTAGCCCAAGACCGGTATTAGGCTAAAGCCCGCCAAATTGTCTCTTTTTATCCACTAGCTAAAGCTAGTGGCAATTCATAGCTTCGCTGACTTTAATTTGCCACCTCTTCATAAGAAACGCTTACCAGCTTATCGGCATATATCGCATGGTAAAGCCTCTGCGCCAGCTGCGGGTCCAGCGGTTTTACGGCCGCGTACTGGGCCAGAGCGCCTTTTTTATCGTTCACCTGCAAGTAAAGCCCGCCGAGGAAAAACTGCGCGGCTTCGTTTTCCGGCTCGAGCTCGGCGGCGCAACGAATTTCCGCAATCGCTTCGCCGTATCGTTTTTCCCGGCTGTAGGCGTAGCCCAGATTGAGGCGGATATCCGCGTCGTCCTTGCCGAAAGCCGCGGCCCGCCTGAGCGATTCGACCGCCTGCCTGAATTTATTCAGGCGATTGTAAATGCAGCCCAGATTGTAAAAAGCCGTCGCGCCCAAGGGCTTTAAACGGGTCGATTCCTTAAAGGCATCGACGGCTTTCTCATACTGCGCGTTTTCCGAGTAGACCACGCCGAGCTGATTGTAAGCTTCCGCGTAAGCCGGGTAGAGTTTGATCGCGTTTTGAAATGCTCCGGCAGCTTTTTCAAGCTGTTTTGAATGAAGGTATGAAGTGCCGAGGTTGTAATAAGCCGTCGCATAGCCCGGGTGCAGCTGAAGGGCCTGATCAAAAAGGCCGATCGCTGACTCGTAATTTTTCGCCTCGTAGGCGGCTACCCCTTGGTCGTTGAAAGCTACTGCTTTCTTAACATTGTCTTGTGCCTGTGCTGCCCCAATCAGCGTTACAATTACCAAACATATCAGTAAAAGGTATTTCATAACTATCTCCTTTTTTTGCAGCAGGAACGTTTTCAGAAAGAGCTCCGCCTTACCGAGGCGTTTCAGCCTGGTAAAGAAAACGGAGCCATGAATGATCAGTGGTTAATCGAGGAAGTTCTGGTTGTCTTTATCTTTTGATTTCTTTTTGTCTTTGTTCTTGTCCTTGTCCGAATCTTCATCATCCCAGTTTTGATGGCGCTTTACGCCGATCTTCATACGGACCAGCTCTTCGACGGTCACATTGGGATTTTCGGTCCTGGCCTGGCGGATAAACTCGCCGTTGATGTGAAATATCCTGAATTTTACGGCTTCTTCGACCGAGAGATTCGGAAAACCTTCGCCTTTCATTTCATTGAGAAATTCGGGTGTGATCTTGAAAATGCGCAGCTTGACCGCTTCCTCGGAAGTAAGGCTGGGAAAGTTCTGCGATTTCATTTCGCGCAGAAATTCGGGGGTGATCTTAAAGATGCGCAGCTTGACCAGACCTTCCATCGAATCGTTGGCAAAGCCCATATCCTTTACTTCACGGGCAAACGGGGCATCGATCTTAAAGATGCGCGCCTTGACCAGATCTTCCATGCCGAGATCGGGAAAGCCGATCGCTTTCATCTCGCCCATAAATTGCGGGGTGACATTAAAAATGCGGGCCTTGAACAGGTCATCGAAGCTCAAATTGCCAAAGCCGACCGATCTCAGATCGTCGACAAAAGCGGTGGTCAGATTCAGCGTGGTGGCGACAAAAAGCTTTTCCATGCTCAGATTTGCATAACCGCGGCTTTTCATATTATCGACAAAGCCCTGGTTCGGATTAAAACGAAAAGTGCCGGAGCCCGTGCCGTTATGAAAAACGCCTTCAAAGTCGATCGTGCCGGCTTCGCGCACGAGCCGGAAGTTCGCCGTAGCGTTCGCGCTGTTGACCTGGTCCTGTGATAAGCCTTCAAAATCGCTGATCTTGTAGTTTGAGCCGTGATTGCTATGGCTGTTTCCGGCGCGGCGTTCCATGTTCAGCTGTATCTGGCCGGCCTTTTCGGGCTTGTCACTATCGTCACAGCGTTCTACTTTCCAGGTGCCGGTAAAAGCGGTCTGCGCCTCGCTGGGCAGGGACGTGGCATACGCAAGAGCTAAAGCAAATAAAGCCAAAACGGCGAATCGGATGGTTTTCATGATCTGGTCCTCTTAATTCAAAGTGATGGAGAAATATCTCGTTTCTAACCAATAAACACCGCTAATCCGGATTTTGTGACAGTCAACGGCAGAAACCGCAGGCCTTAGGGAGTGTGTTTATTTAGCTTTTGGAGAAGCCAGGTCTTCAAAAGCCGCACCGACAAACTTAAAGTGCCTCTCGGAAGGGTCGATCTCGGCGCCGAGCTTCTTGTAAAAATTTATTGCAGGCGTGTTCCAATCCAGCACCATAAAATCGATCCGCTCGTACCCGCGCTCTTTGGCGAGCCCGGCAATAAAGCTAAGCATTGCCTCGCCCGTGCCGCCGCGGCGATGCGCGGGCCTGACGAAAATATCTTCCAGGTAAAGCCCGCGCTGCCCGCGAAAGGTGGCAAAATTCGGGTAAAAGACGGCGTAGCCTACCGGCTGCTCGTCCGCGAAAGCCAAGATCGCTTCCGCCACCGCCCCTTCGCCGAACAGGGCCGTATGCAAACGTTCCTCCGTCACTTCGAGAAATTCGAGCAGGTTTTCATACTCGGCAAATTCGCGGAGCAGATCGAGGATCGCCGGAATGTTGTTAAATGTAGCTTTCGCAATATGTACCATTAATTTGACGGAAAATGTTTTTGTATTTGATCGGGGCGCACATAAACTTCTAATAAAAGATGCTCGATTATATCCAAAGCAACAGTAAGAGTTTCTTCAGAATGAGGTTTTACTTCATGAACTGCTTTATTTCCCATATCCTTTAATTTGTGAAGAATATCCGCATTGGGCTTGCCTAAAATTCCTAATTCAACCAATTCATTAATTTTACCCGGTAAAGATTTTTGCTTAGTTCCTTTTTCTTTACAGACTGCTTTTACTAACGCGCGAATTCCAATTCCAGTCAAAACGGGTTGTTTATTGCACAGAGCTCCGTACGTTTCTAAATAGAGTCGATTTACGGGATGAGGAATTAAATCTATATTTGTAAATTTTTTTCTTCCTTTAAGTCGTTTTGGAAAAATTTCTTCGCTAACAAAAGGAACTAATTCCCCTGAATCTACGTATAATCTTCTATCTCAGAATGTCGATAAAGTTTTCTAAAACTTACAGATTCACAGCCACGGCATCGTATGATTTGCCAATGGAAATACTCATCGATACCGTACTCACCTATTTCCTCATCATAGCCAAGAATATAAGAAACATTTTCATCAACACTCTGCAAAATTGAATGTTTTGTTTCGAGAGAACAGGTATGACACTCAACCTGACAGGTTTTACCTTTATCTTTATCAAAAATTACTTCAGATTCAGTCCTTTTCACTTTCACGTTAAACTCCAGGCGATCTGACTTCTCAAACGCAGCGCCGACTTTTCTTTCCCGAGAGTTTCAAAAACCGAGAGCATCGAGGGGCCGACCGCTTGTCCTGTCAGCAAAACGCGCGAGGCGTTCATCACCGTGCCGAGCTTTGTTCCCTTAGATTCGCAAAAATCCTTGATCACCGTTTCCAGGTTGTCGTGCGTAAAATCGTCCACGTTTTCCAAAACGCCGGCGAGCTCCGGCAGCCACTCTTTCAGCAGAGGTTCTTTGCCCAGGTGCTTGGCGATGGCTTCCGGATTGAAATCGTAATCCTCGCTAAAGAACGCGCGCCCCTGGTGGGAAAAATCCTTCAGCGTAAAAAAGCGCTGGCGGATCAAGTCAATGGTTTTTTCAAACCACTCCCGGTCGTCGTCCTCATATTCATCGCGCCAAAGCTTTTCCGACCTTAATTCGTTTTTCACAAATGGAATTAGATCTGCCAATTCCATTGTACGGATGTACTCGGCATTGAACCAAAAAGCTTTGTCGTCCGTCCAGTGGCGCGGGTCCGCCGCGTCGAAATTAAATACGGCATTGCTGCGGTGGATGCCTTCGAGCGTGAAGGCCTCGACCAATTCCGCGAGCGACATGATCTCTTTTTCCGTTTTCGAAGACCACCCCAACAGCGCCAGAAAATTCCGGAAAGCGGCGGCGAGAAAACCTCGGTCGCGATAGGTGGTCATCGAAACGACCTCGCCGTGCTTACGTTTGGAAAGCTTTCCTTTATTCGGCGCGAGTATCAGCGGCAGGTGCGCGAATTTCGGCGGCGTCACTCCCAGAGCTTCGTATATGAGAATTTGCTTATGCGTGTTGGTCAGGTGGTCCTGTCCGCGGATGACGTCAGTGATACGCATCTCGATGTCGTCGCAAACGACGGCCAGGTTGTAGAGCGGATGAGAGTCGGAGCGCAGCAACACCAGGTCTTCGGTTTCGGAATAGTCGCGTTCCTGCAGGCCGTAAACCGCGTCTTCAAAAGAGGTTTTGCCTGTTTCGGCTACCTTTAGCCGGATCGCGAAAGGGTCGCCCGCCGCGGCGCGTTTATCGGATCCTTCTTTTGACAGATCGCGAAAAGGATTATCGCGCATATGTTTTTCACCCTGCTGGGCGCGGGCGCGATCGGCGATGGACGTTTTGATATCACCGTCGGCGCGCTCTTCTTTGGGGGTGAAATCGCGATAGGCTTTTCCTTCTTCCAAAAGTTTGAGCGCGACGGCGCGATGCTTCGGGGCGTTGTCGGATTGAAAGACGATCTCTTCTTCGTACTCCAGCCCCAGCCACTCGAGCCCCTCGATGATCGAGCGGGTAGATTCATCAGTCGAGCGCGCCAGGTCTGTGTCTTCGATGCGCAGCAGAAATTTTCCGCCGGTGCGGCGGGCGTAAAGATAATTAAAAAGCGCGGTGCGCGCCGAACCGATATGCAGGTAACCGGTCGGCGAGGGCGCAAAACGAACGCGTGTTGTCATAAGCAGTCAGTAATCAGTAGTCAGTAGTCAGCAGGAAATCCGCTGATCCGACACCGACAAAATATATTAGAAAATGATTATAGCTGACTTTTCTTCGGCAGGTTTAAGATCGAAATTATTTTATTTATTTAATTGATGTTTTTTCCACGCCGGGTAATTTTTGGGAATATCGAGGGTTTTTAATTGTTTCCACGCGCTTATCGCTTCTTCTCTCGTCGAACTTTTTTCCGCTGTCAAAAAATCGCTGAGAAAATTAATATATCTTCCGTGCGGGATCTGTGCGAAACGTTCTTCGCCGCTGTTCAACTCGATATACTTATTAACCAGATCCCCGTAGGTTATCCGCGCGCCTTTGGTAAGCTGTTCTTCCCGCCAGCGGTTCAGGCGATAACGCGCGCCGGATTTTCTTTTCAGGCCGGGCACGATCTTCAGCGCTTCTCTGACGATAAAATCTTTTGTCTCTTTGTTGCTGGTGTAATTGATAACGCGGAGGCCTAGGCTTAGTCCTTTTTCAATATCTTTCTCGCCTGATCTCGTAAGGCTTCTCTTAACCGCATTTTTAATTTTCCCGGTGCGCAGGAAAGATATTATTTCTTTTTCAAGTTCATCTTTTCTAAGTTTGGCAGCAGACGGAACGCCGATCGTCCTGGCAAATCCCTTGAGCTCTGCCGCATACCAGTATCCGTTTTCAAATTCAGTAACGGTCATTGACCGGGAAAGCTTCATTTATCGTAGATCTCTTTCATGAACCGCGCGATCTGCCGCTCGTTGGGATTTTCGCTTTTCTCAAATGCCGCGATCACGTTTTCCGTATCTTCCGGGCCCTTGTTTTGATTGAGCTTTTTCTTGCCCTGCAGGTCGGTCACTTCTATCTCGAAAGCGACGATGGCCCGTGCGTTGCTTTGCTTGTATTCGTCCGGGATCTCGCGCCAGTTCGTTTGCAGGAATTCGGGGTCGAAGGCCGCGATCATTTTCTCAAGCAGCGCGATATTTTCCTCGACCGTTTCAAACAGTTTCACTTTGCCGTAAGCGTGCACGGCGACATAATTCCAGGTCGGCACGTTCAGCACTTCCGTGTAAAGCAGCGGCGACACATAGGCATGAGGCTCGCGGAAGATCACCAGCACGTCCTTGTCCGCAAAGGTTTTCCATTGCGGATTCGCCCTTGCCATGTGCGCCGACAGGACGATCTTATCCCCGCGTTTTTCGATGATAAAAGGCAGGTGGGTGGCCGTGGGCAGGTCGCGCACGGCGGAAACCAGCGCGGCAAAATTGAACTCGCGCATAAAGGCGAGCAGCTTTTCCTCATCGGTTTCGGCAAAATATTTGGGCGTGTACATTCGTTAGTAACGCCAGCGCGCAAGCTGGCTGTCCTGAACGCGTCCCGCGTTCAGCCTGTTAAGACACCAACAGGCCAACCAGCTTGAGCGCTGGCAACGTTCATTGCGGACGAGTAAGTCCGCGCTCCCAGCAGGATAAAATAAACGCGGCCAATAATAAAACTTTAGTCGTAGCTCAGGCTGTAAAACGCCCCGTCAGGCGAGTAACTGTCTCTCGAAGCGGTGAAATAAGCGCATTCGGTGTCGTAAAACTTTCTGTTTTCTTCATGCTTTTTCAAGCCTATCTTTTCCAGCACTTTTTGCGAGGCCGTGTTGTCAGGGAGGGTTATCCCGGCTATGCTTTCCAGCTTTTTCTCTTCGAAGGCGAACCGGAGCACCGCCCGGGCGGCTTCGGTGGCAAAGCCCTGGTCCCAAAAATCCTTCGAAAAACCGTAATATATCTCGACTTCCGGGGTTCCGTCCAGGTATTGCAGCCCGCAATAGCCCACCATTTCACCGGTTTCCTTGAAGGTCACGGCAAACATCCCGAACCCGCGCTCTTCCCAACGCTGTAAAGTCAATGGAATGAACTCTTTTACCTCTTCCCGGGTGCGAAAAACGACGATCGGGATAAATTTCATCACTTCGGGATCCGACCAGATGGAGTGGATACTATCGGCATCTTCAGGCTCTAACATTCGCAGCCGCAGCCGCGCGGTTTCGATAAGTGGGAAGTTCGTTTTCATCGTTTTATATATCAATAGCCGATAATCAGGAGTCAAGAGTCAATGTTTTACTGACCTCTAACCGCTAACTACCGGCTACTACCGGTTCCGCGAAATATGGCGGAGACGACAGGATTCGAACCTGTGAAGGGCTTTTGACCCTTAACGGTTTAGCAAACCGCCGCTTTCAGCCGCTCAGCCACGTCTCCATAACAGCATTTTCATTCTAACGGAGAGACAAACTTTGTCAAGTTTTAGGCATCGAACCTAGACCAGGTAAAGGGTTCTCGTCTTGACAGAGTTGACAATATTAATGAGAATATTCGATAGACGCGTTTAGTCTTAAAATTCGGAGTTATTAATTACCATACCTGGTTAGTCAAGGTGCGCTCCAAAAGAGCTCGCCCAGTTGTGTGAAAAGACTTGTTTATAAGATGTTTTCGTCTGAAACATTCAAAAAAATCACCCTCAGCTTTGTTGGTTTAGCTTTGCTAAGCGCGGCGTTTGCCCCCCAGGCCAGCGCCGACGTCAAAGCCGATTCCAAAGCCGCGCGGCAAAAAACCGGCGCCTACGGGATAATTAAAGGCGTGATCATAGACGACCGCGGCAAGCCTTTGGGCAGCGCGGTGGTTTCCGTTTTCCGCGCCGGGACCGTAAAGATCCTGAAACAAGTAAAAGCAGCCGCCGACGGAAGTTTTCTTACCCGGGTGGTGCCGGGCACATACACTCTTTTAGCCAGGGCCGACGGGTACGATTCGGTTGCCTTAAATGACATTCAGGTCAACCGCTCGGCCGAGGTTTATTACGGCCTGCGGATGGAGCGCGCCGGATCGGGCAAGACCTTTGCCGAGAAGAAGGCCGACCGCGACAACCCGAAATGGCGGATCCGGGCCTCGCAAAGCCAGCGCTCGATCTACCAGGCGGGCGAAGGCAGCGACCCCACGGTAGCGGCGGTTGAAAACAAAAGCGAAACGGTCGAGGAAAAGATCGGCAGCGTCAGGGAAGAAGAACAGGGCGGCAAACTGCGCGGGCAAAGCCTGGTGGAGACCTACGCGGCGAGTTCATCCGGAGGCGATGTTTATATAGGCCTCAATTTTGCGACCGTCCAACAGCTCAGCGAAAACACAAAGATCATCTTTGCCGGTCAAACCGGCACTTCCCAGTCAGCCCCAAACAGATTTGAAGCCGCCATCGAAACCCGGGTCGGCGGTAATCACCAACTCAAGCTAACGGCCTCAGCGGCAAAGCTGGGCAGCTTTAAGCCGGCCGGGTTGGGCGAGGAAAAAGAGCTCGGACAGCTTTCCTTCCAGGCGCTCGACCAATGGCAGGTGCGCGAAGGATTTATCCTGGTTTACGGTTTCGATTACGCGCGTTTTATAGGCGCGGGAGGTGACTCCGCAATTTCGCCGCGCTTCGGTGCGCAGTACGACCTTGACGCCCGGACGCGGTTTAATGCCTCGTACACCGGAAGCAGTGAAGAAAGAACCTGGCAAAGCGTGATCGAAATGGAAGGCGAGCCTATCCTTTTCCGTACCGCGCCGGTGAGCGAAAGGGTTGCCGAGGTGGCGGACAAGCCGGTGCTTAACAAGAACCGCCGTTTTGAGATCGGCATCGAAAGAGTACTGGACAATAATTCTTCCCTGGAAGCCGCGGCCTTTTTCGACACTTACAGCGGCCGGGGGATCGGACTGGTCGGGCTGCCGATGGGATTTCTGGCCGATGGCGACGAAAATTCGCCGGTGCAGACCGTAAATCAAACCGGCAAGGCGCAGGGCGTGCGCATATCCTATAACCGCCGTTTCGGCCGCATGTTCAGCGCCGGGGCGGGCTATTCCTTCGGACGCGGCCAGAAGCTCTCAGTGGGAGCGCTCGGCGACCCGCAGGCACTTTTTGTCAACGACCTTTTCCAGACCTTTATGGCGCAGATCAGCGCCGACCTGCCAAAAGGCACCAAAGTGAAAACGATCTTCCGGCTCTCGCCGGAGGCAACGGTTTTCGCGATCGATCCCTTTGCCGGAAAAATGGCGATCTACGATCCTTCGGTAAGCATTTTGATCGTGCAGTCGCTGCCCACCTGGGGGCTGCCCTTCCGGGCGGAAGCGGTGATAGATGCGCGCAACCTGCTCGATTACGCCATCCAGGCGCAGAGCGACGACGGCGCGGTGAAATTAAACTCCGGCAGGCGCGGCATTCGGGGCGGGATCTCGGTGAGATTTTAAAAATTTGTAAGTCTGATATTAAAAGTTCGCGGCGGGCAGGAATTACGCCGCGATTTTCTTTGTCCAAAATCTTGGATAAAGACTGAAAAGCTGAACAAATCCCGGCCCGCGGCATTTGGCGATTTTCGGCGAATTGGTCGTTTATTTCCTTTATAAGGCTTGTTGAAACCGGGAAAAACAAGCCAGCCGGAACTTATGATAAACACAGGGCCAAAACCGCTTTTTTGGAACATGTTTTGCGTATAAATAAGTTAAGGTGAAATGTGCCCCGGCACAAGCCCTGAAGCTATGCAAAGAAAAATGCTGACAACCTGGAGTTGGGTTCTGCTGCTGGCAACGGCATTTTTCTTCGTGGGCGCCGCCCTTAATTTCCTGCAGCGGGGGTACCAGCCGCTTCCGCCGACCGACGGCGTGGGCTGGACGATCAAGGAAAACAGCATCTTTGCCACAAAGGTCGAGCCCGGCTCGGCGGCCGACAAGGCGGGCCTATTGCGCGGCGACAGGCTGATAGCGATCAGCCCGGACGGGAAAAATTTCGACGAGGTGCTTTCCCCGGCCGACGTTTCCATGTATCTTGACCGGGCCGGGGTAGACGGCAACCTGACCTACTATTACCAGCGTCCCTCTTATTCCTTCAGCAATAATTATTATTACGCCGATCTATCGCATATCGGGACACAGGCGCGCTGGGACGCTTCCATTTTGCTGTTGACGTTCGTCGGCCTGATCTACCTCAGCGTGGGGCTTTTCGTGCTTTTCAAACAGGGCAGCAGCGTTCCTTTTATCCTGCACTTTTTCGCCCTCTGTTTGACCGCCTTCGTGTTTCACACTTACAAGCCGCTGGGAACGGGCCAGGATCTGGACCTGGCGATAGAGTTGATAGACAACGCAGCGTTCGCTTTTTTTGCCCCGCTGTTCGTCCATTTCTGTCTGCGCTACCCCGTGCGCAGCGAGGTGTTTTTGGAACCGCCGTGGAAAACTTACTTGTTGTACGTCCCGGCGGCTTTGATAACCCTGAGTTTTGCTTTCCTGTCGCTTTATATTCATTTCCTGCCGGAAAGCTGGTCGACGGGCGTAGCCGGTCTGATCGATGCGTATAACCTTTTCGGGTATTTTTACCTGGCGGGTTTGATCCATTTTACCGCCGGTATGGTGATAGGCTCGCTGGTTTTACTCTGGAGATTTTTCAAGAACAAGCAGACGCTGGTCAGGCAGAGATTGAAATGGGCGGTTTGGGGAACTATCGGCGCGGCCGTGCCTTCGCTCACCTTTCAACTGCTGAAGCGCTATTTCAATCTACCGGAAGACGGCTGGCTTTCGGCGCTTACTATTTTGCCGATGGCGCTGATACCGCTGACCTTCGGCCACTCGGTCATTCGCTACCGCCTGATGGACGTGGACGTGGTGGTGCGGCGCGCGCTGGTCTATGCCGTGACGACCGTGGCGATCGCGATGATGATCGGCGGCATCGCGCTGGCCCTGATGTTCCTGGCGATAGGAAACGGGCTCTCCAATTTCGAGATCACGCTGCGCGTACTGGTGGCGGTGATCGCGATGGCCGTGATCGTGATGATCTCAGAGCCCATCAAGAATTTTTTGCAGGAGCGGGTCGACCGCTACTTTTACGGCGAGCGCTACGACCTGCGGCGCGGCCTGATGGATTTCGGGCGCACGCTTTCCGCCACCACGGCGCTTGAACCGCTTTTAAACGCCCTGGTCAGCCGCTTGCAGCAGGTACTGAATGTGGAAAAGGTCGCGGTGTTCATCGAAAACGAAAGCGACACCGACCAGTACCACGTGGCAAAATCCGCCGGGCTGAACGCGGGTTTCACGGTGCCTAAGGATTTCCGGCATATGATGCGCATTCTTTCCGCGCAAAAGAGCGTTATCCGGGCGGACGATTTTGAGCCGGGCGATATTGAAGAAAACCGCAACGGCAACGGGTTTAACCCGCAGGAACTTCACTATTACGTGCCCTGCGTGGTGCGCGGGCGGATGGTGGCGGTGATCGGGCTGGGACGCGCGATCGACGGTTCGCTGCTCTCGTCAGAGGACATAGATATTCTGCACACGGTTTCCGGTTTCGTGGCGGTGGCGGTCGAAAACAGCCTGCTTTACCAGGAACAGCGGGGCCGCGCCGAAGAATTGGCGCTGCTCAAGGATTTCAACGAATCGATCGTGGAGTCGGTCAACGTCGGTCTGCTGGCCGTGGACGAAGAAGGCCGCGTCAGAAGCTGCAACACGACCTTCGAGCAATTATTCGGCATCACCCGTGATGAAGCGATCGGCAACCGGGTGGAAAAGCTTTTCGACGAAAGTTTTTCACAGAGCCTTTTGCGGCTGATCGGCAAAAAAAGCTGGCACCTGACGGAACTAAAAAACGCTTACAAGATGTTTGCCGAGACCAGGCGGGGCGAGAATATCATCCTGAATGTGGCCATTGCGCCGCTGCGCTCTCCGGCTGGTGAGAACACCGGCGCGATCCTGGTGCTGGAAGACGTTAGCTCGCGGCTCAAACTGGAAGAGCAGCTGCAGCAGCGCGAAAAACTTTCCAGTATCGGCTTGCTCGCCGCCGGGGTGGCGCACGAAGTGAACACGCCGCTGACGGGCGTTTCCAGCTACACGCAGATGCTGCTGGGAATGCTTTCGGAAAGCGACCCGAAACATGCGCTGCTGGTAAAGGTCCATAATCAGACCCAGCGGGCTTCGAACATCGTCAACAACCTGCTGAACTTTTCCCGCGCCGGAAGCTCCGAGGAATTCACCGAACTCGATCTTAACCGCATCCTGGAAGACACGCTGCAGCTGCTGGAAGTGCAGTTGCGCCGCGGCCGGATCGAGCTGGAAAAAGATTATGCGCAAAGCCTGCCGAAAACCTTCGGCAATGCCGGAAAGCTGCAGCAGGTCTTTACCAATTTACTGCTGAATTCGCGTGACGCCATGCCGGAAGGCGGAAAGATACACTTAAGCACGCGCATGACCGAGGAGGGGGTCGAGATCACCGTGACCGACAACGGCGAAGGCATTGCGCCGGAAAACCTGACCAAGATATACGACCCGTTTTTCACCACCAAGGAGGTCGGCAAGGGAACCGGCCTGGGCCTGGCCGTCAGCTACGGCATCATCCAGGAACACTCCGGCGAGATAAAGGTCGAAAGCCGCCTGGGCGAGGGAACCACCTTCCGGCTGATCTTTCCCGCCGCCGAGCCTATCAAAAAACGCAAAGCCGCCAATATCTGACCGTCTGATCCAAGATGCACAAATTTATTTCTTTTAACGGTGAAATCTGTGCTCCCGCGGACGCGAATGTGTCGGCGCTTTCCTCCGCCGCGCTTTACGGCTGGGGGATCTTCACCACGCTGGGCATCTACGACGGAAAACCGTTTTTGTGGGAAAAGCACTGGCAGCGCCTGATGGACTATGCCGCCGCGATCGGGATAGACATGTCCGAGATCACGGAGCGGGAAACTTACCGTAATCTGATCGCGGTCATTAGTATCAATAAAATAAAGAACGCCCGGGCGCGGATCACCTGGTTTGATAACTCGGCGGGTTTTTGGAGCTGCGAGACCGACAAAACGAACGTTCTGATAGCGACGGCGGATTTTCGCAAGCTCCCGGAAACTTTTAACCTGACCATCTCGCCTTTTCTGATAAATACCGCTTCGCCGCTGGCCGGCGTCAAATCGTGCAACTACCTGGAAAATCTTTTGGTCTGGGAAAAAGCAAAAGACGGCGGGTTTGACGAAGCCCTGCGGCTCAATGAACGGGGCGAGGCGGTTTCCGCCTGCATCGCGAATATTTTTTGGGTAAAGGATGAAAAACTCTACACCCCTTCTTTAAAGACCGGAGCTCTGGCGGGAACGACGCGCGCTTTTATTCTGGAGCAGGCAAAAGCGGACGCTATTGAATGCTTTGAAATAGAACGCCCGGCCGCGGCGATGCTTAAAGCCGATGAGTGTTTTCTGACCTCGGCGGGGATCGGTATAAAAAATGTATTGAAGATAGATAAAGCGGAATATGGCAGCAATGAAATGACGCGGCACTTTAATCGCGCTTTATGAGTTCCGACGCATTGTTTTTTCTTTGCGTACTTTGCGCCTTTGCGTGAGATGGTTTCACGCAAAGACGCAAAGAAAAACGAGCACTGCATTTAGAACGTTACCACTTCCGAATAAAGCGTTTCGGTCGCGTCGATCGTTTTTTCAATAGCAAAATTATTTTTTGCTCTCGCCTGTAACTGCTTTCCCAGAGCGGCGCGTCTGTCCCCGTCACGCAAAAGCGAGCAAACAGCCTCAGCCAGCTTAAGCGGATCTTCGACCCGCGCCAAATTTTTATTACCCAGCAATTCTTTCGCCCCTTCCGTTGTGGTGGCGGCGACCGCGCATCCCGCAGCCATCGCTTCCAGCATCGCCAGTCCGAAGCTTTCGGAGTGCGACGCGGAAACGAAGACGTCCAGCGCGTGAAGCAGCGGCGCGGTGTCTTCCACCCAATCGAGCCAGATAAATCTGTCCGCGGCGCCGATGGCCACGGCCAAATTTTGCAAATGCCGCTTATAGGCGCCGCCGGAATTATCTTTGCCGGCAACGACAAAATACGAACCGGGAAACTGCTGCAAAATAATTTCCGCCGCCAGGATGAGATCCTCCTGCCCTTTTAATTTTTTTAACTCGCCGACCGTGCCGGTCAATAAAGCTTCGGGCGGGATGTTATGAGCCGCTCTAAATTCTCTCCGTAGTTCTTCGCGCGGCGCTTCGGACCAATGTTCGACGGTGATGCCGTTCGGGATCAGGACTATTTTTTCCGCCGGAAATATCTTTTGCTCACGCAGCTGCTTTTCCACCGCGCCGGAAACCGCGATGACCCGCGCGGCGTTTGAAAGGGCGATCCTGTGCAGGGGCCCCAGCGGGAAAAGAACGTGACGGGTCAGGACGAGTTTTGCTGTTCGATTGAGGCGTGCCGCCAGCGCCGCCGGAAAATAATCGCGCGCCAGGTGGGCATGGACGATCTCGAATTTATGCCGGCTGATGAGCGCGGAGAGCTGCCGGGCGGCAAAAAGATCGAGGGCTCCGCCGATCTTTAGCGGAAGAAAATTTTCCGCCGGCAGGCCCGATTCCCCGCGCAGCGGCGAGCGGGCCGGCGCGGCCAGAAAAACCTCGTGGCCTTTTTCGCCCAGGCCGCGGATCAGATCGGCCAGGTGCTTTTCGCCGCCGCCAAAAGTTTTTGCCGACGATATTTGCAGGATTCGCATAAAACTAAAAACAGCTTACACACAACTCGTCCGTTCGCAAATAAAAAAGGCGCGCCTTTGATAAAGCGCGCCTTTTCAGTTTTCCGGTACCGGAAAATTAGAATTGGAAACGTGCCGCGAACTGGATCTGTCTTTCGCGGTACAGGGTGCTGTCGGTGTTGGTGACATCACCGAAAGTGGCTCTTCCCGCGGTATCCCGGGTCAGGGCCAGGTTGTTTCCGGTTCTGGTGTAAAGCGACGTGCTGACCCCGAAAACGTGAGTCCGGTTCACGATGTTAAAGGCTTCAGCCAAAAACTCGAGACTCATCGATTCCTTGATCTTGAACCGTTTCGAAAGCCGCGCGTCTAAATTCATGACGTTCGGCAGCCGGTAGAAGTTGCGCGGGTTGATCGGCACGCGGTTGTCGCCGTTCGAGCCGTTTAACGAAGTTCCCGTCACCGTAGCGTCAAAAGGACGTCCGGAATAGAACGTAAAGATCGGCGAGAAGGTCCAGCCGTTAAGCAGATAGTGGCCGAACGAATTCTTGCCTCCCTTGTAGACGGTCGGCGACCAAACCATGCTGGCAACGAATTTATGACGGATGTCGAAGTTGCTCGGCCCGGCGTCGAAACTGCGGTCGAACGGATCGTACGGCGCCTGCGTCAATGTAAAGGTTGCCGAGTTCTGGTTGGTGTCGGTCGATTTTGCCAGGGTATAGCTGGTCGTGAACTGCAGCCCGTCGGTAAAGCGGCGGTTGGCCTGGAATACCAGGGCGTTATATTCGGACTTGACCGTGCTCTGGATCTGGGTCATTGCCTGCGATCCGGACACGCGCGTATAAAGCGGCAGCGTAAAGACCCTGCCGGACAAAGGCCCGTCAACGACGGTGTAGGTGGTCTGCCCGGTGCGTGCATAGTTGTAATCCACGAACGTGGGCAGGTTGCGTCCCAAACTTCCGATGTAGGAAAGGGACACTACCGTGTTCCTCATGATCTGACGCTCAAAAACGACGTCATACTGGTGGATCTTCGGCGCCTGGAAATTCCTCGCGAAGAACTGGATCGCGCCCTGGCTAAAGGTCAAAGCGCTGGCCGGCAGAGTGGCCGGGAAGATCGGCGCGGTCACCGCGGCAGGCGAAATACTTACCTGCGCCTGTCCGCCGGGATTCCCGGTATTTACCAGGGCATTGTAAATGGTCGAATTTTGAATGCGGCCAAAGTAAATGCCGTAACCGGCGCGTAAGCTCGTCTTACCGTCGCCCGTCACGTCATAGGCCAGGCCGATGCGCGGGCCGAAATTATCTTTATCGGCGGGAATGAACGACGTCGCTTGCGCCAAAGTTCTTCCGTCATTTGGAATAACGGTGGCGGCGGTATTGGGGATCTGCGCGCCCGGCAGTTTGATGTACTCGTAACGCAGCCCCAGATTGACCGTCATGCGGTTGGTGACGCGAAAATCGTCCTGCAGGAAAAAGTTATAGTCCCACGAGGTCAGGGACGTTCCGGCCGAACCTACCCCTTGCTGATAGTTACTGGTATAGCATTTTCCGACCGTGCGGGTGCTGTTACCGCATACTGTGGCGCCGGGAATAGCCGCTTTAAAGTTCAACCAGTCGAGTATGAAATCGGCTGTGTTTCCGTATGAGTAAGCGCCGGCTTCAAAGCGGAGGTTGGCAATGTCGTCTTTGACGCGGTTGATGTCGGCGCCGAATTTGACGGTATGTCTTCCACTGATCCAGGTCACCGTATCGGCTACCTGGATGCGTTTTTCATCCGGGAACGACGCGCGCTCTAAAAAGGTCGGCACTCCGAATTCGAATCCGCCGCTGATAAAGATGTTAGGAGTTCTGGTGTTTCCCAACGCGGTCAACGGCGCGCCCGGGATCGGCGGGCTGCTGTTTTGGTGTTCAAAATCACGCCCGTATTGGAAGCGCGCTTCATTGACCAGGTTCGGCGTTATGCTCGATTGCAGGCGGGCATTGACCGAATCTACGTCCACGAAATCGTCGCCGAAATTGTCCAGGCCGCGGGTGTTGGTCGCCTGCGTCTGGATGCCGTTCGGTGAATCCCACCGCAGCCGGTTGTAGCTGATGGAAAACAGGTTGCTGTTGTTAACGTGCCAGTCGATCTTGGGAAAAAACAGGGTCTGATCGCCTTTGCGCGGGGTTTCGCCGATAAAGCTGCGCAAGGTGGCCATCGTGGAGTTGGCCTGGGCCTGCGTGACGCCGCGGCAAGCCAAAACGTTGCCGGTCGTCAACTGGTTAAAGGCAGTAGCGCAAGTCTGCGGCAGGGAAGGAAGCACGACGTTGATCGGGTTAAAGAACGTCGGTGAAACCGTTACGCCCAAACCCGGGAAATTGCGTTTCTGCTGATCGTAGCTAAAGAAAAAGAACAATTTGTTTTTGACGATCGGGCCGCCGATGGCGCCGCCCCACTGCTGGCGCAGATCGATAGGTTTAGCATCGACCAGGGTGGAAAATCCGCCCACGATGGCTTGCTGGAAAGCGCGCGGGTTACGCGCCCCGTTGCGGTTGTTGCGATTGTAATAGAAAAGCTCGCCGTGAAATTCGTTGGTTCCGCTCTTGGTCACGGCGTTGGTCACACCGCCCGCGGAGCGTCCGTATTCGGCCGAATAGTTTGAGGTATTTACCTGAAACTCGCGGATCGCCGCCTGGCTGATAACGTAATTGATACGGGTGCGGCCGCGCTCTTCCGAAAAGAATGCCTGGTTGTTGTCGCCGCCGTCGATCGTGTTGTTGTTCAGCAAACCCGAGATGCCGCGAAAGCTGATCAGACCGAAAGTGCCGTCAGGAACGGCGCTGGGCGAAAGGACCGCGAAATTCGACCAGCGGCGCCCGTTGATGGGCAGCTCGTTGATCGAGGTCTGGTTAAAGTTGTTCGCGTTGGCGTTATCGTTCGTATTGATGACCGGCGCTTCGGCCGAGACGTCGACCTGCGCGCTGGCGGTAATGCCGAGGATGACATCGATCGGCGTGGCCGTGCCCACCTCAACGATAACGTTTTCTTTAGTGAACTTGGCAAAGCCGCTCGAGCTCACTTCGACATTGTAGGTGCCGGGCTGCAGGTTTCTTATTTCAAACGCACCGTCATCATTGGTGTTGACGGTATCGACTTTGTTGGTTCCTGTATTGGTCACTGTTACGGTCGCGTTTGGAACGACCGCTGTCTGCTGGTCGGTAACTTTGCCGCGGATAGCGCCGGTTACCGTTGACTGCGCCGAAATACTTACGATGCCGATGGCAAAGCAGAGCATAAAGAGCGCAAAAATCTTTATCGAACTGAAAAATAAATTTTTAGTCATTCTTTCCGACCTCATTTAGATATAGAATTTTGGAACAAGTGCTTTGTTGGAACATTTCAATTTTTGGATTTTGTATCTCGGAATTTGGATTTCTGATTTACCGAAAACTCAGCCAATCCCGGTCAGACACTCTCCATTTTGATCCCCGACTGTTTATGTCCTTGAATTTCACACGGTTACAGGGTTCTAGCCGCAACTATGTATAAACTTTAAATTTTTCTAAGAATAAACCGGCCCTGGTTACGAACAATAAGGCAATTAGGGTTCCTCAAAGCCGGCGCAAATCATTTAATAACAGGTTGACATCAAAATACTGTTAAAAAAGGATTAAATGGTTGTTACGGCCTGTTTAGAAAAGCCCGGAAAAGCACGAATCTTAAGCTAATATACACAATTTTCCCGGCTTGTAAATTCGCCAAACGCCCTCGGGAAAGGATTCGCGCCGGAAACAAAGCAAGGTCACGCCTGCTCTTCCGGCGATTTTCTCTCTCTTCCGGACAGGAGCAGGTAGGAAAACAGGGCGATCCCGGTCAAAATACCGGTGGCGATCTTGAAGCCCGGCGGCAGCGACGAAGGCGAAATAAAGCCTTCGATGATGCCGGCGATCACCAGCACAAAGGCGCAGCCGATGACCAGCCTGACGGCTTCCAGGCCGCTTTTTTTGACCGCCTCGAGCCGCGAGAGATCGCCCGGAACCAGGATCGAATAGCCTATCAGCATTCCCGCCCCGCCGCACAGGAAGATGCAGGAAAGCTCCAGCACGCCGTGGCCCACCACAAACGTCGCCAACGCATTGCCGAAGGCCGGTTTCAGCTGGTAGCACACGGCAAATATAGCGCCGAGCCGAGCCCCCTCGAAGGCCATGTCGTAGAGCGCGCCGATGCCGAAAAAGGCGCCCATGGCAAAAGCCCGGAAGGTAACGTAAATGTTATTGGTCATGATCGCGCTGGCGCCGATCTGGTTGCCTTCTTCATTCAAACCTTCCCACCAGTGATGATCGGCCTCGACCTCATAGCGTACGTCGCCGAGATAAACGAAATCGGCAAAATCGATATCCTGCCAGGTGGCGACAAAAGCGAAGATCGCCGCCAGCAAAAAGTTCCCGAAAGCCACCGCGGTGAATTTCCAGGTGCGCCGGAAGGTTTGCGGGAAATCCTTGAGAAAAAACTGCCTGAGCATCCCCAGGCCCCGGCTCTCGGCGCGGTAGATCTTGCCGTGCGCGCGGATCACCAGGCTGTTGAGATAGTTGATGAGCTTTGGGTCGCGCGTTTCGGCGCGGGCGATCGCCAGGTCGGAAGCCGCGCGGCGGTAAAGCTGCCCCAGCTCGCGCACTTCCTCGCGGGTCAGATTGCGCAGCGTCGCCATCTCGATCATCCCCAACAGGTCTTCGAGCCGCTGCCAGTCGTTTTTCCGTTTGTTGATAAAAGGATTCATTAAACTTAGTTCAGGGTTTAGAGTTACGCCTTCAGGCGTGATTCTTTAATCCTTTATCACGCCTGAAGGCGTAACTCTAAACGAATCACCTCGACAAAATAGCATAGGCGGTCAGGCGATTGCCATCGGCGGAATAAAGAAGCCCCACCGATTCGTCGGTGACGAAACGCGTGTCGGGGTCGCTGACGGTGACGAACCTCTGGGTGGCGCCGGTATTGACATTCACCCCGGCGAGTCCCTTGCGGTCGTATGGCCGCGGCAGGTCGGTGTAAAAATACATAAACTGCCCGCGCAATTCCGAGAGCCTCTTGCGGCGCAGGAAATAATCCGAAAGCCTTTCCAATTGCCGCGCCGGGTCGAGCCGGTCGAGCAATCCTTCCTTTACATCCGAGCCCGAAGGGCCCGAGATCGATGGGCGAAGAGAAGGAAGCTGCGGCCGGCGCGTGTAATTGCTCAGCGCGCCGAAGGTGCGGATGTTCGCAGGGATATAATTCTGCGCGGAATTTGCGGCCAGTGTGGTCAGATCGAATGAAGAAAAATGAGTTCTTAGGCCCGACCAGCGAAATGAGTTTACCGTCCGGGCAAGGCTCAGGCCGCTCCGCGCCATACTGAAAGCCGACGATGCGGCCCCGCCGTAACGAAAATAGAGCGCCGCCGCGCGGGCGGCGATCCCCGCGACGATACGAAAGATACCGCGGTCCGGAGATTTGTATTTCACGCGCCAAAGGGCGGTATCGCGATCTTTGGCCTTAGGTATTTGGGCTTCGGAAAAACCGTTTCGAGAAAACGGCGTCGCGGTCTTCGAAAAAATTTGCGCATCTGTTCCGATCCCGGTGCGGGAAAACGCCGCGATCTCGTTTCGCCCGCCGACCACTATTTCACCGCGCTCGTTGATCAGAACGAAGGCGGCCTTTTCGATGTCGTGTTTTACCTTGCCCGTGCGCTTGCCGGAAGCCGCGTCGATCGCGATTATTTCATTCTTGTCCGCCAGAACGATCGTGTTCGCGTCGGCAAAGACAAAGTTTGTCAGCCCCTTGTCCGCGTCTTTATACCGCCAGAGAGTCTTCCCGTTACCAGTATCGATGGCGGAAATGCCGTAGGGGCCTTTGTCCTCGGTCTCGCCGTCTTTTAACCGCGTGAACTGCCCGCCGGTGCGCACAAAAAGCGTCTGCCCGACCAGGGCCATCTCCGGCGTTAGCCCCAAGTCCTTTGCTTCCCATTCGATCTTTCCCGATCCCCGCGCGGCGGCGCGAATTTTTCCGTGACCGGACATATAAACATATCTTTCGTCAAACACCGGGTCGGCCTCGGTCAGCGCCAGGCCGTCCTCGTTGACCTGAAAACGGTCGCGCTCTATCTCTCTGCCGCTGCGCGCGTCGTAGACGGTCGAGCCTTCGTAAAAAAGATAGAGCTTGCCGTCGAGAAAAAGCGGCGCGCGGTAATTGTCCAGCGTGAACACGGTTTCATCGTTCGCGGTAAAATTCGCGGGCACCATATCGACGTCGCTGTCGAGTTCCTTCTTCCAAAGCTCCCGGCCGGTCGAAAGCTGCAGCGTATGCATCACCGGCTTGCGTTTGAATTCTTCGCCCGTCTTGCCCTTGGCCTTTTTCACCAGCACCACGCATAGGAGGTCGCCGTCGGGATCGACCGCCAGCTGCATCACGTCGCCCTTTACCCGCTCGCTGCGCCAGAGCGCGTTGCCCGTCGTAATATCGACGGCTTCCAGCCGCGATCTGTCGCCCTCGTCCAGGCTTAATAAGATCAGATCGGTGCCCGATACAGGCGAGATCGCGGTCTCGTCCAAACTGCCATGGGCCCGCCGCCAGAGAGTTTCGCCGGTCTTGCCGTCGACCGCATACAGGCTGGTTTCCGTCCCGGCGAGCACGATGCCGAAATCGGTGGCCTGGTAAAACTGGATCTTACTGTCGAGACGGGCGTTCCACCCCTGTTGAGCTTCTGCATGAGAAAAAAGTAAAACGAGAAAGAGTATTGCCGGAAAAACTTTCATTTAATTATCTTAACGTAATTAGTTTGAAATAAATAGAAAACTTGATTGGGTGCTGTTTACTGGGAGCGCGGACGGCTCGTCCGCATGAACGCGTAGTGTTCGAACGCATCTGCTTACGCAGACGCTACTGACTTTAGGCTGCCGGTGCAGCCTTGCGGACGAGCCGTCCGCGCTGCTGACTATTTACAAGGCGGATGCTCTTCTTCCGGTTTTTTATTTACCGGTGAAGGTGTCGGAGTCGGCGCAGGGGCTTCGGCGGCGGCCTTCTTTTTCTGAGATTTTTTGGACGCCTTTCCGGCGGCACTTTTGGCCGGAGGCGGCGGCGGGGCCGCTTGCTTTAATTTTTCGCTGCGCTCCGCCGGTTCGGACGTTATGGTCACGGTAGCGCCGGCTTCGGCGTTTACCGACCTCTTACGGTCCCTGTCGCCGCCGTCGGGCATCATTATGTTGTTGTTCTGGCGTTGATAATTATCCTGGTTCCTGACATTTTGTTCCGTCTGCGGTTTGGCGAGAGGAGCATCATACCGGGGCGCTGCTGCTGGGGTCTGCTGCACATCCACACCGTCGAGCGTGAGATCTTTTTTGACGTCCGTTTCCTTTTTATCGGACAATTTTGCGGGCGCGCCGCCTCCTTCATCGTCACTGGGGTTGCCGCAATCCTCGCAGGTGTAAGCAGAATTTGTAGTGCGGGACTTTCCATCAAATGCCGGCGCGCCCCCGGTAAAAGCGCCGCCGGTCGCCGTGTTTGCGGCGGAAGCCATGGGCGCCGCATTGGCGGAAGAATTTGCGTTCGCTACCGATAACATCCGATCGGAAACTTCACCGCTTTCCGGAGCCGCGCTCTTAGCCACGGAAGATCTTTCCATCACGGAAGTATTGGCTTGCGCCATTTCCATATTGCCCGGGCCGCGCAGGAACATAAAAACCAGAGCCGCGCTGAAGAGCAGAACCAATCCTCCCATACTGTAAGCCAGCGTTTGGACGGTAAAAAAAGCCTTCAACTGTTCCAGCAGGGAAGCGCTTTTGCCGACCGGCGCAGTGGCGGCCACGGCCGCCGGTTTTTCCGCTTCCCGGTCCTCAAAAAAAACCAGGTTAGCAACGGTGGTGCGGCAGTTTCCGCAATCGGCCAGGTGCCCGGCGGCGCGCGTCCGCGCTTTTAGCGGCAGAGCTCCCGCGGCAAAAGCCGCCAGCTCGTCAGCGTCCAGATGCGATTCCGCGGCCGCCGGGGCAGACTTTTCCTGCCGCGCCGTCTGGCGCAAAAGAGCATCCATTTCCTTGTCGAAGTTCAGTTCCATTACTACCCTTGTTCTTCCGGTTTTCGCGGATGAATCTTAGATGGTATTTCTACCATACGCCGTTCACCCGCGAAACCATCAGGCGTTCCCTTGCCACTTTAAAGAACGTTTTGCCATAAACTTTCTTGCAGCAGTGCCAGTAAGGTCAATACGGCAAACATCTTCTCAAGATCGATGCCGAGCCGGGCGGCGGTTTCCGCCAGGTAATTCTTGACCTCGTCGTGCTTCCAGCCCTTTTCCGCCTGCAGAAGCTTTTCCACGTTTTTGCGCAGGTCCGACTGTATTTTCATCAGCCGGCGGCTCGCGGTGGCTTCGTGAAAACCGAGCATCCGGCCGATCTCTTTCAGCCGTAAATCATCAAAATAATAGAGTTTGATGATCAGGCGATCCTCGGTCTCGAGGCCCGCGATGGCGTCCTTCAAGACGTCGGAAACATCTGCCATCGCTTCCTTGCCGGTAAAAACTTCCTCCGGGTTAGGGGTGGCGGCCATAAAATGCGCGTTGTCGCTGTTTTCCGCCGATTCCGCCGCCAGGTTCTCAAACTCGCGGTCTTCCTCTATCTGCACGAAACGAGAGAGTTTACGGTGTTGATCGATGGCCAGTTGGTGCACCACCGCGCGCAGCCACCCGGCGAGCGATCCCCGCCCCGAATAATAAGCGATCTTCCCGCTCGGCTTGCCGTCGCTGTCGGTTTTTAGCCCGTGCAGCTCGGCCCAGATGGAATTTGCCAGGTCGTCCACGTCCTCCGTGTTGGAACAGAAATTCCGGGCGGTGGATTTCACCACATTGCCAAAACCCGTCACCAGGTCGCTCCAGGCCCCTTCGTCGCCCCGTTCACAGGCCGCGATCAGGCACAGGTCGTCGGCCTTGAGCGCTTCGATAAACTCTTTAATATCAGTTTTTGCGGCATTCGGCGTGTCGCGCAAAAGGTATTTTTCCAGCGTCGCCTCGATGCGCGGCAGCAGGTCCTGGACCTCGAGCCCGCGGTTATTTCCTGCCATGGACAGCAAGCGCGAGACGCTTTCGCGGACTTGAGTTTCGTGTTTTTGCGGCGCGGCGGTCACAGGTTTGTTTTCAGCGAGAGTTTATCACAATTTAGCGCACTTGCGATGAGTATCAATTCTCTCTAGGATAGAGACGTAATTTTCTCCTGAGGTTGCCCTAAATGCTCCGAAGATACATCCACCGCCGCGAGCGCTATCTCGCCATGCTTAATGACGACCGGGTCGTGCGGCCGTTCGCGTGGGGCGGTGAATTCCTCGGATTAAACATTAACGGCCGTCAACCCGGCGAAGCGATCAGAAAATATGCCGCCGATTCATTTCGAAACAGTGAGCGGTTTTTTCACCTGCATGAGATCGCGGACTTTGATCTAAAAGGAAATTTGCTGACCTGGACCAGCGCGGTGGAAACTCCCGCGCCTGAAAACAATACCGCCCGCGGGCTTTATTTTACCGCGGGAGATAGCCGGGCCGCCGTGGTTGTCCTGCCGCACTGGAATGCGAAAAAGGGCAGTTACGAAGATCTCTGCCGGGTACTTAACCGCTTTGGCATTTCGGCGCTGCGCCTGACGCTGCCTTATCACGAAGAGCGCCGCGAATCCGAAGACGCCCGCGCCGACCACATAGTCTCCGCCAATATCGGGCGCACGATCCAGTCAATGCGGCAGGCGGTGGTGGATACGCGCGCGGCCGTGCGGTGGTTAAAAGATCGCGGCTATGAGCGCGTCGGCCTGGCCGGCACGAGCATCGGTTCCTGCACCGCTTTTCTGGCGATGGTGCACGACGAGAATATTGACACCGCCGTTTTTAATCATGTCTCGGGGTATTTTGCCGATGTCGTCTGGCGCGGGCTTTCCACCTATCACGTGCGCGAAGGTTTGGAAGAGCACGTTACACTCGACGAACTGCGCGAGTATTGGCTGCCGATCAGCCCGCTCGTGTACCTCGATAAATTAAAGACGCTTCCCGCGCGCCCTTTGAAATTTATCTACACGCTTTACGACCTGACCTTTCCGCACGACCTCTCGCTGCAGGTGCGCGACGAATTAAACAAGGCCGGGATCAAAGGCGATTTTTCCTGGCTCCCCTGCGGCCACTACACGCTGGGCGAAAAACCGTGGGTCTATCTCGACGGCTTTAAGATCGTTTCATTCCTGCGGAGGAATTTGAAATAAATTTGTTAAAATACCTAAACAAAATGTAAAACTAAACATTCCTAGTTAGAAATGAGTTCAACAACCAAAATAGTGGCACCTCTCTCAGACTCAAACATAATTGCAGTTTCAAAGTTGGTTGATGACGCTCAAGCTGAAGGTTGGCGAGAACCTAGCCATTCGGAAATTGAATTTCAAATAAAAAAAGCCGGACTTTCATCGGTTGATCCTAAACTGCAAGGACAAACTGTAGGAAAGGCTAAGAGAGTTCGAGAGGTTTTATATTGGGCATTAGAGAATGATGAACCTAAGGGAAGTGCTTTTGTTGCAGGACTAATTTCTCACATTCGTGGTTGCGGAGGCTTTCGTATCCAATCCCCAAATTATGCTGGAGAAGATACGATAAAGACAGCTATTAGTGCCTTTTCCTCTGAAGGATTTGACCTTTCAATGGACGGCGATCTACAGCCCTTAGTTCTGGAGAATCTTTCAGGTCAATTATTAACAGATGCACTGAAATCTTATGTCAAGCGAGCACAAAAAGGAACGATGGATGCTGCTTTATTAGCGGGCACGAGTAAAGACCTTCTTGAAGCTACTTCTGCTCATATTATTGCTACAAAGTTTGGAAGTTATTCGCATCAAGATAATTTTCCAACACTCCTCGCACAAGCTTTTATAGCTTTAGATATGGCTATTCCAAAAGATGCTAAAGGAAACTCTCCAATAGAGCGATTAGAACGGAGTTTATATGAAGCAGGTTGTGCAATAAACACTCTTCGCAACAAAGAAGGAACTGGTCATGGCAGGCCGTGGGTAACTTCTCTGTCTGATAAAGATGCCAGAGCCGCAATTCAAGTGATGGGCATCATTGCTGAACGTATGTTGAATAAATTAAAGTAAAGCTGAATTTCATTATGAAAACAACAAAAATTATTTTTGCGACCTTTCTGTGTCTTTGCAGTTTTATTTCTGTGTCTTTAGCACAAAAGAAAGAAAAGCCTACAAAACCCAACGCCGAAGTCGCCGCGATGCTGAAAGAGATCTCGGCAAAGAATATCGAGGCGACGATCCGCAAACTGGTGAGCTTTGGCACGCGCAACACTTTGTCGGAGCAAAATGACCCCGCTCGCGGAATCGGCGCGGCGCGCGATTGGCTCTACGCCGAGTTTCAAAAGATCAGCCTGGGTTGCGGCGGGTGTTTGCAGGTGGAAAAACAGGCCTTCCTGCAGGAGAAAGCCCCGCGCATTCCGGAGCCGACCAATCTGACCAACGTGGTCGCTACGCTTAAAGGCACGACCGACCCGGGCCGCGTTTATGTCGTGTCGGGCCATTACGATTCGATGTGCACTTCGCCGACCGACGCGAAATGCGATGCGCCCGGCGCGAACGACGACGCTTCCGGAACGGCGGCCGTGCTCGAAGCCGCGCGCGTGATGTCGAAAAGAAAGTTCGACGCGACCATCGTCTTTATGGCCGTGCCCGGCGAAGAGCAGGGCCTCTTAGGCGCGGCCTATTTTGCCAAACAGGCTGAGGCAAACAAGATGAATATCGAGGGGATGTTCACCAATGACATTGTGGGCGGTGTGACCTCGCAAAAAAATATGCCTGATAGAAATGCGGTGCGCGTTTTTAGCGAAGGTGTTCCGACAAGCGAAACCCCGGCGGAAGCCAACACGCGCCGCGGCGTCGGCGGCGAAAACGATTCCGCCTCGCGCCAGCTTGCGCGTTTTATCAAAGAAATTGGCGACCGGTACCTGCCGAAATTTCCCGTGCGAATGATGTACCGCCGCGACCGCTACCTGCGCGGCGGCGACCACATACCGTTTCTCGAACGCGGCTTTACCGCCGTGCGCATCACCGAAATGCACGAAGACTACACGCACCAGCACCAGAATGTGCGCGTGGAAAACGGTATTCAGTACGGCGACCTGCCGGAGTACGTCGATTTCGAATACGTGGCAAATGTCACGCGTATCAATACCGCCAGCCTGGCCTGCCTGGCCATGGCGCCGGCGAAACCGAAAAACGTGGGGCTGGTGACCGCGCGCCTGACCAACGACACCGAGCTGAAATGGGACATGGGCACCGACGCCGATCTCGCGGGTTACGAGATCGTCTGGCGCGACACCACTTCGCCCGTCTGGACGAATTCGCTAAACGTGGGGAACGTGACGACCTATGTGATGAAGGCGATGTCCAAGGACAATTTCTTTTTCGGCGTGCGCGCGGTGGATAAAGACGGGAATAAAAGCCCGGTCGTTTATCCGAAACCGGTGAGATAGATTTTCGGCGTTCAGAGTTACGGCTTTAGCCGTGATGATCACGCATAAATGCGTAACTCTAAACCAAGAGGAGTATTATGAGCCTTTTCGACGAACAAAAAAGAGAAAAGATCCTATCGCGGATCAATTGTCTGCAGCCCGATGCAAAGGCGCAGTGGGGCAGGATGAACTGCAACCAGGCGATCTGCCATTTGACTGATCAACTGCGCGGCGCTCTGGGTGAACGCGAATGGGCGGATCAGAATAAGTTCATCAAAAAGACGTTGATCAAATGGCTGGCTTTATATGTGATACAGATCCCGAAGAATGTCCCGACGATGCCGGAGGCAGATCAGTTCAAAGACGGAACAAAGCCGACCGATTTTGAAAACGACCGCGCCACGCTGATGGCCTATATCGAAAAATTTGCTGGGGCACCCGAAGATTTCCGGTGGAGCCCGCATGCCGCTTTCGGAAAGATGAACCGGAAAGAATGGAACATTCTCACCTACAAGCATCTCGATCATCATTTGAGGCAGTTTGGAGCGTGAACATGTGGTTTGAAATTGCCGTGGTCGCTTTGCTTTTGTTGCTGTCGCAAATTTTGTTCGGCGTTTTCGAGGAAAAAACTCCGCGCTGGCGGCTGATCGGCAAACACATACTGGGGCTCGTATTATTTGTTTCCATTTCTTATTTCTTCGGACGGTTCTGGTTTTACGTGTCGATGGCTATAATGCTGGTGCCGATTTTGATCGTTCACGCCTGGTGGCTGCCAAAACACGGCATAAACGGCCTAACTGGTGAGCCTAAAGACAAATACTACGAACTGAGGGGTTGGAAATTGGATTGAAATTTTCCGAAAATCGAGTTATAAATAAGAAAAATCGCCTAATGTTCGCTTCCGTACAGAGTTTTAGACGCTTTTTTGCTATAAGATAAACGCAACAAAAGAAAAGATTTAAACGATTATTCAAGGGGAGGGTTCTATCTTTCACCAAGGAGTATGATTAAATGGGCAATCGCGGAAAGAAGATCGTTTTAGCGGCCAGCACTTCTGAATCTTCCGAATATTTACGCAGCACCTGGCGGCAGATGCTTCTCGGCACACTGCCTGCGCGCTATTCACGTTTCCCTTATTACATGGTCGACGTTTCGTGGAAAAACGAAACGCATGCCGACGGGCAGGCCGTCGCCGTGCCGAACGGTTTGCGCGTGGTCGAATCTATCCTGCGAGAAAAATTCTCCGAGGACGACATCGCCGTTTGTTATCCCGACCAATTGGATCTGTTCGTCGGCGAAGACACAAAAGTTGTCGGCGCGCACGCTCATAATCCGCTCGGGATCACTTTCGCCACCGACGTCTACGTGCATTTTTACGGCCGGGAAACCGAGCCGATCAATGCCGCCGAATTCAAACGGCTGATCACGCACGACGCGATCAAAAAACATAAAGACCATTTGAAGGTGATCGTCGGCGGGCCGGGCTCGTGGCAGATCGAAAAGAAACATCTGCAGGACGAATACGGGATCGACTGCATCGTTGAAGGCGAGGCCGAAGATCTTATTCTCGATCTTTTTGAGCGGGCCATGCGCGGCGAAAGCCTGCCGCGAAAGATAGAGGGAAAATCGCCGCGGATGGAAGACATCCCGACGACAAAAAATCGCTCGACCTTCGGCGTGGTCGAAGTAACGCGCGGCTGTGGGCGCGGCTGCCAGTTTTGTTCGATCGCGCTCCGCAAAGGCCGCAGCCTGCCGCTCGAGCATATCCTGGAAAACGTCCAGGTCCAGGTCGACAACGGCGCGGACACTATCATGATCACGACCGAGGACATTTTTCTTTATGAGCAGGGCCCGAAGTTCGACACCAACGTGCCGGCACTGAAAAAGCTTTTCCACGAGGTGGCGGCAGTTCCCGGCGTAAAACACGTGATGCTTTCGCACGGCACGATAGCGCCGATCGTGCGCAACCCGGAAGTGATCGAGGAGTTGACGCCGATCGCGGTCGATTATTCGACGCACTCGCACCCGGCATCGACGCACCCCGACAACAAATACGCCAGCCTCTTTATCGGGCTGGAAACGGGCAGCCCGCGCCTTTTCAACCAGTTTATGAAAGGCAAAGCTTACCCCTACAAGGCCGAGCAATGGGGCGACGTGATCTTAAAAGGAATGGACATCATGAACCGCAACAACTGGTTCCCGTTCTGTACCTGGATCGTGGGATTGCCGGGCGAGACCGAGGACGATACTAAGAGATCGCTCGATCTGCTGCACGCCCTGCGCGACGCGAAGTGGGTCGCTATCCCGACGCTTTTCGTGCCGCTCGAAGAAACCCGCATGGGCGCGAATGACAGCGCAAAGCTCGCCACTCTGACCGAGCTGCAATGGGAATTTTTCTTCACCTGCTGGCGCTACAATATCGATTTCTACCGCAACGATCCCGCTTTCCAGCGCCGCTTCAATCTCGGCGTGCCGATCTATTATTACCTGCTCGGCCGCCGGCTTTTCGGCAAGACGATGAAGTATCCGATCATGCGCCTGGCGCACGTTCCGGAAAAGATCCTGAAACGCCGCTTGTATCTCGACCTGCGCGAGCGGAGCCCATTGGCCGTGCCGAAAACGGTGGAAATTCCCGCGGCCAAAGCGCGCCCGGAAATTCCCGTGCTGGTGGATTAAGAGACATTTAAACCCGACAAAAAGCCGTGTGAATTTAATCGCACGGCTTTTTATTTAAAATAGACCACGGATAAACACGGAAAAAATGGATAAGCACGGATCTGAAATATTTATCCGTCTGATCCGTCAAATCCGCGTACTATAAGGGGGCGCTTGTTTGCGCTTCCAGCTAATTTGATTGGCACCGGCTTTGCGTTAATAAAAAAGTAAGCAATTGTGTGAGCGGTTTTGTACGTTATCAAAGCGGGTGATGGATTAAATCAATACAAAAATGGGACTCGGACTTTATAACAAAAAAAGAGATTTCCGGCACACGCCGGAGCCCAGGGGAAAAATTTCCCGCAGCGAAGGACGGCAGTTTGTCGTGCAGGAACATCATGCTACGAATCTGCATTTCGATTTTCGCATGGAGATCGGCGGAGTTTTAAAATCATGGTCGGTGCCCAAGGGGCCTTCGATGGACCCGGCGGTGAGACGGCTGGCGATCCCGACCGAAGACCACCCGATGGAATACGCGAAATTCGAGGGGCGCATTCCCGAAGGCCACTACGGCGCGGGGATGCAATTGATCTGGGACGGCGGAACTTTTGAAACTCTCGAAGGCGAGAGCCCGGAAAAACAATTCAAAAAAGGCAAGCTTAAATTTGAGTTGAAAGGCAAACGGCTGAAGGGAATTTTTAATTTGTTCCGGCTCGGCGACAGCGATCAATGGCTGTTGGTCAAAGGCAAAGACGAGTTCGTGGAACCGCGTTGGAAACTGAAACTTCTTTTGCAGGCTAAGGACGGCCGCAAGGTTATCGAAGATAAAAAGGCGGCTCCCGCGAGCGAAAAGAAAAAACGCCCGAAGGTTTCAAGGACAAAAGCCAAAACCAAAACCGAAAAAAGCAAAAAACCGGTTTTGATCTCCGCGCTGCTAAAGGAAAAAAAGCCCGCGGGAAACCGGCCGGTAAAGATCGGTAAAGATGTAGTAAAGCTGACCAGCCTTGACCGCGTTTATTGGCCGGAAGAAAGCTACACCAAGGCCGATCTGATCCGTTATTATTATGAAACCGCGAAATATATTTTGCCTTATCTGAAAGACCGCCCGTTGATAATGCGGCGATTTCCGGCCGGGATAAACGGATTTTCTTTTCACCAGCACGACGTCGACGAAGCTCCCGAATATGTCCGCACGATCAGGGTCAGGGTTGAGGACGAAGACGGCGGCCATTTCGTCAATTACGTGGTGGGCGACAATCTGCAGACGCACCTCTACCTGGCAAGCCTGGGCGCTATCGAGCGTCACCCATGGCATTCAAGGGTAGACACTCTGGACCACCCGGATTGGTTTGTTTTCGACCTCGATCCCGGCAGGAAGGTCGAATTCGAAACGATCTGCGAGCTGGCGATGAAGGTCAAGGAAACGTTGGAAAGATTCGGGCTTAAGTCATACCCGAAAATGTCCGGCTCGCGGGGAATACACGTCTATGTTCCCGTCAAACCGAAATATTCTTACGAAAAAGTTATCGCTCTGGCGAAAGAGATCGCGGGCGTGGCGGCCAGGGAAAATCCCGACATAGCAACCGTAGAGCGTAGCAAGGCGAAGCGAAAACCCGGTCAAATCTACGTCGATTTTATGCAGAACAATCGCGGGAAATCTGTGGCTGCGCCGTATTCCGTCCGGCCGCGCGCGGGCGCGACGGTTTCCGCGCCGGTCGAATGGAAAGAGGTCGAGAAAAAGAAGATCTCTACCGAAGACTTTACTATTAAAAACATGGCCGCTCGACTAAGGAAAAAGGGCGATCTCTTTAAGCCGGTTCTGAAAAATAAACAGGGCCTGGAAAAGGCTTTTAAGATCGCGGGAATAAAGTAATAGAACACGGATTTGACGGATCCGAACGGATAAGCACGGATAAATGCATTTTCAGATCCGTGTCTATCCGTTTTCTATTTTGAACACTATGCGTTTATCAGAATCTCGCGATCAAACCCACGCGGACGCCGCGCGGCGCGCCCGGCGTTATATTCGTATTGCTGTCGGCGTTGATGAAATACCTTTTATTCAAAATATTTTCCAGATTTGCCTGAAGGCGCCACCTTTCGTTGAAAGTGTAGAACACCGCCGCGTCCGCCCTGATGTAACCGGGCAGCTTCACCGTGTTATCGACCGTGGCAAACATATCCGAGCGCTGAATTATCCCCAGCCCCGCGCCCAGTTTCGGCAGCAACTGGTAATTGTTCCAGAGCGAAAAAGTGTGGTGGGGAACCTGTCCCACCCGTTTTCCGGCGATGGCCGCGGTGGTGGCGCTGGTGATCTCGGCGTCCTGGAAAGCGTAGCCTCCGGCGATCTTCCATTTCGGCGTGATCTGCCCGTTCAAGCCCAGCTCAAACCCCGCGGTGCGCTGGCTTCCGGTTTGAATGATCGCGGCCGGGTTGTTGGGATCGGTGGCCCGGGTGTTGGTGCGGTCCAGGCGGTAGACTGCTGATGAAAGCGTCAGATCGCGGCGAATGTCCCACTTCACACCGAGTTCATAGTTGCTGAATTTTTCCGGCTTGACCTGCTCGGTTATTGTGGTCAGGGAAGAGAATTGATCGCCGGAGCTGGGCAGGTAAGAAACACTATAACTGCCGTAGACCGCAAACTCCTCAATGGGTTTGAGCACCACTCCGAAGCGCGGCGACACCAGCCGGTCGATGCGCCGCAGGGTGTCGCCCGTGCGGTTGTTGTGATAGGTCAGGTCGAAATAATCGAAACGCGCGCCGGCGACGAATTGAACGTATCTCGAGAGTCTGATCTGGTCCTGTATATACGCCGCGCCCAGCGCGGTTTTAAGGCGGTTGTTGGCGTCCGTCGCGCTCTGGCGAAAAGTGACCGGCGTGTAGACGGTCGGAGCGTCAAAAGGCGCCTGAATGGACGTGGCCGTGTTGTTAAAAAACCCCGTGTTGCGGAAATTATTCGTGAGCTGGCGGCCAAGCTCGAAACCGCCCAGGATCGTATGCCTGATCTTACCCGTAGCCACGTCATAGACCAGGTCGGTCTGGTTGAATAAATTCTTGCGGCGCGTAGCGTTGTTATAGGCGCTGAGCGTGACCAGTGTCCCCGCAGCGTTCGCGGCGCCCGGAACGTAATTTTGATAAAAGCGGTCGTAATCTCCGTACAGGGTGCGGTTGCGCACCGTCAGCTTTCCGATCTGCTGTTCCAAAAACGCGGACAAAAGATGCACATTTGCCCTGACGCGGGAATCGTCCGGATTGCCGTAAAAGGTCGAGATCGGAACACCGGCGGGCCTTCCCTGAAATGAAGTGATGCCGCGGTCGGCGGTGCGGCGATCGCTGAAAAATTCGTAGCCGATGGTGACCTTCGTCTGTTTGGCCGGCAGAAAAGTAAGGGTTGGGTTAATGCCGAAACGCCGCAGGCCGACAAATTTGCGAAAGCTGTTTGAGTTTTCAAACACGCTGTTCAGACGAAACGCCGCTTTGCTGCCGAAAGGCTGATTTACATCTCCGGCAGCCCGGATGTCGCCGAAAGATCCGCCCTGCACGGTTATTTCACGCGCCGGAAAAAAATTAGCTTCCTTAGTTACGCGGTTGATCACGCCGCCGCCGCCGCCGCGGCCGAAGATCATCGCGTTGGGGCCTTTTAATGTTTCCACGCGCTCCAGATTGTAGAGGTCGCGATAGTACTGCACATCATCCCGCTGCCCGTTGAGGAAAAAATCGGCGCTGCTCCTGTTACCGCGTATCACCACGTCGTCGCGATTATTTTCACCCTGGTGAGAAGTGATTCCCGGCGCATAGCGGACCACATCGGCGATGCTTGTCATCATCTGGTCCTTGATCTGTTCTTTTGAAACAACGGTTATCGCCTGGGGAACGTCGCGCAGGAGAGTGGACGTTCTGGTGGCGCTGCTGAGATATTCCGTCCGGTAACTCGCCGTAGTGTCGGTGACGATGACGATGTTTTTTGAACCGGCCACGGGCAAAACAATTTCCAACGGCGCGGCATTGCCTCGTTTCAGATCGACCGCCTGCGATACTTGCGAAAAACCCTGGGCTTCTATCTTTACCGTGTATTCGCCCGGCCGGAGCATGAAAGAAAATTCGCCGTTCGCGTCGGTAACAGCGGTAAAAACACTCGTGCTGTTTATGGCGGCCGCCGTAACGATTGCGCCCGTTACGACCGCTCGATTTTGGTCGAAAACTTTTCCCCGGAGCAGGAACTCCGTGCCTCTCGTTTGCGCGTGACAAAGAAACACGCCACTCAGCAAAACCATGCCCAGCAGATTAAAGCCGCGGTTAAAAAAATTATTCCTAAACATTAGATCCCCAATCTTTTGATCGGCCACCGAGGTATGAAATTTTTGCGGACGGATCGAAAGGAGTTCCGATAGATGCGAAAACATCCCGTAAAAACGTGAAACCCGGGACTATCGTTTTCTGAAACCTAAAAAGGAAGCGTGATAGGATTTAGCCTGCACGCCATCCGCGTTACAAATTCAAAAGTGTCACTCGGTGGTCCGTGTAAAAGCCTTCAGCGCGCAACGCTGGAGGCATTTATTTTTACAAACAATTGAAATTGAAAACCGATTTCAATAAAGAGAAGTTTAGAGGAAATCGAAAAGGTTGTCAACTGTGATGGTTTAACGGAGAGTGAACCGATCATCCGCTTGTAACGCTCCCAGTATAAAGGGAGTGTGTCAGTAGCCCGCGCGTAAGCAAGGGCGTTGGTAACGGTTAAAAAAACGCGCCCTCCTCACGCAGGCTACTGACACTCATATTTACCTAACGAACATAAGCAGACGGCACCGGCACGTCGCCGGCCAGCCCGAAGTTTTGGACCCGGTAGCCGCTTTCCTGGCTTTGCCAGATCCACCACTGACCGCTGCCGCGATACACCGCAAGATCGGCCTTGCCGTCACCGTCGTAATCGCCCGGCACAGGCGTGTCGCCGGTAGAGCCCAGCACAAACCCGCGGACTGAGCCGGTTGCGCTCTGGAAAACGTACCAGGCGCCGCCATCCGGACGCCAAACGGCGATATCGGTTTTTCCGTCCGCGTCATAATCGGCCGGCACCGCCCGGTCGCCGCTCGAGCCAAACTGCATGACCGCAAGCCCCAGCGCGCTCCGGTCGATATACCAAACGCCGTCACGGTACACGGCAATGTCCGTGCGGCCGTCGCCGTCGTAATCAGCCGCTACCGGGCGGTCCGTCGACAAACCGAACTGCGCCCCGGTGAAGCCTGCCGTTGAGCGCTGGATATACCAGGCGCCCCCGCGAAAGACCGCGTAGTCGGCGCGGCCGTCGGCGTCGTAATCCCCAACTACGGGAATGTCGCCGTCGAGTCCGAAATGGAGCGCCGAATATGTGCCGCTGCCGCTGTTAAAGCAGTACCAGTTTCCCTCCGCGGGGCGGAACACTGCGATGTCCGTCTTTCCGTCACCATCGTAATCGGCGGGAACGACCCGGTCGCTGCCCAGGCCGAATTGAAAGCCAAAAAACCCTGCGGTCGAGCGATCAAGGTACCAGGTGCCGTTGCGATAAACCGATAAGTCGGCCTTTGAGTCGCCGTCAAAATCGAATTGTGTGCGATGAGAAGGCGCAAGAAGATAACGCGCCAGGGCAAAATCGGTATAGCTCGCCGAGGGCTCGGACGAGTAACCGGCGGCAACCAGTTTTCCGTCAGGCTGGAACGCGATCGCGATCGCTTCCTCGATACCGGCGCTAAAATTGGAAACGACCAGGCCATTATTGCCGAAAGTCTGGTCGAAAGTGCCGTTTGTGTTATAACGCGCCGTAACAAAATCGGTTTCCCAGCTCACGTTACCGAACGTTGTGCTGCCGGCTACAAGCAATTTACCGTCGGATTGAAGCAGAACGGCGTTCGCGTGCCCACGGCCGAAGCCGTCGCCGAAGCTCGTCATGACCTTACCGCTCGTTCCGAAACTCTGATCGAGCCTGCCGTCAGTGTTATAGCGGGCCAGCAGAAACCCGTCGTTTTGCTGGGTAAATCCGCCGGCGGCGATAATTTTACCGTCCGACAGAATGACAACGCCTTCGGCCATCGCGTAATTGCGAAAGGCAAAATTCGTCGTTACCATCCCCTCGATGCCGAAATCAGGGTCAATGCTGCCGTTCGCGTTATACCGCGCCAGCGCGAAATTTCGTCCCGGCCCGCCGGTTGTTATATAACCTGTGGCGACGATCTTTCCATCCGTTTGCAGGGCGACAGCCTGCGCTTCGCTATCGCCGATGAATAGCGTAAAGACACTGCCTCCCGATCCGAAACTTTGATCACGGCTGCCGTCCGGATTAAAGCGCGCTACGATAAATCCTTTCCCGCTCGGGTAAAGCTGAGCAAAACCGGCGGCCACGATCTTGCCGTCAGGCTGGAGCAGCAAAGCCTGGCTGTCTGAGAAGGTCACCGGCTCACTTTGCGGGCCGAGCGTGGCATAACCGCCGCTGCCGAATGTCTGGTCGAGACTGCCGTGCGGGTTGTAGCGGGAAACCGCGAAACTTATCTGTGGCCCCTGCCCGGCCATGCCGCCCGCGGTGAGTATCTTCCCATCCGGCTGAATGACGATCCCTCCTATACGCAGCTGAATACTGCTGATCACCCTTCCGCCGCTGCCGAACGTCTGGTCGAGACTGCCGTCCGGGTTAAGGCGAAGCAGGACCGCTTGCCCGCCCGGAAGGGCGACGACCGTTTGCCCCCCTACCAGGACGCGGCCTGTCCGGCTGCACGGCGATCGCGCGCGCCTGGTCCGAAAGGTCGGCTGCATTTTGGATGACGACTTTGCCTCCATTGCCGAATGTTGGGTCAAGAGCGCCGTCCCCGGCGCGCGTGATCTCGGGCGCGCCTGAAAGCGCGATCACGATCAAAATAAATAAGACGCATCCGGTCGATCCGATGCGTCTCTTACAATTTGGCGAATATGTGTGCGCGAATGACCGGCGAATATTGCGGTCTTTGAATGTAGCCATTTTTCTCCCTCCCCTGCTCGAGCCCCTGAAATGCCTGTGCCGATCTCCAAAGCGCGCGGAAATCTGCAATTTGTCCTGCGAAATAAGGACATTTTATAAAATTGCAAGGGGCAAAAGCAAGAGTTTTTGATTAGGTTTAGAGGCGGTCTCTGACCGCCGCAAGCTAAAAAATTACGAGGGCGGTCAAAGACCGCCTCTAAACGCGTAACTTTAAACTTTTTCGAGGAGGCGGCAATTCAATTTTTTCGCCAGCCCCTCGCCGCCCCACCCCCATAATGATGTCGTGGTTCCAGCGGAAAAACGGTTTGGCGAGCGGGGCCAGGTAATTCATCCAGGATTTCGTGGTTTTTACTTTCCAGTCGTAGCGGACGCGGGTAGTATTTTCGTCTTCGGCGGTGAGTGTCCACAAGCCGGTGCCTTCAAGCTCGCCGAAAGCGCGCGCTTCGAGAATTCCAGGCGGTTCCATGCGCACCACCTCCAGATCGAACTCCAGCGTATAGGGCAGCGCGCTTTTCCATGTCGAGCGGCGGATGCTGCCCAGGCCGTCTGCGTCGCCGGGCTCGAGCTCGACCACCTTTATCACACCCTTCCACCATTCATGCCAGTGTTCGGAGTGCTTTATCGCCTCCCAGACCTTTTCCAGCGGCGCGTCCAGCCGCCAGACGGTAACGAATTCGTAATATTCAGCCATAAAGTATTAATAATTTTCGCACAGGACTTTAAAGAGGATTCATAAAATTGATGATATTTGAATATCACTTTGAAAGTCCGCTTTAGCGGACGGTAGATAATAGCCCCAGGTACTCAACTTGAATGATAAATATTAAAGCCTAATAAATTTGCAGTCCGGAAGGGCCGCTTGCGCCCGCTCTTATAGTCGTAGGGATGTTATAGCCCGGGGGGAGCGCGGGCACCTTGCCTGCCTGACGCGTGTTCCCAGTGCAGGCAGTGCTCCGGCGCTCCCAGTTTTAAACTCCCCTCCTTACGAAGGAGGGGTGCCCGAAGGGCGGGGTGGTTCTCATAAATCTCGTCTTCCGGTTATATTTCCGCCGTCCAACTTTAAACTATTTCTGCCCGGCCTCAGTTCTACCCGGACGTTCCAGGCCCCGCTTTTCCTGCCTGTCTCACCCACGCCGCAGACATAATATGTTTTTGCTTTCAGGCCTTCTATTTCGGCTTTTCCTTCCGAATCGATTATAAAAAATTTGATCGCCTGAATTCTTAATACGTCTAACGCTTTTGCATAGCCGGCGTTGATCTCCGGAGTCATGCGTGCATGTTTGTCGGCGTTCAAAATAAGCGCCGCGGGATATTTGCGCGGGTTGTCGGGGAGGCTTAAAATTTCTTTGATATATGCTCCTCTTGCGCCCTCCGAAAATGGGGGATTTTTCTTTGTCAGATCTCTCCAAATCGCGTCTCTATTTTCTTTTAAAACTTCAGAAAGGTCCCTGTCCAAAACATAAAAGACCTGCCCGGCCAGCGAATGGGTGTCGAACGGCATGTAAGTCGAGACTTTTTCGACTTCCACTACCAAGCTTGCGGCTGCGTTCCCGGCCCCGCCTTCAGGCGGCTCCCCGCTGCCGGTTTTGTCACGTTTCTGTTCTCTCATAGTTTTGGGAGTTGGGTAAGAATGCTATATTTATTGCTACTCACCGCGTCAGCGGTGAAATTGACAGGGATGCTACAATTTCTTTCGTCATCCCACATCTTTGAAAACGAGCATCAAAGAATGCCATTGATTCTTAGAAAAAGCGTTACGGTTTGAGCCACTACCGCCACCGGATAAATAACAATTCGGTGTACGGATCAAAGTTCAAATCATTACTTACAATTGTAAGTAATATAAAGAAGCGCCAACACCTTGTCAAGGAGAATTTTTCTTGATGGGACATGGGCGCAGACAAGAACGACCTGAGAGATTAGCGGAAAAGTTAGTGAGAATCCGCGCGAAATTGGGTTTGTCGCAAACCGGAATGTCTGCTGCATTAGAAAGACAAGGAGTTAAGGTAAGGGCAAGTTCCGTTGCTTTATACGAGTTGGGACAGCGCGTTCCCGGACTCCTGACTGTAAAGGCTTATGCAAAAATAGCCGGAATTTCGACAGATAAGCTGATCGACGACGAATTAGACTTGCCAAAGGGTTTTTGAACCGAACAAACAACAAGGCTATTTATCTTTCGTTCTTTTTTCGTGATTTTTCGTGTTGCAAACATTTAACAATTTAAAATCCACAAAATAAGTCGGACGGAAACAAAACCACACTTACGTCATTCGGAATTTCCTTGTATCCTCGCAATAAGGCTTTCCGGCCGTTGATCTTTGAACCTTGATCTCAGCTCTTTCGCGATTTGCAAGGCTGCTTTTTGGTTAATTTTGGGATTTGAAAATTTTACGAGATTTCTGTTTCAAAATTGTTTCAGTGTTTCATTGTCACACTCCCGAAACCTGAAACACATCCTTCCGACGTCAGCTTCACTGACCATTACGAACATTCGAGTCAAAATTTTTTTATAAAAAATCGATGCTTGACTATTGCCAAATTATTTATAAAAAAGTTAGATTTTAAAAACCAGTAGAAAAGCTTTTTGCAATTATATTAGGAAACAAGCGGAGGTTAAAAAGTGCCCATAGCAATTTGCCCGGAATGTGAAACGGATGTTTTTGTCGAAGCCGACTCTGAGCAGGGAAGCATTGTCGTTTGCGACGAATGTCATACCAGCCTGGAACTGGTCGGGCTCGATCCGATCGAGCTGGACGTGCGCGTGGCTGAAGACGAGCTGGATGATTTTGCCGACGACGAGGTAGACGCTTATATCTACGACGAATAATTATTTAAGTCTTAACCGGTTTGATCAGTGTATTTCGTGTGATCGGTGGTTAATACAGGGTTTCGTTATTAAACAGTAATAAGACCGTAACCACTGATCACACTAAACACACGAAAACTCGATCGCGTATCACGAATGGAAACGGTCTCGTACACAGCGGGTCAGTTTCCTTTTTCTTTTGGAGCGTTGTAGCCGGCGCGGTTTTGTTTTAGCTGCAAACCTTTTAACGTTTCGATCTTCACTTGCCGGAAACCTCCATCGGTGCGCTTCGCCTCGTCGGGATAAAAGGCGAGCAGGTAGGTCGAGGTGATCTCTTCCCGCCAGCTTGCCGAACATGGCGTCAAAATTATCTCCCGTCAGGTAAAAGCTGCTCCCGCCGGTCTTTTCCGAAAGCCCGCTGACGTCAAGGGGCGTCGGCAGCGGTTTATTGCCGATCTGCCGGCGCGAATAGGAAGGCAGGATTACGTTAAAAACTGACACTTCGGAATTGTTCGCGCGTTCGACCACGGTTTCCGGCTCGACCGTATCGCCCACCGGGAAACCGTCGGTCACCAGGATCACCACCTTGCGCATCGGGATCTGCCGCGCCGTGCGGGGCGCTTTTTTGTTCAGCATTCGCACGGCGTCGTCTACCGCGTCGTAGGCGTGGGTGGAAAGCCCGTCGGTTTCGCGCAAAATTTTGTCGAACGATTTTTCCAGCTTCTTTGTGTTGTTGGTAAAAGACTGCAGGGTTTTCACTTCCATCCCGAAGGCCATCACGGCAAAGTATGAATCGGAAGTTGCCAGGCCGCCGGTGAAGATGCTCAGCGCCGCGCGCAGCTTCAATAATTCTTCATAAGTAATACTGCCGGACACGTCCAGCGCGAACACCACCGACATCGGACGTTCGAAATTCTCGCGGCGCTGCTGTTCGAAAAAAGCGATCGGGCGCTCCACGCCGTCTTCAAAGATCTTAAAGTCCCTGGATTTTAAGCCGCGGACGGGTTTTCCCTGCGCGTCGGTGACGGTGGCTTCGAACGAGATCAGATCGGTGCGGATGCGGATAACGTCGTCATCGGAATTTTGAGCGAAGGCGGGAAAACAGAAGAGCAAAATAAAAATTACAACCTGGGAGCGCAGGCGTCCCGCGTGCAAGGCCGCTTGCAGCCTAAAAAATATTTCGAACGCTATGCGTTCATGCAGGCAAGATGCCTGCGCTCCCAGGTTAACTTCATTATTTTTACTTGGCCTATAAATCACAACACACCTATTTCACAAACTCAAACCAGCCAAAGGCGTCCGGCACATGAAAATTCGGCTCCGGCGTGCGTGTCGGCTGCCAGGCCAGATAGCCCCTGTTTTCACCTACGCCGACGCAGCGGAAAAGGTTTCCGCGCCACAACTCTCCGGCTTCCGGCCTTTGGCCGAAGGCCTCCCACGGTATTCGCATGGCTATTATAACCCTACCGTCGGAAATTTCCGCGGCGCATTTCATCCCCGAGGCATAAGCCCAATCGGTCTCGCGTTTATCGGCCATCTGGTGAATTTTCAGGTCGAGCCACTCAGCGGTCGGCGCGGCTTCGAATTCAAAGTATTTTTCCGGCATTTCCGGATCCGGAGCAATAAATGCCTCACAGACATCTTTTTCCCATAAACCTATTGTTTTTTGTGTTAAAAATAGTTTATCATTGATAATCAGGGGTTCACTCTGTGCGCAATCAAAGCGTACGAGCAAAGCCCCGGAAGTAAACAGCAGTCTAGCCTCAGCATGCCTACCCTCTGCGGCATCAATGCCGGACCAGTATTTATTGAGCGAAAGGCCTTCCGCCTGTTCCCATATTCGATGGGTGAGATCATGGGCCCCGATATCCAGGTCAGTGAAATATATTTTAGCTTTTGCTCTGGGCATAACTTAAAAGCGGAAACCGAGATAAGAATTTACCCTAAAGCCCCGCAAAAATAAAAACTTTCGGAATTAATACCAAGTGAATCTAATCGACCTTACAGGATACAGCATAAAAGCCAGGATGTTTTGGGTAGTAATGGCCCTGTGCGCGGTTATCTGCATAGCCGGCGCGGTCTTCGGGCTTTTTTATTTATCCATCAGCCAATTGGCGCTGCTCAGCATCCTGCTCACCGCGCGGTACCTGACGGGCGATTACAAGCTCGACCTGCCCTACCTGAATTTAAGGATCACCACCAGGGAATTCCTGATCTTTATCGCGGGCATCTGGCTGGGGCTGACCGGGGCGGTCCTGGTATGCCTGGCCGGCGCCGTTATCGGAAACCTGATAAAAGCAAGAGATAAAAGGCCGGGCCTGCTGAAGATCTTTATCTCGGTGGTTTCCATCAGCGTCGCGGTCAAAGCGGCATATTTTCTTGTCTATGCTTTATTCGGCCTGAGTGAGCTGCCGCTGGCCGCAAACGCCATTTCTTTCGCCGCGGTCGCGGTGTTCGTGCTCACGATGGGTTTTATCAACTATCTCCTCAGGCTGTCTTTCGACTGGCTGGGCCAATTGCTCAACGGCAGCGGTTTTACCACGGAAAGCCCGCGCGAGAAATTATCGCTCTACACGGGAAACCTTGTCTTCGGCTTTATCGGCGCGGTCATTCTGCACCTGGCCTTGCTCCAGTTCGGTTTGGCGGTGGCGTGGATCAGCCTGCCGCTGATCCTGATCGGGCATTTGACGTCGCGCGGCCACTTCCGCCGGTTGAAGCAGGAAAATCAGGAACTGGCTGATTACGGCACAATCCACCTGGCCACCGTCGAAGCGCTGGCGACGGCGATCGACGCCCGCGACCAGCTGGCGCACGGCCACGTGCGGCGGATGCAGATCTTCGCCATGTGTATGGGGAAAGCCCTGGGGTTAAAAGCAGAAGAGATCCAGGCCCTGCAGATCAGCGCGCTGCTTCACGACATCGGGAAACTGGCCGTTCCGGACCACATTCTTAATAAGCCCGGAGAATTGACCCCGGGCGAGATGGAAAAGGTAAAAGTTCACCCGGCGGTCGGGGCGGCGATCCTCGAAACCATAGATTTTCCCTACCCGGTAGTGCCGGCGGTTCGCTCGCACCACGAGGCCTGGGACGGCTCGGGTTATCCCGACCAGCTAACAGGCGAGAACATACCGCTGCTGGGACGAATTCTGGCGATCGTCGATGCTTACGATACGATGCGCTCGAAATTTACCTACGGCGCTCTTCACAGCAAGGACGAGGCGCGCTGGGCGCTGCAAAAAAATGCGGGTAAAAAATTCGATCCCAAGCTGGTGGATATTTTCCTGCGGCACCTGCGCGAGTTCGAGAACGCGCTGAATCTGCGGGGGCTGAGTTACTCCGAAGACCAGCAGCCGAAAACTGAAAGCCCGCATTCGTTCGTCGAACAGATCAAGCGGGTCAACCGCGAAGTGTTCGTTCAGTACGATCTGACCCGGGTTTTCGGCGCCGCGCACGATCTGAAAGAAACACTGGCGCTGTTTGTCCAGAAGGTCAAGGAAAACATTCCCTTCGATACCTGCGCCGTTTATCTCTACGAGAAATCGCAAGGCTACGCCATCGCCGCGCACGTCGAAGGAAAGAACGATTCCTTTTTGAAAGACCGCCGTGTCAAACCCGGCGAAGGCGCGACCGGTTACGTGCTGCAAAAACAGGAAATGGTTAGCCAGGTAAACCCGGGACTGGATTTCCCGTTTTACTATTCGGAGGCGGCGGAAGAATACACCGCCATGGCCTCGCTGCCGCTGGTCAACGACGGCCGGCTGATCGGGGCGCTGTCACTCTATTCCTGCATGCTGGATAATTACGACGACGAACAGATCAAGCTTTTGCAGAGCATCTCGCACATCGCCGCCGAGGCCATCTCAAAGGCGGTCTATCATGCCGAAACCGAAACCCGCGCCTTGACCGATCCGATGACCGGGCTGCCCAATGCCCGCTGTTTGCAGGGGCAATTTGAAAAAGAAGTGGCCCGCGCCAAGCGCACCGGCAGTCCTTTCCAGGTGGTAATGCTCGACCTGGACGGCTTCAAGGCGGTGAACGACACCTTCGGGCACAAGGTCGGCGATATGATGCTCAAGGACCTGGCCAAGATAATGCGCAAGCAGTTAAGGGATTACGATTTTCTGGCGCGCTACGCGGGCGACGAATTTTTGGCTATCGTGCCCGAGCTTTCGGACGAAGCCGTGAGAGACCTCTGCCGCCGGATCGAGGAAGCGATCAGCGCTCACAAGATCCGCGTAACCGAAGACACTTTTGCCAGGGTAGGCGTGAGCATCGGCACGGCCGCTTACCCGACCTTCGGCGAGACGCTCGACCAGCTCATCGTGGCGGCCGACGCCAAGATGTACTCGGTCAAAGCCATGCACAAGAAACGCAAAGAAAACCCCTCCATGCTGCAAGGCATCATCGAAAACGTGGAACCGATCGACGACGAAACGTTCGTGCTCGAGCTGGATGAAAGCCACATCGTCTCGAACGCGGTGAATTAACGCGTGCCGCCGTGATCGCGCGGGCGGCGGGTTGGGTCAGAACCGGGAGCGATAGCGACCGGGTAAATAAGAATTTTTGCTTAGCTCCCTCAGGAGCGTAATATTTGTAGAAAACGATCGACAAAAAAATTAAGAGTTCCGTAGTAACGATATATTTCGTTCCCACGGAACTCTTAAAGATTTTAAATACTGTTTCTACAAATATGCCGCGCCGTGCATTATTAATTTTACCCGGTCGCTACCGCTCCCGGTTCTGACAAAACAATGCGGACGAGCCGTCCACGCTTCCGGTAGATCTAAACCGCCGACAAACCCGACGCCTTATTATAGTGCCGGTAGATCTCGTTAAAATCGCGCAGGGCGCGGTTAAGGATCATTGCGATCTGGTCGAGGTCGGTAACGTTGATTATCAAATTCAGGTTTTTCAGAAACGCCTCGTGGGCGTTCATCGTGGTTCCGTGTTCGTCGACGCATGCCAGGAACAAGCGGCGCCTTTCCGCCGACGCCAGTGAATTCATTTTCTGCTGCAGCATCGCCGCCCCGCCGAATTCGGAAGCGAAATCGCTAGAGAACAGCACCACTTCCGTCCTGCCTTCGCGCAGGCGTTCGTTGGCTTGCGCAGGCGTTTCCGCGGCGTAGACCTTATAGCCCGCTTTGGCCAGTATCTTGGCCACGAAATCGCGTTTCGCCTGGTCCAGGCACAGCAAGATGCGGCGCGGTTTTACTTCTTCCTCGTCGTTTAAGTCGATCGCGGTGCTTTCCTTTTGCAGCGCGCCGAGCAGGGAACGCAAGGCGGTATTGATTTGCAGGTCCGATTCTTTCTGCGCAAACTCTGCCTGCGCGCCCGGGTCGACCGCCGGCGCGGGGGCATTCATTTTCATCTGCTCCACGGCGGCGCTTTTTCCGCCGCCGGCTACCACGCGCAGCAAATTCTGGCAGCGCGGGCAGCGCACGGAAAAAGTGCCCTTCGGTACCTTGGCATCGTCGAGCTGCAGGGAAACTGAGCAATTGTCACAACGAATGATCATAGCGTTCTCTTAAAAAATTTTTCTTTATTCAAGCATGTCCAAAACCGAGTTCGGATTTTTCTTTCCGACCGGCAAGGCAAATTCCTCAAGCGATTGGTCTTTCTGGAATTCCTTATGCTCATAATTATCGGTTCCGGAAAGTCCCTTGAGCATCAGGATCATATTGTTCTGGTTGGAAGCAAACGATAAACCGTCTTCCAGTTTGATCAATCCTTTTTCGATAAACTTCTGGATAACGAAATCGAAATCCTGCATCCCGTCGATCTGGCCGTCGCGAATGGCATCGAGCAATGTCTTTCCGTGCTCTTCGCCTTTTTCGATATACTCGCGCGTACGCTGGTTGGATTTCAGAATTTCGATCGCGGGAATTCTGCCCTTTCCGTCGGCTTTCGGGATCAGCCGCTGCGAAAGGATGTAGCGGAAGGTCTGCGCCAGGCGGTTGCGGATAATTCTTTCCTCGTTCTTCGGGTAGAGGCCGATGATGCGGTCGACGGTTTTGGAAGCGTCGATGGTGTGCAGCGTGGAGAAGACCAGGTGGCCGGTTTCCGCCGCCTCCATGGCGATCTCGGCGGTCTCCAGGTCGCGCATTTCGCCTATCAGGATCACTTTCGGCGCCTGCCGCAATGCCGCCCGCAGGGCGGTCGGAAAATCTTTTGTATCTGAGCCTATCTCGCGCTGGTTGACGGTCGATTTTTTATGCTTGTGCATAAATTCGATCGGGTCTTCGATGGTCACGATATGATAGGCTTTGCTCTCGTTGATCTGATCTATGATCGCCGCCAGCGTCGAGCTTTTTCCCGAACCCGTCGGCCCCGTGACCAAAACCAGCCCGTTGCGCAAGGAACCTATTTCTTCTAAATGAGGCGGTAAGTTCAAGCCTTTAAAGGACGGGATATCGCGCGGTATCACGCGCATCACGATGGAATAAGAACCGCGCTGCTGGAAAATGTTCACGCGGAAACGGCAGCGGCCGGGCAGGCTGTAGCTGAGGTCGGTGGAACCGGTATGCGCCAGGATTGACGAGGCTTCCGCATTATCACGCAAGAGCGACATCGCGATCGTCTCGGTTTGAAAAGACGAGAGTTTTCCCAATCCCAGCGGCGCTACCGGAAACAGCGAACCGTTCACTTCCACCTGCGGATTTTGGCCTACCGAGAAATTTAAGTCACTGATATCTTCGGCTACGAGCAGCATTTGCTCAATAATGGGCGTTACGTCAAGCAGACTCATTTATTTAATTTTCACTCCAAGAGGAATAGGGCTTTTGTGACTGAAGGTAGGAATAGGCTTAAAACTTATGGAGCATTTAAGCTCAATTATCATTTTACCCTAATTATCGGGAAAATCAAGAGTTTTTTACAAACACAGGAAATGTTAAAAGAATTTTAATTGTCGGCCAGAAAGAGCTTAGTGCGCTCGGCGATAAGGTTTGGGTCCGATAGCAGCGAGCTGATCCCGGCGACCGAATCCGCGCCCGCCGCCAGCACGTCCCGGAAATTTTCCTCCATAATACCCCCGATAGCCACTAACGGGAACTGCCCCAGGGCCTGCCGGACCAGCCTGACCCCCTCCAAACCGACCGCCGGGTCGGCAGTTTCCTTGGAAGAAGTGGGAAAAACGGGGCCGATGGCGATGTAATCGACGGCAAGTTCCAGGGCCGCGACGGCCTGGGCCAAATTGTGCGTGGAAAAACCGATTATTGCTTTATCTCCCAGCAGTTTACGCGCCGCAGCAGGCGGTAGGTCGTCCTGTCCCAGGTGAACGCCGTCCGTTTTTAACGCCAGGGCAATATCAACCCGGTCGTTGATAACTACACGGACATTTTCGCGGCGGGCTATCTCCAGCGCTTTTTGCGCTTCGAGGTAAAATTCCCCCGAAGTGCCAAGTTTCTCACGGAGTTGGATAAGTTTTGCGCCCCCGGCGGCCAGCCGCCTTACCTGTTCGGCGTGCGAGAGGCCGCTCAGGCGCGTATCCGTCAGCGGGTAGACCTTTGGCAGGAAAAAATTCATTTGTAACGCCATCGTCGCGTCCGACTACTTGGGCTGTCCTGAACGCGTCTCGCGTTCAGCAACAAATATTGTCTAAACCAGGGATTTGACCATCAAAAAACCGTCGTCGCCATTGACGTAATATTGCGAAAGGCGCTGCACCGCCGCATATCCCAGATTTTTATAGAGCATCTGCGCGGCCGTGTTCGTCACGCGCACTTCCAGCCGAACCAGGTTGATCTCGCGTTTTTGCAGCGCCTGCTCGGCGCGCGCGAGCAATCTCACGGCCAAGCCGCGGCGGCGGTGTTCCGGGGCCACACCCAGCGTGGTGATGTGTCCCGCGCCGTCTTCGCTCACCATCGTCACGATAAAAGCGACCATTTTGTCGTCCGGCGTGGCGGCGCAAAAGGCGAGCCCGTTCGGCTCCGAAAGCAAAAAAGAAAATGTCTGGCGGGTATAGGAATCTCCCAGCGGAAAACAGCGGCGATTGAGTTTGCAAACTTCTTCCAGGTGCCGCACCGTCAAGGGAGAGATCTCATAGGTCGACCGCGGCGCGGGGATCACTGCCTGAGGCTCTTCATCTCCGTGCCAAATTTCCCGAATTCTCTTTAATACCGCCATAGTAATAGGGATATATAAGATACTATAGCAAACTGTTTTGAGTCTACACTTAGAGCTCAGAGTTACGCCTTCAGGCGTGATACTTTAACTCCCGTCCTTTCAAGGAGGGGTGCCGCTTCAGCGGCGGGGTGGTTATCACGCGTAAACGCGTAACTCTGAACCTTGAACTTTGAAACCTACACTATCAGCATACAATCTCCATAACTGTAAAAACGATAACGCTCAGCCGCCGCGTGCTCATAAGCAGACAGGATAAATTCGCGCCCGGCAAATGCCGAAACCAGCACCAGCAGAGAGGACCGGGGCAGGTGAAAATTAGTCAGCAGCTTGTCGACGAATCGGAATTTGTAACCCGGCGTTACAGTTATGTCCGCCAATCCATCGCCGCTACGCAAGGTTCCCGTCCGCGCCGGAAAATGATTCCAGCGCCCGCAGGGTGGTGGTGCCCACGGCGAGAATTTTACCGCCTTTTGATCTCGCTTCATTTAAAACGCGCGCCGTGCCCGGCAATATTTCGCAGCGCTCGGCCGATACCCGGTGTTGTGTGACGTCGTCCACACGGACGGGCTCGAAAGTTCCGTAGCCGACGTGCAAAGTGATCTCAGCCACCGCAACTCCGCGCTCTTTTATCCGCTGAATTATTTCCGGCGTGAAATGCAGCCCTGCGGTCGGCGCGGCGATCGCCCCGCGCTCGCGGGCAAAAACCGTCTGGTAACGCTCGCGGTCTAAATCGCTGCTTGTGCTGTCCCGCTTGATATAAGGCGGCAGGGGGGTCTTGCCGATCTCGTCAAGAAGTTGTTCAAATCTGCCGTCCGCTTCAAATTCGATAAAAACTTTTCCGTCCTCGCCCTTTTCCAAAACTTCCGCCCGCAGTTTCTCGCCGAAGACGATCTTCTTTCCCGGCTTCAAGCGTTTTGCCGGCCGCGCCAGCGCTTCCCATATATTTTTTTCTTTTTCTTTAACTAGAAAAATTTCTACCTTGCCGCCCGTTTCCTGTGAGCCGAAAAGCCGCGCCGGAAAAACTTTGGTGTTGTTTAAAACGAGAACGTCCGACGGTTCGATGAAATTTACCAGATCGTAAAAATGCGCGTCCTGCCAGTTTTGTTTTTTTCGATCAACGACCAGCATCCGCGAATCCGCGCGCTTTTCCAGCGGGGTTTGCGCGATCAGTTCTTCGGGCAGATGAAAATCGAAATCTGAAATCCAGGTCATGATAAAAAATCGGGCTATTTATGGTATCATTTGCTGATTTTCAAACCCAATTTCAGGAGACACTCCTATGGCTAAAGTCTTGATCACTCAATATCAAGCTGAATTTAATCCGCGCACGAATTTATTTGTAATAGTTGTTCACCCTGCTGGTATGGCAGCGCAGCGAGTTCCGATCGAGACAATGGACGAATTCAATGCTGTGCTCAACATTCTCAGTAGATCAAATGTATTTTTGGACACGATGAGTGGTGATATCGAAATTCCGACACGTCCGGTTGGAACTTGATCGATAATTTTGTATTACGACAGAGGATTTTCCAAAAGCGCATAGATAGATTCGAGCGAATCGGCCTGTTCAGGTGATTTGTCTTGCCGCCAGCGGGCGATACGCGGGAAGCGCACGGCGACGCCGGATTTGTGGCGAGTCGATTTTTGTATCGCTTCAAAGGCCAGCTCGAAAACGAGCTTCGGCGTGACGCTGCGCACGGGCCCGAAAGTTTCTTTTGTATTTCGCCGGACAAATTTATCGACCTGGCGGATCTCCGCATCCGTCAATCCCGAATAAGCCTTGGCAAAAGGAACCAGCTCGCCGCCTTTCCAGACGGCAAAAGTGTAATCGGTAAAAAGATTCGAGCGTTTCCCGCTGCCTTTTTGCGCGTAGATCAGCACGGCGTCGATGGTATAAGGATCGATCTTCCATTTCCACCAATCGCCTCGATGGCGCCCCGTGCGATAGGGCGAATCACGCCGCTTGAGCATAAAACCTTCGACCTTGCGCGCGCGGCTGGTCTCACGCGCTTCACTCAGCGCTTCCCAGGTTTCTGCCTTTACCACCTCGGTCGGCCGCAAAACCGCGCAGGCTTGCTTTTCCAAACTTCCAATGGTTTTTTCTAAAAGCGCGCGGCGCTTTTGCAATTCTAACGCGCGAATATCTCTGCCCTCATGTTCCAAAATGTCGTAGCACTGCAGGATGACGGGAATTTCCGCGAGAATTTTCGCCGAGAGATTTTTGCGCCCGATACGCCGCTGGAGAGAAGTGAACGGAAGCACGCCTTCAGGTGACCAAGGCAGAATTTCTCCGTCGAGCACGGTGCCGTCGGGAAGTTTTTCGGCCGCCGCGGCGATCTCCGGAAAACGCTCGGTCATCAGGTCTTCGCCGCGCGACCAGATAAAAACCTGGCCGGCGCGTTTTATCACCTGCGCTCGAATGCCGTCCCATTTCCACTCCGCTTGCCACTCGGCCACCGTGCCCAATTCTTCGGGCGGAAAATCCATCTGGTATGCCAGGTGAAATGGGAAGGGGCGCGCGATCGGCGCTTCGTCTTCTTCGAGTTTGTCGTTGGTAACTTTTTGAAAAAATTCGGGTGTCGGTTCCCATTCGCCCATCAGCCGCTGCGCAATGATGTCGGTCGCAACATTGCTCAGATTCGAGAGCGCGCGCATCACCAGCAGTTGCGAAACACCGACGCGGAAAGCGCCGGAGATCAGCTTGTTGTAGACCAGGCGCTGAGCGTAGTTCATCCCGCGCCACGCCTTTAAAACTTCGCGGCGCTGGGTTTCCTCGCCCGAGGCGCGCAGCGGCAGCAGCCTTTCCTCGACCAGCACGTGCAGCGGGGTAACGTCTTCGACCGGGTTGTTGGGCAGCAGCAGCGCGATCGTTTCGGCGGTGTCGCCGACCGTGTCGCGCGATTCCATAAAGAGCCATTCGGGAATTCCGGCTTCTTCCATCGCCCACTGCCGGATCAGTTTCGAAGGCACGATCTGGCGCGGCTTGCGCCCGCTCAAAAAATACAAAGCCCACGCCGCATCCGCCGCCGCGGCTAGCGCAAAATAGTCCTTCAGCGCCTGGACCTTTTCGTTGGTCTTGTTGGTCTGGTCGAGTCTGGTGTAAAGCTCGGTGAAGAGTTTCATAACACTTGTAACGCTTTGGCATTTCCGTTTAGAGGCGGTCTTCGACCGCCCTTTCAATTGACCTAATGGCGGTCGGAGACCGCCTCTAAACTGGACCAACTATTTTTGCTCGACAATCTCCTCCACAAAATCCTCGCTCAGCACTTCGTCGAGCGCGTCACCCTCGCCGTGATATTCGGTCTTGAGCGTTTTCGCGTTAACGCCCGACTCGTTTAACCAGCGGACGAGCTCTTCGGAAAACCCATGGGTGACGTAGATCATTTCAGCTTTCGTAGCCTGGATGGCGGTTTGCAACTCGGGCCAGTCGGCGTGGTCTGAAAGAACGAAGCCGCGGTCGACCGCCCGCCGCCGGCGCGCGCCGCGCACCATCATCCAGCCCGAAGCAAACCCCGTGGAATGCATTCCAAAGCGCCGCAGCCAGGTCGAACCCGCGCTTGAGGGCGGCGCAACTATAAGCGAGCCGATAAATTCTTTTTTGTTTTCCACCGAACCGACATAGGTCGTCGGCGGCAAATCAACGCCACTCTGGCGATAGGCTTCGGTCAATCTTTCGACCGCGCCGTGCGTGTAAATTTTCCCGATCGAGCGGTCGATACCGTTCATCACGCGCTGCGCCTTGCCCAGCGAGTAGGCAAAGAGCACTGATGCCTTATTATCCTCGCGGTTGCGCCGCCACCACTCGTTGATCTCTTCGAAAACTATCTCAGATGGCGTCCAGCGATAGACGGGTAAGCCAAAGGTCGCCTCTGTTATAAACGCGTGACAGCGCAGCGGCTCAAACGCCGCGCACGTGCGGTCCGGCATCAGCTTGTAATCGCCCGAGGCCACCCACACTTCGCCTTTATGCTCGACGCGCACCTGCGCCGAGCCCAGCACGTGGCCCGCCGGGTGAAAAGAGACTTTGGTGCTGTCGAAATTTATTGTTTTACCGTACGGGGCGGTTTCGATCTGGGCTTCGTCGCCCAGGCGAATGCGCGAGAGAAGTTTTCCCTCTTCCGGCACGAGATAGTGTTGATTTCCGCGATAGGTGTGGTCGGCGTGCGCGTGCGTCAGGACGGCTTTTTTCACCGGCTTCCACGGGTCGATATAAAAATCACCCGGCTCGCAATAAAGCCCCTTGCCCGTCAGATGTATCAGCCCCTTGTTCTTCATTACTGGTTTTATTTTACAGGAAACTTAAAAGAGATTAACCACGAAAGACACGAAGACGGAGCAAAAGTTCGTGTGATTAGTGTAATTCGTGGTTAGCTCTTTGAAAGACGGATAAGAAAAGTGGTGGCGGAAACCCCACACAGGCGTTAATATCTGGTTTGTCTCATTTTAAAAGAAAAAATATTGGTTTTCGAACGATCTGTGTTAAATTCAGGTAGATTTTACTAATACACTGGAGGGCGGCCATGAAGATCTCAAGAATATTTCTAGTTTTCGTGTTTTTCTGCCTGGCCATGCCGGTGTATGCGCAGAGGACTATAACCAGCGGGTCTTTTGACTATTACATCGGCCGGTTCACTACCGTTGACCGCTGGGAAACCGACCACCGGTGGACCATGTACGGCACCGATAGTTTTTATTCGACGGTGACTTTGGGTGAGTTCCAGTTCACGGAAATAATGGAAGTGCGCCGTACCGGCATGACCGTGCCGGCCTTTACCCTGAACTACACGGTGGCGCAATCAAAAGGCAATATCGCCATCAACTCCACGACCGGTTCCGTTAATATCAACTACGGAAATATCGGCAATCCGAACAGCACGAACATGAGCTTTAACATTCCCGCGCACACAGTGCAATTCGACGTTTGGGATCTGCCCTTTACTATGCAGGGGAATATTGCCCTGTTTTACGGTTACACGCCTTTTAGCAACCCGCAATTCACCACGCCTATCAACGGCAGCGGCACTGTCCACTTGAAATACATGCGCCAGGACAGGAATATCAAGGCATATTTTTTAAAATCCGCACACTTTGTGTTTGCCGCGCCGCCTGCTGTCAAGGCAGAATCACCTTCGGATAAAAACTAAAAATTATTCTTGATCTGAAAGAGACTAAGGATGGTGCCGGAGGTCGGACTCGAACCGACATGAGCGTTAAGCTCGCTAGATTTTGAGTCTAGTGCGTATACCAATTTCGCCACTCCGGCGTGGATTTCAAATAATAGTAGGGTTTGCGGCCGAGGTCAAATATCTCAGTTATCCGGTAAGAGTAGTGTCAGTAGCCCGCGCGTTAGCAAGGGCTTATCTCCAATCTTTAAATGAGCCCTCCCTTACGGTCGGGCTACTAACACCGGCCTTTCATAATATGAGATTCTTAAAAAACCCTTGAAAAACACGTTTTAACTATGTTAGGCTAATTTTAACTGGCGCAGCTGGCGCTTGTTTTATATTTCAAAAACCACGCTTTTTCTTCACGTTGCTTTTGCCCGGTGCGATCGGATAACTTATTGTTTTGCTTAATTTAAGCAAGTAAAAAGGTTATCCCGGCAGACACACGGTTTCCTCTATGTTCGGAGCCAACCCAATACCTATCAAGCTTTTAGTGGTCAATGACGACCCTGCCGCGGGCGGTGAACTGCTCGGGCTTTTGCAGCGGGAATACGACTGCGAGCGGGCGGCGACGCTAAAATCCGCGCTGGCAAAGATCGGCGCGCAGGAATTTTCCCTGGTTATCTGCGATATCGAGTTGGCCGCCGAAGACGGTTTCGATCTGGTTTCCTACATAAATTCCGCCGCGCCGAAAACCGTCGCGATCCTGACCGGGAAACACATCGATTCGGAAGAGACGCTGAGGATATTTCGCGCCGGCGCTTTCGATTATTTCCCGCAGCCTTTCGATCTGGCGCAGGTGGAATCCGCCGTTAAGCGCGCGGTCGAGCAGTACGAATTGAAATCTTTAAAAGACCATTACCAGGTCCACCTGGAAGAGTTGGTGTCGGACCGCACGGTCGAGCTCGACAAGGCGCTGCAGGAAGTCGAAGCGTCGTACCGCATGGCGCTGAAGGCGCTGGTGCAGGCGCTGGAAACGCGCGACTTTGAAACGCACGGTCATTCGGAGCGCGTGGTCACGTTCAGCCTGCGCCTGGGGCACGAACTCGGCCTGAGCACGGAAAATTTGCGCGATCTGGAACTCGGCGCTTTGCTGCACGACATCGGCAAGATCGGCGTGCCGGACGCGATCCTGAGAAAACCCGCCAAGCTCAACGAAGAAGAATGGGTAAAGATGAAGCTGCACCCGCTGCACGGGCAAAAAATTCTGCGCAACATTCCTTTTCTGGAAGGCGCGGCGCGCCTGGTCGAACAGCATCACGAGCAATGGAACGGCACCGGTTACCCGCACGGTTTGCGCGGCGATGAGATAGATCTGAACGCGAGAATTTTCCAGGTGGTCGACGCGTTTGACGCGATGATCAGCGACCGCGTTTATCGCCGCGGCACCACTTACGAAAAAGCTTTGGAAGAATTGGAACGCTGCGCCGGAACGCAGTTTGATCCTTTTATCGTGCAGGCCTTCAAACAAATTCCGCCGGAAGATTGGGAAAGCCTGCGCCAGCATTCGGTGACGGAGAGAAAAGAAGTTTCTTCATTCCAGTCGATCGTGGCTGAACTGATCACGTCGGCGGGCCGCTATGAAATGGTTCATTAGAAGAGTTTTGAGTGTTGAATTTTGAGTTTTGAGTTGGGCATACTTAACTAAACTCAAAATTCAACACTAAACATTCAAAACTCCGGACGGGGTGGTTTGGCGGCGGGTTTCGCCGGTTCCATTACTTTAATAGTGGGCTTGACGTCCGGATTTTTATTAGCAGGAGGCGCCCCGGTATTCGAAGGCTTGTTGGCGTTAAAAGCGCCGTTCGCATTCGTATTCCCCGGCCTGGCATTTGAACGATTGCTATTGGTCCCTGCCGGGATGCCCTGTTCAACGCGCCGGCGGCCGTCTTCGGCTTTTTCCAGGAGCTCCTCGGCGCGGGGATTTTCGCCGTCCAGTTCGAGCGCTTTTTTCAGAAAGGTAATGGCTTCGGGATATTTCGCCAGCTTGATCAGGATCGCGCCCATCTCGGTGTTATAGCCGCTGTCGTCGGGTTTTAATTTTACCGCGCGGCGGATCGCATCTTCCGCTTCCTCGTCTTTGTTGAGCTTGTTATAGGAACGCCCGAGGTTAAAATGCGCCTGGGCATCGTCGGGATCGTTTTTTAGTCTTTTTTTGTAGGCGTCGACGGCGGATTCGAAAGACTGCTCGGCGTCTTTTTCCTTTTCCAATATCGAATAAGCCATTCCGAGTTTAAAATGCGCATCGGCCAGATCAGGATCAAACGCGACGGCCTGCTTGAGCGCTTCGATGGCCATACTCTCACGGCCGGATTCGAAAAACTTCGAGCCTTCCTCAAACGCCGTCTGGGCGTCGGCATACTGCGGGACCGGCGAACTGTTGGTATTGCCCTGTACGTTTGCATTAGCATTACCGTCAGCCGCACTTCCGCACGCCGACAGAAATGCCGGTACCGAAATCAAAAGCACGATCAAAAAATAATTTCGCATAACACCCGGATCATCCCGGCGGGAAAAAGAACTGGCGGCCGCCCAGCAAATGCAAGTGCAGGTGGTGCACGGTCTGGCCGCCCATAACTCCTGTATTGATAACCACCCGGTAGCCGTCGTCCGCCAGGTTTTGCCCGCGCGCGATCTCACCGCAAGCCAGCAAAAGATGGCCCAATGTTTCTTTGTGATCCGTTTCAGCGGCGGCCAGCGAGGCGAAATGCCGGCGCGGAACGACCAGAACATGCACCGGCGCCTGCGGCTGGAGGTCGTGAAAAGCCACGCAGACCTCGTCTTCAAAGACTTTTTTCGACGGGATATCGCCCGCAATAATTCTGCAGAATATGCAATCTTCCTGACTCATAAGGATAAAATATTAAAACATATTTCGGGGGATTTTGTCAGTAGCGTCTGCGTAAGCAGATGCGCAGCCGCCTAAAGGCGGGACTCAAAACATCAAGCCGAGATCTGCGCCGCTTCGGGTTCATCCTCGCGTTCGCCGTGATCGATGCTTTCCTTGATGCGTTCCATGTCGGCGCCGAGCGAGCTAAGGCGCCTGACGATATGCTCGTAGCCGCGGTCGATGTGATAGACGCGCTCGATGAGGGTTTCGCCGGTGGCCGCCAGCGCCGCCAAAACCAGCGAGGCCGAAGCGCGCAGGTCGGAAGCCTGAACCTTGGCCCCGGCCAGCGGTGTTTTGCCGCGGACGGTGGCGATGTTGCCCGCGATCTGAATGTTCGCGCCCAGCCGGGTCATTTCAGAGGCGTGCATAAAACGGTTTTCGAAGATCGTTTCGGTTATGACGGAAGCGCCTTCGGCCTGGGTCATCAGCGCCATATATTGCGCCTGCATATCGGTGGGAAATTGCGGGTGCGGTTCGGTGGTGACATCTTTGCCTTGCAGGCCCTGTTCGCAGCATTTGACCGAAAGAGTGCTGGGATTCAGTTCCTCGATCTCGACGCCGGTCTCGCGCAGTTTTTTGATCACCGCGGACAGGTGGCGCGGCTCGCAATCGGCGATCTCGAGCTTGCCGCCGGTGATGGCGGCGGCCACGATGAACGTGCCGGTTTCGATGCGGTCGGGAATGATGGTGTGCTGCGCGCCACCGAGTTGTTCTACGCCGTCGATCTCGATCGTGGCAGTGCCCGCGCCGCGGACCCGCGCGCCCATTTTGTTGAGCAGATCGGCCAGATCAACGATCTCGGGCTCGAGCGCGGCATTGTGAATAGTGGTTTTTCCCCGGGCCAGCGCCGCCGCCATCATCACATTTTCCGTCCCGGTCACGGTGATCTTTTCAAACTGCACGTCCGCGCCCGTCAGCCGCCCGCCGGGCGCGCGCGCCACCACGTCGCCTTTTTCGAGCGCGACCACCGCGCCTAATTTTTCGAACGCTTTCAAGTGCAGGTCGATCGGCCGCGTGCCGATGGCACAGCCGCCGGGCAGCGAAACCCGCGCCTGGCCGAAACGCGCCAGCAGCGGGCCCAGCGCCAGCACACTAGCGCGCATGGTTTTGACCAGTTCGTAGGGCGCTTCGAAAATTTCGATGTTGCGCGCCGTGATCTTGTGCGTGCGTATTTCCGGCGTCAGCACGGTCGCGCCCAGATCTTCCAGCAGCCGCCGCTGCGTGATCAGATCGCGGACGTAGGGCACGTTATGGAGCATGACCGTTTCCGGCGTCAGCAGCGCCGCCGCCAGGCAGGGCAGAGCGGAATTTTTCGCCCCGATGATGGAAATTTTTCCGTGCAGCGGTTTGCCGCCGCGAATTAAAAACTTGTCCATAAAATTGCCGGCATTAAGAATTACTTATACAGGGTAAAAGCTGATGTTATCACGGGCATAGGAAAAAGCAAGCAAATAATTGGAGCGCGGACGGAGTTCAGAGTTACGCGTTTACGCGTGAGAGCTTTTGAGCCGTTCACGCCTAAAGGCGTAACTCTGAACTGACGGCGGCGCTACCTTAATTGCAGCTTCACCATCCGCGGGATACCTTGCAGGTCGGGCAGAATATCGAGTGCCCGCCAGACATTTAGATCGACCATTTCACGTACGGCAAAAGATTGATTAAAGCCGATCTCGATCAGCAAATAGCCGCCCGGCTTTAGATATCCCGGCGACTCATTGATGAGTTTCTCGATGATCGAGAGGCCGTTTTTGCCATCCGTCAGCGCGACGGCTGGGTCAAAATCGCGAACCTCGGCTTGCAGGGTTTCAAAATCTGCAAGCGGGACATAAGGCGGGTTGGAAATGATAAGGTCGAATTCATCGCCCGCGTTTAAAGCGGAAAACACATCGGAAACACCCAACTCCAACCTGTCGGCGACATTATTTTTCAACGCGTTTTTCTCGGCGACGTCCAGCGCTTTTTCGGAAATATCGAGGCCTATCGCGCGCGCGTTTTTCATCTCGTGAAGCAGCGCCACCGCGATGCAGCCCGAACCTGTTCCGACCTCGCAAAAGAAAGTGTTCTGATCGGCGCAAAAAAGCGTGAGGGCATTTTCAACCAGCAGCTCGGTTTCCGGGCGCGGTACCAAAACGTCGGTCGTGACGATAAAACCCAGCCCGTAAAATTCCTGCCGCCCGGCGATGTGCTGGAAAGGCTCGCGGGCCGCGCGTCGCCGCACGTACTCGCGGAAAATATTTTCTTCCGTTTCCGTGGGTTCGTATTCCGGGTGAGCGATCAGAAAGGTCTGGTCTTTCTCGAGTGCAAGAGCGAGCAAGAGAGCGGCTTCGCGACGCGGTTCCGTGATCTCGCTCGCCCGGAGAATTTCACTTGCCTGTCCCAGAGTTTCGGCGATGTTCGACATTTTGCGCTATGGTTTGAGGCCCCTAGTTGCGATAAAAACGGGCATATATTTATTCAGCTCGATAGCTTCATCGGACCAGTGATCTTCGTAAAATCCGGTGATCGAAAATCCCGCCTTTATTTGTCCGCCAATCTGCTGTTCGAGCGTGTGCCCAAACTCCAGGGGCTCGTTTTTATCGATAACTTCCCGCAGTTCCTCACTGCTTAAAGATCCGGTGTCGGAATAAGGGAGCGAATATTTGACCTCTAAAATTCCTTTTTCCTGGTTCCCTTTTTTGTCAAACAAAAAAAGGACGGGATTTGCAAACCCGGCCAGCATCGCTGCTCCGGGGCGAAGGACGCGAAAGCACTCTTGCCAAACGGGCGCCAGGTCAGGGAAAAAGAGATTTGAAACGGTATGATAAATGAGATCGAAACTTGCATCTGAGAACCGCGACAGATCGGCCGCGTCGCCTTGTTCCAACTTGATATTCAGATTCTCTCTTTCGGCGACCAGCCTATCCCGCTTGAGCTGTTCCGCCGAATTATCGAAAGATGTTACATTCGCTCCGGCCGCCGCCAGGATCGGCGCCTGCTGCCCGCCGCCCGACGCCAGGCAAAGAATGTCCAAACCCTTCAGACTCGGAGGAAACCAATCGCGCGGCACCTGTTTATTAGGAGATAGTCTTATTCCCAGTTCACCGCGGCGCGCCTGTTCGATCCTTTCCGGGCTGACTGGAATGCTCCATGGGCCGCCCCCGTTTGCTTCCTGGTCCCAGGCAGAACTGTTGTGTTTTTGAACGTTCATATGAAAGCTAACGCGCGCCGTCGCCGCGCAAAACGGCGGGCAACGTCAGGAAGATGATCTTCAGATCGAGCCAGAGAGACCAGTTTTCGATGTAGTAAATGTCTATCCGGACCATCTCGTCAAAGCTCAGGCGGTTGCGGCCCGAAACCTGCCACAATCCCGTAATGCCAGGTTTCATATCGAGGCGGCGGCGATGCCAGAGCTCGTAAGCTTCGACCTCGTAAGGTATCGGCGGGCGCGGGCCCACCACGCTCATATCGCCGATCAGCACATTCAGCAGTTGCGGCAGCTCGTCCAGGCTTGAGCGGCGCAGAAATTTACCGATCCGGGTCACACGCGAATCGTTTCTCACTTTGCCGAAAACCGGCTTGTCGTCGCTTCCGGCATTTGCTTCCGTCCCGCCGGCGATATTTTTTTCGTAGGCCTCGCGGTGGATCTTTTCGTCGGCGCCGGCATACATCGTGCGAAATTTGTAGCAGAGAAAAATGCGCCCGTCCATCCCGACGCGCTCCTGCCGGAAAAGAACGGGGCCGCGCGAGCCGAGCTTTACCAGCAGCGCGATCGCCAGCCAGACGGGCGAAGTTACCAGCGCAACCAGCGCCGCGATGACGATGTCTGAAACGCGCTTGATGATCCGCTCCGCGTCGGAAAGCGGTTCGCAAAAAAGCGTGACCATCGGCAGCACGCCGATCTGTTCAATGCTGGTTTTGTGCGGCAGAAAGTTAAAGAGGTTCGGCGCCAGGCGAAACTCCACGCGCTGCTTGCGCCCGAGCTTCATCATCGCCTCGAAAAGTTTTTCGCGCGGAATTTGGCTGTCGGTAATGACCACTTCCTGTATCGCCAGCTTGTCTATCACCGCCGGCAGGTCGGAGAGCTCGCCGACCACCGGGATTTCGGACAAGCTGCCCGGCGCGCCTTCGTTTTGGATAATACCCACCACGCGGTAACCGAGGTCGGGCCTTTCCCCCAGTTCGCGGACACAGGCGTCGGCTTCCTCGCCCTGGCCCACCACCAGCGTCGGGATCAAGTTGATGTCGCGGCGCCGGACCAGCGTTTGCAGGTAGCGCAGCGCGAGATGAAAGGCCGTGAAAGCAAAAAGCGCCAGCGCAAAATCCAGAATAAAAATGCCGCGCGAGTATGAAAATTCGCGGTAGAGAAAACCGCCGCGAAACAGGAAAGCCGCCGCCACGATCAACAGTGAGCCGACCGAAACGGCCTTGAAAATTTTGACGGCTTCCTCGGTGTAGCTAAAAGCTCCGCTCAGCCGGTAGACCTGCTGGTAAAGCAGCATCGCCAGGCGGATCGGAACGGCAATACACATTACCGCGAAATAGGGAGCAAATTCCTGACTGATATTCCAGCTTCCGGGAACGAAAAGCGTACCTTCGCCGCGCAGTAAAAATGCGGCCGCGAAACAAGCGGCGGCCAGCACGGCATCGACCGCAAAGATCCCCGCGCGCACCGCCGGCAGCACCCAGCGCGGCACGCGGTTTTCCGCCCTGACAAGATCGATCTTCCTTTGCTGAGACAATTCGGCTTTCATACCGGCGTTAGAATAGTATACAAAATTGTGCTTTTGTAATCGGCGATTTTACTTCGCGCCCTCTGCGCCTCCCAGTGAGATAATTTCACGCAGAGGCGCAAAGAACGCAAAGAAGATAAAATTTGCAAAATAAAACGTGCCTGGTTACCACTAAACTGACAAAATAAATGTTTTTACGTTATTGTTTTTATTTGCCGTATCGCAAAATACCTTAACATTTACGCCGGAAAAGCTAAACCGATGAAGATACTGATAACCGCGCCCAGCCTTGACGAAAGCCGGAATGTAAGCGGCATTTCGACCATTGTGCGCCAGATAATCGGACATAGCCGGTTCGCTTACCGGCATTTTACCGCCGGGCGAAAAGACGGCGAAAAAGCGGGCGCGGTCTGGCTGGTGAAACAGGCTGCTTTACCTATCAGATTTTTCGCGCGCATCTTAAAAGAAAAACCTGACGCGGTTCATATCAACACCGCGCTGACCGATCTTTCCATCTGGCGAGACGCCGCCTTGACCTTAGCGGCGAAACGCGCCGGGCGGCCCCTTGTGCTGTCGATACACGGCGGAAAATTTTTGATGAATCCGTTCACAAATGCAAGGCTCGAGCGCACGGCGGAAAAAATGCTGCGCCGCGCGAGTGTTGTGGTCGTCTATAGCGAGTACGAAAAGAAAGCGATCTTGAAGCGCTGGGGAAATTTAGACGTGCGGGTTTTGCCGAACGCGATACCCTTCGCCGATGTGTCCGCCTATCTGACCGCCGCCGCGCGCGACAACGCGGAACCGGTTCTGATCTTCTTCGGACGGTTTCATGAATCGAAAGGCTTGCACGAAACGATCGAAGCCTGCCGAATTTTAAAGAACGAGGGTTACGATTTTCAGTTCAATGCTTACGGCGAGGGGCCGCAGCGCGAATTTTTTCTCGCCGAAATGCGCGACGCGCTGGGCGACAGATTTCATTACGGCGGCATTATCGCCGGCCAGGAAAAATGGCGGCGGCTGGCCGAGGCTGACATTTTCGTGCTGCCTTCGCGCTATGGCGAGGGTTTGCCGATGGCGATGCTCGAAGCGATGGCGGTCGGGTGCGTGGTAGTTGTGGCCGATGTTTCTTCGGTAGCGTCGGTGATAGACGAAGGCATAAATGGCTATATGATCGAGCCGCAAAACACCGCGCAGCTTGTTTCGAAATTAAAAGACCTTTTGGAAAATAAGGCCGCGTGGAGACCTGTCCAGGAAAATGCCGTTGCCACCGTCAAGGAAAGATTTGCGATCGAGGATTATATAGAAAAATTGGAAGGCATTTATAAAGCTGTGTTTTGAGTCCCGCCTTTAGGCGGCTTCGACTGGGAGCGCGGACGGCTCGTCCGCACGAACGCTGAAGCGTTCGAAACGCACCTGCTAACGCAGGCACTAACGAAAGCCGCCTGAAGGCGGGGCTCAGAACGAAGAACGATGAGTGATATAGAAAAAAAAGAACGCGTTCGCGTCGTCAGCCTCGACACCACCATCATCGATATCGATTCCGCCATCCGGCGCATCGCGGAAATGGCGCGCGCAAGAGAAAGCCGCTACGTGTGTTTTTCTACCGTGCACATGACGATGGAAGCTTACGACGACGCGGAATTTGCCGCGCGGGTCAACGCCGCCGATATGGTCGTGACGGACGGGATGCCGCTGGTGTGGATGCAGCGGCGGCAGGGCCGGAAAGACGTCGGGCGCGTGCGGGCAAACGATCTGATGACATTGCTCTGTGAATATTCCGCGAAAAATAATTTAAAAGTCGGTTTTTACGGCGGAACTCAAGCGGTGATCGACGCGATCAAAGAACGCGCGAGAAAAGAGCTCCCCATTCTGCAGGTTGTTTACGCATACTCGCCGCCGTTTCGCCCGCTGAGTGCTGAAGAAGACGCGGGCGTTACGGAGGAAATTAGAAACTCAGGCGCGCAAATTTTGTTTATGGGCCTGGGCTGCCCGAAACAGGAAAACTGGATGGCGGCGCACCGCGGAAAAATTCCGGCGGTGATGCTCGGCGTCGGGGCATCGTTTGATTTTTACGCGGGCAATGTAAAAGAGTCTCCGCAGTGGCTGCAAAACATCGGGCTGGAATGGCTGTATAGATTGATACAGGAACCGCGCCGCCTCTGGTATAGATATTTGGTTTTAAATCCGCGCTTTATGTGGCAGGCGGCGAAGCAGTTGTTGGGGAAGAACCGTTTGCGATAGCGAAAAAGTTTAGAGTTACGCCTTCAGGCGTGATCACGCGTAAACGCGTAACTCTGAACTACAATCTCGGCAGCAAAAAACTGAATTTCGAGCCGTGCCCGACCTCGGATTCCACTTCGACCTGGCCGCCGTGCTGTTCCACGATCTCTTTCACGAGGGGAAGTCCCAAACCCGTAGATTCTTCTCTGTTTGCCGTTGCGTTCGCTGCGGTAAAAATTCTGCCAGATCCTATCGAGCTCGTCCGCCGCAATGCCGTAGCCGCGGTCTTCCACCACCACGCGCAGGTGCTCGCGTTCGAGCAGAGTAGAAACGGAAACGGAAGTTTTTTCCGGGCTGTATTTGATGGCGTTATCGACCAGGTGGCTGACGGCGCGCGTGATCAGGCTCCGGTCGACCACGATCGGCGGGATGAACGGGTTGGCGGTTTCCACCAGCCGGATGCGTTTCTTTTTCGCGTTCTCCTGCATCTCGCCCACCACTTCGTGAACGATCATATCCAGCTTGACCGGAGTTTTGACGACCTCGCGCTTGTCCGATTGCTGCGAGCTTTGCCACCGAAAGAAATGTCGTGAGCATCTTGGAAAGCCGCTGCGATTCGCTGGCGATGATTGAAAGAAATTCGCGTGACTCCAGGGGTATGTTTTCATCGTCCTGCAGCAACTCGGCAAAGCCCTTGATGCTGGTGATCGGCGTGCGCAGCTCGTGGGACATCAGCGAAACCATATCGCTGCGGAGTTTTTCCAGCTCTTTTTGCGACGAAATATCGCGCAGCGTCATCAGGAAGCAAAGCGGTTTGGTGGGAACATAAGTCTCATGGATCGAGCCGCCGTCAACCGGCGCTTTGACAAGTGATAATTTAAAGACCAGGGTAAGATTTTTTTCCGGGAAACTGAGCTCTTTTTCAAAGCCTTCTTCGGACTGTAAAACCTTACGGACAATAAGCTTAGGTTCGCCGAGCATTTCTGTTTGAAAACGATCGAGCAGCCCGAAGATGTCCAGCCCGAAGGCTTCGTCACTGCGCAGGTTCGCAAGCTTTTTCATATGCGGGTTGAGAAAAAGCAGCGTGCCGTCGAGGTGGGCGATGGCGTGCGCGTCGTTTGCTTTTGAAAGCGCCAGCAGGCCGATGCTTTGTTCGCTGACAAAACCAGTGGTCAGGTCGCACAGCTCCAGGCGATTCAGCGCCGCTTCCAGCGAAAACGATTTCCACCACTTCCAGCTGAAATCCTTGTCGCGCGTCAGCTCGCGCTGAAAATTACAGGCAAGCTGTTCGCTGAGAGCTTCGAGCAGCGCTAGGTACCTTAAATTCAAAATGCTCTTCGCTCTTGACGAATAAAGTTCCGGCCGCGGTTCCGTTGTGGACCAGCGGCAGAGCGATCCTGGTGGAATCGCCCGAAACTTCCTTTTGCTCGACCACCATATCCTTGGAGTTTAAGGCCTGTTCGCAAAGCCTGATGCCTTCGCGCCACGAAGCGTTCCGCGCCGATGCCGACGCCGTGTTTGCCTCGCGCGCCCTGCTCACCGGGGTCAGATGGCCCTGGTTGTCCAGGCGGAAAATTATTATCTCTGAGATCGGCAGGACCGTTTTTAAAAGATTGCACGCAGCTATCGGTCCTGAGGATCGCCGACTTGGCTTCGAACGAAAGAGTTTTCAGGGAAAGCTGTCCGAGCTTTTCGTGCAGCGTCATATCAGTCTGCCACAAGCGGCTGAGCTTGATGGCAACAAAAACCGTCAGCGTGGTCAGAAACACTGGAACGAAAAGCAGGTCGCCGCTAAAGCGTGCGGTCACCATGCAGGTGATGAACCACAGGAACCAAAAAATACTCAGGTAAATAAAAGTGCGTTTGAAGCTGAGCTTTTCTATCATCAATCCGACCAGCGTGCCGGAAAGAAACAACAGGAAAAATTCCTGCCAAAAGAAGGGCGAGTAATTTTCTTCGGCAGGCGAAAGTATGCCTGAGAGAAGATGGATAAAAATGTCGCCGTAAAACCACAAGGCAAAGACCCCGAGCGAGATCATGATCGGCAGCCCGAATTTGAGGGTATATGTGTTCGTTTGCGTGAAGGTCTGGTTCAAAATGTCTCCAAAAAGATTTGATACGGGGATTTTGACGGTAAAGGCAGGCGCGGCAGCGTTAAACAACCGCAAAAGCTTTTAAAGTTATGCAATATTTAAGGTGATCCTGGCAAGGATTTTTGACTGGAAACACAAAATAATCTAACAATTTACGGGGATTTGAGGGCTTTACGACAAAGGATTAGGTTTTCAGGGCTTGCAAGTCGGGCGGAATGTGTTGAAAATTAAGGAACCGTTTACCGCAAGCAAACGATTATGATCGCTCAAACTGCAAAGGGAGTTTCGATGGAAATACTTGAACGCGCCGACGAATGGTCGTGGCATTACTCTAAATGGCCTAAGAATGAGGATTTAAAGGATTACCCGTTTATCAGGAACGAAAACGCGCCGTTCATACCGCTCAAGCGGTCTTTGCCGATGCTGAACCTGGCGCTGATCTCTTCGGCGGGCGCCTATATCGACGGCACCGCGCCCTTCGTTACGTCGGCGGAGGACGGCGACCTGACCTTTCGCGAGATACCTATCGAAGTCGAAGCGGCCGACCTGAAATTTGCCGCGCGCGGCTACGACCCGGCGGCGGTACAGCAGGACCTGAATGCCCAGGTTCCCATCCAGCGCTTGCTTGAATACGAGGCCAACGGCGTGATCGGACAGTTAAACCCGATCTGGTTCAGTTTTTGCGGCTATATTCCGAACGCGGCCAAAATGGCCCGGGAAATGATCCCCGAATTTGTGTCGCGCGTCGCGCGCTACGATGTGCAGGCGGCGCTGATCATTCCGGCTTCGCGTTTGTGTCACCAATCCTGCGGCCTGGTCGCGCGCGCGGTCGAACTCGCCGGCATCCCGAACATTATGGTGACCGTCGACCGCGCCGTCGCGGAAATGGTGCGCCCCCCCCGCGTCGCTTATTACAATGGCGAATTCGGCTGCGTCGCGGGCAAGCCCGAGTGGAAACAGTACCAGCACCGCGTGCTGGACGAATCCCTGCGCTGGATCGAAACCTTCGACCAGCCCGGTTCGCGCCGGCTGGTGGTGGATCTGGAAACCCAGGTCGAACAGGAGCGGGGAGAGCGGTAGTTTTGAGTACCGCCTTCAGGCGGCTTTAGCACACTAATTTACGGCTCCGCCGTTCGATGTGCGGAAAAGCTCTGCTTTTCCGAAAATGCCTTTTATTTACTGCGGCTATGCCACTGTTTTTATTTAGAGATCGGCGGCGCAGCCGCTTTTAAGTGAAAGTGATCTGACGGAAAAGCGAAGCTTTTCCGCACATCGATGGGCAAAGCCCACCATTTTCCAACTTAAAAAACCATTACCTCGACGTCGGAAAATCAAGCACATCGGAGCGGGTAATGATGCCGGTAATGCGTTTGAAATCTTCCACCAGCACGGCGGGAGCATTCTGCAGTTTCGGAATGATCTTTTCCAGGCTGGTATCCACGTCGACCACCGGGAAGCTCTTTTCCATCACTTCACTCACCGTGGATTCGGCCAGATCGCGATTCTTCAGGAGCCTTGCCAGCACGTGGCTTTCGCGCAGAGAGCCGACCGATTTTCCATCCTCCAGCACGGGAAGCTGCGTGACGCCGTTTTCGTCCATGCGTTTGAGCGCTTCGTTGACGGTATCGCCGGGCGAGATAAAGACAAGCTCCTTAAGTGAATCGGCATCTTTTGTTTCCACGATCAACCGCGCCGTCACTCGCTGCGGTTCGAGCAGCAGTTTTTCCTTCATCCATTCGTCCGAATGAAATTTTGTCAGGTAATGCTCGCCCGTGTCGCAAACGATGAAAACCACCACCGCGTTCTCGTCCAGATCTTTAGCTACTTTTAACGCGCCGGCGAAATTCGTGCCCGTTGAGCCGCCGCAGAAAATTCCTTCCACGCGGGAAAGCTGGCGCGCGTATTCGAAAGACTCGCGGTCGGTGATATTGATGATCTCGTCGATAATTTTCATATCGGCATTGCCGACGGGCAGGCTTTGCCCGATGCCCTCGACCAGATAGGGCGTGCCTTCCGGGACCAGGCCGGATTCCTTATAAGTTTTAAAGATCGAGCCGTACGGGTCGGCGCCGATGATCTTGATGCGGGGATTTTTTTCCTTCAAAAATCGGCCTGTGCCGGAGATTGTTCCGCCGGTTCCGACGCCGGAAACGAAATGCGTGATCTTGCCCTCAGTGTCGTCCCAGATCTCCGGCCCTGTCGTCAGGTAATGCGCCAGGGGGTTTGCCGGGTGATTGTATTGGTCGGGGTAAAATGAATTTGGCGTTTCCGAGGCGACGCGTTTTGCTGCTTCGACATAATGATCGGGCGTGCCGTGTTTTGCCGCCGCCGGGCAAATGATGACATCCGCGCCGAGCGATTTCAGGTAGCGGTTTTTTTCCATCGAAACTTTGTCGGTCATGACAAAGATGCATTTGTAACCGCGAACCGCCGCCACCAGCGCCAAACCGATGCCGGTGTTGCCGGAAGTGGCTTCGATGATGGTGCCGCCGGGTTTTAACTGCCCTTCGCGTTCGGCGTGTTCGATCATCGAAATGCCGATGCGGTCCTTCACCGAATAACCCGGATTGAGGCTTTCCATCTTGGCGAAAATTTGCGCCTTGATACCGTTTTGTTTTGCTAATTGATTGATCCTGACCAGCGGCGTGTTGCCGACCAGCGATAAGATATTTTCATGAAAACGCACTTAATTTGCTCCGATAAAAACGTATAAATTCCGTAAGATGAAGTTTAAGTTTAATTCGGTGTTACCGCAAGGAGATGTTCCGAAGTTAGCCTTCAGCCGTGATCACGCGCAACTCTAAACAATTCGAAAATTATTTATAAGCCGCTTTTACCCGGAGTTCACGTTTGCGCGCCAGCAGACGCGCGGGATTATTGGTGACGATGGCGTGGACGCCCAGGTTTTCGGCGCGTTTGACCCAGGCCGGATTGTCGGCGGTCCAGATGGTGACGGGAAATCCGTAATCCGCGGCTTCGCGGATGGCGTTCGGCGTGGCCAGCGAATAGTGAAGCGAGATCTCGTTGGCCTGGAGTTCGAGCGCCCTGGTCACCAGCCGGTTTCGCGGTTTGAGCAGGTGCGTGATCCGCGGAGCGAAAAGCACCGCGATGCGCGCTTCAGGAAGTACCTCGCGAAACTTCACCAGCGCGTCCAGGTAAAAACTCTTGACGATTATCCGCGGCAGCAGGTCGGAGCTTCCGATCATGTCCGCGACGGCCTTTACCAGCGCCTCGCAGGTATGTTTCGAACATTTCATTTCCAGGTAGATCAAACCCTTATTGTCGCGCATCAGATCCAGCAGGCCGGACAGGGCGGGAACGGTTTCGGCGGAATATTCCTTGCGCGCTTTACTCGGGTGTTTTTGATTGAACCAGGAGCCGACGTCCACTCTGTTTAACTCATGCGACGAATACCGGCGGACGCGCCCGCTGAGGCCGGCGGTGCGTTGGAGCGTGGCATCGTGAATGACGACGGGAACCCCGTCGCTCGCCAGCCGCACATCGAATTCTATCCCGTCGGCGCCGTCCCGGATCGCCTGCTTGAAAGCCGCGAGGGTGTTTTCCGGCGCGACCGCCGACGAACCGCGGTGCGCGATGATCAAAGGTCTGTGGTTTTGTTTGTCGTCAGACATCGATAATTTCTTCTGCCGCAAAGATCCCCCTGTAGCCTAACAGTGAGTGTTTGTTTTATGGGAAACACTAATTATCCGATTTATCAGGGGGATACACAACCTGTATTCGCCCGCGGCTGCCGGATCCCCGCACTTGAAGTAATAAATACGTTTAATGAAATTGTACTGCCAAGCTAAAAGGATGTTTCGCTATAGATAGTAGCGCAAAATGTGAAAATTCTTAAGAGGCGGTTTCGGGTGTAAGGAGATCAGGTAACTTTGCCGGGTCATTTCTCGGCTAAAAGCTTTTCGATCATTTTTTCGGTTTCGTCGTCGCGGGTGCTGTTTGTTCCGGCGGTAATATAGCGGACTACGCCTTTGCGGTCGATCAGCACGGCCGTCGGCAGGGTGTTCGCGCCGTAAAATATATGGTTGTCGGTGTTTTTTGCCACCGCGATCTCATAGGGCAAACGCTGGGTCTTTATGAAATTTCGCAGAAACCTGATCTCCCCCGCCTCGTCCGCGGGCAGCCCGTAAGCCATACCGTAATAACGCGTTAGGCCGATAATTTGAAGGCCCTGCCCGCTATAATCCTGCTGCCAGCGGGAAAGCGTGGGGAAAGCGCTGATGCATGGCCCGCACCACGTCGCCCAAAAATCGAGCAGCACTACTTTGCCCTGCAGATCGGATAGCTTAAGGCCGGTGCCCGAAAGCCAGGTGTCGATCGTGAGTTCAGGGGCTTTTTCCCGCATTACCCGGTATTGCCCTTCGCGTTTCCTTAAGAGGCGTTTTACCTCCGACAAAACGGCCCCATTGCGAAAGAGTTTACCCACCGAATCCGTGGTTTTTTCAAAAAGCGCCAGGGCTTCGGTTTTGCGCCCGGTGTCGATCATCAGCGTGATCATCTTGTCCGTGGCGCTAAAATAGACGTCGGACGAATCGTGAAAAGCGCCCAGCTTTTGTAGATCTTCCAGCGTCGAAAGGGCTTGTTTGACGTTGCCGCTTTCTTTTTGGACGGAAAACAGCAGCGTCGCCATTTGATAGACCTTGTATATTTCGGCCGGGCGGGTGGTTGGTTCCTCGAAATAAACTTTGATGGCGCGGTAGGCTTCCTCGGCGTGGAACGCCGCGCGTTCAAAGTCTTTTTTATCGAAATGCGCCCGGGCCAGCATATTCTCCAGCTCGCTTTTGTCCTTGGTCTTTATCGGCGTGTTTTTCAGGTATTCCGCCAGGAAGCTTTCCGCTTCGGGCAGATTATTTTTCATTACATGGGCGGCGACTAGCAGAAAACGCGCCCGCTGGGCTTTTTCCGCTTCGGGTTTTTCGGAAGCCAGGAATTTTTTGAATGACAGGATAGCGCCGTCGAAATTGGTGGAAAGATTCTGCAGCAGCCCGAGAAAATAATTGTCTTCGGCCGAAAGCTCTTGCCGGGCGGAAACCTCCGTGACGTAGCGGGCGGCCAATTGCTTTTGCTCACGCAGCACCTGTTCATAGACGTCCTGTCTGTAGGGGGTGCGGCTTTTTTCCAGCTCCTGAAATTTTTTCCTGGCGAAATCGGTAGTTTCGTTGAAAAGTTTTTCCACGCTGGGCAGTTCCGCCGTTGTCGAGACGGGGGCATACTCCGGTGAAGGCTGGCGTGCGCGGCCGGATTGGGCAGGTGAATTTACCGCCAAAATCAATAGAAAAAATATTAAAACCAACTTCTTCATAGCTACAATGTAATTACAATTCAGACCCCCTTCAGGCCGCTGCCGCGTTGATGAACCGGCTTTGACTGAAGATCTCTAAATACCTCGAATTTTCACCTTTCAGGATATGGTCCGCCATTACCCGCGCCGTCAACGGAGCCAGCAAAATACCGTTGCGGAAATGCGCGGTGGCGATCAGTAACCCTTCTATTTGCTTATGTTTGCCTAATATCGGCAAATTATCTATGGCGCAGGGGCGCAAACCCGCCCATTTCTCGTAAATTTCAAGCTCTTTTAGCTTCGGTGAAAGCGCAAAGGCGTTTTTCAGCAGGAATTCCAAGCCCTTTTCAGTCACTTTCTTTTCAAAACCGGCGTTTTCCACTGTTGCGCCGGCCAGGACACGGCCGTCCATGCGCGGCACCAGGTACCCGTCCGCGGAAACGATCACCCGCGTAAATAGTTTTTCCGCCGGATGAAAGCTTATCATCTGGCCGCGGACCGGCGCGACTTCCAGCAGCGGCTTGTCACTCTCGCTTTCTTTGATGAAGGACGACCACGCTCCTGTTGCAAGCACCACTACGGGTGCGAAGAATTTTCCGCCGCCGCCCGCCGCACCGCTTATTTTACCATTTTCGGTCAAAACGCTTTCGACCCGTGTATTTTCAACGACCCTAACACCTGCGTGTCTTACAGACCCTGCCAGGGCACGAACGAGCAGGCGGTTTTCCACCTGGGCGTCGCGCGGGAAAAACAGACCTTCGCGGATGTCCGGCGAGAGAAAGGGTTCGAGGCTGAGAATGGCATCCCGGCCGAGCCTTTCCACGGCCAGGCCGGCTGCCGCTTGCCATTCGTACGTCTTATTTAGCCGCGCCGAATCCGCTTCGTTAAAAGAAACAGACAGCGTCCCGCTGGTTTCGAGCTGGGCATCGATACCGGTTTCAGCTCTTAATTCCCCGACGAAATCTTCGTAAAGCCCCTGGCTCTCGTAACAAAATTCGAAAAACAAGTCCCGCGTTTCCGCGTCGATCTGCGGCGAGAGCATCCCCGCGGCGGCAAAACTCGCTTCCTGTCCCAACTGCCCGCGTTCCAGCAGCGTGACTTTACCCGCCCCGCGTTTTTTCAATTCGCGCGCGAGGCTTAAGCCGATCACGCCGCCGCCGATTATTAAAACGTCTGAAAATTCTTGCTTGTTGGAAAACACTTATTGTCTAAAGCCTGAGTACGTTGTAAATTTAAAGAAGCACGGAAATTTTAACTTATGAAACATACTATCACACTGATTCCCGGCGACGGCATCGGCCCGGAGATCGTCGCTGAGACCGTTCGGATTATCGAAGCATCCGGCGTGGAGTTCGAATGGGAAACGCATTTGATGGGCGCGCAGGCGCTGGAAAAATACGGCGTGACCATACCGGATTCGGTCTTCGAATCGATCAAGCGCAACAAGGTCGCGCTCAAAGGGCCGCTGATGACCCCCGTGGGCAAGGGCTTCACCTCGGTCAATGTAGGTTTGCGCAAGGCGCTCGATCTCTATGCCAACGTGCGCCCTATCAAGGCCCTGCCGAACGTTCCCTGCCGCTTCGGCGATCTCGACCTGGTGATCATGCGCGAAAATACTGAGGATCTCTACGCCGGTCTTGAGCACGTCGTGGTGCCGGGCGTGGTGGAAAGCATAAAGATCATCACCGAAAAAGCCTCGACGCGTATAGCGCGGTACGGTTTCGAATTTGCCAGGGCGCGCGGGCGAAAAAAAGTGACCGCCGTGCACAAGGCAAACATCATGAAGCTTTCGGATGGGCTTTTTCTCGAGTGCTTTTACAACGTGGCGAAGGACTATCCGGAGATCATCGCCGACGACAAGATCATCGATAATTGCTGCATGCAGCTGGTGATGAACCCGTCGCAGTTTGACGTGCTGGTGCTGGAAAATCTCTACGGCGACATCGTTTCCGATCTGTGCGCCGGGCTGATCGGCGGGCTGGGTTTGGCGCCGGGCGCGAACATCGGCGAAGCGGGCGCGGTTTTCGAGGCTGTGCACGGCTCCGCGCCGGACATCGCCGGCCAGGGAGTGGCAAACCCGACCGCGCTGCTGATGTCGGCCATTTTGATGCTGCGCCACATCGGCGAGGCGGACGCGGCCGACCGCGTGGAAAAAGCGATGCTCGAGGTCTATGCCGAAGGCAAAGTGCGCACCCGCGACCTCGGGGGCACCGCCAAAACCGCCGAATTTGCCAATGCAATAATTGAAAAGCTAAAAGCTGATAGCTAATCGCTTAAAGCTGTTTTTTGCATATCTTTAGAAAAAGAGGACTCGGGGCGGGTCCTCTTTTAGCTTGCAACTTGAACACGTTAAAAACGTTCTAACAAGTAGCCGGAGAGTGTTTTCGGCGAGAGGTGATCGTAATGAAAAAATTTATATCGTTTTTATTTTTGGCTTTAATATTGGGACTGATACAAGTTTCTTTCGCCCAGGCGCAAACTCAAATGCAGCTTCGCGTCGGCCAGCAGAAATCCATGGCCAACGGCAAGGTGAGAGTGAAATTTATTTCCGTAATGGAAGATTCGCGCTGCCCGTCCGACGTAAATTGCATCTGGGCCGGCAATGCCAAGGTAAAGATCCAGGTCATAGTCCGCGGCGGCGAAACCAAGGTCTTCGAGCTTAACACCAACACCCCCGAAAAGGCCGGCCAGGCCGACGCCTACCGCGTTCAACTCGAATCGCTCACGCCCTATCCGAGATCGAATAGAAAAATAAGGCGGAACGATTATCGTCTTGTGATCTCGATAACTAAATTGACGAGATAGAAAAATGATATTAACGAAAAAGCCTTAGAGTTTAGAGTATGGACCCAAAAAACGAATTCCATTAAAATGTATTAGATGTGAAGGTGCGTCTGCTGTCCATACTTCTGTTTCCCAAGCTATCGATTTTAGGTAACGTGCCATAAGCAAGCGATTAGGAAATGCTGTAACAAATACTAGACCGGCTGAACAATTTGCAAACAAATTAATTAACTCCTGATGTCGTTTGCTGTCTACAGGCCCATGGGAAGTCACAGATTCGGCTAAAATTAGCCAATTTTTATCAGGATAAAAAATAACAACATCAGGCATTTTTCCATGCGAGTCTATAGTAACACCAAGATCAGATAAGGCCTTCTCATCAAAATAACCCCATTTATCACCTGTGTCACCGGCGTAAATTAGAATTCCCCCTGGAACAAATCTCGGAGCAAACTCTTCAATAATTGCTTTAATAAGTTGGCTATGACTCCCTGGGCTCAATGAAATGTTTTGATTTTCTGCGATCTTAATGGGGATTTTAATAAGATTTCGCTCTCGAGCATAAAGTTCCGACAGTTTTCTTCGTTTAGAGAAATAGATCTTTAATTGTTTGGTCCACGCTTCAGTCTTAAATGTACGGAGAAGCTTAAGAGTGAAGGGATCGACTTGATAAACTGCCTTTGGACTATTTACAGGTCGAGCGGGATTGTCAGGGTTATATAAAGCTATTCCGATCTCGACAAATTGGTGCATCGAATGTCTTCGAATGGTTTCACGAGAGTTAGGCGCATAGTTCTTTTGATAATGTTTTCTTGCCCAGTCCATTATAGGAGTAATGCCGATGAGAGGATTTTCAGCTTGATTCCAAGTTTTTCTAGGAGTCAGATTTAAGATGGCCAACAAACATAAGGCAGACCTTTCGTTTTGTTGAGCGCGAGGAAATCCGAGAATTTCTAATATTTTCAATGCATCTTTAACGTTTTTGTGCATTTCATTCACTTAAAATTTTAAGCTCATTATCAAGCATTTCTTGAGTATGTCTTTGATATTTTCGCGCCCATTTACCGAGAGCGTTTAGTGTTGATATATTCGGATATTTCAATTTTCTTAAATCTGTAGCATTTACCTGGGTGTGTCCATTAAAGCGACGAAAATACTGATCAACCACTGTTGAATTAAGAAAGGCTGCCAGTCCGTAAGCTACGTCTTCAGATAATCCTTTTTTCCCAATATGAAAGACATTTAATCGGTTTTCAAACCCAAAAGCCTCATAATCTTGAAAAAAAGTCGGATTAACAACGCTTGCGTTTATCCGTCTTTTTTCTTCTTTAGAAGAAAAGCGTCTCACCACAGTATAAAAGCCCCATGGGTATAGCCATTTTTCCGTCGCGGAATTAAAGTCAATAGCATTTGACCTCTTCCAATTCATTTTGGGCCATTCAATTAAATTATCGACAAAATGTCCCGGATAAAATAAAGGAACCGTACCCAGTTTTGGCATATTGTGTATATGGTTTCTTACTCTAAAATCTACCACAGGTCCCGTAGAAACCTCCACAGATAAATCTGATAGCGAGTAATTATATGTCAAAGACTGCTCAAGAAAATTTGGTTCATTGGAAGTGGGAATATGAAAAAAGAGTTGTTTATCTTCGGGATATATAATTTGATCAAAATTAAACGAATTTGACTCGTAATCCGAAAAACTACTATCAGTTGAAGTTGATATGGTAACATCGCCTTGATTTCCACCGCGTTCGAGCAAAATTATGATGTTTTCTTGTAACACACTATCTTCCTTAAATGCCTTGTCTCTTGAATGAAAGAGATGAATATGATGAATAGCGGCTTGCCTGAGAATTAGATTGCGAAACGGCTCATAATAAGGCCCATTGCAAAAACTTCTAGGTATAATGGCTACAAGTTGACCACCTTTTTCCAATAGCTTAAGTGCTAATGCTACGAAAGCAGTATAAAGATTAACAGTTTCAATGCCGACTTGACGAAGTAAGACGCGGTGATCGGAAGTACTGGAAATTTTTTTGTACGGTGGGTTTAATATTGCGTGAGTGTATAAATTTTTGCGGTTTGACTTAATTACTTTTACTGCTTCAACAATAAAATCTTCGTGTTTAATTTCAAAACTTACATTGTGTAGAGTCTTATAACAACTAAATATTTCTTCTAGACGTTCACGCAAGAAATCATCTATTTCGTAGGCAGTTATTTCTAGTTGGTTTGTAAAATATTCTTTTTTTAGAGATTGTTCTAAAAAAGCACTTGATAGAGAGCCTACTCCGGCTCCCGGATCAAGCAGCCGCCAAATGCGTAAATTCTTCGGAATAAACAAGGAGGCCATGAAATCAGCAATTGGAGAGGGGGTCATAAATTGACCTAAGCGCGACCGTTCTGCTAAATCAAGATTAGTTGAAACCTCCAATCGAATTTTATCCATTATTTTTGACATCGGGATAAGCTATCGCACTAAATATTCTTATTATCCATTTTTCAGAAGGTCTTAGGAAACGAATTAGTCAGCCACATCAAAATTATCAGCAGGATAAAATAGGGAACCAGCACGGCGGCGCCGGGGTAGTCTTCGGCGACGCGCTGGCCGAAGAAGAGCGCGGTGACGGAAGCAGCGCCAATTATAGAGGCATAAAAGATCAGCACGAGCGAACCGGTGGCGAGAAAATAGGCTATTCCCGCGGCGGCGAGGAAGCCGGTTGCGAGTTCCATCACGGTGATAATGGCGAGCATCGGCAGGACCATCCCGCGCAAAAACGTTTTGGAAAAATGCCCGGTGAGCCAGTCGAGATTGCCTTTCCAATTGAAAACTTTATCGAGCCCCGATTGGATAAAAAGTATCGCCACCAGCAATGCGCAAAAAAGCGCAGGCAAATTTTGTAAGAGTTGGTCGAATTTCATCTTGTTTTTTAGGGTGCAGGTTTTACTTGTGTGGTAAAGTCACCCACGTGATAGGTTCCTTCGGCAAGTGGCGGGCCCGAACCACCCACTACTGTTTTATCCCCGCGAATATCCATCAACATTTTACCAAGATGATTTCCGCCGGTTCCATCATTATTGTCGCTCCAAAAATGGTCACGACCCGGTTGGAGGTTATGTTCGAGGAGATAAGCGTCGCCGGTGTCCAATAAGATCTGTTTGAACGCCGCATCGCTGTATTTCAGTTTCAAAATAGCCTTCATCGAACCGAGCTGCCCCAGGCCGGCATAACCCGTGGTCGGATCATCATCAGCCGGAAACTGCTTTCTTGCCTGCAACGCTCGCTTTTTTACACCTAAAGCGGCGGGGCCGTTCGGCGCATTTTCAAATTGTTTGCGGATCGTATCGTATTGCCACCATTTAGTAGATTGAAAAGCAGCTTCCGCGGTATGAAACACACCGGTGATACCTTTGGCGGTAAGAGTTATTTTCAAGGGGCACACAAAAAAATTGCCAAACTCGGTGTAATTGTAAAATGTATCCCACGGAGTTCCCGTGCGATCGTCCGGGAAGTAAAAAGCGATCAAATGATATTTGGTGCCATTCACAACGGCGTCTGACATTTGTCGTGCGGGATGTGATTGAGTCATAAATTATCCTTTGGCAGCTTTTGCCTTGCCTTTATTCATCAGCTCCTCGATCTCTTCCCGCTCTTTCGGCACCTTGGAGGTCAGGTTGACGTTGCCGTCTTTTGTGATCAGGACGTCGTCCTCAACGCGGACGCCGATGCCGCGGTATTTGGGCGGGGCGGATCTGTCGTCGGGCGGAACGTAGATGCCCGGTTCCACGGTCAGCACCATGCCCGCTTCAAAGGGGCGCGACTTTTTCACGCGCGTGTCCGAAAAATAGCGCCCGGCATCATGCACGTCCAGGCCGAGATAGTGGCCCAGGCCATGCATGTAATATTTCTTATAGGCTTTCTTTTTTATCAGGTCTTTCGGTTTGCCTTTGAGCAGCCCGATGCGCACCATACCTTCGGTCAGCATTTCGATGGCGAGCTCCTGGCGTTTGACGTTGGACGAGCCGACCTTTGTGATCTCGCAGCAAGCTTTCTGAGTTTCCAGCACGACGTCGTAAATGTCGCGCTGCGCGGGCGAGTATCTGCCGCCCACGGGAAAGGTGCGCGTGATGTCCGCCGCGTAACCCTCTACTTCAGCTCCGGCGTCGATCAGCAGCAGATCGCCTTCCTTAAGCCGGCCGTTGTTTTCGATGTAATGCAGGATGCAGGCGTTTGCGCCCGCGCCGACGATCGAGGTGTAAGCCGGGCCGACGCCGCCTTTCTGCCGGAAGTAGGCTTCGAGCAGCGCTTCGATCTCGAATTCGCCCATGCCCGGTTTGGCCGTCTTCATCGCCTTGACGTGCGCGGCGGCGGAAATGTCGGCGGCCTTTTGCATCAGCGCGATCTCTTCGTCGTTTTTGATCAGGCGCATCTCGTGCGTGATCACCGAAGGATCGATGATCGTCGCCGGCGGGTAGGCGCCCGTCTGTCGCGCAAACTGCTGGCGTGAAAAATACTCCAGCACCTGCAGGTCGAAATCTTCATAGCGCCCGAAGCGGTAGTAGAGCTTTTCATAACCGCCGATTAGTTTGGGCAGTTCCCGGGCAAAGCTTTCCACCGGGAAGGCTTTTGACGCGCCGAAGTTTTTCACCGCGCCTTCCACGCCGAAACGTTTCCCGTTCCAGGTTTCCATCAACGGGTCGCGCGGGCGGACGAACAGCGTAAAAGGGTTCTTCTCATCAGAAGGCGCGATCACAGCGATCGCCTCCGGTTCCGGAAAGCCCGTCAGGTAAAGAAAATCCGAATCCTGGCGAAAGCGGTAGTGCGAATCGTAGGAGCGCGTCACTTCATGCGCGGCCGGGATGATGGCGACGGAGCCGGGCTCCATCCGTTTCATAAATTCTTTTAATTGCGGTCTGATCATTGAATTTTCCTTGAAATTAAAATACGGCAGACGTTATTTTACCTTAGCCGCCGGATTTTGGCACAATAAGACCACGTCTTTTGGCGCCGCGGCATCATATTTACTCTTGCGTCCTTTGCGCCTTTGCGTGAGGCAATTTCACGCAAAGGCGCAGAGGACGCAAAGAATGAGAAAGTAGAAAAGTTTAAGTTCAAAAGGGTTAGCAAAGGAAAGATCATTTTAATGTTAATGCGATCGTTTTTATATTCATTCTCGCTTTCATTTATTTTATTTACGGTCCCGCTGTATGTGAGCTGCTCGCCGCCGCCGTATCAAACGGAAGAGCAGGCGCTGCAAGCGCTGCGGCAAGCCACCAAAAAAGGCTATCTGCCGCCGGAATCGATGGTCGTGCAGATCGAAAACGCGTACCCGAACACCCGCACGGCGGCGCTGGCGCGGCTGGTGCGCGCGCGGATAAGGCTGAGCGCTAATGATTTTGTCGGCGCGGCCGCGCTGCTCGATACGAATATTTTCCGGCAGAAAACGACGGTGGCAGATTACGCGCTTTGGATGCGCGGCCGGGCGCTGGCAGAGGGCGGGCGATTTGCCGACGCGCAAAAAGTTTACGAGCAAGTAGTGCGGGATTTTCCGAATTCGCTGCACGCGCGCGAAGCAAAACTCGGCTGGGCGGATGCCGCGCTCCAGGGCGGGCAGGCGCAGATCGTCCCGGCTATTTTGGACGATCTGAACGAGAATAAGGACGGCGCGGCCCTGCTGCTGACGGCAAGGTCGTTTGAAGCGCAGTCAAACCCCGCGCAGGCCGTCAGTTTTTACCGGCGCGCATATTTTTACGGGGCGGGTTCGGAGGAAGCGCGGGCGGCGGAAGCGAAGTTGACCGCGCTCCAGTCTCCGCTGACGGCGCAAACCGCGGAGGAAGCGGCGGCAAAAGCGGACCGGCTTTACCAGGTAAAAAATTATTCGGAGGCCGCGCGCAGCTATAACGAAGCTTTGCTGGCTTTTCCAGCTCTTTCTTCGCCGCAATTTCATTTTCGCCGGGGAAGTTCGCTGGCGCTGGCGAAAAAGGGCGACGAAGCCGCAGCCGCTTTTGCCATGGTCCCGTTTTCGGCCGGGGAGCAAAAAGCGGAAAGTTACTACAATCTCGCCCGCGCTTATGCCGCGGCAAAAAACTGGGCGTCAGCCAGGCAGACGGCCGAAGAGTTAAGAAAAAATTTCACCAATAGTTCATGGACGCCGAAGACTTTTATCGCGCTGGGAATGGCCGCCCGCGATGCCGGCAACAAGACGGATGAAGCTTATTTCTTTAACACCGCGGTGAATTCCTACCCGAACGCCATGGAAGTGGCGCAGGCGCAGTTTGAGCTGGCGTGGCTCCAGCACGACCAGAAGAATTTTGCCGTGTCCGCGCAAATGCTGACCGAACACCTGGCGCGTTACGCCAACAAGGACACGACCTATCGCGGGCGCGCGGGTTACTGGTCGGCGCGGGACTGGGAACGCGCGGGAAAACCGGGCGAGGCCTGCGTGCTCTACGAAGCGATGACCGCCCGGTACGACGCAAACTGGTACGGCTACCTGGCGGACCAGAGATTAAAAGCGCTCAGGAGCGCGGGCGGGTGCCGCGCGAATAATTTTCCAAAAGATTCCATGGTAATGCGGGCGGCGGCAAACCTGAAAACCGTCACGGTCGCGCCGGAAACGGCCACGGCAAAGGAAGACGAGCGCGTCCAGCGCGCCGATCAGCTGGGCGTCGTCGGGCTGTTTGACTGGGCGCTCGAGGAACTCGGCGAGGCGGCAAAAACCGCGCCCGGCAGCCCGCGCGTTAATATAGCCACGGCCAGGCTTTACCGGCAAAAAGACGATAATGTATCCGCATTTCTGGCGCTGGCGAAAACCTATCCCGATTATGCGCAGATGGAGCCCGAGGAAATGACGCCGGAAGAATGGGATGTTTTTTACCCGCTTTTGAATTGGGAAGATATTAAGACCTGGGCAAACAACCGCCGCCTCGATCCTTACCAGGTGGCGGGGCTGATCCGGCAGGAATCGGTCTTCGACCCGCGCGCGAAATCCCGCGCCAATGCCTACGGCCTGATGCAGCTGGTGATTCCCACGGCCCGTTCGATGGCGCGAAAATACAATGCGTCCGTCACGGAAATTTCCGCCGAGACGCTTTTTCAGCCCGCGCTGAATATCGAGCTCGGCACCGCCTACATGCGCGAACAGCTAGATAAATACGGGCGCATCGAATACATGGGGGCGGCCTATAACGCGGGGCCGGGGCGCGTGGTGACGTGGCGCGCAACGCTTCCGCTCGACATCGACGAATGGGTGGAGGCGATCCCCTTCAAGGAAACCAAGGGTTATGTGCAGGGAATAACGCGCAATATGCTGCAATATAAACGGCTCTATGACATGAACGGCAAATTCAAGGCGAATGTCGGAGCGCGGCCTTTGCGCGCTATTATCGATTCGACCTCGCCGGAAGTTTTTGCGCAGGAAATGCCGGAACTGAAATTAAAAACCGATGCGGCAGAGGGAGAGGAATAAGTTTAGATAAGGTTTATATTACTTTTGAAAAAGCAACACAATCACCTCTCAGGTCCGGAAGGGTTGCTTGCGCCCGCTGCTTTGATGTCATAAAGAGCGGGTGCAAGCATCCCTTCCTTACCTTGGGTGATCAGCTTGGGTGATTTTTTATAATGTCTGAATTTACTGCACCGGCGGGATAAGCTTGATCTCAAAAAGTTTTTTCCAATTCTTTCCGGTGACGAAGATGCGGCCAGCCGCGGCGTCGTAGGCAATACCGTTGAGAGTATTTTCCGAATTCCGTTTTATATCCTCGGGCGAAATATTATTCAGATCGACCCAGCCCACGATTTTCCCGCTTTCCGGATTGATGCGCGCGATGCGGTTCGGTTTACCCAGGATGTCGGGAGATTCCGAATGCCAGATGTTCGCCCAGATCTCGCCGTTGATGTATTCGAGTTCATTGAGGTTCATCATCGGCGACCCGTCCTCGCGAAAAACGGTGAGGGTTTTTTCAGTTTTGAATGTCTCGGGATTTAGAAAACGCAGCACGTGAGTGCCGTCGCTCATTATCAGGTGCGTATTATCGTGCGTCAGCCCCCAGCCGTCGCCCGGGTATTCAAATTCCTTCAGCAGCTTGAGAGTTTTCAGGTCATAAACAAAAGCGATGCCGTTCTTCCAGCTTATCTGGTATATCTTGTCGCCGAAGATGGCCAGCCCCTCGCCAAAAATTTCCCGTTCCAGCTCGACCGACTGTTCCACCTTTCCGGTTTTAAGATCGACCCTTCTCAGCGTAGAGTGTCCGAATTCCCCGGTGCTTTCATAAAGCCGGCCGTCGTGAAAGACCAGCCCCTGGGTAAAAGCTTTGGGATCGTGCGGGTAGGTGTTGACCACCTCGTAACCATAGACGGGAACGGCGGCGGGGGTCTTGGTCTTGTTGATGGCTATATTGCCGTTACCGGCGTTTTTATTCGGCATGACCGTAGTGGTATCGCAGGCGGTCAGGCCGAAGACCGCAAAAGACAATATAAAAATAATACCGCGCATGGATAGAGATTTTCTCATAACTTACGGATTTAAGGAAGATTTTTGTGCCAGGGCCTTATCGATCAATTTTTTCATCGCCTCTGCTGTATTGACGCTGACGCGCATACCGTTGATAAAGAGGGTCGGCGTGCTGCGAAGGCCGTAAAACTCGCCGTCGTCAACATCTTTACTGATCTCCGCCGCATAGATGCCTTTGTCGAGCTCGGCGTCGAATTTCACGCGGTTCAAACCCAACTGCGAGGCGTAAGCCTTTAAGGACGCGTTATCGAGCGCTTTCTGGTTCTTATAAAGTATCTCGATATACTCAAAAAATTTGCTCTGGGCATTTGCCGCGCCGGCCGCTTCGGCGGCTTTCCAGGCATTGACGTGGATCGCGCCGAGCGGAAAATCGCGCAGCACCAGGCGCACTCGATCGCCGTATTGCTGCATTACCTCTTTTACTACCGGGTGCGCGGCGGAGCAGGCCGAGCATTGAAAATCAGAAAACATCACGATCGTTACCGGCGCTTTCGGGTTGCCCAGCGCGGGATCGTCGTCGACGCTGATTTTCTGCACCGGGGGTTCGGGCTCGGGCAGCAAAATTTTCGCGTCGTATTTTTTCCAGAGGCGGCCGCGCAGCAGTGATTCCAAACGGCTGCGCTCGGCTTCTGTCTGCCCCTGCATCTTGTTCGTGACCTCGCGGGCGATCAGCTCTTCCGGTTCGATGCCGGTGCTTCGCGCTTCCGCCAGTACCAGGCTGCCGTAGATCGCATCTTCCAGGCCTGAGACGATCTCCCGGTAACTTTGCAGGTCCTTAAAATAAACCTCGGGTTTAACCTTTTCATTGAACCAGTCGGCGAGGATTTTCCGGGTGCCGACGACTGCGATCACGTCGGCGGGTTTTAGAGTCGGCGCATTTACGTCGACGCCGGCAGCGATCTTGTATTTCTTTTTCAGAGCCGCAAGAAAAGTTCCGAGCATTTTTTGCTCCGGCTCGAAGCGCAGAAAATTAACGATCCGCGGGCGGACCTCCGCCAGAGTTGAATTTCCCAGCTGGGCGCGGTTGGCTTCATACACGGCTTTGATCTGGTCTTCGGCCGGATCCGGCACGCGGCGGGTCACTTCCAGCTCCAGCAGTTTGTCCACGGAAATTTTCCGCAGCTTGGCTTCTTCCTGCATCAATATTTCGCCGGCGGTGTTTTCCAATTCTTCGACGCGGGTTTGCGCTGCCAGTGCGCTCCGGTTTTCATACGCCCGGCGGGCACCCGGCGGCAGATCGTAAGAATGAAACGATCGCTCGCCCGCGGTAGCCAAAACTTCGTTTTGGGCGAACGTGAAAATATTGCCCGAAAATAAAATGCAGAAAATGACGGTTATTATCTGTCGGAAATTCATTTATGCGGGGACCTTTGCCCCTGTTTTTTCCATGGATGCTTCAAACTTAAGCGTTTCGCGCGGCACCCGGACGGCTTCCTTCTCCGAAGGCTCGCCGAAAATTCCGGCGTGAAAAATTTTCGCCAGAATTTCGATGCCGTCGACCACGCGCGGCGCGGGGCGGCTGAAATACGAGGTCGCGTCCAGGGCCCAGATATTATCATTTAAAACCGCCGGGATCTCACTCCAGTTAGACGGGAAAATGGTGCTTCCGAGTTGCCGCAATGTGTCAGCGGTGTAATAGCCGCAGGGAACGAGCACGATACAATCGGGCCGGGCCTCGAAAATTTGCCGGTAGTCTATGGCGACGGACCTTTCGCCGGCCGTGCCCAGCAGGCACTCTCCGCCGGCCGCCTCGACCTGCTGCGGCACCCAGTGGCCCGGCGCAAACGGCGGCTCGAGCCACTCGAGCATAAAGACCTTGGGGCGCGAAAGATCTTGGGTTTTGGCGTGGACCGCTTCGACCCGCCGCCGCAAACTTTCAACCAGCTCTTCGGCTTTGTCTATGGTGGCGGTCAGCTCGCCTACCGTCACTATATTGGCGAAAATGTCTTCGAGCGTGTGCGGTTCGAGCGAAACTACCGCGGCGTCCGCCGCGTACACCCGCGCCGCTTTTTGCACCGTTTTATAGCTGACCGCGCAGACTTCGCAAAGCTCCTGCGTCAGGATCAGGTCGGGGTCGAGTTCAGCCAAAAGTTTTTCGTTCAGGTCGTAGATCGATCCGTGCCCGTCAAGCTGCGAGCGCACGGCGTGGTCGATCTCTTTGCTGGTCATCGTCTCGTGCGAGATGCGGCTGGCGGTCAAATGAGGCTTGCCCATAATGGACGCGGGAAAATCGCATTCGTGCGTGATGCCGACAAGCGAGTCTTCCAACCCGAGGGCGCAGACGATCTCAGTCGTCGACGGCAAAAGCGATGCGATCTTCATAAAGTAAAGTGAAAGCCAGAATGCGGGCGATGTCAAGTTTTGGAGTTGCCCATGTCCCAATTTGGCGGACGGTTTTCTTTGCGCTCTTTGCGCCTCTGCGTGAGAATATTTCACGCAAGGGCGCAAAGAGTTGAAAATATCTATATTAGAATGGTTTTGGTCTTTCCGTATTGCGAGGTAAAATTTAACCGGAGGTAGCGGCAATGTCTGATTTGCGTTTTTCGGGAATGGTGGACCATCTGGCGGTGAGGACGGACGATCTCGCGCGCGATGTGGAAGAGTACAAGCGGATGGGATTTAGCGTGGAATCGGTTTATGAAGATTGGGCGATGATGCGCGACCCGCGCGGTTTCGGCATCGCGCTGCTGCCCCACGGTTCGCATCACCCGCCGCACATCGGCCTCAAGGTCGACACGCTGGAAGAGCTCCGCGCCGCCGCCGAAAAAGAAGGGCGCGAAATAAAAGAACACCGCGACCGCTCAATTTCTTTTTACACCAAGGGCGTGGGCGGAAACCCGATCGAACTCATTTTTTACCCCGAAGATTTCGGAAAAGAAAATTAAACAGGGATGGACAGGATAGACAGGATCTCATCTGTTTTATCCTGTGCATCCTGTATATCCCTGTTTGAATTATGCCAAAAAAATTACTTCGCCGATTTTATCTCCGCGAAGACACCCTGCAGATCGCCCGCGAGCTTTTAGGAAAAATTCTGGTCGTGCCCACGGACGAGGGCGAGCGCGTTTCGGGTATGATTGTCGAATGCGAAGCCTACCTTGGGCGCTTTGACCGCGCTGCGCATTCCTTCGGCGGGCGGCGCACCGCGCGCAACGAGGTCACTTACGGCGCGGGCGGCTTTGCCTACGTCTTTTTTGTTTACGGGATGTATTTCCAGCTCAACGTGGTGACGCATACCATTGACGAGCCGCACGTCGTACTGATCCGCGCGCTCGCACCCGTCGACGGGATCGAGCTAATGCGCGCGCGGCGCGGTAAGCAAATGCCCGATAAGAATCTCACTTCCGGCCCGGGAAAATTAACTATCGCGATGGGCATCGACCGCGGCTTTAACGGCGCAGATCTGCTGGGCGAGCGGATATGGCTGGAAGAAGGCAGAAAATTTTCCGATGATGAGATCGCCGCGGGCCCGCGCATCGGCATCGACTACGCCGGCGAAGACGTCGAAAAACCCTGGCGGTTTTGGGTCAAAGATAATCCGTTCGTGAGTAAGAAATAGCTTTTAACTAAGCCGCTATCTGAGTAATGCGATCGGCCTTTGTCTGTTTGACTAAACTTAATTCCCAATTGTTTTGCAGGTTAAGCCAAAATTGCGGGCTTGCTCCCAATGCTTGAGAAAGTTTAACCGCCATTTCGGCGCTTATTCCCCGTTTGCCGCGGCAAATTTCATTAACTGTCTTCGGTAAAACTCCGATGTGTTTTGCCAACGCGGTCTGGCTAATTCCGATTTCTTCAAGTTCATCCTGCAGAACCAATCCCGGATGTATAGAAGTTATATGATCGGGTTTTTTATTACTCATAGCTTTTTGACCTTGCTAATGATAGTCGGTGATTTCAACATCGTGCGCGTCCTGTCCTTCCCAACGAAAGCAGATACGATATTGATCGTTTATTGGAATGCTATATTGTCCGGCACGACTTCCTTTAAGGGACTCTAATCTATTCCCGCGCAGGTCTCTTAAATCATACAAGCTCACTGCGGCACCCAGACGCGCCAGTTTGATCCGAGCTTTCAAATGCAATTCACCGGGAAGAAGCTTCAAATTTTGTTTTGAGACGTTGCCATAATTGATTTCTTCGGTCTCTTTATTTTTGAAACTTTTGATCGCCATGTCAAATTACCACTATACCGTATATTAGTATAATATAATAGATATCCAAAGTGGAAAAGCCGCCCGGATTTCTCTCGGACGGCCTTTCGGTGTACTGTTTGGATTGACCTGTATGAACTATGCACGCAAGTCTTTCTACAAACTTGCGCGTTCTAGGTCGCAGCCACCTCACTGATTAAATAATTACTCATAAATTTTTTGATCACCTCCTTTCCAGTGATGCGCAAATAATAAATTATAACCTCTTAGCTGTCAATAGTTTTTTGCAGATAAGTTGAGAAATTTCTTTATGAGTGTAGGGCTTTGCCCCAAAAGTCCTTAATTGATTAACCTTGCCCTAAAAGTCCTTAAGGTTGACTCAAAAGTGATTAAACTGAAATTGATTGTCGATTACGTCTGAGTGCTTGAGCAAAGAATTTTTGCAGGACAGGCCGTTCTTCGGGCTGCTTTGGGGCTAATATGGTAGAGAGGCTTACCCCGCCCACGAGTTCCCACGCGCCGCCCGTCAAGGTGGGTTCGTCAAGGCGTTTCTCGATCTCTTTTTTTAATTCTTCCGCAGATTCTTTTACAATAACTAAATACTCTTTGTTTGCCATAAAATTGCTTTCCTTTATTTCGTAAGAGGTTTTGAATAGAACTTTAGGGAGTAATTTACCACTAATAAGATTGAATAGGCAATGAAAATTTAGCCTGCCTTAAACCCCTTAAACCTTAAATACTTTTAGGACAAGTTTAAGGGGTTTTGGGGCAAAGCCTGAGTGTACAGGCTTGTCTTTATGGATTGGGAATGTTGTAGGAAACATCTCCCTCATCCACATTTGCTACGGTGATGGTCGGACCTTGCGCGTTTAGATCTTCCGGATCACCTTGAAACTCCAGTACCAGAGATCCCTCTTCTAAAGAGGCCTCGGCAAATAGTTTGTTTCTGAATGCTGCATTAATTTCTTCGATTACGTTCGGCATATGTTTTCTTCCTTTCGTATTATTTTTATTACGGCCCGCTGCTCAAAAATTAAGCAGCCGGCCGAATTATTTCCGTCTTGTTTCTGACTTTGACTTTGTAATTCCTACCTGGTGAAAAAGTGGTCTTTTTGTATTAAACACTTGGCTTGACAGGTCAATAAAGGAGTAAAAGCCTTTTCAAGAGACCTTGATACTATCAAAAAACCGAAAATGAATTGATGGGTGTTTTACGAGATTTGGAACATTTGAACAAACAGAACGGATTTACAACTATTCGTCCGGCGCGGGTGAGATCTAGCTCCGCGCTTCCCGGGAGCGTTTTGACCATAGCCAAAGGCCATTGGTGATCTCAGCGGGCAAACGACAGCCCAACTGCCGGGCGAGCATGACGATCTGGCCGCGATGATGGCCTTCGTGGGCGACGAAATAGGTCAGGACGTGCCCCACGTCGAGTGGAAGGTTGCGCCAGATGTAGGATGAGGAGGCCGGGACCCAGCCGCCCCGGTCGTAGCCGAGGGCCAGCAAACTGATAATGCCGCGGCTGCTGCGATCAAGCGCCGGGATCAGCTCCTTCATTTCAACCTTGTGTCTGTTTACGGATCGGGACACCGCGATGCCGTGTTCCTTTCCCAGCGTCTTGATCCACATGCACCGCGCATTGTGCATGTGGCCGGCGATCATCCGGACGGTCCGCCGGGGAGCCCCGGGCACCGCCAGATCCAATAGCTCGGCGGGTAAGTTTTCGCAGAGAAAAACGGTGACGCGGTTGTTGGTCCTCCACGCGTCAAGCAGCGCGTCCCGCTGGTCAAATGCAGATCTCATCACAAGTCTTTACAAATGAAATTGAAACAGCCGTTAACAAACCCCGATTTATAGGCAAGGCCTACTTCATATATTTATCCAAAAAGTCGGCCACCAGCGGGTAGAGATCGAGCCGGTTTTTGAGTTTGGCGATGCCGTGGCCCTCGTCGTTGTAGAGTTTATATTCGACGATGCCGCCTTTGTCGCGCACGGCTTTGACGATCTGCTCGGCCTCGGTGTAGGGCACGCGCGGGTCGTTTTTGCCCTGGATGACAAAGAGCGGGCATTTGATCCGGTCGACTTTGGCCAGCGGCGAGATCGCGCGCAAAAAGTCTATGTCTTTATCCAGCCTGCCGTATTCCACCTCGCGCTGGCGGCGGCGATAGCCGCTCGTGTTTTTCAGAAAGCTTTCCCAGTTTGCGATGCCGACGGTATCGACCGCCGCCGCCCACAGATCGGGATAGAGCGTGATCGCGGCCAGCGTCATATACCCGCCGTAGCTTCCGCCCATCACTGCGATGCGTTTCGGGTCGGCGCCTCCCGAAGTTTTCAGCCACTCAACGGCGTAGGCGAGATCTTTCACTGAATCTTCGCGATTTTTAACATCGTCCAGGTGCGTAAAAGTTTTCCCGTAACCGGTGGAGCCGCGCACGTTCGTCGCCAGGATCGCATACCCGCGCGAAAGATAATATTGATAAAGCCCGCTAAAGCCCGGCCGCTCCTGGCCTTCCGGCCCGCCGTGAACACTAACGATGACGGGTACCTTACCTCCGCCGAAATCAGTGGCTTTTTTTGAGGCGTTAAAAGAAAAACCTTCGGCCGCTCCGGGTTTTTTATTAGTGACAACCAGAGCGCCTTTCGGTACATAGTACCAGGCCGGAATTTCGCGTCCGTCGAAAGTTTTGTACTTGATCAGTTTAGGCGCGACAAAAGATTCCTGCGGTACTCCCGCGCGGTCGCTTTTCGTCACCTGAGTGAGCTGCTTTGTTTTCAAGTCGTAGAGCCAAATGTCGGTGTTATATTTCGCGCTGGAAAAAGTGAATACCAGTTTAGTTTCGTCGTGCGAGAACGTCAGCCCGCCGACGATGCCCTGTGCGGGAAGCTGAACTTTTTCCGCTTTTGCATCGATCGTGGTGATCAGCGGCTTGCCGCCAGTTTCGGTTTTACGAATGTAGAGATCGGAAAAGCCTTCGCGGTTGATGGAGTAAGCGATATGGCTAGCGTAGGTTTGCATCTCGATGCTGCTGATGTCCCAGCTCGTCTCGTCCAAAATTTTCACTACGCGGTTGGCGTCGCTCCAATCGTTTTTGTCCGCCGCGTTTTTCAAACGCATATTCGCCAGGCTGTAAAATTCCCGATTGTCGTTATGGGCGTAAATGATCCCGTCCGCCGTAAAATGCACGCCGCCAAATTCCGCTGCGCCGGTGTGCGGCGTGAGCAGCGTTTCCTTTTTTGTTCTCAGGTCAACCAGGTAGAGATCATTATCGAGACTCAACTCAATGCCGTCGCGAGAGATGATGATCTTCGACCCGCTGTCGTTCGCGGCGGCAAAACCGTTATTGCCGTCCTGTTGATACAGCAGCTCTTCTTTTCCCGTGTCGACTTCCAGCGAATAGACATCGAAAAAATTGCGGTCGCGTTTGTTCGAGGCGTAGTAGATCTTACGGCCGTCTTCCGCCCAGTCGCCGAAATTGTGGCGAACCTTCGGATCGTTAGTCAGCTCTTTTATCCCGCTGCCGTCGTTTGCCATCCGGAAAAACTGCGTGTTCTCATCGCCGCCGCGAGCCTTGCCGAAAACCAGGCCGTTTCCCGCCGGCGACCAGCGTACAAAACCGACATTGTCTTCATAATTGGTGATCTGTTTCGGCGCGCCGCCCGCCAGATCGATCATCCAAATCTGCGCGGTCCCGGTGACATTGGTGAGATACGCCAGGCGCTTCCCGTCGGCCGAAAGCGTTGGGCTGGTGGCTGATTTGATATTCAGGTATTGCTGGATGGTGTAATTTTGCGCGAAAGCCGGGACGCTAAATAAACACAGCACAAAAAGCAGGTAATAGAGTCTTTTCATAGATCCCCTCATAAGAAGTTTTTTCCGGAAAATTATAGCTGTCAATAAATGATCAAATTGCCGCTGGCGGTGGCCAGCGGGGACAGTAGATCAATATTGCACGGCTTCAGCCGAATTTTACAGGAATTTGTTTGGATAAAGCCAGGTTTTTTGTTGTTCAACCGCTAGCGGCAATTAAAAAGAGATAAAGGGACAACAACCCCGTGGTGTCCCTCCGTTCGTTGATATATCTTTATAATGTCAGTTTCCGGCTGTCGCCGCTGTCGTCTGGCTCGGCGCCGGTCACCATCGATTTTAAGAACCCGTAGATGTGGACTAACATCCCCGAGGAATAATCCCAATATTCCGCTTGTTCCACTTCCACTTTTAGCAGGACCAGATCCGGGTCGTCCTTGCCTTTAGGAAACCAAAGCTTGTGGCTCGGCCGCCAGTATTCGTCTATTCTTTGCTGATCCTTGACCAGCGAAGCCGCCCCGGACACCGAAACGAAAATATATTTTGCCGGCGCCGCGTAACTGACATTGACCCGGTTGTCCTGCCCGATCTCTTCGGCCTTATGAGTTTTCCGGTCGGTGAAAAACCACAGATCGCCGTCAAACTCAAACTCCTGCGTGCTCATCGGCCGCGAACGCAACACGCCGTCGTCGATCGTAGTGAGCATCGCAAAGTCGATGTCCTTGATAAGATCGCGCAGCCTGGCGATCGCTTCTTCTTTCGTATTTTCCATTTTCCCTCCCCTGGTCCGTTAAATGTATAAACAGAAATTCGCACCTGTTTATTTAATATAAACTCATTCCGCTGCGATGCAAAGCGAAGCATTTCGCGCTTGATAAAAGCCCCGACGCAAATGAGTCGGAGCTTTAAAGAAAGGGGCCGGTTTTTTCGAGTCTTAGAATTCGTTACAAACTTCGGGAGCGCCCTGGGGTGTACATGCATGCCTGCAGGCGACACGCGCGGCTTCGCAATCCGATGCGCAGCCGGCCCTCATCCAGTCTTTGATCTCATGGGTGGTCCAACAATACTCCACACAGCTTGCGGCGGTCGCATTACAATTCTCGCAGCAGGGATCTTCAGCCGCGACCTTGCTGGTGGAAGGTAAAACAAAAAGGCTCGTTAACATAACGGCCAGGATCAGAAACTTTCGATAAAGCTTCAGGTTGGAAGATATGAACATAATTCTCCTTTATTCATGTCGGGTCGGATCAACAGAGGCCGTCGCAATGCAGGCGGCATTCATATTGCTCAAGATTACAGTCATACAGACAAGCATCTCTCTCATATCCGGGCGGGAAATTCCAGCATCCGTTATTATAAACACACTCGTTCTCCCGTTCGAGGCATACCGAACAACAGCACGGAGACCACATCGGAGGTGAACACCACATATTGCTCGATTTGGCCGACGCTGTTTTGCCGGGCGCCAGCGCAAAACAGAGACCGCACAATAGAACAGCCAGGATCAGAAACTTTCGATAAAGTTTCAAATTGGGAAATTTGAACATAACTTTTCTCCTTTATCAGTGGGAGATGATTTTTGCTTTAAAGCCCCAACTTAAGATCTAAATCGAGGCCTTGGGAATTCAAAAGATCCGGCTATTTCCTGAAAAATATCCGGACCGATCGGTTTTAGAACAAAATACAAACCGGAGGCGCGCAGGGCACAGTGCACGCAGTGTAGTTGTTGTCACATGCCTGCAAACAGGCAGGAACCTGGAAAGGGGGAATTACCCCTCTATTGCAGTTATAGACACATGCATCATAGGCCGCTAAACACGCATCGCAACAGGGACTGCCCGCGGCAACCCGCTCGTTTGAGGATAAGGCGAGACAGCTCCCTATCAGGATGGCCAGGATCAAAAACTTTCGGTAAAGTTTTAAGTTAGTAAGTTTAAACATAATTTCTCCTTGGTTGGTTGGTCATTGTGACCGTTAAATACAACAAATATGGGTTGAGGCCATGGTTCCCACGGCTGCCCCAACAGGAATAAAGCCAAAAAGCCCGATCGAGTTTTTAAAGATCAGGCTTCACAGCATTCTCGACTCAGCAATTGTAACTGCAGCATGTGAAACATTCCGCGTGCCAATAGTCCAAACAATCGATAATGCATTGGTTCCTTTTTTCACCGGGCGGAAAATAATAGTAACAATCGTTCTGGCAAGCGGTATGGGCGATCTGGCAGTCGACACAGCAGGGCTGATACGGAAACCCGCATTCGGCGGAAGCTTTCCTGCCGGCCGTCAGAGTAAAGCAAAGTCCTCCTAAAAGGACGGCAAGTATCAAAAACTTTCGGTAAAGTTTTAAGTTGGGAAATTTAAACATAATTTTCTCCTGGGTTTTAAAGACGCGGGTTTAAAACCGGGCAAAAAGGCCTCGCCCATGAAAGACGAGGCCTTTAAAATAACTGCCGCTTCAACAAAGAGGGTTGCAATGCATCAAGCATTGATGCTGCACAGGCACGCACTCCTCTTGGATGCACTGGTTCCATTTACCCGGGTTCGGGCTGTAACAGGCGTCAACGCAGATCCAGTAATTTTCGTCGCAAACCGAGCAGCAAATGGACGCCTCTGTCTTTCTGGTCGAAGTCAGGACAAAGATGCCGATCAGCATAACGCTCAGGATCAAAACCTTTCGGAAAAGTTTCAGGCTGGAAAAATGAAACATCACAAATTCTCCTTATCTGATTGGGATTTGACTTAGGATAAGTCCGTAAAAAAGTAAAATTATTGGAAAACGCGCTTACTAAAGGTATATTCCACTTCACCCGGCCAAGTCAAGAAAAACGCAAAGATTATTGCTAATTCAGCCGAATTTTACGGAAATAAAGGAGTTAAACGAATACGTTAATTACAAAACACTGTTAAATTATTTCGCGTACCCGGCCAGAAAATCGTAGATCTCGTTATTTATCTCGCGGTTGGTCATATGCCCGATGCCGGGATAAAGCTTAAAGACCGCATTTAACCCGGCTTGTTTGTAGAAAGACTGGCTGAGCGCCCAGCGCTCGACCGGAGTTTTGCCGAAGAGTTCGAAGATCAGGTCCTTGTCCGCCGTTTCGTAACCGTCGCCGAAGGGGACCGAATCGTTATCGTCCTTATCGCCCATAAAAACAAAAAGCGGAACTTTGCGCAGGGTTTTCAGATCGAGCTTTTTGCCGCTGACGGTTTTAAGATCGCCGGTGCCGACCGGGTAGCGCAGGATTTTTTCCTTGTAGGAACCGGCGGGAGCGATCGGCCAGCCGCCCGGGGAACCGATCGCGGCGGCTTTGACGCGGCCGGGATGGAGAAAAACAAACCGGTTGGCGAACATTCCCGAAGCGGAAAATCCGTGTATCAAAACGCGCTTGTCGAATCTGAGTTTTTCTTTTTTCAGCCGGGCGCGCGCGTGGTCGATCATCGCGACAAGCTGCAGGTCGAACCGACTGTACTCTTTTTGGCCCGTCAGCAAAGTATCGCGGTCGAGCGCGTGAGTATAAATGCGCCAATTCGTTTCGGAGCGGGGAAAGACCGGCATCAGCATCGCCGCGCCTATGCGGTCTGGCCGCCCGGCGCCAGTTGTTCATTTCTTTTTGCACATATACGTCGTGCACGCTGAGGTCGTCGCTGAGCTTGCCGGTGTTGTTCGGAAGGACGAGCAAAGTATGCGTCTTTTTCCGCGATCTTTCGTCGCGGATCGACGCCGGAAGGTACAGGTAATAAGAATATGAAAAGCCCTTTGCCGGCTGCGCTTCGATCTTTATGACGGCAGATTGCGTCCCGGTGGTTTGCGCGGGGGCAAAACTAAAAACAGAAATAATAAACAGGCAGCAGTAAAGAAAAAATTTCATAACTTTTTATTAACGCCCGCGCCGGAGATTTCGTTCCCAAAATGAAAAAAGCCCCGTCCGTCACGGACAAGGCTTTCGGCAGTAGACTTGCCCCCGCCTGGTCCGTTTAACAACTCATAATACAGTTGTTCATGCACGAGTTGTAAAAGGGGTCGCAATCCGCGTGCAGGCAGGCCTGGTATTGCGCTTCGTTTTTGGTCGTTACAAAGCAGGTATAGTCGCAATTTATGTAAAACTCCTCGCACGCGCTGCAGCAGGGAATTGCGGATATATGACTGCTTTGAGCGGCAATGAACAAGCCGCCTAAAAGAACAGCCAGGATCAGAAACTTTCGATAAAGTTTCAAATTGGGAAATTTAAACATAATTTTCTCCTTTTGGGATATGAAGGATAAGTCTGATAGAAAAGCCCCGCCTGGTAAAGCGGAGCTTTTCACTTGAAAGAAACGGCCTTTAACAGCTCCCGTCGCAATGGGACAGGCAACTAAAATACGGGCCCTGGCATTCTTCCTGGATACATTGCGACCATTTAGACGGATTTGGATTGTAGCAGTCTGCGACGCAAATATCCCACGCTTCTTCGCAATCAGAGCAGCACGGGATCGCGCCGACCCGGTTTATCGAAGTGACCATAAAAAGGCCGCCGATCATAACAGCCAGAATCAGAAACTTTCGATAAAGTTTCAGATTTGTATTTTTAAGCATAATTCTCTCCTTTCAATGGGTAATGACGGAAAAGCTTTTCACCAATTAAGGAGAAGCTTTTTAACAGCCCGGATCGCAATGCTGCATGCAAAAGTAATACGGCGGCCAACAATTGTTTTGAATGCATTGCTGCTGCCATTGCGGACTTTGCGGAAATTGGCTCTGGCATAGAGCGATACATTCGTACCACGGCTCGTCACACTGCGTGCTGCAACAGCCGCCCCCGTACGCTCCGGCTTGGTTTGTCGAGCTTGTTACAAACAGTCCTGCCGACAAAACGGCCAGGACCAGAAATTTTCTGACCAGTTTAAGAGATTCAAATTTGAACATGGTACTTCTCCTTTTAGGAATTTATGCGGCTTTGGGAAAAGCCGCCGCTAATAAATAAAAAAGCCTTGTTGGACGTAACAAGGCTTTTTCACAGATCGATATCGCTAACAGCCGTGATTGCAGGGCTCGGCATCAACATAGCACTGTAAATATTCGTCTTCGCAAATGCCGACGCATTGGGCGTGTCTCGCGGGATTTTGTTGATAGTGATAATCACAATAATCCAGGCAGCTGAGATATGCGTTATCGCATGCCTCCCACAGGGGGCCGCAGCAGGGGACCGCAGAGGCCCGGTTGACTGAAAAATTAACGAACAAAGAGCCCAACAAAACAGCCAAAATCAGAAACTTCCGGTAAAGTTTCAGATCAAAGTACTTCATAATATTTCTCCTTGGAATTTGAAATTACGACTTAAAATAAGTCCAAAAGACAAAGTTCCGGCCGTCGCCGCTTATCGATTTAAAGATACACAGACAACGCCCGATCGACCCTACTTTGTACCGGACGGCGGTTAGACTAAAAAAACCCGAACCTAAGTACGGGGCTTTCTAAAAAACGGTCTCTAACAATTTATGTTACAAGACGGCGGGCCGCTATAACAATGATTCCAAACGTCACCGCAGTCATTCAAACACTTATTCAACGCCCGGGGATCGCCGTTATAACAGATATCCACGCAGGTATCGTAATTAGCGTCGCAGGCGCTGCAGCAGATGGCCAGGGAAGCACTGGTTTTATTTGCCGATGCTGCGACAAATAATCCAACCAATAGAACCGCCAGGACCAAAAACTTTCGGTAAAGTTTCAGATCGAAATACTTCAACATAATGCTACTCCTTGGGATCGGGATATGACTTAAAAAAAGTCCAAATAAAAAACTATTGCAGGCTGTTTATAACTTCGGTTTCTTTTTCGGGGCTCAGTTTTCCCAGCCAGGCCTTTATTATCTCGCCGTTCTTATCGGCCAGGATCACGGTCGGTGTCCCGCCTACGCTCAAAGCGGCAAAATCAGCCTGTTTCATTTCCGTAATGGGAACATTCAATTCCTTCAGATAGCCCTGGCCTTCTTCCACCGAGTGCGGGAAGGCCGCGATCAGGCGGACCCCTTTTTCACCCGCCGCCTGGACCAATCGTTGGTAAAAAGGAGCGCTCTCCGTGCAAAAATGGCAGCCTTTTTTCAGCGCAACGATAATGGTTTTGTCTTTCTGGGAAAAATCGATGTCGGGCAGAGAGATCTTGGTGCCGGCTTCGGGCTGTTTTATTTGAGCGGGGGGCGCCGGAGCGGGCGGAAAAACAAATTGCCTGACCAGCACGTAACCCAGTATCGCCGCCACCAAAATGATAGCGATATTGGCTATAAGCTCGATCTTTTTAAATGCGGTTCCGGCCATACGGGGAATTGATTTCGGAAAATTGAGACTTTAAAAGGTATATCCCACTCGGAAGGGGAAAGTCAAGAAATTCGCAAAAATTGTTGCAAAAATAGTTTTGAGTCCCTTTTTTAGACGGATTCTTGTCAGTACCACTGCGGTAGCGGGCGGGTTCCGAAAGCACCCCTCCTTACGAAGGAGGGGTGGCGCGCTGCCGCAGCGCGACGGGGTGATTATCCGGTCAGAACCGGGAGCGGTAGCGACTGGGTTCTTTTTTGTTTTTTTCGTGTCGTTTCGTGTTATTTCGTGGTTACTTCTTAAAGCACTTATTGATAAAAGCTGTAACCGCGAAAACACACCAAATTACACTAACTTCACTTCTCCCCCAAAACCGTCATCGTACTTCTACCCAAACCAAGCTATGATCATTTCCTCTGTTGCGTGCGGCAGGCTAACCACACGGTTTGGCCTGAGCACGCCGGGCCTGCCTGGCGGCCCGTGAGGTGAAGAAAGCTTTACTTCTAAATCGCTATTGGCAACCCGCGGGCGCCCGGCCCGCGGAGACCGTAGAAATTAAAACGGGCCCATCCGCTGCGGGTTTTTCTGCCGGTATTCTTGCTCGCAGGCAGGGTGGTGATAGTGGAAAGAAAAGAACCGTGCTAAGCGTGTAATTCAGTATTCCATCTCTGCCTAAAAGCCACGGATGGCCGCCGCGCGGCGAAGCGTCGTCGCGAGTGGAAAGCATGCCGCCCGCAACAGAAACCAAAAAACAGTAATCAGTAGCCAATGGTCAGTGGCTAGTTCAGAGTTACGCCTTTAGGCGTGAAAAACCTTCTGTCAGAATCGGGAGCGGTAGCGACCCGGTTTAGGCGGAACTCTGAACTCAGCTCGTATGATCATGGACGATCTTCCAGCCGTCCTTGAATTTGCGAAAGATGAGGGTGAATTTTCCGTTCGGGTTATCTTTCTCGCGCTGCAGGGCCCAGCTTCCCAGCACCACGGCGGAGTCTTTTGAGAGAACGGTGATCTCCAGGCCGGAAAAAGTGAGCGTGCCCATCAGCGCCCGGGTAGAGTAGCTTACACGATAGCGGTCGAGCGCCGCCTGCCAGCCGTGCGTCACATTCGTGCCGGAGACGAAAACCAACCCGTCGGATCTCCAATAGCCCTGCATAAAGCCTTCGACGTCGCCGCGGTTCCAGGCGGCGGTCTGGTCTTCCATTACCTTGCGGATGGCGGCGGCGGTTTTCGCATCGTTTTTGGACATCTGGGCGGAAACGGTTAAAGACAGCAGAACGAGGATGATAAGAACCGTGAATTTTTTCATGCGAGCCTCCGGGAACGGAAAATTTAGTTCAGAGTTCAAACTTTAGTTTGTTTTAATCCAAAATAATTTAACCACGAATCACACTAAAAACACGAATTACTCTGTTTCGTGCTGTTTTCGTGTGTTTTCGTGGTTCCTTTTTTTCTACTAATTTACACCCGGTCGCTACCGCTCCCGGTTCTGACAAGACAAGCTGAACTCTGAACGGATCAAAAATACCTGAAATGCCCGGTGGTCTTCCAATCGAAGAGGCGGTCTTCGGCCTGCGCGCCGCCGCCGATGTTATGGATGATGAGATAACGTTTATTTCTTTCCGACCAGAGGTTCGAGACGATCCCGATGTGCGTCATGCCTTTGCCGTCCAGGTCCCACGAAACGATGTCGCCCGGTTTGTAATCGTCGGCATTAGAGGTGAGGGGCAGGGATTTTCCCTTGCGCGTGAAAAAGGTTTGCAGGTTCGGCACGCGGCGATGGTCGATGTTCGAGTCTGCGGCGGTCAGGCCCCACTTCGTCGGGTAGAGCGAAAAATTCGCCTTCATGTCTTCGTGCACTTCCTTTTGCAGATCGACGCCGCTCTTGCGCATGGCGCGGACGACCACGTCGGTGCAGACGCCGCGCTCGATGGGCACGTCGCCGCCGGGATAATCCAGCACGACATAGGCCGGGTCGTAAATTTTCGTCAGCTTGGTTTGCTCAAGGGCGCCGGCCAGCATTTTTTTGACGGCCTCGGGCGTGTCCGGCGGCAGCGGCCTTTCCACCGTCGCGCCGCTAAATAAAAATGCCGGGTACACCCTCTGTACCGTTTCGCTCTGGCACGACACCTGCACGAAAAGGGTGAGAATTAAGGCGATCTTTGTTAACGTTTTCATTATTTTCAGCAGGCCGGCGCTGGGGCCGGTGCATCTATGATGTTTTCTCACATTACAAGGCTGCTTACAAGATAAATCTTTTTCGGGTTCAGGGTTTAAGATTCAAAATTCAGAGTTACGCCTTCAGGCGTGATTTTAACTCCCTTCCTTTTTAAGGAGGGGTGCCGCTGCAAAGCGGCGGGGCGGTTATCACGCCTAAAAGGCGTAACTGAGGAACTTTGAGCTCCAAACTTCGAACTCTGAACCGTTTTGTGGCAAGATTGAGCGAAGACAAGATGCAGGCAATTTTTAACAAACTGGACCGGGTAGCGGACATCGCCGCGGAAGGTAAGATCGTCGTCGGGCTGGAGCGCGCGGTCTTTATTTTTCTGCTTTTGATGGCCGCCGCGATGCCGCATTCCATCGCCGCCACGCAGATCGCCTGGCTTACGGGAATGTTTCTCTGGTTCATCAGGCTGACGGTAAAACCACGCCCGGCGTGGCCGCGCACGCCGCTCGATCTCGCCATCTGGCTTTTCTTCGGGCTGACCGTAATTTCTTCCGTACTTTCCTACGCGCCGGATATTTCGCTCGACAAGCTGCGCGGCGCTTTGCTTTTTTTGATCGTCTATTTTGTGGCGGCAAACGTGCGCACGGGGCGGGCGGCGCGGCTGCTGGTGACGGTGCTGATCGCGTCGTGCATGATCAACGTCATCTGGATGCCGATCGAACGCCTGCTCGGGCGCGGCGTCCAGATCGAAGGGCTGGCGCCACAGAGCCCGCTCACCAAAGCGGTGCTGGTAAACGGCGACACGCTGCTCAAAGCGAACGGCAAAAAAATAACAAGGCCGGAGGAATTGGTTTCCGAAATGGAAAACAATGAAACGGCCCGGATAGATTTTTATCGCCCGGATTTCTATTTTTGGGTCGAGGTCAAGCGCGCCGATCTGCTGCCGGGCGATAACGCCCTGCAAAAACTGGGCGTCGAAAGCTGGCAGACAGGCCGCAACTGGCGCTCGGCCGGATTCTACGGACACTACACGACCTACTCCGAAGTTTTGCAGCTGATCCTTTCCTTGGCCGTGGGACTATGGCTGGCGCTGCCGGATAAGAGGTCCTGGAAAAGCCTGATTCTGCTCGCTGCCATAATATTCATGTGCCTCGCGCTTTTGATGACGGTGACGCGCGCTTCGCAGGGGGCTTTCGCGGTTTCCGCGCTGCTGATGGCTTCCTTGAGCGCAAACCGCAAAACCGTGCTGGCGTTTGCTGCCGCGCTTATTCCGCTGGCGATAGTCGGCATGATCGTCCTGCAGCAAAGCCGCGGCGTGGGATTTTTCGACCAGAGCGACAGCTCGATCACGTGGCGCGAAACGGTCTACGGCGAAGGGGTAAAACTGCTGACCGACAACCCGCGCAATATGGCTGTCGGCGTAGGGATGGATTCGATCAAGCGCTACTGGCAGGAATGGAACCTGTTTGATAACGGCAAGCTTCCCATCGGGCATTTTCACTCCACCTACCTGCAGATCGCGGTCGAGCGCGGAATACCGGCGCTCGCCGCCTGGCTGCTGTTCATCTGGGTCTATCTGAAGATGCTGCGGCGGCTGCTGAAAAGCAACCAGCTAAGCCTCTGGCACGACCGCGGGATGATCCTCGGGATCCTGGGCGGCTTTACCGGGTTTCTGGTCAGCGGGCTGGTGCATTACAACTACGGCGACCAGGAAGTGGCGATGGTGTTTTATTTTCTGATGGGGATCGCAGCCAGCTATTACCGCGATAAATGCATGACGCCCCACGGCGCCCCGGTCGAAGAAGAACAGGAAGACCTCGCGCAACCTTACTTAGCCGATACCGCCCCGGCTTAATAAAATTTTACAGCGGGCGCAAGCAACCTGAGAGATGCTCAACTTGAATGATAAATGTTAAAGTTTAATAAATTTGCAGTCCGGAAGGGTCGCTTGCGCCCGCTGCTTTATGTTCCCGTAAAAAAAAGCTTTTTAAGCGAACTCGTTACAAAAATGAAAACAAGAAATATCATTATATCGGCCGCGGCATTTGCAATATTGTTAATAAGCGGATCAATTGCCCCCGCCCAGAAAAAGCAGCCGGTAAAACTAGTTGGGCAAGTTGTCTGCTCGCTCTGCTGGTTTGAGGCTACAGATCGCAAGGCCACGCCGTACGGCAGCCCAGCGGATATAACCTGTGCCGCCGAGTGTTCCGAAAAGGATTTGCCGCAGGCGTTAGCTGTCGAGGACGAAAAGGGATTCACTCTTTACATTCTCGAACGCGGAGCGTACAAAACCAAATCAAAAGATTTTCTTGAATTTGTGCCGAATATCGTCGAGATCGAAGGCGAACTTCGCACGGAAAAAGATAAAAAGTTTATCAAGGTCAACTCCCTCAAGGTCCTGAAAGACGCCGCGATAAAACCCGTTCCGCAATCGGACGACGCGGCGCTTGTTTTGAAAGATCTGGCCGGCGTCGAGCAAAGTCTTGCGGGTTTGCGCGGAAGATTTGTCGTGCTTAATTTTTGGGCGACCTGGTGTATTCCGTGTAAAGCGGAAATGCCGTACCTAACGGCGCTCCAGAACGACTATGCGGCGCTCGGCGTTCAGGTGATCGGGGCCACGGCGGATGAAGAAGCTGAATCCGCAAAGGTACTTAAATTCGTCAGAGAAACGAAGATGAATTTCCCGGTCTGGCTCGGAGCTACGACTGCGGATATGGCCCGGTTCGGTGTCGGTACGGTTTTACCCGCGACGGTTATCATCAATCGTGAAGGCAAGATCGTCTGGCGCGAGATAGGCATAATTAAACCCGACGTGCTTCGTAAAGAACTCGACAGGCTGCTTGCGGAGAGTGCCCCAAAGACTTCGCAAGTAGCAAAGAAAGATAAGAAGAAGGAAAACGCTTCGCTCGTGCCCGCCTGACCCGTCTGACCGGGCGAAGGCCAGGCTGTCCGGGGGACGGCCACTAACCCTAAAAAATTCACTTGGGGCCTGCGGCTTTTGACCGGACAAGTCAATAGGGCGGCCGTGCGCACAACGTTCATCTATCGCTGGCGTCCGCAGATCCACTTTGGCCTTGAATACAATCCGAAGGTCGGCGAAGTACATCCGCTTCTGACGCTGATCCCGCTAACGGAAACGGCAAATCGCCCCGCTATTATTGTCGGCGTAAGCTCTGACCGGATCGGCACACCTAGGGGAACGTCTTTTTATGTGACAGCCAGCAAAGATCTGGAGAACTGGACGGGCTTGCCCATAGCGCCGTATGGCGGAGTGGTTTATGGAACCTACGAGCGCCGTTTTCGTCCCATTGGCGGCCTGAGTATAAGATTAAGAAAAGATCTTACGTCGCTGATACAATTTGACGGCGTGAAAGTCCATCCGACACTGACATACACTTTTAACGACACCCATAGCCTCACTTTTCTGATGATTCGAGGGAAAAGTCCGGGCGTATCTTATACTTTTTCGTTTTAATAGCGGGGTGGTTCTTTATGCTTCGGTTTGCAAACTTTCCGATGCTGCGGCTTTTCCGCACATCGAAGGGCAGAGCCCTCTTTGTAAGGAGGGGAGTTAAGCGATCTTACTTAGCTGGTACCGCTCCAGCTTGAGATACAGGCCCCGGCGCGTGAGTCCCAGTTCGCGCGCCACGCGCGAGATGTTGCCGTCGTGGCGTTTCATCGCTTCCTTGATCATATCTCTTTCCAGCGCGGCGACGGCTTCTTCTAATGTCGCTCCCTGTGTATTGACGCTGAAAGAATTAGACAGCCCTCCGGTATAAGAGCTGATGCTGGTCACATTTCCGCCGGCGGGCGCGGCCATCGGAACGGCGCTGCGGTTGAGCTCGGGCGAAAGATGTTCGGGCGTGATGAGCTCGCCGTCGCCGGCGCGCGCCACCAGCCGCTGCAGCTCGTTGCAAAGCTGGCGCACGTTTCCTTCCCATTCGCACACCATCAGCAGATCGATCGCCTGCGGCATGATGGTGATGTCGCGGCGGCCGAATTTCGCCGCGTAATGGTTCAGGTAATAATTAACGATGGTCGGAATTTCCGAGCGCCGTTCGCGCAGCGGCGGAACACGCAGGCGGATGACGTTCAAGCGGTAGTAAAGGTCTTCGCGGAAAGCGCCCTGTTCGACCCTTTCTTCCAGCGGGATATTCGTCGCGGCGATGATGCGCACGTCCAGGTTGATAGGCTTCTTTTCGCCCAGCGGCTGGATCTCGCCTTCCTGCAGAAAGCGCAGCAGCTTGGGCTGAACTTCGAGCGGCAGGTCGCCGACCTCATCCAAAAACAGAGTGCCGTCCTGCGCCGAACGAATAACGCCCGGCGAATCCTGCACCGCGCCGGTAAAGGCGCCTTTTTTGTAACCGAAAAGATGCCCTTCGGCGAGTTCCTTCGGGACGGCGGTGCAGTTAAAGGGAATGAACGCCTTGTCCTTGCGCGCCGACAAAACGTGGATCGCGCGCGAGACAAGCTCCTTGCCGGTGCCGGATTCGCCGGTCACGAGAACCGTCACGTTCGACGAGCGGATCTTGTAAATTTCCTCGACCAGCGAGGCCATCGCCGGGCTGGAATGAATAAAGCCGGGCAAAAGGGTTTGCGAGATCAGCGAGCTGGTGTCGTGCTCGCTCAGCAGCGTTTTGTCCTTCTCGCGCAGGGCGCAGACGTCCATTCCGAGCTCGACGATGCGCAGGAAAGGCTGGATCGAAGAGCCGTCGAAAGTGACGGTGGCCGAACGCGGATAGATCAGGAGCTCGCGCCGGGGGCGCGCTGGACGAATGCAGGTGAAAGATCCCCAGATTTTCGGTATGGCCGAAACTTTCCAGGGTGTCGTTTAATTTCGCTTCCTTGAATTTTGCCGCCAGCTTGTTTCCCGCATTCAGATCGTAGCCGTGAGAAACCACCACGCCCAGGCCTTTTTCCTCGTTCGACTGCAGGATAACGATCCGCTTGGCTTTGGTCTCCTGCAGCAGGACGGCCTGCAGCTCGCGAAACAAAAGCTCGCGCGAAGCCACCGCCTCCGCCAGGCGCAAGACCAAAAGCTGGGCCGAGGCCGAAGGCTCGCGCTTTTTGACCGGCTCGCCGGCTTTGACCTTTTCCAGTTCGGCTTCGGCTTTCTCCAGCAGCGGCACGGCTTCCAGCTTGCGCAGGATCTCGATCGCGCTCGTCAGGTATTTGACGGCCTTCTCCGTTTGATTGGAGATGAGCGAGCGCCCTAATTCGTAATTTGCCCGCGCTCCGCGGTAAACGTCGCCGGTGGTTTCGAAAACGGATAAACTGCGGCTGAAATAATGCGCCGCCAGATCTTCCTTGGATTGCGCCAGCGCCAGCAGGCCGCGCACCCTCTGGGCTTCGCCTGAGACAGCCAGTTGGGTGGAAACGTCGGTTTCCTCGAGCTTTTGCAGCACCGCCTCGGCTTTTAAATATTCCCCCGCTTCGATATAGGTCTCGGCCAGAAGCGTATCCGCCATGCTGGACCATTGACCTTCGCCCAATTTTTCGCTCAGGGAAACGGTTTCCTGTGCCGTCTTCACGGCCTCTAAAATTTTTCCCTGCCCCAGGTAACAGCGCACCAGGTTTTGGATTATCTGGATGCGGTACCAGTCGCGTTTCGACTCCGTGGCAATCGACATTGCCTTGTCCAGCAGCTCCTGCGCCTGGTCAAATTCGCCGCGCAGGTATTTCAGCTCGCCCAACGAGTCCATCACGATCGCGACATGCGGGCTTTCTATTTCGACGGCTATCTCCAGCGCATGATTGTAGGTTTCGAGCGCCTGTTTCCAGTCGCCGATCAACATCAGATTCAGGCCCAGGTTGTTATAGGCGCCGATGGCGTGCGACTTGTGCTCGGTTTTTTTGAAGAAATCGATCGATTTGATGAGACATTCGATCCCTTTATGCGGCTGCTGCATCATCCAGTAGGCCCCGGCCTGGTCCGCGTACGCGATACCGAGTAAAAACGGCGCCTGGCGGTCGCCGATGATGCTGATGACCTGTTTGAATCCTTCGACCGCTTCCTCGCATTTGCCCTCGTAAAAATAAGCGGTGGCGGTGGTGTAATAGGCCTGTGCCATGCCGCGCCAATCGCCCGCCTCGCGATATTCGGTCAAACCCTTAGCGGCATAGTCGCGCGCGATCGAGTATTCGCTGAGCTTGCGGTAGACGCGCGCCAGGGCGGTGTGAATTTTGCCGTGGAGTTTGCCCGGCGAGAGGCTCTGCGCCTCTTCCAGCACTATCTTCAGGATCGCCACGGCCTTCGGATAGTCGCCGGTGTTGCTGTAGCAGAGCGCCAATTGCACCAGCACCGGAATGGCGGCTTCTTCGTCGATCTCTTCCAGCAGGTCGTCGTTTTCATACGGCTGGACGGCTTCCAGCGCATCCTGGGTTTTGCCGCGCATTTCCAGCGCGAGAGAGAGAAAGGAATGCAGGGTGGCGGTATCCTGAAGCTGGAGATTGAAGCTGTTCAGTATCTGCTGGACCTTTTCTTCGGCCACGCTCGAAAGCCCCAGATCGAGCTTTTCCTGGATCTCGTCGTAAAATGCGGTCAATTGTTCGCGGGTGACGGGCTTGAGTTTCCGCCCGCCCGGGGCAGGCGGAGAGGTCTGCACGCCGTTTGCGGCGGGCTCGGCATTAGACAATTTGGATTTGACCGAGAGCAGGCTTTTCTTCATCTAATTACTTACGTACAAACAAGAAAAGGACAATCAGCGACTATTTTCAGATTCCTAAAAATTACATTTTAAGGCCGAAATTAATTTAGAGTCCGGGAATTATTGTGTTAAACACGTGTATACCTTATATACACAGGTATATTCTGTCAAGATATTTTATGAATGAGTGGGTCAAAGCCGGAGCGCGGAAGGCCCAAGTCCGCAACGTGGCTTGCGGCGTAAAAGCATTAGATTGTCTGCGGGGAATCTTGCGGACGAGCCGTCCGCGCTCCCAGTCACGCGTTACATAAAAAAGGCAGCGGACAATATATCCGCTGCCTCTCTTAACAGGCTTTGCAAGCCTATTGCCCGCAAGCCCTCCCGTTTTCCTGAAAGCAGGTGAATGTTTGGATGAAAAACCCCTCACTTGCAAGCGGGTTTTCCTGGGCATCCTTTGTATAAAGCAGGAAGGCATCGCGTGTGACGGCATATTCAGGATACTGTATCACCTTGCCAACGATAAAAGGCATCGTCCGCCCGTTGTCGCCGCGCGGCGTTATCGATACCAGATCCCTGCGCTGTAATTGTTTAAGCTCACTGATGGTTCGAATTATCGGCGTCCCATCGGCGGAAAGGCCGTTTTGATTCGACAGGTCCTGCAGGTACGCGAGGTCCGCTTTTGAAAGCGAAGCGGAATCCTTGTATTCCACCAGCATCACTGCGGCTAGTCCGAGCACGTTTTTCTCGAAGTATCCTTCGAGGTTATCAATGATCGGGGCCTGCCGGTCGCCGTTTCTGCTTTGGCCCGGAAACATATAGATGGGAAAACCGTTCGCTATTTCGTAAGCCGCAAACCCTTCCGCATCTTCCCTGAAAGCGTTCTTGTTAAATTGGCCGTAGAAATTCCAGTAAAGCGTTTCTCCGTTGTGCCCGTAGGCGGGATAGGTCGCGAGAATGCGGACATTGTTATGCCGCGGATCGCTCGTAAAATCGGCAACGGAAAAACCATCCCCGCCGTTAGGGCGGTTTAAGATCATATCCGCCATTACGCCGTTGGACGCATAATATTTGTCGCTGAAATCAAAAGGCCGCAATTCTTTCACGGTCAGGCCCGGATCGTCCATGACCGTCTTTGGCTCAAACTGAGCTGATGAACTGATATTGCCAAGTACCAGAAATACGAAAACTAAAAGAGCGTTGGCTACGAGCCATGTGTGTTTTTTCATAAAATCCCCTTTGTTCTTATTTAAATTTTTTGTCCTCCTCGCCTGAACAGTGCCGCCGCTTTAGCAAAAAAGACACGCTGTTCATGAATTTTTTATTTCCTTACCTGGAAAGCGGCCCGTCCGCTACAATTTTTAACTGGACGCAAAATGAGCAAGTGTGACATTCTTTATGCGCCGGTAGGAGGCTAAAATTGAACGCCGAAAAGAACAGGCTGCAGGAAGATAAAGAGCGCAGGGTCTTTTGGAAACGCTGGGGGCCTTACCTGAGCGAAAGGGCCTGGGGCACGGTACGCGAAGACTACAGCCCGGACGGTTCGGCCTGGGACTATTTTCCTTTCGACCACGCGCGTTCGAAAGCTTACCGCTGGAACGAGGACGGCCTGGGCGGTTTCTGCGACCGCCACCAGCGCATTTGTTTTGCGCCCGCCTTTTGGAACGGCAAAGACCCTTTTCTAAAAGAGAGGCTTTTCGGACTGGGCAATCCGGAGGGCAACCACGGCGAAGACGTCAAGGAATATTATTTTTATCTCGATTCCACCCCGACCCACTCTTACATGAAATTCCTCTACAAGTACCCGCAAGCCGAGTTTCCTTACGAACGGCTGCGCGAGGAAAACCGTAACAGGGGCACGGACAAACCGGAATTCGAATTGCTCGATACCGGCATCTTTGACGAGGACCGTTACTTTGATATCACGATCGAGTACGCCAAATTCGATGCCGAAGATATCTGTATCAAGATCACCGCGGAAAACCGCGCCCCTATCACTGACGCCGCGGCGCCTCTCTATATCCTGCCGACCATCTGGTTTCGCAACCGCTGGTCGTGGTCCCATGATTTCCCCCGGCTGGCACTGCAGATCGAAGAAAGCGGTAAAGATTTTTCCGTCGTTCGTCTCGAAGAAGAGTTAAGAGGTGAGCGGAGGCTTTATTGCGCCGGCGCGCCGCCGGTGCTTTTTACCGAAAACGACACGAACTTCGCGCGGCTTTACGGGTCGGAAAATCTTTCGGCCTATGTAAAAGACGGCATTAACGATTGCGTGGTCGAAGGAAAAACCGGGGCGGTAAATCCGGAACTGCGCGGCACCAAGGCCGCGGCGTATTATCAATTCAATATTCCGCCAGGATGCTCGGAAGTCATTTACCTGCGCTTTACCGATAAAAAACTTAACGCCGGCCAGCGCCACTTTCGTCAAGAGCTGCGAAAAAGTTTTCGCCCGGACAAAAACCGAAGCCGACGAATTTTATACGGAGATAATCCCGGCGGAATTGTCCGGCGATGCGAAAAACGTGATGCGGCAGGCGATCGCCGGAACGCTCTGGTCCAAGCAGTTTTATCATTACGTGGTCAAAGCGTGGCTCGACGGCGACCCGGCTTTTGCGCCGCCGCCCGCCATTCGCAAAAAGAATCGCAACGCGCGCTGGACGCATCTCTTTAACGAAGACGTGGTCTCGATGCCGGACAAATGGGAATACCCCTGGTATGCGGCCTGGGACCTGGCGTTTCACTCCATCACGCTGGCGATGGTCGACGCCGAGTTTGCCAAGGAACAGCTAATCCTGATGCTGCGCGAATGGTATATGCACCCCAACGGGCAAATTCCCGCCTACGAATGGGCGTTCGGCGACGTTAATCCGCCCGTTCACGCCTGGGCCGCGCTGCGCGTTTATAAGATCGAGGGCAAACGCACCGGAAATTACGACCGCGTTTTCCTGGAAAAAATATTTCACAAGCTGCTGCTGAATTTTACTTGGTGGGTGAACCGCAAAGATCCCGAGGACAATAATGTTTTCGAGGGCGGCTTTTTGGGCATGGACAACATAGGCGTGTTCGACCGCAGCGCCGTGCTTCCGGTGAAAGGGCATCTAGATCAGTCGGACGGCACGAGCTGGATGGCGATGTACTGCCTGAACCTGTTGGCGGTCGCGATGGAACTCGCCAAAAAAGACAAAGCCTACGAGGATGTCGCCAGCAAATTTTTCGAACACTTCGTGCAGATCGCCGACGCGATGAACAATATCGGCAGCGACCAGGTGGAGCTCTGGAACGAAGAGGACGGCTTTTACTACGACGTGCTCCATATTGGTGAAGAGTCCCGCCAGCTCAAGGTGTGTTCGATGGTGGGATTGGCGCCGCTGCTTGCGGTGGAAACTCTGGAAGAGGAATGGCTGACGGAACTGCCGGAGTTCACCAGGCGAAGGGACTGGTTTTTGAAAAACCGCCCCGACCTGCTCGACCAGTGCGCCCACCCGGATATACCCGGCGAAGCGAACCGCCGTTTGCTGGCGGTGGTGGGCCGCGACCGCCTGCGCCGTATTCTGCATGTAATGCTCGACGAAGCCGAATTTCTCTCTGATCACGGCATCCGCGCGCTGTCCCGCCGGCACAAAGATCGTCCTTTCACCTTTCATCTTGACGGAACTGACCACACCGTAGGTTACGAACCGGGCGAATCGCTGAGCGGGCTTTTTGGCGGAAATTCCAACTGGCGCGGGCCGGTCTGGTATCCGGTCAATTACCTGCTGATCGAATCGCTGCAAAAGTTTCATCATTATTACGGCGACGATCTGGAGGTCGAATTCCCGACCGGTTCGGGAAAGATGCTCAACCTCTGGGAAATAAGCCAGGAGCTTTCGCGCCGCTTGTCGTCGATCTTTCTCAAAGATGCCGAGGAGCGTCGTCCCGTTTATGGCGGCCAGGAAAAATTTCAGACGGATGAGCACTGGCGCGACCACATTCTTTTTTATGAATATTTCCACGGCGATAACGGCGCGGGCCTCGGCGCCGGGCATCAAACCGGCTGGACCGGGCTGGTGGCAAAATTGCTGCAACAATCGGGGGAGTGATACGAGTTAAACTTTAATGGCCGCGCATAAAGACGATGAAGGCTAATTACGCCTAATCAGGCGAATGCTATTTACAGTTTCGGGCCAGTTGATTGACTCACTAAAAAGAAAAGCCGCGGTACGAGTAATATAGTTTATGAATAGTTCAATTTTGATTCTCCCTATTGTTTTGCTTTTTCGTTTTAGCTGCGTGCTCGACTCTGGTTTCCTGGTTGGCGTCAAAAAAGTTTCCGCGCGTTTGGAAGCTAAACAAATTGTTTCTTGGAATTAGCCTTTGCTTTTCGATAGCGCTCGTACCCATTCGCCTCACGCAAAATTATCTCTATTCGTTGCCAAACGCTGTATTTCACCGGGCTTTTGGTTTTGACCCGCCTGCGGATGTCAAAGAGCTTAAGGCCTCAGTCGTTTGGCCGAGCGATGAAGAAATAACCGATCTCGAGTTTGTGACGAGCGGCGAGAAATTCAAAGAACTTTTAGCCGGTTGTTTTGCTGAAATACCGGAAGCAGTAGCTAAGGAATCTTATTTTTACCCTAAGAACCTTATCGAACGGCCTGGTAGGCAATATTTTATGCGGCTTGATAAATGTGTTCATAATAATGTTCCAGCCGAATGTGATAACGGCCTTCCAAATAGTATTATCGTGTATGAAAAAGAGAGCGGGCGTGTTTATGTTCATGGGAAGACCCTCCATTTTTGATAATTAATTTAGGGTCATGACTAGCGAAAGTCGATATTTTTAGTAATTTTCAAGAGGACTTTATACAAGTCCTGGTTGCGATAATTGAATCTAAACTCGCACTCTTTCAGATGCAAGTAGAAAGTGTTCTTTGATAGGCCGCGGAACTTAACCAGCCGGACTTTGGCCAGTCCCCAGAAGCCTTCGATACCGTTAATGTGGTTCGCGCCTAAGGCGAATTCATCCCGGCTGTGATCAATCCGATAATGCTTTCGGTAGCCCAGATCGACAATGCCGTTATAGGCGCGAAAGCGGTCGGTGTGAATGGTGGAGGAGGTTGCAACCTTGCCTTTGATGATGGCGTAAAGCGTTCTCCGTGAACAGTTAGGAACGATCTCGGTATATACACAGCCGTTGCGTTTGTAGATGCCGAAGACGATCGTTTTCCTGCCCGCTCCGCGCCCGCGCTTGCCTCGCACCCGCTTGGGCCCAAAGTAAGATTCGTCGAGTTCTATCGCTCCCGTAAAGGGAGACTCGCTTTCACAATGCAAAGCGATAACGCGGCGAATCAATGTCAAATATCGGTTGACCGTGTTGCGGTTCAGCTGCGCCAGTTTGGCGATCTGAACAGCCGTCAGATCAAGCGCGAAAAGCCTTAAGATCTGACGAAATTTAACGCGCGAAATTTGTGCGCGAATTGAAACTTTGTAACTTATTCTCATGACTCGCTTTAGGTATTATAATTTACCTTTTCGCTAGTCATGACCCTTAATTTATATGAAAGCAATAGCTGTAACTCCCGGTAAAAAAGATTCGGTCCATTTGGTTGAAATGGACAAGCCAAAACTTCCAGACGTCAAAGACGGGCGTGGCGTGCTAGTCGAATTGGTACGCGTAGGCGCTTGCGGGACCGACCGGGAAATTAATGCCGCGGAATACGGGATCGCGCCTGAAGGCTCTGATTTTCTCGTTCTGGGGCATGAAAATCTCGGGCGGGTGGTGGAAACCGGTGAAAACGTCAGGGAATTCGAAAAAGGTAATTACGTTGTAGCTACAGTGCGGCGCCCGGGAAAGAGTTTTTACGATAAGATCGGCGAGCAGGACTTCACCCTGGACGAAGAATACTTCGAACGCGGCATTTCCCGCCTGCACGGCTATATGGCCGAATTTTACTCGGAATCGGCCGATTTTCTGGTGAAGATCCCGCCCGGGATCGCCGATTTGGCCGTTCTGCTCGAACCGCTATCTATAATAGAGAAAGGCATTTGGCAGGCTTATACCATACAGCAGCGGTTGAAAATATGGAAACCGCGCTCGGCGGCCGTTTTCGGCACCGGAACTGTTGGACTCCTCACGGCGATGGCTTTTCGTCTCCGCGGTATTGAGGTGCACGCTTTCGGCCGCCAGCCGAGGGATGGTTATTTAAATGCCGACTTGCTTGCGGCAATCGGCGCGACTTATGACTCGACTGTCGAGCTGCCGCCGCTCGAAAGCGCCAAAAAATACGGCCGCTTCGACCTGATCTTCGAATGCACGGGGTTTTCGCCGATCGTGTTTGATGCTATGCAGACCCTGGCCAAAAACGGCGTGCTGATCCTTTCCAGCGTCACCGGCGGCACGCGCACCATCGACGCCGTGCCATCGGACAAGATCAACCAGCAATTTGTGCTCGGAAATCGCGTGATGGTAGGCACGGTCAATGCCGGATTGGAGCATTTTGAAACTGGAGTGCGCGACCTGGCGCTGTGCGAGGCGATGTACCCGGGATGGCTGGGGCGGATGCTGACGCACAAGGTCGAGGGGCTGGAGAATTTCGCCGAGATCTTCGACATCCTGAACAACTCCGCCAAATACGGGTCGATAAAAGCATACTTTGAAGTAAACAAGATATAATTAAACAGGATGGACAGGATTTACAGGATGTTTTTATCCTGCTTATCCTGTGTATCCTGTTTTTATTTTCGGCTGTGGGTTATGAATGATTTTAATACCGATGTCCTGACCGAAAGCGAGACCCGGCTGCAGAAACCGCCGCTCTTTAAGGTCCTGCTGCACAACGACGATTTCACCACCATGGAATTCGTCGTCTTTGTGCTGCGCACGGTTTTTCATAAATCAGACTCCGACGCTTTTTATATAATGATGAAGGTGCACCAGGAAGGCGTCGGCGTGGCGGGCATTTATACGCACGAGATCGCCGCGATGAAAGCCGAAAAGGCAACCAGCCTCGCCCGCGCGCACGAATACCCGCTTCTTTGTACGGTGGAAGAGGAGTGAGATGCAAAAATTGACCGGAACAGAAGAGATAAAGCACACACAAGGCTTAACCGTCGCGGATTTTTGGAAATGGGCTTATTCCGATGTTTTGTCGAATCGCAACCGTTCAATTTTTGCGGAATTTTTGGTTGCATCTGTTTTAAGTGAAACCGATAAACCCAGGATCGAATGGGATGCCGTGGATATACGTTACAATAATAAAAAGATCGAGGTTAAATCGGCAGCGTACGTCCAAAGTTGGTATCAAAACAAACTATCTGACATACGATACGCGATTGAAAAGAGATTTGCCTGGGATTCCGAGACGAATGTGTACAACTCAATTAAGGCAAGAAACGCAGATTGTTATATTTTTTGTTTGTTTGAAGAAAAAGTTTCAGAAGATGCAGATGTTTTTGACACTGGAAAATGGAAATTTTTTGTTGTAAAAACTCAACAACTTGAAGAAAATTTCTTCGATCAAAAAACCGTTTCGCTAGGACGTCTGAAAAGAATATGTTTAGAAGTTGATTTTGAAAACTTAAAACAGGCAGTTGAAAAGGCTCTTTGTTAAGATCAAATTTTACAAATGAACTTTAAAGCCATCTTTCGCCTGCTGAACAGGCTCTAATATTTTTATGTATGGCTCTGGCTATAAATATGACGTTGCTACGCAATTAAAATATTGCCAGAATATACTTAGTTTTTATGTTAACCAAGGAATTAGAAGCGACACTGGGAATTGCGGTTGACGAAGCGGTCAAGCGGCGGCACGAGTATGTCACGCTTGAGCATTTGCTTTACGCTTTGCTGATCGACGAGGCCGCGGTCGACGTGCTGGCAAATTGCGGCGCCGACCTGGAAGCGCTGCGGCTGTCGCTGGAAGAATACCTGTCGTCCGTTATAGATAAGCTGCCGGAAAATGTGCAGCAGATGCCGGAGCTTACATCTTCGTTCCAGGGGATCGTTAATTACGCCATTTTGCAGGCCGAGGGCAGCGGGCAAAAAACCGTGGACGGCGGTAACATTCTGGCCGCGATCTTTCAGGCCGAGCAGTCGTACGCGTTTACCTTCTGCAGCAGCAGGGCATCACGCGGCTAGACATGCTGAACTTCATCGCGCACGGCATCTCGAAAATTTACGAAGAGAACGATCCGATCTTTGACGGCGGCGACGAAGAATTTGACGGCGACGGGATGCCGCACCGCCAGCGCAAAACGCTGGAATCTTTCACCACCGAGCTGGTCGCCAAAGCCGCCGCGGGAGAGATCGACCCGATCATCGGGCGGATGCCTGAGATCGAACGCACGATGCAGGTGCTCTGCCGCCGCAAGAAAAACAACCCGCTTTATGTCGGCGAACCAGGCGTCGGCAAAACCGCCATCGCCGAGGGGCTGGCGCTGAAAATTCAGCCAGGGCGACGTGCCCGAAGTTTTGAAGGAAGCAAAAGTTTTCGCGCTCGATATGGGAGCGGTGCTGGCGGGAACGCGCTATCGCGGCGATTTCGAGCAGCGTTTCAAAGTCGATCGTCAACGAGCTTAAGAAGCATGAAAACGCGATCCTCTTTATCGACGAGATCCACACCATCGTCGGCGCTGGCGCGGTGCAGGGCGGCTCGATGGACGCTTCGAACATTCTAAAACCGGCGCTCGCCGGCGGTAACCTGCGCTGCATCGGCTCGACGACTTACAGCGAGTACAAGGCCGCTTTCGAACGCGACCGGGCGTTGGCGCGGCGCTTTCAGAAGATCGAGATCAGCGAGCCGACCATCGAAGAAACTTACGAGATCCTTAAAGGCCTGAAGAGATTTTACGAGGAACATCACGGCGTAAAATATTCGGACGAATCCTTAAAGACTGCGGCAGAGCTCGCCGGAAAATACATCAACGACCGCTATCTTGCCGGACAAGGCGATCGACGTGATCGACGAAGTCGGCGCGGCGGTAAAACTTTTGCCGGAAAGCCGCCGTCCGAAAAAAGTCTCGGTGCAGATGGTCGAAAACACCATCGCGCGAATGGCGAAGATCCCGCCAAAGACCGTCGTCGCCGATGAAAAAGAGCGCCTGAAAACGCTGCGCGAAGATATCAAAACGGTGCATTTTCGGGCAGGACGAAGCGATCGACCGCGATCGTCGATGCGATCCAGATCTCTCGCGCCGGCCTTGGGCATCAAACGAAACCGGTCGGCTCATTCCTGTTTTCCGGCCCGACGGGCGTCGGCAAAACCGAAGTTTCGAAACAGCTGGCGCGAACATGCTCGGCGTCGAATTTATCCGCTTCGACATGAGCGAGTACGCCGAGCCGCACACCGTTTCGCGGCTGATCGGCGCGCCGCCGGGCTACGTCGGTTTCGACCAGGGCGGGCTGCTGACCGAAGCGATCATGCGGACGCCGCACGCCGTGCTTGTGCTGGACGAGATCGAAAAAGCGCATCCGAATCTTTTCAACCTGCTGCTGCAGGTGATGGACTCTGCCACGCTGACCGACAACAACGGCAAGAAGGCCGATTTCCGCAACGTGATCCTGATCATGACGACCAACGCCGGCGCGCGCGAACTCTCATCAGGCGGCGTGGGCTTTCGCAACGCGAGCGATACCAAAGGCCAAGCAAAAGGCGTGATCGAGCGCACCTTCGCGCCCGAATTCCGCAACCGGCTCGACGCGTGGGTGCCGTTCAAAGCCGCTCAGACCTCGAAGTGATCAAACTCGATCGTCGATAAATTCATCAACGGAGCTCAACGGCCAGCTGGCGGAAAAACGCGTGCTCGTAAAACTCACCGAAGCCGCGCGCGAATGGCTCGCCAAAAACGGCTTCGATCCGCAATACGGCGCCCGCCCGATGTCAGCGCCTCATCCACGATAAGATCAAACAGCCGCTGGCCCACGAGATATTGTTTGGGCGGCTGTCTGAAGGGGGAACCGCCCTGGCGGATGAAAAGGATAAAGAGTTGGTGTTGAGTTTTTAGGTTGATCTTATTGCTCCATTTATAGAGGAAATGAACACCAGAAGCCGATAAATGCTTATTTCACTATAATTTTCTAAAGTGTTTCGTTTCATCCGGGGAGTGTGAGAGTGAAACACTGAAACACTTTTGAAACACGCTTTTGGGAAATTTGGACTTTTCAAATACCTATGCGCGTTCTCCGGCGCCCATGCAGGATAACTTAAAGCAGGAAGTTTTTGGATAGAGGTTTTTAAGGACGGTTGCCGTTTAGTAAATTTTAGCTACTTTTCCCGCGCTCCCAGGTTTTAGGAGTCTGGTTCAATTAGCGGAAAATGAGTTCAGAACCGGAGTTCTCCTCCTGCCTGAGGAGGGTGGCCGAAAGCGGCAGCGTTAAGGTGGATGAGAAGGATGAGGATTAGTGTTGGGGTTTGGAGACATGGAATATATTACCAGCAGAGGATTTTACCTTCCAGATTCTGCCGTAATGGAAACATCTGATTGGTTTAATTTATGGAGAAAGAAATATTTTCCATATAATGAACTTCTAGAAGGAGATGTGATTTATTGGTATGAAACAAAATCGCAAAGATTGGTTTATAAAACAGAAGTGGTTTTTGTTAGGGCTGGTAAATACAATAACAAAAAGAAGTTTATTAAAAAACATGAGAATAATCCGGCTAGCAAATATTTCAAAGATAGACCTGATAAAGGCTATTTTGTTCTTTATAAAGTTAAAGTAATTGAAAAAATAAACATTCCAAAACCTAAAGGGTCCGTTTTCCCTCAATTAGGTTGGATACGAGTAGATGAGGCTGCAAAAAGATGGTTTGATAGAAAAGAAACTGAAAATACGGTCACGCTAGATCAAAAATTAACTACTACCGGCAAAACAATAGCTAAACAATTAAAAGAGTTAAATAAGAAGATGCAAAACGTTTCTCCCGAAAGAATAGAAAAAATTGTTATGGCTACGATTCGCAAAGACACGGCAATCATTAAGGCTCTCAAAAAAGCGGCTAATTTTACTTGTCAATTTCCTGGTTGTGGGCACCAAATAAAGAAAAAAAAAGGCGGATATTATGTTGAAGTAGCGCACATAAAGTCTGTAGCTAGAGGAGGTCAAAGTATTCTTGGAAACTTAATAGTTCTTTGTCCGAATCATCATAAAGAATTTGATTATGGAAGTCTTTCTGTTCGACTGCAAACTCCAAACAGAATTGCTGGAAAATTAAATAATCGCGAATTTGATATTATGCTTTCAAACGCTTAATACTATTTTAATTGCTTAACTTTTTACTTAATGCCAAAATACTCCTATGTCATTAGAGATCGCCATACCGAGCCATATTGAAAAGCACCTGGAGAGCGAGTGGGGAAATGAATTACCGCGCAGGGCGGCGGAAGCTCTGGCTATCGAAGGCTATCGTTCCGGGGCTTTGAGTTTAGGCGAGGTGGCGGAAATGCTTTCGATATCGATCAACGAGGCCGACGGTTTTCTCAAGGAACGCGGTATTTTAACAATAGAAGACTTGAACGAAATTGAAACTGACAACAGAACGTTGGAAGAACTTCTCAGTAAATGATCGTTGTCTCAGACACATCTCCCATTAACTATCTTGTTTTAATAGATGAAATCGAATTACTGCCAAAACTTTTCGGGCAGGTAATAATTCCCTCGGCTGTCGTTACGGAATTGCAAAATCCAGGAACGCCTGCGAGTGTACGGGATTGGATAAATTCGCCTCCGAAATGGCTGAAAACCCGGAAATCGGTGACGATAGACCAAAACATCGCGCTCGGAGCCGGTGAGCGTGAAACTATTTCGCTTGCCAAAGAAATAAATGCCGATCTGGTTTTACTGGATGATAGAAAAGCCAGAAGAATTGCTCTGGATCGCGGCCTGAAAGTTACCGGAACATTAAACCTATTGAAAAGTTCATCCCAGCGCGGTTGGGGTGAATTAAAAGAAACTTTACAAAAACTCGAACATACTAATTTCCGTGTCTCGTCTGAACTCCTATCAGATCTATTCAAAAAAGAATAAGCCGGTTAAAACCGGCTGAAATTTTATTAGTAATCCTGACCACGCGCTAAAGCGCGTGGCTATTTAAAAGAAACAAAAGCGTCGTGTTAAGTCTCAGAATAAGCCGGTTAAAACCGGCTGGAAATTTTTATTTGGCATCGGACCACGCGCTGAAGCGCGTGGCTATTTAAAAAGACAAACCTCGTGAACGAGGCTTTGATTGCGAGTATTTGAAAGAAAGCGAAGTCGCGAATGAAGGCTTACAAATAAATTTGTCGGATTTCGGCAAAAACTTTCTCCCTGCTATTCCTCAAAATGCACCTGATAGCTATTTTCCTGTAACCCAATCGGACAATTTATGTGTCTAACAAATGTAGGCGTTACTCGTCTGCTTTTTTAATACTATTTGCTAGGGCATTTAATAGTTAAATATTTAATTTTCAAGGGGTTAGCTGGTTATGAAGAAGATTTTTATAAATTTACAGATGATCTTATTTCGCGGCGCATGCCTGCTTTTGGCGGTGTTTGCGCTTTTTATTTCGGTTTACGCGCAGCAAACGGGGACAATTCGCGGCAAGGTGGTCGATTCCGTGGGCGCGCTGATCGGGGGCGCGACGGTAACGGCCGTGGGCCCGGCGGCGCGGAAAAAACCGCGCAGGCCAGCCCGGAAGGCGCGTTTGTTATCAGCGGCCTGGCGGCAGGTAAATATACCTTGCGTGTCAATGCGCCGGGATTCGCGGTTTATGAAAACCCGGAAGTCAACGTCGAAGCGGGAAAGAGCGTGTCAATGGATATCGCGCTCGATATCGCCGCCCAGGAAGTGAACGTTGACGTTAACCAGAATGAGGCGGTCAACACCGACCCGGAGGGAGCGGCGGGCGCGATCGTTCTAAGAGACAAGGACATCGAAGCGCTGCCGGACGACCCGGAAGAGCTGGCCGCGGCCTTGCAGGCGCTGGCCGGGCCGGGAGCGGGGCCCAGCGGCGGGGAAATTTTTATCGACGGGTTTTCCGGCGGGCGACTGCCGCCGCGCAATACCATCCGCGAGATCCGCATCAATCAAAATCCTTTTTCATCTGAATACGACCGGCTGGGATTCGGGCGCATCGAAATATTGACCAAGCCCGGCAGCGATAAATTTCGCGGCGAAGCGGAATTCGAATTCGAAGACGAATCGCTGAATTCGCGCAATCCTTTCGCGCCCAACCGCGCGCCTTTCCAGGTGCGAAATATCAACGGCAATTTCGGCGGGCCGCTGATCAAAAACCGCGCGTCGTTTTTCTTCGACATCGAGCACGAGAACACCGATAACAACGCGCTGATCAACGCACGTATACTTGATCCGAGTTTAAATGAAGTGCCGTTCCAACTCGCGGTGCGGACGCCCTCGAAGGATTTCGAATTCAGCCCGCGCATCGATTTTAAGATCAACGAAAACAACACGCTTGTGGCGCGTTATAGTTTTTCGCGTTCGAATTCGGAAAATGCGGGCCTGGGCGGGTTCGATCTGCTTTCGCGCGCATACAACACGCGCAACAGCGAGCATAGCCTGCGTCTGACGGAGACTGCGATAATTACGCCTTCCGTCGTCAACGAAACGCGCTTTCAATATATCCGCCGAAGCCGCGAACAGGAAGGCGACGCCGGCGTGCCGACCATTAACGTCAACGACGCATTCACCTGCAGGGGGAGCGAACGTCGGTTTCGGGTTTAACAATGAAGAACGTTTTGAATTTCAAAACTACACGTCGATCCTGCGCGGAAGACACGCGCTCAAATTCGGCGTGCGGCTGCGCTTTAACAAGATCGACAACACTTCGCCGAATAATTTCGCCGGAACGTTCACTTTCAGCTCGCTCGAACAGTATCGAAATACGATCCTGAATTTACCCGGCGCGATCCCGACGCAATTTACCATCGCGGGCGGAAACCCGGAAGCGAAAGTCAGTCAAAGGGACATGGGATTGTTCGTGCAGGACGACTGGCGCGTAAGTCCCAAACTGACGCTTTCCTTCGGGCTGCGTTATGAAAATCAAAATAATATTTCCAGCAATAATAATTTCGCGCCGCGTTTCGGTTTTGCTTATGCGCCCGGCGCGGGCGGAAATAAGCAGGCGAAAACGGTTTTTCGCGGCGGCTTCGGGATCTTTTACGACCGCTTCGGCGAGAATCTGACGCTGCAGGCCATTCGCTTTAACGGCATCAACCAGCAGCAATTTATCGTCACCGATCCGGCGATCCTGGACGCGATAGTCTTTAATCCGGACGGCAGCGTTACCGGCGTGCCGACGACCGCCCAGCTGTCGGCGTTTGCCCAGCCGCAGACGACGCGCGTCGTTGCGCCCGATCTGCAGGCGCCCTACACGATGCAGACCGCTTTCGGCGTCGAGCGCCAGCTGCCTTACAAAACGACTTTCAGCGCGACCTATGTCAACGCGCAAACGCGGCGGCTCTTGCGCACGCGCAATATCAATGCGCCGATCGGCGGCATTCGCCCCAACCCGGCCGCGGGGAATATTTTCCAGTACGAATCGACCGGAAAGTTCGATCAAAACCAGCTTGTTCTCAACTTCCGTTCTAACTTCATGGAAAACGTTTCGATCTTTGGGAATTATTCCTTCGGCGGCGCAAAGAGCGATTCGGACGGCGTGAACAGCTTTCCGATAAACTCGTACGATCTGAGCGGCGAGTACGGCAACGCCGCGCTCGACATCCGGCATCGTTTTACCGTCGGCGGAAATTTCACCGCGCCGTGGGGAATAAGATTAAGCCCGTTCGTCACGTTTCGCTCCGGCGTTCCGTTTAATATCACGACCGGCGAAGATCTGAACGGCGACACGCTTTTCACCGACCGGCCCGCTTTTGCCACGGACCTTTCCGAACCCGGCATCGTCGTGACGCCTTTCGGCGCCTTCGACCCGACGCCCGACCCGGGCGATACGATCATCCCGCGCAACTATGGCCGCGGGCCGGAATTTTTCAACGTCAATCTGCGCGCGGCCAAGACCTTCGGTTTCGGCGGCAGTAAAAATGATTCCGGCACCGAGGGCCGCGGCGGCCGCGGTGGCGGCGGAGGCGGCGGCGGACAGCGCGGCGGCGGAGGCCCGTTCGGCGGCGGCGGCGGCGGACAACGCGGCGGCGGTGGAGGGGGCGGCGATAACGAGAGCCGTTTCAGCCTGGAGTTTGCCGTGCAGATCCGGAATATTTTTAACCGCACCAATTTCGGCACGCCGGTGGGAAACCTGCGCTCGCCGTTCTTCGGCCAGTCGATTTCGACCGCCGGGGGTTTTGGTTTCGGGGGTGGAGGCGGCGGACAAGCCGGCAATCGCCGGATAGAATTCGAGGTCCGGTTTAGTTTTTAATAAAAGAAGATCGTTCTTGTATGTTTAATGGCGGTCGCCGACCGCCGCGTGTCAAAAGCGGATGGGAAAATTATTCCTGTCCGCTTTTCTGTCACCAGTTTCTTGTGTTATAGTCTTCGAACTATGAAAATCCTTGTCCGCTAAAAATCTGCCCGGTTCATGTTCGCCGTTAATTCTCATTAAAGCGCGGCGGGCTCTTTCCAGGCACGTTTGTGTCTTAATGTTCTCTTAATAGCTTTAAATTTTTTGTATGGAAAACTCTAACGAAACTATGCCTCAGGCAGAGGCAAACAATTCCTTTTGGGCGATTTTGCGCGAGGCCCTCTGGGGGACGAAGCGCGACCTGACGGAGATCCCGGTGGGGCTGGCTATTTTTCTGCTTTCCGTGCCGATGATCATGGAAATGGGGATGGAGAGCATCTTCGCGGTGGTGGATATTTTTTTCGTCTCGAAGCTGGGCGCGGAAGCCGTGGCGGTGGTCGGATTGACCGAATCGCTGGTCACGCTGGTCTATGCCGTGGCGATCGGTTTGAGCATCGGCGCGACGGCGACCGTGGCGCGCCGGATCGGTGAAAAAAATCCGGAAGCGGCGGCAAAGACCGCCGTGCAGGTCATCTACCTGGGGCTGATCGTTTCTGTTCTATTCGGCGTGGCGGGCTCTCTTTTTGCGCACAAATTTTTGGAACTGATGGGCGCTGAGGCCGATGTTATCGCACAGGTAAATTTCACGCGCGTGATGCTGGGCGGCTCCGTCAGCGTGGTAATGCTGTTTTTGGTCAATGCTATTTTCCGCGGCGCGGGCGATGCCGCCCTGGCGATGCGCACGCTGGTGCTGGCAAATACGCTCAACATCATCCTCAACCCGTGTTTTATTTTCGGGCTCTGGATCTTCCCGGAACTGGGCGTGACCGGGTCGGCCGTGGCGACCACCATCGGGCGCAGCACGGGCGTGATCTTTGCGCTTTTCGTGCTGTTCCGGCGGGGCGGCAGATTTCAGATCCGCGCGCACCATTTTCAGCCCGATCCTGCCTTGATCTGGCATCTGGTCAAGCTTTCCGGCGTCGCCATTTTTCAGGTGACGGTCGGCATGCTGAGCTGGATCGGCTTGATGCGGATAATGTCGCGCTTCGGCAGCGAGGCGCTGGCGGGTTACACCATCGGCATCCGCTGGATCATTTTCGGGCTGCTGCCTTCGGTCGGTATGAGCAACGCCGCGGCCACGCTGGTCGGGCAATCGCTCGGCGCGGGGAAACCCGAGCGCGCCGAACAGGCGGTCTGGAAAGCGGCCTTTTACAATGCGGTCTTTCTCGGCGTGGTCGGAGCGATTTTTATTATTTTTGCGCACCCGATCGTTTCCTTTTTCACCACTGAGCCGGCCGTGCTGGTCTACGCAACGGACTGCCTGCGGATCATCTCATACGGGTTTATCCTCTATGCGTACGGCATGGTGCTGGAAACGGCGTTTAACGGCGCGGGCGATACCTGGACGCCGACCTACATCAACCTGTTCGTTTTCTGGCTGTTTGAGATTCCATTGGCTTACATTCTGGCTTACCATACTAGCTTACAGGCGCACGGCGTTTTTTGGGCGATAACGATCGCGTTTTCCGTCCTGGCGGTCATTAGCGGCGTGCTGTTCAGGCGCGGCAAATGGAAACTACAAAAAGTTTAAGCCAGAAAAAAATAGACTTTCCCGACCCGCGGACGCACGAGTTCGCGGAGTGGGTTTTATTCGGCGAATATTTTTACCGCGCGGACGATATCATGCTGTTCGGCGGCGGGTTGAGTGTGGAAAATCTGCGCGAAGCTTACCGCCGCGGCATTTTCCCGTGGCATATCGACGGTATCCCGCTGCCGTGGTTTTGCCCGCAAAAACGCGCTGTGCTTGAATTTTCCGAGCTCAAACTCCCGCGCAGCCTGCGCCGTGAATGGAAAAAAGCGCCTTATACATTTACCGTCGACCGAGCTTTTCGCGAGGTGATGGAAAATTGTTCGCGGGTCGAACGCGCCGGCCAGCGGGGCACCTGGATCACGGCGGATTTTATTCGCTTTTACACGGAGCTACACCGGGCCGGCGGAGCGCACAGCGTCGAGGTGTGGGAAGGTGAAACTCTTATCGGCGGGCTTTACGGCGTGGATGCTGAGGGGGTTTTTACCGGCGAGAGCATGTTTCACTTGCGCTCAAATGCTTCGAAGCTGGCGCTGCTTTTTTTGATCGAACATTTAAAGACGCGCGGCGCGGCCTGGCTCGATGTCGAGGTGATGACCCCGCACTTTAAGGCCCTCGGCGCAAAAGAGATCGAGAGAGATGAATTTCTTGATAAATTAAAAGAAACGCAGGCGCTTGGTTTGAAGCTGTTTTCCAGGTGTCAGTAGCCCGACCGTTAGGGAGGGCGCCCTTGCTGACGCGCGGGCTACTGACACAGCACTTTACGCTTTCTCTGCGGTAAAAATCTTCTAACCGCAAAGCGCGCCAAGGTATCGCAAAGTCCGCAAAGGATCGATTCGGGTTTTTGAACGGGTATGGACAAGCAAAAAGAACTTCGCGCGCATTTGCTTGAATTGCTGAGCGGCGCCTCGGCGCATATCGGCCTGGAAAAAGCGATCGCGGATTTTCCGGCCGGTAAAATAAATGAGCGTGTCGAAAACGCGCCGCACACTGCGTGGGAACTGCTTGAGCATTTACGGATCGCGCAATGGGACATTGTCGAGTTCTGCCGCGACGGCCGCCACGAATCGCCCGAATTTCCCGACGGCTACTGGCCGAAAAAAGCAGGCGCGGGAAGCGATTGGAAAAGATCGGCCAGGCAAATTTTGCAGGACCTGCGGACGATGCGCGATCTGGTGGCTGATGAAAATAACGACCTCTTTGCGAAAATTCCGCACGGCGGCGGGCAGACACTCCTGCGCGAAGCATTGCTCGTGGCCGACCATAACGCGTATCATCTGGGACAAATAATGCTGTTGAAAAAGATGCTGGTGAGGCATGATGACTGAACTTAAAAATAATTTTCTGATCTACGGCGCAAACGGTTACACGGGCGAGCTTATCGCGCGCGAGGCGGCGCGTCGCGGATTAAAAACCATTCTGGCGGGCAGGAAAAAAGAAAGCGTCGAAAAACTGGCGCAGGAACTCGGCCTGCCTTTCCGCGTTTTCGCGCTGGAAGAAACCGGGAAGCTGGAAGCCGCGCTCGGCGAGGTCGATTTTGTGCTGCACTGCGCCGGGCCTTTTTCGCTGACCTCGAAACCGATGGCTGCCGCCTGCCTGCGCACCGGCAAGCATTACCTGGACATCACGGGGGAGATCGCGGTTTTCGAGGCGATGGCGGGGCTCGATGAAAAGGCTCGCGCAGCCGACATTATGGTAATGCCGGGCACGGGGTTTGACGTCGTTCCCTCGGACAGCCTGGCGCTGCATTTGAAAAATCGCCTGCCGTCGGCAACGAATCTGACGTTGGCCTGGTACGGAATGGGCAAGATCTCGCACGGAACACAGGCGACGATGACCATGAACGTCGGGCGCGGCGGGGCCGTCCGGCGCGACGGAAAGATCGTGAGCGTTCCGGCGGCGTGGAAGGTGCGCCCGATAGATTTCGGGCCGGTGCTAAAACGCGGCGTCACCATCCCCTGGGGCGATGTTTCGACCGCGTATTATTCCACCGGAATTCCGAATATCGAGGTCTACACGGTCGTGCCGCCGCAGGTGCAAAAAATGATGGTCCTGAGCCGGTATATCGGCTGGATCCTGGCCAGTAAGCCCGCGCAAAAGATCCTGCAATCGCGCATCCCGCCGGGCGGCGCTTCCGCCGAAGAGCGCGCGGCCGGAAAGACGTATCTTTACGGCGAGGCCTCGGATGACGAAGGCAACAAGGTCGCATCGCGCCTGTTCGGCCCCGAAGGCTACGATTTTACCGTGCTGACCTCGCTCAAGATCGCCGAGAGGATCCTTGCGGGCCATGCGCCCCGCGGGTTTCAAACACCGGCAAAAGCTTACGGCGCGGAAATGGTGCTGGAGATACCGGGCGTGACCCGCGAAGATGTGGAAAATATTATTTAGCGTTTAAAAGTTCAGAGTTACGCCTTCAGGCGTGATACTTACACCCCTCCTTTTCAAGGAGGGGTGCCGCTGCAAGCGGCGGGGTGGTTATCACGCCTGAAGGCGTAACTCTGAACTACAGATAAAGAAAGCCGTTCGAAGAAGCGAACGGCTTTCTTATTGATATCGAATTTAAGCGGGAAAATTATTCGTGGACTTCGGCAGTGTAAAGCTCCATGATCTGTTTGCCCTCGCTGGAGCGCGGGTCGATGGTGCGCAGGTGTTTGCGTCCCTGCATTTCCCAGATCGCGGCTACATGGCCTTCTTTTTCCACCGCGTGGTACGAAATTTCTTCCGGCTCCGCCGCGGGTTCTACGGGCGCTTCGGCGGGTGTTTCCACGAGTATTTCCGCGGGTGCCTCTACCGGGGTCTCCGCGGTTTCGGCAATTTCGGCTGCCGGGGCAGCCTCTGTAGTCTGTGCTGTTTCGATTGTTTCCGCTGCTTCGGCCGCTTCAGGCGGCTTTACCGCTTCTGAGGCGGGGGCGGTTCCATTCTCTTCCATTGATTTAAAAAACTCCTTTGATCGATTGTATTACGAATAAATGATTAATAACAAAGAATTTTGGCACAAGCGGCGAGGTTTTGTCGAGTTTCAGCTTTGAAAAGTGTTTAAGAAGCAGCCGCGAAGACAAATCCTGAAACTTTTGATGAACCTTAAATATTTTTTAGTGTAACTGATTATTTCCCTGATCTATTCCCAGCCATTGCAGAGCGTTATCCAGGTTTTCGAATGTCTTGATTACCATGCCCCGGTTGACGGCGACATTTTCGCCCAATCTCCGCAGGTCGAGCACTGGCGGGATAAGAACATAGGCGAATCGGGGAAACAATGCATGTTGTATGCGTAGTGTCATGACTTTTTCTGCAGCAAATTCACCGTATAAAAATCTTTCTAAGGTAGAAGGTTCCCCGGTGATCGCTCTCCCATCCACAAGTATTTTCTGGAGTTTATGTTGCTGGATACCCTCAATGATTTGCAAAAAAGTTTCCTGCGCCTCTGCCAATGAAAATTTTCCCGAATAAGTTGCGCAAAGCAATTCTTCATCAGCCCGAATACTTAACTTAAGCTCCATTTTGGGACGTGCTCCTGTGGTCTTGACAGAATTCGATACTAACAGAAAGTCAGGGGACATCTCCAGTCGTTTTTGGATTATTTCGTGTGCTTTGTGTAATTCGTGGTTAAATTCGTCTCATCAAAAAAACCATTAACCCCTGATCACACGTAATGCGCAAAAAAATCTTAGCCGTTTTTGGGTTTTATTTCGCGCTTCTGCTTTAAAGTGGTATTTTATTCACGCCATTCGATCACAAATTCGGAGAACTCTCATGAAGCCTACAAACTATGCCGAAAAAGTCCGCCGGAGAAAACAGTTTCTCAAACAAAATAAGATCAAACCCGTCGCACTTCCAAAGACAAGACGAGCGGTATGGGCCTGGAGGCTTGCGTGGGTATTAATCGCCCTTATTGTGCTGCCTTTGATAGCGGCATTTTCCTTTATTTTAGTCATGCAGTTAGCCATCGACACCGAAATGCGCGCTGAATGGCTAAGCTATGAAAATTTAATGGTTCTTATTTCCTTTGTGGCCATAGCTTTCTTGTTGGTAATAATATGGGCAGCAGTATGGGTAGGCCCTAGAATTTATGTCAGGTCCTTACAACACAAATCTTTGAATCAATCCGAATTTGACCGCGAAAAAGAAACACTAAAACTCGAAGATGATACGCGGAAAACTTTTGCACAGTTAGTAGGCGGCGCGATTTTTCTTTTCGGTATCATTTTTACTTACAATACTTTTGTTTTGAATCGTGAGGGACAAATCGCCGAACGTTATGATAAAGCAGTTTCACAACTTGGAGTTCAGGATACGGGGGTTCGATCAGGAGCGTTGTATGCATTAGAACGCATCGCGAAGGATTCGCCGAAAGACCATTGGACGATCATGGAAATTCTATCCTCCTACATCCGCGATAAATCGCCTAATAAAAAGCCGGCAAACCCGGCCGAAACAGATCAGAAGACGCAGGGCAATTCGGCGGCAAATAAAAAGCCGGCAAACCCGGCGGAAACAGATCAGAAAAAACAGGGTAATTCGACAGAGGCAAAGCCAGCGGAGAACGAGAACATTAAAACTGACGTGCAGACGGCTTTGACCATAATTGGAAGAAGGGTAAGCCGACAGGACCCGCCCACCACAAAAAGTAGAATAGACTTAAGTAACGTAGATCTCCGCCGTGCAAACCTCTATCGGGCAGATCTTAAAGAGGCACATCTCAACCGTTCAAATCTCAACCAGGCATCGTTTATAGGAGCAGATCTTACCGAGGCAACATTTGTTGTCTCAGACCTCTCCGGTGGGAAATTCAATCTTGCAAACCTCACGGGTGCAGATCTCGGCGGTGCAAATCTCAAAAGCGCCAACCTAACCGGAGCCAATCTCAGAAATGCAAATTTCGAATATGCAGATCTCAACGGTGCAAACTTTAGTGCGGCAGACCTCGAGGGTGCACTTAACCTTACCTATGAGCAAATTGTAACCGCGATAATTGACGAAAATACAATATTGCCAAAATACTTAGAGTCTCGCAGGCAGGAACTTTTAGATATTTCCAGAAAGCAAAAAAATAAAATTGAATGAAAATAACTCTAAATGATCCTATTTAGTCCGGGCGCATTTTTAGGTTTAAATTTATTAGTGTGTTTCGTGGTTTCCGGCTTAAAGTGATATTTTATTCACGAAATTCAACCTCAAATTCGGAGAATCAACTTGAATAATAAAAACTACGCGTACAAGGTCCGCCGAAGGAAACAACGCCTCCGACAGGTCAATGACAGTCTTAGCTTGCCCGGTGCAAAAAAAAAGACCCCTTGGATTTTTGATTCCGATTATAGCGCCCCCTATTGCCGCGGCGATATTTTTATTTCTTTTCTATGAAAAAATGTTGCCCGAAGAATGGTCGAATTATGAGGATCTTCTGATTCCCGCGATAGGTTTTTTGGTCACTTATTTGATTGTGATTTTATGGCTGGTTCCAAAGGCCTACGTCAGCTCGCTGCAAAGAACATCTCCCGGCAATGTGCAATCTGAATTTGATCGCCGAAAAGAAACACTAAAACTCGAAGACGATACCAGAAAAACGATCGCGCAGATCATCGGCGGAGTAGTTATCCTGGGCGGGCTGTTTTTCACTTACAATAGCTATCGCTTAAGTATTGAAAAACAAGATCTTGACCGGGAAGGACAAATTACCGAACGCTTTACAAAAGCAGTGGAGCTGCTCAGTAATCAGGACGCTACCGCCAGATCAGGGGCACTCTATGCACTCGAACGAATATCCAAAGATTCAACAAAAGACCATTGGACCATTATGGACATACTCTCCTCTTACGTTAGCGGAAGATCACCGAACAAAAAATTGGCCGTCGAGGACGGAGAAGGCCCTGATGCAACGAACGGCCCGGAGGCCAAAAACAAGCCGGCAAAAACGGGGCAAGTGAAAAATGAGAGAGTGAAAGCCGACATAGAGGCGGCCTTAGTAATTTTAGGAAGGGGCTATCACGACCAAGATGCCAAAGGGGTGCAAATGAGATTGAGCAGGGCGAATCTCAGCGAAGCAATTCTTAACGGGCTAGATTTCAGACTCACACATTTCGTCTTCTCCGACCTCAGTGGAATCTATCTTGTTAATTCCGATCTAAGCGACTCGAATTTTAATGCCGCGAACCTAACCGGCGCGCGTCTGAAGAATGCAAAACTCGACGGCGCGATCTTTTACAACGCGGATCTCACCGATGCAAGATATCTTACTTTTGAGCAAATGGAAACCGCCATAATTAATGAAAATACAAAGCTGCCGGACTACCTTGCGGAACACCGGCAGAAACTCCTGGATGTTTCCCCGCGAAACAACGAGGCCAGAACGGAAAGGTTAGAAGCGGCGAGATAGTGATCTTATTTTGTTCGTTTCAACTCCAGCTCATAAAACCAGAAATCATTATTCGGCTGGTCGATCTTTAGCACCTCGGTTTTGCCTTCCTTGTCGATGGTAAAGGTGACAAAGCCGCGCGGGAAATTGTAGGTTACGCTGGGGCGCCATTTGATCTGGAAAGTGTCGTTTTGCCAGTGTTCAAGGTCGGCCACGAGGTTCGGCGAAGGGATCATGCGCATCACCAACTTGCCGTTTTCTTCCGCTACGCGCACATCGCCGTAAAGCTGGCTGTTGTATGTTCCGGCGTACCCGGCAAGCGCGAGGGTAGGTTTGGTGCCGGTCAGCCGGGCGGCGTCCGCTTTTTTCGTTTCTTCTTCATCGGCTTTTTTACCGGCGTCGGTGCGCTGTTTTACTTCCGCGCTCCAATCGCGTTTCGGCGCGCCCGTAAAAGTGTCGAGTATCTTGTACATCATTATCTGAAACGCGGGCGCTTCGCTGTTTGTGAGCACGACAAAGCCGACGTTTTCTTCCGGCACCAGCGTGGTGTAGGAAAGCATCCCGTCCAGCCCGCCACTGTGGTTCATCACCTTGCGCCCCTGGTAATCGAATAAAAACCAGCCCATCCCGTAGGAATTGAAATGCCGCGTCGGAATATTTTTTGCCGACGCCGCGCTGATCGGGATCATTATATTCGGCTGCCACATTTCCCACGAGCGCTGCTCGCTAAAGATCTGTTTGCCGTCGGACGTGCCGCGCCCCAGCTGCAGGCGGATCCATTTGGCGAGATCGGCGACCGAGGAATTAAGAGCGGCGGCGGAATCAGCGCCGTCAACGCTGCGGTGCGGCAGCGCGCGCAGTTTCCCGCCGGATTCGTTGTGCGGCATCGCCGCATTGTCTTTCAGGTCGCGGATCGAGGTAGTCGTGCGCGCCATTGCCAGCGGGTCGAGAATGCGTTCCTTAACGAACTGCGCCCACGGCTTGCCGGAAACTTTTTCGATCACCTTGCCCGCCGCGATAAACATCAGATTTTGATAGCCGTAAGCGGTACGAAAACCCGAGGTCGGCTTCAGGTAACGCGCACGGCGCAAAACTTCGTCCGGCGAGTAAGTGGTCTCGTACCAGAGCAGATCGCCGCTGAATGTGGCGAGGCCGGAGCGGTGGCTGATAGTGTCGCGGATGGTCAGCTCACTCGTCACGTACGGGTCGTACATTTGAAAATCGGGCAGGTATTTTATGACCTTGTCATTCCAGTTCAGCTTCTTTTCATCGACCAGGATGGCGAGGCAGGCGGCGGTAAAGGCCTTCGAATTCGAGGCGACGGCAAAGACGGTGTTTTCGTCGACGGGCTCGGGTTTGCCCAGTTCGCGCACGCCGTAGCCTTTGGCAAAGACCACTTTGTCGTCCTTCACGATGGCGATCGCCATCCCGGGAACGTTCCAGTCCGCGCGCACTTTTTCGGCGTAGGCGTCGATCTCTGTGAGCTTGCCGGCCAGGGAAGCGTCCTGGGCAAAAGAGGAGGAAATGAAAAGAAGAAGCAGGAAAGCCGCGAAGTTCAAACGGTAAAAATTATTTCTCATAGTTTTTGTAAAGACGGCAAAAAATGTGAAACCGGAAAGATATTCTAACCGAAAAATAGCACAGTTCCAACACGCGCACTCTTTCGCGGAGCCCCCTGACGTTTCTCCATCGAAGACTTGCGTATATCTACCACAATGAGAGGAAAAAAGTGATGAAGAAATTTATTTGTATTTTGATCGCGGGGCTCTTTATTTATGCGGCGGCGGAAAATGTGCCGGCCCAGAAACCCCTCTGTTCCAATACGAGGTGCGGAAGCACTATCAGGGGCGGATGCCCGAGACAACTGAATTTCCAATGCTACCGGGGAGGGGGCGAAGGTTGTTTTAATTATTTTTGCGGGCGAATCGGCCCGATCCAGGAAAGAAAAGCTTTCACGATGAAGGTGCGTTCCGGCAGTTTTGTTTCCGAAGACGGTATAAAAATGATGAATAAGGTTAGCGCGCCTCTGACGGCTGTATTTGTGGTTGAGGCAAAATACTGGGTGTATGTCATGAAAGGCGGCAATGTCTTGAAAAGATCGGTAACGACCGGCGAGGTCGGCGAGGACAGCATAGAGATCACAAAGGGTTTAAAACCGGGTGATACGATCGTGAAAAATCCGCTCGCGATCGCTCAAAGAAACAACAAGAAATAAGGATAAACGGGCTATACGCGGCGGTCTTCAGACCGCCTCTAAACAGAAGAAGCGGAAGCCATCTCTAAGGCGCCTTCCACCGCGCGGCGCGGATTTAAAACTCCCCAGCCCTGCCTGTCTACTTCGTAATGCGGCAGGCGTTCCGCGGTCGAGATCAGGATGCGTTTGATCTGCTGCGGGGTAAGCCCGGGGCAAGCTTCCAGCATGCAGGCCACGACGGAAGACACGATCGGCGCGGAAAAAGAAGTGCCGTCCACGTACTTGTAATAACGCGTGATGACGTTTTCTTCGCGCAGCTGCAGGGCGATGATCTGGCGCACGGCATAGACCGGCTGGTTAAGCGCGGCGTCAAGCTCAGCCACCACACCGGGATTGACGCGAATGATACTGTGCAGGGCTTCGTCCGGCGCTTTGTCGAGCACGGCCAGCAGCGCGGCTTCCTTGGCGGTCGGCGTGTTGGGCAGGATCGGCGCGGGCACCCAGATGCTGGGCGCGATGATCTCGGGTTTTTGAAAACCGTCGAGCGTCGGCCCGAATGAAGAGCGATACATCCCGCGTTTGGCGCGGTTGATGGAATTTTTATCGTCCAGCCCGCCGACCGAAATACAGGAAGGCGCGCTCGCCGGGGGATAAACTGGATGCCCGGGCAGGTGCCCGGCATTGCCCACCGCGCAAACTATTACCAGCCCCGCGCGCACGCATTCTTCAACCGCCTGTGAAAGCGGATCGTGCAGGTAAGACTGTTCGAAATCGCCCCCGGCGGAAATGTTCACCACCTGGATGCCGTATTTGCCGCGGTTTTCCAGCACCCACTGCAAACCGTCCTGGATGTTTTGTTCGGTAATGCGCCCGGTCCGGGCGAGCTTGACCAGCACGACATTTGAATCCGGCGCGATGCCGCGATAAAAACCGTTTGAGAGCGAGCCGTTCCCGGCGGCCACCACGCTGGTCATCATCCCGTGCCAGCTCGCCACGTCCGGATTAAAGAGCGAAGACAGATCGTCGTCTTCGGCAAGCAGACTGCGATAGCCGGTGATGCGGTTCACCGGCGTGGTCAGATCGACATGCGGGTAAAATCCGGCATCCAGAAAAGCTATCGTGACGCCTTTGCCGGTAAATCGTTCGTCAGCGTCGAGCCGCAGCGGGGTGGAAAGCACGTGCGAGCCGTCCTTGGTCATCGCGGCGTCTCCCACTATTTGTTCTCCCGCGTGAGCGAAAAGACGGACGCAGCGTTCGCAGACGGCTTCGAAAACGGCGGTGTCAGGCGCGTTGGCGCGGATCAGACGCTCCAGATTTTTCGGCAGCGCGCTGAGCGGCAAATACTCGTCCGGGGTTTCGAGCGAGCAAACCGGACAGACCTGTTCGCCTGCCGCAATGTCCGCCTTTGTCTTGTGTCTTGGAAATGAGATCGTTTTTGGTGAAGTCATTGTGCAGTGTTAAGTTTTTCATAAATAAAGACTAAAATCAATTGGTGTGAGTTTTAGATAGTTCGGAGGGACGCCGAAAAAAAATGCCGCAGCGCGGAAGTGGTCGGCGAGGTCACGCACCCTTATGTGCCGCCGTACGAAAAATATCCGATCATCCTTTGCCGCGAGACCAAAAAACCGCTTCCGGAAATCTGGCCCATGTTGAAATATTGGAATTGAAATATCTAGTCAATTTGAATTTCGGAAACACAAAGTCCGCTTCAGCGGACGACGGATAATAGGCCCGGGCGTAAGCCTGGGGTTTCGGTTTTGTTTAATTGATTCCAGCACGTTTTAACGGGCGGCAGAAAACCTAAGTTAACCATCTTTCGCCCGCTAAAGCAGGCTAATAATATTTTAGAGCCTCTAAATCCCGGGTTCCGCTGTGCTTCACCCGGGGCTACACTCTGTCGTCAGCTTCGCTGACTGTTACTGCTGATAATCCTAGTTATTTCCTTTTGCTTCCACCTTTTTCACTTTGGCAAGAAAAGCGTTTTCGGCGGGCGACAATTTCATTTCTTCAGCCTTTAAAGCCGGATTGGGTTTATACCAAAAGAACTGCGAATAAAAGTTTTTGGTCTCCGCATCTTTAAAGGCGTAGCCGCGCACGGCATAAAAATAATTACGCACGTATTTCAATTCTTTGCCGGAAAGCTCGGCGAGGTCGGCTTCCGGGGTCCCTTCGTATGGGGCCAGCGTGAAATAGCGCACGATCTTTTCCAGTGTCTCTTTCTCAGTGCATTCCTGCCCATACTCGCACCAGATGTTCACCCAACCCGCGCCCCAATTGTATTCACCCAGCATAATGTCGAAATCGGGTTGAAAGTTTTTTTCGTTCAGCACGATATAACCGCTATTGAGGTGAACCATTCTGACTTGCGGCGATTCTTCGCCAAACCACTTGCGCGGATTATCGTCGATCACGCCGTCGCCGACGATGCGCCAACCGGCAAGTTTTCTGTCCTCGCGAAACGTGGCCGGGATAGCAAAAACGCCGTTGTCCAGATAGAGCCGCAGCTCGAAATCGTCGATCTGCTTATTTGCCCATCGTTTTCCGGTGGTGATCCGGTAATCGAAATCGCGCATCAGCTCGACCCCTTCGCCGCCGCGAAAACGATAGGTGTGGCGTATCTTATTAAGCCCGCGCCCAAACCTGACCTTAAAATAATAAACAAAATCGGTGCCCTCGATCTTCAATTTATCGGCGGAAAAAGATGTGTCTTTCATCCGTTTCATTTTATACGCCAGTTTATTTCCGTTGACCGTGACGGTAAAGTCCTTGATCTGCGGGTGGTTTTGGTCTTCGTCCGTGACGTCGCCGTCGGCGGGCGGGGTAACAAATCCGACCAGTATTTCCTTTTCCCTGCCGGGATTGTAAAACTCGAAATCTACGGTGACGTCCATCCACTTGAAGTCGCGCACATAAAATTTCAGTACCTCTTTGCGCAGGGAAATTTGAGTTTCCTGCAGGGGGATCAATGTGTTGCCGGAGACGTAAAACGCGCCGTCATTGGCAAGCACAGTCGCTGAGGCAAGAAAAAATAGAATGGTGCAGAGAAAAAGTTTTTTCATAGTTAAAATAAGAACGGAAGAGATGACGGGATTTGCGGTTATTTTAAGCCGATTTAATAAGACATTGTTCTGATCCCTTTGCGCTCTTTGCGTAATCTTAGCGCACTTCGCGGTTAAGATTTTCTAACCGCAAAGAACGCAAGGTGTACGCAAAGAGCGCAAAAAGTTAAACCAAATTCTAGGTATCTATTTCTCCCAATCCCGTAATAGCAGGGGTATTTATCGGATGCCCGTCGGTGCCGAAGCGCGAGCCGTGGCAGGGGCAATCCCAGGTTTTTTCCAGCTTGTTAAAGCGCACGATGCATCCCATGTGGGTGCAGACGGCGGAGCGCTGATGAAGCTTGCCTTTTTCATCACGGTAAGCGGCGATCTTCGTCGTGCCGTGGCTGATAATTGCGCCGCTGCCGTTTTCGATCTCATCGACCGAGGCCACATCGCCGCCCTTTACCCAATCGACATAGGGAACCGTCGAATCGAGAACTTCAGGCGCGGCTTGCGCGATCGATTGCGTCAGCAGCCGCGTGGGTTCATAAACTTCGGCCCACGGATTTTCAATTCCGAGTATCAGATCGGAAACCAGCATTCCGCCGATGGTGCCGTGCGTCATCCCCATGCCCGAATCGCCGGTTATCAGATAAACGTTCGGTTCGCTGCCCGAAAATCTGCCGATAAAAGCCAGCCCGTCGTGCGTTTCCAGGCATTGCCCCGACCATTGATGCAGCACTTCTTCCGCCGCGGGAAAGCGCTCTTTTGTCCACTCCCAGAGTCTTGCGAAACGCTCTTCGCCGTCGTTGGCCTGCCCGGTGCGATGGTCTTCGCCGCCGACGATCAGTATGTCGTGCTCCTTTTCTTCCTGGATGCGCACGTAATGATAGGGGTCGCCCGTGTCCCAGAGCAGCATTTTAGGGATCGCGCCTTTGGCCACGCGAGCGCCGATGGCATAGGTGCGGTAAGCGGGCAGCTTGGCAAACATCTTGCTCATCAGCGGGTAGTTTGTCGCCAGCACGACGCCGCCGGCGTGAACTATGCGGTTATTTGCCGTTTTCACCTGCGGCTCGTCCGCGCCCGTCCATTCGATAACCCGCGAGCCGGAAAAAAGTTTTCCGCCGTCTTTTTCGATCGCCTTTGCCAGCCCGGCGAGATATTTGAGAATGTGAAACTGTCCCTGGTTGGAAAATTTTAAGGCCGCGCCGGTGTCGAAACTTTCCAGCGGGACGCGGCCGACGCGCTCGATCGAAGTAAACTTTTGCGCCGACTCGAATTCCTTGTCGAGATCGTCATCGCCGTCTTCGGCTTCAAACAAATACCCGTCGAGGCGGGAAAAATCACAGTCTATCTTTTCCTCATTAACGATCCGTTCGATCTCGTCGATCGCCCCGACATGGCTCTCCACCGCCAGCCGCGCCTTGTCCTCGCCGTGCCATTTTTCAATGCGGTAAATACGGTCGTCGATCGCGTTGGAAAGATGGGCCGTGGTCCGCGCGGTTTCGCCGCCGCCGATCGGCCCGTCATCTAAAACCACCACGCTCTTACCTGCTTTAGCCAGCAGATAAGCGCACGTCAACCCGGCTATGCCGGCGCCGACGATGCAAACGTCCGCTTCGATCGAATGGGCCAAAGAACCGGTGTCCAAACTCTTTTCGCTGGTTTGCCAATAAGAAACAGTACTGCCTTCGTCGCCACATAAATCCCCCTTGTTCAAATAAACTTGTGTGTGCATCGATTATAGAATAAATCGACGCATTTGCGGAAAGGCCGCTTGCGGCGGGAGGTAAATAAAAGAGGAAAAATCAATTTTAATGCTTGCAACCGGCATTTAATTCGTGCAATTATAAATACTGTTAATCCTTCTCTCGCGCATCAACGGTGATGCGCCAGTCCAATAAAGTTTCATGTGACGGCGTTAGGGATAGTTCGAGAGCAGGCTGGTTATTTGGTTAAAGAAGCCACTTTTTTTGAGTATCCGAACGCGACCCTTCGATGCTGACCGTTTCTCCGAAGTTCAATCCGATTTCGACGCTTCTTTTAGATATTCCCTAACATCGGGAACGAGGATAAATTTAGTTATGAAACTTTATGTAGGAAACCTTTCCTTTCAAACTAACAATGATGAGCTGCACGCAATATTTGCCGAAGTCGGCACGGTCGAATCAGCCAATGTGGTCGAAGACCGCGACACCGGCCGCTCGCGCGGTTTCGGTTTCGTCGAAATGGCTTCGCAGGCCGAGGGCGAAGCAGCCATCGAACAGCTCAACGGCAAAGAAGTGAACGGCCGCGAGCTGAAGGTCAATGAAGCGCGCCCGCGCGAAAATCGCGGCGGCGGCGGATACGGCGGCGGCGGCGGACGCGGCGGCAATCGCAGCGGCGGCGGAGGCTACGGCGGCGGCGGACGCCAGCAGCGCTGGTAATTTTGTAAGGAATTACAAAAAGAATGCCCTCGATATTTTATCGGGGGCATTTTTATTTAATAACGTTTTTATTTAATAGCGTTCCCGATCTTTTCCCGCAGCATTTCGACTTCGCCGGTGGCGATCGTCTCAACACCTTCCACCTGCGACACGCCGCAGGCGGCGGATGCAATGACGGGGATTTTTCGCGCGGCGGCTTCGAGCAGGCGGCGCGGCTTGTGTTCGACAAACGCCGGCAGCACGACGGCGCTCACGTCGTCGAGCCAGCCGTTATTTGACGCGCGCTGCCGGGTGTCAAATCCGTGCCAAAAATCGGCGCCTTCTATCTGCGCTCCCATCGTGATAAGCGTTACGTCCATTCCGCGCAGGGCTTCGCGGAGCTCGTAAGCTCCCTTGCGCCCGACGGTCGCGGCGGGAAAAACGATCTTCGGCTTTCCGTTCGCCGCCGCTGCGCGCCGGGGTTCGCGCGCGGGAATTTTCCACTGTAAAAGCTCGGCCCTGCCCGGGAACAGCGAAGCGATCTCCGAATGCGGCGTGATAATACGCCGCGCCAGCCGCAGGGCCTCGTTTTCGGCCTCGATCAGCGCGGCAGCGGCGCGAAAATCTCCCAGCGTTTTACTTTCCGGGTGCAGGGACCGGGCAAAGTCCAATCTCTCGTGAAGCTTTTCCATCGGCAGCGCGGTCATTAAAACGTCGAACGTGCGGCCGCCGAGCCAGCCGTCGCGCCAGATGAACGGCAGGAGGTTTTGCTGAACGACCAGGTGCAGGTCGTCGTATCTCAGCCGGGCGGCAAAACTGCGGGCGAGCTTTTCCGACATCGAGAGCAAATTCAACTGTCGCGCCGCGCCCTGCGCCGCCAGTTTGCGCGAGCGAAAAGCGCGCTCCGCCGTGACCAGGTAACTCGCGCTCTTTTTAGCAAAGCCGTTCATATTCCAGGCGTAGTTGGCCCTGCCAAAGCGTTTGCCGTCGAGCGGGATGAACAGCGCGTCCTTACTCGTTCGCCGCCGCCCGACGTATTCGTCAAACTCCGGCATGTATTCGTCAAGTAAAAAAGCGGTGCGCCCGAAATCTGCTGCGTCGGATGAAGGGTTTATCATGCGAAAACAATCGTCGATCCCGCACGAGGCGCAGCTTTCCGGATGGCTGTTGGAATTTTGAGTGTTAAATTTTGAGATCCGGACCAGTTGTCTCGGTTTTTGCGCCGCGCTTCGGAATCTGACCGTTAAATTCTCGCCGTCGAGAGACGCTTCGATGCGAAACGCGGCCGGAGATCTGAAACGCAGGTCGACATAGTTCCAGAACACGGTCGCATCGCGGCCCTGTTCGGCCAGCGATCCGGCCACCACCTGCGTATGCGCATAGCGCTCGACGATCTCGAAACGGGCTTGCAGCGCGGCGTCATAGAGCGCGTTCGATAGCTGGCATAAACCGCCGCCGATATTCGGGATCAGGCAGCCTTCGCGCAACTCCCGCCCGGCGACATATCCGCGGGCGCGGCTGGTTTTTCCCACCTGCTTCCAGAAGCTGAAGACCGCGCCGGAGGGTACCTCCAGCCCGTTCAGCCTCTTTACCGAAAGCCTGAGATTGTGAATTTTGCCCGCTTGCAAAAACCGCTCTTCCGGCGCCCCCCGTGTCCAAAGCGGCGTTTTCGATTCGGCAACGACCGGAAGGCCGCCTAGAGCGTCCGTATGAGGAAAGCGTTTCACACCCGCATCAAACAGGTTTTTCGCTCCGCGTTTTAACTGCAGCAAGGCCGCCTTTCCGCGAAAGATAACGGACCCGGTCAGTGTCGGCACGCGTTCTTCTCTCATATCTACACGCAATGTACACGAAAAATACAATATGTCTAGATTTTTCTGCGGGAAATACCGGGGATCGTAAATTTAAAACAAAAACGGCCCTTCGCGGTGTTCAATTTTGGGTTGAAACCGAAAAGGGCCGATTCGCTGAGAAAGAAAAGCGCTTACTTGGTAATGTGAATTTCTTCCTGTTTATTTACTCTGCCGAGCATGAAGAAAACACCGCAAACCACCGCCACCACACCGGCAACGATCGCCAGGATCAGGTGAGTGGTAGAGACGTCATTGGGTTTCTGCGCCATATAAACCCACATCTGCCAAATCGCCGCCGCTATGGCTGCCAGCCCGACAATAATACAAATCGCATCTTTCATATGGTTAATGCCCTCCGGGGTAATAAGAAGATTTAAATTGCTTCGTCGATCACTGCCGAGCGCCGTAAACCGTAACGAACTGTAGGAATAAGCCTGTCTAACCGCAAAAAAGTGATGCTTTAACTTAGGTTTCAGGGCAACTCGTCTTACCTACTCAAAGGAAAGCTTTAGTAACCGCCTAAAGCATATAAAACATTCAGAATTTCAAAATTCGGCCTAGTGCTAACCTCTTCGGAATTTGCCTAATGGTAACGCTTTTTCGCAGGAAAAGGCAAGAAGATTCTTACAATACCGTTCTTTTATCCCCAGTGCGGAGGGTTATTTTTTCGCGGTCGAAATACTCCAGCAGCGGAATGGCGTATTTGCGCGAAACGCCGGCGATGTCCTTAAAAGCCCCCACATCGATCAGGCGGCCGGGCGCTGCGGCGGCATGATCCCTTAACTTTTCGATGATATCGCGGAGTTTATCGCGGTGAAAAAGAAATTCCGGGGTCACGCGAACCAGCTCCCCGGAGCCCAGCAGTAATTGCAGGATCCGGCGCGCGTGGCCACGGGACACGCCCGTTTCGGCGGAAATTTTATCGAGGGCGTTTTCCAGGACCGGATTCCAGCCCGGCTTCCCGGTAGGTTTCAAGCAGCCTCTGGCGTACCGCTTCATCCGGGGAAGAAAGCTCCAGACCGTGCGAGGCCGCGCGCACCAGCGTCTTTTCCGCGACGATTTCTTTTCGTTCTTCCAGGCGCGAGAGCGTTTTATGAAACACCTCGACGCTCAGGTGCGAAAAAAGCCGCTCGCGCAGGGTTTCCCTGAGCAAACCCGCCGAGAGAGGTTCCCGCAAGTGGTGCTTCTCGATCTCCGCGAGGGTTTTCGCCGCGAGCGCCGCAAAATGTTCGGGCGCGAGAAAAACACCGCCCGCGTCAACCGCGCCGCCTTCGTCCACGGCGCGGGCCAAGGTTTGCCGCAAAACTTCCGCCTGCCAGCCGGTGCGCGCCTGCAGCTCGCGGGCGGTCAAGCCGCGCTCGCGTGAGGAGTGTAAAAGAAGCTTTAGCCGGGCGGTTTTGTCCCCGGCTTTTACGGCCGCCGACATTTCGTCGAGCCAGGCCCTCGCCCCGGGAAAATCCTTCCGGCGGTGGCGGGGTGCCGCGTTATCCAGCACTTTTCCCCCCGCTATGGTCACCTGCGGGGAATAAGAGCGGATCACAAAACGCTCGCCGGGTACGGCGACGGCCGGCGCTTCCAAACGCAATTGCGCCAAGCCTGTCTCGCCCGGCGCGATCTCGTTTTTTTCATCGATGATCTGCAGGCGCCCCAAAACCTCGCTCGTCCCCAGGTGCACGCGCACCCGCTGGCGCGATCTCAGGGGCCTGGGCGCGCCCGGCAGCACTTCCATTTCGGCGTCGATGCTCTGCGCCGGGCTCAGCGTTCCCACGGGGATGAGCACCATGCCGCGTTCGATCTCAGAGGTGTCGATCCCGCCCAGATTGACGGCGGTCCTGTTTCCGGCGGCGGACCTTTCCACCGCTTTTCCGTGCACCTGCAGGCTGCGGACGCGCACTTTCTTTCCGGCCGGCAAAAGTTCCAGCTCGTCGCCCGCGTGAATTTCACCCGAAACCAGAGTTCCGGTCACGACCGTGCCGAAACCCTTTACCGAGAAAACGCGGTCGATGGGCAGCCGCGTCACATTTTCATTTTTACGATTGGGGATGCCGAGTGCCGCCCGGTGAAGAATTTCTTTCAGCTCCGCAATTCCTTCACCGGTTTTGGCGCTGACCGGGACCATCGGGGCATTTTCGAGAAAAGAATTTTTTACCAGCTCGGCCGCCTCGAGCTTTACCAGTTCGAGCATTTCTTCATCGGCCAGATCGGCCTTGGTGAGAACGACCAGCCCGGACTTTGTTTCCAGCAGGCGGCAGATGTCGAAATGCTCGCGCGTTTGCGGCATCACGCCTTCGTCGGCGGCTATCACCAGCGCCACCAGATCGATGCCGTGCGCCCCCGCGAGCATATTTTTGACGAATTTTTCGTGCCCCGGAACGTCGACAAAACCCAGCGCCAGATCGCCCATATCAAGCTCGGCGAAGCCAAGGTCGATGGTGATACCGCGCCGCTTTTCTTCCGGCAAACGGTCGGCGTCGACGCCCGTAAGCGCTTTGACCAGCGCGGTTTTGCCGTGGTCGATGTGTCCTGCCGTGCCGACGATTATTTCCAAGGTTTCCCGCAGAGTAGAGCTTAACTATTTTACGATCTCAAAATCCAGCCATTCGGTTTTTACCCGGCTTTTTCCTTTTGCCGCGGTATCGGTGACGATGACCTGCAGGACATATTCACCGGGTTCCATGCTCGTTCCGAGTTGAACCGCGCCGCTTAAAAGGAGCCTTTTTACATCGGTCTGGCCGTCTGAAACAAAATCCCTTTCCGTGCCGGTAAAGATCTCTTTTCCGTTTTGGAATATTTTGACCTGGGATCTAAGCTTCGGCTGTCCGGTCGCTTTGTCTATTTTGGGGTTAAATATAAGCGAGTTGTAATAGAGGACCGTGCCCGTCCGAAATTGCCGCAGCCCCGTGTCATGCGCGTAGTCGGGATTTTCCGGCGCCGATTTTTTATTGTCGTTTTTAGCGTTTTGAAAAATTATTCCGGAAAGAAAGAGCCGGTTTTTCTTTAGATCCGGCGCCTCGATAAACTGGTTGGCGGAACCTATCCGGGCCGTTTCCGCATCGCGCACGGCAACCCGCATTTGATAGGCCCCGGGTTTTTTTATCGGGAAGGGCACGGTGTAAACAAACCCCTCCTTCATTATCTTTTCATAAACTTCTCCCCTGACGCGGATGGTTTCGGTGCGGGCCAGCTGGTCGGCCATTGCCCCGTTATCGCCCAGGGCTATTACCACAATGTCGAAAACGGCCTTTTTCCAGCCGTCGGCTTCGCCGGTAAATTTCAGGTCCGAAGCCCTGACATAGACCAGGGAACTGATAAAGGAACCCCGGGTGGCGTCGGCGGTAAATAAAGGCGTCAGCTTGACCGTAATATCGCCGGTGGCAAACGGGGAGACAAGCGCGTTAATGATCTGCTCGCGCGGGGTTTTCGGCGCCGGTTTGACGTCTTCATCGGTGATGCCGAAAAAGCCGCTCCGGTAGCGCACCTTGAGTCCCGGCCGGCTAACTTTGACGGTGAGCTTATGGAATCTCGCCCTTACGGGATCGAAAGTTTTTTCATCGGGTTCGTAACCGACCAGGTAAAACCCCTTTTGATCCTCCAGGATCTTTTGCACCCCGCTGCTCAGGTCGTTGTTATTTTTGATCGCCATGCCGCCCGTTACCTGTGCCAGATAGCCCAGCCCGGCCTGGGTGTTGTAAAAAGAGTTTCTTCTGTTGCTCAAGTTGGATTCGATCTGTGCGGCGGTCATGCCCGCGGTATTGTCAACGGCGGACAAACCCAGGTACGGCAGCCCGCGAGCATCCAAAGTGTAGATCACGACCGCGGCCCGGTTGGCCAGGTCGGCCAAAAGCCGCAGGGCGTTCACGACCCGGTAATTTTGGCCGTCATTCGACCAAAGGCTGAACCCGTCGGAAAACAGAATGATCGATTTGCGTCCCGGCAGCGTCCGCATGCCACGCACGACGTAATTGACCGCTCCCAGGGTCCCGACCGAAAATACGTCCTCGCGAAATTGCTTGAGGTCAGCCTCGGCGTCGAGGTCGTCATTATCCATGATGGGGTTGCGCCCGCCCGCCGGGGCGGCTTCCATCGGGGCAAAAGGGCTGATATTGCCTCCCAGGGGATTCCATTTGACACGCTCGACCGCGGCGTAGAGCTGGCGTTTATCCGAGGTAAATTGCTGCAGCGCGCCGACGCCGCTGCCGGTGCGGATAATCGCCACCAGGTCGTCCGGCTGCATTTGTTCGTCGACAAATTTTTTCAATGACCGCCGCACATAATAGGCGCTGTCAAAGGACAAACTCAAATCGTCCACGACCAGGGCAATGGCCCTTCGCACCTCTTCCGCTTTTAGCGTGCGGGAAGGCGCCGGCACCAGGGTTTTATCCGGGGTTTTACCGGAAGCCTGTTTTTCAATTGTCCGGGTTTCGGTGTTTATAAAAGAAAAATTTGTTATCGTCTGCTTTTTATCGTTTTCAAATATCTGGATCTCTTCGGGTTTCAGATCGGTAACGATACGGCCCTTCGAATCGGTTACCGTCACATCCACCTGGATCAGATTGGTCGTTATTTTTACCACGTCGCCGTCGTCCACGATCTCGGGGGTAGGAGACGGAGCGGGCGATAAAACCGGCGGTGTGTTCTGGGAAAAACCGGTGACGGCCAGTAAAGCGGTGAGCAACAGAAGATAGATCAAAGTTTTCATATGCCGTGCAAATCCAATATAAATTTTCAAAGCGATGATACCGAATTCACACGGATAACGAAAGATTTTTGTTTCACAGGTAATGTCTTTGATGTTAGTTGCTGTGGATTACATGTCTGAAGCACTTCCGCAAAGTCTGATTTATTGACACACTTTCCATTAATTGTATCAACTTGACATTCGCGCATCAAAATTACACAGTATTCAGGAGCTATGGCGACTAAATCACAGGAAAATCAGGAGCTTTCGCTGGAGCGAAAGATCAAAATGCACGAAGCGCGCGAGGGGATAATCAGCCGGCTGGCGCGCGATCTGCCGACAAATATCGATCTGGAACGATTCCTTAACGTGATCGTTTCCGAGATCGGGCGGATGATGAACGCCGACCGCTGCGATCTTTTGCAGCTTGCGCACGGCAGCGATCTGCGCATCAGCCATGAGTGGCGCGCTTCCGAAAATATTCCCACCAGCGAGGGAACGACCATTCCCATCGACGCCGCAAAACTCTCCGAGCATTTCGACCTGACCAAGCCCATCCGAGTGAACGACACCTCGACGGCCAAAGACCCGACCGTGCGATTTTTCAGCAAGGCGCTCGAGACGCGCTCATTGCTGGTCGTGCCGATCATGCTCGACGGAAAGGTTTTCGGCCTGCTGGGTTTGCACGACGTTCACGCGCCGCGCATCTGGCTCGACGAGGAAATAGATTTCCTGGAATCCATCGCGCGGCAGATCGCCGCCGGCTATCAGTACACGCGGCTTTACGTGACGCAGGAGCAGGAAACCCGGCGCACCAATGCGCTGCTGGAGATCGCCAACATACTAAATTCGCATTCCGATTTCGGCGAGGTTTCGTCCAAGGTTCTGGAACGCGCGATCTCTCTGGTAGGCGCTGATTACGGCGCGCTGGGCGTACTCGACCAGACGGGTAAAAAGATCTCGCTGGCTGCTTTTAAAACGGCGCCGGAGGTCGAGCCGATGGCCGTACTGCAAATGATCGAGGAGCACGATCAATCGCTCGACATCGAACCCTTTCCCGCGCTGACGGACATTTTAACCTCGGGGAAAACCTTGCGGATCGTCGATACGCAGCTTCCTTTCGCCATGCGCCTGATCTTTAACTCGCAGCTCAACGGCAAGGCCGCGCTGGTTTCGCCGGTGCGGGTGGGCGGGCAATCGTTCGGGCTGCTGGGCTTTGTCTGGAGCGCGGAGCGCGAGGATATTTTCGAAGACCACGAAATTGCCCTGGTCGAAGGCATCGCCGACCAGATCGGCACCGCGCTTGAGCGCGACCAGCTTTCGGCCGAGGTGATGCGCCTGAAAAGCGAGCTGCATCTGCGCCAGGGCGGCAGCCGTCTCATCGGGCAGGCGCCGGGGATACGCCGCGCGATCGAGCTGGCGCTCAACGTGGCGGACACGCAAACTTCCGTTCTGATCCAGGGCGCTTCGGGCACGGGCAAAGAGCTGCTCGCCAATCTGATCCATTACAATTCCGACCGGAAAAATCAGCCTTATATCAAGCTGAACTGCGGTGCCATTCCCGAAAGCCTCTTGGAATCAGAGCTTTTCGGGCATGAAAAAGGCGCCTTTACCGACGCGCGCTCGCGCCGGCAGGGCCGTTTCGAAGAAGCCGATACCGGCACCTTGTTTCTGGACGAGATCGGCGAGATGTCGCTTTCGGCGCAGGTCCGGCTGCTGCGCGTGCTGCAGGACGGCGAGCTGACGCGCGTCGGCGGCGGCGAGGTCGTCAAAACCGACGTCCGCGTGATGGCGGCTTCCAACGTCGATCTCGAGCAGGCGGTCGAGGAAGGCAGGTTCCGCCGCGATCTGTTTTACCGCCTGTCGGTTTTTCCGATCAAGCTGCCGCCGCTTAGCGAACGCGCCGAAGACATTCATCTGCTGGTGCTGCATTTCCTGGAAATATACAAACAAAAGACCGGGCGTTTTGTTTCCGGCATTTCCAAAGAGGCAATGTCGGCGCTCACTAATTACGAATGGCCGGGCAACGTGCGCGAGCTGGAAAATGCCATCGAGCGCGCGATCATCATCGCTTCGGGCCGCCAGATCGAAGCCGAAGACCTGCCCGAAGCCATCAGCAAAAAGGCGCTGGAAACCAGCGCGCAAACGCGCCAGGAACGGCTGCGCGCCTCGAGCGAGGGGCGTGCGATCAATCTCGAGATCGAGGTTCCTTCGACCATCGACGAGATCGAGCGCACGGTCATCGAAGCCACGCTGGAATACGCCGAGGGCGACAAAACCCGCGCCTCGAAACTGCTCGGTATCGGCCGCAAAACCCTCTACCGCAAGCTGGATGAATATTACGGGAAAAGTGGAAGTGACGAAACAAAACGAGGATTGAAGATCGATTTTGCGGATTAGAAGGAAAATAATTTTAGGAACTGAATATGCCCACAATTTTCAGAGCCGAAGGATATAGATTTTTCTTTTTCAGCTTAGAAGGAAATGAGCCACCGCATGTTCATGTTGAGCAAGCGGAAAAATTTGCGAAATTCTGGTTAAATCCGGTATCTTTAGTTAAGTCGAAGGGTTTTCGAAGTGGGGAATTGACGAAAATTCAAAGTATCGTGAAGGAAAATAGAGAACTCTTTTTGGAGAAATGGAATGGGCATTTTAGCGGTTGAGGTTGAACCCCTGGCAGTAGAAGTTGATTTTACAGAGGATATGCTCCACGTCGTCTTAGCAGACGGTCGCGAAATTTCTGCCCCTTTGGTTTGGTTTCCGCGTTTGCAAAAGGCCACGCCGGAAGAGCGAAAAAACTGGCGTCTAATTGGCGGCGGAATTGGCATCCACTGGGAATCGGTAGATGAAGATATTTCCGTCGAAAGCCTGTTGCGTTTGAATTAACTATCCTTCGATAAGATCCTATCTTTATCTTCTTACTATATTCTCACTATCCAGTATCAAATATTAAGACTCTCATAAAATTTGCAGTCCGGAAGGGCCCCGTTCTACTCCAAAGTCCCCACGGGACTAAAGAACCACCCCGGCGCTGAAGCAGCGCCACCCCTCCTTCGTAAGGAGGGGAGGTAAGAAAGCGAGGCATTCTCCGATAAAACCCGCAAAACTCCCAAAACAGTCAAAGTTTCCGTAAAAAATCATCGAAAAAAGTCATAATATCTAGAACGCCAATTTATTAAATAAAAGATAAGGAGAAAATATATGGCTTTACTGAATGTAGTGGTCGATATCTCGCACCACAATACAGTTTCAAGTTTTGCTAACGTTAAGAACGACGGTATTGTCGGTGTCATACATAAGGCAACGGAAGGATCTACTATCGTTGACAACAAATACAAAACAAGAAGAACCGCGGCGTTAAATGCGGGACTTCTTTGGGGCGCGTATCACTTCGGAAGGAAAGGAAGCGGGGCGACGCAGGCAAAGCATTTTCTCGATACGGTAAATCCGCAGCCGACCGACCTGCTGGTGCTGGATTTCGAGGACACTCCCGCCAATCAGATGACCCTGGCCCAGGCCGAACAGTTTGTGCAGTTCGTAAAAGACAAAACCGGAAGATTTCCGGGAGTATACTCGGGAAACGCTTTCATCAACAGCCAGCTGGGAAACAACACCACTACTGTCTTGAAAAATTGCTTTTTGTGGATCGCAAGGTATTCCGCGACCTCGCCCACGGTGCCTCCCGCCTGGCCAGCCTTTACTTTTTGGCAATACACTGACGGAACCCTCGGCCCGCAACCTCATCAGGTCAATGGAATAGGCAAGTGCGACCGGGACAAATTTAACGGGAGCATGACCAATCTTAAAGCGCTCTGGGGAGTGTAAACATAAATGATACAGGTGCCGGAAAGTCCGACCCCGTTTGGCGGACTTACCGGCATTTGTTCTTATTTCCTGAATTAAGCGATTTTCATTGTCCCATCCTTCAATTTTTTGTTAATATCTACTTATAGAAAAGTTTAAAGAGAATATTCGGCTGTAACAGCCGGAAAGGATTTATTTACTATGGGACACGATAGAGACGAAGAATCGGGAGCGATGAACAAGCTTACTTATTTGATAATCGGCGGCGGCATCGGGGCCATTCTGGCGCTGCTTTTTGCGCCGAAATCGGGGCAGGAACTGCGCGAGGACATTGCCGATGTGACCCGCAAGGGGCTGGAAAAAGGCCGCGAGGCCGCCGGCCAAATCGGTGAATATGCCGGTGAGTATTACGAGGTGGCAAAGGACAAGACAGGCGAGCTTTACCATACGGCGCAGGAAAAGGCGGGAGAACTGGCCTCGCTGGCCAAGGAAACCGCTTCGCGCACCGCTAATCCTTTTACCGCCGCGGTCGAAGCCGGCAAGAAGGCGTATTACGACGAAAAACGCCGCACGGAGTCTACCTCCATTACGGAAGGACGCCCGACCTACCCGGTGGAAGACGCCGGCGGTGAAGGCAAGGGTTTAGACGGCCCGGCCGAAGCGGAAAACAACTAAGACAGAGTTGAAATTATGAATCCGAACGAACCTTTATTTTGGATAATGATCGCCTCGATCGTGATCGCGATATCGTTTGTGGTGATCGCGTTTACGATAATATTTCTCGCGCTGCTGGTCAGAAAAGCGGTGCAGACCGTGCACCGGGTGGAAGAGAGCGTGGAGCCGGTGATCGAAAAAGTAAACCTGATCGCCCTGCAGGGCAAGCAAATGTCCGAGCAGTTTAGCACTGCGTCCGGCCATCTTACGTCCGCCGCTAAAAATTTGTCCGAATCGACCGAGTTGATCAAGGAAGAAGTGGCTGAACTCAAAGAGCTGGTCGGGCATACGGCCCTCATCGCCAAGGACAAGGTCGCGCTGGTCAGCAGGACGATCGACAAAACGCAGATGCAGGTTTCAGACACCACCGATTTTATTCAGAAAAAGGTCGTGGAACCGGCGCGGGAGATCGCCGCCATCATGGCCGGTCTCAGGCGCGGACTGGAAGTGCTGCTGGCGCCGTCGCCAAAGCCTATCGACCGCGTTTATGCCGATGAGGAAATGTTTATCGGGTAAGTTAAAATAAACTTTAAGAAAAAAAAGCCTGAGGATCTTCAGGCTTTTTTATTTTAAGAATTAATTTTTAGGGTGGGTGTTTCTCTTTGCGAACTTTGCGCCTTTGCGTGAGAAGATTTCACGCAGAGGCGCAAAGTTCGCAAAGAAGAATTTAGGTTTTGCTCGATCTTTCCGCGAACATCCGCGCGAGTTCGCGCTTGAGCAGTTTGCCGGTGGGCCCTTTGGGAATGTCCTTTAAAAAATGAACCGACTTCGGGCATTTATAATCGGCCAGGCGCTCGCGGCAAAAAGTCATCAGCTCTTCCTCGCTCGCATTCACATTGTCTTTTAATACTACAAAAGCCGCGACTTCCTCGCCGTAAAGCTCGTCAGGCACGCCGATCACCGCCGCCGAAGCCACGCCCGGATGGCTATAGAGCACTTCGTCGATCTCGCGCGGGTAAATATTTTCGCCGCCGCGAATGATCATGTCCGATTTGCGGTCGACGATGTAAAAAAAACCGTCAGGCGCGCGGTAGCCGATGTCGCCGGTGTGAAACCAGCCGCCCCTGAAAGCTTTTTTCGTGGCTTCCTCGTTTTTGAAATAGGCCTTGAAAATATTTTCGCCGCGCAAAACGATCTCGCCCAGTTCGCCGTCCGGGACCTCGCGGTCTTCTTCGTCAAAGACGCACATTTCGTTGCCGATAGGTTTTCCGCACGAACCCGCGCGGCGGTTCGCGTCCGGCGGGTTAAAGGTCGAGCGGCAGGTCGATTCCGAAAGCCCGTAGCCTTCGATCACCGGGCAGTTAAAAGTTTCCTCGAATTTTTTCATCACCTCCGCGGGCACGGGCGCTGAGCCGCACATGGCAAAACGAAGCTGTTCGGCATGCAGGCCTTCGGGCACGCCTTCGGGATATTTTTGCAGCAGCATCGAGAGCATCGTGGCCACCGAGCCGAAGGAAGTGATGGCGTAATCTGAAACGATCTGCCAAAAACGCGAGGCGGAAAATTTCGGGCTGACCACGGTCGAGCCGCCCGCGTAGAGCGGCGTCATCGTTGTTACAGAAACCGCGTTCATGTGAAACAAGGGCATGATGGTGAGCAGGCGATCTTTTTCGGTGTAGCAAAGCCATTCCGAGATCTGCCGCGCGTTGGCCAGCAAGTTGCCGTGTGTGAGCAGGCAGCCTTTAGGTTTTCCGGTCGTGCCGCTGGTATAGATGATGATCGCATCGTCGTTTTTATTTAGTTCGATTTTTTCCAGAACATCGCTTTGATCTTTCGTCGCGGCGGCTTCGTCGTCAAAGACGATGATGTGTCGGAGCGTTGGGATCGAAGCGAGCGCTTTGCGCTCGTGCAGACTGAAGTCTGCGTTCCCAGCCAGCATCAATTTAGCCTCTGAATTATCGACCACATAGCGTATCTCTTCGGCTTTGAGCAGCGAATTCACCGGGCCGGCCAGCGCCCCGATCTTAAAACAGGCAAAATAGGCGATGATGTATTCCGCGCCGTTCGGCATCAGCAGGCTGACCACGTCGCCTTTGGCGATGCCATGAGATCTGAGCAGATTTGCCGTGCGGTTGATGGCCCGGTCGAATTCGGCGTAGGTCCAGGTGCGAGCGTCGGCTTCGGAAAAAAGGAATGTTTCGCCGCCCTTTTCCGCCGCGCGCATTTCGACCAGCGCGCGCAGGTCGGACGGGGATTTATTGCTTTCTTGCGGCATAGCGTTATAAATTAGCACGGTTACAGCCCGGCTTATAAATACATATTACTAGAGTTATAATCAAAAATATGACTGTCTATAAGAATTTTATCAACGGACAATGGGTCGAATCGTCTTCGGACAAAACCGCCCTCAACATCAACCCGGCTTGCACCGACGACGTGATCGGCACGGTAAAGCTTGCCACGCGCGACGAAGCCCGCTCGGCGGTCGAACACGCCTGGGAAAATTTCAAACGCTGGCGCGACACGCCCGCGCCCGCGCGCGGAAAGATACTGGCGCGCGCCGCGCGGCTGATGGAAGACGACAAGGAAAACCTGGCGCAGATACTGACCCGCGAAGAGGGAAAAACCCTGGCCGAATCACGCGGCGAGCTGACCCGCGCCATTAATGTGGTGGAATTTTGCGCCGGGGAAACGCGCCGGATGAACGGCGAAACCATTCAGTCCGAGCTGCCCGCGAATTTTGCTTACACGATCAGGGAACCGCACGGCGTGGTGGCTATCATTACGCCCTGGAATTTTCCCATCGCCATTCCCGCGTGGAAGATCGCTCCGGCGCTGGCGGCGGGAAACACCGTGGTCTTTCAAACCCGCCACCATTACCCCGGGAACGGCCGTAAGGCTGGTGGAAATCTTTAGCGAGGCGGGAGTGCCCGCCGGAGTTTTGAATCTCATTTTAGGTTCGGGTTCGGAAGCGGGCGACGAGATCGTGAGTCACCCGGCGGTTAAGGCGATCTCTTTTACCGGCTCGACCGGGATCGGGCTCGAGCTTTACGAACAGGCGGCGCGCCGCGGGGCGGCGGTCCAGTGCGAGATGGGCGGCAAAAATCCGGTCGTCGTGCTGGAAGACGCCGATATGGAGCTGGCGGTGGAATCGACCGCGCAGGGAGCATTCGGCTCGACGGGGCAGCGCTGCACGGCGACCAGCCGCGCGGTGGTGATAGATAGCGTGGCCGATGAATTTGTCCGGAAAATAGTGGAAAAAGCAAAAAGCATCGTGCTCGGCGACGGGGCGAACCCGAAAGCCGAGGTCGGCCCTTCGGTGGACGAAGGCCAGTTTAACACCGTGCTGAAATACATCGACATCGGTAAAGAGGACGGCGCGACGCTGCTCTGCGGCGGCAAAAGGGCCGAGGGCGAACATTTGGACAAAGGCTATTTTGTCGAACCGACCGTCTTTGACCACGTCACGCCCGATATGCGCATCGCGCGTGAGGAAATTTTCGGCCCCGTTTTGTCCGTTCTGCGGGTAAAGGATTTTGACGAAGCGCTTTCGGTCGCCAACGACAGCGAGTTCGGCCTCTCGTCCTCGATCTTTTCAAACGACCCGGCGCACATTTTCAAGTTCGTGCACGAGATCGAAACCGGCATGACTCATATCAATTCACCGACCACCGGCGGCGAGGCGCACATTCCGTTCGGCGGCACCAAGGCAACCAGCGTCGGCGCGCGCGAGCAAGGGTCGACCTCGCTCGATTTTTATACCGAGCTGAAAGTCGTTTATGTGGATTACACTGGACGCAAGCGCGAAGGGAATTTGTATTAAAAGCTAAGCCCGCTTTAACGGACGAAAGATAATAGCCCCTTCATCCTCAGGCTGCGATAAATGTGGCTTATATTGAAAGCCTGAAACACAACCGTAAGGCAGCGCGTAAGACCTGTGCTACCGTAAATTTTTCTAAGAGGGATTTTATGAAACGAATTACATTAGGCGTTCTTTTGGTTTTTACTTTTATTTTGGCCGGCTGCCGGGAGCCCGCGCCGCCGGCAAATCAAACGGCTAATATGAATACGAACAACAATACGGCCGGAAACAGTAAATGGGACGCATACGTCGAGCAATTTTTGGCCGATTATTTCACTGCCAATCCGACGTTTGCCGTTTACCAGGGCAAACACGAGTTCGACGGCCAACTGCCCGATTGGAGCGAGGCCGGGTTAAAGAAAGAGGCGGACCGGCTCAAGGCCGAGCGCGAAAAGGCCGCGGCCTTTAAAGACGACCAGCTCGACGAACGCCAGCGTTTCGAGCGCGACTATCTAATCTCGCAAATAGATAAAGATCTTTTCTGGCGCGAAACCGCCGACCAGCCGCACACCAACCCTACTTTTTATTCGGACACGCTGGACCCGGACGTGTATGTTTCGCGCGAGTACGCGCCGCTTGAAACGCGCATTAAATCCTACACCGCGTACGCCAAAAACGTTCCCGCCGCGCTGGCTCAGGTCAAAGCCAATTTGAAAATGCCGATGGCAAAAACGCTGATCAAGATCGGGCGCACCGGTATCGGCGGGCTGGCGGACTTTTACGAAAAAGATGTGCCCAAAGTCTTTGAAACGGTCAAAGACGAAAACTCCCAAAAAGATTTCAAGACGGCGAACGATGCGGCGATCAAGGCCGTTAAGGATTTCGACGCCTGGCTGGGTGAGCAGGAAAAAACGGCGACGAGCGAATTCGCGCTCGGCGCGGACAAGTTCAAACGGATGCTGAAAGATACCGAGGGCGTCGATATCGACCTTGCTAAACTCGAAGAAATTGCCAGACAGGATCTTAAACGCAACACCGATGCGCTCAAAGTGGAATGCGGCAAATTCGCGCCGGGCAAGACGCTGAAAGAATGTAACGACAAAGCGTCGGCAAACAAACCCGAAGGCAATATCGTTGATGCCGCCACCAAACAGCTTGCCGACCTGCGAAAATTCATTCAGGACAAGGATATCGTCTCAGCGCCGGGGACAGAGGAATGCAAGGTGGCAATAGCGCCGCCCTACAAAGCCTGGAATTTCGCCTATATAAATATTCCGGGCCCGTATGAAAAAGGCCTGCCCTCGACGTACTATGTGTCGCCGCCCGACCCGAGCTGGCCGAAGGAAAAACAGGATGCTTATCTTCCGGGCAAAGGGAGTTTGCTTTTTACTTCCGTACACGAAGGATACCCCGGGCATTTCGTGCAGTTCCTGCACGCCAACCGCTCGAATTCGAAATTCGGCCAGGTTTTTGTCGGCTATGCCTACGCCGAAGGCTGGGCGCACTATACCGAAGAAATGATGTATGAAGCGGGGCTCGAGAATAATCCGGAAATGCACATCGGGCAGCTGCAGGAAGCGCTGCTGCGCAACGTCCGCTTCATCTCGGCGATCGGCCTGCACACCAAGGGCATGACCGTGGAAGAGTCCACGAAGATGTTTATCGAAGAGGGCATGCAGGACGAAGGCAACGCCGAACAGCAGGCCAACCGCGGCACTTTCGATCCGGCGTATCTCAACTACACGATGGGCAAACTGATGATCAGGAAGATGCGCGAAGATTGGACCGCTTCGCGCGGCGGGCGCAGCGGGTGGAAACAGTTCCACGATCAGTTCCTGTCCTACGGCGGCCCGCCGATCCCGCTCGTGCGCAAGGCGATGATGGGCAAGGACGATAAAGGCACGTTATTCTAACTAACAAAAGGGCGGGAATATTCCCGCCCTTTCACATTTTAATTCGTTGAAGTTTTCTCCGAGAGCACCCATCTCTTCGGGTCAAGCTCGACTTTCGATGGCCGCTGCGCCAGCTTTATTTTAAAGGGCGTTTTCGGCCCGTAGGCTATCACGGTCCCGCCGGCAAACTGGTTACCGCCGAAAGTAAAAACGAGCGGCAAAGGCATCAAAAATTTTTCCGGCACCTTTTCCTGTATCACGTTTCCGCTGACGAATACCGATCCGTCCGGCTGGTTTTCGATCTGGTATTCCAGCCTGTAAGCAGGCAGATCCGTCTGATAAACCCACTGCCGGAAAAACCAGTTCAGGTCGGTCATTTTGTACCGCTGCGCGATCGGGGTTTTGACAAAATGCTCATTCGCTACGACCCGAAAATCGTCGGTCGAAGCGGTTTTGTTCCGGTATCTTTCGACAAAGTCCTTCATCATATCGAAAAAGGCCTTGTCATTTTCATTGGACGGGTCGCTCATCAGAAAGTGAAGCATCCGCAGGACCAGCGCCCCTTTATTATAGATCAGCGCCTGGTATGCCCCGAAAGATTTAGTGGAAGACAAACGGTGCCCCAATATTATCGGGCCGACATCGTTAAGCCGTCCTTTTCCTACCAGGGTGAGCGTGGTTGCGGGCGGCAGTTTCAAGCTGTCTCTCATCTCGATAATTATATTTTTCGCGGCCTCGGGATTTTTTCTCAGTGCCGTGTAAAGAATGCCGGAATATTCGGCAAACCCTTCGCTTAACCACTGGTCGCGGTAAGAGCGCCAGGCCACGATGTTGCCCCACCATTGATGGGCGGTCTCGTGAGAAATAAAAAGATAGGTGTATTTATTCGCGCGATCGGTGTCGGGGATCACCAGCATCGAAGGAAACCCCTGTCCGAAAGGGAACGGGTGAAAAGTGGCGCTAAAGGTTTCGTAAGGATACTTACCGAACAGAGTGTCAAAATAGCGAATGGAATTATTCATCTCCGCCAAGATAAAATCTTCTTTAACAACGATATAGGCCCCAGAGAGAGAATTGAATTCTATCGGGACCACGATTTGTTCCTTACCCAGTTTGACGCTGTCTTTATGACGCTCGAAAGGCCCTAAGGCAAAGGTCACCAATGCCACGGGGTTTTTCATTACATATTTCGAGATAACGGCATCCGGGTCCTGAGGGTCCGGTTCCTCGCTGATCTTAAGCCCTACACTGGCCATTTTATTTTTTTTCTGATGGCGGTAGGTAATGTCATAGGTCGCGCGATCGAGATACCCGTGCCGCGGATACCAGGATTCGTTCGCTCTAGGGTAAGAACAGCAGCCGTGCAGGTAATCGGGCTGGGTCAAAAAGTCGCCGTCCAATTCGAGCTCGAGCTCCAATTTTTGATTGGCGCGGGTCGGCTCCGGCAGGAATACCAGAAAACTGCTTTCCCAATCTTCCTGAACGGTATCGAGGACGGCCGAACCCAGCCGCGCCGATCTCACATGCAATTGTTTTTTTAACCGCTCGTTCTCGGCCTCACCGAGCGATTCGCCGATCGAAAAGGATACCGCTCTCTTATTGGCTTCCCACACCGTCAGGCTGATCGTTGTATTCAGGCTTAATTTGGCCCTGGGGGCGCGCAGATCCACGTTCATTTTGTAATTGGTTATATCTACCAGGTCATTCACGTCGGAATAGGAAACCATGCCTGTGCGAAAATCTTCCAGGCCGGGAAAGGCAAGCCAGATCTCATTGCCCAGGATGGCTAATCTATAACAAAAGATCAGGCCCTTTTCACCGCCGTTCACATCAAAATAGGAAGTAGGAATACGATTCTGCGGATCAAAAACATAGCTGAATCTATCCAGCCTTCCGCCGTCGTAGGTCGCAAAAAAGAGTCCGGGTTTTTCCTCGTTCACCAGAGAAAGCGTCAACCGGGCGGAAAGGTTGGCCCCGGTTTCTTTAAGTATGCGCGGCTCGCTTTCGGCCGCTATTTTTTGCGCCTGCTCATTGGCCGGGCCCGGCCGTGCATCCTTGCCGATAATATCGAAGGTGTCGTCGGTAAATCTCATTACGACCGTTTTAAAGTCCGATTCGATCGCGTCGGCGTCGAGCAAACGTCTCACGTTATTTCTTTCAAATTCGTTGGGCGGAAGCTCCGTGCGCATTATTCCATTGCCGATAAAAACAGCTCCCGTAACTTTGCCCTCGACCGGGGCGGCAAAATAAAAAGTGCCGCTAAAGGTCATCGTCACCCGGTCTCTTTTCAGCACCAGCCCCGATACGGTGGCGGAGCCGCCCGTCAGGGAAAAGCTTTTGATCTGAGTGTAGATATTCTTGCCTTTTGCCGGCGCGCTTTCCTGCTGTCCGAAAACCGGCAGGGAACAAAACACCGCCAGGCAGAAAACAAACGCCGGCGCGACGAGGTTTTTGAGGTTGAAAGAGAAAAACTGCATATCTTATTCTCCTGGTAAAGCTTAGGTTTTAACGGGGATGAAATAGGGTATGTTGGAGGCCTTTATAAAGTCAAGGATTTGTTTCGGCCGGAGAATTCCCAAAAGAGGCCGCTTATACCGAAAGATTTCTTCTTAAAACATTCACTTGTAGCGGTATTTTTGCTATTATTCGCAAAGTTAATTGTATATCCTGTCGGTATTTAAACTTAATCTTTTAGGGCTTAAAAAGTTTATGGGCCGGGTAAATTTTCCCGGCGCTTACTGTCTTTAGAAAATTTATCCGGCAGAAAATACCGGCAGAAATCTTATTTCGGTTAGGAGCATTATGAACGCCACTGAAGCATCTATCGATCAAAAAACCACGGTGCAAAAACACAAAGAGTTTCTTTTTCCGGCGGTCGCCACTTATTACCAGGAGCCGCTTGCGCTGGTCAAAGGTGAGGGCGAATACGTCTGGGACGACGCGGGCAATAAGTATCTCGACTGTTTCGGCGGCGTGCTGACGGTCAGCGTCGGGCACGCCAATCCGAGGGTGAACGAGGCGATCATCGAGCAGGTGAAAACCATCCAGCACACCTCGACGCTCTATGCCAACAAACCGCAGAGCGACCTGGCGGAAAAGCTCGCCGAGATCTCGCCGGGCGATCTGAAAAAATCTTTCTTTACCAGCACCGGGACCGAGGCCGACGACACCGCCATCATGGCGGCGAAGCTCGCCACCGGCAGGCACGAGATCGTCGTGCTGCGCCATAGTTATTCCGGGCGTTCGGCGACCGCGCTTTCGTCGGTCGGGCATTCGACCTGGCGCCCGCTGCCGTCGCAGGTGGCGGGCGTGGTGCATGCGCGCGCGCCGTATTGCTACCGCTGCCCGTTCAACCTGAAACCGGAGAGCTGCGGCGCGGCCTGCGCCGAAGACGTAAGGGACGTGATAATGACCGCCACCACGGGCGAGATCGCCGCCTTTATGGCGGAGCCGATCCTGGGCGTGGGCGGTTTCATCGTGCCGCCTGCGGGATATTTCGAGTGCGTCGAGGAGATCACCCGCCAGCACGGCGGACTCTTTATCGCCGACGAAGTGCAGACCGGCTGGGGACGCACCGGCGACAAGTGGTTCGGCATCGAGCATTGGAATGTAAAGCCGGACATCATCACCTCAGCCAAGGGAATGGGCAACGGCGTGCCGATCGGCTGGACCATCGCGACTGCCGGGGTGGCGGACAAATACCCGGGCCTGACATTTTCGACCTTCGGCGGGAACCCGGTTTCGTCGGCTGCCGCGCTGGCCGTCATCAAAGAGATCGAGGACAACGGCTTGCGGACGAACGCGCGCGTGGTGGGAAATTACCTGCGCGAAAAGCTCGACGGGTTGAAGGAAAAATACCCGATCATCGGCGACGTGCGCGGGCTCGGGCTGATGCAGGGAGTCGAGCTGGTAAAAGACCGCGACACAAAGGAACCCGCGCCGGAAGCGCTGCTGAAGGTTTTCGAGGAAACAAAACGGCAGGGGGTTTTGATCGGCAAAGGCGGGCTGTACGGCAACGTCATCCGGACGGGAATGATGCTCAATTCGACCAAAGACCATGTGGACGAAATGATCGCGGCGATGGACGCCGGATTCGCGCTTTGTTAAAAAGAGAAATTTAACAGGGATGGACAGCAGACGTATGTAAAGATTTGCTTATAAATTGCCACTAGCTTTAGCTAGTGGTTTCAGAATTAACAAAAAACAAGGCTTTAGCCAAATCTTCCACCTATGCCATTTGTTAAAGTATGGATTCATTTTGTCTGGTCAACAAAGAATCGCGAACCGATGTTGACTGAAAATATCAGACCCACTGTATTTCAGCATATAAGAGATAATGCGAAAGCGAAGAGTATTTATCTCGATTTTATCGGCGGTTATGTTGACCATGTTCATTGTTTGATCTCGCTCGGGACAGGGCAGGAAATTGAGGAGATCGTCCAGCTTATTAAAGGCGAATCATCTCATTGGATAAACAAAAATAAGTTATGCAAAGGAAAATTCCAGTGGCAGGATGAGTATTTTGGAGTTTCAGTAAGCGAATCAGTCGTCGCGCAAGTTCGGAGTTATATTGCTAATCAAGAAGAACATCACCGGACAAAAAGTTTTGACGAGGAGTTTGAAATATTTTTGAAAAAGGCAGGCTTCAATAAGTTCGGCTAAAGCCGGCTTATCTTTGGAATTTCTATCCACTAGCTAAAGCTAGTGGCAATTTAAATAGAGTCAATTGATGGCCACCTGCTGGCGTTTATCAGAGACAACGAGCGCGGCGTGAAAATGAGGTAAGAGAAGTAAAATGAAAAGATCGCTGATCACCGCAAGTTTTTTTCTTATCTGTTCGCCCGGGTTTTTGTTGGCCTGTGCAAGCGGCGCCCGCGAGCTTGCCGCTTCCCCGACACCCGCGACAGCAAATAACTACAAATGGAGCAAGGTGATCGAACCCGGCAAAGGCTGTTTTCAGGAAAATTGCGCGCCCGGTAAATGGGCAATGGCAATAAGGCCGGTGGTCGCTTTTAACAATAAATTATTTGCCATCGGATGGAGAGAGGTTTGGTCTTCGGCAGACGGCATCGACTGGAATTCGCAGCCCAAAACCGATTGGGGCGAACGCCACGGCGAGGCGTACGTTTTCTTTGACAATAAACTTTGGATGACGGGCGGTATGCGCTCGTGGGACGATTTCAAAAACGATGTCTGGTATTCGAGCGACGGCAGGAACTGGAAACAGGCCGTCAAAAATGCCCCCTGGCCGCAAAGGCGCGACCATAGCCTTGTTGTCCTCAATAATAAAATGTGGTTGTTTGGCGGTGTCGAAAGCAGCGGCGGCCCGGAGCCGTCTCCATCAAAACTTTTAAGCGATGTCTGGTCTTCAAAAGATGGAATAAATTGGGTAAGGGAAACCGCCAGGGCCGGCTGGCCGGGCGGCGGCAATATCGGACTGGTGTTTAAAAATAAACTCTGGGTGATCGATACCAGTAAGAGGACGGCCTGGAGTTCGGCCGACGGGCGAAAATGGTCAAGGGAAACCGACAAAGCCGAATGGAGCGAACGCATCGGGCCGGGCGGCCTGGTTTTCGATGACAAGATATGGATCTTCGGCGGGCGTGAGCTGAATGACGTTTGGTATTCGTCCGACGGCAAGCGTTGGCAAGCGGCATTTGCTCAGGCGCCCTGGTCAACCCGCAGCGCAAACTACAGCGTGGTTTTCGACAACAAACTTTGGCTCTACAGCGGCAAAACCGGGCGCGAAGATAGCTGGTCAGGAGATGTCTGGACGATGACAGCGGAAAAATAAGGCGGGACGAATCGATCATGAAGATAGTGAAAATATGGATTCTAATAGGGTTACTAACCACCGTTTCTTTCGCGCAAACTCTCGCGGAAAATGTCCAAAAGATGGCGGAGCTGGTAGTTTCAGCTTACAACGCCAAAGATTACGCGCAGATCGAACAGCAGTTTAACTCGCGGATGAGGTCGGCGATCTCCGGCGCCCAGCTAAAGGAATTTCTCGATAATTGTCACAAAGATTTTGGCAAGATCGTAAAACTCGGAACCCCGGATTTTGTCTCCCCGTTCGTCGGGATATTTCCCGTCGATTTCGAAAAAACGAAAATGGATATGGTGGTGGCGTTGGACGGGGAAGGTCGTGTCGCAGGGCTAAGCATAGAACCGCCCACGCCCGTTAAGCCGAAAAATACTTCGCGCAACAAGACCGGGCTCGCGCTGCCGTTTAGAGGCGAGTGGTTCGTTTTCTGGGGTGGCGACACGATCGTACAAAATTATCATCAAGGCGCGGCGACCCAGCGTTTTGCTTTCGACATTTTAAAGGTCGACGCCGCGGGCAAAACCCACAAGGGCGACGGAAAAGTGAATGAAGATTATTACGCCTTCGGGCAGGAAATCCTGGCCGACGCCGACGGCACCGTGACTGACGTCATCACCGGCGTGCGCGACAATGTCCCCGGCGTGATGAACCCGCTGTCGGCGGTCGGAAATATGATAATGATCCGGCATGCCAATGGGGAAGTTTCGGTTTTTGCGCACATCAAGTACGACAGCACGCGCGTGCGTGTCGGCCAGCAGGTGAAAAAAGGCGAGCTTCTCGGACTCTGCGGAAATTCCGGCAATTCCAGCGAAGCGCACCTTCATTACCAGGTCCAGGGAACGAGCCTTTTCGAAGCAGAAAACAGCATGAAGGTCTTTTTCGAAAAGGTCATGGTAAAACGCGAGGGCAAGTCGGAAATAAAAACGGAGTACTCGCCGGTCAAGGGCGATATTGTAAGCCCGAATTAGCTTGAAAAGGCAGTTTACGGCATGGGAAATCAAAAAGGCCTGAATGTAACACGACGGGAATTCATCGGCGGTGTATTGGGAACTGGCGGTTGCGGCCGGAGCGATCTCAGGTTTCCCGGTCTCTGCCGCCGAGCGGCCGAACATCTTGTTTATCCTGGCCGACGATCTGGGCTGGGGCGATCTGAGTTGTTACGGGCGGCCGGACTATCGCACGCCTAACCTGGACCGCCTCGCGCAGCAGGGAATACGTTTTACCAATGCTTACTCGGCAGCGCCTGTCTGCACTCCGACCAGGGTGGGGTTTCATACCGGACGCTACCCGGCCCGGCTTCCCGTGGGCCTCATGGAGCCGATCACCGAACGAAAAGAACTTGGCGAACTCGCCAGGACAATTGGACTTGCGCCCAGCCACCCCACGGTCTCGTCCCTTATCAAAGCCGCCGGTTACGACACCGCGCTGATAGGCAAATGGCACCTCGGCTACCTGCCGGTATTCGGGCCTTTGCGCAGCGGTTTCGATGAATTTTTCGGAATTATGAGCGGCGCCGGAGATTTTTTTTCGCACAAGGACATGGCGGGTGACGCGGACCTTTTTGAAAACGACGTTCCGGTGGAACGCGCCGGGTATATCACAGATCTGCTGACCAACCGGGCGATAGAATATATTCGCCGCCCCCATAAAAACCCCTTTTACCTGAGCCTGCACTACACCGCGCCGCATTGGCCCTGGGAAGGCCCGAATGACGAAGCGGTCAGTCGAAAACTAGGGCTCGGCCCCGAGGCCTTCAGAAGCGGCGGCTCGCTGAAAATTTATGCCGAGATGATGAAAAGCCTCGACGACGGCATAGGAAAAGTGCTTGCCGCCTTAAAAGCGGCCCGCCTCGACCGCAGTACGCTGGTGATTTTCACCAGCGACAACGGCGGCGAGCGGTTCTCGTACAACTGGCCATTTTCGGGCCAAAAAATGAACGTTCGCGAAGGCGGCATTCGCGTGCCGGGTATCGTCCGCTGGCCCGGTGTCGCTGCGCCGGGAAGCTCGAGCGATCAACCCGTCATCACGATGGATTGGACCGCGACAATGATCGCCGCAGCAGGCGCAAAACCGGCCCCGGAGTACCCGCTCGACGGCGAGGATCTGAGACCGGTTGTCAGCGGCAAGCGCGGCCTGTACGACCGGACCTTTTTTTGGCGAACACGCAATCAGGGAGCGGTGCGCAGCGGCAAATGGAAATACATCCGCGAAGGAAAGAACGAATTTCTCTTCGACTTGGTCGTCGACGAGCACGAGCAGGCCAATTATAAGAACACCGAGCCGCAAACATTTGAACGTCTTCGCGGCGAATTTATCAACTGGGAATCGAGCGTGTTGGCGTATCCGAAGAGTTGACAAAAACGAATACTGTCAGACAAGGGTGATATCGTCTAGCGGGGATAGTTATTACGGAGAACTTGGGACATTGATAAGAAGAAAAGTAAATCGAAGAGACTACGCGGAAGCATCCTATCTGGCTTGGAATGCTTTTATTGATCTGATAGCGGTCGAAGACTATGAAGATCTCAATGAAGTTCAACAGATTGCTCACTTGATTTTTTGGTATGATTCGGAAGTAAACAATGGAGGACATTTCCAGTATTTTGTTAATCAAAGTGGTAAGCGAGCCAAAGAAACTCTCCAGGCGTTGTCGAAAATGAACATGACTTGTCAACACAAAATTCTGGAAGAGGCTTATCAATTTATTCTTCAGAACCCGCTCGATGAAATTCTTTCTGTAGATGATTTCATAAGACAGGCAAACGAGAATAATTTCGAAAGATTCGATAAAAGGTTTTTCGAATGTAGTAAAGAGTCAAACGAGTTTTTAAAAGAATGTCTTGAACTAAATTTCGACGAGTTTATAGAGCTTGTTTGATATGAAAATAAATACTCCCAGCTTAATTACATTATGAAAACACTAATCAAAAACGGGCGCGTCGTCACGGCGGTTGACGATTACACGGCGGATATTCTGATCGAAGGCGAAACAATTTCGGTCATCGGCAAACAGCTCGACATGGAAGCCGACAAGGTGATCGATGCCTCAGGCAAGCTGGTGATTCCCGGCGGGATCGACCCGCATACGCACATGGAACTGCCTTTTGGCGGGACGCAGGCTTCGGACGATTTCTTTACCGGGACGCGCGGGGCGGCTTTTGGCGGCACGACCACGATCATAGATTTCGCCGTGCAGTACAAGGGCGAGTCGATGATCCAGGCGGTCGACAACTGGCACGCGAAAGCCGAGGGCAAAACCGTCATCGACTACGGTTTTCACCTGATCACCACCGATTTCGAAGACGGCAAGCAGGAAGAGATGCACACGCTGATGGACGAAGGCATCACCAGCTTCAAGCTTTTCATGGCTTACCCGGGCGTGTTTCTGGTCGACGACGCGACGATCTTTCGCGCGATGACCGCCGCCGGCGAACGCGGCGGGCTGATCTGTATGCACGCGGAAAACGGCGTCGTGATAAACGAGATAATCAAGCGCGCCTTGGCCGCGGGGCGCACCGCGCCGAAATATCACGCGCTCACCCGCCCGACCGTGGCCGAAGCCGAAGGCGTCCACCGCGCCATCGCCATCGCCGAGATGGCCGAAACGCCCGTCTATATCGTTCACTTGAGCTGCACCGACGCGCTCAACCAGGTGCGCGAAGCGCGTGACCGCGGAATTCCGGCCTTTGCCGAAACCTGCCCGCAGTATCTTTTTCTTTCCATCGACGATTACGGCGACGGCTGGGACGGAGCGAAATATGTGATGACGCCGCCGCTGCGCGAAAAATCGAACCAGGCGGAATTGTGGAAGGGTTTGAAGATGGACGACCTGCAGGTGATCTCGACCGATCACTGCCCGTTCTGCATGAAGGAGCAGAAAGAGCTCGGCAAAAACGATTTCTCGCTGATCCCGAACGGCGCGCCGGGCGTCGAATACCGCATGTCTTTGATCTACAACGGCGGTGTGGTGGAAAACCGCATCTCGCTCAACCGCTTTGTCGAGCTGACCTCCACCGCCGCGGCAAAAATGTTCGGGCTGTTTCCGAAAAAAGGCACCATCGCCGTTGGGTCTGACGCCGACATCGTGATCTTTGACCCTGAAAAAGAACACACGCTCACGCTCGAAACGCAGCATATGAATGTCGATTACTGCACCTACGAAGGCAAAAAGATCAAAGGCGCGGTCGAAACCGTGCTGTCGCGCGGCCGCGTCGTGATCGAAAACGGCGAATGCCCGGTCGAAAAAGGCAGCGGACAATTTTTAAAACGCGGCACGTGCGTGAATATATAGTTCCCGAGTCCCGCCTTTAGGCTGTTCTTATCTGTCAGCTCTCATCTATCAGTTATTATCTACTCCGAAATAGATAACCGGTAGATAAAAAACGGGAGAAAAAAGCCGCCTAAAGGCGGGACTCAGAACACGATGGCGGATAAAAAAGTAAGTGATCGGTTAAAGGATCAGCTCGGTCATTACCGGATCCTGAAACCGCTGGGTGCGGGCGGGATGGGCGAGGTATATTTGGCCAGGGACGTGCGTCTGGGCCGTGAGGTCGCGCTTAAAGTCCTGCCTGAAAAACTGACGAACGACGTTTCCGCGGTCGAGCGTTTCATGCGCGAGGCCCACGCCGCTTCCGCGCTCAATCATCCGAACATACTTACCATTTACGACATCGGCGAACAGGACAAAGTTCATTTTATCGCCACCGAATTCGTCGAGGGGCAAACTCTTCGCCAGAGAATGCAAACCGGGCAGCTTAACCTCAACGAAATTCTCGACATCGCCATTCAGGTTTCTAATGCCCTGGTGGCCGCGCACAGCGCGGGGATCGTTCACCGCGACATCAAGCCGGAAAACATCATGATCCGCACGGACGGATACGCGAAAGTGCTGGACTTCGGGATCGCCAAGCTGACGCAGCGTATCGCTTCTAAAGACGACGCGGCGACTTTGATCAAGGGGGCCACAACGCCGGGCATGATACTCGGCACCGCCGCCTACATGTCGCCCGAACAGGCGCGCGGAAAAGAAGTGGATGCGCGGAGCGATATTTTCAGCCTGGGTGTGACGATCTATGAGATGGCGGCGGGCCGCCCGCCTTTTTCGGGCGAGACGGTGAGCGACGTCCTGGCGGGAATTTTGAAAAGCGAGCCAAAACCGCTTTCCGAGATCGTGAAAAACGTTCCGCTGGAGCTGGAATGGAGCATCGCCAAAGCGTTGTGCAAGGAGCGCGATGAACGTTATCAAACGATAAAAGGGTTCCTGGGAGATCTGAAAAGGCTCAGGCAGCGGATGGAGTTGGAGACCGAGCTGAAACGCGTGAGCGATTCCAGTATCGGCTCGGGGACCGGCACCCGCATGTTTCCGGCGGAGCAGGCGACTTTGGATCTGCCTAAGCGCGCGCCCCGGAAAGCACGCACGCGCAAAGCGATAGATTCGCTCGCCGTCCTGCCGTTCGTAAATGACGGCGACGATCGAGAGGCCGAATATCTTTCGGACGGCATCGTCGAATCAATCATCAACATTCTTTCGATCCTTCCAAAGGTGCGCGTCGTGCCGCGCAGCACGGTCTTTCGTTATAAGAACAGCGCCGCCGACCCGGTGGAGATCGGGCGTGAACTGGGAGTGCGCGCCGTTTTTACCGGGCGCGTGGCGCAGATCGCCGATTCCTTTATCTTTAAAACCGAGCTGATCGACATCGCCCATGAAGCGCAGATCTGGGGCGAGCAATACCGGCGCAAAATGACCGATATTTTCGCCCTGCAATCCGAGATCGCCGAAGACATTAGCGAAAAACTAAGGATCAAACTTACCGGCGCGCAGAAAAAGCAGCTCAAAAAGCGTTATACGGAAAACACCGAGGCCTACCAATTTTACCTGAAGGGGCGTTATTTTGTGATCGCCAAGCGCACGGAAGAATGGATCAAGAAAGGGATCGGGTATTTTCAAAAGGCGATCGATCTCGATCCGAATTACGCGCTGGCATATTCCGGCATTGCCGAAGCCTACGGTTTTCTCGCTTCTTCGACCGGCGGCTGGGCCCCGAAAAAAGCTTACCCGAAAGCTAAGGCGGCGGCGCTGAAAGCTCTCGAGCTGGACGACGCTTTGGGCGAAGCGCATTGCACGCTCGGGTTTTCACTTTTGCTTTACGACTGGGATTTTACCGAGGCCGAACGAGAATTCGGGAAGGCAATTCAGCTTAATCCGAACAACCCGACCGCGCTTGACGGCTACGGTTTTTATCTGAAGGCCGTCGGGCGCTCGCGTGAAGCCATCGAAAAATGCAAGCAGGTGCAGCAGATCGACCCGCTCTCGACCTTTGCGCATGTCAGCCTGGGTTACGCTTACTATTTCGCGCGGGATTACGGCCGGGCGATCGACGAATGCAACAAGGCGCTTGAGATGGACAAATACTCGACCTTTGCCTGGCGCAATATCGGGCTTTCGTTTTTGCAGCAGGGAAAATTTGAAGAGGCGATAAGCGCGCTGGGCAAAGCCGTTACTTTTTCCAGCGGCGGCCTGGCTTTCGAATCGCACCTGGGCTTTGCTTACGGTTTGGCCGGGAAACATACGGAGGCCGCTGAGGTGCTGAAAAATTTAGAGGATATAGCAAAAGAGCGGTATGTGTCCGCCTATAATTTTGCCATGATCTACCTGGGGCTGGGAGAGCACGATAAAGCTATAGAGTGGCTGGAAAAGGCCTATAAGGAACGCTCCGGGTTTATGCCGTTTTTAAAGGTCGAGCCGATGGTCGACGGGCTTCGCGGCGATGCGCGTTTTCAGGGCCTGCTGCAGCGCATCGGTTTGTCGTAATGAAAAGTTAAAGCCCGCAAAGAGATCTGAGCACCACAAATTTGGGACACTACCTGATTGTTAAAACCTTGACATTTTTAAGAACGGACTCATACTAAAAAAACTAAAATCCCAAGGAGACAAATATGAAAGACGTTAGAATCACTAATCCCGATTTCGGCAACTTAACAGGCCTTATCGGCACCTGGCAGGGAGCAAACGGGTTTAACATGATCGCGGTTCCGAATCAAAAAGGAGATTTTGAGCTGCTGGTCGCGCCCTATACCGAAACATTGGTAGTAAATGCGGTGCCCGCAACCACTCCTAACCGGGGTTATTATACGATTGCGAATCTCCCTACCCTTCAATACGCCACCACGATCCTGGATTCAACCGATAATACCCTGATGCACGTGGAAGGTGGCTTTTGGGAACTGATGGATGGCCAGGCAAACGATACTTACGATATTTTCAGGCTGGCAAGCGTACCCCACGGGGATGCGGTAGAGGCAATGGGCAGATCGTCGGTGATTCCCGGCCCTCCCACTATAGACTCCAAGCTAAGCGGGATCCCCACGGGCGTTTTTCCCACGGCAGGATACACTGATACTTACTTGTTCCCGTTCAAGTACCCTGCCTTTGATCCCACGAGTCCCAATCAAACCCTTATTAATTACCTGAAGCAGCAAGAGGAGAGCGGGCTAAAGGTAACCAAAACGGTGCAGCTGACGGTCAGTACGCAAAATGACGCGGGCGGAATGACTAATATTCCTTCGCTCACCGCCAATGCGAACCCCACACAGTTTGACGCCACATTCTGGCTCGAAACACTGGAGGACGGAAAGGGCAATATTACCCAGCAATTGCAGTACTCACAGCGTATTTTGATCGATTTTCCGATCAGTACCAGCGTGCCGGGGGCTACGATCGTCTGGCCGCATATTAACGTAAACACCCTTACTCTAAGCACCTGATAAAAGCGGGGATCCTGACACCCCCGCTTTTTCGATTCGACGTTGATCCCCGCAACATACGGTCGATTTTGCATTATAATAGAGCCAGATCATGAAACGATGCCCTCAGTGCAAGCGGGATTATTACGACGACAGGTTGCTCTACTGTCTGGAGGACGGGAGTGCGCTCCTTGAAGGCCCCGCCCCCACTGAGCCGAAGACACTGATCCTGTCGGAACCCGGAGCCAAAGCCGGTGATATGATACCGACGCTTGAGCTGCCGGTTGAGCCGCCGACCCGAATTCTTCATTCCGACCGGATCGAAAGCGCCCAACCGGGCAATTCCATAGCCGTCCTGCCTTTTGTAAATATGAGCGCCGAGGCCGAGAACGAATATTTCTGCGACGGCCTGGCGGAAGAATTACTTAATGTACTGTCAAAGATCGGCGGTTTGAGGGTCGCGGCGCGTACATCGGCGTTTTCATTTAAGGGCAAGCAGACGACTATCGCCGAGATCGGAAAAACATTAAACGTCGCTTCAATACTGGAAGGCAGCATGCGAATAGTGGGTAACCGCATTCGCATCTCGGTACAGCTGGTAAAGGTTGCGGATGGCTACCAGCTTTGGTCCGAAAGTTACAACAGGCTGATGGACGATATTTTTGCGGTGCAGGATGACATCGCCCAGTCCGTGGTCGAAGAATTACGGACAAGATTACTCGGACAAGAGCACACTCCGGAGGTGAGTCAACGCGTGATAGTTGAAGTTGCCGCGGCCGTTAAAGGACGCGCAGCCAACCCGGAGGCCCAACGCCTGATGTTTTGGGGGCGTTCTTTTCTTGACCGGCTTACGCGTGAAGATACGGCCAAGGCCGTCGAATATTTCCAGAGAGCGCTGCAGCTCGACCCGAAATATGCGCTTTGCTGGGCAGAACTCGGCCGCGCATATTCCATCGAGGCAGGCCGGGCGTGGATCCCGGTCCAGCAGGGATTTGACCTGTCACGCGAAGCGGCAAAGCGAGCGCTGTCGATCGAGCCCGATCTGGCAGAGGGATACGCGCAACTCGGCAGGATACAACTTACGCATGATTTTGACATTGAGGGCGCGGAATTATCATACCGTCGAGCGTTAAAGCTCGCACCCGGAAGTTCGTCGGTTTTGGACGGCGCCAGCGTCCTGGCCTACAAATTGGGCCGTCATGAAGAGGCCGTGGAACTTGGCCGGCGTGTCCTGCTCCAGGATCCATTGAGTGCGGCTTTTTGGCATAATCTGGGATTGACCTGTCATGCGGCGGGCCGGCTGGCCGAGTCGGAGGAGGCGTTCTTAAGAGCGCTGAAGCTAATTCCGCAGAGGCTTGTGTCAAATGCTCTTTTGGCGCTGGTGAAAATGGACCAGGGAAGGGCTGACGAGGCCTTGGAGCAGGCGATGAAGGAGCCGTACGAAATGTGGCGTCAATGGGCGCTTGCCATCTTATATTATGCGGTGGGAGACACAGCCAAATCGGATGAAGCCCTTCAGATATTAACCGGGAAATATGCCGATGGAAACACTTACCAGATCGGAGAAGCCCATTCGATGCGGGAAGAGATCGACCAGGCGTTCGAATGGCTGGAAAAGGCATACGAAGAACGTGACCCCGGAATCACCCACTCTATGGTCAATCCGCGCCTTCGTCCCCTTCACGGCGATCCGCGATGGGCGCCTCTTCTTTCAAAGATCGGCTTCGCTATATAAGCCCCTGTTGCCCGATCTTTTTTAAGGTATGGTGTTGGGCTCTTGAAATTTCTCTAAATTCGGATCTTCGCCTTCCTCGGCGCTGGATCCTTCATGTTCAGGTTCTTCTTGCCGGTTGCCGGTATTCGGTTCTTGAAATTTCTCAGGTACTTCTAAATTTCCGGTATTCGGTTCTTGAAATTTCTCGGGCTCGTGCTGATTATCCATGCTAAGTCTCCTTATGTTGTTTTCTGAACTACTTTGTTTCAATTAAAGATACTCCTGCCGAGACTTGCCCTGAGACCAACAATTTAGGTGGCAAATAGATCTTGGCGGGGAATGTACTTTAGAGCGTTACTCTAACTCGCACTTGACCGGTTGTCAATAAAAATAAACGCGGGGAGATGGTCTGGTTATGTGCTTTTCCATACACTATCACTGCGTAAACAGGCTTGTGCCGCGCTTTGCGGAACGACGCTGGAGTTGGCGGGAAAAGGCCGGGTAGAGGTAATATAGCCACTATGAAAATTTGAATCCGATTTTCGGCAAATAAAACGCTCGAAACTTTACCAAAAAAAGAGAAAACCTTTTTAATGGAATGGACGCTGTTTGGGGACTAAAAGTTACTAAGAGAGCTTATGAATAACACCGAAACAATCCAACACGAAGACGGCCGCGTCGAACTCCAGCCCGAAGCTTTACAGGAAATTTCCGCGAGCCCGCTCTATAACGAAGACCTGGCGCCGGTGCCTGTTGAAAAGCGCAACTGGACGACGTATAACTACGCGGCGCTGTGGATCTCAATGGCGCACTGCATCCCGACCTACATGATGGCTTCGGGGCTGATCTCCGCCGGGATGAACTGGTGGCAGGCGCTCTTGACGATCCTGCTCGGCAATACCATCGTGCTTGCACCGATCCTGCTCAATTCGCATCCCGGCACGAAATACGGCATCCCGTTCCCGGTTTTTGCGCGCGCCGCTTACGGCACCTACGGCTCGAATCTGCCCGCGCTGATGCGCGCGATCGTCGCTTGCGGGTGGTTCGGCATCCAGGCGTGGATCGGCGGCCAGGCGATACATATTTTCTTCGGCTCAATCATTCCCGGCTGGCATACTTTGCTCGGCGGCCCACTGGGCGGGCACACGCCCACGGAGTGGCTTTCGTTCCTGCTTTTCTGGGCGATGAACATTTTCATCATCTACCGCGGGATGGATCTGCTGCGCCACGTGGAAAATTGGGCGGCGCCTTTCGTGCTGGTAATGACCGCCGTGCTGCTCGCGTGGATCTTGTGGCAGGCGGGCGGCGTCGGTTTTTTGCTGAATGAGCCGGGCAAGTTCAGCACATGGTCGGAATTTTATCCCGTGTTTATTCCATCGCTGACGGCGATGATCGGTTTCTGGGCAACGCTCTCGCTTAACATGCCTGACTTCACGCGCTTCGGCCGCAGCCAGCGCGAACAGGCCGTCGGGCAAACCGTCGCGCTGCCGACGACGATGGTCCTCTTTGCCGCGATGGGAATTTTGATAACCTCGGCGGCGGTCGCGGTTTTTCCGCACATGAAACCCGACGAGCTCTGGGACCCGGTAAAACTTGTCGGGCAATTTTCCCAGCCGGTGGTGGTGGCGATCTCGATGTTCACCATTATCGTGGCGACGCTCTCGGTCAACATCGCCGCCAACGTCGTCTCGCCCGCCAACGATTTCGCCAACGCCTTTCCGCGCTGGATATCTTTCAGCACCGGCGGTTTGATCACCGGCATCGTCGGCATCCTGATGCAGCCGTGGCGGCTGCTGGCCGACCCCAGCGGCTACATTTTTTCCTGGCTGCTCGGGTATTCCGGGGGCCTTGGCTCCATCGCCGGGGTGCTGGTGGCGGACTATTGGTTGGTGCGCCGTAAGAGGTTGCATCTGGGAGACTTATACCGGACACGAGGCGTCTATACTTACGCCGCCGGGTGGAACTGGCGCGCGATCATCGCGACTTTACTGGGCTGCTTTTTTGCCTGGATCGGCCTGCTCATTCCGGCGCTGCATTTCCTCTACGACTACGCCTGGTTCGTCGGCTTCGGCGTCTCGGCGGTCACGCATTATGTGCTGATGATTGCCTTTCCACCGCATCAAGCCGAACCGTTGATACGCAATGTAGAATAAATACCTAAAAATCGGAGACTTTATGGAACCTTTTACTCTCACCGCATTGGGAATTTTCCTCGCCCCTTATTTACAGAAGGCCGGAAAGAAAGTTGCCGAAAAGACCGTGGAAAACCTTTTTGAATCCCGTGAAGACCTGGCGAAAAAATTTTCCGGTCTTTTTAACCGGGAAATAATCACGTTAGGTTTGAACGATTCAGTTACGGCGGAAGAGGCGGTCGAACAACTGGAAGCAAATTATGAGGTCAAGACCGAGATCGACACAAAAGTTGCCGCCAATCGGGATCTACTCAATGAATTGGTCGAGGCTTTTAAGCAAATGCCGCGGGCTGAGTTTAGCGGAATAACCCTAAATACTAAGAAGATCGGCGTAGTTAATATATCGGATACGTCCGCTCAAAATCTTGGAACACAGCTGAATGCTCCGCAAGCTCCGGTTACTATTACGAATTTTTTTGGCGGCGAAAAATCTCAACTCGACCTCCTTTCTAATATTCCCGCGGCGAAGGGATTTGTCGGGCGGGAAGACGAATTAAAAGCCTTACGCAAAGCTAAACAAGACGGCAAAACCTCTTTCGTCCTGCACGGCTGCGGCGGCGTCGGAAAAACCGCGCTCGCCTTGAAATTTATCGAAGAGATCAAAGGCGAATTTCACGCTCATATCAGAGTGCACATGCAGGGTCTGGCAAATGCGTTGTCGCCCAATGATGCGATGCTTGAGGTTATCCGCGCGTTTAAACCGGATGTGCCGAGCCTGCCGCCTGAGCAAATTGAAAGTTTGTATATTTCACTCTTGAATCAATACGAACCTCTTCTTTTTTTCGACAACGCCAAAAACCGCAATCAGGTCGAACCGCTGAATCAAAAGGCGGCCTTTGTGGTGATAACTTCCCGGGCGACTTTTAATGTATCGGGAGGATGCAGTGAAAAAGTTGGACAAATGTCAGATGAGGATGCAGAGAGGTTGCTTTATTCTATAGCAGACGAAGCGCGTTTCGACGGTAAAGCTGGTGAATTGGCAAAGCTTGCAGGATATTTGCCGATGGCTTTATTACCATTGGCTGGTACCCTGGCGGAAGATATAACAGAAGACATGGTGCTGTTAATTGAAAAATATTCGAATCGAAAAGAGCGTTTGCGTCTCTCGGATCCGAATCGCGAAAATTTATCTATTGAGGCATCTTTCGCCCTTAGTTATGAGAGTTTAGACCTCAAATTGAGGGAATATTGGCAGAAACTAGTGATATTCCCGTTAGACTTTGAACTGCAAGCACTTAAGGCTATTTGGCAAAATGACAATATTAAAGAATTCCATTCGGCTTTGGTTCGCCATAATTTAATTATTTACGACGTAGATAGTAAACGCTCGCGTTTGCATGATTTGGCCCGTGATTATCTTAACGAAAAACTATCAGAAAATGAGCGATTGCTTACAGGGAGACTTCATGCGTGTCATTACGGAGGATTTTTAAAAGGCCTTAAGAAAATGGATATTGAAAATATTAAGGGTTTCGATCTTGAACGTCTCAACATTGAACAGGGTTATGAATGGATAGAAAATAACAAAGATGTAGATGCATCGGTCGCAAGTATTATTGAAGATTATACGGGTAACGTATCTGTCATACCGATCCTTCTTCTTAGGCTTGAAGCAAAGACATTTTTGAAAAGGATGGAGCTGGGATATGAGGTTTCAAAAAAAACGGGTAATCGGGAATGTGAAAATCTTTGTCTGGGCAGAATAGGCATAACGTATAAAGATTCCAAAAGCTATACTATAGCTCTGGCATTTCACCTGAAAGCGCTGGAAATAGCTAGATCAATTAGCCATCATTTTGGCGAATCGCTGCATTTGGGCAATTGCGGTGTTTGCTATAGACGAATGAAAAACTATCAAAAAGCCATCAGTTTCCATGAAGAGGCATTTCGAATCTCAAAAAACATTAATGACCGGCAATTAGAAATGCTTTGGTCTTCAAATTTGGGATTGGACTACTTAGCGATAAAAGACTTGAATAAAGCTGTTGATTATCTGGAAAATGCTTTATTAATTTCTAATGAAATTGATGATGCTTTAGGCAAATCCTTTATCATGCAAAATCTGGGAGATTGTTATCATAGGTTAGGCCACTTTCAGAAATCCATTGAACTCAATAATGCATCTTTAGAACTTTCACGTGAAATTGTTGATGGAAGAAGTGAGATAAAAAGATTAAACAGTTTGGGGGAAAGTTATAGAAAATTAGGCGACAAAGAAAAAGCAAAACTCCATTTTAAAGAAGCTTTTAGTAAATTGGAAAGAAAAAATTCGTCTCATGCAAAAATGGTTCGCGGGTGGCTAGAGGAAATGAAAGACGAAACAGAAAACGATAATAAGTAAATCAGTATCCGCCTAATCGCATTTTATGAAAACAAAGTTAAAGCTTGTAATCATTATGGTTGGTCTGGTCTTTAGCTCGGTAATATTGTTCCATAAATTACGGGTATACGCTCAAGCAGATCACAACCCACAATTACAAACCGCCGGGCAGAAGTTCAAGAACATAAAAGTTCTGAACGACATTCCGGCGGATCAGTTGGGCAAGGTGATGAATATCTTTGCCGCGTCGCTGGGGGTGAAGTGTAATTTTTGTCACGTGTCCAATGACGTCGATTTTGAAAAAGACGGCAAGGAAGAAAAAGAGATCGCGCGCAAGATGGTAACGATGACATTTATGCTGAACAAGAATTATTTCGACGGCAAGCTTGAGGTCACTTGCAACACCTGCCACCAGGGGCACAGTCATCCGGTTTCGGCAATAAATCTGACGCCGCCAATTGCACCGCCGCGCCCGGCTGAAAGCAAAACGAAACCGACCGTCGAGCAGATCCTGGACAATTATGTGAAAGCCTTAGGCGGAAAAGAGGCGTTGGCAAAGATCAGCACGAGAGAGATCAGGGCCCAGCGCATCGAGGCCGACGGCAAGACCACCGAGACGGAAGACGTCTATCAAAAAGCGCCGAACAAATCTTTGATGATAACCACCTACGGCAAATACGTGGTGACCGAAGGCTACGACGGCGCAAAAGCGTGGAAGCGCGGGGGCACAGACGTGATCGAGCTCAACAAGGACGAGATCGAGCAGATCAAACGCGAAGCCGATCTCTTCCAACCCGGAAATCTCAAATCAATGTACGCGCAGATCGGTTATGCCCTGACCGATAGGATCAATGACCGCGAGGTCCATGTCGTGCGGGCGACGACCGCCACCGGCGGACGCGAAAGGCTCTATTTCGACGCCCAAACGGGCTTGCTGGCGCGGCGTATCGCATTTATTATGACAGTGTTCGGCAATTTCCCGGTGCAGGTCGATTATGAAGATTACAAGGATCTCGACGGCGTGAAAGTGCCGCTGACCACCCGCTGGTCGATGCCGAATCTGAGCTGGACGCGCAAAGTGCTGGAAGTGAAACATAATGTGCCGATCGATGACGCGAAGTTTTTTCCGCCAGTGAAATGAGTAATGTTTTAAGTCGGGAAGCGACCTGAAGATAGTAGCCGGAGGCGAAGCGGCTGGAAGATGATAACAAAAGTACCTGCATTGAAGACGCAAAAGAGAAAATGCCATCTACCGGATGTTTTCTAAATGATACAAAAGACCGCCCAAATTCTGCTTTTTATCTCAACGATCGCATGGAGTTTATGGTTTGGCGGGCTGATCTATGAAATGGTTGTCGTTTTGCCGCTTTGGAGTTCTTCTTTGCCTGAGTCCGTAATTGAATGGAATTCCAGGCCGCAGTATTTGATAAACCCGACGCGATTTCATGCGCCGGTCGCTGCAGTGACCGTTTTATCTTCGCTGCTTGCTCTGATCTTTGGCTGGAAAACGACCGGCCGCCGCGTGTGGCTTTTCTTGTCCGCCATTTGCGCAGCCGCGGTGCTGGCTTTCACGATCATTTATTTCTTTCCGAAAAATGAAGTGATATTCAGAAATCAGTTTGCCGGTTTAAGCGGCGAGGAAATTTCGCTGATCGCCCGCAGTTCGGACCATTGCAAACTGGGGCAGAGTTATACTGATGGCGCTGGGTTTTTTCGCAGCACTGCGGGTATATAATACAAATATGCCGGAAAAGATCTAATGGAATTATTTTGAAATAAAAGAGAGAAAACTATGTCACGAATAATAAAAGGCGGATCTGATCCAGGCGCACAATCAGGCGCCGACCGACGCGCCGATCGAGGAGATCAGGAAAGCGAATATCGACCATCAGATGAAATTGGTCGAAGACGCCGCGAAGCAGGGCGTGCAGATGCTTTGTTTTCAGGAGATTTTTACGACGCCGTATTTTTGCGCCGAGCAGCAGACGCGCTGGTACGAAGCGGTCGAAAAAATTCCCGACGGGCCGACCGTCAAGTTGATGCAGGACGTCGGCGAAACAGCACGGGATGGTGCTGGTCGTGCCGATCTACGAAGAAGAACATGACCGGCATTTATTACAACTCGGCGGCGGTGATCGATGCCGACGGAAAATATCTGGGCAAGTATCGCAAGACGCATATTCCGCACGTCAATCCGGGCTTCTGGGAAAAATTCTATTTCCGCCCGGGCAATCTCGGTTATCCGTGTTTTGACACGGCGTTTGCGCGCATCGGCGTTTATATTTGCTACGACCGGCATTTTCCCGAAGGCGCGCGCTGTCTGGGTTTGAACGGCGCGGAGATCATCTTTAATCCGTCGGCAACCGTCGCCGGTCTCAGCGAGTATCTCTGGAAACTGGAACAGCCCGCGCATGCCGTCGCCAACGGTTATTTTGTCGGCGCGATCAACCGCGTCGGCACGAAGCGCCGTGGAACATCGGCGAGTTTTACGGGCAGAGTTATTTCTGCGACCCGCGCGGGCAGATCATCGCCGAAGCGCTCGCGCGATCAAGACGAGCTGGTCGTCGCCGATCTCGACATGGACAAGATCCGTGAAGTGCGAAACACGTGGCAGTTTTTCCGCGACCGCCGCCCGGACGCTTACGGGCCGATCGTGGCGGATTGATAAAATAATCTAACAACACACTTTATGACTGTGCAAAATAAACAACAGATCTTCGAACGGCTGCGGGATCATGAGGCCGAACTTAAGCAGTTTGGGGTTAAAAGTTTTGGTCTTTTTGGGTCCTTTAAACACGGGAAACAGAGCAGCAGTAGCGACATTGATCTTTTGATTGAATTTGAAAGCGGGAAAAAATCATTCGATAATTTTATGAATCTGGGGTTTTTTCTGGAAGATCTCTTCGAACGAAAGGTGGATCTGATAACCATCGAATCGCTGAGTCCGTATATAGGCCCAAAAATCCTGCGCGAGGTAGAATATGCCTTTAGCGGCTAGTGAATATCTAAAGCATATTTTAGATGAGTCAAATTACCTGGCTCAAAAATCGGAGAAGCTAACGAAAGAACTTTTTCTCGCTGACAAGACTTTGCAGCGTGCTTTTGTTAGAAGCATCGAGATCATCGGCGAGGCAGTCAAACATATTCCGGATAAGGTGCGACAGGATCGTCCGGAAATTGAATGGCGTTTGATCGCCGGAATGCGTGATCGCCTCATTCATGGTTACTTCGGCGTTGATTATGAAATTGTTTGGGATATTGTCGCTAATAAGATTCCCAGCTTGCAAAAAACTGTGCAGGAAATGTTATTGACGAATGAGTAGAGGTATAGCCGGTAGTGCAGGAAAGACAAAAATATTCATCCGGAACAAAATGGGAATCGATCGTCGGCTATTCGCGGGCGGTGCGCGTGGGCGAACGCATTTATGTGACCGGCACGACCGCGACCGGTGAAGAAGGCGAGATAGTATGCGTCGGCGATGCATACGCGCAGACGGTTCAGGCGATCCGCAATATTGAAAAAGCATTGAAGGCTTTGGACGCCGGGCTTGAAAATATCGTCAGAACGCGGATGTTCGTGACTGACATTTCCCGCTGGCAGGAATATGGCAAAGCTCACGGCGAATTTTTTCATGAGGTAATGCCTTGCGCGACGATGGTCGAAGTTTCAAAACTGGTCGACCCGGAAATGCTGATCGAGATAGAAGCCGAAGCGGAATTATAGACGAAAAATTTAACAGGATAGACAGGATGAACAGGATAAAGAAGGCAGAAGAACGACCGTTAGGGAGTGCGCGCAATATTCATTGTATGAAACTGATCGTTTCTATAATTTTCCTCTTCACTGCCAATTGGGCTTTTTCCCAAACGCCTGTCGCTATCGAACTCGATCTGCGGGGGCACCTTGAAAATATCAGCAAATACGGTAATTACAGCGATTCGAATGATCAGGATAAGCTTTACAGCCAAAACAAATTTTTGAAAGAAAAGCTGCTCCGCTTCGGCAAACGTCTCGACGTGCTGCGATATAGTTTTTCCAAGCTGAATGAGCAAATGTTTATCACGACGTCGAAGGACGGCCGGTTTCGCATATATTCGTGGGACGAACAGACCGGCGGCACAATGCATGACTATGACAGCGTATTTCAATATCAGGGAGGGGACGGTAAGGTATATACTTGGACGGAGCGATCGACTGACGACGGCGATGTGGGGGCTTTTTACCATCAAATATTTCAGGTGAATTCAAACACCGGCCCCATCTATCTTGCGGTCTCCACATTTATAGGTTCAACGTCACTTGCCGGGCAAACAATTGAGGTCGTCAGGATCGACGGAGAACGCCTTGATCGCAGTGCCAAGCTCATACAAACCGCCGGCGGACTGAAAAACTCGATCAGCTTTGGTTACGATTTTTTCTCCGTCGTCGATCGCCCCGAACGTCCTATCAGGCTCTTTCTTTTTGATGACGCGAAACGAACCTTTCGTTTTCCGATCGTGATCGAAGACGAAAAAACTCCGCAAGGAAGGGTAACCGATCAATTCATCACGTACCGTTTCAATGGCACACACTTTGTAAAAGTGAACTGAGATCTGAAAATCTATGTCGATAAATCATTATTCACCGCTCGATCTTGAGCAGATAGAAAAAAATTTCAGCGAGATCAACCCGGCGCTGACCCAGGCCGAGGCGCTGTATGAAGCAAACCGCTGCTTGTATTGCTACGACGCGCCCTGCACCCACGCGTGCCCGACGCACATCGACGTGCCTTCGTTCATCAAAAAGATAGCGAGCGGCAATCTGCTGGGTTCGGCGCGGGTGATCTTTGACGCCAATCCGATCGGCGCGACCTGCGCGCGCGTCTGCCCGGTCGAGGTTTTGTGCGAAGGCGCCTGCGTGGAAAAAACCCTGCTGCAAAAACCGATCGAGATCGGCCGGCTCCAGCGCCACGCCACGGATTTTGCGATGGAGAAGGGCCGGCAGATATATGAACAAGGCGCTTCGAACGGCAGATCCGTCGGCATCGTCGGTTCCGGCCCGGCCGGGCTGTCGTGCGCAACTTATTTAGCGCGTTTGGGTTACGCCGTCATCGTGTATGAGCGCAAACCGCTGGCCGGGGGCCTTGATACCTACGGCATGGCCGAATATAAGATGCCTCAAAAAGTATCGCTCGACGAGGTCGAACATATCGAAAAGATCGGCGTGGAATTTAAAACCGAGACCGAAATAGGAAAAGAAATTCCGTTTGCCGCTTTGCTGGCCGATCACGACGCGGTTTTTATCGGGGTCGGTTTGGGCAATACAAATCACCTGAACATTCCCGGCGAACATCTGCCGGGCGTCTACGACGCGCTCACTTTTATCGAATATATCAAGACGCGCGATTGGAAAAGCGTCCCGCTCGGCAAAACCGTCGCCGTGATCGGCGCGGGAAATACGGCGATTGATGCCGTGACGCAGGCCAAGCGCCTTGGCGCGGAGCGCGTGATGATGGTCTACCGCCGCTCGCGCGAAGACATGTCGGCCTACGATTACGAGTACGAGCTGGCGAAAAAAGACGGCATCGAATTTTTCTGGAACACGGCGCCGGTCGAGGTCGTCGGCGAAGGGGAAGTTTCCGCTTTGCGCTGCCAAAAGACGGACGGTTCGCTGGAAGCGCCGGAAGCAGCTGCGACTTTCGACATCCCCTGCGACATGGTCATCAAGGCCATCGGCCAGCAAAAGATGCGCGGATTTTTGGCGGCGGCCGGCGTCGAGCTGGATGAAGCGGGGCGTGTGAAGGTCAACCCCGAAACAATGCAGACCAGCAGCCCGCAAATTTTCGCCGGCGGCGATTGCGTCAACGGCGGCAAGGAAGCGGTCGACGCTTCGCAAATGGGCAAACTCGCGGCGCAGGGGATTCATAGTAGTTTGACAGGTGAAGCAGTGAAATTTGCGGGCGTGAATTTATAAAGATGGCGGTCGGAGACCCCCTCTAACTAAAAAATTCTGCTCCGTTTAGAGGCGGTCTCCGACCGCCTTCAACAAAAAAATGACGACGTTCAATTCAAAAGAGCCGAATACTTTTCACTATTTAACAATGGTTGCATTCCGCCGTGTACCAGTATTCAAAAGTGAGAAGGCCAGTCGTTTTTTTGTTGAGGTATTAACCGAGACTAGAATTGAACATCCATTTAAATTGATCGGCTACGTAGTAATGCCGGACCATGTTCATTTAATTCTGAATCCGGCAGGATGCGATATAAGTTTGATCGGAAAAGCCTTAAAAGGAAAATCCGCAAAAAGAATTATGACTTGGTTGAAAGAGAATGAGTATTTAACTTCTTTAGAAAAATTGAGGTTAAGTGTTTCTCAAAAACGAAACCATCAATACGCCGTTTGGCAAAAGAAAATAAAATCTATTGATCTCTTTAGCCCTAAATTTATTCGTCAAAAGTTAAACTATTTGCATTTAAATCCCGTTCGGGCAGGTTTGTGTGACCATCCGGCAAAATGGAAATGGTCGAGTTATCGCGCGTATTTGCCTCATAATCAGGGAGAAGTTCCCATTGAAATGGACTTGAGAGGTTATTGGAGTGATAAAGAATTAGATAATGAAATGGCGGCCGAAGACCGCTAAACCCAAGAATGGTAACTCCGTTTAGAGGCGGTCTTTGACCGCCGGAATGTGAGTTAGAAGAATGGCGGTCGGAGACCGCCTCTAAACGAAATCTTATGGCAGATCTAAGTGTAAATTTTGCAGGAATAAAATCGCCGAATCCTTTCTGGCTGGCTTCGGCGCCGCCGACGAATATGGGTTCGATGGTCGAGCGCGCGTTTGACGCGGGCTGGGGCGGCGCGGTGTGGAAGACGCTGGGCGAGCCGATCATGAATGTATCTTCGCGGCTGGCGGCGGTCGACAACGGCACGCAACCGGATGATCGGGTCTGAACAACATCGAGCTGATCACCGACCGTCCGCTCGAAGTAAATCTGAAAGAGATCGCCGAGTGTAAAAAGAAATATCCGAACCACGCTGTGATCGTCTCGCTGATGGTCGAATCAAAGCGCGAAGCCTGGCATGAGATCGTGAAAATGTCGCAGGACACCGGCGCGGACGGTTTTGAGTTAAATTTCGGCTGCCCGCACGGGATGTCGGAACGCGGAATGGGTGCGGCGATGGGGCAGGTGCCGGAATACACGTGCATGGTGACGGAGTGGGTCAAGGAAGTTTCGAACCTGCCGGTGATCGTCAAGCTGACGCCGAACGTGACGCACATCGTTCCGCCGGGGCGCGCGGCGCAAAAAGGCGGGGCCGACGCAGTTTCGCTTATCAATACGATAAATTCCGTGATGGGCGTTGATCTCGACACGATGATCCCGTACCCGAACGTCAACGGAATGGCCGCGCACGGCGGTTATTGCGGCCCGGCCGTCAAACCGATCGCGCTCAACATGGTTTCCGAGCTGGCGCGCGACGCGGAAGTTCACCATTCCGATCAGCGGCATCGGCGGCATCAACGACCTGGCGCGACGCGGTCGAATTTATGCTGCTGGGCGCGGGCAAGGTGCAGGTCTGCACGGCGGTGATGCATTACGGCTACCGCATCGTCGAAGACATGATCGACGGGCTGAATAATTATCTCGATGAAAAAGGCTTTGCCAGTGTAAACGACATCGTCGGCCAAGTCGTCGAGCCGCGTGACCGATTGGGGAAATCTCGACCTGAATTACGAGGTCAAGTTGCCCAGGTTAACAAAGAACATTGCATCCGCTGCAATCTTTGCTATGTCGCCTGCGAAGACGGCGCGCACCAGAGCTTTGAGTTTGAAGAAGTCGACGGAAAAACTTACCCGCGCGTGATCGAGGAAGAGTGCGTCGGGTGCAACCTGTGCGCCCTCGTCTGCCCCTCGCCCGGGGCCATCTCAATGCTAAGGCGCGACGACGGCAGCAATCCGCAGACGTGGAAGGAAAGAGAGCAAGCGAACCAAAGCGCCTGAATATCAATTAGGTGGTATCCGCCCCATGAAGGCAACCCGGGCCAGCGGGTCAGCAGTGTGCTCTGCTTACATCCGTATAAAAATTTGGTTAGCGGAGTTGACGCCCCAAATGTTATTTGCGCTGCCGACAGAAATCTGTTTCAATCCGCCGGGAACTTGCTGCCAGGCAGTACCCGTCCATTTGAAGATATTGCTGGCCGAATTGACGCCCCACACCGTGCCGTCCGCCGCCACCGAAACGTTGGTCAGCGCGCCGGAAATCTGCTGCCAGCCGGTGCCGGCCCATTTAAAGATATTGCCCGCCAGTTAACGCCCCAAATGTTATTTGCGCTGCCGACAGAAATCTGTTTCAATCCGCCGGGGACTTGCTGCCAGCTGGTGCCGGTGCGTCTAAAGATGTTGCCGGCCGAATTGACGCCCCACACCGTGCCGTCCGCCGCCACCGAAACGTTGGTCAGCGCGCCGGAAATCTGCTGCCAGCCGGTGCCGGCCCATTTAAAGATATTGCCTGCCAAGTTAACGCCCCAAATGTTGGCTGCATTGCCGACGGAGATCTGTTTCAAAGCGCCGGGGACTTGCTGCCAGCTGGTGCCGGTGCGTCTAAAGATGTTGCCGGCCGAATTGACACCCCACACCGTGCCGTCCTGCCCAACAGAGACCCACATCAGACCTCCGGCGATCTGTTGCCAGACATTCCCGGTCCACCTAAAAATGCTGTTGACGGAATTGACGCCCCAAATGTTGGCTGCATTGCCGACAGAGATCTGCTTCAATCCGCCGTCAACCGGCTGCCAGGCAGTACCGGTCCATTTGAAGATATTGTCGGCCGAATTGACGCCCCATACCGTGCCGTCCGCCGCCACTGAAACGTTGGTCAAGGCGCCGGAAATTTGCTGCCAGGCAGTACCAGTCCATTTAAAGATATTGCCCGGCCAGTTAACGCCCCAAATGTTGGCCGCATTGCCGACGGATATTTGCTTTAACCCGCCGGAAATCTGCTGCCAGCCGGTACCGTTCCATTTAAAAATATTACCGGCCGAGTTAACGCCCCATACCGTGCCGTCCGCCGCCACCGAAACATTACTCAGCGCGCCGGGAATTTGCTGCCAGCCGGTGCCGGTGCGTTTAAAGATATTGCCGATCGAATTGACGCCCCAAATGTTGGCTGCATTGCCGACAGAGATCTGTTTCAAGGCGCCCGGGACTTGCTGCCAACTGGTGCCGGTGCGTCTAAAGATATTGCCGGCCGAATTGACACCCCACACCGTGCCGTCCTGCCCAACGGAGACCCACGTCAGAGCTCCCGCAACCTGCGTCCAACCACTGGCGGATGCCGAGACGTTCCCGGCCGCGGTCTTGCCGGTTAGATAAAGACTCGTCTGCGTGCCGCTGGCGAGCCCTACTTCCGGAGATTCCGGCGCGAGCTGGCGCAACCGCAAATAGTTCTTGGCGCCCGCGATGTTGTTGGGGAACATTTCCCTGGTATTATTCGACGAAATTTCCTTTACCATCGCAGTAACTTCGGCGTTTGATTTTGGTGAAATTTCTTTGTTTTGCGCAAAGACGAAAGTTGCGCAAACAGCAAAAACACAAAGCAGGAGAAAAAGTTTTTTATTCATGGGTATTCACAATCTTTTATGATCAAATAACTTTGGGAGTTAGGATTTAAACCTGGAGGATTTTCCTCCTTCCAGGCAGCTTTTTATAGACGCTTTTCTTACTTTCTTACTTAGTATGAGAAAAATGCCTTAAAGTGTTACATGATTTTATTAAAAACCTGTATTCGATCTGCCCTGGGAAGTAAGCAAAACGGGCTGATTCCCGCACTTTATCTATTAGAGTTTCGGTCTGACTCAACTGGCGGCAGCAGTTCCAAAATTTGTTTTTATCCGCCGGGGGGTTGTTGAAATGAACGGGCGGTCGTAAAATCTTCTTAAAGTTTTTTCGCTATGGACATATATTTTTTGATCTTGTCGTTGTTTTTTCCGCGGATCGTTCTGCTCGTATATTTTTTTCAGGATTGGTATCCCAAAAATACGGTTCCTATCTGGGCCGATATTTTACTGGGCGTTTTTATGCCGCGCGTTCTGATCCTGATCTACATCTATCAGAATATGGGTGCTGACAACGTCTGGTTCATCGCCCACCTCATCGTTATGATCCTGACATATTTCGGCGGCGGCAGAGAAACCCGGCGCCGCCGCAGGAGACGAAAACGGCGTGCCGAGGCCGCTTAAGCTGTTTTGACCTTTCGAGCTTCAGCACACTCCGCAATGTAAAGCAAAACGGGCGCTTTTTTGCTTTGATGAGCTTATTGAAAAAAAGCGAAATATGAGGCTAGGCGCTATGCAGCTTTTGTTGACAGGTAATAAGCGCTTACCGGGTTTTAATAAAGTATGGATTCATAGGCAATTAAAGGATATAGCTCCGCTTCAAAGGGGATTCGATCTGCCAAGCACTAAAGTAAAAAAAAGGAGTTTATCCAGTAGTATATTCGAATGGCATACTCAACACTCACTCAGAATACAAGGTGAAATCTCCCGGTGTAGTTACCGGAAGATCTGGAAAGAAGACCAGATAAATCTAGCTTTTTACGCGCAAAATTTAGTTGGCGAGATTAGTAACAACCCTAAATTATACGTTGACCGTTGGATTAGGTATTTTACAAGTCGATTAAAAAAGAGTATTTCTCATTGTGGATATAAAAAAACTCTCAGATAATTTTGCCGATTATTCCAGATGTTTAATGATTATGACGACTATTAGCGATTTTTCTGTAAGTCACCCAGACGTAAGAGTAATAAGTAAGCTACTTGATAAGTATGGAGTAGCTCGTATCGAAAATTACTTAACCGTATCCGAAGTAACAGATTTACTAAATGAGACACGCTATGCGGTATCAGAATTGGCCAACTATAAAAATCCTTATGGTGAATGCACAAGATTTTCTTTTCAGGAAATTACTGCTGAGTTATCCAAATCTAGAGATCTTCTAACGGGAGAACACTTAAGTATCTTACCGAAAGATTTCATTCAAACTCGAAACGTAATTGGCAGGATGTTTTTTAAGAAGCTATCGAAAGCGTACATTGGTGCGAATGCCGGATTCATGGAAGTGATTGTTTTTACAAGGGACTATATTCCTGATAAAAAAGCAGTCTATGGATTATTGCATTTTGACAGGAGACACCAATTGAAATTCATTTTCTATTTAAACGACGTAGATGGAAATAATGGCGCGTTTGGCTGCATTCCCGGATCTCATAAATTCGGCGAGGATTTATACTATAAAGCTTGGGCAGATGTGTTAAAAATGAACCCATTTCAAAAAAGTGCGATTGATAAAGAAGCCTTGAATATTTCCGAAGATGAGTCTAGATATAAGCGAATTCCATGTATATTAGAGCGCAAGAATTTAGACGAAAACGGAGACTTTAATTCTAAGAGAATTTTTGTTGAAGGAGGTGCAGGATCTTTAGTGATTTTTGATACGCACCTTTTTCATTTTGGTGGGAAAGTGAATCCAGGCAAAGAAAGATGGACATTAAAGGGACATACTTTTGCTTATGTAAATAAAAGTTGATTATGCACCTGCGAAAGACCAGCAAACATCCCAATATTTACTACGCTAACTCCGAAGAGGATTTTTTCATAGGACAAGAAACCGAATGTGCGGGATTGTCGGCTGGATACCTAAATGTAAAAGTGTTATCAAAAGAACAAAGAATTATTTGGGATAATGTTTTTGACTTAAAATGGAATCACACATGTTACTTATTTGCAACTGAATTAAAAAAAATTGGAATTGAGTTTTTTACTATTGTTCCATGCTCGAGGAAGAGGGTTATGGAAGGTCTTCGAGAAGGGTTTTCGAGTGCCGGTCTCACTGAAGTACCAAATCTAATAAATAAATTAGATGCCGCTGTTTCATATGCAAATAAAGATCGTGAATACATTGCAAATAATACGTCTATAGGGATAGAACCGAGAGATTTATACAAAATGTCGAAGATTGCCATCTGTGATGATTACAGCGATAGCGGTAAAACTCTTAGAGGCTTGTATTATAAAATAAACTCCGGTCTAATTCTGAATAGTAATTTAGAACTTTTTCTTTGTTCAATAGGAATTTCGAGAGCACTTGCCAATGAATAAAAAAAATAATAAAACAGCCGCAATACTAATTATCGGAAGTGAAATCATCAACGGTCAGATTATCGATACTAACGGAAAGTATGTTTCAAACGAGATCTCCAAAATTGGGTTTAGAATTAGCAGTATAAATATAGTTAATGACGATTTGAAATATGTAGCGAAATTTATTAAGTATTTGAGCCGACTAGAAACAATAGTAATTACTATAGGAGGGCTAGGGCCGACAATTGACGATATAACTATGGCAGCTGTGGCGGAAGCCTTTAATATGCCAATAATTTCTCGCGGAGTTAAAACTGCCTCCGACTTTAGAAAAATGTCAGGCAGTGAAACTCAAAATAACTTATTGAGAAATTTACCGGAAAAGTCACGGATAATCAGTTCCAATAATGGGCCTATTGTTCAAACTAGGAACGTTTATAGTCTCCCCGGATTGCCTAGCCTTGTGAAAAACAGGCTTAAGGCTTTATTAGATCATTTGTACGAACCCTATGAAAAAAAGTACAAAAAAGAGTGGGTTGTTAAGTCTCCGCAGAGTGTTATCGCTGGCTTATTGGAAGAAACGGGAACTATTTATCCCCAGGTTGAAATAGGCTGTTACCCTCAAGGAAGTAGCAGCAATAAGACAAAAATTTTATTAAGTGGAAAAAACAGGGAAGAAATTGAAAAAGTCTTTAATTATTTAAAGAGCCATTTTAAATAGTATTTTCTGCCAAAATATTACTTATGAATAATTCTGAAATCATCGCTGAAGAAACAAACGTTGTGTATGGATCTGCGCTTGGGGCGGCTTTATTAGCTGATATTGCCTATCCAAAGGATAAAACAAATCTACCGGTATTGTTATCGGTACATGGAGGTCGGTGGATTCGGGGAACAAGATTTGACGATGGTTTGGATGGCAGAGCAGACAATGGAGTTATAAATCTGCATGACTGGGCTCGAAAAGGTTTTTTCTCGATGCGTATTGATTACAGATTGGTTACCTGTACACCAGCCCCAGCTTGTTTTCAGGACGTGGCTTGTTCTGTGAGGTGGATTCACAGTGTTGCAGATAAGTATGATCTCGATTGCTCAAACATTTATTTAATCGGGCAGTCTGCCGGCGGTCATATGGTTAGTTTAGCGGCAACATTGGGTTTTGATGGATTTCCAAGAATAGGTGGGTGTGAATCCAACAGTTGTGAATTCAAAGCAGTGATCAGCGTGTCAGGAGCTTATGATTTGATAAAACTCGGTTGGGGTTCAGGATGGTGCCCTTTGGGAGTATCGTGGGACGAAGCAAGAAGTTTTGCCTCGCCGTCATCGCACATCTCTTCCAAAAGTAAACCCATTTTATTGTTTCATGCGGAGGATGATCCCTCCGTTCCTATCGAACAGGCTGATGAGTTTGTTAAAAAAATGGAAGAGGTCGGATCTCCTTACAGTTATCATCGATATGACCAAGGCGAACACTTTGTGATTTCCGCTGAAATAGTTAATAAAACTGAAGATTTTATTAATTCAATTAGAGAGTTATCATGAATAAATCTAAAGATGAATTAGTTGATAATTCCCCGTTGATTCTCCACTTAGATAATACAACGGTTCATCGATTACAATTTTTACTAAGCAAGAGTTTAACCACGGTTGATGAAAGTAATTTGGAATTTCTAAATACGCTTCATTTATTAGAAAGTTTATTGCTAGCCGATGAGATAACAATCGCCACTTTTGAATATGAACCCTCACAAATTATTAGTAATACTTTATTGGGCGTATTAGACGCTTTTAGCGAGTCTCTAATTGTTAATAGAATTAAATCAGATTTTGAAACCCAATTGGAGATTGCGAAAGAAACGGTTGACCAACTTTATACTCAAAACTTATTAAGTTTCGATCCCACAAAAGATAATAAACTCTTTACTAATGTTAGTGTGGCTGCTGGAAGACCGTCTGATGTGGTAGAAATAAATGCGCAATTTTGGTTAGAAATTTTTTTGACTACCCCTAAGCCTAGTAATGAAGAAATTGTGGATAGGGCAGTCGCAAAGGTGTATAGATTTCGAACTGATGCACTTTTCTTATTTGGCGTAGCACACCACGCCGAATTTTGTAACAGGCTACTGGATTCGTATAATATATATCAACCTTGGCCTGACAACCACTGGAACAAGCTCCACGTGATGTTCCGGTCGTACTTTAATCAGAATCTAGCAAAGAGAGCTGGAGCCATATATTCTCCTCCTCCAATAAGGGCGATAACTTTGGAAAACGCCCATAATAAGTTAATTACTGATATAAAGAGTACTATAGAGGACTTGCCTGAAGACTTTCTGCCCGTTAATAGTAAAGAATTATTTAATTCAATTTCAAAAGGCATTAATTTTCCGATTCCGCTTATTGGCATTTCAGCGATCCCTAAATCTAGTAAAAAGGATAAAAATGTATTTATAGATAATTTTCTAAGAGCAAGGGAAGATACTACGGAAACTTAGAAAGATTATTAGAAAAATAAACAAAGCAGACAGTGAAAATAGCTTAGAAACGCAATTGTCTTTACTAAAAGAAAGCTATGAAATAAAGCGGGAAGTCGCAATACAACTAAACCTTAAAGATCCGACAGTGTTCCCGAAAAAAGTGAGTGATATCGGTTTTGTTAGGAAATATCTAAGAGAATTAGACCGTTTCATTAGAAAGGAAAATAAAACCGCTAGGTTCTTTTCTAATCTTTTGCTGAGAATGAAGGATGCGCCGAATCTCGATGATATTAAAACATATTTAGAAGATTAGAGGTAAGTGATATTAAACCTTCCACTATTTTCGATGAAACTTTTTTATTAGGTGGGATCAATTTGTTTGAAGATCCACACTTTTCTTATTTCTACCTTTCAGAAAGTCTTAATGAGAATACAAGTTCACTTTATCCTGGCTATTCAATTATTATCGCCACCTACACTAACGGTGTGGAAAAATATTTCATTAGACAAAGTGAAGCACAAAATACTTCACAATGGATCATAGATAAAATAATCACCAATAAAAGATGGTTCGAAGAAGTTCTAGCGGAAATTGAACGAAAGTCAAAAGACCTCGAATTGTTGTCATCAAAAATAGATGTAAACAAGGCTTATGAAAAAGAACAATTATTAGAACTGTACGACTTGCATTTCAGAATCAATACCGACCTATATAAAATAGCCAGAATTCCAGAAGCCTTGGATCGTGGCGAAACTTATTTTACAAATTATCTAAAAAAATATTTATATGATATCGGATTTAAGCAAAAAGAAATACCTCAGGTATTCAATTATTTGACGACTCCTACAAAGTTAAGTATTTTCGGCGTCGAGGAGAGCGAACTGGATTGTATTAGAAATGAGGTGTGCAAAATCTATCCAAACATCCGTTCGTATCACACTCCAAACATGTTGCTCAACCCCACTTTGAGAAGAAGGCTTATTACCCACACAAATAAGTGGGAGCTATTAAACTATCACGGTTATCGTAATCCAAAACTGCTGAAAGAGATTGATTTTTTAGAAAGAATTTTATCCGATGCTAGCTCATCCTTTGGACAAGCTTGCCAATATTACAGTGAAAAGTTTCTTGAAAAGATCGATGATCTTCATAAAATTCTCTTCAATTTTTACACTGAAATTGGGTTAACTAAAATCTGGAGAAGATTTTATCAATTGCATAATTTTTATTTTCTAGACAGGCTTCTTTTTATCATTGCGGATAAACTCGGTGTATCTGAAAACACATTACGATTTTGCCTTCCTTACGAAATTCGCACTGCATTGTTAGGCGGCCAACTGCCTACGGATATAGATCAGAGGATTGATGGATGCGCGATATTGTACGCTGGAGGCAAGCAAACAGTTTTAGTAGGCGGAGATTATGAGCAAATCAACACATTTTTAGATCGCGGCCCAAAAGATGTGACGAATAAAAATTATCGCAAGGGACATTGCATATCTTTGGGAAAGGTTTTAGGACGAGCCAGAAAAATAGACCAAAAGATAAATGAATGGAGAGACTTTAAAACCGGCGATATTCTAATTTGTCATGCAATTGATCCAGATTTTTTTCCGCTAATAAAGAAAGCCGCCGGAATTGTTACCGCACAAGGAGGAGTTACTTCTCACGCATCAATAGTATGCAGAGAGTTGGGCATCCCCACAATTTCAGGGGTGACCGATGTTTTGGAATGGATAAACAACGGGGATTTGGTAGAGATAGACTCGTATGATGAGACTATAAAAATAATAGCCGATGAAGAGTTCCACAACGAAGAGATTCTTATTTCAAATAAATTAAGATACGACATCGCTATTGTAGGAAACAAAGCCGCTAACCTTTCTTTAGCAGTTGATAAAGGTATTAAAGTTCCAAAATTTTATGTTCTTTCTTATGATCTTCTCAAACATTACTATGAAAGTAATCGAGGTGAACTTGCGATTCAATTAAAAGATATCTATAGAAAGATCGATGAAAACGAAACCACTCAATTCGTGTTAAGAAGTAGTTGCACATATGAAGATTCACCTGAACGATCTTGCGCAGGCTATTATAAGTCATTTGTTTTAAATAAAGAAAATCCCATTAACACAGTCAAAGAGTTCATTAATTATAATGATTCTAAGAATTATTACGGCTCTTTGATTTTGCAACAATTCATTCAGGCAGAATACGCAGGTGTTTGCATGTTAGGGGATATTAGATATAAAAACAACAAACATTTGGTGATAGAATACTCCAAAGGTTCAATTAACTACGCGACTAGTGGGAAGAATGAAATTAACCGAATAATTTTTGACGTCTCTACGCAAGAATGTATATCCGAAGAGATTGTTATTAATGAAGAAAATCTCACGTTTGGATATGATGTGATTCAATGGTTTAAATCAATTGAGTCTAAATTTCCGACCCCAATCTATTTAGAGTGGGGTTATAAGGATAAAGAATTTTGGCTTTATCAACTTAGACAAATACTTAATGAAAGGTAAACAATGAATAATCTCCTTTATTTTATTATATTTATCTTCGCAAGTATCTCGGTTTTTTTTATCAACTTCATATTGTTAGCAAAGGTATATTCTAAGGTTACAAAAAGAAGCATCGTCTCTCTAGCATATAATAAAAGGGTTTTAATTTTGTTCACTTTATTTACCCTATCTATTTTGGCTTCCTACAATGGACTCTACTATTTGGGAGTTTCGCCGAAGGTCTTTTTCAAAAGCGAAAATCAGCCGACATTTTCTGAAAATGATCCAGAACTAGCGAGAGTGGAAAAGTTTCTAGATAACTATGAAAACCTTTCTTTTAAAGAGATGCAAGATGAAATACCCCATCTCAAAAATGGATTCTATGATTTGAAAAATAAGGTTGACGAGTACGATCACAAAATAGCTCTTGCCACCGAGGAATACAATCGAAAAAAAACAGAGGCTGAAGGCGCTTCACAAGCGGCGGACGCAATGAAATCTATTACACAAGAACAATTTAATGCAATCGCTTCCGAATACTTAAGAAGATCAGAGGAAGAAAGGCAACAAGGACGGATAGAAGGTATAACTCTTTCTATAGTGCTTGGAATAATTACTTCATTGATTGGAAGTGTTATCTATAAATGGATGACTCGCATTTCTTAGACGCTGTTTTGTCTGATGAGCTCTATTCAAAATCGCAATTCATTAACATTTGCCACGACCCAAAACAACGTTTTGTTACTAGTAAAATCAACATGTTTTTTTAACCAGGCAAACGCCTTCGCTTCGTAAATCGCATCTAACTCAATAGTTCCATATCGATAATTTTTTAACGGTTTATCGTAAGGGTAGGTAGGGTCTATTTCTAATTTATAAGGAGCGGTAGTTAACTTTTTAATCGTTTTATTTCTGTCGTAACCAGCGATTTGAACTCCGATTAAATTCTTTACTTTCTTATTGTGGTATCGCACTCCTTCCGCGATTGCTGCTAAAGTAATACAAGAACCCGATGGAACAATTAAATAATCTAATTCATCAGGAAGATTTTGCATTGGTTAATAATAGGCTGGAGAGCCTTATACCGAAATCAACGATGAAAAAAGTTTCTTTTTGCTTGAAGATCTTTTAGACGTTTGTTGATTGCAGGCCCGAAGCCCGTTCCGGAAATATTTCTGATGTCAGAGATTTCGCTGGTGAGACGCAAGAGTTTATTTTTCCTTAACGATTTGTTTGAATTCAGTAAAGCAAAGCCTGTAACGGACTTAAAGCCAAACTGTTGTCAAAGTTCCCATAGTTAATCCGGGCAGAAAGAAATACACGGTCGAAAAAAGACAAGTTAGCAGAGAGCGCAAAATCTCAAGCGTGAACCGAGAATTACAGCTTCTTCGCACAATGTTTAGATTCGCTGTTAGAGACAAGATGCTTATATCAAGTCCGTTTGAGAATCGCTCATTAATTTCCACAGCGGCTGAACTTAGTAGAGAGCGTATATTGTCACTCGAAGAAGAAGGACGACTGTTAGCGGCATTCGATGGAAAGCAACATTTGAAAGCGTTAATTATTACCGCAGTAGATACTGCAATGAGACGCGGGGAACTATTCAAATTGTGTTGGGGTGACGTTGATTTTGAAAGTAGGCAAATAACCATTCAAGCCACTAATGCCAAGACTGAGAAAGAAAGAAATGTTGGCATGACAGATCGCGTTTATAACGAACTAATGAAACTTTGGGAATCATCATGTAAAGACCTCGATGAATTAGTTTTTGGAATAAGGCATACGATTAAGACCTCATGGAAAACCGCTTGTATTAAAGCCGGACTTGATGATCTGCACTTCCACGATCTGAGACATACGGCAACTACGCACCTAATCCGCGCAGGTGTACCTCATACTGAAGCCATGAAGATAACAGGGCATACTCAACTGAAAACTTTTCAACGGTATATGAATTTAACCAATGAAAGTGTGGCAGCGTCAGCCAATATTCTGAACGAATACCTCAAGCAGCACAACAGCCCGCCTTTAGAGGCTCAATTCTTTAGTGCTGTCAATTGACAGTATTATTTGAAAGTATTCTAAAATGATGCTAATTTGAAGTAATTTTTGATCTAAGTGTCGCAAATCCCCTGCTGCCAGGGCTGGGGATTTTGTGACTTTTAAACATATTCCTCTCTTCCCGATAGGGCAAATAATGAGAGTTTAGGGTTTTGCGAGTTTTAGAGAGCCGACAAATCTATGGGCAAATCGAAAAAAGCATATCAGACAAAACTAGGTACATTCTACCAAGGTAAAATTGAAGATATACTTCTATCGAAGACATTTCAAAGATATAAAGGAAAAGTAAATCTTATTTTTACATCCCCTCCTTTTCCGTTAAATCGCAAAAAGAAATATGGAAATTTCACGGGTAAAAAATACATGAAATGGTTGTCAAGTATCACGACTCAACTTGGAGAGTATTTAACAGCTGATGGTTCGTTTGTAATAGAAATTGGCAATTCTTGGGAATCCCATCAGCCTATAATGTCTACGCTGCCAATGGAAACTCTTTTGAAGATTAAGAAATCAGGTTCTTACAATCTCTGCCAGCAGTTTGTATGGTTTAATACAGCAAAATTGCCAAGCCCGCTCAGTGGGTAAATATAGAAAGAACAAGAGTAAAAGATTCTTTTACTCATTTTTGGTGGCTATCAAAATCTCATTCTCCAAAAGCAAATAATCGTAATATTTTAGAAGAATACAGCGACTCGATGAAGCGTTAGTAGACAAAACCGCCAAACCTTTGACCGCGCTTGAGACGGATTTCGCGATTGCTTGGTCGCATGTGAAGCACAAAGACGCCAAATTTCTACAATCAAGAAACTGGGTGAAAGTGCACTGCTGTATCGGCACACACACGAACATTATCGCCAGCGTAGTGATCACCGACAAGACCAGCCACGATTCAAAGCATTTTATCGAGTTGCTAGACAATACGAGGCGTAACTTATTGAATTACTTGGCTCCGCATGTAAGACTCGAACTTACAACCCTTCTAACAACCGAAGAGGATCATTTTTCATAATTTTTTCCGCCACATCCACAGCATCCAATTCTTATAATCACACTACCGGATATTTGATATGGCTTCGATACAAAAAGGAGGTCTTCAGATTACGTTAAGGGAGGGTTGGCAGCGTGTTTCCCCGAATTCAGCCTGTGGCTGTTACCTTAGCAAGGTAACAGAAACAGCCGCGTTTAGAGCGACATAGCTCTCTCAAAAACATTCTGCCGAAATAAGAATAGGGGCTTTTCCGCATCCGAAAACTCGGAGTCACCTCTGAGCATGCTATCAAGTCCGCTAGCGATCTCTGGAATAATGCGATTGTTCAAAAATACGGCAAACAATTCGACCATTACGTCCTGGTGCTTTTTACTTTGCAGCGAATCCTCCGCCCATGATTTCAACAAATGGAAAAACTGTTGGCGGTAATATGAGCGGATAAGTGATGACGCAAAGAGCTCAAAACCGCAGGAGTTTTCCGAGGATGCCATATCATCGACAATCAGGTTAATTCCGGGCGTGGCTCCGGCGATTTCATCCGCGATACCGTTCTCGCGCAGAAAATTGAGCGCGACAAACATTTTTAATTCGGTATTTTCGCTATAGAACCATTTTTTCAGTTCATCAAAAAACCTTGAGAGGCCCCACACTCAGACAAAGCGAAACTAAAGCGTAATTAAAGGCGTTGTAATAAGGATTCTTCTTATAGTTGGAATGCAAGGCGTGCTTTAGATCTACCCAGAATTGTTTTTCCGCAGCCGTGCGTATTCTGTAGTACGTTAGCTCGTTCAAATTAGGATGAGAGCGTTTAATGTCCTCTTCTATTTTTTGGGACAGCATACTGGGCAACTGGGCGATGTGTTTTTCCAGCCAGACCTGCTCGGTTAAAGCAAACTCGGAGATATTTTTAAGCTGACTCATCGCAAGCGATAACTTGTATCTGCCTATCTGCTTATACACTGCAATAGCAGTCCAAAGCCCGCGCTGAATCTTCCCCTGACCGATATCGGCATTGGATACGAAACGATGGTGCATGTTGTCCAGGAGACTTTGGCACATTTGGCGATAATCCGCGTTCGAACTGAATAGAATACCCTCATAAAGATAACTGACCGTCGCCATCTGCTGCGGTTTGGAATGTATCCACTTTCCAACCAATCTCAGTGTTATTTCGTCAAGGTCGAGCTCACCGATCCGGCCAAGTATTCGCGCGGCCATCGACCTGACTCCAGGGTCGGGCATTTCCGCTAGTTCTTCCAGAGCCGATATCAGCATGCCCAAGACCCGGCGTGAATTTCTTAACAGAACTTCCCACATTTGCTCAGGATGCCGGGGGTTTTTAAAGCGAATCATATCGATCCCGAAATTTACGTCCCTATAGATTTCAGCCCTTCCTTTGATAAGCCAGTTTTGCTCTGAAACATAACTCGCAAGCGTGATCTTTTGCGGATAAGAGATCCCGATCTTATCTATCAGCGTTTCTGTGATCTTTTCCCGAAACCGTTCGAAAAGCATCCAAGGAACGCCTTCGTATGGAGAGGACCTTTCCGTGGTTTCCCGGATGCACTGGGTTAAGGTTAAAGTCAGAACAAAGCACCAAAGCTCAAAATTAAGATAAGTTGCTTCTTTCAAAGATTCCGGTTCAGGATCGGTTTCGGGGACCCGGGTCAATTCTTCCAAAAACCATTTGTCCAGGTGCTCGAGTTGTTCTATGGCATCCTTGACTTCGATTTCGCGGCTTAATACCCGCTCCAAATGAAGGTATATGAAATCGATAATGCCGGGAATTTGCTGGGTTTCAAATAACTTGTCGAACTCTTCGGGTTCACCGGCCAGCCTATCCACGATCTCCCGTGCCTCCCGATTATTGCTTTCGAGGTATGTTGAGGCCCTTTTCGTAAACCATGACCTTAGCCGTTTTTCTTTGAGTAGGGGGTGCGTTATGAGAATCTTTATTTTTTTAGGGTTTCTTCGCACCACGATATCATTTCGCTGTGGGTGGTAAAGATGAAATACATCCCATTCTTTTCCATTACGGACGTCAGATCTTTTAGCCTGTGGCTATCCAGATTTGCAAAAAACTCCTTTAAGGCGAGATCCCCCCCCAAATGCGTCCACAAAAACGAGAGTAGTATTAGTATAATTGTGGCTGTCGTTTACCAGTTCAAAAAGATTTACTTTAACCCCGGTCTTTAGAGGGTCGATTCTACGTGTGAGTTGTTCCTTTCCGGGCGGGGACTGAATTTCAGCCAATTTACGACTTAGATGCAGCGCGGTCGTTGTCTTACCTATGTTTGGAAGGCCGGCCAAAACGACTATCCGGTGCTCCAACCAGGCTAACAGGTTTTCGCTTATAAACTTTTCATCGAATTCATAAAAATTTTGCTCGTCGTCATCGAACGTGACAAGACAGGAGTCTGTCTTTTTTTGGAAATTGCGGACTTCGGTGCTGGTTTCCGATTTGAGAAAATTGACTATCGTCTCGGCAAATTGAGCGTCACCGGAGGTTTCGACCTTATTAATATTGGTCTGATTTTTGATGCCGCTCGTCTCCTCCTCCTCCCAAGGCTCGGGTTCCACGGCTTCGGCGGGTTCAAAGTCGGTTTCTTTTTCGGCAGATAACGGAGGGATATCATCCGATACATTCGGCGCGGGCGCGACCGGCGGGTCCTCTTTTACATTCTCACCTGGATTTTCTTCGTCCATTCGCAAATCTCTCATGGATTTCCCCCGATAATTACCAACCGAACTACGTTACCGAAAACCTTTTTTTAAGGGCTTCCAGGTCTATCAAATCATTCAGATCCCCGGGATGCTTTAACTTAAGGAACTGCCTGATAGCTGAAAATTTTTTTACAACTAATCTATGGCGCTCTTCAATGTTTTCCGCAATGGCATTGTCACCGAGGATAAGCTCTCCGAGCAAATGCAGAACCTCGGACATAGTCGATAACACTTTATCTTGCGGAATTTTGGTATTATTTAACAGTTCAATGATTTCAGTAGCCAGGCCTACAAGTTCCGCGAGAGAATTGTTTTCCAGTCGAGCCGATAGAAGTTTTACATTTGGCGAAGAAAGTTCCCCCCGGCCGGCAGGCTCAAATGAAGGGGAACCATTTGTATTAGAAGCCGACAAAAAAGCCTGAGTAATTTCGTCTAAGGCTACACTGAAATCAGAAGCCGTATTTACATTGCCCGCGACCCGTTTGATAGCCTCTTCGATCGCATCCATTTGGATTTGAGTCCCTCGTTTGCTTTTCCTATTTTGCACCTTGGAGAGAAGTTTGACGCGTTCTTTTTCTTCCAAGTGCTCGGTTTCGATGATCTCTTCTACACGACGATGGACTTGAACATCCCGGTCATGTTTCGCTTTAGCGTCCGCTGTCTTCATTTCATTCTCGAGGGCGGCTTTCTTCAGCTCATTGGCCCGTTCCAGTTCGATCTTGGCCTGCTCATGCGCCTTCTTCTCCTCTTCCGCTATTCTTTGGTCATCTATTTCCTTCTGCGACAGGGCGCGGGAGATATATATCCGGCTTACCTTCAGTCCCACGTCGGCTACCTGTTGATTGATCACCGAATAAACGTTGGCGATCTTTCGCGCGTTGGCATCGTCCGCGGGAGCCTCTTCCATGGAACCCATTTCCGCGATTTCTTTAACATAATCCATGAATTTGTCCAAATCGGACATATATTCGAGCGGCCAATAATTAAGGATTCTTTGCTTCATTTCGCGGGCAACGATAATTCGAAGCTTCTCCAGAGCATCCTCACCGGCCTAGATCACCTTGGAAACCAGTCGGGAGACATCGATCACCCGGTATTCTATCGAATAGGTGAGATCGAAAATCTTGTCACTATGGTTATAAGGCTCGGAATGCTCTGACTTCAGGTATTCGTTCAAGTCCACGGCATAGCCGACAAAGGTCTCGCTTTGCCGGTTCAGCAAACCTTGAAGAAAGCTCTTTCTTTCTGCGCGAAGCTGCTGGTTTTCCTGCAGATGTTCGTACCGGCCGTAGCTTGCCGCCCGTATTTTTATAAACCACGATCTCATGACCGACGATCGACGATATATCGGTTATTTCCTTGATTACTCTTTCCGAAAAAATTAATTTAGCCATCCTTCCTCCTGATCAGTCATTGATTTTGCACTGCGGGGCCTACCTTTTTAGCCAGCTTCCCCTGATTTGCCATAATTCGATAATTCAAAATGGACAGTTTTTCCTCTTGATCGCTCAGTTTGACTTTTGATAACGCGAGGGCGGCAGCCTCCCATCCGGCCGTGGGAATAATCGAGCGTATCTCTTCCGCGGAAATTAACTGCGCTCTGTCTTCAACGAGAAGCTGCCACTGATCGTATTCGCGAAAAAACATCCGGCAGGGCACAAACACGTATTCGAGATCGCCGATCAGTCGTTCGGCTAAAACAAGGAAGCCCTTTTTATAATATTTCTAACCGCGGTTATTTCTCTGGAGTCGGTGATTGCCCCGCCGGACACGAAAGCTTCCGCACGTTCACTCAATCGGTAAATATCGTTTAGCCTCTCGTTAAGTCGATCACCGGCCGCCGTGTCGGTCGTTTTTTCCAATAGGGTGCGGAGCCGCTTTTTGCAGATTCGCAACACAATCATCCCTTTTTGATAATCAGACTCGTTCCAAAAGTCGCCTACCTGATTAAACAGCGACTCAGTTGTTTGATATGTTAGGAGTGACTCAAGCCTTTCCGAAGCGATAATTCCTTTTAATTTCAAAAGCCTGTCGTTCATTTCCCCGAACTCCCTATAGCCTTCAAGTAACCCTGCCGCCTCGATCAGCAAGTCTAAAGCCTCTCGCGTTTTTTGATAGCACTCGGCTAGTCTCTTCTCACTAAAATGCAGGCTTGATGACGACGCGGCCCGAAATGCCTCGGAATAGTACTCTTGACTCAACCGTCTCGAATAAAAATTAAGGTTAGATTTCAGATCGGGCAGCCCTTTATTTTCAAATGCCTCTTCAATCATATATTAGTAGCAATTTGCATCTTATAAGTAGCTCGCCTTTCAAAACGCCGGAACTTTTAGCTTCCTAACTACACAAAAGAGATACAAAAATAGGGATTAGAGCAAAACTATTTGCAAAAAAATGCATCTATCTCGATAAAGGTTAAAACATTAACACATAGATTTTTTCTTGACAGGCAACAGCAAGAAGAATAAAGTCGTTCACAAAAAATTCAAGAGGTTCTAAGAATTGGGCAAAAGGTTCATTGGTTTCCAAGTTCTAAACTGTTCAACGTGAATGTTATGTAGGTAGGCTGGTGAGATCAAATAAAATTGGTAGTTATGCGGACAGCTCCTAAAAATTCCCATACTGTCCTGGTCAGAAAACACCGCAAGCGAAAGCCCAAGGAGGCTTTTAAGTTTGCTGGTGTTTTTTATTGCCGGGAACTTCTCGTGCTCTCACATGTCTAATGTTTAGCACTGGATACTAGCTGCAATTAAAAATTGCAAACGACAAAACCTGGGAATTTCTGGTTTGAAAGATCATTACTTAATAGCTCAAAGTATGACTTTATTTACCTTTTTTAGGCTACGGCGGCTTTGCTTCGACAAATCCGCTCTACATCAATCAGGTCAATTCAAGCCGGGCAATAGAAATCGACAAAAAAAGAGGTCTAAATATGTCCAGAAGAAGACGCGAGGCGATGGCGGAAATGGACGATACACGCTTCGAAGTAGAAGCGGAAGGTGGAACAAATCTGTCCTTATCAAACCAAAGCAGGGGTCGGTGGCACACTTTGAGCGGGACACAACGGTGTGGGATCATAGCTGTCATAGCCTTTATTTCTATGGGGGTGCTGGGAGCTGGATTGAAATACCTGGAGGATTCGGCAGGTAAACAAAAAAACCCCCAGGAAAGTCAAAATTTTCTAGCGCGCCTGAATCCTTTTGTCCCACTGCCTACGCCAACGCCAACTCCACTGCCACTATCGAAACAATACATTTATGCAGGATCGAGATTGCTGGCAGTGAAAGACGCTGGAGTAGATGTGGCCGCTCCTTCGGATCTGGCGGTCTGGCGGCCTTCGAGCGGCGTGTGGTGGGTGCTGGGTAGCAGCAGTCAAGTCTCGTCGCAGCAATGGGGTTTGGGGGCAGACATCGCTGCTCCCGGCGATTTCGACGGGGACGGCAAGACGGACTTCTGTGTTTTTCGACCTTCGGACGGCAATTGGTACACGATTAAAAGCTCTGACGGAAGTTATTACATCACGGGCTTTGGATTAAATGGGGACAAACCGGCGCAGGCAGACTATGACGGTGACGGCAAGACCGATATGGCTATCTTCCGCCCCTCAAACAACGCCTGGTACATATTGCAAAGCAGTAATTCTCAAACTTTCTCGACCACTTTCGGCACCAGCGGCGACGAACCGACTCCGGCCGACTATGACGGGGACGGCAAAAGCGACGTCGGTGTCTGGCGCAGCAGCAGTGCCGCTTTCTGGATAATACCTTCTACCACCGGCGAGTGGGCAATGACCACTTTCGGAGCGGCGGGAGACAAACCCGCGGTGGGGGACTACGACGGAGACGGGCGCGCCGATCTTGCCACCTGGCGCGGCAGCGACAATAAATGGCGCATTTTGCAGAGCACAAGCGGTCAAACGATCACGATTGAGTGGGGCGTACAGTCCACGGACAAGGCCGTTCAATCGGATTACGACGCCGACGGCAAATGCGATATTGCGGTATGGCGCGCGAGCGGCACTTATACCGGCTACTGGTTCATCCTCAAGAGCAGCAACGGACAAATGCGGATGGAGCTTTGGGGACAGGCAGGAGACATTCCCGTGCCGAACAGATACCGGAGATAACAGTTTAATTGGTTCATTGGGATTTTCATGATGTGTCGGATTTAAGAAGGAAAAAATATATGCGAGTCAGGAATTTGTCATTTGCATCCCGTAGCGGATCACGGGTAGTTAAAGGTCTTGTGTTGCTCACCGTTCTTCTATCTATTTGCTCTTTGAGTTCTGCGCAAACAGGTACTGAGGGTACAACCTCGAAGATGACCCAGCCGGGCGCACCCGCCGGAAGCTATTCTCTGAGCGGGTTCGAGAATGTAAACCTTTACAACGGCAACCTGAATTTTAACTTGCCCCTGGTAAAGATCGGCGGACGAGGTAAAGCGCAGTCTTCCATAAATCTAGCTATAGATAGTGCTAAATGGGAAGTAGAGAGGGATCCCACGGACTCCGGCAATTCAGAGGGCCCGAAGATCAGGAGATTGGCGAATGGAGTTTTTGAGAGTTCTGAATTAACGGCGGCTCAGCAAATGTTTTGTGACAACGATAGCGGAGTGACCTCTTTTCCGCCCTTTGATATGTGTCTGGTAAACCTTATTAACGGCTCTGTAGTGAATAATTTTGACTTATGGACGACCGGTATGAACCTCCCCCCCGGCGGGTACTACTTCTCTTACTGGGTAAGAGAAAGCACGATGCCGCGGCCCGGATACAATCCCGGCTTGATGTATGCCCGCACGGGAAAGCTATGGAATACTTACAGTACCCGTCTTTTTTTTACGGCTTCGGATGGTACTGAACATGAACTTCGGGACCAGGCAACTGAAGGAAAACCCATCTATCATCCTTCCGGCAGTTGGGTTTCCAGAGGGCAGGTTTTTTTAAGCCAGGATGGCGCGGGCCTCAGATTCGTTTCGTCAACCGCGATCAATGACAATACGGCCGGGCAATATATCGACGGGGAGCATGAAGGTAAACGCGTTTCAGGAACGTTATATTTCCCGGACGGAACCAAATATGAAATTAACGACGGGGACGTTTCACAAATAAAAGATATTGACGGTAACAAGATAACCTATACCTACAATGTATTTCATAAAGTAACCAGTATCGTCGATTCAATGGGCAGACAGGTAGTAATCGGCTATAACAATCCGGCAAACGATCAGAATGACGCTGATCTGATCTTCGACACGATTTCCACGCAGACCAGTTCGACGGGTTGGCAGACGATCAAGATCTACAAGACAAAACTTGAAAAGGCATTGCGGAGCGGATTTAGTTTGATGACCTATGAACAAATGTGGGGGGACTTTACTACGCAGCAGCAACTCCCCACAACCATTTATGACCCGGCCGGTGTGATCACAAAAGTGGAACTGCCCGACCAACGGGTTTATCGACTGTTTTACACTCCTTATAATGAGATCGCGAGGATCGAACTGCCAACGGGCGGGGCTTTTGAATACGATTTTCCTGGGCCTGTATACCAGTGGGGCACCATCTTTCGCCCGATCATAGAAAGAAGGGTATATGCCAGCGGCAGCAGCGCTAACAATGATCATTTCAACAGTAAGCAAAAGTACATTCGCCATGACCCCGTCGGAACTTTTCCTGATATTGCGAGTAAAGTCACGGTCGAAGAATATACCGGTTCTACCAGTACCGAAGCTTCCCATTTAAATAGCAAGACCGATCACTACTTTTACGGCCTCCCTAATATGGTAAGTCATAAGCTGTATCCCAAGTGGGACGAAGGACGCGAATACAAGACCGAGTTATTCACCTCTAATGACACTCTGAAACAGCGAACTGAGAACCAATGGGTAAATCCGATGACTGTTCCCTGGGGGGACATAAGAGTGGGAAAACGCACCAGAGTCAAGAGCGTTACCAGTACCATTTTTGAAGGAGGCCAATCACTCGCAAGCAAGGTTGAGTACGGTTATGATGATGACAGCGTGACCAATAATAAGATAGATGAATGGACATATGATTTTGGCGTCGGTGTACCGGGAAGGCTCATTAAACATTCCATCACTTCTTATCTCCAGGTCAATATCTATCATAACAATTTCAATTACACCGATCCCAGCATTTATATGCTGGCGTTACCCGAGTCAATCAAGCTTTACGATGTCAAATACAATGGGACGGAAACTCTTATTTCCCAAAACGAGATTAGATATGACGAGGCTCCTTCTCAGTCACTGACCTGCCCTGGAACGGTGACCGGTTGGGAAAATCCGGATGCCGGCAATCCTCCCTACCCTGCAAAGACCAGAGGAAACCCGACCAGCACACGAGTTTGGAACAGTACGGACGACAACTGGATACTGACCCAAGTAGAGTTGACTGCTTCGGTAATCCGATAAAATCTTGGGATGCAAACGGCAATATGTCTCAAATGCAGTACAGTTCGCAATATCTCTATGCCTATCCCACCTCTACAGTAAGCTCGGTTCCCAGTGACGGTGTCCACGGCTCGGATACGGCTTTTACCACTTCCACTACATACGACTTTTACACCGGACGCCCTCTAATCATGACCGATGCCAATGGGCAGCAGACCACTAATTACTATACGGACGCGGCAACCGGATATACTGATCCGCTGCTGCGCCCGGTTAAAGTGACCGCGCCGAATGGGCAGCAGACCGTTTTCGAATACGGTGACACGATCGGCAACCTTTACGTCAAGGTCAAAAAACAGATCGACGAAACAAACTGGGACGAAGCCGCGACTTTCTTTGACGGCTTGGGGCGCAAGTTCAAGACCCAGACCAAGGACTCGCAGGGTGATGTCTTTGTTGAGACCCAGTACGACAATATGGGCCGCGTCAAGCAGGTGACCAATCCCTACCGCAGCAATACAAACGAAACTAAACTCTGGAATAGAACCGTATATGATGAGTTAGGCAGAGTTACACAAACCTTTTCACCTGTCCCAAACCCCGATACTCAACTCGGTTACAGCCTGGGCACAATGGAATATTCTCTCTCAACCGTTCCCGGCCAGCTCGGCACGGTGGTGACGTCCACAGATGCAGCCGAGAGAAAAGGGCGTTCGATTACCAATCTGCTCGGACAATTGATAAGGGTCGATGAGCCGAGCCATACGGGTTCGCTTGATCCGCTGGCGACTTCGACGCCCAATCCCAATCCTTCACCCAGCCCGACGCCCGATCCCCCTTCCGGCGGAGGCGGTGGCGGTGGAGGTGGCTGCTACACCGAATCGATCCCGAACTGTCTTGAAAACACCGGAACATACCCTATGGTTTCGACTTATTATAAGTATGACGCGCTGGGGAGGATGGTCGAAGTCACCCAGGGGTTGCAGAAAAGGTATTTCCTCTATGACGGTTTGGGCCGGCTCCTGCGCGTAAAGCAGCCCGAACAGGAGGCGAATCCGGACTTGGCGTGGAACGATCCCGTTACCGGCAATTCGGATTGGAGCGCCGGCTTCACCTACGACAATCTCGGCAATGTGCTGACCGCCACCGACGCCAAAGGCACGGTCATTACAAATACTTACGACAACGCCGGACGCGTCAAGACCCGCAGCTATTCGGACGAGCCGCCAGGCATCAACACACCGCAGGTTGATTACTACTATGACGGTCTGGGCCTGAGCCAACCGGCCAACTTCGCCAAAGGAAAACTTACCAAAGTAACTTCTTCTGGGTCTGAAACCCGCTACACGAGCTTCGATCAGATGGGACAGATTCTCTCCAGTGAGCAGATCACCGATGGGCAAACTTATCCTTCGAGCTATAAATACAATTTGTCGGGAGGATTGATCGAGCAAACCTATCCCTCGGGGGAGATCGTCCGAAACTTCATCGAATCCGACGGCGATCTGTCACGAATAGCCGTTAGGGGACATACCTATGCCAGTAACTTTAGTTATACAGCTGCCGGCATTACCGAAAGATTACAAGTCGGAAATGGACGATGGGAATGGGCGCAATTTAATGAACAACAGCAAGCCACTCAACTCGCGCTGGGAACTTCCCCGACCGATACAAGTCTTTGGAAATTAAACTTTGAATACGGAGAGATTGATGTAAATGGAAATGTCGATACGTCCAAGAATACCGGGAATATCGCCAGGCAAACGATAAGTTTTACCGGGTTGCCAAATTCCCTTGTACAGGCTTATAAGTATGATTCTTTGTATAGAATAACCGAAGCTAAAGAGACCAGCCATAATCAGCAGATTTGGAAGCAAGCTTATGGTTATGATCGCTACGGAAATCGCACCGGATTTTCTCAAGATGTTGGAGGTCAACAACTTAACATTAACAATCTTACTTTGCCTCAGATTGACCAGAACACAAACCGATTCTCTGCTAACCAAGGTTACACTTACGATAAGAACGGAAATTTAATTAGAAATGCGGAAAATTGGCAATTCATCTTCAACGGGGATAATAAGCAAACCCAAGTAAAAGACTTTGGAGGCAACCCAATTGGTACATACTATTACGACGGAGAAGGTAAAAGAATAAAGAAAGTAACCAACTCAGAAACTACAGTCTTTGTGTATGACGGACTTGGTAAGCTGATTGCCGAATATTCAAACCAATTAACTCAAAACCCCACGATAAATTATATTGCCACGGATCCGGTCAATAGTATTCGTGCGATTACTAATAAACAGGGCGAAATTGTTTCACGCCGCGATTTTATGCCTTTCGGCGAAGAATTAAATTCAGGCGTAGGCCCGAGAAATTCTTCTTTGAAATACTCGGTCAACGGGCAGGATGCAGTCAGAAAACGATTTACCGGTTATGAAAAGGATTCCGAAACAGGGCTGGATTTTGCGGAAGCAAGGTATTACAAAAACAATCACGGCAGATTTACCGCAGTCGATCCTTTGCTTGCCAGTGGCAAATCCGCCAATCCGCAGACTTTTAACCGCTATACTTATGTATTGAATGGCCCCCTTCAGTTTACCGACCCCAGCGGCATGCAGGTCAATGTTGAAAACAAGCAAATTAATACATACACAGAGGCAGGAACGATACATTACACGTCAGACACTACAAAGGGCGTACCATTTAACGGAACGGTTGAAGTTGATGGTACGGACCATTATAGATACAAGGTGACTCCGTCGAGTATCACTGCTATAGGCGTCGCCAACGGCATACCTTGGTTCGCGGGTTGGGGATTCTCAACCGAAGATCAAATGCTTAGGCCAGGCACTATTTTATCCGGTTATGGAAAGGGAGTTCCAAATTTTTTTATCAATTCGTTGAATTCGGGGTTGAACTATGATTTTGGCTCCCCGTTCGGTATTTTTCCGAATCCCACCAGTATTAACTTGTCTGCTAGTTCGATGGGTGTTCCGGACATTCCGACTGTTCGATATAATAATATATTTGAGCAACGTGCCAGTTGGACTATGCAAGGAGGTCTTACCATTACGTCCTTGGCTATGGCTGCCGAAGGATTGTTTGCCAAGGCCCCCGCCACTGGAAACGCTTTTGGAACAGGGTCCTTTTCAATTATTGATTGGTCTGGATATCCGAAAGGCTATCCTCGTCCTGCGGGGCCTTTTCGACTTATAGAAGGTGGTGAATATGATTCGGCGAGAGCATCGGCAAACTCGATAAACCGAAATTTGCGAAACAGTATGGGCCTAACTGATAAGGTTCAAATACATGAAATCCATCCGATTAAGTTTGGCGGGAGTCCGACTGATATACGTAATAAAATGATAATTCCGGCAAATATACACCGGAAGGAATTTAATCCCTTTTGGCTCAGAGTACAGAAAGGCATCAAATAATGAGAATTGAGGAAATCAAACGGATAGTCTCTGAAATGAGAATGCAATCAGCCGCCGACAAAAAAGTCATAGAGGACGCTGAAGATAAACTAAAAATTGTATTTCCGTCAGACTACGTGGATTTTCTGCGATTTTCAAACGGTGCTGCGGGTGATATAGGGGATGAATATATAAATTTTTGGTCAATTGAAGAGGTAGTTGAGGCTCACTATGATATGCAGATGGAGTCTGCTATGCCGGGCTTTGTCGCGTTTGGAGGCGATGGGGCTAATGAAATATATGCGTTTGATATGAGGACCGAGGCCAAAGCAGTTGTTGAGGTTCCCTTGATCGTGATGAATTTGGAAGACCTTTGGTTTTGTAGTGAAACATTTACAGGGTTTCTCCTAATGAAGGCTCGGGGCGAGCGTTGTAAGCGAGTAAATTAACTTTCGGTTTCGAATAGGTATAAGTTTGGTGGAAGCTTAGCAAGTATTTTGGTGGAGAATGCAAAAAGCTGTGAGAAGTGATGGATAAAATAATCGAGAATGTTATTAAAAAGTTGCATTGTAATAACGCTCCAGCAACACACGAAATCAAGAGACTATTGTCTTTGAAGAGTTCTATCCGGACAATGATTTCCTCGACTTTATTACTTCATGCGACGGATGTGAGGGATTTATATCGCAAAACCGGTATATTCAGTTCTGGAAAATAGATGATTTAATTGAACTTAATCCGTATTATAAAAATTCTGACGAAAGTCGCTACTTCTTTTTTTGGATCCGACGGCACAAATTTAGGGTACGGTTTTGACAAAACAAACGGAAAGATAATAGCGATAGATTTTTTGGAAATTGGCAACGCTCAACCGTTGGTAGTTGGTGAGTCTTTCACAGATTTTCTTATGACTTTAGCAGATGGGTCATGAGAATTGCAGTCCTTCGGGCGAGATCGTGCGAAACTTCCTCGAATCCGACGGCGATCTGGCCAGGATTGCTGTCTCCGGGCACACCTACGCCAGTGATTTCAGCTATACGGCAACTGGAAAGATAGCTTTATTGCGCCTTGGAAACGGCCTTTGGGAAAGCGGAAAATTAAACGAACGGGAGCAGATCACGGAAATTGCTTTAGGCACTAATATGGCAGCCTCTGGAAAGTTAATTATGAATATGGGGAGCTAAATAATGATGATTCGGTAAATACCATCAAAAACACCGGAAATATAGCCAAACAAACCACTTCTTTTTCGGGCTTGGCTAGTCCTTTGGTACAGACCTACAAGTATGATTCCTTAAGCCGTCTTACCGAAGCGAAAGAGCGCACCGGAACATCTACACAGAATTGGATTCAGACTTTTGGTTATGATCGTTTTGGAAATCGGGTAAGTTTCTCTCAAAACATCGGTGGCCAGCAGCTTACGATCAACAGCCTCACGCTGCCAACGGTTGATCCGGCGACAAATAGATTCATCGCAAATCAGGGTTATGGTTACGACAAAAACGGTAACGTGATCAACGATCCTGCTAATAATGGAAGTTCGTTCATATTTAATGGTGACAATAAACAGACACAGGTCAAAGACAGCGGGGGGAATTCCATCGGCGCGTATTACTACGACGGCGACGGAAAAAGAATCAAGAAAGTTTCTAATACCGAAACTACAGTGTTCGTTTACGATGCAGCCGGAAAACTGATAGCCGAATATTCAAGCCAGAGCTCACAGAATCCGACCGTCTCATATACGACAACCGATCACCTGGGAAGTCCGCGGGCGATTACCGATAAGCAAGGCAATGTCATCTCTCGTCGAGACTTTATGCCTTTTGGAGAGGATTTGAACGCCGGCACTCCAAATAGAACTGAATCCGCAAAATATTCACTAACCGGAGATACTCTAAGAAAAAAATTCACCGGTTACGAAAAGGACACCGAAACCGGTCTGGATTTCGCCGAGGCAAGATATTATAACAACCAGCACGGCCGATTCGCCGCGGTCGATCCTTTTGATGGCCTCCGGAAAATCAGCCAATCCGCAGACGTTTAATAAGGTATATTTATGTTGGAAACAATCCTGTTATTTTGACAAATACAACGGTGTTAGGATTTAGAATTCCCCCGCTATGGGTAACAAAAACAACTCTGGTAGAAGTCAAAAATACCGGTCGGGTAAATCCTGCAAGACAAATTTTTCCGATGAATTGCCAGATTCGCTTATGTGGTTGCGAAAATTTCAAGGTGTGAGTGAAGGTGTGAGTAAGGCAAAACGGGCACTGGTAAAATGCCCGTAACTTGTTGACAATATTGGCTCCGCAGGTAAGACTCGAACTTACAACCCTTCGGTTAACAGCCGAATGCTCTGCCATTGAGCTACTGCGGAAAAATCGAAACCGCCGTTTAAGGCGGAATTCATAAAATAATGATTTCCTTCCTTCAAGTCAAGCAGGAAAGGCTTTTTTAAAGATCGACGAAGCGCGCCCCGGTTTGTTCAGCGTGATCCGGGCCGCACGAAATTCGCGATAGAAAATTCGAATGATCTTGCGGAGATCAAGAATTTGTTCGGCTTTAACCTTCCGCGCTACTTTAAAGTCCGTTCAGCATGACTATATCGGCCCGTTCGCGGGCGTTGTCCAAAAATCTGTCCAGGTCGCTGGCAATCCTGGAAGTGGTCAGGTCCTGGTTTATGCGCGGGCGAACCTCGCTGAAGGGCGGAACCACAACGCCCGGGCTTCGCTGGCGAAAAGCGGGCACAAACACGTTTTTGTAATAACTTTCTTCTTCCTCGGCAGTGATCACCACGAACGAGCGGAAGCGGAAATCGAGGTATTTTTCGATCGCCACCCGCTGTTCCATCAGTTTCTGGAAGTTGTAGTCGGTGATGGACTCAAAGCCGACCGCGCGCAGCCTCCCGACAAATTCCGCGGCCGAGGGAAACTGGTCCAAAATACGCTTGATCTCGGCCTGAACTTCGGATTGCGTGACGGATATCGTCGGCAGCCGGCGGGTTTCCAGGACGATAAGCCGCTGGTCTATGACCAGCCGCAGCGCCTGCTCGAGGTCTTCCTTCCGCGGGTTTTCGAGCGGCGTGCCCGGCTGTAAAGCCAATTGCCACATCAGATCCGAGTGCGTTATCAGCTCCGTCCGCACCCTGTCGCTGACCGTTGCCACGGTCTTGTCCACTATTTCCTGCGCCTGTGCCTGCCCGGGCGATAAAACCAGGACGAAAAGGAAAAATAGCGCCAAAGGAGCTAAAAGTGTGATTTTCGTCACTAAAATCTTCATTGCCACTCTTAATGATATTAAAAATCCGCGTCAATGCACAGCTAAATTCATAAAAATCTTCATTTACGAGTTAAAAAACATTGACAAATGTTCAACATTTTTATTCAATAGAATAGGAGGCTTGTTGACTTCCCTCTTCGCAGTTTCATAAGTTCACCCCAGACAATATCCTGCAACGAGTCCGTTCAAATATAAAATGCTGTCCACACCGAAAATCGTAAAGAAAAACTCAGGCGGTTCTTTCAAATGAAACTCCGGCGGAGCTCTTTGCCGAACTGCAATTTATTTCTGAGTTTGCGCAGAGTGTTTCGGCGCAATCCGATCCCCGGCACACGGCAAGAAAAACGGCGGAGCTGTTGTTTGAAATGCTGGACGCGGAAGTTTGCGCGGTGGCGGCGCAGGCCGGGGCCGGAGGCATGGTCTTTTATCATCGCAGTAAAGACGAGACGGTAAAGATCAGTTTCGGCGAAACGGAAGTTTCGGAGTGGATAAATTCGACGCTGATCGCCACGCCGTTTGCGCTCAAGAAAAATCTCTGGCTAAAGAAAGGCCCCCACGCGGCCGAGTTCGTGACGCCGTTTTTGATCGGCGGCAAAGTAGGGGGAGCGATAATCGTCGGGTTGAAACAGGACGAAGAATTAAGCAAGTCGCAAAGAATGATCGTCGATACGGTGGCGCAAATAGTTTCGATGGCGATCGGCCTGAGCGTGAAAGACGATTCCGCCATCAAGGCCTCTCTCAAACGCGCCCGCGAAGAACACCAAAAATTTACCGGCGCGATCCTGGACACGCTGCCGCTTTCGCTGTATGTGATCGACCGCGATTTCAAGATCGTCGCCTGGAACAAGCATCGCGAGATCGGTTCCCAGGGCGTGCCGCGCGACGAAGCGCTCGGACGAAATGTATTTGAGGTGCTGACGCGCCAGCCGCAGTCGAAATTGAAAAACGAATTCGAGCGGGCGTTCCGCCTCGGCAAGATAGAGCGTATCGAGCAGCGCACGACCGACGAGAGCGGCGCCACCCGGCATTGGCTGATCAGCAAAATTCCGATGCGCGATGAAAAAACCGACGAGATCACGCACGTCATCTCGGTGGGCGAAGACATCACGATGCGCGTGGAGGCGATCCACGCCGTTTCGCGCGCCGAAAAACTGGCCGCCGTGGGCAGGCTTGCCGCCGGCGTGGTGCACGAGATCAACAACCCGCTGGCGACGATCTCCGCCTGTGCCGAATCTCTCGAGGTCAGGGCCGCCGAGGGGGCTTTTGCCGCTTCGCCCGAGGTTGAAGACCTGAAGGAATATCTGGGTTTGATCCGCAGTGAAACCTTCCGCTGCAAATCCATCACCGACAACCTGCTGAATTTCAGCCGGCTGCAATCCGGTAACTGGGCGCCGGTCGAGATAGATAAGATAGTAAATTCATCCGTGCGTTTGCTGGAACACCAGAAGCGCAAAAACAATATCGAGATAAAACTTGAAACCGCCGCGGACCTGCCGCCCGTTAACGGCGACGAAGGAAAGCTGCAGCAGGCGGTGATAGCGCTGGCCAGCAACGCGATCGACGCGATGCCCGGCGGCGGAATTTTGACCTTTCGCCTGTCCCACCAGGCGCGGCAGATCGTTTTGGAGATCGAAGATACCGGCATCGGTATCTCTGCCGAAGACATGCCTAAGATCTTCGAACCGTTCTTTACCACCAAAGAGGTGGGCAAAGGCACCGGGCTCGGGCTGGCCGTCAGCTATGGCATTGTCACCGAACACCGCGGCAAGCTAGGCGTTCGTTCCAACCCCGGCAAGGGGACCACTTTCACGATCTATATCCCCGTTTACGAAGAAAACTCCACAGAATGAAAAGGCACGCTAAACTATGGCGCGATTTTTAGTCGTCGATGACGAAAACAATTTGCGGATGGTAGTTCAAAAAGAACTAAGCCGTCTTGGACACGAGGTCGAAACAGCAGCCGACGGCGAAGCCGCCTGGGTGCAGCTGGAAGAAAAAGATTTCGACGTAATGTTGTGCGATATCAATATGCCCCGGCTGGACGGCATCAGCCTTCTGCGCCGCCTGCGTGAAAAGCGCCTGAACCCGCCGGAAGTGATAATGCTCACCGGCCACGCCTCGGTGGAAACCGCGATCGAAACGATGAAGCTGGGCGCTTACGATTACCTCACCAAACCCTACCGCATTACGGAGCTGACAGCGCTGGTGATGAAGGCGGCGGATAAAAAGCAATTGCAAGTGGACAACCAGCGCCTGCGCGCGCAGCTCGAACGCAGCTCGACGCTGCCTGAGATCGTCGCCGAATCGGCGCAGATGAAAGAAGTGCTGCGGCTGGCGCAGCGGGTGGCGGCCTCGGAAACTTCCGTGTTGATCACGGGCGAATCGGGCGTGGGCAAGGAACTGATCGCGCAGACCATTCACCAGCTTTCGCGCCGCGCCAAGGCCTCGTTCGTCGATCTGAACTGCGCCGCCTTACAAGACACACTGCTCGAATCCGAGCTTTTCGGGCACGAAGCCGGCGCTTTTTCCGGCGCGCGCGCGCGCAAGCTGGGACTCTTTGAGATCGCCGATCACGGCACGCTGTTCTTGGATGAAATAATGGAAATGCCGATGGCGCTGCAGTCGAAATTATTGCGGGCGCTGGAAACGCAATCGTTCTTCCGCGTCGGCGGCGTGCGCAAGGTCGACGTGAATGTGCGGCTGCTGGCGGCGACCAACCGCGATCCGAGTAAAGCGGTGAGAGAAGAAACGTTCCGCTCAGACCTGCTCTACCGCATCAACAGTTTTGAGATCAATGTGCCGCCGCTGCGCGAGCGCCCGGAAGATATCGAACCGCTTTCCCGCCACATCCTGCAAAAAATGACCGGCGCGAATATGCCCGAAGTCACGCCTTCGGCGCTGGACGCTTTGTGCTCGTACCACTGGCAGGGAAATGTGCGCCAGCTGCGCAACTGCCTGGAGCGGGCCGTGCTGCTGGCGGACAACGGCAAGATCACCCCCCGCGAGCTGCCCCCGGAAGTGCTGAGCGGAAAACCCGAGCCGGTCATTTCCACGGTCTATCATCCGCCGGCGGAATACACCACGACGTCTTTCTTCAACGTTAATTCAACCTCGCTGCGCGAGACCGAAAAACACCAGATCTTAAAAGCGCTGGAACAAACCGGCTGGCACCGCGGCCAGCACGGCCGACATGCTGGGCATCTCGCCCTCGACGCTTTACCGGCGGTTAAGGGATTACGGCTTGGATCGTTAGGCCCCCGGTGTTTCAGGTTTCGGGAGCGTGACAATGAAACACTGAAACAAATTTGAAACAGAAATCTTTCAAAAGCAGCGGTTTTTTTCAAAGATCACACTTTTTCTTCTTGCATGCGGCAAATATCATCTTCTTTCAGAATTCCGTTGTCGTTCTGCGCCGCTGCCCTCAGGTAGCGATTGACGGTCGCAGGCGAAACGCCCATGACACGAGCGACCCGGCGCTGGCTCGCTCCCTCGGCATATAACTTTTTGGCCACGATTATTAATTTGGCGCGTTCGCCGTCCGAGTAGTCCCAGCGCCACATCAGATGGTCGCGTTCCCTGCCGTAACCCTCGAACTCAAATTGTAAAAACGTCTCCGATTTTTTGATCCGGTAAAGTATGACATTCGACGTATCGTAGCGGATCTCTGTGCCGCGTGGTTTCAGGTGTTTCAGATAGCGCAGGTCTTTGGCCTGATTGCTACAGCCTAAGGCGAAAACATTGTCGGCAAAATTGCTGAGCATCTTCGACCCTTGCATATCGTTAAGCGAGAACGGCGAGGTAAAGGGAAGCTTCGGCGTATGGGCCAGCACCAGGATGGAGAGGCCGTAATATTCCTTCAGATGTTTCAGCGTCTTCATCAGCTGCGCGGCGGCTGAGGCGTTCTCGTTCGCGCCCTTGAGAAAAGTAATGTTATCGACGATCACGACGCGCGCTCCGGTTTGCCGCAGCAGTTCCGTGAACGAATGCTGGATAAACTCGGCCACGGTTTTAAAGCCAGGCGGAAGCTCGCTGTGCAGAGCGGTTTGCGCGCGCAGAAAATTATCGGAAAAACGATAGCAATGCCGCTTTCCATCATCGTCCACGGCGGAATAGCGCGCCGCGAATTGGTTTTCGCTCAACTCAAAATCAAAATAGAGCACGCTCTGCGCTTCGCAGGAAGACTCAATGGGCGGAATTGGCTTGCCGCGCGCTATCGCTTCAGCGATCTGCACGGCCAGCGTGCTTTTGCCGCGGCCCGAGTCGGAAAAAAGAATGGAAAGCTCGCCTTCGAGCCAAAAGTCGCCAAAGAGCGCTCGCTGCTCCGGACGCTTTTCCGCGTCCTCAAGCCAATCGTTGGCCGGCTTTAGATTGAAAAGATTGTTCCAGTTTTGAATCTCGCGCTCGGGAAGTTCGACGAGATTTTGTTCGGTATTTTCTTTGTGCCAGACGGCCTCTTCTATTTCCACCGGGCAATTTTTGCAAAATAGTGTGGAGAATTGAAGAACAGATTTTTGTAAATGTATAAATTTGAATGATTAGTGATGAGGTCAGAACCGAGAGCGGTAGCGACCGGGTTGGATTTGGTCTTCAAAGCTATTGTTCGCTCAGACAGAAGACAACCCTCAAGATCAGGAATAGCCAAGACAACACTAAACCCGGTCACTACCGTTCCCGGTTCTGACAAGAAAGCGCGCATCGAAAATATTTATATTTTCGATGCGCGCTTTTTTGTTATTGGCACGTACCCCGGGTTAAAACCCGGGGCTATTGTCAATCGTCCGCTGCGCGGACGACATAAGAGCGGGCGCTGGGCATCCCTTCCAGAGGAGGGGAGCTTTAAGAAAGAACCACCCCGTCAGCCGCGACGGCTGCCACCCCTCCTTCGTAAGGAGGGGAGCTTTTAAGAGCCGCCTGAAGGCGGGACTCAGAACACGAGCAACGCGTCTTAATTTCATACACGAAATGAGGACCCGTAAAAAATGAACGACCGGTAGTGCGAGGAAACCCAGGTAAAATTGAAAAGAGAAGCGCAAATCCGGGTAGATCCCAACAACCGGCTATGAAAACAGCAAAAGCCGCAGGGCAATCCGAACAAGCAACATAATCCCGGCGGAAATAAAGGCGGAGGCAAAGGCGGCGGGAAAAAAGGCTAAATGATCTTCCGATAATTGAAATAAAAAGGCCCGGCTTTAGCCGGGCTTTTTATTGATCCTACATATTCGAAATCGGCGCGTGTAAGAACTTGCCACGGGAAATCACATACGGTAATTAATTATTTCCTCAGCTCTTCGCCGACACATTTCGTATAGGAATCCAAAAATTTATCCCGCAAAATTTTCCATTCCTCAAAGTTCTTGAAATATTTCTTATACAGATCTGTCGGCGCGTTCAAAAAATAGATCGTCGTGATTATTTTATTGTCGTCGTCAAAGATCAGCGACTGGCCTAAGGTATTGCCCGCCAGCGCGGAGCGGTTGACGTTATAGGTAGCGAAACCGTTGTAGGTTTTTTCCGCCGGCTCTTTTGTTTCCATCGAGGCGGTGGTGGCGATCACGTGTTTGAGGTTCTCTATCAGTACCTGTTTGTCGCTCAAATACTGTTCCGGTTTCGAGCGGTCGGGGCGCACGTTGGCGAAATAGAATGCAGACCCGCTCCCGTAGTCATCGCCAAAACCTATCATTACCCGGTAACTATCGGTGCGGGAAATTTCTTTTACTTCGTTCGGGGTTTCGCGGGACAATGTTTCTTCTTTTTTCTTTGTTACCCGGTCTACATCCGCGACCCACAACACGCCCGGAAGAGCGCATTGCGTGTAAGGTTTCAGCGCTTTTTCGATCTTTTCTCTCGCTTCTTTTTCAGCTTTTTTTTCAGCTTTTTTATCCTGGGCCTCTACTGCATTAAAAGAGAAAGCGCTCAGAAATATCGCCAGCGAAAAAGAAAAAATTACTTTTTTAACATTCATACCGGGTTCTTTGAAGCGCTAAACCGGGCATTTGTTGCCAATAAAAATAAGCAGGTACTTGTTTAGAGGCGGCCTTCGACCGCCCGGCAAAAGTTAAAAACGTAGGCGGTCGGAGACCGCCTCTAAACAATGTGTCGATTTAAAGCGCGGTATTAATTCGCGGCTGATGCCGATGTTTTATCGAGCAAACGGTCGTTCACATCCCACAGTGTCATCAGGGTCCCTTCGGCGTTGATGACATAGAGCATTTTGCCGTCATCCGTCCAGCCTGCTTTCTTAACGTAGTTCTTTTCCCTGATAGTGCGTTTTTGTTTGACTACGGTAAAAGGTGGGTGAACTATGGTTTCGATCAGTTCGCCGGTCTGCACTTTGAAGAGTTTTACATACTGATCGCTATAGGTGAGATATACTTTGCCATCCGGGTGGGGAACCACGACGGTCTGGTCGGTTATCACGGTTTCAGAGGTGGTGGTAGTGTTTCCGTTAGCATCCGTCGACGAGCTCGTGATGTTTTCGTAGGAATCGTAATAAAGCGGATTTTGATAGAGCATGTTTCCGGTCGCGACGTTATAGACGCGCATTCTACCCAGGTAAGTATTGATTAGGATCTGGTTATCGGCGAGCCAGTGATCGGGCAGGCTGGAGTCTAAAACTTCCGCCTTTTTTTGCCCCGTCCCGGCTTCATAGATCTGAATGTTTTTGCCGGCGTCGAGGGCAAACAATTTTTCATCCGGGCTGAAACGTATGAACGAATCTCTGATGCGCGGTGAAGCCTTGATACTATATTTAGGCGCGCCGCTTCCGTTCATTTCCCAGAACAGTATTTTGTGCTCCGCATCTTTTGACTTATGTTTGGATACCATGGCCAGGTAGCGCCCGCTCGGGCTGGGCATGAGCTTCCAGGTCAGGGTAGCGTAGTCTTCACCGCCGACCGAGAGGTCCTTTTCATTTTGCCCGGTCCTGGTGTTCCAAATACTGACGACCCGGGTCATCCCATTCGGATAAGGCACGCCGAGAAAACTTTTTTTATCAGTCAGCGAAGCGGTGTAAAACAATTCGCCGTCCGGGCTGAGATGGGTCCAGCTCAGGTCCTTTATATTTATCGTGCTGAGCAATTTCAGATCGCCGTTGTCATAAAAGCTAAAAGAAGCTTCTTTCTTTTTCGGGAACATCGGGTATGGGAATTCGGCGAAATCGGCGGTGACAAGTACCCGGCCGTCTTTGCTCCAATAGCCTGAATACACCGCCTTGTCGAAGAGCAAAAGCCGCTTTACGGAGTTAAGGTCCCGCACGGCCGCCTTCCGGATAAATTTGTCCCCCTTTTCGGTCGGGATCAGATGGTCGGGTATTTTTGGCTGCGACGCGATCACCGGGTCGGGCACGAGAGATTGATCGTAAGTCGTCTCGCTTAGCACCAGCAGCTTTTGCCCGTCCAGGCTGAGGCCGCCGAAAGTATACCGGGAAAGGCCGTTAATGCCGTGCCGCTGCGATGAGATCACCTTGGCATTCGGAACGTCCCAAATCTGGATCGTGCTTGCACCCAGCAGCCAGAGCCTGGCGCCGCCGTCCAAAAAGCGATGGGCGATGATCTGTTCCGACGGGTTGTCGAAATCGAAATTACCTTTGAGTTTGACGAGCGAGCCGTCCGCTTGCGCAAACGCGCTGAAAGCAAGAACCGCAAGCAAAAAGAAAACCTGCAAAAACTTCATTGAATTAAAACCTTTTAAATTAAATTTAGTTAGCGTCCCACAACAGGTAAAACCTGTTTTCTTTGCCGAAAACATAGAGAGAGTCTTCGCTGCCGATCCAATCAGCCTTACGGGTATTGAGGCCGCTGTCTTTTATCTTCCCGTTGTCTTTATATTTTGCCGTGCGCGGATCGACCAGGGTTTGAACGCGCTTGCCGCCGGCGATGTCGAAAATACCCACTTCCTTATCGCCGTAGATCATGATAAAGCGGCCGCTCGGGCTGACCTTTGCGCTTTCCGATTCGCCCGTGTGCGAGGCCCCGCCGTATGGATCATCCGTGGTGTAAGTTTTGATGGTTAGAGTGTAAAGAAGTTTGCCTGTTTCTACCTCAAAGACAGCTACGGCGCCGGTGTAGCGAACGATGAAATACTTGTTATCGGGCGAGAGTTCAGATCTGTCGCCGCCGAAGGCGATCGTTTTATACAATTTACCCGTTTCCAGTTCGTATATCCCGATATTTCCGTTTCCCGAAGCGACCACATATCGCCCGTCGTCGCTCAGGTTTATCAACCCGATATTTTTTTTGATATCGGCAGGTTTGATCTCGAATTTTGGCGAGCCGTCGCCGCTCGTGTCCCAGACGGCGACATTGTTTCCCGACCTGGCTGCCAGAAATTTTTCATCTTTGCTCAACATGGGCCCGGGGCCCATGACGCTTTTGAATTTGACGTTCTGAGCCCTGAAAGTTTTTTCTACTTTTGCTGTGCGGGCGTTCCAAAGTTCAACTTTGCCGGCGTCGTCATAACCCAATATCTGTCCCGCCCATTTATTCGCTTTTCCGGTGCCGATGAATATTTTCTCGCCGTCGCGGCTCAAATGATGCCAGCTCAGGTCGCGCACCAGGAGCGAATTCCTGTAGGCGAAATTTTCACCGTCCCAAAAAACGAGTTCGGTTTCCGCCGGATCGCCGTGCGTAGAGATTATCGTTTTGCCGTCTTCGCTGAAATTTGCGCTGCGGATCGCTTTATCGGGCCTTTGCAAAACACCCGTCCGGTTTCCGGTTCGCAGGTCCCAGACCGTGGCCGACCAATTTCCTTTTTCTTCCTTTGAGAGCAGGAGAATGCCTTTCGACCCGTCGGGGCTGAAGATCATCGGGTTGCGAACATTGAACAGCCGGCCAAGAAGATCGCCGGGAGCGATAAGTGGAAAAGAATGCGGATAGGCCCGGAGAAATTTGTTCGCGGAAACGTCCCAAAGCTGTATTTCCTCTTTACCGATGAGGAAAAGTTTATTTTCATTTTCCGAAAAGCTGGTCTGGATCAAACCCGGTGAGAAATCGATCCTGCTTTTTAACTGAAAAACGTCTTTACCGGCCTGCGAAAACGATATGGCCGGTAAAACCAGGCACAAAAATCCTGCCTGCAAAAATTTCATAGTTTTATACCTCTAACTACCCTAGACACATATTTATTACAAAAAGTTATATTTTTATTCAAGAATTTTTGGCCGGTCTGCGATATTTTATGCACCCCGAGGGCGGCGGACATTTTGATATTCGAAGGTAGAATTTTTAACGGGCCACCGGCCTATCCGAGTTTTCATGCCGTGCTTTATGCCATTTTCGCCATTTTTCCGGAATGGGGCGCCCGCCGTTTTGCTCTCTTGCGGCGAGAAACTGGTAGTACCTTTCCTGTAAAACGACCAATTGAACGATCTTTTCCGCGGGGGAGAGGGAGCGTAAATGGTCACGCGAGATCTTCTTACGTCGCGTCAGATCAGCGATGGCTTCTGCCTGCAAACTATCGGGATTCTTCTTCGGCGTGCCCCTCATACTTTGTTTCTCCGATATTTATGCGTGACAGGGCGGCGGCGGCCGATGCCGATGGCGTTTCGGGAAATGATCAGGGTCGGCGGAAGCTGCTGGCGCTTGAACTCGTTGGCGGGAGATTCGACCTTGTTCAGGAGGTTATAGGTCAGCTCGCGGTCGTTGCCGTCGGCGATGATCTCTTCGGGCGAGAGCTTTTGCTCGAAATAAAGCTGCAGGATCGGGTCCATCAGTTCATAAGGCGGCAGCGTATCCTGATCGAATTGGTTCGGCGCAAGTTCCGCGCTGAGGGCGTTTTTCGATGATCTTAACGGGGATGATCTCGCGTCCGGCCTGCTCGTTGATGTGCCGCGCGACCTGCCAGACCTCGGTCTTCAGAACGTCGCCGAGCACCGCCAAACCGCCGTTCGTGTCGCCGTAAAGCGTGCAGTAGCCGACGGCCAGCTCGGATTTATTCCCGGTCGAAAGCAGCAGGCGGCCTTCGGCGTTAGAGATCGCCATCAGGATCACGCCGCGCAGCCGCGACTGCATATTTTCCGCCGCCACCGATTCGCCGCTCTGTTTAGGCTTGCGCAGGTCCATTTGTTCCAGCAGCGCTTCGAAGGCCCCTGAGATCGGCTCGATGCGGCTCTCGCAGCCGAGGTTTCTGACCAGTTCTTCGGAATCCTTGACGCTGCCCTCGGAAGAAAACGGCGAGGGCATCATTACGCAGAGCAGATTTTCCGCGCCCACCGCTTCGGCCGCCAGCGCCGCGACCAGCGCCGAATCGATCCCGCCCGAAAGCCCGAGCACGACCCTCTTGAAACCGTTCTTGCGCGCGTAATCGCGGATGCCGAGAACCAGCGCCCGGCGAATGGTCTCACATTCGTTTCCGGTGATGCCGCGGCTGTCCGGTTTGCGCACGTCGAGCTGACCGTTTCGACAAACTCTTCGAAGGCATCGGCCTGCAAAATAATATCGCCTTCCTCATCGGCGATCAGGCTCGCGCCGTCGAAAATGATCCCGTCGTTTCCGCCGATAAGATTAACGAAGACGATCGGCACCCGCGCGGCCTTGGCGCGGTGCGCGACCATGTCGCAGCGCAGCTTGATCTTGCCCTTGTTAAAGGGCGAAGCGTTGACCGCCACTATCAGATCGGCGCCTTTTTTGATGAGTTCGTCCGCCGGATCTTCGTCGTAAAGCCGCGCCTTCCAGAAAGTCTTGTCGTTCCAAAAATCTTCGCAGACGACCACGCCCAGCTTCAGCTCGCCGATCTCAAAAATTCTTTTATCGGTGCCGGGCTCGAAATAGCGCGGGTCGTCAAAGACGTCGTATTCGGGCAGCAGTTCCTTGTCGGCGAAACCGAGCAGCTCGCCGTCATGGATGACGGCGGCGCTGTTGTACAGGCGTTTTCCGTCCGCGTCCGTGTTCGGCCGGATGGTGCCGATGACGACGGTTAACCCCGCGGTGTAGGGAATTATCTGTTCCAGCGGGTCGAGCGAATTTTCGATAATATCGCGGTCCTGAAACCAATCCAGCGAGGTATAGCCGTGCGTCGCCACCTCGGGAAAAACAATAACGTCCGAGCCGTCTGCCTTTGCTTTATCGATCGCTGCCAGGATCTTGGAAATATTACCGGCGAAGTCGCCGTTGGTGGTGTTGATTTGTCCGATGGTGACTCTCATCTTCAAGCTTGACCCTATTTTCCAACATTTCCCTCTAGTTTGCCATTCGGCCTTGTCTCAAAACCGCGCCCGGTGGTGTTTACATTCTAGAAAGAGCATTTCTGCTAAATTCAAGACCGACTTTTGGAGGAATTCGATGAAAATAACCAGACTTTATTGTGTTTCGTTACTGTTAGTAATAATAGGCTTAATGGGCTCGATGGCATGTACGGCGCAAGAAAAAGCTTCGGCGCAGGAAAAAGCCGAAGCCAAAGTGAAACAGGACGATTTTTGCAACAATCACAGTTACGGCGACAGGGCTTCCTTTAACGAGGTTCGTGAATTTACCGTAGCAAGCTCGGGCTCGGTAACCGTTGACGGCGGCACAAATGGCGGGATCAGCGTGATCGGCGAGGAAAGAAACGACGTTTTGATCCGCGCGTGCGTCCAGACCAACGGCAAAACCGATGAAGAAGCGCGGGCAACGGCAAGAAATATAACTATTCGCACCGGCTCCGTCATCAGCGCGGAAAATTCCGGCGGCGACCAATCCTGGGGGGTTTCCTTCCGCGTCCATGTGCCGCGCAACACCAATCTGAAATTAAACACCCATAACGGGGGCATCAAGATCACCTCGGTCAACGGCACGATGGAATTCGAAGCCTTAAACGGCGGTATAAAATTAGGCGACGTTTCCGGCAGCGTAAAGGGAAGAACCACCAACGGCGGCATAAAGATCAACCTGAACGGCAATACCTGGAGAGGCACCGGCCTTGACGTGCAGACCACCAACGGCGGAATTCATTTAATGATGCCCGATAAATACTCGGCGCATGTCGAAACCGGCACGGTCAACGGCGGATTTTCCAGCGACATCGAAGGTATCAGCGCTCCCGAGCGAAAAGACCGGTCGCGCGCCGTTCGCATCAGCACTGATATCAACGGCGGCGGCGCCCCGATCCGCGTCATCACGGTGAACGGCGGCGTGAAGATAAGTTCCTCCAATAAAGACGAATAACTTCCTCGCAGAGGCTTTGCACGAGAGGTGTAAATGGATGCTGTTCACTTACTTCTTGTGCAAGGCCTCTCTTTTTGTTTGAAATTAATTCCCCTCCTTACGAAGGAGGGGTGGCGCGGCTTCCGCGACGGGGTGGTTCTTTTTAATCCCCTTGGGATATTTTGTAGTAGTAACCGGGAAAAGGGACAAGAGCAGTAAATTAAATTGCCACTAGCTTTAGCTAGTGGTTTCGGATTGCTAATATGATCGGCTTTTAGCCGAATCTTTTTTGGGCTAAAGCCCTGTTCTTGAGGTTATTTCTTTATCCACTAGCTAAAGCTAGTGGCAATTTAAAAGAATCAACCACCCCGCCCTTCGGGCACCCCTCCTTCGTAAGGAGGGGGAATTTTTTGCACCTCTAAACAAATAAAAAACAGCCCGGTTATCGCAACCGGGCTGTTTCAAGTTTCAGAGGAAATACCAGTCTTGACTCTTACGGGAGAAAGGCGTTCTCAACAGCTTTGTCCGTGCTCAATCCATATTGCATTCCGGTAAATCCCGCGGTCGATTGCAGGATGTACCAGACTCCCGTCGAGGGCCGCCAGATGGCTATGTCCGTCTTGCCGTCGCCGTCGTAATCCGCCGCCACCGGCTTATGGAATAAACGCATTCGGAATCGCTTCATCACCCGGCAGGCCGAACTGTTGGCTAAAGAAACCGCTGGTCGACCGCAGCTCAAACCACATACCGTTCGAAGGCCGGAAGATCGCCAGGTCAGTCTTGCCGTCGCCGTCGTAATCGGCCGGCGTCGGGCGGTCGCCCGTCGCGCCCCAGTTTGTCACTGTGGACGTCGTGTAGTTGGTGCCGCTATAGACGATGAACCAGTCTCCGCTCGACGGGCGGAAATATGCCGGGTCCGTCCTGCCGTCACCGTCATAGTCGCCCGGCGCTGGAATAATATCGGTCGCAGTTCCCCATTGAAGAGCATAGAACAAGCCGTTGATGCTGCTGGCATACCACCAGGTCCCGGTCGAAGGCCGGTAGATCGTCGGGTCAGCCTTACCGTCGCCGTCCATGTCCGCGACCAGCGGAATATCTCCCGCCTGGCCGAAAACGATCGGTGAATACTGGCCGTTCGAACCCAGCCGGTACCAGGTGGAATTGGCCGGACGGTAAATGACAAAATCAGCTCGGCCGTCGCCGTTGAAATCTTCCGCCAGCGGAATATCTCCGTTCATGCCGAACTGCACGGTATAGAAGCCGCCGTCGATAGTGCTCTTATACCACCAGGCGCCGGTGCTCGGGCGGAAGACAGCCAGGTCCGTCTTGCCGTCGCCGTCGAAATCTCCCGGCGTTATGATGTCGCCGTTAAGCCCGAAGTTCTGCACCGAGAATCCGTTTTGGCTTTGCGACAGGTACCAGTTGCCTTCAGAAGGACGAAACACGCTGACATCCGCCCGCCCGTCGCCGTCATAATCATACAGAGCGGGCCTGAAGGTGAAGTTGAACGTCACCGTATTGTCGGTACTGGTTGACGCTGTATTTAATTTGCCTACAATATCCTGCGCGCGATTTGCCGGCACGGAGGCCCGCACCGTTCCGCTCGAAGTGATATTGCTCACCGCGACGTTGTAGTTTGCCCCGCTGCCGGTAACAACGATATTGGCGGAAGAGACGCCCGCCGTCGAACCCGTCAGGGACACATCGGTAGCGTCAAATCCGGTCACGTGTTCGCTAAAAACGACGGTGAAATTGACCGGCGTAGTCGATGTGGGGTCAGCCTGGCCGGCCGCCTGATTGACGGTGACGGCCGGCCGCGCGGTGTCGTAAATAACAGAATTATCCGGATTGGATGAAGGCCAATTAAGATTGCCGGCGGGGTCTGTGATCACATTTTCAGGCAGCGTCGCGACGACCACCCCGTCAGAGGTGATCCCGCTGATAAAGATATTATATGAGGGAAAAACGGTGCCGGTCGACAGCGACACAGACGCCGAAGAAACGTTCGCGGTCGAACCGCTTAAAGATATATGCGAACCGGTGAACCCTGCCACCGGCTCCGAAAAACCGATCACAAACCTGATCGGCAGAAAAGCCGCCGGATCGCTCTGATTGACAGGCTGGTAGAGGGTCGAAAACGGCCTGGAGTTATCGACCGTAATATCTGCCGAAGCACTGTTAATGCTCTCCATACCTCCGACAATTTGCCTTACGGTGTAACTGACCTGGGCGTCTGGCAGTAAGCTAAAGTCATTAAAACTTTCGCTGCTTCCGGCCGCGACAAATGTTTGAAACAGGAGTCCATTACGATATATGTTGACGGTGGCCCCGCTGATCAGATTATTTAATTGAAAGTGCAGGTTCTGTGCTTTAGTAATATTGTCCGTATTGCTGACGCCTGAATCATCCGCCGCGCTCAGATCGGGTTTAGCCGGCGTGATCGCAAGTTCCGCCGCCGATACTTCGAACGCGCCGATATCCACGACCGCAGAGCCGTTCCCGTCGCCGTCCTGCGGACGCGGGGTGCCGCGCTGATCCGTAGTCACAAGCTGAGAAACGCAGCCGGTCAAAACACAGTTGTCGCCGCGGTCGATCGCCGGGCTGTCAGCCGCTAAAGCATGGCTCGGAATAGTCGAACCGTTACTGCGCAATTGATCCAGTCTTGGATCGACATTTACCAGATCCTGCGGACCGGGTGTAAAGCTGCAACAGGCAGTGCTGATAATGTTTGGCCCCGTAGGCTGATAATTAAAGAGTTGCATATCGCGGCCAGGGAAGATTTGTTGAAGTATTTTTAGCAACAATGCTGTTTTTTAAGTAAAGCGACGTGAAACTGTCCGAGGCAATTCCGCCTCCGGTCGCGGCGGTGTTGGATGTTATTGTCGCATTTGTCACTCTCGCAGAAGAACCAATGTAAATACCGCCACCCTCAGCAGCCAAGTTGCCGCTTATCGTACAGTTGATGCAGTCAAGGTAGGACGTATGTATCCCACCACCACGACTGGTGGCAGTATTATTTAGGATCGCACTGTTAGTTATCAGCGAACTTCCCGGACCATATAACGCTCCGCCGAAACTAGCGCTATTGCCGGCGATCACCGAGTTTGACAGGATCAGGCTATAGCTTAGGCCGCCCGCTTCGATCGTGATCGCGCCGCCCGCCGTCGAGGTCGGAGAGCTTCCGGAGACGCCGTTTCCTCCGGTCATGGTTACTCCGCTAATGATTAACTGGGCTCTCCAGGCCAAGGCAAAGATACGGCTGTGATTGTTGCCGTTTATCGTTAAAAGCTGCGCACCCGGACCGTTGATGGTTAGGTTGGTGAGGACCGGGGCCTTAGGATCGTCAGTTAGAATCCTCAATTGGCCGCTCGTCAGGGTAATTGTTTGAGGAGTGCTGAAAACACCGGGTTCAAAATTGATCACATCATTCTGATTGTTCCCATAACTATCGATGGTGGCCTGACGCAGGCTTCCCGGCCCGCTGTCGTTGGTATTTGTAACGGTAAAGGTTGCGGCGGAATTGTTCCCGGCTAGTAAAAGAGTGAAGACGATAACCGTGGCGGCAGCAATTGCTGAGGAATACTTCATAATGCAAACACCTCTTTTAGAATTTACGCCGGGGAATGTTAAATTAGTAAAATTTTACCTCAAAAATTCGGATTATAGGTAACTTAATTATAAAATGTTCCCCATTATTTGGAGCCGGTAAATCGTTGGCAAAGCTTTTATTTGCCCGCGGATGGCCCCGTCACTTAGCGCTGACCGGGCGCTTTAAAGGCACATGAATGGGGGAGGTGACAGCCGAAAAAATGACAGCAGAGTGATTTAACTATCTTAAATATAACACCTTTTCGGGCCGGGTGAAAAGCCGGGTTTCCAGTGGAAATATCCCTTAATCAAGAAGGAAACAGCCCGGAAGCGGTACCAGGCTGTTTCCTGCTTTAGGTAATAAGCCGCGTTACTACTAGGGCAGAAACGCGTTCGGAATCGCCTTATCACCCACCAAGCCGAATTGCTGGCTAAAGAAACCGCTGGTGGAGCGCAGCTCAAACCACATACCGTTCGAAGGCCGGTAGATCGCCAGGTCAGTCTTGCCGTCGCCGTCGTAATCGCCCGGCGTCGGTCGGTCGCCCGCCGTACCCCAGTTTGTCACCGTGTACGTCGTGTAGTTGGTGCCGCTGTGGAGGACAAACCAGTCTCCATTCGTCGGGCGGAAATACGCCGGGTCCGTCTTGCCGTCACCGTCGTAATCGCCCGGAGCGGGGATATCGGTGGCCGTTCCCCACTGAAGAGCGTAGAACAAGCCGTTGATGCTGCTGGCATACCACCAGGTGCCGGTCGAAGGCCGGTAGATCGTCGGATCGGCCTTGCCGTCGCCGTCCATGTCGGCTATCAGCGGGATGTCTTCCGTGATGCCGAACTGGATCGTCGAGATCGCCTCGGTAGAACTCTTGCGGAACCATTCACTGGTCGACGGATGATAATAGATAAAGTCATCTTTTCCGTCGCCGTCGAAATCCGAAGGCATGGGTATGTCACCGGCTCCGCCCCACTCCGTGAGCGCGACCGTAGAGTTACTGCTCCTGAAATACCACCATTGGCCGTCACGGTAAATGGCCAGATCGGTCTTGCTGTCGCCGTCATAATCGGCCGGAGCTAACCGGTCGGTGCCGAGCCCCCATTGCGCTACGGAAAGCCCGTCCGTACTCAGGCTCAGATACCACTTGCCTTCCGAAGGCCGGAAAATGCCGACATCCGACCGGCCGTCGCCGTCAAAATCGAATGGCGTCGAATCGGTGAGCCGCGCGACATAAGAGCGAGTCTCGCCCGACGCGCCGTTGCTGCCGATAACGGTAAAACCGCCGCCGACCAGAACGCGCCCTTCGCTGTCCGCCGTTAGGCATAACACCTCTTCATTGAGATTGTAAGCCGTTGGTTCAAAGTTGCCGTCCGCGCTGAGCTGCAATAGATTCTTGCCCTGCTGAGCGTGTACCGTGATCGTAAATTTGCCGCCGACAAAGATCCTTCCGTTCGGCAAAACAAGCAGCGCATTGATGATCCCGCCGGGGAGCGACAGCGAGTTAAACGAATTGTCCGGGCTTCCGTCCGAATTCAGCCGTTTGACCGTGCCGGGCCCAGTTCCGTCTGTGTGTTTGCCAACCAGGATCTTACCGTTCGGAAGCAAAACCAGCTCCGCTTTCAGCCTGCCTGTTTCTTCGGTATATGGAAAGGCCGGGTCCAGGCTTCCGTCAGCGTTGAGACGCGCGACAAAACTTAAAGTAGGCCCGCTGGTAAACGGATTATGCGTGCCGCTGACAAGAATTTTACCGTCGGGCTGCGGCTCGATGTCGTCGATGAACATCTGCGGAGATGCGGTGTTGAGCAGCGAGATGAACGAGGTGTCGCGCGAGCCGTTCTGGTTAAGCTTTAGCGGGCCTACCGGCCCGAAACCGTTCAACCGCGAAATTCCGACCATCAACTTGCTGTCGCTAAAAGGTATCAGAGGGTTTCTTCCCGCTCCGGCGATCTCGGAGTAGTCATTGATCGTCTCGGTTAAATTAAAAGTGGTATCGATGCTGCCGTCGGAATTAAGCCGCACCAGATTGTATTTCGCCACACCCCCCTGAACGTAATCAAACCAGCCGGTCACGAAAATTTTGCCATCCGCCAGCTTGCGGATATGATAAACGTCCCTAATTATCGAAAAATAATTTCCGGTCCCGCTGGTATTGATCTGAAACGAAGGATCGACCGTCGCATCGGCGTTTACCCGCGCCAGCCTGTAGCGGGAGACATTGTTTATTACATCGATCTTTCCGCCGAGCAAAATTTTTCCATCCGGCTGCAGTTCGATCGCCCTGATGCTTCCGGGCAAAATAGTTTGAAATCCGAGGCCGCCGGGGTTAAACGCCGGGTCCGGCGTGCCGTTGGGGTTTAATCTTACAAAATTATTTGGGGGAATTACGAAATTCGGATTGGAACCATCGCCGAGCACTACGCCGCCGTCGGATTGAATGGCAAAAGCAGTGCTAAACGCTATATGCGTGTATTGATTGAATGAAGGGTCGGAAGCGCCGCTTGGCAGATACCGGTTGAATATTGCTCCTCCTGTGATACCGGCCCTCCAAAGAACTATTTTGCCGTCACCGGCGACCTTGAACCACCCCGAGTCCAGCGATTGAAAACCGCCGTCGTTGCCCCCGTTTTCGTTTAACCGCCTGACCCGATCTGTCCTGTACAAGATCTTATTGTCCGGCTGGACGATCAGTTCGCTGGCCCCCATTCCGGCGGTCGACAGAGGCGTAAAAGATGTGTCCTCCGAACCGTTTTCATTTACACGGTAAATTCGAGCCCAACCGGAAATGACCAGCCGGTTGCCCTGCGCCTCTATTGATCCGGCATCGCCGATCGTATAGTTAAAGGAACTGTCGAGTGAGCCGTCCAGGTTAAGGCGAATGATCCAGCGGTCCCCTTGCGGAGTTGGAAAAAGTCCGTTGAGCATGACCCTGCCGAGAGAATCCATGGCAATATCCTGAACCCAATTACTAAACGTGTAATTAAAGCTTGTGTCTAACGTGCCGTCGGCGTTAAGGCGAACCAGATTTTTCGGGCCTTGTCCGTTCACGGTCATATTAGGGCACGCCACAATAATTTTTCCATCCGGTTGGCGAAGGATCCCCCCCGTATTGCAATTGGTCGTCGAAGTAATGGTTTGGTTATTAAAGCTCGTGTCGAGCGAACCATCGGCGTTAAGGCGAACGAAGTTTCCGGTCGGTATGCGATTATAAGAATTAAAACGCCCGTATGCCAGGATCTTTCCGTCCGGCAATGCCAGCAGATGATGCACGATCTTATTGTCGTATAAATTCGCCTGGATCTCAGGATTAAATGAAGGATCGACCCGATCCAAAATGCTGTGCCCGGCGTAGACTGAGCTGCCGAAAACGATAGTTACGAGAAACAGCAAAACTATCCTCATATTATCGAGCGTGGAAACTCCCTTCAAAATATTTGTCCTGTTGTTTGCCGGTTTAATGATCTTCATCTTTTTCCTCTTGAGTTAATTTCTGCCGCAAGCTCGCCGATTCCGCCGTCGCAGAGCAGTTTTGTGTAGTGTAAAGTTAGCATTAACGATCCGGGCAAACTATCACAAAATTGCTAATCCTGTCGGATTGTTGCGCCGCCCTTTGCGGAACGCGCCGGTCAAAAAAGAAAAAAAACGCTTTACTTTTAGGAATTTAACAGGTAAATCAATTATATCTGTTTATAAGACCACTCAAACACCCCCACTGAAACCGGTCGGACAGGCTGCAATAATATGAGCCGGAAAAAGACGGAAAACATTGACGAAGGCAGAACCAAAACCAGGTACAACTGGCGCGGCGATTGGGTGGTCAACAGCCGCGACCGCTGGCAGAATCTGAAAGTCATCCGCAACCGCCACCACATTCGCGAATCTTATATCAAGCCGGACAAGCTGATCTATCATTTGATCACCGTTTATATGGGCGCGCCTTCGCGCCAGCAGGCTCGTCTTTCCGGGCGCAACTTCAACATTTTGCAAACCGTCGGAAACGTCGCCGTAATTTCCGCCGCTACGGCTTTGGACTCCTGGTACGACGAAGCCGAGCAGGACGACATTTACCTGCATCTCGAACCCGAATTTATCAGATCGGTGGCGGCGGGCGCGAACATGAATCCGGACAAGGTGGAGATCATAACGACGCTCGATTCGCGCAGCCCGGTCATCGAATCGATGGCGCGGATGGCGTTTGACGAGCTGCAGCGCGGCCCGGACGTCATGGCCGGAAATCTCTACGCCGATTCACTCGCCAATCTGCTCGCCGTGCAGCTTCTTCGCGAATATTCGTCGGAAAAAATGCCCGCCGAGCGCCGCTATATCAACGGCTTGACGAACAGAAAGCTGACGCACGTTTTAGATTTGATCGAGAGCGATCTGGCGGAAGATCTGCCGCTCAGAGTTTTGGCACAGACCGCCGGTTTGAGCGAGTATCATTTTCTGCGGATGTTTAAGCAATCGACCGGCTACACGCCGCATCAATACGTTATCAACCAGCGCATTGAACGCGCTAAGGACCTGCTGCGCAAAACCGACATCAGCATTACGGAGATCGCCTATCTGCTAGGATTTTCCACACCCGCGCATTTTACCCATCACTTTCGCCGCAAGACCGGATTTACACCGAGCGAAATGCGCTGAACAACAGGCAAATTAAGGCACAAAAGCGTTTGGCACAGCTTCATCACCCGGCAAGCCGAACTGCTGGCTAAAGAAGCCGCTGGTCGACCTCAGCTCAAACCACATCCCGTTCGACGGCCGGTAGATTGCCAGGTCAGTCTTGCCGTCGCCGTCGTAATCGCCCGGCGTCGGTCGGTCGCCCGCCACACCCCAGTTTGTCACCGTGTACGTCGTGTAGTTGGTGCCGCTGTAGACGATGAACCAATCTCCGTTCGACGGGCGGAAATAGGCCGGGTCTGTCTTGCCGTCACCGTCGTAATCGCCCGGAACGGGAATATCGGTGGCGGTTCCCCACTGAAGAGCGTAGAACAAGCCGTTGATGCTGCTGGCGTACCACCAGGTTCCGGTCGAAGGCCGGTAGATCGTCGGGTCGGCTTTGCCGTCGCCGTCCATATCCGCGACCAGCGGAATATCGCCCGCCGTTCCGAAAGCGATCGCCGAGTATCCACCGGTGGAACCCAGCCGGTGCCAGGTGGAATTCGACGGGCGGTAGTAAACATAATCCGCCCGCCCGTCGCCGTTGAAATCTTCGGCCAGCGGAATATCGCCGGCTTGTCCCCACCACACGGCATAGTATCCGCCATTGACCGTGCTCTTATACCACCAGGTTCCGGTGCTCGGGCGCCAGATCGCCAAATCGGTCTTGCCGTCGCCATCGAAATCCCCCGGCGTAATAACGTCACCGTTCAATCCGAAGTTTTGCGACGAGAATCCGCTCTGGCTTTGCGACAGGTACCAGTTGCCTTCCGACGGGCGGAACACACCGACATCCGATTTGCCGTCACCATCGAAATCAAAATCGGGTCGCCTGAACCCAAAAATGAAAGTTCCATCCAGATCGCCGTCCGGATTGAGACGAAAGTAACCTGGACCTCCAGTCGAAACGATCCTTCCCAGGGAGTCAACTGAAAATCCGGAACTCACAGTGGAGGCGGGTACGAACGTCGTGTCGATCGAACCGTTCGAATTTAAACGACGCAGCGTGCCACCATTGTCCCTGACAAGAAGCTTCCCCGTAGGCAGTGCATGTATCCGTGTGAAGGTGAAATTTTCTGTGATAGTTCCGTTGTAAACAAACGTCGGATCGACAGCGCCCGCCGGGGTCATTCTGACGATGCTGGGCACACCCGTGCCATTCACGCTAGAGAAATTTCCACCGAAAACAAGGTCATCGTTTGAGAGTATTTCCAGCGCATACACCCCCGGCCGAATACCGCCCGAAACAGTTGGCGCCGGCCAGGTGCCATCAACGCCGCCATCAGCGTTGTGCCGTTGTACCGGTTGGGGGACGGGGCCGGTCGGCGCTGGAGTTATTGCAACGTAAAGCTTACCGTCAGAGTTGACCGCAAGCCCCCCGAAACCGGTAAGAGTCGAATTGCCCGATCCAATAAATATGCTAAACGGATTATCACGGCTTCCGTTCGTATTAAGGCGGAGTATGCCGATGGAACTGCCAAAAGGAAAGCCAAAGCCAGTGGAATTGACGGCCAAAATTTTTCCGTCGGGCTGCAGGCTGATAAGCCCCACGGAAGAGGTAGGAGCAGACGTTCCTTCGTACGGCGTGAACGTGGCGTCGGCACTGCCGTCAGCATTCATTCTGGCTATCCGGGATTTCGAAAAAGGGGAACCGCCGCCCGGATCCATATTTCCGGAGATGAGAATTTTCCCATCCGGTTGAACTAAGAGTCTGTTCACGTAGATAAAACTGCAGCCGCAAAAATTAAACGAGCCGTCCCGGCTGCCGTTGGAATTCAGGCGCGCGACCATGCCGGAAGGGACTCCGGACACAACAATATTACTTCCCCAAATTAGTATCTTTCCGTCAGGCTGGATAGCCTGGCCCTGAAAAGTTCCGCTGTTCTGCGCCGATAACGTAACGACTGTGATCAGGCCAATGGCCATTATTCCCAATAAGTTTTTTAACTTTTGCATAATTCTCTCCTCAACAAAAACAACAACGAGGAATGCGTCGGGCGTAGCTTTATTATCCGCGAATGGCCTCAGCACTTAGCGCTGACCGGGTACTCGCCTTGGTTTTAAGGCAAATAGGCATTCTCAATGGCCTTGTCCGTGCTCAGGCCGTATTGCATCCCGGCGAATCCGGCGGTCGATTGCAGGATGTACCATACTCCCGTCGAGGGCCGCCAGATGGCTATGTCCGTCCTGCCGTCGCCGTCGTAATCCGCCGCCACCGGCTTATCTCCATCGAGCCCCCACGACGTTGCCGTGTAGGTGCCGCCGCTGTTCAGGATATACCAGACCCCGTTCGAGGGACGGAAAATGGCGGTATCCGTCTTGCCGTCGGCGTCGTAGTCTCCCGGAACAGGAACGTCGCCGTTTCTGTCCCCATTGGATCGCCGTATCGACCCCGGTCACGCTGCTGCGGTACCACCAGGTGCCATTCGACGGGCGGAAGATGGTCGGGTCGGTCTTGCCGTCACCGTCCATATCGGCGATCACCGGGATATCTCCAGCCATGCCGAACTGGATCGTAGACGTCGCCCCGGTCGAGGCGCTGCGGAACCACTCCCCTGTAGAGGGGCGGTAATAAATAAAATCGGCCTTGCCGTCCGCGTCGAAATCGGAAGGAAGCGGAGTATCGCCGGCGGTTCCCCAGCTCTTGAGGCCGACACTGCCGGTGCTGCTGTTCAGGTACCACCAATCGCCGTTGCGATAGATCGCTACATCGGTTTTGCCGTCGCCGTCGTAATCAGCCGCCGCCACCCGATCCCCGTTGATACCGAATTGCTGGATCAGCTCGCCGGCTGAGCTGTGCTGCAGGTACCAGGCGCCGTTCGCCCCGCGGAATACACCCAGGTCCGATTTGCCGTCGCCGTCGAAATCGAATCGCGTCCCCCAATCCGTTAGCCGCGCAACATACGAACGATTCGCGTCCCCGCCATTGGCGCCGATAATGGTAAAACTGCCGCCTACCAGTACGCGTCCTTCGCTGTCTATAGCCAGGCTTAAAACTTCTTCATTGAGATTGTAGGCCGTCGGTTCAAAGTTGCCGTCCTCGCTGAGCTTTAATAGATTCTTGCCCGGCTGTCCGTTCACCGTGACCGTGAACTTTCCGCCGACAAAGATCTTTCCGTCCGGCAGAACCAGCAGGGCGTTGACGATCCCGCCGGGGAGCGACAGCGAGTTAAACGAATTGTCCGGGCTGCCGTCCGCGTTGAGTCTTTTAACCACGCCGGGCCCGGTTCCGTCTGCGTGTTTGCCAACCAGGATCTTACCGTTCGGAAGCAAAGCAAGCGTCGATTTCAGCCTGCCTGTTTCTTCGGTATATGGAAAGGCCGGGTCCAGGCTTCCGTCCGAGTTAAGGCGCGCGACAAAACTTTTAAGGCCGACACCCGCGTCATGCGTGCCGCTGACAAGAATTTTACCGTCGGGCTGCAGCTCCGTGTCGTCTATATACATCTGCGGCGATGCGGTGTTGAGCAACGAGGTGAAACGAGGTGTCGAGCGAGCCGTCCTGGTTAAACTTTAATGGGCCCACCGGTCCGAAACCGTTCAATCTCGAAATTCCGACCATCAACTTACCGTCGCTGAAAGTTATCAGGGGGTTTCTTCCCGCTCCGACGATCTCGGACCAGTCATTGATCGTCTCGGTTAAATTAAAAGTGGTATCGATGCTGCCGTCCGAATTAAGACGCACCAGATTCTTTTTCGTCACACCGTTCTGAACGTAATCAAACCAGCCGGTCACGAAAATTTTGCCGTCCGCCAGCGCGCGAATATGATAAACGTCGGTAATTAGCGGAAAATGATTTCCCGTTCCGCTGGTATTGATCTGAAACGATGGATCGACCGACGAATCGGCGTTCAGCCGCGCTATTTTGGGGCGCGTGATATTGTTTATCAGATCGAACTTTCCGCCGAGAAAAACCTTCCCGTTCGAAAGCGGTTCGATGGCCCTGATGCTTCCGGGCAGCATAGTTTGAAATGCGACGCCGCCGCCGGGATTAAACGCCGGGTCGGGCACGCCGCCCGGTGTTAATCGGACAAAATTATTTATGCCCTGAGTCATGGTCGGGGTGTAGACATCGCCGATGATGACGCCGCCGTCGGGCTGAATGGTAAAGGAGGCAAACGCCGGATGCGAGTATTGAGCGAATGAGGGATCAGCCGCGCCGCTCGGCAGAAACCGGTTGAATGTGGCTCCCCCCCAGCGAAGAGTTATTTTGCCGTCGGCGGCGACCAGGAATTCTCCGAAAGCCAGTGATTGAAAACTGTTATCGATGCCGCCGTTTTCGTTTAACCGCCTGACCCGATCGATCAGGTAGAGGATCTTATTATCGGGCTGAACGGCCAGGCGGCTGAGCGAGTTTCCGGTGGTCAGAAGAGGCGTAAAGGATGTATCCTCCGAACCGTTTTCATTTAAGCGAAAGATCCGTGCGTCGCTGCCGCCGACGATCAGCTTATTGCCCTGAAGTGCGATATAAATATCTGCTCCGCAACAGTTAGTCGTATAGTTAAAAGAGCTATCAAACGAACCGTTGTCATTCAGGCGAACGATCTTACGTGTGCCTTGCGGAGTTTGAAAAGATCCGCTGAGCAGGATCCGGCCGAGAGAATCAACGATGATATTCACAGCGCCCTGGGTGAAATTGAAACTGGTATCCAATGTGCCGTCGGCGTTAAGGCGAAGCATACTTCTCGGAGCTTGCCCGTTCACGACCATATCGCTGCATGCCACCAGAATTTTTCCGTCCGGCTGGAGAACGATCTTCGATCCAAAACCGCCGCAATTATTCTCCGAAGTAATAAGTTGGTTGTTAAAGGTCGTGTCGAGCGAACCATCGGCGTTAAGGCGAACGAAGTTTCCGGTCGGTATGCGATTATAAGAATTAAAAAGTCCGTATGCCAGGATCTTTCCGTCCGGCAACGCTTTCAGTTGATTCACGATCTTAATGCCGTATAAATTCGCCTGGATCTCAGGGTTAAATGTCGGATCGACCCGATCTAAAATGCTGTGCCCGGCGTAGACCGAGCCGCCGAAAACAATAATTACGAGAAACAGTAAAACTATCCTCACATTATCGAGTGTTGAAACTCCCTTTAAAATATTTGTCCTGTTGTTTGCCGGTTTGATAATCTTCATCTTTTCCTCGTAAGTTTAATTTCTGCCCGAAGCTCGCCGATAACGCAGCGCCGTTTTTGTGTAGTGCAAAGTTAGCATTAACGATTCGCGCAAACTATCACAAAATTGCTAATCCTGTCGGATTGTTGCGCCGCCTTGCGAAATGGGTGGATAAAAAGCCAAAAACTCTTTATTTTTAAGGATTTAACAGGTAAATCAAATTAATTGCCGATTACGGGATCTTTTTTCTTGACCATGGTGAGCCGGTTGCCGCGTTCGTTATATTTCACTTCGTCCATGATGTTATGGATCAGAAGCACGCCGCGGCCGGAGGTTTTGAAGAGATTTTCCGGGTTTAGGGGGTCGGGGATTTCCGCTATGTTAAAACCGTCTCCTTCGTCCTCGACGGTGAAACTGACTTCCTTGGTGGAAACATCCGCCGTAATACGCAGAAGCTTTTCGGGGTCGTAGCGGTTGCCGTGTTTGACGGCATTGACAAAGGCTTCATCGAGCGCGACAAAGAGATTGGAATTTTCCACATCGCAAACGCCCACTTTCTCCGTCCGTTTCATCAGGTAGTCGAGAATGTCGTGCATCAGCGAGAGGGCGCTGGGCAGCTCAAACTCGATCTTTTCCCGCATATTCTGAAGCGTTTCAACCTCGTCGATGAACTGCGCCTTAAAATCCAGGATCATATCGAAAAGCTGTTTGAGCTCGGCTTCGTCAAAATCTTCCCGGGAATAATTGGCGGCGGAAATTTTGAAGGCCTTGATCACCTCGCCCGGTTTTTCCACATACAGATTTGACGGCAAAATTGCCGGCAGAATTGCGGGGGCTTCCCCGTTCAGATTCATTTCACAGCAATGGTCTATGTTGTCGAGGTCGGTGATTATCAGGTCAAATTCTCTAAGATTCGATTGCTGAAGGGCTTCCGGGCGATTATCGAGGATCGTTACATCGTGGCCAAGCTCCGTGAATTTGCCGCATATAGCGCTGCACAGGTCGTCGTGATCGTCAATTATCAGGATTTTACGCCGCATTTTTTGCACAATTCAACCGTCGGGGAAAGCTCTTAAAAAACTTTTACGATATTATTTTTCCACTTGTTGCAAATAATATCACTTTTTCGCATCATCGTTGCAAACGAACTTGTGTGGATAAACAAAAGTCAGAAAATTTAGATAAAGCTTACCGGCTGTCCGATCTCAAAGATTATCCCTGGGATAAAGGGTTGAAGGTCCGGGCGATAGCCCGCGGGGCCTATTGGCTGATAGGCCTGCTGGCAAAGACGATCCGGTTTCAGTACCAGGGCGAAGAGCATTACCGGAATATCCTGGAAAAGGGGCAGCACCCGATCTACGCTTTATGGCACGACCGGATCGTCTTGTGCAGTTATTACCTGCGAAAACGAAAGATCGTGGCGATGACCTCGCTGAGCCTGGACGGTGAATACATCGCCCGCCTTATCCAGCTGCAGGGGAACGGGGCGGTGCGCGGTTCGTCCACTCGCGGGGGTGTAAAGGGATTGGTGGAAATGATCCGCCTGGCAAAACAGGGGGCGTCGATGTGTTTTATCGTCGACGGGCCGAAGGGGCCGCGCTACGTCGCAAAAGAGGGCGCCGTCCTGCTGGCAAAAAAAGCGGGGATGCCTATATTGCCGCTCAGCGTGGAGGTGAAACATTTCCGCGAAACCAAAGGTTGGGACAAGATGCAGGTGGCCCGTCCATTCACAAGAGGAAAAGTGTTTGTCGGCGAGCCGATCTACGTTCCTGCCGATGCGGAAGTGGAAAGCAAACGACAGGAGCTGCAAGCCGCGCTCGATGGCCTGGTAAAAGCGGGGGAAGAATGGAGAAATTCGTAACGCCAGCGTCCCGCCAACAAACTAACCTCTTTAAATTGCCACTAGCTTTAGCTAGTGGTTCTGAGGCAATAACATGATTCGGCTTTAGCCGAACTTTTTGGGCTAAAGCCCGGTATTTGATTGACTGACCTATCCACTAGCTAAAGCTAGTGGCAATTTAATAGAGTTGAAGTAATTATAACCAGTGCGGGGGCGAGAGGTGCCCGGCGTTACAGTTATTCATTGAAAATACAGCCCGGTTAGAGTAAAGTTACATAATTCTAAGCTATTAAAATCAGCAGTCATTGAAGAAAGAGAGATCTCGACTATGAAATGGTTAGCGCCGCTTATTCTTCTGGTTATTTTGTTAATTTTAGGGGCCTTGTTCTGTACCAAACACCCGGAACCCCCGGTAGACAAACCGCCCGCAAACGTTAATGCCAATGCCAATAAGGCAATCGCAAATAACACGGCCGTGGTGGTAAATTCCAATACCAATATGCCGGCTAACGGCAATGCCGCGGGTAATGCGAATACCAATGCTCCGGCTAACTACTAGTTGAAATTCTTTTTTTTAAGGGGTAGTCATGAAACGGAAAAAGGCGGGCCGTATGGAGCCCGCCTTTTTTCTTGTGTGCTAATACGAACTATTATTACTTTTTCGTATTTGTTCTGGCGTTGGTGTTTCCACCGCCGACCACTTGATTCGTTACCGAATCGGCCGGGCAACCTTGAGTTCGTTCTTCACGCTCTTTACGCCGCTAACGCCTTTGGCCGTCTTTTCGGCGTCCGCTTTCTGCGCGGCCGTGCCGACCGTTCCCGACAAGGTCACCACCTCATTCGATACGCTGACGCCGATGGTCGAATCGCGCAGGCCGTCGGTCATTGCCAGCGCCGAGCGCACCTTGAACCACAGCCAGCTATCGTTTAAGCCGGTGCCGATCGTCTCGGTCGTGCTTTTATTCTTTTCATAACCGGCTTTATCTTTTTCGTAATCTTCCTTGCTGATATTGGAATTCCAGCGATTACTGTTAGTGTTCGAATGATTCGCGTTGACAACAACGGCAGTGTTATTCGCGTTCAGATTGGCGTTGGCCGCCGCACGGTTCGCATTTGCGTTCGTACCCGGCGTTGTTTCGCTGCAAGCGGTAAGACCCAGCGATAAGGCCAGTATTCCCACCATTAATGTTAAAAATTTCAATTTCATTCCATTCCTCCGTGTTCTATTGAACAGTATTCTGCGATGTAGCGATTGCATACATCTTTTTCTAAAGAAGTATATGAAGTGCAAAACTTGTGCCTTTTAATAGGGGTTTCCGCAATAATGTCATAAGCCATTTATTTGTAAGAATTAGTCATAATGCCCGGCGGGTGTTTCGTTTTATGCGGAAGCGAAACAATGAAACACCTGGAACGGAAATGAAACACTCAGCTCGGGAAAATGCCGCGAAATAACACCATTACAGCCCGATCTAACTGTTTTCTGAAGGTGAAGCAATGAACGTACTGGAACGGAAATGGAACGAGCATAAACAAAATTTACACTTTTCAAATGTCCTCCGGGCGGACTTCAAACTCGCTTCGGCATATTACCCGTTTATCATTGAGAAATGAGCATGATTTTCGGGAGATTAATGGAATTTTGGAATGTTTATCTTAAATTTTATCAGCTAAAGCTAAATTGGATGCTTTTGGGAATATAAAAGCAGAGAACCACCCCGCCCTTCGGGCACCCCTCCTTCGTAAGGAGGGGAGTTTAAAGAGTAGCGCCAAAAACTCCCCTCCTTACGAAGGAGGGGTGGCGCGCGCTTCGCGCGACGGGGTGGTTCTCTGAGTCCCGTAGGGACGCGACAAATCTAAATCTATTTTTTCTTTGCAGGGAATTTGACGGGTAAATCCAATTCATCATCTACTAGCACTTCCATGGGAATGCCAGCCGCCCGTGCATAAGCTAATGTAACCAGCAGCGTCGGGATTCTTTCATTGATCTCATACGACCCAATGTAACCCACATAAATTTTAGCTCCATATCGCTCAAGGAGTTCAAACATCTCTTGTTGGGTAAGTCCCAGTCTCATTCGAATCTCGCGAACTTTCTCGCCCATTCTTTTAGGTTTTACAAGTTGCTTGCTGCCCATTTAGAAGCTTCCTCCTAAGTGGGTGATTTTCGCTGCTTGACTTTCTCCCCTGTGTCGGGGTAAGATTTCTAAACTCAACCGGTGCGCCCAAATTACTTGAACGTATAGGCTGACGCTCAACTGAATTTACCCTTACGCGGTTTCATGGCTTTGCTGTCAAAAATCGTGGGTGATTACAACGTTGAAAGATTAACAGAATTTCGGTAAGCGATAAAGAAGTAATTGTTTTTGGCGCGTAGCGCCCTGTTGATAGTAGTCGTGGGTTTTAACCCACGGTCCGGGATAAAAACAACCAGCGCGTCGCGCGAGCGACGGCTGATTCATTCGTCGCTGACGCGACCGGAACATTGTTTTCGTTTTCCGTGGATTGAAATCCACGGCTACTGTCAGGCCACCGCTGATGCGGTGATGAAAACATCTTATATGGCTCCCAAAAAACCATGAAGTTAGGCTTGAATCCGACACTGGAAGTAGAAGCATCGATCATCAATAACGCCGGCGAAGCCGAGCCGCTTACCCGGCAGGTTTTTTATATTCTGAAAAAAAGCCCGGACGATCTATTGAAGGGAATTGATGTCACTAGTGAGATCTGGTACGCGAAGACGATGAACGGGCTGCGAAACCATGCCCTGACATTTTTTATTACCGACTCGCAAGGGAAGGCCGAAATAAAAGACCTGAAAGCGGGAACTTATTATATCTGCGGCATCAGCCAAATGGTGGAAGGGGCTGGAGTCTGGGATGTTGAAGTAGAACTGAAATGGGGCAAAAATTCTCTTGTATTGGACAACAGGAATATGACTGGAAATATCTATTCGGAATAGATGAAAGATCATAGATGATAACGGAGAGATACGATCTATTAGCTATCATCTATCCGTTATTATCTATTCCGAAATGGTTCCATCACAAATCGGGAGCGCCGGAGCACTTCCTGCACGTGGGAGACTGACCGCGCCGAGTACGCGTCAGGGCAGGCAAGGTGCCCGCGCTCCCCTCGGGGGTAAAATTGTTTTAGAATTGTAAAGATTATGAGATGGCATCATGAGCGGTCATTGATGACGCAAAGGTTTAAGAAGGAACTCAAAAAACATCGGGAATCGGAAATAAGGTTTGGGTCAACCGGTGATTGTCACTGCTTAAAAGGCATCGGCACTATGAGGAAACACCGTCCATACGAAAGCTGCTCAAACCATACTTATTGTCCACTTTGCACAAGGCGGCGGCTGGAAAAACGCATGGCCCGCCGGCGTTTTCGGACGCTGCTCAAAAGGGTTACTGACCCTTCGGAAATGCCCCAGGCAAGATCTGTCAACCGCTAAAGCGGGCGGAAGGATCCCACAGGGTGGCATGTACCCCGCGCTAAAGCACGGGGCTATTACCTTTAAGTCCGCTGAAGCGGACTTTTGCACTTTTGCCGCCGTTTCTTGACACTTTCCCCTTGTACCAGTAGTATTTATAGTTTCGGCTCTTGGGCCGAAGTGTCTCTGTATGTTCGAGTCGCTGTCCGATAAACTCAAGAAAACGCTGAAAAATCTGCGCGGCGAAGGCAAGCTGACGCCCGAGCACGTGGACGCGGCTCTGCGCGAGATCCGGATGGCGCTGCTCGAAGCGGACGTGAATTATAAGGTCGCCAAAGACTTTGTCGATTCCGTCGAGCCAAAGGCCGAGGGGCAGGAGGTCTGGCACGGACCTTAAACCCCACGAGCAGGTCGTCAAGATCGTCTATGACGAGCTTGTCGAGCTGATGGGCGGCACTTCGTCGCGGCTGGTCTTTACCAAGCAGATACCGAACGTCGTGATGATCGTCGGGCTGCAGGGTTCGGGTAAGACGACCTCGACCGGCAAGATCGCGCAGCTGGCTGGCGAAAAACCAGGAACGAAAACCGCTGCTGGTTTCGGTCGACGTTTATCGGCCCGCGGCGCGCGAGCAGCTAAAAGTCGTCGCCGACGCCGTCGGGCAAGCGATCTTTAGAAAACCGGAAACGAACGATCCGCTGACCCTCGTGCGCGGGGCCCACAAGCACGCGCAGGAAACCGGCTACGACACGCTGATGATCGACACGGCCGGCCGTCTGCACATCGACGACGAGCTGATGGTCGAGCTCGAGCAGATCAAGGCGGAAACAAAACCGGTCGAAGTCCTGTTTGTCGCCGACGCCATGACCGGGCAGGACGCGGTCAAATCGGCGGAGGTATTTCACGACCGGGTCGGCATCACGGGCGTTATCCTGACCAAGATGGACGGCGATGCCCGCGGCGGCGCGGCGCTTTCGATCAAGCAGGTTATCGGGCAGCCGGTGAAATTCGTCGGCGTCGGCGAAAAATACGACGCGATCGAGCCGTTTTATCCCGACCGCATCGCCCAGCGCATCCTCGGCATGGGCGATGTGCTGTCGCTGATCGAAGAGGTCCAGGGCAAGATCGATCAGACGGAGGCCGAAGCGCAGCTTGCGAAAATGACGCGCAACCAATTTACGCTCGAAGATTTCCGCAATCAGCTCGGCAATTCAAAAAGCTCGGCTCGATGTCAAAATTGATGAAGATGCTGCCCGAACAGATGACGGGCGGCATGCAGATAACCGACGAGCAATCGGACGAGGTCGAAGGTCAGATGAAACGGACCGAGGCGATCATCGATTCGATGACGCAGCGAAGAGCGCAACAACGCACAAGCTCATCGACGCCAGCCGCAAAACGCGCATCGCCAATGGTTCCGGCTCGACCATCGCCGAGGTCAACGCCTTGCTCAAGCAATACGAGCAGATGAGGAAGATGATGGCGCAGATGAACCGCGGGGGATTGCTCGGCAAACTGGGCAAAGGCATGATGGGCGGTTTGGGAAATATGATGGGAATGCCGGGCGCGGGGAGCTTAGGCGGTTTAGGCGGTGGAATGCCGGGCGGTTTGCTCGGCGGAATGGGCGGCGACGGCGGGGAAGAAACGGATTCGTTATCCAAAAGGATAAAGAAAAAGAAACGACACAAGAAAAGATAGTGAATAGTGACTGGTGAATAGTGAATAGTGACTGGTGAATAGTGAATAGTGAATAGTGAATAGTGACTGGTGAATAGTGAATAGTGACTGGTGAATAGTGAATAGTGACTGGTGAATAGTGACTGGTGAATAGTGACTGGTGAATAGTGAATAGTGAATAGTTAGAAGAAACCGGCCACTGACAAAGGACGAAAGACAAAGGACAAAGAAATGTTAGCAATTAGTTTAATGAGAATGGGCGCGAAGAAAAAACCTTTCTATCGCGTGGTGGTAAAAGAAAAACGCAGCAAGCGCGACGGCGCGTATTTGGAAAATCTCGGAACTTACGATCCGATGACCGATCCGTCGACCGTCAAACTGAAGATCGAGCGCGTGAATTACTGGGTCAGTGTCGGCGCGCAGCCGACCGAAACGGTCAAACGCCTGATCAAAAATTATGCTCCGGCAGAAACCCCGGCGAAGCTGCCGCGGAATAGTTTTTTACTGTTTGGTTTTTTATGAGAGAAGCCCTGGAAAATCTGGTGCGCTCGCTGGTCGGCAGCCCCGAAGCGGTCGAGGTGATCGAAAAACAAAACGGCTCGACCACGGTGCTTGAGATCCACGTGGAGCAGGCCGATATCGGCCGGCTGATCGGGCGCGAAGGCCGCACGGTCAAAGCGCTGCGCTCGATACTCTACGCCATCAGCCATAAGCAGGGCCGCAGGTACCAGCTCGAGATCGCGGAGTGAGCGCGGGCGAAGGACTAATAACGGTCGCTTTTACAGTCAGGGTGCGCGGTCTTCGCGGCGAACTGGTTGCCGATCTGCTGACCGATTTTCCCGAACGGTTCGATGGCCTGGAAGAAGTCATTCTGGTCGCGCCGGATGGGAAACAAGAGAGTTTGAAAATTGAAGATTTCCGGTTTCAAAAGAACCGCATCGTGCTGAAATTCGCCGGTGTCGATTCTATCGAAACCGCGCAGGCGTGGGTGAATTGCGAGGTCTGCGTGCCGGAGAGCGAAGCCATAGAGCTGGAAGACGGGCAGTTTTACGACTGGGAACTTCAGGGCTGCGCGGTCGTGAGCGCCGAAGGCAAAATACTGGGGCGAGTGCGCGAAGTGATGCGCACCGGCGGCACGGAAATTTTAGTGGTGGCCCGCGAAGACGCGCCGGGTAAAGATTACCTGGTTCCGTTTGCCGAAGCGATTTGCACGGATGTCGATGTTGAAAATAAGTCGATAAGGATCGACCCTCCCGAAGGTTTATTGGAGTTTTGAGTTCGGTCTTAGGACTTCGGTCTTTGGTCTTAGCGAAAACAAGGACTAGAGCCAAAGCTAAGGCCCAAAACCGAATGAAAATTGACGTTTTAACAATTTTCCCGGAATTCTTTCGCGAGGTCTTTGACTTTGGCATAATCCGCCGCGCGCAGGCGTCCGATATTTTGCAGATCGGCGTTCACGACCTTCGCGAGTTCGTCGAAACCGAACGCAAACAGGTTGACGACCGCCCGTTCGGCGGGGGCGACGGGATGGTGCTCAAGCCCGAGCCGATCTTCGCGGCAATTGAAAAGCTGACCGGCACGCTTAAAAAAGCGGATTACCCGCCGGGAACCAGGGTGGTGCTGCTTTCGCCGCAAGGCAAAGCGTTCAAGCAGGCGGCGGCCCAGGAGATGGCCGACACGGGCGCGCATATCATCCTGATCTGCGGCCGTTACGAAGGCGTGGACGAGCGGGTCAACGAAGCGCTGGTGACGGATGAAATCTCCATCGGCGATTATGTGCTTTCGGGCGGGGAGCCGGCGGCGCTGGTGATGGTCGATGCGATGACGCGGCTTTTGCCCGGCGCGCTGGGCAGCGAAACCTCGGCTGAGAACGAATCTTTTTCCGACGGGCTGCTGGATTTTCCGCATTACACCAGGCCCGCGGAGTTTATGGGAATGGAAGTGCCGCCGGTGCTGCAGGGCGGCAACCACAATGAAATTGAAAAATGGCGTAAAGAAAAGGCGCTGGAAAAAACCAGGGTCAACAGACCTGATTTATTGAAAGGAGAAGCGGCTGAGGACAGATAGCAAGAGCCGCTTCATTAGAGAAATGAACCGATTAGATTCAGTTGAAAAGACACAATTAAAAACCGAGATCCCCGATTTCAAGGCGGGCGATACGGTGCGCGTACAGGTGCGCATCAAGGAAGGCGGCAAGGAACGCCTGCAGGCGTTTGAAGGAATAGTGATCGCCCGCAAGCACGGCGGCGCACGCGAAACCTTTACCGTGCGCAAGGTCAGCGCCGGCGGCATCGGCGTGGAAAGAATTTTCCCGCTGCATGCCACGATCATTTCCAAGATCGAGCTTATCCGCCGTGGACGCGTTCGCCGCGCCAAGCTTTATTACCTGCGCGACCTGCGCGGCAAGGCAGCGCGTATCCGCGAGCTGGACACCCGCAACAAAGATGCCGCCGGCAAGGTTGCCGGTAAAGGCAAAACCGGGTAGTCTGTGAGGGATGGCGCCCAGCCTTAATTTCGAAAAACAGGCATTTGCAGATGGCTACCGTTTTGTGGCGGGGGTCGATGAGGTCGGCCGCGGCTGCCTGGCGGGCTCGGTCGTGGCGGGCGCGGTCATTCTCGATCTGCAAAAGCCGATGCCGCGGGGCTTAAACGATTCGAAACAGCTGACGCAGAAGCAGCGCGAAACGATCGCCGAAAAACTCAAAGCGAGAGCCGTCTGTTATGCCGTGGCCGAAGTGGACGCCGAAGAGATAGACCGCATAAACATTTTACAAGCTTCGAAAAAAGCGATGCGCCTGGCCGTTGAAAAATTACTGCCGGGCGCTGATTTTTTGCTCGTCGATGCCCTTCAATTAAAAGACATCCTGCTCCCGCAAAAGGCCATTATCAGGGGCGACGCAATTTCCGCCTCCATCGCCGCGGCCTCGGTGATCGCTAAAACCTACCGGGATGGTTTAATGCGGGAAATGCACGACGTTTATCCGCAATACGGCTTCGATTCCCATGTCGGATACGCTACCCGGTCTCATAAAGCCGCTCTGCGCGAACACGGGGCTTGCTCTCTTCATCGTAAAACCTTTCACGGCGTACTGCCTCCCAGCGATCTTTTGTTCGAGCTGTGATGGTAAATGGTCATTGGTCATTTGGCATTTGCGTATCACGTCTTGCCAATTCCCCATAAACATTGACACCGCGCTCCGGACAGGGGTATAAAACCTGTACAAACAAAGTGCGGTCGTTCTTCCACGCACGATCTTTTGTTCCCATAAATCTATTAAAAAAATTGAGGAGGTCTCTTTATGAGTCTATACACTTTCCGTGCTGTCGTTATGGCGGCGTTCATTTTGGCCGCGGCTTCGCTGGCGCAATCACAGACACAATGGCGTTCCTGGGTATCCGCCTTGGGGAACGACAGCCATTCTTGCGCCCGCACGGCGCCTTGCAAGACATTTGCCGGGGCTCTCGCTAAAACCACCGATAAGGGCGAGATCAACTGTCTCACTCCGGGCAGTTACGGCACGTTTACCATCGACAAATCTATTACCATAGATTGCACCGGCACTTTCGGCGGAATCACAGCTACCTCAACTACTGATGGTATTATCGTCAATGCCGGCACAGGTAATGTCAGCATTCGCGGGTTGTCCCTTAGCGGTATAAACGCGGGATATACCGGTATTAAAATATTAGCCGCCAACAGAGTGATAATTGAAAATACGGTTATCGAGAGCTTTAATAGTAAAGGGATTTCCGTGGAAACTGCTGCCGCCGCGCAGGTTTTTATCAGTAACAGCAGTATAAAAAATACCGGTGCATATGGCATTTCAATAAAACCTACCTCAGTTGCTAGTGTTGCTGTTGTTAATTCGAATATACTAGGCAGCTTTAGCATAGGCATCCGTGCGGAAATGTCGGACGTCGCAGTAACGAATTGCCTGATAGCCGGAAATGGTAACGGTATTCAAGCCGGTAACAATGGAACTATCAGGATTTCGGGTAATACAATAAGCGAAAATTACATAGGGATGTCCATTCTGAGCAACGGCAAGATCATTTCTTATGGCAACAATGCTCTCACAGCCAATTTAACGTCCGCCACGCCGACTTCGATCGTGGCGCTGCAATAGAGGTATTAGCCGGTGGTAATCGGTAGTTAGTAAGCCGTAATAGGCCTTTCCTGTAACATTTTACGATTTAATGCATTACCTATTACGGGCAGCGGGATCGGGGTCAATGTCGAGAATTCGGGGCGTCTAATCTTAAAAATGTAGGCAAAAAACCCAAAACGACCCGTCTTTTTATTGACACGCTATATGGGAAAACAGTATAAACGCACTACGATAAATTTAACTGCGTGGTTACTTCCCCGCTGTAAATCTAACTATAACTAACTGAAATATAAGGAGATTTGTTCAATGAATAAGATAACTTTCATCTTTCGCACATCCATCTTCGCCGTCATCATTCTGGCGGGGGCTTCCTTAGCCCAGGCGCAGGCGACACGGACATGGGTGTCAGGCGTCGGCGACGACGTCAACCCTTGCAGCCGCACTGCACCTTGTAAAACATTTGCCGGGGCTATTTCGAAAACAGCGACAAACGGCGAGATCAACTGTCTCGATCCGGCCGGCTATGGCGCGATCAACATTACCAAATCGATCACGATCGATTGCGAAGACACCCAGGGCTCGATCCTGGCGGCCGGAGTCAACGGCGTGATCATCAATATCACTTCCGGTACTGATTCCAAGAAAGCGGTCATGATTCGCGGTATATCCATCAATGGCGCTGCGACCGGTATCAATGGCGTCAGAGTTCTTGCCGCCAACCAGGTAACGCTTGACGAAGTGGTCATCTTTGGCTTTACCCAGCACGGAGTTTCGCTGGAAAACACTACCGGCTCGACCAAAGTCAACGTCAGCGACTCGGTTATTCGCAGTAATGCGGGTAACGGTATCAACACGTTCATCATCGGCGGAGCCGTGACCTTGGCGATCAGTGATTCAGAGATCAACGCAAACGCTACCGGGGTCAACTTGAGCAACGGTACCAACGCTTCGATCGATGGCTCAACCGTCACCAATAACACGACCGGCGTGCTTGCCTTCAATGCGACGCTTGGCGTGTCGAACTGCAACATTTCGCACAACACGACGGGCGTCAATGCCAGCACCGGCGGAACGATCCGCTTGACCGGCAGCATCATCACCAACAACGGTACGGGATTGACCGCAGCGGGCACCCTCGTTTCGTACACAAGCAACATGCGCAATGGTAATGGCGTTGACGGCTCGCCGACCTCGACCATCGGCTTGCAGTAAGCAAAAGGAAATCAACTCTCTCGGTTGATTAGAAGGCCGCGAAGACACTGAAAAGTGTTTTCGCGGTTTTCGTTTTCGCGTATAATGCACAAATCAAATAAAGAGTTGATCATGGGTGAGAGCAAAACTTTAGGGCGGCCGGCGCGCTTTTGAAACCATAATATACGGCTGGCTGGCGGTGGGTATTCTGGACATGCTCGATGCTTACCTTTTTTTCGGCTTTTACTACAACATATCTTTCATCAGGGTTTTTCAGGGAGTCGCAGCCGGGCTGTACGGGCGGGAAGCGGCGGTCGCCGGAGGCGTGCCGACGGGATTGATTGGGCTGGCTTTGCATTATGTGGTTGCTCTTGGTGTGGCAGTGGTGTTTTATTTGCTCAGCAGCAGGTTCCCGCGGCTGATCCGTGAGCCGGTTGCCTGGGGAATGCTTTATGGGATCGGGGTTCATCTATTCATGCAATACGTGGTGATCCCGCTTTCGGCCATCGACAGGCCTGCTTCTTTTGATTACTGGGCAACCATGAACAACATCGTCGGCCACGCCCTGCTGGTCGGGCTTCCGCTGGCGCTGATCGCGCGGTGGTCCGCTGAAAGAAACCGGGATCACCCTGATGCTTAAAAACGGAATACATCACCGGACATGGTTTTACGACCTGGAGTGGGTGCCGGATCGGGAGGCGGCGCGGCGTTTGTGCGATCTGCCGGAAGGGGCGAGCGAGCGCGAAGCTTTTGAAATGCTATGGCAAAAGGCGGGCGCGACCGAGGAAAAGCCGATGCCGTTTCTGAAGTATCTTTTTTCCCGCGTGGTTTCGATCGCTTTTCTTTCGCGTAACCTGGAGAGCGTGGACGGTGAAACGCAGGTGGTGTTTCGCCTTCATTCGATGCCCGAAGACCCGGACGAAAAAGACGAAGCCGTTTTGATCTCGAAATTTTTGCATTACGTCGGCGAACGCCGTCCGCAGCTGGTCGGTTACAATTCGTTGAATTCCGACATCCGCGTGCTGGTGCAGCGCGCGATGATCAACGACGTCGAAGCGAAAGAATTCAGCATTCGCCCGGACAAACCCTGGGAAGGGCGCGATTATTTTTCCGATTACGGCGAGTGGCATATCGATATTTTAAAACTGCTTTGCGGCGTTAATTTGCGCCAGAACCCTTCGCTTAACGAGCTGGCAAAGATGTGCGGATTTCCCGGCAAGCTCGACATCGACGGCGCGCAGGTACCCGAGCTCTGGCTGCAGGGCGATCTGGCTAAGATCATTGCTTATAATGAGATAGACACGCTTAATACTTACCTGGTCTGGCGGCGGCTGGTGCGTTTCTGCGGGTTTCTGGAAGACCGGGCCTATGCCGAAGAACAGGAAAATTTCCATTCCTTCCTGGTGGCCGAATCCCAAAAACCGAACCGCGCGCATATAAAGGATTTCCTCGCCAGGTGGCAATATTAATTAGCCACAGAGAGCACAGAGAGCACAGAGGACACAGAGGGGAGCAAAAAATATTTAAAGCTTAAAAGCCGACTTTCTTTTTATTTATTGCTCTGTGAACTCTGTGATCTCTGTGGCAAAATATACCTATGGCTTATACTTTGATCACCGGAGCTTCCAGCGGGATCGGCGAAGTTTTTGCGCGCCGTTTGGCGGAAAAAAAACACGACCTCGTTTTGGTCGCGCGCTCGGAAAATAAACTGCACGAGCTTTGCGACGAGCTGATGCTGCAGCACAAGATCACCGCGCATTACATACCGCTGGACCTGTCGAAAGCCGGGGCGGACGCGGAGCTTTTCGCGGAAACCGAAAAACACGGGATGGAGATCGGGTGGCTGATAAACAATGCGGGTTTCGGTTCGATGGGCGATTTTGCGGAGCTTCCGCTCGAGCGCGAATTGGAAATGATCGATCTTAACATCCGCGCGCTGGTGGGGCTGACGCACCGCTACCTGCCGCAGATGCGCGCGCGAAAGAGCGGCACTATTATCAACGTTTCTTCGACCGCCGGCTTTCAGCCGATCCCTTTCATGTCCACCTACGCCGCCACAAAGGCTTTCGTCACTGCGTTTAGCCAGGGCCTGGCGGAAGAGAACCGTTCCCACGGCATACTGGTAATGGCGCTGTGCCCGGGCGCGACCGAGACCAATTTTTTCGCCGCCGCCAGCATTACAGACCCTTTACAACTGAAGGGAATGCAAACCGCCGAGCAGGTGGTCGATGCGGCATTGCGCGGGGCGGAGCGCGGAAAAATGCTTGTTATCTCGGGGGCTTTAAATAAGATAGTGGCCTACGTGGCAACGATCGCGCCGGACGGTTTAATAACGCGCGTGGTCGGCGGCGCTCTGCGCGGCAAAGGAAATAAAACTTAAAAAAGAATATGCAGGCAAAAATGTCAACGGAAAGAATTTTTAATTTTAGCGCCGGGCCGGCTACCTTGCCGCTGCCGGTTGTGGAAAAAGCCCAGGCGGAATTGCCGTCGATCGGCGGCAGCGGAATGTCGGTGATGGAGATCAGCCACCGCTCGAAAATTTTCGCGGGCGTGATCGAAAGCGCGCGACAGGGGATAAGAGAATTGCTGGCGGTCCCGGAAAATTACCAGGTGTTGTTTTTACAGGGCGGCGCCTCGCTGCAATTTAATATGGTGCCGATGAATTTTCTTCCGGCGGGCAGCTCGGCGGATTACGTCGTCACCGGCGCCTGGGGAGTAAAGGCCGCCAAAGAGGCGAAGCGCTGCGGCAATGTGAATGTCGTGTTCGATTCCACGGAAACAGGATTCAGATCCGTGCCTTCCCATGATGAGCTGAACTTCGACGGCGACGCCCGGTACATTCATTACACGTCGAACGAAACTATTGAAGGTGTTGAGTTTAAGTACGATCTGGAAGGCGGCGGGGTGCCCGTCGTTTGCGACGCTTCGTCGAACATAATGTCAAAACCGATCGACGTTTCGAAATACGAGTTGATCTATGCCGGGGCGCAAAAAAACATCGGGCCTTCGGGTGTGACGCTGGTCATCATCGGCGACGGTATGATCGGCCGCGTGCCGCCGGGCCAGCACACGATGCTGGATTACGCTTACCATGCCGGGGCGGGCTCGCTGGGAAACACGCCGAACACTTTCGGGATCTACATCATCGATCTCGTCTGCCAGTGGCTGAAGGAAAAAGGCGGGCTCTCCGCAATGCAGAAAGAGAACGAAGCGAAAGCCAAAATTCTTTACGACGCGCTCGATTCAAGCGACGGGTATTATCGCGGGCACGCCGAGCGCGAAGCGCGTTCGCTGATGAACGTCACGTTTCGTCTGCCTTCGGAAGAGCTGGAAAAGAAATTCTGCGCGGAAGCGAGCGCCTACGGGTTGGACGGATTGAAAGGACACCGCTCGGTCGGTGGGATCCGCGCTTCGATCTACAACGCCTTCCCGAAAGAAGGCGTCGAAAAGCTGGTCGAATTTATGAGTGATTTCGCGCAGAAGAACGGGTAAAGTTCAGAGTTACGCCTTTAGGCGTGAAAATTATTAAACATTATCACGCCTAAAGGCGTAACTCTGAACTACCGGCCTACACCGCGGAATTAACCGCCACGTCGATCTCCCGCGCGGTTTCGTTGATCTTGGTCAACCCGTCAAAACCGGGAAGCTGGCGTATCCTCTGCGTGATGGTTTTATCCACCCAATCGAGCCCGTCCGTCCCGCCGAAAAGCGTGCCGATCAGATAGTTTGCATCGGCCACGGATTTTGCGCCCTGTCCCACCGGAACCCAGAAATTATCTATCACAAAACGCGCGATCTTTTGCGCAAACTCCGATTGGCGCAGTTCCAGCCGAGCCACGCTCCAGTAAAAAGTGGTATGGACGGATTCTTCGCGGATGATGGCTTTGAGAATGTGTTCGAGCACCGGGTGGCCGGCGAGATTTATCAGGCGGCGGTAGCCCTGAGTTGTGCAAAGCTCGTTGATCGCGCCGAAGGTCATGTGAGTGGCGGTGAACTTCCGCCCGACCAGGTTGGTCAGCGAGGTGATCAAACGCACATTTATTTTATAGGCGCGCGTGATGCCGGTTTTCATTTCCTCGTACCATTTATCGCTGGTCGCAGTTCCCGCCTCATTCAAAAAGCGGTTCAGCACCTCGCCGTGCGTGATCTCTTCGAGCCCCCAGCGCTCCATAAATTTACTTATGACCGGGTCCTTTCCCGTCGGCGTGCGCCGCAGGTCGGTATGATACTGCTCGGTCAAAGTTTCCACGTCGCGCATGTAAAGCAGGATGCGGACGAAGCGTTCGTCCAGCGGGTGGTTTTTCACCTCGTGCCACGGGATCGCGTCCATGAACTGTTTGGTCAGGGCGCGAGGCTGCCGTTCATACCAATCGAGTACCTCTTTGTTTGTTTCAAAAAGCATATTACTCAAAAAGTTCAATTAAATTTTATTTCTTCAGCTAAACTGTCGATCAGTTTATCTTAAGTATGTAATTCGCTAAACTTATGTTTCCAGATTCAGCACAACATGGGAGCAAATGCTATGATTGACCGCATGAGACAACTGTACTTATTAATTACCATTATTATAGCTCTTTCCGCCAGTTTTTTCGCACAAAATAATTCACTTTCCGTGGCGGGCGAAAAGCGCCTGCAAAATATCAAGCAGCTTACTTTTGGCGGGGAAAACGCCGAAGCGTATTTTTCCTTTGACGGGAAGCAGCTTATTTTCCAGTCGAAACGCGACGGGCGCGGGTGCGACCAGATCTACCGGATGAACGCGGACGGCTCCGGTGTGAAAATGGTCTCGAACGGCGAAGGCCGCACGACCTGTTCATACTTTTTCAAGGACGGAAAAAAAGTGCTTTACGCCTCGACCTTCGGCGGTAAAAAAGAATGCCCGCCGCCGCCCGATTTTTCTCGCGGGTATGTCTGGGCGATCTACCCCGATTACGATATTTATGCTTCAAAGCCGGACGGGACGGGTATCAAACAGATGACCAAAACACCGGGCTACGACGCCGAGGCGACCATCTCGCCCGACGGGAAAAAGATAATTTTTACCTCGGTGCGCGACGGCGATCTCGATCTATATGTGATGGACAAGGACGGAAAGAACGTGAAACGGCTGACCACGGAGCTCGGCTACGACGGCGGCGCGTTTTACTCGCCCGACGGCAAGCAGATCGTCTATCGCAGCCATCACCCGAAAACCGCGGCCGAGATCGCTCTTTACAGGGAACGCCTCTCGCAAAACCTGGTGCAGCCGACCGTGTTCGAGGTCTGGACGATGAACGCGGACGGTTCGAATAAAAAACAGGTCACCAATCTCGGCGTCGCATCTTTTGCGCCGTTTTTCACGCCGGACGGCAAGCGCATTATCTTTTGCACGAATTATTTTGCGACTGATAAGTCGAAGCGAAATTTCGACCTGGCGGTGATAAACGCTGACGGCACGGGCCTGGAAAGAGTGACCTTTAACGAGACCTTCGACGGGTTTCCGATGTTTTCGCCCGACGGCAAAAAGCTCGTATTTGCCTCGAACCGCAACGCCGCCAAACAGGGCGATACCAATGTGTTTATTGCCGATTGGGTGGAGTAAACAGTGGGCAGTAGGCGGTAGCAGTAGGCGGTAGCAGTAAGCGGTAAGCTGATGTTAACATTATGAGCAAATTTTTCTGCTTTATTTTTCTGTTAAGTCTTTTGGGATTTTCCGTTTTTGCTCAGACTACGGAAAAGACGGTCGAAAAGATCCGTGCGTATTACAACGAAATTTCCGAAAAAGCGAAAGCGGCCGAAGAGGAGGACGACCAGGGCGAATTCGGCGAGTTGGTGATGAACGAGCTCGTCATCAACAAGCGCCGCCACCAGTGGCGAGCGGTCGGCAACTTTGTCCTGACCTATAAATTCTTTTACCGCGGCGGCGACAGTGAGACGCGTCTCTACCCGGACGAGCTGGTAATGGTGAAAGTGCAGAGGGAAGTTTCTTCGCGCAGGTACGCGGAAGAATTTCTTTATAATAAAACCGGCGCGCTGGTCTTTTATTTTCAAAAAGCTGAGGGCGACGAGGAAGTTCCGGCGGAGCGCAGAGTTTATTTCTCCCTGGGTAAAGCCATCCGGATCATTGAAGACGAGAAAAAGCGCGATAAGTTGAACTTAAAAGACACCTCGACCGTAAAACAAATTATCCAGGACAGCGCCAGGATCAAAGATATTTTTACCAGGTCCATTAAGTTATGAAAAGCAAGATTCTCCTGATAATTGCTCTCGGCGTATTTTGCGTAAACGCTTTTGCGCAAGGCGGGGAAGCGCGAAAGGTTGACGATTTTGGCTATCTTCTCTGCGATGATTTCATGGGCCGGTTAGACGCGGCTTTGAGCGAACAATTTTACAATCCCGGATCAAAAATATACGTTTTGTATTATGAAGGGAAATATCACCGGTCGAATGTTTGGAACAAAAAATTGAAAAAGTTCGAAACAAAGTTAGTACGGCCGACACGAGGAAACGCATTAAAATTCGCAAAAGAAGTGGTCCTTTACACCAAAAGCCGTAAGTTCGATGTGAATAAAATTGTTCTGGTTAACGGTGGCCACAGAGAAGAACTTACCCTGGAGATGTGGATAATTCCGAATGGCGCGGCAGCCCCGCGAGCAGCGCCTACGGTTGATAAAAAAGATGTGATATTTAGTAAGGGCAACGCACTCCGTAACAGAAAATGTTGGAAGATATACGACGGATTATAAGTAAAACCATCGTTATTATGGATGTATCATGAAAAAGCAATTATTTAGTTTTCTTCTTTTAATTTCGGTTATCGCCGGCGTATCGGCGCAAAAGGCGCAGATTGCCTCGAAGCCCGATGCGGTGCAGGAGAGATTACGCGCGGATATTACCTATCTCGCTTCGGACAAGCTGGAAGGCCGCCGCACCGGTGAACAGGGCGCGATCGCCGCCGCGGGTTATGTGGCCAACAAATTTGCCGCCTTAAAGCTGAAACCCGGCATCACGCAAACCGCGAACGGCAAAATAAAAAGAAACTATCTGCAATCCTTCCCGTATTTTTCCGGCGTCGAGCTCGGCGCGGGCAATCTTTTGAAGATCAATACCGGGCAAATGGCCGTGACCGTGAACCTGAGATCGAATTGGATGCCGGCCGGGTTTTCGTCAAACGGCTCGCTGCCTGAAACCGGCATTGTTTTTGCCGGCTACGGCATCGCATCGGAAGAATTAAAAATTGACGATTATGCCGGGCTGGATGTGAAGGGCAAGATCGTGCTCGTCTTTAGCGGCACACCCGACCAGGGGAATCCTCATTCCCAGTTCGCGCGTTTTAATGACGTGCGCGTCAAGGCGAAGATCGCCCACGATAAAGGCGCAAAGGCGCTGCTGGTGATCTCCGGCGAGACAAAACTGGAAGACGATCGCGAGGCGCAGTTGAAATTCGATCAGACGGCGGGCGACACCGCCATCCCGGCCGCCGTTATCGCCCGTCCCATCGGCGCGCTGCTGCTGGGCGACAAAAGCGAAGAGGAGTTGAAAAAAGACGAGCAGTTCATCGCCTTGCGAAAAGACGCGGGTGAGATCCGGCTGAGCCTTTCCGCCCGCCCGAAAGCGTCGGCGGAACTGAAAATAGATCTCAATAAAAAACAGGCCGAAGCCTATAACGTGATCGGAGTACTGGAAGGCACCGATCCGCAGTTGAAGAACGAGGCCATCGTCATCGGCGCTCATTACGATCACCTGGGGCACGGCGGAACCTCCAGCCTGTCGCCCAATTCGACGGAAATTCATCACGGCGCCGACGACAACGCTTCGGGCGTGGCGGCCGTGCTGGAACTGGCGCGCCGGTTCGCGGCCGAAAAGAAAAATAAACGCACCCTGATCTTCATCGCTTTTGGCGGCGAGGAAGAGGGCCTGCTCGGCTCGAAATTTTATGTAAATAACCCTGTGTTTCCGCTGGGTAATACCGTGGCGATGGTAAATATGGATATGGTCGGGCGGCTCAAGGACGACAAGCTCACCATTGGCGGCACCGGTACGGCCGGCGAGTGGAAAAACCTGATCGAAGCGAAAAATATAAACCCGGAAGCTATCATTCCCGTGGCCCAGGCGACCGGCACACCGCCGCACATTAAAACTTCCATCCCTCCTCTAAATAAATTTAATTTATCTCTTAATGAAGACGGTTTCGGCCCTTCGGATCATTCCTCGTTTTACGGCAAACAGATCCCGGTCTTGTTTTTCTTTACCGGCAGCCACGAAGATTATCACAAGCCTTCGGACACGGCGGATAAAATAAATTACGAGGGCGAAAGCAAGATCATCTTTTTTATTGCGGATATTATTAGATCGATCGACCAGAATCCCGCCAAACCGACTTACGCGGTGGCAAAAAGCTCCGGCATGGGTGGGCGCGCGACCTTTAATATTTCACTGGGCACGGTGCCGAGCTATGCCGAGGGCAACAACGAAGGCCTGGCGCTCGACGGTGTGCGCGAGGGTTCGCCGGCGGCCAAGTCGGGAATCAAACCCGGCGATAAGATCGTGATGCTGGCCGGAAAAGAGATCCGCAATATTACCGATTACACGTACGTTCTGGGCGAAATGAAGGCAGGCGAGGAATACGAGATCGTGGTCATGCGCGGCGCGGAAAAATTGACGCTGAAAATAATTCCGGCGGCGAGAAAGTAAGTTGGCAGCGTCGCCGTCCCGCCCATAATTTAGGCAGAAACACGACCGTTAGGGAGTGTGTGAATCGGCAAAATTACACACTCCCTAACGGTCGTGTTTCTGCCTTAATCCGAAATAATACGTCCACAAAATAAAAAATATCTGCAGCGGGATACGAAAGTAGAGATACGCCGCTCCGTTTTCCATTCCCCCGAACTGCACTTCTTTCAGGCTGCCGGCGATGTTGGCCGGCAGCACGCAGAGAAAAAATATTATCAGCATCACGGCGGTCAATTTCGAAGCGCTTTCCAGTAACAGTCCCACTACCGCCAGCAATTCCAAAACGCCCGTCAGGTAAATGGTCTCTCTTTTCAGCGGCATCATATCCGGCATCATCTGTACCATCAGGTCAGTGGAAGTAAAATGCGCGGTCCCCGTGACCACGAGCATTACCGCCAGCGCCGCCCGGCCGACAAAAGAAAGGCTGAACCTGTTCTTTAGCAGAAATTTATTGACCAGAAAAAACATGACAAAAGAACCCAGCAGAAAAATTAATGGTGCCATGATTTAAGAATAACGAAAGTGGCTGTTAATTTGTAGGTATGGAGCGCGGGCATCCTGCCCGCAACGAACGCGGAGCGTTCGAAGAAAGAACCACCCCGCCGCTAAAGCGGCACCCCTCCTTTGTAAGGAGGGGAGTTTTAAGGCCGCCTAAAGGCGGGACTCAAAACCTGTTACCTTAACAAAACATCCCGCCGCGTTCGACTCACGCGCGGCATCGAGCACTACCTGGTTGCGGTAGCCGTCCAGGAAAGTTGCGGCGTGCGGGATCTCCGTCCTGCCTTCGAGCAGCGCGTCCTTGATCTCGCGCGCAAAGTTCAAAAAGCCGCGCGACCAGCCGCCGACCTTGCTGCCGGGCGGCACTTCGCCCAGCTCGACCTCGATCTCGCGCCAATCGTTGTCGGCGATCCCGGCAAAAAGAATTTCGCCGCCGTCTTCGATCACAAGCCCGCCCTTATCGCCGTAAATTTCCGTGCGGTGGCCGTACTTGCCTGATTCCGTGACCGAGATCGAGATACCGGCGCTGGCGTCGCCGGTAAATTCACCGTCGGCGAGCTTGAGGATGAGATTGGCTTCGTCGTCGCTGGTCACCGCGCGTTTTTCGCCCGAAGATTCGTCGAGCCGGTCCTTGAAATTTGTCTTGAGCAGGCAGAAAACTTCGCTGACTTCCGCGCCCGAAAACCAGCGCAGCGTATCGACCGCGTGCGAACCGATCGCGCCCAGCGCGCCGCCGCCGCGCCGCTCGTCGGCCCACCAGTTCCACTTCACGCCCTCGTGCCCGCGCGAGGCATTGCGAAACCAGACCTTCATATGATTGATGGTGCCAAGCTCGCCGCCGCGGATCATGTTCAGCGCTTTGCGGCGTCCGTTAAGAAAACGCAGCTCGTGGTCGATCAGCGCCATCAGTTTCGTCTCACGCGCTTTTTCGAGCATCGCCAGCGCTTCCGTGGCGTTCATCGCCGTCGGTTTTTCGCAGAGTACGTGCTTGCCCGCATCCAGCGCCGCGATGGCCATTTCGGCGTGCAGGTAAGGCGGCGTGACGATGCTGATCAGATCGATGTCGTCGCGCGCGACGGTCTCGCGCCAGTCTGCGGTAAAATGCGGGACGCCGAAATCCCGCGCGGTTTTTTCGGCATTCTCCAGTGTCCCGCTGGCGACGGAGACGATCTCAACCTCCGGGAACATCCGGAAAGCCGGGATCTGGATCAGCCGCGTAAAGCCCGTGCCGATGAAACCGAGTCTGATCTTGCGAGTCATATTAGTTTCAGTTTAGAACGAAAAAGGCGGAAACGCGACAGTTATGGAGCGTGTTCAAGAGTTCTTAATTTTGAGTTTTTAATTAGTGCGAATCAGTGAAATTCGTTGTCCGCTTTTTTAAGCCAATATAACAAACAACGAATTACGCGAATTACACTAAAAATTCAGAATTCAAACTAAAAAATCAAACAAGCTCCATAACTGTCGCGTTTCTGCAATAAAAGCGCAAAGAAGCGGGCCTGTTCCGCTTTCCCTGCGCCCGGAAAATTCACCGCCGCGGTTTACCAGCCGGGCTGTTGACACAATTCCCGGGAACAAAACCCAAGATCCGGTGTCTAATTATATGGACGGAAATTGTTCTGTCCGGTTATTTGGCACCGTATGAATTTACTTGTCCCGGACCCAGGTTGGCACCGAGAAAAGGGAAGGAAGTATGTTAGAGCAATTGATCGAATCCAGGAGCCACCTGAAGGAAAACAGGAACCGCACCGGGTTTTTCCTCATCACCTCAGCATTGGTTTTAATGCTTGGCTTGAGCTTTTTGGTCTGGAGCATGTTTGCGATGAACCTGAATCTTACCGATGACGGCCTGGAGCTTTCATCCCTGATCGCGCCGGTGATGATCCCGGCCGCCGAACCGCCCAAACCCGAGCCCGAGCCGCAGCGCGAGCAGTCGCAGCCGGCCAAAAACGAGATCGCCACACGCAATGCGCTGATCGAAAGGGTCGATGAGAACACCATAATACCGGATAAAGTTTCCGTCACTCCGAGCACGCAAAGACAGCGCCCCAAGGACGGTATAGTCAAGATCACCGAAGGCCCGGAAAGAGATGGCACCCTTTTAGCCGGTCCCGCCCGGGCGGGCACGGACTGCTGCGGGGGTTCGAATGGAACCGTCGGCTTCGGCATGGTCGCGCGCAATGAAAAAAACGACGGCGAACCGCCGGTGATGAAGAAAAAAGAGCCGGAAGAGAGGCGCAGCACGGCCCCGCGTTCCGGCGGAGTGTTAAACGGCCAGGCTAAATACCTGCCGAAGCCGGCGTACCCGCAGGCCGCCCGGGCGGTAAATGTCGCGGGAAACGTGGACGTGCAGGTTTTGATCGACGAGTCGGGAAATGTTGTTTCGGCAAAAGCGGTAAGCGGGCCCGCCATGCTCAGGGCAGCCGCGGAACAAGCGGCGCGCAGCGCAAAATTCGGCCCCACGTATTTGACCGGGAAACCGGTTAAGGTCACCGGGATAATTATTTACCGATTTTCGAACGGTTAGAGAGTTCAGTAAGGAACGAGTACTAGCAGGTTAATTGTCTCCTGATTGTTGAAAGCCGCCGCGAAACGCAAAACCGTTTCGTGGCGGTTTTTTATTTGGAAATGTATTTCTCAGCCGCGACCGTTAAAGAGTTTCCTGATCAGATCGACCACGTCCATATCAAAAACGGGCACCTTGAACTCAGCTTTCAGGTCCTCGAACTTTAGCCCGTCGAGAAAGATAGGCTCGTCGGATTTGATGGTGTTTTTCGGGATGATCGCAAAATCGCCTTTGATCAGATCTTTGACGGCGAGAAAATCCTGCCCCGTCAAAAGTCCCGCCACGGCGACGTCGCCGCCGAAATATGTGTTGGGCACGGCCAGGACGTGCAAACGCGAGCCGGTGAGTGTATTGAATTTTTCGATCTGCCCGGAGAGGACGGGCGCAAACATCTCGCCGGTCAGGATAGTGCCGTTGAGGGATTTTAGATTTGAGATTTGGGATTTTCGATTATCCGGAACTATTGCCAATTGATGTGTCCTTGCATTCCTGCCGGCGTGAGTATCGAATGGTTGCCGAACATCCGAGCTTGCGCCTGCCTTTTTCAAAACATTCTTGAATTTATTTAAAAACGACCGCACCATCCCGACGCCGTCTTCGATCTGAGGGTATTTGCCGTAGTGCGCGCGCGAAGGGACTGAGCTGCCCGCTTTCAGGTAGATCTCGTCGCCCAGGAAAGCAAAAGTCACGCCAAATTTTCCGCGAAACTCGCGCTGCAGCGGCGTGATCTCTTTGATGACCTGGCGGCAAAATTCCGGCGTGACGGCGGTCAGGCGCTCGTCGGTGTTGTAGCGCGTCAATCCCAACGGGACGATCGCCGTGCTGATGATCTTCGGGTAATGGCTGCTGAGGTCGCGGACGGTTTTTTGCAGCACCGCGCCGTCGTTTATTCCCGGGCATAAAACCACCTGCGCGTGGATCTCGATGTCATTATCCAGCAGCCTTTCGAGCTTCCCGGAAATATCGGCGCGTTTTTTGTCCACGCCGAGCAGGTACGCGCGCACGTCCAGGTCGGTCGCGTGAACCGAAACATACTGCGGCGAAAGGCGCTGCTCGACGATGCGGTTCATCTCGTCGGGCGTGATCGAGGTCAGCGTGGTGTAGTTGCCGTAGAGAAACGAAAGCCGGACGTCTTCGTCGCGCACGAAAAGCGAGGGGCGCGCGGTTTCGGGATTGCCCTTGCAAAAACAAAAGATGCATTCGTTGGCGCATTGCCGCGGCACGATCTGCTCGAACATCATGCCGAAATCTTCGCCCTCGTCGCGTTCGAGCTCGATCTCCCAGCTTTCGCCGTTGGCCCGGCGTACCAGCCAGGTCATTTCCGTTTCGCCGGCGGTCTGAAAACGAAAATCGAGATAGTCGCGCACGGTGCCGGCCGTTCACTTTTACAATGCGGTCGCCGGGTTCGAGTTCAAGCTCAGCGGCGAGGCTGCCCGGTTCTATCTCCGTTAGCACCACGCCCGGGCGGCGCAACTGGGTGACGGCTGGTGTGACGGCAAATTCGTACATCTAAGATCTCTTAAAAACCAACTATATATTAGACCGGATCATCTAAATATTGATTATAGGTATTTTACCACAGGCAAGTTTGACAAAAGCGCGAGGGGAATTTAAGCTAGGCGCGGCGGTTTATATAAGAACGGGTGATACCTGATATAAATAAGCTATTTACCCGTTTTAGGGCTGCTCGAAATTTCCCATTCCCCGGCTATAAATATGAGTGCACCTCAAAAGAAAATTCTGCTGGCAGAAGACGATGGCTCTATGCGCAATTTTCTGACGCTTACCTTGCAACGCGCCGGATTTGAAGTCACCGCGGCTGAAGACGGCCTGGCGGCGATGGAGCTGGCCCTGGCAAATGATTTCGACGCCGTGGTGGCAGACGACGTTATGCCGAACATGACCGGGCACGACCTCTGCCGGATGCTGCGCGGCAATGCCAAAACGGAAAACACGCCTTTCATTATCCTGAGCGGAATGGAAAGGGCGCTGGCGGAAAGCAGCGAATCAAAACTGGCCAACGCTTACCTGCTCAAGACCGTAAATTTAAAGGACGAGTTGGTTTCGGTTCTCTCCGAACTTTTGCAGCCGGCGGAACTTGAGGCTGCCTGACAATAGCAGTAACGATCCAGATAAAAATGGAGCGTTACTAAAAATAAATTGCCACTAGCTTTAGCTAGTGGATGACAAAATACAAGAATTCCGGCTTTAGCCAAATAATTCGGCTAAAGCCGGGAATCTTTTTTTGCCAAAAATTAACCACTAGCTAAAGCTAGTGGCAATTTAAATAGTCAGAACATCCAATAGTAAAGCTAGCGGCAATTCAAAATTACAATATCGAATCGAGCGGCGTGTATTCCAAACCTTGCGATACGGCGACCGCTTCGTAGGTCAGTTTGCCGGCATAGGTGTTCACGCCTTCCTTGAGCCCCTCATCTTCGCTGATCGCTTTTAGAAACCCTTTGTTTGCCAGGTCAAGCGCGTAAGGCAGCGTGGCATTCGTCAACGCAAAGGTCGAAGTGCGCGGCACCGCGCCGGGCATATTCGCCACGCAATAGTGCAGCACGCCTTCCTCGTAATAGGTCGGGTTTGAATGCGTGGTGGCATGGGTGGTTTCAAAGCAGCCGCCCTGGTCGACCGCCACGTCGACCAGCACCGCGCCCTTTGGAATGTCGGGCAGCATGTCGCGGGTGACGAGTTTCGGGGCGGCCGCGCCGACCACCAAAACCGCGCCGATAACCAGGTCGGCGTGCGAGATCGCTTCGTGAATTTGATAGCGGCTGGAAGCCAGCGTGGAAACCTTGGAAAGAAAAATGTCGTCAAGGTAACGCAGGCGGTCGAGATTTCTATCGATGATGGTAACGTGAGCGCCGAGGCCGATCGCCATCTTGGCGGCTTCGGTTCCGACCACGCCGCCGCCGATGATGACCACCCGGCCCGCGGGAACGCCCGGCACCCCGCCGAGTAAGATCCCCTTGCCGCCGTTCATTTTTTCCAGGTAGGTGGCGCCGACCTGCACCGACATTCTGCCGGCCACTTCCGACATCGGCGTGAGCAGCGGCAGCCGCCCCTGCTTATCGGTGATAGTTTCATAGGCCACGCCGGTGACTTTTCTTTCCAGCAGTTGCCTGGTCAATTCCGGCTCCGGCGCAAGATGCAGGTAAGTAAAAAGAAGCTGATCCGCGCGCATGCGCGGGTATTCCGGCGCAATGGGCTCCTTGACCTTGACGATCATATCGCCCGCGGCCCAGACCTCGTCGGCGGTCTCTAAAATAGACGCGCCCGCTTTGACGTACAAAGCGTCCTCGAAACCAGAGCCTTCGCCGGCGCTTTTTTCCACAAAAACCTTGTGCCCGGCGTCGGTAAAAGCGCGCACGCCGGCCGGGGTGAGTCCCACCCTGTATTCGTTGTCCTTGATCTCTTTCGGTAATCCGATCTTCATAACATTTGTAGATATCAGATATCAGATGCTGGATGTTAGTTTTTAATTTCTATCGAACGAATTAATCCATTAGCAATTCTACCCACTTCATCCAGCTTATTTCTTAAATTCTGATATATCTCCTTGTTTAAGTAATTAATTCTAAAAGCTAATTCTAAGTGCGTATCTAATTCAAGTAAAGAACCTCTCGCGTTCATTAAAAACTGCTGGAATTCCTTATGCGTTCTTCGCCCTTGGCCTTCGGCGATATTAGCTGCAATAGAGGAGGAGGACCGACGTATTTGTGAAGTTAGCCCATATAACTCTTCCCGAGGAAAAGATTTGGTTAATTCATAAACTTCGACCGTCAAGCTCATGGCCTTTTGCCAAGCAATCAAATCCCGGTGACTTTTTATGGGAGTATTCAAGTCTAGGTTCCCCACTAAAATCTAGCATCTAACATCAAGCATCTCGTTTTTATCGAATTCTACACCGGCGGATCGTGGCGGCCCGCCAGCGCTCCTCCTTTATCCGCTCCGCGAACGATACCGGTTTGGTCCGTGAAATAAGAACGAATCCCGTTCGTTGGATATATTTCCGGAACAGCCCAGACCCTGTAGGTCGAAGGTGCGCCTATTATAATATTGCCCACGGTAATATTTGTCGTAAAACGATAACCACACCTTACACCGCCCCCAATGTACCCATCTATGAAAGACATCTCGGACAGGTTATTTATATTTCCAAAAATAACATTTGCGCCAACGGTCGCAAAATATGTCGCCTCGGCCGCGTTAAAGGCCCTCATAAAGGGAATTATTCTGTCTTCGCCGCAAGGGTTCGGCCGGATTATGGGATCGGTGCTTGTTGCCGGAGCGCCGTTCCGGTTTGCGCCCCGGATAACACCGCTCCTGTCCAAATAGAACGATCTTTTTCCGCCCTTGCCATAATAGCGCGGAATGGCCGATAACCGGTATTGGGCTGCCGTCACGGGCCCCGGGGGGATAATAGTTAGCGAAAATTGATAACCATACTTTTCCCCGTAAGCCAATGCCGGATCGATCAAACCGGCATTTCGCAATTGCGGAAAATCGCCAAAATTCCCCTCGTTTCCCGGCGTATGAAAATAAGTCAGCTCCGCCGCCATGAACGTTTCCAGCGCGCCGATCACGAACCTTTCATTGAAGGGAATCATCTTGCCTTGAGCAAAAGCAGGGGCGATGAAAATTAAGTTGACAAACAACAGTGCAACAAAATATCTGACAAAAGTTTTGACTGGCATATGTTTAATTCTTCGGGATCGTGTTTTGAAGAGAAAAATAATGAGATCGCAGGTTAGAAACTACGTTATTTATTGTCTCAAACACATCCCGGCTCTTGTCTGTAAAAGATCAATTCTCTACCGGCGGATCGTCGGCGTTGGCATCGCCGCCGTTTTTATCGGCGCCGCGAAGCACGCCGGTATCGTCAATATAAAAAGACCTGATGCCGGTCACCGGGTATTGTCGCGGCCGCGCTCTGGCCCGGAATAATGCAGGGGGCGGAAAAACAACGGTCTCAATACTAAATACATAACCGCATTTTTCGCCGCTGGCAAGAACCGGATCGACCAATAACTGGTCAAAGAGCTGGGCCAGGGTCCCATAACTGGAACCCGCACCGGCGGTCGAGAAATATGTAATTTCCGCACTGTGAAGCATGCGCATAGAAGAGATCACGCTGCTTTCACCGTAACAGATCGAAATAGCCGGATCATTCATCGTGGCGGGTTCTCCACCGTGATCCGCTCCGTGTATCACGCCGGATTGATCGATATAAAAAGAACGTTTTCCGGTTTTACCATAACGCAGGGGAACGGCCGAAACCTGAAATCGGGCAAATTGTTTCGGCGAACCGGGAAAAGTCGTTATTGAAAATGTATAACCATACTTTACGCCCGAACCTAATACGGCATCGATAAGCCCGTCATTTAATAATGACGGGAGATTCCCGTAATTTCCCGCGCCGGCCGTAGCGGAAAAAGTCATTTCCGCGGCGTGAATGGTCTGCAAAGCATGGAGCGCAAATTTTTCATTTACGGCGACCGGTGAACCCTGCGCCGAGCTTGTTCCGGTAAAAGCCAAATTGACGAACAGTAAAACAGCAAAAAGTCTGACAAGAGTTTTGATCGGCATGTTTGATTCTCCGGATCGTGTTTTGAAGAATTTGAAGAATTTAATGAAGTGTAAAGACTCGAAGCTACACCCATTGTATCAAACATTTGCCGGCCGCTGTCTAGAAAAATTTCGGCACGAGTTCTGAGTACCGCCTTCAGGCGGCCGGCCTGCTAAAGCAGGGACTCAAAACTTTAAATCTCGACCTCGTCGATCTGCGCCTTTTGCAGCTTGCCCGAATAGTCGACGTAGATCGATTTCCACTCGCTGAAAATGTCGAGCACCTGGGTGCCCGCCTCGCGGTGGCCGTTGCCGGTGCCTTTCGTGCCGCCGAACGGCAGGTGGACCTCAGCGCCGATGGTCGCGGAATTTACATAGCAGATCCCGGTGTAAAGCTCCTGCATCGCGTAGAAAGGCCTGGTTCACATCCTGCGTGTAGATCGCGGACGACAGGCCGTAATGCACTCCGTTGACGATATCGATGGCTTCATCGAGTGTCGAAAAGGGAATGACCGAGGTGACGGGCCCGAAGATCTCTTCCTGCGCGATGCGCATTTTCGGCGCGACATCGGTAAAGACGGTCGGCTCGATAAAGAAGCCTTTTTTATAATCGCCTTTGGTCAACTGATTTCCGCCGCAGGCGAGCGTTGCTTTGTCCTGATTCTTGCCGATCTCGATGTAGCCGAGGATCTTGTCAACGGCTTTCTGGTTGATGACCGGGCCGACCTCGGTTTTAGCGTCAAGCCCATTCCCGACGCGAAGTTGTTTGACCTTTTCCACCAGCTTTTCGACAAATTTCTTATAAATTTTCTTGTGCACGACCAGCCGCGACGAAGCCGTGCATCGCTGGCCGCTGGTGCCGAAAGCGCCCCACAGGCAGCCTTCGACCGCGTTGTCGATATCGGCGTCGTCCATCACGATGATCGCGTTTTTGCCGCCCATCTCCAGTGAGCACGATCTCGTTGTCGCGCGGCGCATTGCTCGGCGATCAGGCGCCCGGTTTGCGTCGAGCCGGTAAAAGAGATCAGCCGCACATCTGTATGCCCGGTGAGCGGCGAGCCGACGTCCGGGCCGTAGCCGTTGACGAGGTTGACCACGCCTTTCGGAATGCCCGCCTCTTCGCAAGCTTTAACGAGATTGATGGTGGAAAGCGGCACATCCTCGCCGGATTTGATGACCACCGTGTTGCCGCAAACCAGCGCCGGGATAAGTTTCCAGCTCGGTATCGCCATCGGGAAATTGAACGGCGTGATCAGGCCGCAGATGCCGACGGGCTGGCGCACGCACATCGCAAATTTGTTCGGCATTTCCGCCGGGGTGGTAAAGCCGTGCAGGCGGCGGCCTTCGCCCGCGGTGTAGTAGGTGCAGTCGATCGCTTCCTGCACGTCGCCGCCGGCCTCTTTCAGGACTTTGCCCATCTCGCGGGTCATATCGCGGGTGTAGCGGTCTTTATTTTTGCGAAGGATCTCGCCGAGAGTGAACAATAGCTCGGCGCGTTTTGGTGCGGGCGTCAGGCGCCAGCGGTCGGCAGCGACGCGTAGCGGCCGCGACGGCCTTGTTCACGTCTTCGGCGTCCGAACGCGGAAAACGCCCGACGACGTCGGAAGTGTCCGCCGGGTTCAGGTCTTCAAACCATTCGCCCGAAGCGGCCTTTACCCATTCGCCGCCGATATAGTTGTAATAAGTTTTAGTGGATGTTTTTTTGACGGTTTTAGCGGATATTTTTGCCGGTTGTGCTTTAGCCATAAAATCAGTTGTCAGTAGTCAGTAGTCAGTTGTCAGTAGTCGGTAGTCAGTAGGGCAATGCTGCTGAATGCTGACTACTGACTACTTAAAAGCGCGAATCAATAATATAAACCCAATTTACTGGACGGTAAACTGCACAAGCCGGTGCATCACTTTCTGCGCGCGGGAATCGTATCGCGCGATGTGCATCACCACGGCATCGCCCGGCTTCAGCTTGTTCACCAGGGCGGTAAAATCCGTGACACCGGTTACCGATACGCGGTTGACGCGCTGGATCAGGTCGTTCTGCAGCAGCATATTTTGCCCGCTGAGGTCGCCGACGTCGGCCAGGAAACTGGCCGGTTCTATCCCGCGAACCACCACGCCCTTTAAGCCATCCAGCTTGGCGGTGACGGCCGCTTGCGGCGTCAGTTCGACAATATTCAAGCCCCAGGGCTTGGTTTCGGCGGGCGTCAATTTTTTAGGTTTATCGGGGGTTTCCGCGGCCGAAAGGTTGTTGGAAGGCCTTTCCGCCAGCTTCACCATGACCGTGCTTTTTTCCAGTTTGAGATTAGTCTCTCTCAGCAAGGCCAGGCTGATCTCCCGGTCGGGCGGTATGGACGCTACCTTTGAGATCAGGTCCTGCGAGCCTAGAACGCTCTTGCCGTCCACTTCGATAATAATATCGCCCGGCAAAATACCGGCTTTCCCGGCCGGGCTTTGCTTGTCGGAAACGTTGGTCACTATCGCGCCGGTCAGGTTGGGCATTTCGTAAACTTTGGCAAATTCGGGCCTGACGGATTCCAGGTTGACACCGAGATAGCCGCGGCGGACCTTTCCGCCGGCAAGTAGCTGCTGGTACACATAAGCCACCTCGTTAGACGGGAGCGCAAAGCCGATGCCGTTAAAATCTCCCGTCACCGAAGCGATCTGGGAATTTATCCCGATCACCTCTCCGCGCATGTTGACCAGCGGGCCGCCGGAATTCCCCTTGTTTATCGCGGCGTCGGTCTGGATAAATTTTCTGAAGACGGGGCTGTTCGGGGTTTCGCGGCCGAGCTGTGAAATTATGCCGGCGGTGACGGTTTGCGCCAACCCGAAGGGCGAGCCGATCGCCAGCACCCAGTCGCCCACCTGCACGGAATTGGAATCGCCAAGCTTGACCGAGGGAAGATCGCGCGGGGCGGATACTTTTACCACCGCCAGGTCGGTTTCCTCGTCGGTGCCGATCACCGTTCCCAGGTATTCCTCGCCGTTTTGCAGCCGCACGGTTATCCGCGAAGATTCCGAGACCACGTGCTCGTTGGTCAGAATATAGCCCTTGGGGTCGACGATAAATCCGCTGCCGACGCCGTAGACCGGGCGCGGCGGAAATTGGCGCTGCAGAAAATCGTAGAGGTCTTTATCGCTGCCGTTATCGCCGGGTGAAGGCTTGATCGCCACCGCTTCCTGCACCTTTCCCTTGATCTCGATACTGACCACGGCGGGTTCGACCGTTTTAGCGACCTCGGCAAACGAAGCGGAGAGATATTCGGCCGTCCGGGCGTACTCCGGCGTGTCGACTGCCTTTGCCTCTCTTCCGAAAAAGAAATAGCCGAGAAACGCTCCGGCGATGAGAAAAGCCGCCGACAATGCCAGAATAAAACCGGCGAGTTTTCTCGTGATGCGTTTTTCCAATAAGTCGCTGTTTTCTTGATGAGTCATGATACAACCGCCTCAGTTAAAATTAACGAAAATCCGACAGATAATGAGTATAAGAGTTCAAGGTCTAAGGTTCAAGGTTCAGAGTTACGCGTTTAGGCGTGAGTTCCTAAATAATCACGCGTAAACGCGTAACTCTGAACCTGTTAAGGCCTAAGCAATACCTTCATTACGCCTTTTTCAGCGGCGCGGCCCATCGCGGCGACTCCCGCGGAAAGGTTATATTCTTCGCTGATAAGGCTTTCCACGTCGACCCGGCGGTCGCGCAAAATTTCCAGCGCCGGCGCAAACCTGCCGCAGCGCGAGCCGATGATGGTGATCTCATCGACCACCACCCGCGCCGCCGCCCATTTCGGCTGCCCATGAAAGGTGGATTTTAAGACCAGTTTGCCGCGCGGTTTCAGCAGGTCGAGCGCCAGCGCAAAGCCGCTTTCCGAACCGCTGGCTTCGACCGCGACGTCGAAAGCGCGGCCGACTTTTTCCGCTTCGTGCAGAAGGTGTGTTTCCAGCCCCCGGTTTTCCGCCAGCTTCAATTTTTCCTTGTGCTTTCCGATCACGGTCACGTTTGGATTTCCCAGCGCCAGCGCCTGGGCGCACAAAATTCCCAGCTTTCCGTCGCCGATAACGGCGATCTTGTGTTCGGGTTCAGTTTGTAATTGTTCGGTGATTCCGAAAGCGGCGGCGAGAGGTTCGGTAAAAACGGCTTGTTCGTCGGAGACTTCCGGCGGGACCTCAAGCAGATTTCGCGAGGGCAGATTTAAAAATTCCGCGTGCGCGCCGTCGCGCCCGACGATCCCCAAAACGGTGCGGTCCGGGCAGTGGCGCGGGTCGCCTCCAAGGCAAAGCGCACATTTGCCGCAGCCGGCGTTGATCTCGCCGACCACGCGTTTGCCGGTCAAATGCGGCGCATCCGCCGCCCACTCCACCACGCCGACAAACTCGTGCCCGATCGTGCCCGAAAAGCCGGCGTAACCGCGCGCGATCTCGAGATCGGTGTTGCAGATGCCCGACATCACGACCCGCACCAGGGCCTCGTTTCCGGTATCCGGCATATTAATGTCGGCCAGATGCAGTCTGTCGTTTTCAAAACGGAGGGCTTTCATAATTAGGCGGTGATTTTACATTGCGCCCTTTGCGTCTTGCAGATATTGAAATTCAGCCGCGGAAACACACGGATTGGCACTGATCTGAATTTCTTATCCGTGTTGATCTGTGTAAATCCGCGGCTAGCTTTTTTAGGACACAAAATCATAATTCCAGTAGATACACCTGGTCGCAGCGCGCCGAATGTTTGCCTTCGCAGGAAGGGATGAACCCGAAGCTTTTATATAAACCGATCGCTTCCTTGAGCGCGCTGTGGGTTTCCAGCGTGATGCGTTTAAAGCCCAACTCGCGCGCCGTTACGATCATCCGCCGCATGGTACTTTTGCCCCAACCGTGCCCGCGCAGCTCGGGCACGAAATACATCTTGCGCAGCTCTATAGTTTCCCCTTCCAGCGGGTAAAGCCCGACCGTGCCGAGCAACTCGCCCTTCGTGCCTTCCAAAAGTTCGAAAACGCCGCCGCGGTTTATATAATGTTTTTCCAGGTCTTCGAGATCGGCGTCGGTGCCCTCGGGTTCGGGAGTCAGCCCGTATTCCATCAGGACCGAGTTAACCAGCGTTTTCACCCGCTCGCAATCGGCATTGGCGGCCATGCGCACATTGATCTCCGGAGAGTCGTTCATTGGTTCGAATTAGCGGGCTGGTTCTGGCGGTTGTTCATATTGTAGATCTGCAGGTCTTTTTCGATGACGATATACCAGCGCCCTTCGCTTTTTACCAGCCCCATTTCCTGCTGCACCGCGCCCGACGAAAACCTGTCATTGCCGCTAAAGACCCAGTCTTTATCAAAGACCACCGTGGCAAAGCGGTCCGACTCCGGTTTTATATCGATGTTCGTCAGGTGAAGGCTCAGCGAAGTATAGCGTTCAAAGGCCTTCAGGCGTTCGGCGCGGACGTGATTCTGGTCCTTGTCGCTGTCGCGGTAAAAAGTTTCCAGCGTCTTAGCATAATGGCGCATCTGGTCGTTAATATCGCGCTTTTCGATCGAGGTTTTCCAGGAATTAAGAAAATCCCCTATCTCTTTCTTTATCTGCTCCTGCTGCTCATCCGTCAGCGGCGAAGAGATCTTCTTGGCCTCGGACGATCTGATCACTTCTTTGGGAGGATTGTACATTTCGCGAACATTGTCCCGGAAAAACCACCATATCCCGCCGCCGGCGAGCCCCAGCACCAGCACCGTCAGCAGCACGGAATAAACGGCGGTCTTGGACGAATTACGCGCGGCGGCCGCTTCCTGGGCGCTCAAAAACTGGGTTTGGTTCGGCGAATGGACACTGGTCGGATTGGCAAATAAATGCGCCAGGGTGGGGTCGCGGTCAAAGACAGTTTCGGCGTCGGAAAGCTCAGTGGAAGCAAAATCCGGGTTTGCCTCTGTATAAACAAGCGGAGACCCGTCTGTTAAGCAAAAACTTAACGTCTCATCCGTAAAGGTAGAATGACATTTGGGGCAGACTTTCATTTTTCGAGACCAATAATAAATCAACCATAGGCTGGGAGCACCTAAAACTACAAATTCTTAAACATTAAGATCAGTGGAGGAAACTCTAACAGTGTAATAGACTTTTAACTCTTTTTCACTATGAATCTTTCACTTTTTATGATTTTATTGAAGATTCGTTACACAAATTCGCCGCGGCCGCGATTTAGCCGCGGCGGAAATTTTGTATATACTTACAAAAAATCTTCAAATGGGATGGTTATGATCAAAACAGCACTACTTTTATCAACACTTTTAGTTTCAATTTTTTGCCTGGCGGGTTGTCAAAATCCGGGCCCGGCCAACACGGGCAACGGCAATGCGAATGTGGGCAAAGTGCCGAAATCGGGCGGGGAATGCGCCGAGGGCGGCGGCGAACCCGCGGTGGCTATCAATTCCCCGGTCGAAGCCTACACGTTTTTGTTTGAAGCGGTAAAAAAAGCGGACACCGCCGCCATCAAACAGATCTCTTCACAGGCGACGCGCGAAATGGCCCAGGTCATGTCCAGCAGCTATAAAAAATCCTGCGCCGATGCATATAAGAACGGGTTCACCGAAACCACCATGCAGCCGACAATGCCCGAAACCCGCGACCTGCGGATAGAAGGCAATGTGGCCGCGATGGAAGTAAAACGCGCCGACGGCAAATGGGAAAACGTCGTATTCGTTAAAGAAGGCAACGGCTGGAAACTCGCGCTCGGCGACCTGTTTTTCGGCAAGGTCCAGAGCCCCGGCAAATCCCAAAGCGTGCTAGAACAGGAAAACGCCAACGCCCGCGGCCTTACCAACATGATCGTAAATGATCCGATGGGCGGAAATAAATCGGGCGCGAATAAAAAGGGCGGAAATAACAATACCTTTGTGCCGGTTCCCGTGCCGAACGAAAAGATCGAAAAACCGCTGCGGCAGAGACCGGGCCAGCCGCCCCTGGCAAATCGACCGGGCCAGCAGTGACGCAAGTCGTGACGCAGGCTGCCCGCATAAGCGAAGCCCTGGCTTTGTATAAAAAACACGGCTGGACACTGCGGCGGGCCTTGCTGGCGGAAAAAACCCGCCGGGAGCTGGAGAGTTCGCTGGGCGAATTATTCGGTGACGTCGAGATCGGCGATTTTGAGAAGGATGCGGCGTGGTTCTCTCGCGCCTCCGGTAAGGACAGGGAAGCCTGGGAGCTGCGCCTTTTCGGCGAGGCTCCCTTTGCGCTGGTCGAGGTTTTCGGCCCGGATCAGGACGAAAATACGCGCGCGGAAGCGCGCCGCGCCTTGGAAGAAAGGCTGCTCGAAGCCAACCCGGCGAAAATGGAGCGGGAACCGGAGCAATAGCGCGATTAAATCCCAAATCCCAAATTCGTATGGCCGCAACTTGTTTTCACAATCTTTCCCTCCTGTGTTAATCTTTTACCGGAGATGACGATTAAAGATTTTGGAGCGCGGGTTGTCAGTGTCTGGGAAGGCCTCAGGCCGATGACTCGCAAAATGATCGTAGCCGCGCTGCAAAGCGTTACCGGAACTTCCCCGTCTACCGCTCCCAGCCTCAGTAAAAGCTATTCTTACGATGCGCACGCCGATTGGGAACTGAGCCGTTTGCTTTCCGCGCTGGACGAGCAGGCAGCCGACCCGGAGGTGCGCAAAAATGCTGAGAAGCTGGCCGAGATCAAGCGCATGGCGCGGACCTGCGCCGACATGCTGCAGGCGCAAACCGAGTCCGCCGAGGTTTTTATCCAGCTTGCCGAGCGGGCGCTCAATCGCAAGGATTACAACAAGCTCGACGCGCTGGCGAATATACTAAGCGACAGATTTTCGGTCGGGGAAGTTTGCGAGATCGCGCGCCAAACCACCAACGGCGCCGTCCGCGCGCTGGCGCAGGAAGCGCTGGCGCTGATGCCGATCCAGGCGCTGGTGCCGATGCTGGAAGACCCGCTCTACAACGAGATCGTCCGCATCGCGCTCGAACAACAGGCATATGATTACGAATCCGAAGACGCGCAGGAATTATTAGACGAGCTCGATATGGAAAACGGCGGTATCTAGCGCGTTTAACGAAAACTCAAATTATGAAAAGCCCGCATATTAATTGCCGGGCTTTTTTACTTAGGTGCAATAGCTTCTTAAGATTTGATCACTAAATCAAAAACAGGCGGGTTGATCAAACTCAAGGTCGGGAAGGGTTGCTTGCGCCCGCCATCTATAATATCTCGCTCCTGACGGAGCTAAAAATCTCTTTGCGACCTTTGCGTCTTATCTTGGCGTACTTTGCGGTTAACTTTTTATGATGAAGAAAGAACCGCAAAGAGCGCAAAGAATCACAAACTCTTTCAACCTCAGGGTCACTACCTCTGAAGTCTCTTCGGCAAATCCATCTCGTCGTCAATCAGCACGTCCACATGGATTTCGGCCAGGCGGGCGTACTTTAAGAGTGTTATAAGCGATGGTTCTCGTTTACCTATCTCGTAACCTGAAATCGAGCTGCGGTCTATCTTGTCCGCAAGATCTAATTCCACAAGAATTTCATTTTGAGACAATCCCAAACTTAATCTTATTTGCAGAAGTTTTTTAGACAGTTTTTCCGGACGCTCTCTTGAAGCTGTTCCCATCAGGCTAATCCTCCTAATGGGAAACAGATAAAGTTTATCTTGACAGTGGTGGCATTTGCCACTATAATCTTATTATGATAAAACTTAGCCGATAGTTTCGAAGATCTAACGGCTTTCATCATTGCTTAGCTTGTAGAATCCTTTGGCATAGATGAATTACAAAATAACTTTATCTCCCAAATTCAAAAAGGCAAAGAGCAGAATTATCTTTTTGACAAAGGGCATTGCCCATAAATAAACGAATGACGATAAATAATGAAGTCAGTGCCGGGAACGCAGTGACCGGCTCCTGAGCGCAGCGAAAATGCTTCCAACTCGCTAAATCAAATTAATAGCGGGTCACTGCGTTCCCGGTACTGACCCGCTGCTGACTTGAAAGAATTTATGGACAAAACCGAGAGACCTGAAAGATTGGCCGAGAAATTGCTGCGCATTCGTCTTAAATTAGGATTATCTCAGACGAAAATGGCTGAGGCTTTGGAACAGTATGGAGTGAAGGTGTATCGAGGCTATATCAGCTTTTATGTGAACGAGGAAAGACTGCCTCCAATTTTGGTTGTGCTCGCTTATGCCAAACTCGCTAAAGTTTCAATCGATGTACTTATCGATGACGAAAGAGATTTGCCTAGAGGTTTTATAAAGTGAAATGAAGACCCGTACTCAAGTGTCAAATTATATTTATGGACCTGCCATTCGAATCTAGAGAGCAGGCGCAAGCAACCCTTCCGAACCTGGAGGTAATCACGATTCTTTCTTTCCCAACACAAATTTATTCCACGCTCACCGCGCCCGCCTTACTTTCCTTAAATCGTTTCGGATACATCGGGAAGCGCGCCGCCAGATCGGCGACCTCCTGCCGGGTTTTGATCTTTACTTCTTCCGATTCGGGCTCGCGCAAAACGGCGGCGATCATTTTGCCGATGCTTCGCATATCTTCTTCCTTCATCCCACGGGTAGTCAGCGCGGGCGTGCCGATGCGCACTCCTGAAGCGATGAATGGTTTGTTAGGGTCGAACGGGATCGTGTTTTTATTCACCGTGATCTGCACCGCGTCGAGCGCTTTTTCGGCTTCCTTGCCCGTGATGCCTTTACCGTCCATAAAAACATCTACCAGCATCAGGTGATTGTCCGTTCCGCCGGAAACGATGCGCAGCCCCTGCTCTTTTAACTCGCCGGCCAAAGCCTGCGCGTTATCCAGCACCTGCTGCTGGTAGGCTTTGAAATCCGCGTGGAGCGCTTCGCCGAGCGCCACCGCTTTGGCGGCGATGATGTGAACCAGCGGCCCGCCCTGCACGCCCGGAAACAAGCGCTTGTTCACGTCGGCGGCAAATTCTTCCTTGCACATTATCATTCCGCCGCGCGGGCCGCGCAAAGTTTTGTGCGTGGTAGTGGTGACGTATTCAGCGTGCGGCACGGGCGAAGGGTGCAGCCCCACCGCGACCAGCCCGGCGATGTGCGCGATGTCGGCCATCACTTTTGCGCCCACGCCGCGGGCGATCTCGCCGATACGTTCAAAATCGATGATGCGCGGGTAGGCGCTCGCGCCGCAGATGATCAGCTTCGGGCGATGCTCTTCGGCGATCCTTTGCAGCTCGTCGTAATCGATGGTTTCGGTCTCGCGGTTCACGCCGTAATCGGACACCGTGTAGTTCAGGCCCGAAAAATTCAGCGGGTGCCCGTGCGTCAGGTGGCCGCCGTGCGAGAGGTTCATCCCAAGAATTTTGTCACCGTGTTCGAGCGCGGCCAGCAGCACGGTCATGTTGGCCTGCGCGCCGCTGTGCGGCTGGACGTTGGCATGATCGGCGCCAAAAATCTCCTTGGCGCGGTCGATGGCGAGCTGCTCGACCACGTCGGCAAACTCGCACCCGCCGTAGTAGCGTTTCTTCGGGTATCCCTCGGCATACTTGTTGGTAAAGACCGAGCCCATCGCTTCCAGCACGGCTTCGGAGACGAAATTTTCCGAAGCGATCAGCTCCAGCCCGTTGACCTCGCGGCGCACTTCATTGTCGATCGCTTCGCTCACTACAGGGTCGATTTCCGATAAATTTGCGGTGAAAAAATTGTTCATTTTGCTTCCTTAAGAAATTACTTATTTTAACTTAATTTGAGATACCTAATCTCTTCTTTATTCGCTGCAAGGGCCACCTATTCTCATTAATTGAAAGAAATTCATCATTCCATAAACCTAAAACTCCCATTACCAAATCCATTTTTTTTGATAGAGATTGCGGATCTGCGCCGAAAATTGGGCCTTCGATCGCAGCTGTTCCCAAAAATCCTTGACTAATAACACATACAAAATCTTTTGCGTAACTAAGCAACTTTTCTGTATGAGAATACGTTAACGGGGGAAGACTATCAGTAGAAACAGCTTCATTGTGCCCATGAACTTTATTTCTACGTTGCATTACGGAATATAAAGCAAAAGATAACTCGTCGGAATCTTTTTTCTTTACATTCGGCATGTTCTGGCGGTAAAAAGAAACAACATTCAAAATAAGTTCTTTGTTCGTTTCTGTCCTTAGTATCTATACCTTCAGCAAGTAAGAAAGTTTCGATATTATTTTTTCCCGATAACGTCCAAAGATCAGAATAATCTTCAATTAAATTTAGTATAGAGGAAACACTTCTAACGGGATAATTTCTATCTGGTTTATCAAAAATTTTCGCTACCCCTAAAGTCTCGCGTTCGGAGAAAATATCCTGCAACCTGCCAAATAAAAAACGAAACTCGCTATGGTTTATTTTTGAAGCGTGATTTCCTATAACAAGAGCTAAAGCCCTAGCTTCTTCAGCCCAAATCACCTCGGACAAAATTCCGTATGTTAAATAGTTTTCTAATTTTTCTTCGGGTTTAAGATTAGATGAATCTTCGATAGACATTTAAATGTAATTAATTGTAATTAAGACTTATTTTCCAGCTCGCTTATTTTTACACCTAATATCACGCGGCATAAATTAGTTGTTTTGTGTCAATCATTTCTTTTTTAAAGTATGGGTTGCGTATCGCTTTTTCAACCACCAGATCAACCTTCCTTCCGAATAATTTTTCCAACTCATATTTGAAATCAAAATAGCGTTCAAAATAATTTCCCCCGTCTTCCACAAAATCGATCAGACAGTCGACATCACTATCTGCGACAAAATCCTCACGTAAGGCCGAGCCAAAAATCTCAAAACGCGCAATGCCGTATTTTTGACAGAGGTGGTTTATTCCTTCCTTATGTTGTGTAAAATTAAACATAGCTATTTAAATTGGCAGATTACTTTTCAAGTTCGCTTATCTTTTCCACCCTTGACGCGTGCCGGCCGCCTTCGAATTTGGCGTCGAACCACGCTTTTATGATGTTTTTACTTTCTTCATCAGAGGTAAAACGCGCCGGCAGCGCGAGCACGTTGGCGTCATTATGCTGGCGCGCGAGGCGGGCGATCGTCTCGTTCCAGGCGACGGCGGCGCGGACGCCCGGTATCTTGTTCGCCGCTATCGCCATCCCGGTGCCGGAGCCGCAAAACAAAATGCCCTCGTCGGCTTCGCCCTTGGAGACGGCTTCACCCACCTTTTTGGCATAGTCCGGGTAATCGACCGAATCGCATGAGTTCGTGCCCAGGTCTTCGTATTCGACGCCCAGCTCGTCCAGTAGCGGTTTGATCTTCTCTTTTTCCTCGAAACCCGCGTGGTCGGCGGCGATGGCTATTTTCATAGCTCGATTTTAGCATAAGATAGTCCGCTTTTAGCGGACGACAGAGTGTAGCCCCAGGCGTAAGCCTGGGGTTAAGGGTGTAATTAATTATCTAAGCCCGTTTTAACGAGCGGCAGAGATTTGTCTTTCGCCCGCTAAAGCGGGCTGAGCGTTTGGGAGGTCGCTGACCCCAGGTTCCGCTGCGCTCCACCTGGGGCTATATTCTTTCGTCAGCTTCGCTGACGGGGCTGCCCTTCGACCTATCGCTTTCTTTAATGGATTAAAACTGAAACCACGAAATCACACTAAACAACACGAAAACCAAAATCCAAAATCGGCGATCTCGAATCTAAAATCAGTGGACGTGTTTACGAAGGGCCTCGACCTTATCTTTATGCTCCTCGATAAACCACGGATTCAATAGCGGCAGATATTCCAACTGCAATTCCAGCGGCAGCTCGAAAAAGCTGGAGACTACGCTTACGCGGCAGCGCGGGCTGCCGCAATTGCATTGCCACACGTCCCCGCCGTGGCAATCGATAATGTAATCGGCAGTAAGCTCTTCGCCGGATCGGATAGGCTTTCGCGCGACCACGTGCCGGGTGCCGTTTATGGTTTTTACGTAGGTGTTGGGATCGCAGCAGGAATTGATGTGGCGTTCGGGAGAGCGCATCAGGACGGTTTTGCCGCCCGCCAGGTAATCGCAATGATAGCTGTATTCGCCTGACTCCGGCCGCAGGGGATGCTCGTCGTCGACGATGCGCGAATCGTTGATAGGTAATACGATCTCGCCTTCGGCAAAATCCCGCGCCGCGAAGACTCCCGTTCCATGGATCTTCGATCCTGCCGTTACCACGTCAGCCATAATCCTCCCGCGCTTATAGTAACCCAAGCCGGTTGAATTATTCGACTAGACTGCTGCCTCAGGTTTGCAGGATTTCAGATCGTCTCCGAGTTCGTCAAGCGAATCGATATTTTCGATCACCGCCGGCAAAGAATTGCGAAACATTTTTTTCCAGCCGCTGCCCAGCATAAAGCTGACCATGATGGCCTTCAGTCCGCTGAAACCCGCCTGTTCGAAAAACAGCTTCGTTCCGTTCGGGGCCGGTTCGAGCGAAAATTTCACGACCGTTTCGATCGGGCCGCCCCGCCAGCTGAACGAAAGAACTCTCGGCTCTTCCATCTCCAGGACCTCGCAATGAACGATCCCGTCAAAGCCGGGGGCCGGCTTAGCGCGAAACTGGAACCGGTGCCCGACCCGGGGCTCGAAGTCGTTGGGCATGAGCCATTTAGCAAGTGCCTGGGCATCGGTCATGGCGCGCCAGACGCGCTCCGGCGGGTAAGGATAGAAAGCCTCGAGTTTGATATCTTTTTTCATTCGTTTTCCTCCAGGTATTTGCCCAGATCGTCCAATTTGTCCTGCCAAAACCGGGTATAATGAGCGACCCAGTCATACACCGGTTCCAGGGGAGCGCTGCGCAGCCGGTATCTCTGTTCGCGCCCCACCCGGTGGACCTTAACCAGGCCTACTTCGCGCAGTATGCGCAGGTGCTGAGAAACGGCCGGCCGCGACATATTAAAAGGCTTTGCCAGGCTGAGCACCGACTTTTCTTCTACTGCCAATAAGTCCAGAATTTTTCTTCGAGCCGGGTGCGCGATCGCGGTAAAGGCGTCAATATTGGCCTGCTGCGATGTTTTTGTGGTGTGATCCATATTTCTTTAACTATAATACGTAAGCTATAGCTTACCTGTCAAGTGGAATCTTTACACCACGAATAATCTGTTTAGAGGCGGTCTTTGACCGCCCTAACAAATTTCATACACGGCGGTCTCAGACCGCCTCTAAACACAACCCTTCCTGACCTTGAGATAAATCAACTTGTCCGATATTTCCTCATGTTCAGCTTCCAACTTACCAATTACCCCAACTCTATATACCTTGCCCTGAGCAAATTTCACGGTTAGACTTATATGTTGCGCATTCCTATGTGGTTTAGAAAAAGTACAATCATAATGGTTTTGGTCATTTCGGCATTTTGCTGCGCCGGTGTCAGCGCGCAGGAACTGCTGCCGGAGCTGGTCAAGCGCATCAAACCGTCCGCCGTGGCGATCGAGACCTTCTCGGCGCGCGGCGAAAGACTGGCGCGCGGCAGCGGATTTTTTATCGCGGCGGACAAGGTCATCACCAACCGCCACGTGATAGAAAACGCCCAGCGCGTTGAGATCAGCCTGATAAACGAGAAACGCTACCCGGTAAAAGGAGTGCTGGCCGTGGACGGCGAGGGCGACCTGGCGGTGCTGCTGGTCGATGTGCCCAAGGAACACGTCACCCCGCTTTTGATCGATAAGACCACCCCGCTCGAAGGCGAAAGCATCGTGGTGATCGGAAATCCTTACGGTCTGGAAGGCTCGGTTTCAAACGGCATCGTCTCGGCCGTGCGCGAAATTCCCGGCTACGGCAAGATCATTCAGATCACCGCGCCGATCTCGCCCGGCTCGAGCGGCTCGCCGGTGGTGAATATGAAAGGGCAGGTGGTGGGCGTCGCCACCCTGCAGGCGGCCGAAGGACAGAGCCTGAATTTCGCCGTTCCCTCGGAGCGCATCTCGCAGCTCAAGATGGGACCATTGCAAAGTTTTTCCTCGCTTAACTCCGAGGCCAAGCGCAGCAAGCGAAGCAGCGCGGAAAAATTATATTCGCAGGGATTGGGCGTGCTCGCGCGCGACGATTACCAAAGGGCGATAGCGTTTTTTGAAAGAGCGGCCGAGGCCGACCCCGATTACGCCGAAGCCTGGTACCAGGCGGGATTTTGCTACGGGATGCTGGGGCGGCATACGGAAGCACTGAAGGCTTCGCGGCAGGCGGCGCGGCTGCGTCCCGATTGGGCGGAAACTTATGTCAACATCGGCGCTTCTTCATTTGCGCTGGGGCAGTACAAGGACGCCGCCGAAGCCTATCGCAACGCGGTCAGGATAGAACCCGACAATCCCGATACGCAGTATGCCCTGGGACTGACCTTTAACAAACTGAACCGGACGGAAGAAGAGATCCTCGCCTACAAACGGGCCGTGGCGCTCAAGCCCGACCACACCAGCGCCTTCGACCGTTTGGGACAGGCGTACTTCAAGCTCAAACGCTACAGCGAAGCGCTCTGGGCTTTCGAGCAGTTGAGGAACTATAAACCGGAAGCCAAGACATTTAATTATTTGGGTGAATGTTACCTGGAGCTGGGGAAACTGAGCGAAAGCATCGACGCCTTTAACAACGCGCTGGGCAACGAGCCCGATTTCGATAAAGCCCGCTACAACCTGGGGCGCGCCTACCTGAAACAGGGCGACCGCGACCAGGCGGAAGTGCAGTACCAGATATTGCGCAACAATAAATCAGACTGGGCCGACCGGCTTTACGTCCTGATCAATCCTTAGGGCTGATCAATCCTTGAGTACTTCCTGCAAAAAAGTATCCTGCATCGTTTTATTGTCCAGCAGTGAACCGTGGTCCGCGCAGGTCATGAACGGCGACGCTAAACCCGGTATCAAATTGGTTATCTTGCCCGGCAAAGAGAGTACTTCCGCGATCAGCGAGCGCCTGGTGACCGCACCGTCGCCGGGCGAATAGATGACTTCCTTGACCTTCTTGTCGTCGACTTTTTCGCCTTTCGAGTTGCGGAAGGAATCGCCTTTGGTAAGGGTTTTCCATTCGGTACCGTCTTTTTCGCGGTAAATGACCGCGCCGTCCAGCGTCATTTTGCAGTCGCTCCCGTAGCCGAAAAAATTGAGCGTAGCGGGCGGCGGGGTATTCAGGGCGTTCAGCGCCGTATGGAATTTTTTAGCGCGGTTAAGCACCGCCAGGAAATATTTTTCCACCTGCAGAGCATTACTTTTTGAGAGCGTTGACAAATACGCCTGGTCATAGGCGGCGGACCATTTATAAGTTTTCCACGTTTGGGGATCGTAGATATCGATCTGCATCGGCTTTAGATCTTCGTCATAAAAACGCAGCGCTGCCCCGTGGGGGATCAGTTGATAAGCCGCGGGCGAAGTAAACGCCACTTCCTTATTCAAAACCCCGAAGTGAGTTCTGCCGGCAAAGGTGGGCACGGAATAACCATTTAAAAGAGTATCGAGAGCCAGCATCGCCCCGTCATTCGGCGTGCCGAAGAGGAATACCTTGTTGAAATATTTTGCCCCTTCCCAGTTCGGTTTCGGAGCGTCCGTCAGATCGGCGCGGCCGTACATCGCCGCGTAGCGCGCGACCAACCCGCCCATCGAATGCGCCACAATGTCGAATTTCAGGTCCGGCTTGCCCAGCTTGGCCCGCAATTTATCCATTTGCTGGATCAGTTTTTGCGCGCTTTCCACATTATCGCGCCGCCAATCGTAGGCGAAAAGATAATAGGTGTCGCGGTCGCCGAGCGCGCCGTCCAGGTGCGGATTGTCCCAATCGCCGCGCTTGTAGCCCGCTTTTCCGAAAAAATCGATCATTCCCTGGTAGATCGATATCTTCGGGAAATATTTTAGTATCTTGATCTTTTCTACTATCTGGTTGGCGACGAGCTTGTCGCGGTTGGCTGACAGATTCGTCGAAGTTATCGGCAGCCGCAGGTCATCGTCTTTTGAGCGGCTAAGTTTTATCCAGACACTTTCGCCGGTGTCGCTGTTGACCAGCCGGGAACCCAGAATACCGGGGACAAAGATGATCGGGCGTTTCTCTTTCGGCGCGGCAGCAGGCGCGACAGTCTGCGCCGAAACGAGCGGGGAAGTCAAAATCAGCAGGGCAAAGATGAAAAAAATGTTTTTCTTCATAAATCACTTGGGCATCCCTTTGATTCACCAAACCGGTGAAAAGTATGTCCGGGAAAGCGCAGATCATGATAATGACGTTAGCATCAGAAATGCAAGAACTCAACGTAACGCCAGCGTCTCGCTGGCTGTCCTGACGCCGTCCCGCCGTCAGTTGATAAGAAAGCGCGGGTGGGGAGCCCACGCCACAGCCGCCGAGACGGCTGCGCTACAACAGACGAAAAATCTTTCCCGCCTCAAGCAACTTAAACCCCTCCCCGCGAATCTTTGACGTTAAGAGCAAGGTTTATCTCTCCTCGGATAATTTCCAGATCACAACAAAATAAGGAGAAAGTGATGAAAGTCTGTCGTTTCTACGAAAAGGTTCTCATTCTTTGCGGCTTAGGTTTATGTTTGACGCTGAATACCGCCGCGCAGCAGGGGACCTCTGACGCCTCGGTCTCGAGGGGCCGCGCCATCGTCAACGCAACTGTGTACCCGCCGGCCGCGCCGGGCGCCACCTATTACCCGCCGCCGTCTAATCCCGGATATTACACGCCGTCCACGCCTATATTCAGGGTGCCGGACGACGTCGTCGTCGAAGAATTTATCAACTATCATAAACACCGCCTGCCTCTGCCAAAATCGGGTGTGTCCGTGGCGCTGGATACCCGCTGGGGCAACGCCGAGATATCCCGCGTCCAGCGCGAGGCGGTGCTGCAGATCGGCTATTCCACCGCCGAGGTAAACGAGCGCACTGACCTACGGCCGCTCAACCTGGTGCTCGTTATCGATAAAAGCGGTTCAATGGCCGATAGCGACAAGATGTCGCGCGTAAAGGCCTCGCTGCAGGCGATGGTGGGCAAGCTGCGTTCCGAGGACATTGTATCGATAGTTACGTTCGACACTACCGCGCAGGTTTTATACCCCGCCAACCGGATCGGGGACGGCTACGCCTTAAGGCGGGCGATAGATTGCATCGAGCCGGGCGGGTCGACCAATATCCACGGCGGGTTGATGCTTGGATACGCTGAGGCGAAAAGGAATTTCCGCAAGGATGTGACCAACCGCGTCATCCTGCTGACCGACGGCATTGCCAATGTCGGCGTGGTCGAGCCGGGCCGCATCGCGTCCGATTCCCGGGCTTATAACGAAAAAGGTATCGACCTTTCGACCATCGGCGTCGGGCTCGATCTGAACAACGACCTTCTTCGCTCGCTGGCCAGATCCGGCCGCGGGCTCTACCACTTTATCTCAGACTACCAGGACATCGACAAGGTCTTTGTCAACGAGGTCCAGAGCCTTGTATCCTCGGTCGCAAAAAGAGTGGAGCTAAGGATCGATTACGGCGCCGGAATGAGGCTCGAAAAGATCTACGGCTACGCGCCGCGCTATGGCAATGGCACCGTATCGATACCCCTTGACGACATGAACAACGGCCTGACCGGCGTCGTGCTCGCGAAGTTCCGCGCGGATTCCGTCAGGAGTTCCATGCCTGTAAAGGTCCGCCTGACGTATTTCGACGTCAAGGGCCGCCGCATGGTCGACGAGGTACAGGAATTACGACTGCCCCCGGCCGAAGCGGATTCGTGCGATATTCTCTCGGATGTCGAGGTCAAGAAAAATTACACGATCGCGGAGCTTGCGCAGGCACTTTTCGATATGCGGGAATCCGCCCACCGGCGTAATTTCGTTCAAGCCGAGGGCTTTCTGGGCAGCGCGATCTCCGCCGCTTACGGGCGCTACCCGAACATGGAAGACGGTGACATCCGTTTTATTCTGAACATCCTCGAGGGATACCAGCGCGAGTTGAGGGCATACAACGGCTACCACCCAAAGCAGGATTGCGGCGGGTGCAGGTAACAACCGCGGCTCAAATCACTACAAACCGTTTAGAGGGGGTCTCTGACCGCCATAAGAATTTTATACGGCGGTCAGAGACCGCCTCTAAACAAATCAAGTTTTGTTTTTTTAGCGGGCTTCGCCCGTCGATTTGTGGAAAAGCTCCGCTTTTCCGTCCGGGCTTCCTTGGCTTCCGCGCGGCTATGCCGCCGATCTGGTTGAGAAAGCGGCGGCGCAGCCGCTAAGATTCGATACCGGTTTTCGGAAAAGCGAAGCTTTTCCGCACATCAAGCGGCAAAGCCGCAACAGCGGGCACTCCAGCCTCTAACATCTGACATCTTCTGCTATAATTTAACTTTGCGAAGATGGAAATTACTCTAGCCATTACGGGGGCCTCGGGCAGTATTTATGCTTACCGGGCGCTGCAGTTGATAGCCGAAAGCGGCGCGGTCGAGTGCGTAAATCTGATATTGTCGGATTCCGCCGTGACGGTGGCGCAGGTCGAGCTGGGCGCGAATTTAAAAGAACGCCGACGGGAAAAAAATAAACGAGTGGCTGGGTTTGAGCGAAGATTCAAAGCTGGTCCGCCCCTGGCGGCTGGACAACATGGCGGCGAAACCTTCCTCCGGCTCGCACCCGCAGGCGGGAATGATCGTCGTGCCGTGTTCGATGGGGACGCTGGGCGCGGTCGCTTCCGGCGCCGGCACGAACCTGATCCACCGCGCGGCCGACGTCACCTTAAAGGAAGGCCGCAAACTGGTGCTGGTTCCGCGCGAAACGCCTTATAACGCGATCCATCTGGAGAATATGCTGCGGCTGGCCCGCGCCGGAGCGCGCATCTTGCCCGCCAGCCCCGGGTTTTACCACAAGCCGCAATCCATCGCGGAGCTGGTCGATCACCTGGTCTATCGCATTCTCGACCAGTTCGAGATACCGCACCCGAAAAACACGCAGTGGACCGGCGAGGAAAACCCGTCAACCGATTGATATGCCATTCAAAAAAATTATTTTCCTGCTTTTACTCGTGTTCATCACGCTTCCTGTTGTTTCGTACACGCAGGAGCGTTATGTAAAGGCGGTGGATGAGGCAAAAAAAGATCTTTCTTTCCTCGCTTTCAGGACAAAACTCATCGCGGCGGCGAAAAAGAAAGATCCTGAAATATATTTTAAGCATCGTCGATAAAAATATTAAGAACGGTTTCGGCGGTGATGACGGCATCGAAGAGTTCAAGGAATGGTGGAAGATCGACGATCCCAAAAGCGAGTTTTGGGAAACTTTTTTGCCGGTGATAACCAATGGCGGAAGGTTTGTAAAAGAGGAAGGCACAACTTCATTTTACGCTCCGTAGACTTTCATATCTTTTCCGGACGATCTCAGCGCCTTTGACCACAACGTCATATTTGGAAAGAACGTAAATCTTCGCCGGGAACCGAACTTCAAAGCCCCGGTTGTAGCCGTGCTTTCTTATAATATTGTCCAGGTGAAAATTTCGATAGAAGACGGAGAAAGAGCGGGCTTCTATAAGTGGCATTATGTGGAAACACTGGGAGGCAAAAAAGGTTTTGTAAAAGCCGAATATGCCCGCAGCCCGATAGATCATCGCGCATGTTTTGAAAAAATAAAAGGCAAATGGAAGATGACCGCATTCATTTCGGGAGATTAAGCGGGCCGCATGACAAATACCGTAGAAAGATTTTCGAACCGCGTAGAAAACTACGTCAAATACCGCCCGGATTATCCTAAAGAAATTCTTGCATTTTTGACCGAAAAGATCGGCTTGAGCAGGACCAGTGTGATCGCCGACATCGGTTCTGGCACCGGCATTTCGGCGCGGTTTTTTCTGAAAAACGGTAACACGGTGTGCGGCGTCGAGCCGAACCGCGCGATGCGCGAAGCGGCCGAAGAATTTCTGAAAGATCTTCCAGCCTTTAAGAGCGTCGACGGCACCTCGACAAACACCGGATTGCCGGAATGTTCAGTTGACCTCATCGTGGCCGCGCAATCGTTTCACTGGTTCGAGCCTGAAGAGACGCGTGCGGAATTTCAGCGCATTCTGCGGCCTGAAGGTTATGTCGTCCTGATCTGGAACGAACGTCAAACGGACACTACGCCATTCCTGCGCGAATACGAGCAGTTTCTGCTCGAATTTGCCAACGACTACACGCAAGTGCGCCACGAAAATATCGGCAAAAAAGACCTGAGGGAATTTTTTCCAAAGGAATTTTGGCTTGAGATCTTTCCCAACGAGCAAACATTGGATCTTGAAGGATTAAAAGGCCGGGTGCTTTCTTCTTCTTACATGCCCGCGGCGGGCGAAGGCCGCCACGAAGCGATGATGGAAGCGTTAGAAGAGCTTTTTACTAAATACCAGGAAAGCGGTAAAATAACGATTCTTTACGACACAAAAGTTTTTTACGGACAGTTTTAATATGAAACCAAAAATGGAAAAAAATACGATCACGCTGGCGCATTCGCCCGATTCCGACGACGCTTTTATGTTCTACGGGCTGGCCACGAACAAGCTGGACACCGGCGGTTTAAAATTCGAACATACTTTGACCGATATTCAAACGCTCAATGAAAAGGCGAAAGAGGGCGTATACGACGTCACCGCCATCAGCTTTCACGCCTACGCCTACATTTCCGATAAATATGCGCTGCTGCCCCACGGTGCCAGCATCGGCGACAAGTACGGGCCCATAGTGGTTTCCAAAGAACCGCGCGCGGCATCCGACATCGGCAAAATGACGATCGCCGTCCCGGGCGAACTGACCAGCGCGTTTCTCGCGCTACGGCTTTACAACTCGGAGTTTAAATACCAGGTGCTTCCTTTTGACGAGATCATCGACGCCGTGCTCGAAGGCAGCGTCGATGCCGGGCTGCTGATCCATGAGGGACAGCTTTTTTACAAGCAGCTCGGGCTGGACAAGGTGTTAGACCTCGGCGAGTGGTGGTTCGAAAAAACCGGTTTGCCGCTGCCGATGGGCGGAAACGCCATCAGGCGCGACCTGGGCCAGGAGCTGATGCAGCACGTTTCGCGCTGCCTGAAGGAAAGCATTCAATATTCGCTGGATAACCGCGAAGACGCGCTGGCCTACGCGATGCAGTTTGCGCGCGATATGGAACCCGGCATGGCGGACCGCTTTGTGGCGATGTGGGTCAATAATATGACGCTCGATTACGGCGAGCGCGGGCGCGCCGGGGTAAAACTTTTGCTGCAGGAAGGTTACGAAAAAGGCATCATTCCGAACAGGGTGGAAGTCGAATTTATCGACTAAACGGTGAACCAAAACGCCTGTTTGAGCATCTATGTGATGAAGTTAGGAGAGATTAATTTGAAATTATTCAGAAACGCTCGTCCGAATTGTTAATTATTAATTCTCAATTGTTAATTATTTTTCAGTAACTGCTAAATAATTAAAAATGAAGAATTAAAAATGAATAATTACGGCAAAACGGCCGCTTTCCTGGTAAAAGCTAAATTCATGATGTTCAAAATGAAAATTTTTTTAGTCGCAGCTTGTCTCCTCGCCGCCCTCGCGATCGCTTCTTTTGCCCAGGCCGAGGACCAAATTACCAAGGTCAACCTCACTCCCGCGGAAATTGACAAGATAATCAAGGCTTTCGCCGAAAAAGAGACCATTTTCCGGGCGGCTCTGAATAATTACTCATTTAAGCGCGACGCGCTCATTCAAACCTTGGGATTCGGCGCCGGGCAGATAACCGGCGAATATCACCGCACCTCGCTTTTTACCTTTGACGATAAGGGCGTAAAGTACGAAAAAATATTATTTTTCCCGATGTCGACGCTGACCGAGGTCTCCGTCGGGTCCGAAGACATTGAAGATCTGGGCGGCATTAACGCTTACGCTCTCGAACCGCAATACGTCTCGCAATACGACTTCACGCTGGTGGGAAAACAAAAGATCGACGAGCTCGATCTCTATGTTTTCGATGTTGCGCCGAAAGTGGTGCCCGATCCGAAAAAAACAAAACTCCGGCTTTTCAAAGGCCGGGTGTGGGTGGACGACCGCGATCTGCAGATCGTCAAATCAAAAGGCAAAGGCCTGCCGGAAACGAAAACCGCCAAATACCCGGTCGTTGAAACCTGGCGCGAGAATATCGGCGGAAAATACTGGTTCCCGACATTTGCCACATCTAACGACGAACTGGATTTTGACGGCCGCCCGGTCAGAATGAGGGTGCGCATCCGCTATACCGATTACAAACCGTCTTCGGCCACGGTCAAGCTCCTGGACGACGATATCGAAGAAGACCCGAAGCCGAGCCCGACGCCAAGCCCGACACCAAAGAAACCATAAATTGCCACTAGCTTCAGCTAGTGGTTGCGGGCGCTAATTTGTGACCGGCTTCAGCCGAATCTCTTATTTGGGCTAAAGCCTGCCAGAATTGAATCTCCTTATCCACTAGCTAAAGCTAGTGGCAATTTAACAGAGGCGAGGCAAAGAAGTTATCGGCAAGGCGTTTTTAATTCTGTAAATAATTAATACTTGATCCGAACAGCACCCGGAAGATAACCGGCGAATTGGCCAGCAGGATAGTGAACCAGACGGCCGGGCGTCGTATATCTTCCGCCAGGAAGAATATCCGCGGCGGAAAATAGATCAGCAAAGCGAGAAACACGAGCAGAAAAAGCCTGCCCAAAAAGTCTTCGACGCCGGAAACCGGCCCTATATCCATCTGTCCAAAAATATTCCACACCATCTGAAACATCAGCATATTCAAAAAGATACAAAGATCGCCGGCGAGCTCTGAACGCGGGTCGCGCAGGAACGCCCATCTTGTTTCCTTTTTCGGCGGGGAAAAGTAACGGTAGATCAGGAAGGTTTGAATTACGGTAAAAACAAAACTGGCGATCACCACTGAAACGAAAACCGGCTCAGCCGGTTCCTTACCGTTATTCAAAAGAGCCTGGATAAATACAATGAGGAAGGAAACGATCACCAGGTTCAGGCTGAAATAAAAGATCGGGTTAAACAGGCAGCCGGTGAAAAAAGTTTCCCCGCCCGGGGCGGCCTTTCCTGCAGCTTTTAACCGGCGGTGGAAATGCGGGCGTTTTAAAACGGCGCCGAGCGGGGGCAGGATAAATATCCCGAGGCAGAAAAGAAACATCGCGAACCCGGCTAGGCGATCGCCGTTGTTGGCCTGGCGCGCCAGCTCGACGAAATTCCCCGCCAGCAAACGCATCAGAAAGACGTTTGCCAGGAAGATCAGAATATCGAAAAGCATGCCGCGGTTAGTTTCGGCAAAGAGGTTTTTGAGTGCAGCAGGCGATCTACCGGCTTTGTTTTCCCGGCTCCCGGCCATTCGTTTAAATGAGAAAAACGCGAATGATCAGCGGCAGCTGGACCAGCAGTATGGTGAACCACGCCAGGGGTTTTTTAAGATCTTCCGCGGCATAAAATATCCGCGCCGGGTAATACATCAGCAGTCCCACGCCGAGGATGAAAAAAACTTTGAGCGCCAACCCGCCCAGATCGCCGGACTGATTGCCTCTGATCTGTTCCCCCACCACATTCCACAGTATCTGGAACATGAAGATATTAATAAACAACAGGACGTCGCCGATCGTTTCGGAGTAAGGTTTGGCAAATATCTTTTTCTTAGGCTCCTTTTTAGGAGAGAGAAAATATTTGAAGGCCGCGATGGAATGCACCACGCTTAATAGAAAACCCAGCAAAAAATAAACGATAAAATAAGGATCGTCGTCGCTGATGTATTTATCGGTGACCGAAAAACTCAGGTTCCTGATGATGATGATCGAAATAAAGAGCAGCGAGAGGAAATAAACTATCGGGTTGAACAACAGGCTCCAAATGCCGTCGTCCGCTATTGAAAAGATAAACCCGTCGGCGTTTTTCTTTTTCCTGCGTCCCCCGCGCCGGCGCTGGTGAAAATCCCAGCGTTTAAAGGCCGCTCCCAGCGGCTGAAAAACAAAAATCACGACAAAGAAGAGAAATAAGAAAAATTGCACCAGGCGCTGGCCGCCGGCGGCGGTGCGTTCCAGATCTACAAAAGCCCGGGTGAGAAAAGGCATCAGCGCGAGATTGATCGCAAAGATAAAAATATCGAAGAGAATGCCGCGGTTTTCCTGAGCAAAAATGTTCCAGGTACCCTGCCTGCCCATCGATAAATAGGGTTCCTGTCTGGATGTGTGTTCTGTCGTCATAGTCTTAAATTAAAGTAATATAATTCGCAAAATAGCGGCACATCTTCTTGCCGGAAACCCAAAACTACCGATCCCCGGTAACTTATTTACGAATCAGGAAATAATTTTCAACCTTTGTATTGAGAATATAAATAACTAAAAACCATCTTGGCAAGTGCGAATAATAAGCTTATCACAAAGAGCAATTTCAGTAATCCATAAAAAGCGGGTCAGTGGTTAAAGGCGGTCTAATCCTTTGCCAGTTCCCGGGCGATCGTGCCCCGCACATTATTCAGCAAGGCTTTCAGATCGGTTTCAGTGGAAAGCCCCTTTGTTTCCACCGCCGGAAACAGCACCACTTCAACGAGTCCGGGAAAGGCCAGGCCGGTTTTTTTGCCCATCATCCGGTCGGTGTGTTTGATGGCGACGGGAATTATCGGCGCTTCGGTCTGGATCGCCAGGTGAAACGCCCCTTTTTTGAAGGGCAAAAGCTCGCCGGGCATCGCCCGCGTCCCCTCGGCAAAAACGCCGAAGGAAAACCCTTTCTCCAGGACATTGCGGGCCCGGTCGATGGTGTCGATGGCGCGCTGCGGGTTTGAGCGGTCGATCGCCAGCACGTTCACAAAGCCCATGCCGTACCCGAGGACGGGAACTTTGAGCAGTTCTTTCTTTGCCACCAGCCCGATATTTCGGCCGGTGCAGATAAACAAAATGGCCGTGTCGAGGTACGAGCGGTGGTTTGAGATCAGCACGTAAGATTTGCCCGGCTCCAGGTTTTCCAAACCTTTTACCACTACGTCCGCCCCGCATGCCTTCAGCCAGAGGTCTCCTCCCCAATGCGCCCAGGGATAGAGCATGTAAGGGCGGTTTATCAACCGCGCGATGATCAACAGCGGCAGCGCGATGAACAAAAGCATCGTACCGACGACCAGCCAGCACCACCAGTAAAGCAGCTTTCCGGCCAGCTTTGACCGCCCCGTTATGTTAGACTGTTGAGCGGAAAAAACGATCTTCGCGTTTTTATCAACCAATTCGGGCAAATCCGGGAACAGGTTTTCTTCATGATCAGCCATTTTATTCGCTTATCGATTATTATTTTGTGCTTTTGTCTGCCGGCTTTTACAGCTTACAAAGTGTACGGGCAAAAAAAGGCCGAAGACAAACCCCGCGACATCCCGAGCCCGCGCTCCGTGCTGGGTTTTCAGCCGACCGAAGACAAGACCATCGCCGATTGGACGCAGATCACCGGCTACTTTCACAAGCTTGACTCCGCGAGCAACCGCGTCTCGGTCCGGACGCTGGGCGAGACTACCCTGAAAAAGCCCTTCCTCGCCGTTTTTATCAGCTCTGAGCAAAATATTCGCGAGCTTGATTCGTTAAAGCAAATAAATCAAAAGCTCGCCGACCCGCGCAAGATAAAAGACAAAACGGAACTCGACTCTCTGGTTGCCAAAGGCAAAACCGTCGTCGCTATTTCCTGTTCCATTCACTCCACCGAGATCGTCGCCTCGCAGATGTCGATGAACTTTGCCTACGAGCTCGCTTCCGCCAGGGACGATGAAACGCTGGAAATCCTTAATAACACCGTCCTGATACTGCTCCCTTCGGCCAACCCGGACGGCATCGACATCGTGGCGGACTGGTACCGCAAAACGCTCGCCACCTTTTACGAGGGCTCGAACCCGCCCGAACTTTATCATCATTACGCCGGGCACGACAACAACCGCGACTGGTTTATGATGAACCTGCCGGAGACGCGGATGGTGACCAAACTCTTTTGGCAGGAATGGTTTCCGCACGTGGTCTATGACATTCACCAGATGGGGCAAAACGGCGCGCGGATGGTGATTCCGCCATTTTACGACCCGCCCAATCCGAATATCCCGCCGCTGATCCTGCGCGAGCTGGGCGCCATCGGCTACCGGATGGCGGCCGATCTGCAGGCGGCAAAATTCGCCGGCGTGGCGACCAATACGACGTTTGACACCTGGTGGCACGGCGGGTTTCGCTCCGCCCCGTATTTTCACAATTCCATCGGCATACTGTCTGAGGCCGCCAGCGCCAATCTGATGACGCCCGTGCGCGTCACCGACGAGCGGATGCGCGCGACACGCCCGGCGCGCGGCCTGAATTCGCCGCTCGAAAGCATGACCAGCCACCCGCAGCCCTGGCAGCCTGCTTACTGGGGGCCGCGCGAGATCGCTGAGATGGAAACGATCGCCAGCCGATCGGTCCTGACCATGGCGGCGAAATTTCGCGCAAATTATCTGAGGAATTTTGCCGAGCTGAACCGCGCCGCCTCGCAGGTCGGCGCCAACCCCGAGCAGCCGATAGCCTACCTGATAATGGCGGGCCAGCCGGAGCAGGAAAAGGTCGCGCGCTTTATCGAAATTTTGCTCTGGCAGGGGATCGAGGTTTACAAGATGAACCGCGATCTGAAAACCTCGGTGTCGGGAAGCGGCGAGCGGCACGTCGAGTTTCCGCTGGGCAGTTACATGATCTTTACCGACCAGCCGCAGCGCGATAATGTGGTGGCGTTGTTCGACAAGCAAGTGTACCCGCACCGCCTAAATGCCAACGGCGAGGCCGAAGTGCCCTACGATGTGGCGGGCTGGACGCTGCCGCTGCAGATGGGCGTGGAAACTTACCCCATTACGCAGATCATCGAATTTCCGCACAGCGCGCGGCAGCTGGAAAAAATGACCGACATCAACAGGGTGCGCCGCGATCTGAATCTACAGCCGAACGCCGAAGCCTTTGCCAAATTGCCCTACCCGCTGAAAAAGCAACTGAGGACCGGCATCTACAAAGGCTGGGCGCCCTCGATGGACGAAGGCTGGACGCGATTTGTTTTTGATAATTTTCAAATACCTTACACCTCCGTTCGAGACGCCGATCTGAAAAGCGGCGATCTGAAAACAAAAATTGATGTGCTGGTGCTGCCTTCGCAATCTGAAAACGAGATCATAAACGGCCTGAGAAAAAATGACTACCCTGAGGAATACACGGGGGGCATCGGCGGGCAGGGCGTGGAAACCCTGAAAAAATTTGCCGACGAGGGCGGGAAATTGATCTGCTTCGACGATTCCTGCGAGATGCTTATTAAACAGGTTAAAGCTGCCGGTCAAAAATGTGCTGTCCGGCTTGAAACGCAGTGAATTTTACTGCCCGGGCTCGATCGTAAATTTAGATGTAGACAAAACGCAGCCGCTCGCCAAAGGGTTTAGCGGGAACGTTCCGGCGTATTTTATCAACAGCGCCGCGTTTGAGATCACCGATACAACGAAAGTAAAAAACATCGCAACCTATGTGAAGAAGGACGTGCTGCTTTCCGGCTGGCTGCTCGGCGAAAAATATTTGCAGGGCAAAACCGCGCTGGCCGAAGCCGAGTATGGCAGAGGGCGCATCGTGATGTTTGCTTTTCGCCCGCAGCACCGCGGGCAGACCTGGGCGACTTTCCCCTTTATTTTCAACGCGTTGGAAGAGTAATGTTCAGAGTTACGCCTTCAGGCGTGATCACGCGTAAACGCGTAACTCTGAACTAAAGAAAATTTGTTATCATAAGAAAGCTATGAACCTGAGGGCATTATCTCTTCTATCCGTCTTATTTATTTCGATCACAACAATTTCCGCATTCGGGCCGACGGGGGTTCTTCCTTTAAAGGAAGAACCCCTGATCCGCATCGGCCTGGCGACAAGCGCCGGTTCGGTGACGATCACGACCGCTGATGCTCAGCTGGTTTCCGTCAGCCCGGCGAGCAGCCGAAGTTTTTGCAAACTGCAAAGGTCACCGTTTCGGCGCGTTCTTACCAGCCGCCGGTGGTGGAATATTACAATTTTGAAATCCGTGATATCGCCACAAAGGAAGAAGCTGACCAGCTGGCCAAAGACGCGCGCGAAGCCACCGGCGAGAAAGCGGAAGTTTCATACGGCGATAAACCGAACACCTGGCGCGTCCGTATCGGAGAGACAAAAGAAACCATCGAGGAAGCCGCCGCTTATAAAGAATTTTTGAGCGACAAAGGTTTTGACGAGGCCGAGATGGTGACGCAGAAAGTCACTACTCCTTCGCAGGACGCGGTTGCCCTGACCCAGCAGTTGAAAACGAATTCGAACACGCGCGTCAGAAGTTTGGTCGTGCCCAAACCCGCCGGCGCGGCGGCGCCCACGGGCGGAGTAAAAAATACCGTGATGACGGACCTCGTTCAACCCCCGATCGATCCCAGCCTCAGGGAAGTCGTCGTGTCCGGCGCAAGCATGCCTTCGAAATTTTCTTCGCTCAAGCCGGTGGCGTTCGGCTCCGTTAACGAGCGCGTGACACCGGTAAAAATGAACGGCAAAGCTTATCGCGGGCGCATCGAAGTTTTTGTGAACGACCGCGGCAGCCTGACCGTGGTCAATGTCGTTTCGATGGAAGATTACCTGCGCGGCGTGGTGCCTAACGAGCTCGGCCTGCCCGCGATCGAAGCGCAAAAAGCGCAGGCCGTGGCGGCGCGCACATACGCCATCGCAAACATCAACCAATTCGGCAAGCAGGGTTTTGACCTGCTGCCGACCACGCGCTCGCAGGTTTATCGCGGTTATTCTTCCGAATCGCAGATGGGCACGCGCGCCGTTATGGAAACCCGCGGGATCGTCGCCACCTATCGCGGCAAGCCAATAACTGCTTACTATACTTCAACTTGCGGCGGGCGCACTGAAAATTCCGAGAATATTTTCGAAGTTGCCGAACCCTACCTGCGCGGCGTCGAGTGCTCGCTCGAAGGGCGCCGGCAGTTCGATCCGTTCATGGTGAAAAGCTCGCGCGAGCTTTCGCGCATCCGCGAGGAAGGTTACCTGGAACTGGTGCGCCAGGCAGCCAGCTTAAGCGTGAACGGGTTTTCGATGGCGACCCCGCGCTTTTCCGACGAGTGGTTTGAAGCGCAGCCCACCCAGAGCGAATTGAGCAACTGGATGGGTCAGCTGGCGCTGCGTTTCGGCAAACCGACGCCGGCGGTCACTCCCGATTCCGCCCGTCCCGCGGAGCTGGCGCGGATACTCGCGGGGTTTATCTACGCCGATTCCTACGCCGACACGCTCCTTAGCGATTCCGACATAAATTACCAGCTTGCGTTTCTTGACGCCGGCGATCTGCCGCGCGAAGCGCGCGCCAACGTGGCGCTGCTCTTGCGCGACGGCTGGATCTCGCTTTATCCCGACCTGACCTTAAGGCCGGGCAAGCCTTTTTCCCGCGTCAAAATGCTCCGGCTCGTTCTGCAGATATTGGAAAAGAAAAAATGGATGCCCGCGCTGCAAACGGCTGTCACCAAATCGAGCGTCGACGGCAAGCTCGTGCTGAAATCCGGCAAGACGGAAAAGCAGCTCGCGGTCCGCCCGGACGTGTATCTCTTTCGCCAGTTCGGAGATTATTTTTACCAGGTAAAAGAAGCGGCGCTGATCGGCGGGGAGACGGTGAGTTATCACACCGGAATGACGGGCGAGGTCGATTATCTCGAGATCAAACCCACCACGACGACCACCACGGCCGAGCGCATGTCGAGCTTCACGCTCTGGAACAAGACGCTTTCGGCTTCGGCGGTGCAGGCGCGCCTGTCGCGCTATGTGCGCGGCATCGGCACGCTGATCGACGTGCGCATCGCAAAAAAAGGCTACTCTCGCCGCGCTACCGATCTTGAGATCGTCGGGACGAACGGCGTGTTTCATTTAAAGGGCGGCAAGATCCGCTCAGCCCTGCGCCTCAATGAACAGCTTTTCGTGATGAACAAGCGCTACGAAGGCAACCGCGCGGTCAGCTACAGCTTTACCGGCCGCGGCTGGGGCCACGGCGTCGGCATGTGCCAGTACGGCGCTTACGGCCTCGCCAAAATGGGGCAAAAGTACGATCAGATCGTCAAGCACTATTACACTGGTGTCGATCTGACAAAGGCTTATTGAGGATGAGGTAAGAGCTATTAAGGCCTTTCCAAAACCACAAGAACTTTGCCGCCTTCCAGCACAATTTCCCGTACCGCCTCATAACCATTAAAGATCAATCTTTCCAGGTCGCTGGCTTGAGCTGTCGGAGTTGACGGCACGCCGGCAGCGGTCCCGAGATCGATGCTGTGTGCTATCTCAACTGTGCCAATATCCCGAAGTAATACGTATGCTGGTCTTGCCATAAATTTATTCTCCTTTTTTATCTTTTGGTTCATGCCGGGAATTTTTCGGATTATCCCAGGCGTTAATACTGTCCACGAAATGACGTCGGATCCGGCATCTCATGGGCCGGTACAGCGATTCGGCTAGAAAAAATAGCGTGATCGCTAGTTTATGACCACGTTAGGCCGAACCTGAAGTACCGGCAATGTATACTTCGGCCCGCGAGAAAAGCTCTTAGTGGCCGTGCCGTATGGCGTTACTACGCTCAGCCTGTATACCATATAGATACGGGCGTACATTGAGGTTGCAAAAACACGAACGACCATACTATTTGCTGTCCCGCCAGCGAGAGTTTGAAGAGTAGAACTGTTGCCGTACACCAATCTTCCACCCGAATAGATCAACGGCTCAAGCGTAACGGTTGCGGGGCAACTCTGGCGGAAATTCGTGAGATTGATCGTTAAATTTTGAGCCAGCCCCGGGGGCGAATTATCTGTGGAAAAACCGGCGATCTCCAGGGGAGCAAGGGTTGGGCCGGCCGCCGATGAAGTAATTCCGAAGGTATTATCGACGGTTATATTTACCTGGCCGCTGGCGGCACAATCAACCTCCCGAACGCGCACCGTCATTTCAAGAGGTGATATCACGTTGACCACCTCTGCCGGACGATTGCCGATACTGACGGTCGGCGTTTCATTGGTGCCGAATCTACGAAACCAATTGCCCCTGACCGTGATCGTATCTCCTATCCTTACCGCCGTCGTTGGCGAGACTGCGCAGACGAGGGGTGGTGGGAGTGTTACATTGACGAGGGCCGCCGATGTGTTGGCATTACGATCCGGACCATCTTCAGCGCCGCTGATCGATGCTGTCGCTTTAAGATTAAAACTACCGCCCTGCGGAAAGCGAAAATCTCCTTCTACAACGCGTTCTTCACCTGGTCTTATATCAACCTGTGGATTTATGTTGACAGGCTGAAGATCGGAAATGGGTGACGCGCAGTTTCTGCGAACATGATTCCTCATATTTTCCTCTTCCGCCAGAGTAAAACTAACGCTATAACTATTGGCAAAAAGTGTTTGAGCCCCTTGATTTCTTACGGTTACAGCTACTCGAACCTCCTGGTTCGCGGGTGGGGAAACAATGTTAGGTAACCTTACATCGCGGGTCTGTATATCGAATGCAAATTGGCAAACTGTGACGGTTCTGGTAACAGTTTGAGTTTGGCCATTGATCTGGGCGGAAAACGTTAAAGTAACCGGAGTGCAGGCGTTTACCGCCGTGGTCGAAAACTGCACAGAGACCTGGCCCTGAGACGAGAAAAGGGCCGCAATTGCTTGAGGAGTGATCACAGGGCTGCTGCTTTGTGCAGTCAATTGGATATTAAGAAAATTGAAGCCCGGTGCACAATCAGCCGCGAACACCTGGGCTGTAATTGGAAGACCTCCCCGAATGCTTTCCGGCACGTCCACCCTCATACACTGGCTGAAAGCAGAGGTAGCCGCAGCGGTTATTAATAAGCCGATAAATAAGGACGATAGCACAAAACTTTTGATCATGGTTCAATAGCCTCCTGACGATGTATTTTTAGGCGACTTCTACTCCAAAGCAGCACAATGATTAATTAAAAAAATCATTTTATGGGAGTAAGAATATTTCTTCTCGCAGTAGTAATGGAGGCAAAGGACAGAATCTTTCACGATAATTAAAAAATTTTTTTAAGAAATACCGTGCCTGCAAAAAATCGGGAATAAATAAGCGTCTCACAGTATGCGGGCTTTTATAAGTAAACAAATTAACCCCGGGTGAAACGAAGCTCACCCGGGGCTATCATTATGCCGCCGCTTCGCGGCTGTAACCACCCCGTCGCGGAAGCCGCGCCACCCCTCCTTGAAAAGGAGGGGAGTTTTTAGGCAGCGATCACATACTCGCTTTGCACGATGCCGCTGGGATATGAGCGGGTAGCGACGTGTTTGAGCCGGACGTCGTGAGAAACATGACCGAAGAGGGGAATGCCGCTTCCGAGGAGTACGGGTATGCGCGTGACGATCAGGCGCTGGATCAGTCCCGCCCCGAGGAAGCCCTGGACGGTCACGCCACCGTCGATGTAAAGATGTTTATACCCGCGCTCCGCGAGCCGCTCCACGATCTCGGGCGGGGTTCCATTCATCGCTTCGCACACGGTGCCTTCGGGTGCTGCTATTTCCGACGGGTTCGAGCTGAGCACGATCACCGGCTTTTCTCCGAACGGCCAGGAACCAAACGCCAGCACTATCTCAAACGTCTTGCGGCCCATAACGATGGCGTCAACCGTGGCGATAAACTCGTCGTAGCCGTGCGGCTCAGGATCTTCCGGCAGCCAGTCCAACCCGCCGTCCTCTCGGGCAATAAAACCGTCGAGACTGGTCGCGATGAATACCGAAGCTTTCATATCGTTTCCCAAATTGTTTGTTTCTTCACGGCTGTAACCACCCCGGCGCTCAAACGCCACCCTTCCTTGAAAAGGAGGGGAGTTTATTTGCGAACATCACTCCCAAAAACACGACCACGGCGAGTCCTAACCCAACCATGACGGCGGTATAAACTCCGTTCGAAGGATCATTACCGGTTGTTGCAGGCGCGACGGGCGGGGAAGCGGACGGAGAGGCAGCCGGAGTTGCGGGCTCGCGCGAGATCGTTGCCAGGGTCGTGACTTTTCCGTCGCGCCCGATTTTTCGCACCCGCGGTATCCAGGCTTCGCGCACTTCCGTTTGAGAAAGCGGCACATCCTGCCACTCCAACACATACACTTCGCCGCGAAAGACCGTTACCCCGGTTGGCGACCAGGGCGCGGGGGTCTGCAAAATGGTGCTTGCGCTGCCTCCTGACGTGACCTTGATAACGCGGCGGTCACCGGTGGAGGCAACGTACACCGTTCCCGCGAGATCGACCGCTAGTCCCCGGCAATAACCCGCTTCGGCTTCCGGCGGGGATACCACGGCGCGGTCTCTCCCTTTCGCGAGGATATCGGCACCGGCAAAGACCGAAAGTTTTCCATTCGTCGTTATCTTTTGAATAATGGTGGCGCCGGGACGGCTGGCGTCGGTGACATAGATAGAGCCGTCGGGGCCGGCGGCGATATCGCTGATTCCCGGAAAGCTTTCATTGCTCGCCAGGACCGATTCGGTTCCGCCGGGCGTTCTCCGAATGATCCTTGCCCGGCCGGGCCGGGTGTTGGCATAGTAAATGTTCCCGTCCTTGCCCGTCGTCAGGGGAAAATCGGACGAGATAATAAGTACAGGTTTAAAGCCTTGCGGCGTGACTCTTTCAAACCACTCTCCAAAGCTTTTCTGGGATTCGGCAAAGCTCCCTGCCTCATCGATCGCCAGCCAATGAAATCGAGATGCGGGCAGGTAGGTGAGACTGCCTGCCACGTCGATCTTCCAAACGCCCCGGCCGGTGTCCGTAAAGAAAACCTGGCCATCTTTGTCAACCACGATCCCGGAGCCCGGGTGCGCAAACACTTCGGTTGCCAGCATCACGCAAAGCATTACAGCGACCACCGTCCTTATCATAAAAGGAGTGCGCATTTTTTTAGACCTCTCTCTGTATCACAGTATTTTATCACTTGATTCGCCGTCTTAAACTACCAAATGCGTCATTTGTTTTTAATAATTTTGACAAAGAAAATCCCGGCCTCGTGAGAGACGGCCGGGATCATTGGGAAAGTCAGGGATTAATTTGCTTTATTAATTGATCTTTTCCGGAGAGCTCATTTTCTGCTTTCGGCGCTCTTCGGCAATTTTTATTATTTCGTTAACAACTTTTTGGTCGTCGTTAGCAGCTTGTCTCATAACCGTGGAGCTGGGGGTTTTGGGGCCGTCTGTAGGCACTGGCCCTCCGGTAGGACAGCTGCACTGTCCAAATGACGCAACCTGGTTCGGCCCTTTTGAAGGGGTTTGCAGTAATCCGATCGCCTGCATAGTTCCTTCCAGGTCGAAACCCGTGGAGCTTCCGTAATCTTCCAGCAGAACATAGACACAATTCGGCCCTACCCGAAAACCCGTCGTCCGGTTGATGACGGTCGCCTGATTCGGGTAACTGGTGGGAACAACAAGGATGTTAGGCACCGTGGTATTGTTGAGCCAGGCCGAAACGGTATTGTCACCGCGTATCTTGAAATCCATTCTTGGACTTTGAAATCCCGGCTGCAGACAAAAACATTTCCGGAAAACGGCATACCCGGGAAAGTTGACGCTGACATTAGGCCAACTAACATTCGTATTTCTTGAATTGATCCAACGCGTATTTGGATAGAGCATTATCGGTACCCATGGAGTTTGGGCCACTACCCATGACGTGTGATTCAACGCCGGGTTTACCTCCAGGGTTATCCAGTAATCGTCCTGGACAGTGGACGGGTTAGTCATCATTGCCGGGTAAGCCTGGCCGGGAAAATGGTCATAGCCCGTGTTGAGCGGAACGGTCGTTGCCGCAGCCGCGAGGTTACTGCAGAAAAAGCAGCGCTAAAATTGTCACGAGTAGGGTGAGTTTGTTTTTCATTTTCTTTTCTCCTAAATTCTTAAAATTTGCACTGGGGGCGAGGGAGCCTTTTTGTGCTTCAATGAGAGTGCTTTTTTCGAACAAAACGTAACGCGGAAAAATCTTCTAAAGGTACCGGCCGTGCAACAATCGGCTTTTTTGAGGCATCTATCCTAACAGTACCGGAGGCATAAAATGTATAAAATAAGTTTCAAGCAAGCCTGGCTGGCAATAAGCGTTTTGATGCTCGAGTTACCTGTTTTTTTTCCTTCCTATTCCAATCCTGAAACTATTTTTCAAAGTGCTATCGGAATTGCTTCGGTGTCGATGTTTTTTCTTTCGTTTCCGATGAGTTTGATCGGCGTGCCGTTGGGATTTTTTATCTCAAAGCTCCTGGGAATTGACCCTGCTTCGATCGGCGGGATGTATCTCAGTCTTTTGGTACTTTTCGTAATGGGATTTGTTCAATGGTTTTTGATCGCGCCATGGCTTTTAAAAGGTAAGTCTCTATTCGGGTGGCTTTATCCGGCCGGCGTTAAACCCAAGGTCCTGTTAGCGGAAGCGAGAAGCTGCAGACCGGGTTGACTCATACGATTTTCAGGACCGGAAGCGACGCGAGCGCCTCCGTCAAAAGGATTTGGAAAACCGGTAAACAGGTCAAAATAACAAAATAGAAATGCGCTTCTCCCGTAATCAGATCACCGGTTCTCTTATCCTGCTCGGCGCTATCGTGGCGCTCGCGCTGGTCCGGCTTGTAATGAATTAGCCACAGACCGCACAGAGAACACAGAGAAAGAAACAGAAGACAGAACAGAAGCGGAAAACCTAATACCCAAGACCTAAAAACCAAAACTTTCCTGTCCCAAATCTCTCTGTGTTACTCTGTGTTCTCTGTGGCAAATAATAAACCAATTTACGCCATTGCCGGGCCGACGGCTTCGGGTAAGAGCGAGCTCGGCATCGAGCTTGCCCTGCGCACGGGCGGTGAGATCGTCAACTGCGATTCGGTGCAGATCTATCGCGAGATAGAAATTGCCACCGCGAAAGTCCCGCTCGCAGAACGCCGCGGGGTGCCGCACCATTTGCTCGATTATGTCGATCCGCGGGTAAATTACACGGCGGCTGATTGGGCGAAAGACGCCGTTAAAAAGATCGAAGAAATTGAATCGCGCGGCCGCACTGTCGTACTGGCCGGCGGAACCGGTTTCTATTTGCGCGCCCTGCGCGAGCCTTTTTTCCCGAGCCCGCAGACGGACCCGGGGCTGCGCGAAAAACTAAAGAGCATCCGCGCAGAAAAAGGCGCCGAACACCTGCACAAGCTTTTACGCAGGGTAGATGCCGCGTCGGCCGCGCGGCTTTTCCCGCGCGATTATGTGAGGGTGCAGCGGGCGCTGGAAGTTTTTTTTCAAACAGGGGAATTATTTTCCGAACTGCAGCCGCGGCGCGAAGAACCGCCCGAATGCGCCGCGCGGCTGCGGATATTTGCGCTGAGCCCCGCGCGCGGCGAGCTTTACGAAAAGATCGACCGGCGCACGAAAAAACATTTCGACAGCGGTTTGGTCGAAGAGGTGAGAAATTTGCGCGAAGCGGGGGTGCCGGACGATTCCAACGCGCTGGGGGCCCACGGCTACCGGCGGGCGGTGGAATTTTTGCGCGGTGAGAGAACGCTGGAAGACGCCTTCGAGCAAACCAGGCTCGACGTGCGCCATTACGCCAAGCGGCAATTGACCTGGTTTCGCCGCGAAAAAGGCGTGATATGGCTGGAGGGTTTCGGCGGCGATCCGGCGATCATAGCAAGGCTATTTGAGGCGCTCGAATTAGCATAAAATCTTGCTAATCTTTTATAAGGAAACTCTTGTTATGTAACAGGTTATAATGGTAAGATTCTCTCAAGCAAGAAAATAGAAAAGTAAGGACCAAGACGCGTGGATAAAGCTTCTCCTCAAAACATACAAGATGCGTTTTTAAACTCGTCACGACGGGAAAAACTGTCGGTGCTGGTTCATCTCTTACATGGAGCTACCCTGTCGGGACGTATTAAAAGTTTCGACAAATTCTCCGTTCTGCTGGACGATGGTACGCAGGATGTATTGATCTTCAAACACGCCATTTCTACCATCTCCCTGGCACGCAAGAACGAAGAAGCAAAAAAAGAGTAGGTCATTTGTGATGGCTGAAACAGGGTTTTTTTTGACACTGGAAGGCATTGACGGAAGTGGAAAATCCACCCAGATGCGTCTGCTGGCGGACGCTCTGCGAAGCAAAGGTTTTGAAGTGGTCACCACCTTCGAACCCGGCGATACCAATATAGGCAAAATTGTCCGCAGTGCCGTTCTCGAGCTGCACGAAGAGGTCGATCCGATGGCCGAACTGCTGCTTTTTGCCGCCGACCGCGCCCAGCATGTGCAGCATCTCATCCTGCCTGCGTTAAAAGAAGGAAAAGTAGTTATCTCCGACCGCTATGCGGATTCGACCGCCGTTTACCAGGGCGTGGCGCGCGGTTTTTCGTCCGAGCTGGTTGAGCAGGTCATCCAACTTGCCACCGGGGGGCTGAAACCCGACCTGACTTTGTTTTATGATATCTCGGTAGAGGAAGCCCTGGAGCGGACGTATCGCCGGGTAAGCGCGGGCAAAACGCGCGACCGGCTCGATAAGGAAAAAACGAGATTTCACGAGCTGGCCCGTAAAGGATACCTGGCGATCGCTCAAGCTGAACCGGGCCGGTTTCGCGTGATCGAGGCCAATGTGCCGGCCGAGGAGCTACACCAGCGAACCATGACAGTGATGAAAGAATTTTTAGAAAGCCGCGGGAAAAAATAAATGCCGGATCGGCTTATCGGAAATGCCGGGATAAAAGAATTTTTGCGGCGTATCATCGCGGCCGGGAGGCTGCCGGGCGCGCTGCTTTTTGCCGGGCCTGACGGCGTGGGCAAAAAACAGTTCGCGCTTGAGATCGCGAAAAGTATTTTATGCGCGGAATCCCGTAGTTTCGGCAGCTGCGGTGAATGCGCCATCTGCCGGCGGGCGGGGCGTTTCGTTCTGCCCAGGTCGGAGAAAAGGGACGAATACGACAAGGTCATTTTCAGCGAACACTCCGACGTGGGTTTGATAATTCCTTTCGGGAGAAATATTGGCGTGGGCGCGATCCGCGAGCTCGAGCGCGAAGCCAACTTTCGCCCGTATGAAGGCAAGTCGCGTTTTTTTGTCATCGACGACGCCGATAAAATGAATTTGTCCGCCGCCAACGCGCTGCTGAAAACCCTGGAAGAGCCTCCGGTTACCACGCATATAATCCTGCTGACCTCGCGCTATAATTCGCTTTTGGCGACCATCGTTTCGCGCTGCCAGGTGATGCGTTTTCAGCCCATCGCATGTGAGGAGATCGAAAGTTACCTGGCGGCTACAAAGCAGTTTTCACCCGAAGACGCGGCCGTTGCGGCGCGGATCTGCCGCGGCAGCCTGGGGCGCGCTCTTCAGATGAGCGGTGAAAATTTCCGCTCGTCACGCGAAGCGATGATGGGGGTTTTGGAAGCGCAAACGGCCGCGCCCGACCGCGCCCGGCTGCTGCGCGCGGCTGAGGAAATGGGCGATACCAGAACCAGGGACGAATTCGAGCCGCGCCTGGAAATTCTGCAAAGCCTGATCCACGACACCTGGCAGCTAAAAATGGGCCGGGAAAAGAAGGCGCTGGTCAATGCCGATCTGCATTCCAGGCTGGTCAAATGCGCGGAAAATTCTACGGCTAAGAAACTGACCCGTTTGTTGGGCGAGATCGAAAAAGTGCGGGAAGATCTTTTGGTGAATATTAACCGCAAGATCGCTACCGATGCGCTTTTTATTAGCGCTGCCATGTGATCGGCGGGAACAAAAATCGGCTGCCGGTGTCTAAACAAGAAAGGTCTAGCTTATTTCAGACACAAAACGGAGGAAATCATGATGAGGTATAGAATTTTAGCGGCGATATTGTTTTTGCTGGGCTTTGTCTGCCCGCAAGCAATGGCTCAAAAAAGGGAAAGCACTCTTGGGTGTAACGGCGTCGTGAACGGTTCGGCGGTCTCCTTACCAATGCCGGAGTATCCGCCCACGGCAAGAGCGGTAGGCGCGAGCGGCGCGGTGAACGTTCAGGTCACGATAGATGTAGAGGGAAATGTCATTTCTGCCACAGCGATTTCGGGCCACCCGTTGCTTCGCCAAGTTTCCGTAGATGCCGCCAAAAAAGCCAAATTCAAGCCGACGCTTTTGGTGAGCCAGATGATCAAAATTTCCGGCATCCTTGTTTATAATTTCGCTCCGAGCGAGACGCTCCTGACCTGGAGATCGGTCGGGTATGAAATGGCCGTCGCTGAACAGGCGCCGGAACTTCCGCTTAAATTTCCCGCAAATTCCATGCACACATTTGTCCCGGCAAGCTGGGAAAACGAGAGAGTGGATATCCTCAAGCTTAAAGCCGTGCAAACATCGCTCAATAATTCCGGGAAAGCGCAAGGGCAATTTGTCACCGCCGGCGGAACGGCCGATATCGCTTCCATCGATCACAAAGAGATCATCGGATCACTGAAAGCGGCATTTGAAAACCGGTTAAATTCACAGCAAAATGATCTGTGGAATTTCAAGCTCGGTTTGCTGCTCGGGAAAATTTATGCGCAAATAAATGATGACGGCGCGCTGCGGATGAATATGGCGGAGTTTCAGCAGCTTGAGGCGAACGCGCCGGCCCATGCCGCGAAACAGCTGCGGCCGCTGAGCGATCTGGCAAATAAAAACGAGTTTAGCCCTGAAGACAAAGCGCAGATCCAGGCGCTGGCCGTGAAACTCAGGGCTTATTGACGAATAGATGCAGCAGGTTCTTATAAATAAAGTTAAGGCTTCGACCTACGAGCGGTTTGCCACGGGCGCCGGGCTTTTTGTCGTTTCGGGGGTCATCTTTGCGGTCGGGTATTTTAACCCGGTGACCGCTGGGTTTTTCCCCGTCTGCCCGCTTTATGCCACGACCGGGATCTATTGTCCCGGCTGCGGTTTGACGCGCGGCTATCACGCGCTTTTTCACGGCGATATTTTATCGGCGCTGCATTTCAATGCTCTGCTGCCGTTTTATACGCTGATCTTCGGGTATGTTCTGGTGTCGGCTGTTTTTATCGTAGCGCGGGGGCGCGGGCTCAGCTATAAGATATTTCGCCCCTGGATGATGTACGGCTTTTTGGCGATCGCGCTGGTCTTTGCGGTGCTCAGGAATATTCCGGCCTACCCGTTTAATTTACTGGCGCCCGGTTAGGCTGTTTGTAGTTTTGAATTTTGAGTTTTGAATGTATTCGCGTAATTCGTTGTTTATTTTTTCTTAAAAAAAGCTAACAACAAATTTCGCTAATTACCCAAATTCAACACTAAAAATTCAAAACTCAAAACTAATTAATGCTCACCAGCTTGGGCGTATTCAAAGGCTTGGCTTTTTCGCCTTCTTCCAGCAGCACTTCCACTTCCTTCACAAATTCATCGACGATATTTTCGCCGGCGACCTTGCGCATCGGCACGCCGTTCTTGAAGATCATCCCGACGTTGCGGCCGAAGGTAACGCCGAGCTGCGAATCGTGCGCTTCGCCGGGGCCGTTGACGGCGCAGCCCATGATGGAAAGATGTAAAGGCTCTTCGACGTGAGCCAGGCGGCGTTCGATCTCGGTCACGATCTCGACAAAGTTATCTATATCGAGCCTGCCGCAGGTGGGGCAGGCGACGACGGTGACGCCGCGTTTTCTTAGCTCGAGAGATTTCAGAATTTCCCAGCCGACGCGCACTTCCTCGTGCGGCTCGGCGGCGAGTGAAACGCGGATGGTGTCGCCGATGCCGTCGTGCAGCAGCAAACCTAAGCCCATAGCGGATTTGATCGTGCCGCCGAACGGCGTGCCGGCCTCGGTCACGCCGAGGTGCAGCGGGTAATCCACCTTTTCGGCCATCAGGCGATAGGCCGCGACCATGCGGTTCACGTCCGAAGCCTTCAGGCTGATGATGATGTCGGAAAACCCCAGGTCTTCCAGAATGCGCACGTGGCGGATGCCTGATTCGACCATCGCTTCCGGCGTGGCGGTGCCGTATTTTGCCAGCAGGTCCTTTTCCAGCGAGCCGCCGTTGACGCCGATGCGGATCGGGATCTTGCGGGCTTCGGTGGCGCGCACCACTTCGCGCACGCGGTCGATGTTGCCGATGTTGCCGGGATTGATGCGCAGCTTATCGATGCCGGCGTCGAGCGCCATCAGGGCGAGTTTGTAATGAAAATGAATGTCCGCGACGATGGGGACGGTCACGCGTTTGCGAATTTCGGGCAGCGCCAGAGCGGCGTCTTTATCGGGCACGGCGATACGGACGATCTCGCAGCCCGCCAGCACCATTTCCTCGATCTGTTTTACGGTTCCGGCGACGTCGGTGGTATCGGTCTTGGTCATCGATTGCACCGAGACCGGCGCGCCGCCGCCTACCAGCACGCTTCCCACCCGGACCGCTTTTGTTGTTCGACGCATAGAAAAGGGTTACTTGAAGAAGCGGGAAACGTCATTGAACACGCTGAAAACCATCAGAAGTAAAATGATCGCCAGCCCCGCGAGCTGGATCTTTTCCTTGATCGCCAGTGAGAGGGTCTTGCCGAACCAGGACAAAACTTTTTCTATTCCCAAAACCATTATCTGCCCGCCGTCGAGCATTGGGATGGGTAAAAGATTGAGGATCCCTAAGTTGAGGCTGATCAGTCCCAGCAGGAACAGCAGCCCGGCAAAACCACCGACCTTGGCCATTTGCGCGATGATCTGGACGATCCCGATGGGGCCGGAAACAGTGTCGCGGGCAGAGCGTTCGCCGGTCGAAACCTGGCCGAATGCTTTGAAGGTAAGGCGGATGATCTCAAAATTTGTGTTGACGGAGTAGTTAAGCGCTTCAACCGGCCCGACGCGTTCCTTAACCCGGGACAGGCTGGAGTCGAAGTTGATGCCCATCAGCCATTCGCTGTCTTTTTGAACCGCGCGGGTCTCTATTTCTTTTCTTTCGCCGTTGCGGTTTATGGAAAGTTTTATCGGCTGATCTTTATTTTCCCCGACCAGCTGCTTCATTTCCAAACCGTTGCGGACGGCAACGCCGTTCACGGACGTGACCCAATCGCCGGCCTGAACACCGGACTCGGCGGCGGGCATACCGGGAACCACGTTGCTGACGATCACCGGCTCAGCCCCGGTATCGGGGCGAAAATCGAGTTCCCCGGCGCTGCTGCCGTTTTCCACTCTTTTGGTCGGGGTAATATTCAGCGAGACCTTTTGGCCGCCGCGTTCCACCACTATCGGAACTTCCTTCTCCGGTATCAAAAGCGCGTCGTTTCTGATCCTGTCCCAGGTAGGATTTTCCTGCCCTTCGAAATTCACCACCCGGTCGCCGACCTTGAGGCCGGCTTTTTCCGCCGCCCCGCCGCTCTCGACAAAGCCGACGATCGGCGCCGGATTTGCGGGAACGCCGTAGGTCAGGGCCATCGTGAAGGGAATAGCCAGAGCCAGCAGGATATTCATCAGCGGGCCGCCGACCATCACCAGGAATTTCTGCCAGCGCGGGCGCAGCTCGTAAAGCTCGCTCTCGGGCACGGCTTCCTCGGTTTCGTCCTTGCCTTCCAGCCCGACGTTCGATTCATCGCCGTAAAGTTTTACATAGGCCCCGAGCGGGATGGCGCTGACGCGGTAATCGGTGTGGCCGACCTTGAAGCCCCAGATGCGCGGACCCAACCCGAAAAACGAATAAGCTTCGACGCGCATGCCGAAAAGCTTGGCAATGATGAAATGTCCGAATTCGTGAATATTTATAGCTACGCCCAGGACGAATATGACGGCTAAAATGGCTATTAAAAGGTCAGGCATTAGTAAAACTCTCTCGCTTTCTTGCACCCGCTGCCCGGGACAAGAGGTTTAGAAACACAAATCCGGCTCCGGGTTGCAAAAAACCCCGGCAAATTAAGTGTAGTTCTAAGTGGAAATCCAGTCAATGCGGTGATTTCCTGGGAGCGCAGGCATCTTGCCTGCAAGCGCGACTTGTCGCGCTAACCCTTTATATATTAGACAACTTTAGATCGCTGCGCGATCTTGCAGGCAAGATGCCTGCGCTCCCAGGTTTTTCGATCTTTTCCCGCGCGGCCGCCCGTGCTTCGAGGTCGACCTGCAAAACGTTTTCAAGGCTGGTTAGATCGGTCGTAAGATGCTCATTTATAACGCTTTCGATGATCTGCGCGATCTCGCTGAGCCTGATCTTTCCCGCCAGGAAAGCTTCCACGGCGATCTCATTGGCGGCGTTGAGCGCCACCGGCGTTGTGCCGCCGGCTTTCAGCGCATCGTAAGCCAGCCTGAGACAGGGGAAACGTTCGAGATCGGGTTCTTCAAAGGTCAACTGCGAAAGTTTGGCGATATCGAGCGGAGGCGTGCAGCCCTGTTTTCGTTCGGGATAGGTAAGCGCGTACTGGATGGCGTGTTTCATGTCGGTCACGCCCATCTGCGCGATGACGGAACCATCGGTGAGCTCCACCATCGAATGGACGACCGACTGCGGGTGCACCACGACATTTATCTTTTCCCCCGGGAACCCGAAGAGCCAGCGGGCCTCTATTACTTCCAGGCCCTTGTTCATCAGCGTGGCGGAATCGATGGTGATCTTGTCGCCCATGTTCCAGGTCGGGTGATTCAGGGCTTCCTTTACCGTGGCGTTTTCGATCTCTTCCCGGGTTTTGGTGCGGAAAGGGCCGCCCGAAGCGGTCAGGATCAGGCGTTTTACTTCCGCCAGGCTTTCACCGCGCAGGCATTGGTGCAGCGCGTTGTGCTCGGAATCGACCGGTAAAATTTCCGCGCCCGACTTTGCCGCCGCCGCGGTCATCAGCTCGCCCGCCATCACCAGCGTTTCCTTGTTGGCGAGCGCGATGCGCTTGCCCGCTTCGATGGCGCGCAGCGTCGGCACAAAACCGACCGCGCCGACCGTGGCCGACACCACCGTGTCCGCCTGCTCGTGGGTCGCGACGGCGATCAAACCGGCTTCGCCAAGTTCGATGCGCGGCGGTTTGGCGTTTAACTCAAAAAGCGCGTTGAGAAATTTTTCGGCGCAATCCTCGTTTTTTAGGGAAACGAGCTCGGGGCAAAAACGCGCGGTCTGCTCGGCCAGTTTGCCGATATTTTCGCCCGCCGCCAGCGCTACAACTTTAAATTCCGGCTCGCGCAAAAACTCAACCACCTTCAGCGTGTTGCTGCCGATGGAACCCGTCGAGCCTAAGATCGAGATACTTTTTGCCGTCATAAAAAACACTTTTCAGGCTGAAAATTGGCTGAAAAGAGATAGCTTCACAAATTAACCACGAACCGGGGGAAAAGGCAAAAGCCGTATTTTATAAAAAACAACGAATACGCCCAAAAACTCTTTTAATCTTTCACATAAGCTGGTACACTGCGCACCTAAATTGCAAAGATCCCCCTTGCACGAATGCGTTTTATCTTGCGCAAAACCGTCGCTTTTAACCACGGCTTTCGATTCCCACGCAACACATGCAAAAAGAATGGGCCGTTTTACGAGAGGAAGATAATGAATTTCTTGAAAGACCTGCAAAATGACTTCATCCGGCAATTCCGCACGATCCCGTCGGTCACAACTTCGATCTTTGACCTGATCACCTATCTTGAAGCCAGCCCGAATTTTCCGATCCGTGTTCTTAACGGATTTGCGACATTGATGATCTTAGAAAACGGGTCGATAACCGAGGAATTCTTCGACGTGGGCAACAATACGGCGACGTACAGCCATACGTATTAACCCCAGTAAACGCGCGCGAAATAATATAACAGAGGGGCGTTGAAGAGGAGACTGTCCAGGCGGTCGAGAAAGCCGCCGTGGCCGGGCAAGACGACGGCGGTGTCTTTTACGCCCGCGCCGCGCTTGAGGGCGCTCTCGGCCAGGTCGCCGAGCACGCCGACCGCGTTCATCACCGCCGCAAGCGGCAGCGAAGCGATCAGCGGTAACTCCGGAAAGAAAGTGTAGGTGGCAAGCGCGGCCGCGCCGAGGCTTCCGAGCATCCCGCCCACCGCGCCTTCCCAGGTCTTGCCGGGGCTGATCTTCGGCGCGAGTTTGTGTTTGCCCAAATATTTGCCCGTGTAAAAAGCAAAACTGTCCCCCACCCACAAAACCAGGAAGAAAAAGATAAGCAGTTGGGTGGAAAGCAGCGGCCGGTTTTCAAAGCTCATCCGCAGCGCGACCAGGTGCCCGCCCAGGAAAAAAATATAAAAAACTCCCAGCAGGGTCACGCCCGCGCCGGTCACCATCTTGCTGTAGTTCGCCCCGAAGCGAAAGGTTTGCGAGATCAGGATCAGCATCAGCGCAAAAACCAGGGAAGCACTGAAAAACTCCGGCGCTTTGACGGGCGCGTCAAGGAAAAAGGCGATGAATATGACCGCCGAGGCCAGTATGCCCACTCCGGCGTCGGCTTTAAGCTCCATCTTTTTGGTCAGCTTAAAAAATTCATATAATCCCACGATCAATCCGGCCGCGGCGATAACGGCGAAGGGTATCTTGGCCGCGTATTCGTAAGGAAAAAACCAGGGCGCAATGATCGCAGCGATCAGGATGGGCAGCGCTACCAGTGCGGTTAAGAGTCGGTTCATAAAGTGAAGTAGAAAATTATTTAGCGGTGGCGATGCCGCCGAAACGGCGTTCGCGCCGCTGGTAATCTATCACCGCTTCCAAAAAATTCCGCAGGCGAAAATCCGGAAAAAGCGTCGGCGTCACAAAGATCTCGCTGTACGCCAGCTGCCAGAGCAAAAAATTGGAAATGCGAAATTCGCCGCTCGTCCTGACCAGCAGATCGACCTCCGGCAGCCCGCGGGTGTAGAGATTTTCCGCGATAGATTCTTCCGTGATCTTTTCCAGGTTTATTTTTTGGGGGTCGCCGCCGTTTTGCAGGATCTTTCCGGCCGCCGCGCGGCAGGCATCCACTATCTCAGCCCGACCGCCGTAATTGAGCGCCACGCTCAATGTCATTTTCCGGTTGTTTTTGGTCAGTTCCATCGCGCGCATTATCTCGCGGCGCACTTTCGGCGCCAGGGCTTCGAGCCGGCCGATGGCCTGAAAACGGACGCCCTGTTTGTGGACCTTTTCCAGCTCGCTGTTCAGATAGCGGATCAGCATCCGCATCAGCGCGTTTATTTCGTCTTCCGGGCGTTTCCAGTTTTCGGTCGAGAAGGCGTAAAGGGTCAGGGCGCTCACGCCCAGCCGGGCCGCGGAATCGACCACCGCGCGGACGGATTCAGCCCCGGCGCGATGCCCGAAAACGCGTGGCTTGCCGCGCGCCGCCGCCCAGCGCCCGTTGCCGTCCATTATCACCGCCACGTGCTGCGGGATGCGCGACCAATTGATCTGCGCCAGCAGCTCCGCTTCCGGCGATCCGGGCTTCACAACTTCTCTGAAATGTTTGAGCATTAAAAGTATTTCCGGTCATTGTTAATTATTAATTGTGAATTGTTAATTATTAATAAATGATAAAAAACAATGAATAATTAATAGTTAATAATGAATAATTTCGTCAATCGTAGTGCACTTCCAAAAGGGTCAGCCCGTTTGCCGGGGCGGTTGCGCCCGAAAGCTTGCGGTCGCGGGTTACGATCGCTTCCTGGACGATCTCGGCCGACTTTTCGCCGCGTCCCACTTCCAAAAGAGTGCCGACGATAGAGCGCACCATGTAGCGCAAAAAACCGTCGGCGGTAATGCGCAGCTCGATCATGGCGGCGCCGGCGCGGGTGTCCCAGCGCGATTCCGCGATCACGTTCGTGATCGTCCGCACGCGCGATCCGGCGTCGGATTGCGCGGCGGAAAATGCGGTCCAGTCATGCGTGCCTAAGAAATGCCGCCCGACCTCATTCATCCGCGTCACGTCCAGCGGCCGCGTTTCCAGGTGCGCGTAGCGGCCCCAGAAAGGCGAGATGATCGGCGCATTGACGATGCGGTAAAGATAGGTTTTGCTTACGGCCGAAAACCGCGCGTGAAAATCGTCGGGCGCCTTATCGACCGCAAAAACGCGCAGGTCGTACCAGAGATTGCCGTTGATAGCGTGCCGCAATTTTTCCAGGTCCCATGCTTTGCTCAGCTTGACGCTGGCAACCTGCCCCTCGGCGTGGACCCCGGCATCCGTCCGGCCCGAACCGCTGACGTGGACGTCTCCTCCTTCGAGCATGGAAAGAACGCGGGTCAGTTCGCCCTGCACGGTACGCAGCCCGTCCTGCACCTGCCAGCCGTGAAAATCCGTGCCGTCATATTGTAGCAAAAGGCGATAATTCATTCAGAAATTCGCTAACCGCGAAGAGCGCTAAGATAGCGCGAAGGGCGCAAAGTCATTGAGCCGCAAAAATAGTAACCTTTGGAAAGAAAATATCAAAACCGGTGAAAATTTGGCAGCCTCCTGATACGGGCGGCGGCAAATTCGCAGCTTGCCGATGGAGTATTAGCGCGGTTACACTAAAACGCAAAATTATGTCGGCAAATTTTGATGAATTGATCGCGGTAATGGCCCGCCTGCGCGCTCCCGGCGGGTGCCCGTGGGACCGCGAGCAGACCTATGCCAGCCTCGCGCCGTACCTGCTCGAGGAAACTTACGAAACCTTTGACGCGATCCAGGACGCGGCCGAGGGCAAGCCGGAAAACCTGCGCGAAGAACTGGGCGACCTGCTGCTGCAGGTAATTTTTCATTCGGTGATCGCGGCCGAACGCGGCGATTTCACCATCGACGAAGTGGTAAAGGAAGCCTCGCAAAAGCTGATCCTGCGCCACCCGCACGTCTTCGGCGACGTCCAGCTTCATACGGCTGACGACGTTTTGCAGAATTGGGACCAGCTCAAGGCGGACCAGCGCAAGGCTTCGGGCAAGAAGGAAGAGCAGAAAGATTCGATCCTGGACGACGTTTCGCTGAATTTTCCCGCGCTGCTGGAAGGGCAAAAACTTACCCGCAAAGCGGCCAAGGTCGGCTTTGACTGGGAAAACCGGGAACAGGTAAGGGAAAAGATCGAAGAGGAATTTGCCGAACTGGAAAAGGCCGTTTCGGAAAACGACGCGGAAAAAGTTCAGGAAGAGATCGGCGACGTTTTGTTTGCCGTGCTGAACCTGGCGCGAAAGCTCGAGGTGGAACCCGAGACCGCGCTCAAGCAAACCAACCGGAAATTCCGCCGGCGTTTTGCTTATATCGAAAAAGAATTAAAGGCGCGGGGCAAAACTCTGGAAGACGCCGGTTTGGAAGAAATGGACGCCCTTTGGAACAAAGCAAAAGGCGCGTAGCGGGCCGCGATCTTATTCCTCAAATAAAAGATCCTGCCCCTTTCACGCCTAAATTCACCATAAAAACCTCTTACGGCGGATTAAAATGTTGCGGTTTAGCGTATATTTGTCAAAAAAACTTTGACTTCATGGGTTTTAAAGAGTTAAATAGGCATCTCAAAACAATTTATGAGGGGGAATGAGTATATTATGAAAAATCGCAGATCAACCGGACTCACACGGCTTATAGCCGTTTGCATGGTCTTTGCAGTACAGGTTAGCTCCTCGACCTTTGTACTGGCGGCGGCGGGAACAAAGCCGGTGTCGGCTGAAATAATAGTTTCGGGGTCTAATAATAGTGAAACGCCTTCGGTCCTGCTCAACGGGGAAAGAGCGGTCAGCGGGCGTACTTTTCATACATCCGGTTTGGTCGTTACTTCGGAAGTCGGTTCGGCCATTATTAATCTGGGAAAATTAGGCCGTATAAGTTTGTCGCCGGGCTCGACGCTGGCCCTGAGCTTTACGGAAAATAATATTTCCGGGGAACTTTCTGCCGGACAGATGAGGGTTTTTAATAACGAGGGCGTGGCGGTGAATATTCGCACTCCCGATAACGTGGTCACGAACGACGCGGCCCAGGGTAATCTCACGGTAGACGTCCGGTCGGGCACGACCCAGGCGGTGGCCGAAAGCGGCTCGGCTTATTTGGATAACGGGCTGACGCCGGCACAACAGAAAGACGACGATGACGACGACGATGATATGCCCGGCTGGGTACCTTTTGTCGTTATGGGCGCCATAATAGGCGGGGTTGTTTTTCTTACCCGCGGCAGCGAAGAAAACGTAACGAGCCCGGTAAGATAAAACTTTCCGGTATGAATTTAGTTTCAAAAGCACGGGTTAATTTAACTCGTGCTTTTTTTGCGCAAACGCCATGATAGAAACCGCGCGGCTAAAAATAATTCCCTGCGATATGGCGCATATCGACGCGCTGCAGCAAAGCGAACAGACCCTGGCCGGTTTGCTCGAAGTAAAACGGGCGGAAGGCTGGCTGCATTTTCCGGAAGTAATATCCTACGTCAGGGAAAGGCTGGAGGAAGATCCGGATTCGGCCCGGTGGGGAATGCAATTTTTTATTCACAAGGAAGACAATACCCTCATGGGCACCGGTGGCTACAAAGGCGCGGCCGATGCTGACGGCATGGTCGAGCTCGGTTATTCGATCGCGCCCGGTTATCAAAGACAGGGATTGGCCGCGGAAGCCGCCCGAGGATTGATGGATCACGCCTTTGCCCGGCCGAACGTGCGGATGGTCGACGCGCACACGCTGGCGGAGTGGAACCCCTCGACCAAAGTGCTGCGCAGACTGGGAATGACCAAGATCGCCGAGAAAAACGACCCCGAGGACGGCGATATCTGGCAATGGCGGATAACGCGTGAAGAATATTCGAAGCTGTAGCGAGGAATTTCTTTTATCCGGACGGCGCGGGGCAAAAATATAATTACAATATAAGTTCTTTTAGGAAGTCCGTCGCCGAGAGAATGCGTATTCCCCTATATTCTTTTAGGTTTAGCAAATCGCTGTCACCTGAGACAATAACTTCGCATTCGGCGGAGAGAGCGCAAGCCAAAACCGCATCATCATCAGGATCATTCAAAATTACCGGTTCAATGCTCTCCGGTTTTATCACTTTTGATAAAGCAATAATTCCCAGGCATAGATCTTGGGCTGTAATTTCAGCGGCGGTAAGCCGCGCGGAAAATTTTTCACGACTTAATACTCTTTCTAATTCTCTTATTAGATCAGGACTGGTAAATAATTCGATGATACCTTCTTGGGCGGCATCCAGAATGCGACGCGGATTGCCGCGCATCAGCAAACCGGAAATAATTATGTTCGTATCAAGAACTGTTCGCATCGGGTGAGAGGTTTTCTTTACGGGCGGCGGCGATCTCCGCTTCTATTTCGGTTTCCGTCAGGGGTTCAGTGAGGTCGGACAAACGGTCGGCGGCAGCAAAAGTTTTATTAATTCTAAGGCGGCGAATTTCGGCGCGCAGGATCGCAGTGATCGCCTCGGGTTTGAGCAACCCGTTGGCTTCCGCTTCGCGCGCTAGATTGTCGGGCAAGGTTAAAACTATTTCTGACATCGGCTTAAACTCCCGCAACTGTCTGACTACATTTTAACATACTTTTAAGTGCAGAAAATCGTTATTATCTCCGCCGGTTCCTCTCCAGTATCAAACTCAAGGCCAATACTTTTTCCCGCAGCTCTTTACTGAGGCGCTGTTTTTCGTCCGAATCGGGCAGCGCGCCGATCCGCTCGCGAAGAGCGTTTATTTCACGCATTATCTCGACCTCTTCCGGCACAATATTATTGCTTTTAAGCAGCGCGTACCCGGAACGCAGATCTTCCGGGGTGTTGAAATACGCGTCCAGATCGAGCGGTTTTCCTTTTCCCTCGAGGTCGTCGAAATCGCCGGCTTCGATGGCTTTTCGAATCTGCTCGTCGATGAATTTTTCGAGCGACATATAACAATATTAACTAAAGAAAAGAAGAGAAACCACGAAAATGCACGAAACGACACGAAAAAAAGCAGGAGCTCAAAAAGAAAAAGCTGGTTTTTTTTCGTGTCGCCAGGTGTATTTCGTGGTTCCTGTTTTTTGTCGTTACTTACACACTCCCTAACGGTCGTGTTTCTGCCGCTTATAAAACGCGAATGGTTTCGGGATAAAAGTCATCGAGCGTGCCGTAAAGCGCGCTCAAAAATTTTACCGGCCTCAGGCGCGCGATCGGGTCATCGCCGCGGTCTGTGAAATCCAGCTTCCCGTTGCCCGCCTGGAAATCCAAATTGGTCAGAAGCGAAGTTGAAGCCACAAAATACGCCGCGTCGCAGCCGCGCCCGTCAAACGAGGGGATCTCTTTGTAAAGAATGACCGGGAGAAAATCGAGCTGCGTGACGGCTTCGCCGCCGATCTCGGCTTCGGCGCTGATGATCTCGCGCCCGTTGCGCATCACGCTTGCGCGCACCCGCCCGCCGGCTTCGGTAATTTCGGTTTCTCCCAGCACGGCAGGCCAGCCCTGCATTTCGCGGTAGCAGGCCAGGCTGGCATCGGTGCTGGTGTAAAGATACGGCACGAACTGTCCCTGGTAATCGCCATAGCGCACCGGGATGCAGGGCATCGTAAAATTATGCGCGCCCATTCCGGTCACGTCCGGGCAGAGAAAAAAGCACATCGCCACCGTGTTGCCGGGCAGCGGTTCGAGCTCGCGCGGCAGCACTTCGCGTATCGCCGCTTCTTCCGCCTCGTAGGCGATCATCAGCAAAATGTCGCCGGTGTATTGATACGGCGGCGGCGCGTATAAAGGCTTTAGAAAGGGTAAACCGGTGGGTTTATCGGGGCTTAAATTAATACTGCCGCCGCGGTAATCGAATGCGCTGCCTGCTTTGTCGTTCATAACAAAGCATCATTCGTTTTTCGCGGCGGCTTGGATTCTCTTTAGTTATTGGGCCTTTGTCATTAGTCCTTGGCCCTTAAGATTCAAAATCCAAATGACTAATAGCAAAAGGACAAATGACCAAATGATTTACGGCCGCCAGACCACCGGGAATATTTTCCCGGCATTTTCGGGCGAGATCTTCAGGCCCGCGAGCTCGATCGCCCTGGCCATGACCGGATCGCGCCCCGCCAAAAGATCTTCCGGCGTCGGGACCAAAAATTCGTCCGGCGTTACCCCCACGCCTTCCAGACTCTTTCCGTCCGACATCACAATATCGGCAGTGGTGATGGAGATCCCGCCGCAACCGGTACCTGGCAAAGGACGATCAAGGATAAAACTGCGGCCGCAGAAACAGCCCCAAGAGTCGGAAATTTGAATCTCGAAAACATATTGTTGAAACCCTATATTATTTTTAAATATTTAGCGCCACCCTATAATGAATTTTTCAAAAAATATCATATAAAGAGCTTTAATGTAACTATTATTTTTCGGCTGTTTGGACGCCGAAGAACTGCGAAATGTTGCCAAAAATAACCAAAACCCTTTTGCCGCCTGAGGTTTTGCGTTATATTTTGTCCAAACAATTCTAACGCAGGGTAAAAGGGCATTGAAATGAAATTAAAAATAGTTTGTTTGATCTTGCTTGTCACGGGAAGCGTTTTTAGCGTATCCGTTCAAAACGATTTTCCCTATGAAAAATACAACGCCCGAACTCTTGCGGAGATCGGGGACCTTAACCTGGCTTTGCAGAACGCGGATAAAGGCATAAAAGACGCTAAAGCCGGCGTGCTTATTTTTGACGTCGATTTTCTCTATTCGCATGTCAGGGTCAAATTCATGAACAAATTCCGGCCCATGTCAGCCGAAAGAAAAGAGCTTCTCGGGTTATGGCAAAGATCTTTCGGCCTGGACGAAAAGGCCATCGCTCTTTACGAATCCGAGTATCTATTTAAAGAATGCAACACCGAGCACTGGATACCGTACCAAAAACAGGTTGCCGCTTTTTTTCCCAAGGAATTGAAGGAAAGAGACATGGTGACCCTATACCTGATGCGCGCCAGCGGCAAAAAAGCAAAAGACAGCAATATTTGGGATTGGATCTATTTGGGCAGCGAATTCGTTAAATAAAATACTACCTGTTCCCGACAAAATTGATCATGAACAGAAAACCAAAGTGTGTCATCATCACCGGCCGGGCGGGATCAGGAAAAACCACTCTTGCCAAGAAGCTCGGGGAACGCCTGTGGATGCCGGTCATAAACCGCGATGAGATCAAAGAGGGCTATGTCAATACCTACGGCGTCAAACACGACCAACTCCCGCCTGAGACCGATGGCGTGGTAACCGGCCTGTTTTTTAAGATCGTGAACCAACATCTTGAGGGTAACGTCTCGGTTGTCATTGAGGCGGCATTTCAGCACCAGGTTTGGGAACCAAGAATCCCTAAGATCCTTGAGCTAAGTCTTCCCCTTTTTATTATCTGCACGATCGACGAAGATATCGCCGCACAGCGGCATTTGCAAAGGGGCCTGGCTGATCCGCGCCGGGAGTTCTGTCACGACGATAAGCGCGTCACACTCTACCGGGCGACAGGCGAGATAGGGACGCCGGGTAAGTATGTGGCCCCGGATCTTGACGTGCCCACGATCTATGTTTCGACGGAAAATGATTACTCGCCGAACCTGGATGAGATCGCAGATAAAGTCCGGTCACAAAAGGCCTGACAAGCCGATGAATTGGATACCGATCCGTGGGGCTATTGAGAGGGCGTTTTTAGTCCGGTCATAAGTGTATTATCTGGTATGATTCGGGAATATGGAATCATTTCGACCGGGCATAAGTTGGGCGGCAAACGCCTGGAGGACGTACACATGACACAACCGGAAATTGGCGGCATCTCGCCGTTCTTCATTGTGCGCAGCGTGCCGGAAGCGCTTTCGTTCTATCGCGACCGGCTTGGGTTTGAGATCACCTTTCAGGGGCCTGCCGACGACGATATTTTCTTTGGCATCGTGCGGCGGGGCCGCGCAATGATCATGTTCAAGGATATCGGGGTCGAGCCCGTGCCGAATCACACGCGGGACGTCGGAAAAGGCGACGCACGCTGGGACGCCTACTTTTACGTTCCCGACCCTGACGCGCTGGCGGCCGAGTTTGCATCGCGAAATGTCGAATTTTCGGAACCACTCAAGAATAATCATGACGGCCTGCGCGGCTTCGAGCTCAAGGACTCGGACGGTTACGTCTTGTTCTTTGGCCGCCCCTGGCCGTAGGTACGCGCCTCGGGTTTTAGACACTACCCATACCAGTCATCTATAAATGTTTCTTTTGGGCCGTTTTTCTATATAATCAAAACCAATTTTATGCGCTTTGTTTTCTCACGCCTGTTTCTGGTGCTGGTGGTTATCGGCTTCGTGCCGCTGTCGCTTTCGTGGAATTTTCCCGCGCTGCGCTGGTTCGTATTGGCTTATGACGTATTGCTTGCTTTGGCCGCCCTGACCGACTGGCTGATCAGCCGCAAGCTGCCCGAAGGTTTGCAGATAAAACGCGTGATCGAAAAGCGCTTTGCCATCGGCGACCCCAGCGAAGTAGTTTTGCAGGTGGAAAATAACTCTCCCGCGAATTTCCATTTAATTATAAAAGACGAGTTCCCGCCGGAAATGAAGCTCAAAGGCAAACGCGATGCGCGTTTTAAGATCCAGGCTCAGACCGCCGCCCGTTTTTCTTATGATCTGACCCCGCTTGGCCGCGGCAAATATTATTTTGGCAAAACGGCGGTGAGGTTTCTTTCGCGGTTGGGGCTGATCTGGTGCCAGGCCGAACTGGGCGCCGCCGAGACGGTAAAAGTTTATCCGAATATGCGCCGCGCCAAGGAGGTCGAGCTGAAAGCGCTGGGCGCGAATTCGCTGGTGGCCGCGCAGCGCAAGGCCGTCCGCCGCGGCGAGGGGCGCGAGTTCGAATCGATGCGCGATTACGTGCGCGGCGATGAATTGCGCCACATTTCCTGGACCACCACGGCGCGGCGCGGGCGGCTGACCACGCGCCAGTACACCATCGAGCGCGACCAGACCATTATCATCGCCATCGATTCCGGCCGGCTGATGACCGGGCGCATCGAGCAGGAATCGAAACTCGACTCCGCCATCCAGGCGGCGCTGGCGCTGATGTCGGCGGCGGCGCGCGGCGGCGATAATGTCGGCGTGCTCACCTTTGTGCGGCGCATCCGCCGGTACCTGCCGCCTAAACGCGGCGTCGAACACATGGACGCCGTGCTCGAAGCGCTCCACGATCTGCAGCCGGAAATGATCCAGCCTTCCTACACCCGCGCTTTTCAATTTATCGCGGCGAATATCAAAAAACGCGCGCTGGTCGTGATCCTGACCGACCTGGTCGACAAAGACAGCTCGCGCGAGTTGCTCGAAGCCTTAAGGCTTTTGCGCCCGCGCCACCTGCCGCTGGTGGTAACGATCGGCGACCGCGATCTGAACACTGCCGTGAGCAAAGTGCCCGACGACCTGCACGAAGTTTTTGTTCAGTCCGCCGCCGGGGAAATAATCTACCAGCGCGAAGCCGCCCTGCGGCTGGTCGAAACCCAGGGCGGCCTGGCGCTGGACGTCACCGCCGCCACACTCGCACCCAGGTTATTGCAGACGTATTTAAGGGTGAAAGAGCGGGGGTTGCTTTAAAAATGGTATGAAAAGAAGTGATTCACAAAACTCCCCTCCTTACGAAGGAGGGGTGGCCGAAGGCCGGGGTGGTTCTCTCTCAAACCGTGAACAACTAAACAATCTCGAGTATCTAAAACCAACCAGAAAATCTCTCAGACACAACCTAACCTCAGCGGAAGCTACGTTCTGGAAAGCCATAAAAAACGGCAATCTTGAAGGTAGAAAATTTCGCCGCCAGCATAGTGTCGGTAATTATATTCTGGATTTTTATTGTCCTTCTGAAAAACTGGCGATAGAATTGGACGGCGAAATTCATTTTAACGACCCGGCACGCGAGTCCGACAGCAAACGAACTCTTTATCTGCAAAGCTTGGAAATAAGAGTATTGAGATTTGAGAATAGGCTGGTGTTTGAAGACATAGAGTGGGTTTTAGGGGTAATTGAAAATAATTTCGGATGGAATAAGAATAAGTAAGAGAACCACCCCGCAGCTAAAGCTGCACCCCTCCTTTGTAAGGAGGGGAGTTTTGTATGTGGCGCTTAAAATGGTTCTAAAAAGAAAAAAATACCCGATCCCGGATCACGTGCTCGATACGCTGAAAAAGAAAAAGCTCTGGGACGCTTATGAAGCGCGCCCGCCTTACCAACGAAACGATTACATCGGCTGGATCACGCGCGCGAAGCTGCCCGCGACGAGAGAAAAACGTTTGGCGCAGATGCTCGATGAACTCGAGCGCGGCGATGTTTATATGAAGATGGCTTACCGTCCGAAAACCGGCGGAAAAAAGTGAAGGAATCCTATGCTAAATTTTCTGCAAAAAACTTTTACCTTCGTTCTTATTATTACCGCTTCCTGCATTGGCGGTTCCTGCCAATCGACCGGGAGCAGCACGGCCGCAAATTTAACAAATGCTCAAGCTAATACGACAATTCCGAGTCAATATAGATGGTTCCAGGCCACGGATAAAGCCGGGTATAAGGTGGGTTATAACTATCCTCTTTACAGTATTAAAAACAAGCTCTGGGCTTTTCACTCGGAGGAAATTTTTTCCTCGCCCGACGGCAAAACATGGACCAGGCCCGGGCTGCCTTCGATCCGCCGCGACGCTTATGAAGCGCAATACGCTAAATTCGGCGATGCCGTTTACGCATTCGGCCGCCACAGAGGCAATTACGAAAAGATGACCTTCAAGCCAGTGGTTTCGCGCACCACCGACTTTGAAAAATGGGAAGTGCTTTCCGAAAAGTCGAACCTGCCGGGCAGAATTTTCGCGGACATCGTGGAATTTAGAGGCAAACTCTGGCTGCTGGGCGGCTTTGACACCAAAAATTATTACAACGATGTCTGGAATTCAGCCGACGGCGTGACCTGGACGCGGGCCGCCGAAAAGTCGCCGTGGGCAGAGCGCAACACCTATAACCGGGTGCTGGTTTTCCGGGATAAATTATGGCTGATCGGCGGCGGCAAGATAGATCATCCGCCGGTCGACGACGTCTGGAATTCCGAGGACGGCATCAACTGGACACAAGTGACGGATAAGATGCATCTCAAATCGGTGCTGGGCGGCACACCGGTGGTTTATGACGACAAACTCTGGCTGCTCGGAGTCAACCGCAACGATACTTTCAGCAACGGCGTGCTGGTTTCAACCGACGGCAGGGAATGGAAAGAGCAGTCCGCTCCCTGGACCCCGCGCGGCGGCGTTGCGGCAGCAGTCCTCGACGGCAAACTCTACATGACCGGCGGCAAATACTCAGTCACCGAAAACGGCCAGATCAAATTTATTTATAGTAATGATGTCTGGTACCTGGCGCCCGGCAAACGATAGAGATTTTTCTTGCTTTTAAGTCCCTCGTAGTTTATAACTCTTGGCAAACGCGATTAAATTGTCCGGCCGGTCAGGACAATTCCTGGCTTTCCATATCGACGGGGAAAGCTTCCACATTCTACCCACTTGGGAGGCAACGTAATGCAAACCAAATTGCACCTGGTATCAATGCCCTGGGCGAGCCCCGAACTTCCTTCTATTCAGATCGCCGTGTTAAAAGCTTATATGGACGCCACCTTCGGCAGCCGCGTCCAAACCCGGGCCTACTCGGCTTTTGTCAATATCCTGCTGGAACAAACAAACCGCGGCTATATCGATCACTACGACACACTCCAGAATTTCGAGGAATATCCATACTTCCTGATGTTTCTGCGGCAGTTTCTGCAGGGCGATCCTGAGGTGCGCCGCGTATCGCTCGGGCGATTGGTTGCGCGCATCAACAAACGCGAGTCCGACAAGCCGCTCACGCTCCGCCTGCTGGCGCACCTTGAACGACGGACGCAGCGTTATATCGAGCAAACAATCGTCCCCCAGTTGTCCCGGCGGGCGCTCAACGTGGTGGGCTTTACCCTGAATTATTACCAGCTGTATGCTTCACTTTATTGCGCCCGTTATCTGCGCGATCGTTTTCCCGGGTATGACTACCTGTTCATGTTCGGCGGCGCCACGGTCAGCTACCCCAAGGTGGCGGAAATTTTGCGGCGTCACGGCATCGAGGGCATCTGTGTGATAGGTGAAGGCGAACGTAAGTTGGAACTTATTATCAGCGAGATACTGGCGACCCCGCTCGCGCAGCGCTCCGAACTGATGGGCCGGCTCGCCGCCATTCACGAAGGCATCTATGACATCCAGCGTCGTACGCTCAACCTGTACGAACCCGACCCGCATACATTACTCAGCCTGCAAACCCCGGTCGAACGCCTGCCGCTGCCCGATTTCGACGAATATTATTCGTCGGTGCGCAAGGCCTTTACCGGCAGCAAACTTCACGAAGAGTACCGCGCCGAAACGTGGCTGGCTATGGAAGGCTCGCGGGGATGCTTTGCCAAATGCGATTTCTGCGATGTTCATACCAGCTGGTCGGGTTTTCGCAAAGACACCCCCGAGCGTATCTTCGAAAATGCGATGGCATTGACACGCCGGCATCGCACCAGCCGTATCAAATTCATGGACAATGTCTGCGACACCTGGGCGGAACGATATGCCGATCTGCTGATCGAGAATAAGATCCGGCTCACTACCTTCATGGAATGCCGGGTGCATCATCCTGAGGTTTTCTGGACCAAACTGTCGCTTTCAGGCGTAGAGCTGGTGCAGATAGGTATCGAAGCCATTTCTCCGTCGCTGATCCGGGCCATGAGTAAAGGCACCCGGGCAAAACAAAATCTTGTGGTCCAGAAATGGCTCAAGGAATTGGGGATCAGGTCGCTCTCTAATCTAATTTCACACCACCCCAAATCCACCATCGAGCAGGTGCGTGAAACCAAGAGGATACTAAAACTTATACCGCACCTGGACCGCCTGGATTTTTCCGACCTGTCGCTGCAGATCGGCACGCCGCTCGACCGCCGTTTGACCCCGGAAGAACGCAGAAAATTGATCGAGCGGCAGATGTTCGATCTCCCAAAAGGCCTCGACCGTTATTTCGTTCTCAAAGGCGAGTATGAGCCGCCCGACGAGTGGTTCGCCAGGGGCGTGCCGGAAGCATGGAGCGCTCTGATCCAGTGGGAAGCGGATTTTGCCGAACGCTATAGCGAGGACGCTTTCATGTCCGCCACCCGCTGCGGCCCCGATGAGGTCGTCATCCGCGACGGGCGCTTTGGCGGGGTCGAAGAATATTTTCTGGAGGGCGACACCGCCCGGGTCTACAATCTCTGTCACCGCGCCGCCACTCTCGATGAAGTATGCAGGGAACTGGACCTGCCTGCGTTACTGGCGCAAGCGGTCCTCTCGCGTTTGATCGACCGCGAGCTGCTGCTCGAGGTTGAGGGATTTTATATTTCACTGGCACTGCGCCCGCGCGACGAGCTGATCCACAACTACGTGGTAAGCAAGGCTGCTAAACTTATCGAATTGCCGAAGGCGAACAACGTAGTCCCGCTCACCAAGGTGGCTTGAGGGTATAGCTTGTCTTTCCATTATCGGAAAAGATTTTAATGGCTGCTGTTGTCCAAAGACTTCGATTTGCCCTAAACTTTGATTCATGTTATTCGTGAATCAATACTAGGAGAGATTTTAATGGCGATCAGCCCCGAGCTTTTGGATATTTTGGTATGCCCCGTGGACAAGGCGAAGGTCGAGCTTCTGCCCGACGAGAGCGGCTTGAAATGCGTCGAGTGCCGGCGGGTGTACCCGATCCGCGAAGACATTCCCGTAATGCTGGTGGACGAAGCCCTTATTGAAGAGGGCGCCGAAGAAGACGAACCACAAGGTGCCTGACACGCCGGTAAAATCAGCGGAAGATCAGTTTCTATACCCGCCGCGCTGGGATTGGAGCCGCGTCGAGCGCATTTTGCTCATCCGCCTGCGCTCGATCGGCGACGCGGTTTTGACCACGCCCTCGGCTCTAGCCCTGCGCCGTTTTTTGCCCGGCGCGCAAATAGATATTTTGCTGGAAGATTGGGTCGCGCCGGTTCTAGACGGTTTTGCGCCCGTGGATAACGTTATTTCTTTTACGCCCGGCAAGGTCATCGAACGGGTCAGGCTTTCGAAAAGCCTGCGTAAAAATAAATACGACGTGGTTTATAACATGCACGGCGGCTCGACCTCGGCTTTTTTCACCGCCGCGACGGGCGCGAAAGAGCGCGTTGGCTTTGGGCATTACCGTTACAAAAAAACCTACAACCATTTGGCGATACCCGCGCTCGAGTTCTGGGGCCGCGCGGATCTGCATTCCGCCGAGCAGCAGCTCGCCCAGCTGGGCTGGACGGGCGTGCCCGTCGGCACCGGTCAGAAAACTTCTTTGGCGGTGACGGGCGAGGCGGACGAAAAGATCGCGGGGAAATTAAAGAGAGCGGGCATCACCGGAAAAGACCGGTTTGCGCTGTTTCACCCGGCGGCGGCTTTTAGCTCGAAACAGTGGGCGGCGGAAAAATTTGCCGGAACCGCCGGATATTTGTCGGGCAAAGGCATACGCACGGTCGCCGTCGCCGCGCGTACCGAAGAGGCGGTTCTGCTGAAACTGCGGAAGGCGTCGTCCGTACCTATTGTTACTTTTTCGGATCTAAGTCTGCCCGAAATAACCGCCCTCTCCGCCCGGTCAAAGCTCTTCGTCGGCAACGACAGCGGCATTGCGCACATCGCGGCGGCGGTGGGAAAGCCGTGCGTGGTGATCTTCGGCCCGTCGAACATGGATCACTGGCGCCCCTACACCGACGCGCCCAATGAAGCGGTGAGCGCCGGAGGCGGGATAGAAAAAATATCGGTAAAAACCGTGGTCGAGGCGGTGGAAAAAGTATTAAAAATTAAAAGAGATTAACCGCGAAGTACGGCGAATCAAGGAAAGTTTTGAGTACCGTCTTTAGGCGGCCAAACTTCACACGGACGCTACACTGGGAGCGCGGACTTACTCGTCCGCAGCGAACGCTGAAGTGTTCTAAACCTGCCCGCTGACGCAGGCAGTTCTGACATGACCCGGTTCAGAGTTACGCCTTTAGGCGTGAGAGTTCAACGTTTTTTCACGCCTAAAGGCGTAACTCTGAACCGGCTACTGATTACTGACTACTGACTACTTTTTTTTGGTTTCTGTTGCGGGCGGCATGCTTTCCACTCGCGACGGCACTCCGGCGCGCGGCGGCCATCCGTGGCTTTTAGGCAGAGATGGAATACTGAATTACACGCTTAGCCAGTTCTTTGAGGCAAGTAAATAACAGCCCGCCTGCGAGCAAGAATACTGGCAGAAAAACCGGCAGCGGCTGTGCCTATCTGATTTATACGGTCTCCGCGGGACAGGCGTGCGCGGGTTGCCAATAGCGATTTAGAAGCAAAGCTTTCTTCACCTCACGGGCCGCCAGGCAGGCCCGGCGTGCTCAGGCCAAACCGTGTGGTTAGCCTGCCGCACGCAACAGAGGAAATGATCATAGCTTGGTTTGGGTAGAAGTACGATGACGGTTTTGGGTGGTTAGCAGCGGTTGGTGAAATTGTTGGTTTTTACTGGGAGCGCGGACGTCCCGTCCGCTCCCGATTCTGCGCCCACTATTACCTCGGCCAACCGACAAGCGATAGCGTGGTCGGTTGGCCGGGTAATGGTGGGCGGGGCGGGTCCCCGTGCATCAGTAAGCACGCCTTATATCAAACGGAACCGTAGACCTGGGAGCGCAGGCATCTTGCCTGCAATGAACGCGCAGCGTTCGCACCCGGTCGCTACCGCTCTCGGTTCTGACAAGACGCATCGGCTGACGCCGACGCTACTGACAAGAAACCGCCTAAAGGCGGGACTCAAAATTCACTTGCTGAATGAGCGCTCATTCAGTTATAATTCGGGTTATAGTTATCTCTACCGGAAAGGTTTAATAAACATACATGTTACGGATCGGAAAAGCGGCTGTTTTAGGCGCGGGTACGATGGGCGCGACCATTGCGGCGCACCTGGCGAATGCGGGCATTCCCACTTATCTTTTGGACATCGCGCCGCGGGAATTGACCCCGGAAGAAGAGGCGAAGGGGCTAAAGCTTGACTCTCCAGCGGTGCGCAATCGTATTGCAAACGCAGGGTTTAGCGGCTTAGCTAAGGCCCGCCCGGCGGCTTATATGCTGGGCGCAAACTCATCGCTGATCACGGTCGGCAATTTCGACCGACGACATGGCGAAAACTCAAGGAATGCGACCTGGTGATCGAGGCCGTGGTCGAAAATCTCGAGATCAAGCACAAGGTCTTCGCCGAGGTCGAAAAGAACCGCAAGCCCGGCGCGGTGATCGCTTCGAACACCAGCGGCATCCCGATCGAATCGATCGCCGAGCCTTTTTCCGACGATTTCAAGCAGCATTTTCTCGGCATACATTTCTTCAACCCGCCGCGCTATATGAAGCTGGTCGAGGTAATCCCGACCGAATGGACGAAGCGGCGAAATTGCCTGCAAGGTGTTCGGGTTTCTCGACCAGCGGCTGGGCAAAGGCGTGGTGCCGGCAAAAGACCGCCCGAATTTTATCGCCAACCGCGTCGGCACTTTCGGGATGATGGCGACGGTGCATGAGATGATCGCGATGGGTTTTACGCCGACCGAGGTCGACCAGATGACCGGCAAGGCCATCGGCCATGCTTCGTCGGCGACATTTCGCACGTCGGACCTGGTCGGGCTTGGACGTGCTGGCGCACGTGAACAAAAATCTCTACCCGGCGGTGCCGGAGGACGAAGACCGCGAGGCTTTTCAAACTGCCGGAGCTGATCGATCGGATGCTCGAGAAAAAGCTGCTCGGCGACAAGACCAAAGGCGGTTTTTATAAGAAATCGAAAAACGCCGAGGGCAAGACGGAGATCCTCGAGCTCGACCTGAAAACCTTTGAATACAAGCCGCAGGCAGAAAACAAAATTCGCCTCGCTCGACGCGGCAAAACAGATCGAAGATCTGCCAACGCGGTTAAAAACGCTGGTCTGGGGAGAAGACCACGTCGGCGAATTTTTGTGGAAAACGATCGTCGCGCATCTCCGTTACGCGGCCAACCGCATACCGGAGATCGCCGATACGATCGTCGAGATCGACAACGCCATCAAGTGGGGCTTCGGCTGGGAGATCGGCGTTTTTGAAGCGTGGGACGCGATCGGCGTGAAGGAATCGGTCGAACGGATGCGCGACGAGGGGCAGGCGGTTCCGGCGAATGTCGAGAAGATGCTGGCCGTCGGGAGCGGAGAGTTTTTACAAAACAGAAGACGGGAAAAAGTTTTATTACGATCTGGTCGGCGGGCGAATACAAGGCAATGCCGGAGCGCGCCGGCGTGATCGCTGCTGAAGATCCGTCAAAGACCGTACCGGCGTGATCAAGTCAAAACGCGGGCGCATCGCTCATCGATATCGGCGACGGCGTGGCGTGCCTCGAGTTTCATTCCAAGATGAACTCGATCGGCGGCGATACGGTGCAGATGATGAATTTCGCCGTCGACGAGGTCGAGAAAAATTTCAACGGGCTGGTCGTCGGCAACCAGGGCGGGAATTTTTCCGCCGGGGCAAACATCATGATGCTGCTGCTGGCGGCGCAGGAAGAAGAGTGGGACGACATCAACCTGATGGTCGCGCGCGCTGCAAAACGCGGTGATGCGTCTGCGTTATTCGGCAAAGCCGGTCGTGACCGCGCCTTACGGTTTGACGCTGGGCGGCGGCTGCGAGATCGCGATGCACGGCGACAAGGTCCGCGCGGCGGCGGAAACTTACATGGGGCAGGTCGAGGTCGGCGTCGGGCTGATCCCGGCGGGCTGCGGCACGAAGGAAATGACCATGCGCGCGATGGACGCGGCGCGGCAGCGCGCCGGATGCCGACCCGCTCGCGTTTTTGAAAAAAACGTTCGAGCTGCTCGGCATGGGCAAGGTCGCGACCTCCGCGCAGGAAGCGATGGACGTGGGGTTTTCTGCGGCCTTCAGACTCGATCTCGATGAACGGCGACCGTCTGATCGCCGACGCCAAGCAGGATGTTTTGAATCCTGGCCGCTTCGGGTTATGTCCAGCCGGATCGCGCGCACGGACATTCTCGTGCTCGGCGAATCTGCCCAGGCGGCGATGAAGCTGGCGCTGCATATGATGAAACGCGGCGGGTTTATTTCCGACCACGACGAGCTGATCGGCAAGAAGCTGGCGAAGGTGATGAGCGGCGGCGACCTGAATCACCAAACCTTCGTTTCGGAGCAGTATCTGCTCGATCTGGAGCGCGAGGCTTTCGTTTCGCTGTGCGGCGAACGCAAAACGCAGGAGCGCATCGCGGCGATGCTGAAAACGGGTAAGCCGCTTAGAAATTAATATGGAGCGCGGGCATCCTGCCCGCAACGAATGCGCTGCATTCGAAAGCCGACTGAAGGCGGGACTCAAAACGATGAACCAGGAGCTTTCAACTTTAACCACAGACCTCGAAAACATTTCCGCTGAAGCGCGGGCGAAATTCGGCGCGCTTTCGAACGAGCAGTTGAATTGGAAACCGGCTGAAAACAGTTGGAGCGTGGGGCAGTGTTTCGATCATCTGATCGCGGCAAATAACGGAATGCTTTCTAAGATCAAGCCGGTGGTCGAGGGGAAACATAAAACCACTTTTTTTGAGAGCCTGCCGTTTCTGCCGATATTTTTCGGCGGGCTGGTGCTAAATGCGGTCAAACCCGAAACCGTTAAAAAGATAAAAAACCCCCGAATTTTTGACCCGGCGGAAAGCGATGTGGGCGCGGGCGTGATCGAAAAATTTCTGGAAGATCAAAAAAAGATCGCCGCCGTAATGCAGGCCAGCGCTAGTTTAGACGCTGAGAAAATTATCATGACATCGCCGGTCGCCGGTTTTATTACCTATAGCCTGATGGATGGTTACCGCGTTATCGTGTCGCATGAGAAACGCCATCTTCTGCAGGCTGAGCGCGTGACGCAGGCGGAAGGGTTTCCGCGTTGATATGGAGCGCGGGCATCTTGCCCGCACAAAGCCGCCTGAAGGCGGGACTCAAAACGTCCGAACTTATGAAGAATTATTTTGTCCCAGTCATAATTTTTATTTGCTGCTTATTTACCGCCTGCAATCAAACCGGAACACCCGTGGAATATGCCAAGGCGTGCGACACCGAGAACGATAAAAAGTACATCGAAGTAAGCGGCTATCTCGACGACAAGGGCGGCGTTTTTTGCTCCAACACCGGCGGCGGGCCGGTTCGCTGCGGATTCAAGCTGCTGGAAAGCCCCGGCGCGGAAAAGGGCTTTAGCGCGGACATCGAGCAGGGCACCTGGGCCAACAATGTCGAGAAGCTGCAGAGCGGTTATAAAAAAGAAGACGTCAAAATTCATGACAACCAGGGAAATATCATTAATATGGCCGACAAGGTAAAGCTGGTGGGTAAGATGAATACCGCAAAAGACCCGACAAGTCCTACCGGCGGCCCGTGCTATTTGACCGTGACAAAGATCGAAAAACAATGAAACGCTGCGCGTGGGCCAAAAACGATCTGGCGATGGAGTATCACGATAAGGAATGGGGCGTGCCGGTTCATGACGACCGTTTGTTCTTTGAATTTTTGATCCTGGAGGGCGCGCAGGCGGGCCTGAGCTGGGACACGATCCTAAGGAAGCGCGAAGCTTACCGCAAGGCGTTCGATAATTTCGAGCCCGAAAAAGTGGCGCGCTATAGCGAAGCAAAGATCGAAAAGCTTTTGCAAAACGAAGGCATTATCCGCAACCGTTTGAAAATAAATTCCGCGGTCGCGAACGCAAAAGCTTTCCTGAAAGTGCAGAAAGAATTCGGCAGCTTTGATAAATATATCTGGAGTTTTGTCGGCGGTAAACCGCTCGATAATAAGGTCAGATCGATGAGCGACGTGCCGGCGAAAACCGATATTTCCGACCGCGTAAGCAAAGATCTGAAAAAGCGCGGATTTAATTTTGTCGGCTCGACAATAATGTACGCTTTTATGCAGGCGACCGGAATGGTCAACGATCATACGCGGGAGTGTTTTCGGTATAAAGAAATTACTTCACACGGATAAGGGATGAAAGGATTGTTTAGTTTGCAGATGGCAGCCGCGGGGTTGGAAAGAGATTTGCGAATAGAGGAAGTTTAAGGTAAGGGTCTTAAGCAGAATTGATAAATATGCTGATCGACGAATTCATGCCCAAATACGATTTTAGCGAAACGCACGATATTACGATCCGCGCTACGGCGGAACGCGTGTTTAAAGCGCTGAACGAAGTCGATCTGTGTTCCTCGCCCATCATTCGCTGGCTGTTTTTTCTGCGTGGATTGCCTGTGAGAAAAACCACGCTGCGCGATATGAAACAGATGCGTTTTGAAATGCTGGGAGAAAGATCGAACCAGGAAATTCTGCTCGGGCTGGCGGGGCAATTTTGGACGATAGGCGGCAACCTGCAAAAGGTCGATGCGCGGAATTTCAAAGGATTTAACGAGGAAGGCTTTGCTAAGGCGGTCTGGGATTTTTCTTTGAATGAATCTGAAAGCGGAACGAAGCTGACGACCGAAACGCGGATCGAATGCCTGGACAGAAAAAGCCGAAAAAAATTCGGTTTCTACTGGACGTTTATTCAGCCGTTTAGCGCGCTTGTCAGAAGAGAAATGCTGCGGACCGTTAAGCGGCAAGCAGAATCGAATTAGAATTTCATAGCCTCGTTCACGAGGCTTGAAAATATTGTTATAGCCACGCGCTTTAGCGCGTGGACTGGATTGACAAAATATGTACAGCCCGTTTTAACGGGCTTACGAAACGGCTTTAGCAGAATGAAAAGGACGTTAAAACGCCCTTAGATAATTTTGGTTTGGCTGTCCACGCGCTAAAAGCGCGTGGCAATTTAAGGAAGGCAGAGGGCGAGACGCCCTCTAGACAGCCCCGTCAAATTAATTGCGACGGCGGCGCTACAAAAAAACATATGAAAGAAGCAGTGATAGTATCGGCCGTGCGCACGGCTGTGGGAAAAGCGCCGAAGGGCACATTAAAAAACACACGCCCCGATGATCTGGGCGCGGCGGCGATAAAGGAAGCGGTCGCGCGGGTGCCGAATCTTGACCCGGCGCAGATCGAGGACGTGATAATGGGATGCGCGTTTCCCGAAGCCGAGCAGGGAATGAACGCCGCACGAACGGCCGCCACCCTCGCCGGTCTGCCGGTCGAAGTTTCGGCGATGACGGTGAACCGCTATTGCTCGTCGGGTTTGCAGAGCATCGCGCTGGCGGCCGACCGTATTCGCACCGGCGGCGCGGACGTGATCGTTGCGGGGGGCCTGGAAACGATGTCGATGATACCGATGGGCGGAAACGTGGTGCGGCCCAATCCGAAGCTGGTCGATACCTACCCCGATTATTATCTGAATATGGGCTTGACGGCGGAAAACCTTGCCGTTAAATACGAGATCACGCGCGAACAGGCCGACGAATTTTCGCTCAGCTCGCACCAAAAAGCCGCAGCGGCGATCCAGGCAGGCAAGTTCAAGGACGAGATCGTCCCGGTGAATATTTATGTCGACGAGCTCGACGAGAAAGGCCGCGTGCGGCGCAAGGAAGTCGTATTCGACACGGACGAGGGCGTGCGCTACGACGCCACGCCGGAAGGTTTTGCGAAACTGAAACCCGCATTCCATGCCAAAGGCACTGTGACGGCCGGAAACGCCTCGCAGATGTCGGACGGCGCGGCGGCGGTCGTGGTGATGTCGGCGGAAAAAGCCGCCGAGCTGGGTTTGGCCCCGCTGGCGCGTTTCGTCTCGTTCGCCACCGCGGGCTGCCTGCCGGAAGAGATGGGCGTCGGGCCGGTTTACGCCATCCCGAAAGCGCTCAAACTTGCAGGCTTAACGCTTGACGATATTGAAGTTATCGAACTCAACGAGGCTTTTGCCACGCAGTCGCTGGCGGTCATCAAGCTGCTGGAAATGAACCCGGAAAAGATCAACGTCAACGGCGGCGCGGTCGCTCTCGGCCACCCGCTGGGCTGCACCGGCGCGAAGCTGACGGCTTCGATCCTGCAGGAAATGAAACGCCGTAACGCGCGCTACGGAATGGTCACGATGTGCGTCGGGGGCGGCATGGGCGCGGCGGGAATTTTGGAACGAATTGACTGATAACTCCCTGTGTAAAAGGCGGGAGACCGGGCATGGAAAATGGACAGTTTTGAATATCCAAAATTCGTTGTTTCAATTATAGCTCTAATAGTTTCCGTCCTGGGCTTTGGAGGAACTATCATCACTCTGTTTCTGGCATTTCGTCAGTTTAGACGAAATGAACAATGGAAAAGAGCAGAATTCGTAGCTAAAGAGATCAAAGAATTTGAACTCGACGATTGTGTTATCAATGCGATGTACATGATCGATTGGGGCGAAAGAAGAATAAACCTTTTTCAGGAAGACGGCTTAAAGTACGACAACTACATGGAAATTACGAGGGAAATGCAGTGGCGAGCCTTAGTGCCTGATACGATAAAAAAGAAATATCCGAGCCTTAAGGTCGGCCCGGAAGTAGAAAAAGAAAAAAAATTTACGCCCAGAGGAAACTAAGATCAGAGATACTTATGATGATTTTTTCAAATACCTGCAAAGATTCGGAAATTTTGTTGAATCGGGGTTGGTCACCTCGCGGGAACTTAAACCTTACCTGTTTTATTGGATCCGATCCATGGCCGAGGGAGATTCGAACGACGGAGATTCATTTGAAGATAATAATTGGAGATGCACCTTACTTTGTTACATAAATTTTTATGGTTATTCTTCGACTATTCGATTGTTCAAAGACTTTGGCTTCGATATATCACCTGACGGGCCGGTACTGGAAAGACTTAAGAAAAAAAATATAGACTCTGATCTTTACGAGACGTTATTGGCAACCATTCGGCCAAATAAGGACGGTTTAAGATTTAAAACATAGGGAAGGTTATGAAAGCAGCTTTAATGATCATCGATATGCAGAAGGCATATTATCAGGGCGGGGCCGCGGCGCAGATGGATGCGGCGGTGGAATACATCAATGCGGTCGTTCCTTTTTTCCGTGAAAAGGGCTTGCCTGTCATCTGGGTCTATAACGAGGATGAAGAGGACGGCGCGGTTCCCGGAAACGAAAAGTACGAATTTATTGACGAGCTGAAGCCAGGATCAGGCGATATCAAGATAAATAAGACTTATGGAAACGGCTTTAACAAGACCGATGCCGACAAGGTGTTGAAGGAGGCAGGAGTGGACACGGTCGTTATGACCGGGTTCTGTGCCGAGTATTGCGTTCTATCAACCTATAGAGGGGCAAAAGATCTTGATTACTTTCCCGTTTTGCTCAAGAACGGCATCGCCAGCGTGGAAAAAGATAATAAGGAGTTCGTCGAAAATATCAGCGAAACGATCACTTACGGCATGCTCAGGAAGATGATCGAAGGCGGCTGAAAAACAATAAAAAACTTAACGGCATAATTAAACCGACAGACTATTCAAACAGAGGATAAATACATGGAAGCGAAAATGGAAAAAGAATTTAAAAAAGGCGGCTCATTTTTAATAGAAGAAAGCGGCACGGCGGATGTTTTCACGCCTGAGGATTTTACCGAAGAACAGAAAATGATCGGCGATACGACGCGTGAATTTGTCGATAACGAAGTCGCGCCCAATCTTCCCGCGATGGAAAAGCACGCCTGGGAAGTGGCGCGCGATCTGGTGAAAAAAGGCGGCGAGCTCGGGCTGCTGGGAGCGACCATCCCGGAAGAATACGGCGGGCTGGAGCTCGACCAGACTTCGGGCGTTATCATCGCGGAAGATGATCGGCCGCGGCGGCGGATTCGGCACGACGTTCGGTGCGCAGACCTCCATCGGCCTGCTGCCGATCCTGTATTTCGGCTCGGAAGAGCTGAAGAAAGAGTGGATACCCAGGATCATTTCCGGCGAAATAGTGACGGCGTATTGCCTGACGGAAAGCGGCTCCGGCTCCGACGCTTTGGGCGCAAAGACGAACGCGAAACTCACCGAAGACGGCGCGACTTACACGCTCAACGGCGAGAAAATGTTCATCTCTAACGGCAGTTTTGCCGACGTCTATATCGTTTTCGCCAAGGTCGACGGCGAGAAGGAAAAATTCTCCGCGTTTCTGGTCGAGCGCAGCGAAAACTGCCGCCCGGGCAATGAAGAGCACAAGATGGGCATCAAGTCTTCTTCGACCACGCCGCTGATCTTGTCGCGACGCGAAAATTCCCGCCGGCGAATCTGATCGGCAACGTCGGCGACGGCGCAAAGATCGCTTTCAATATTCTGAATGTCGGCCGTTTCAAACTCGGCGCTTCGGTCACCGGCGGCGCAAAGCTGGCGATACACGAATGCGGTGCGCTACGCCAACGAACGCCATCAGTTCGGCAAATCCGATCTCTACTTTCGGCGCGATCAAACACAAGCTGGCGGAAATGGCGATCCGCACCTGGGTCGCCGAATCATCACCTACCGCACGGTCGGGATGATCGACGCGCTGATCGGCGACGGCGCCGACAATGAGAAGAAACTGCAGTCGATCGAGGAGTACGCGGTCGAATCTTCGATCAACAAGGTCGCCTGCTCCGAAGCGCTCGATTATGTGGTCGACGAGATGGTGCAGATCTACGGCGGCTATGGCTACTCGGCGGATTACCCGGCGGAAAAAGCGTATCGCGATTCGCGCATCAACCGCATTTTCGAAGGCACGAACGAGATCAACCGCATGCTCATTCCCGGCCAATTGATGAAGCGCGCGATGAAGGGCAAGCTGGCGCTGATCCCGGCCGGCAAAGCCTTGCAGGACGAGATCCTGAACCCGCAGATGTCGCTTTGACGATGAGAACGAAGCCTGCTCGGCGCCGAAACTAAACTTGGCGCAGAATGCCAAGAAGATCGCGTTGATGGTGCTCGGCACGGCGGCGCAGAAATACATGATGGCGCTCGCAGAACCAGCAGGAAGTTCTGCTCAACTGCGGCCGACATCATCATGGACGCTTATCAGATGGAAACGGCGATCCTGCGCGCGAAAAAGCTGGCCGACAAAAGGGCAGAAGAAGCGGCCGCGCGGCAGATCGATATGGCGCAGGTCTTTTGCAACGACGCGATCCAGCGGATCGAGGCCAGGGCAAAGAACACGATCGCCGCCATGAGCGAAGGCGACGAGCTTCGCATCATGCTCGCCGCGCTGAAACGCTTTACCAAAAATACGACGCCGGTCAATACCATCGCCGCGCGCCAACGCATCGCCGATACTCTGATCGCGGCGAATAAATACACGTTCTAAATTGTTAATTCTTAATTGTGAATTATTAATTATTTATCAGAAACGTTTGGTAAATACTTAAGAATGAAAAATTAATAATTAACAATTTAAGATAGGCCGGGTAATTTTGCCGGCCTATTTTTCTATCAACCGATCTTAAAAATATGGCATCATAGAACCGCGGCTTGCTTTACCTATTTCAGAGCGCGCTCTCCCGCGCTCACAGGAGATGAAATGAGAAAAAATTCGTTTATTTTTGCTGTTTTTGCGGTAGCGGTCTATTGTGTTTTGGCGACCAACGTTTTTGCCGACGAGGGAGAGTTTCGCAACGGCAGCGGTAATATCATCGGTTATATGAAAGAGGACGGTTCGGTGCGGAATTCGTCCGGCAATACCATCGGCTATTTTAAACCGGACGGGTCTGTGCGCAACTCGAGCGGAAACAGTATCGGCAAGATCGACAGCGACGGCACCATTCGCAACGGCAGCGGCAATTCCATCGGAAAAGTCGACCGCGACGGGACCGTCAGAAATTCCAGCGGCAATTCGATCGGGAAAGTTGACAGCGGCGGGACGGTGAGAAATTCGAGCGGAAACAGCATCGGGTCCGCCAAAAATATTACCGCCGAACACGCCGCGGCGTTCTTCTTTTTCTTTTTTACCGATCTGGTTAATTAACACGCCTTTATCGAAACCGAAAAGAGGAGAAACCACGAAATTACACCAAACAACACGAAAACAATTTATGTTTTTTTAGTGCTGTTTCGTGTATTTTCGTGGTTCGCTTTTGATCTTAAATTTTCAATACGCCAAATTGTTATATAAACTCGCCGCATCTATCATTAGACCGTGAGATACGATGTGATCATAATCGGCGGCGGCGCGGCCGGTCTTTTTTGCGCGATAGAGGCGGGAAAGCGCGGGCGCAAAACGCTCGTCATCGAACACAACGCGCAGGTCGGACGCAAAATTGTGATCTCCGGCGGCGGGCGCTGCAATTTCACTAACGTTCATACAGGGCCGGAAAATTTTGTTTCGCAAAACCCGCATTTCTGCAAATCGGCGCTGGCGCGCTTTGCGCCGGATGATTTCATAAAGCTAGTCAGAAAACACAAGATCGACTTTTACGAGAAAAAGCTCGGGCAGCTTTTCTGCCGCGGAAATTCGCGTTTGATAGTTGAGATGCTGCTGAGGGAATGTGGGGAAGCGAAGGTCAAAATTCTGACCGCGTGTTCAGTTAAAAAAGTGAAGGCGGGACGCCCCACGACAGCCGCATCCGTTAGAAGCGACGGTGGCGTTACGAATACCGGCGTTACTAAAAGCGGCGCTGCATTCGGGCTCGAAACGAACCTGGGAGAATTTTCCTGCGACAGCCTGGTGATCGCCAGCGGCGGGCTTTCTTTCCCGAAGATCGGCGCCAGCAGCTTTGGGTACGATGCGGCAAAACAGTTCGGCGTAAAAAGAACGGAAACGCGCCCCGCGCTCGTGCCACTGGTGTTTGCCGGCGGCAATTGCTATAAGAGCCTGGCCGGGGTGTCGATAGACGCGCGCGTTTCGACCGCCAGGCAGGAGTTTCGCGAAAATATTTTATTCACGCACCGCGGGCTTTCCGGACCAGCGATCCTGCAAATTTCGAATTACGTGCAGAAAGACAGGGAGGTTTCGATAGATCTGCTGCCCGGACTGGATGAGGCGGAATTCGTGAAGAAAGCCGGTGAGAGCATTCAAACGACCGGAAATTTTTTGAGCAAGTTTCTCCCCGCCCGCTTTGCCCAGGTTTTTACCGGGCAAAATTTTTCCAACAGACCGCTCAATAAATTAACCAAAAAAGAAATAGAAACGATAGCCGAGACTTTGAAGAACTGGCGGGTCAGATTCGAGGAAACCGAAGGCTATGACAAAGCCGAGGTCACGCTCGGCGGTGTCTCGACGGCTGAGCTTTCCTCGCAGACGATGGAGGCGAAACGCGTGCCCGGGCTTTATTTTATCGGCGAAGTTGTCGATGTGACGGGCTGGCTCGGCGGTTATAATTTTCAATGGGCATGGGCCTCGGGCTTTGCCGCGGGCCAGGCGGTTTAGTATAAAAAATTATGGAAACCTTAAAAGAAGTTTTAGAGCCGCTGCCGGGTTTTTCGCGGGAGATAGGTTTTTATCTGAGCGCGTGGGAGAGGGCGCGCGCCGAGACGCGCAAGCTGGTGGAAGATTTGTCGAAAGAAGAGATCGCGCGAAGATTTTTGCCGAATATGCATTCCATCGGCGCTTTGACGCTGCATCTCGGCGAAGCGGAATTTTACTGGATGCAGCAGGTGGTGGCGGGCAAAGAGCCGACAGATGAAGAAAAGAAATTTGCGCACCTGCTGGATACCATGGAGGCCGATTTTGATCGCGGTTACACGGCGCAGTATTGTATTGAAACGATCGACAAGATCTCGCAAATGACCCGTGAGCTTTTAAGAGACCGCAGCGATAGCGATCTGGACAAACTTTATATTCGCGAGTATGCAGGCATTAGAACGGAGTTGAACCTGCGTTCTATTCTGCAGCGGCTGGTGGATCATGAGGCGCACCACCGGGGTCAGATAGCGATGATAAAACGGCTGCTGCGCGGAGGGGAAACGGCGACACCATGAGCGGACGATACACGACCCAAAAATGGAGTGGCGCCGGGGCACCCGATGCGGCCCGGTTGCGCATCAAAATGGAAAGCGAGGGCTATGACGTTTTCGAGTGGAGCGACCGTCCCGGCACGAGTTACGCGGTTCATGCTCACGGTGAGGATCAGTCTCACTCCGTGATCAGCGGGCGGCTGGAGCTCGACGTTGAAAACGAGGGAACTTTTATTCTCGAGGCCGGCGACCGCGATCTTATGCTGGCGGGGACCAGGCATTCGGCGCGCGTGGTCGGTGACGAGCCGGTGTTTTATCTGATCGGAGCTAAAAAATAAAATTGAGTAACGATCTAAAAAAGCTTTTTCTTTTGACGGCGATCCTGTTGTGCGCGACCGTCCTATCAAAACCGGCCGATCTCCCGCGCGGAGTGGTTATCGATAAAGTCGCGTGCCTGGAAAACGAGCAGCAGAGTTACGCGCTCTACCTGCCGTCGGGTTACACGCCTGACAAAAAATGGCCCGCATTATATGCCTTCGATCCATCCGGAGCGGGCAAAAGGGCGGTCACGCTCTTTCACGAAGCCGCGGAAAAATTTGGCGTTATAATCGTCAGTTCAAATAACGCACAGAACGGTTTGGGCACCCAAAAGCAATCCGAGATCATCGCCGCTTTTTGGAAAGACACCCACGCGCGGCTGAGCATCGACGAGAAAAAAACTTATGCGGCGGGGCATTCCGGCGGTGCGAGGGTGGCGAATAATTTTGCCTTCACCTGCCGGTGTATTGCCGGCGTGATCTCGAGCGGCGCCGGTTTTCAGGCCGGGCTGGAACCCAAAGGGCCTTTGCCTTACGTTTTTTTCGGCACTGTCGGCACCGATGATTTTAATTACCCGGAAATGATGCAGCTGGAAAAAACGTTGGCCGCAGTTTCCACGCCGCATCACATAGAAATTTTTGAGGGCGGGCACCGGTGGCTGACGAAAGAGCTGACGTTTGAGGCTTTCGAGTGGCTGAACCTGCAGGCAATGAAACAGGGGAAGGCCCCGATAGATAAGCCCTTAGTGCAGGACGTTTTTTCCCGCGGCGAAAAAAGAGCGGAAATGTTTTTTCGCAGCGGTAAGGTATTCGAAGCGGCGCGCGTTTACGGATCGCTGGTCAATGATCTTTCGGGCTTGATCGATGTCAGGGGAACGGCCGAAAAACTTTCCCGTCTTGCCGCGCAAAAAGAATATAAAAACGCTTTGAAGGAAGAGAAGGATTTATTTGCCAAACAAAATGAAACCACAACGAGGATCGTCCTCATGGGGGAAGCGCTTCTGGACAAAACTAAAAACAGGGACGCTACTGAAACATTACAGGGCGAGATCCAGCGGCTAAGAGAGAAGGCCGACGCCGGGGAAGATTCCGGTGAAAGAAGGTTTGCCCGCCGCACCTCGTTCGGAATTTTCGTCCAGACCTACGAATCGGCGATGTACGTTTATCTGCCGCAAAAAAATTACAGGACGGCCGCGGCAAATCTGGAAATGGCTGCGATGCTCTATCCGAAAAGAGTCGACGTTTTGCTCGAGCTGGCGCGAGTACTCACTCTGGACGGGCGAAGGGCAGAAGCTATAGAAGCGCTCGGCCGGACGGCGGAAAACGGTTTTAAGGACTGCGGTGTTTTGGCCAAAGACGATACCCTGAAAATCCTGCAAAACGATAAGGACTTTCAAAAATTAAAGATAAAATTGAACTGCGGAAATTGAAGAAAGGTCATCGGTATCGGCATGCTGATCTTAGGTTTGTTCGTGTGTTTTGGTGTGATTTCGTGGTTCCTTCTTAAAGGTCTTATTTTTAAAGGCCGCAAGCCAGAAACCACGAAACCTCACGAAACGACACGAACAAAGCATCCGAACACTCCGCTCCGGCTTCGGCTATTTTATGAGGCAAAGCCACTTACAATTCAACGCGTTGTTTGGGAAAAAAGTAGATGCAACACCATGGAATTAAAAAGCCGCGACGAGTGTTTTTCAACCCGCCGCGGCACTGACTTTTTTAGCATACATACTAATTACGAAGAATTAGTACCTGCGATTGTAGTAAACCTTTTTCTTCGGCTTGATGCCGTAGGTGTAAACGGCACCGCTGCCGCCGCCTATCAGAGCGCCCAGCAACGCGCCTTTTTTGCCGCCGGCTAATGCGCCGATCAGCGCGCCTGCTCCGGCGCCGATACCCACGTTAAAAACATTACGGTGTCTCTGATAGATATTCGGCTTTTTATAAACCGGCTGCGTATAAGCGCGATTGCTGCGATAACTTCGTTTGGTTTGCGCGCTCGCCGAAACGGACATTAAAGGAACCATCACGGCCATCATTGCGATCATTATAAATGTTGCTATTAGTCTCTTTTTCATTGCTTTAGTCTTCCTTTCATAGTAACCGGCCATAAACCGGTGAGGAGAAAAAACTAATCGTAACGAATAATTCGTTACATGCAATAAGATGAGCAGGTATTAGCAGGCGTTGCCATAAAAACCTCTAACTCTTTATATACCATATAGTTAGTGGGTACACTATTTCGTGTACAGAATCGATTTAATTCCCCATTCTTAGATTTAAATTGCCACTAGCTTTAGCTAGTGGTCAGCAAAGTAAAAATGATTTTTGATCGGCTTCAGCCGAATTGGGCTAAAGCCCGGGTCTTGAATTAAATTTCACGTCCCACTAGCTAAAGCTAGTGGCAATTTAAACTCGCCGGCTAAAACCGGCGGCAAAGAAAAAAAGCCGCGTCGGATCTGCATCCACACGGCCTTTTTTTCATTTGTTTGCAGAGCTTAGTATCTCCGTCTCTTGACGTAGTGTCTCTTTTTCTTTTTGAGCTTGTAGGTATAAAGCGCGCCGCTGCCGGCCCCAACGCCCGCTCCGATCAAAGCGCCTTTTCCGCCGCCCGCCAGAGCGCCGATCACAGCGCCCGCACCGGTTGCGATCCCTACGTTAGAAGCATTGCGGTGCCTGCGGTACCAGCTCGGCTTTTTCGTCGTTCTATGAAGACGGCCGCGCCTGTCCCGATAGTAATAATACTTTTGAGCGCCGGCGCCGATACCCGGCGTACTGGCGCTGACAGAAGTCGTTAAGACCGGCACTGTCAACATTAGCATCACGATCACTACGAATATTGCTATTAATCTGTTTTTCACTGTTTCAAATTTCCCCCTTTTTCTTTTTCCAGCTATTAAGCCGTGTAATCATTTGATACAAAATGACTCATTAGACTATTTAGATTAGCTCGTTTTATCTCACGTTGCCAATCAATTGAAATATCGTCGCTTAAACCGGCCATAAATACAATAAACTCTGTAAGTTAAGAGCACATATAATACCTGGACCGGTACTTTTAACGGGAAGAACCGTGCTGAATTTTAACGATCTGACCCGGTTCTCCCGTTAGAATGATAGGCATTTACCGTGCCGCGCTAGAAGCCGATGCTAAAGCTTATCTGGCCACGGTTTGCCCGGCGATAACGCGGGCGATAGCTGTAATTGTTGTAAATACGGCGAACCGGACGCCTTCTGATCGTGTAGTAGCTTGGCGCGTAATAGGTTTGCGGGTAATAAGCCGGAGCATAGTAGCCCCCGTAATTTCCGCCGTAACTGTAATTAGAGCGCCTGTTTCTGCGCCCGTAGTCCTGGCGATAGTAGCGGACATTCCTGCCCCTGTCATAGCGCTGTTTTTGATGGCCGTACGCATTGCCGCGTCCGCGCCGTTCGCAGGAATCGTACCTTTGCGCCAACACGGGAATCGCGATCGCCATCAAAAACATCAGAACGAGTACGCTGATCAATTTCTTATACATAAAGATGTCCCTTCCTTCATTAAGATATTTAAGGAGAGTCTTATCAGGAGAGATAATTATTTCAAATGCGAGCGGGCTATAGGGAAATCATAGCGCTTAGAGCAATCGATGGCAAGGAAAAAATGGTAGTGGTGTAAATTGGGTATTTCTACTTTTACGGTATAGGCCCGGGGGGAGCGCGGGCACCTTGCCTGCCTGACGCGTCTTTCGCGCTCAGTCTCCCACATGCAGGCACAGCCTCGCTCCCGAAACATTTTCGGAATAGATGAAACTGATGGATTATAGATATTAGACAGGAATCTCTCAGCTATCAGCTATTATCTTTCATCTATTCCGAATGGTTACTCTGGTTATCCAATTTCAAACTATTTTTGCCCGGCTTCAGGTCTATCCGGACATTCCAAACTCCGCTTCTTGTTCACCTACACCGCAGACATAATAGGTTCCTGCTTTTAAGCCTTCTATTTTGGCTTTTCCTTGCCTGTCGGTGATAAAAATTTTGACCGCCTCGCTTCTTAACAGGTTGATAATTTTCGCGTAGCCGGCTCCGATCGGAGGAGTAACCTCCGAAGCGTTTTTATCTAAAATATAAAAGACCTGTCCGGGCAGCGGCCGGGTTTCAACTTCCAACGAGGCAATTTCACGTTGTTCCATAGTTTTGGGAGTCCGGTAAGAATGCTATATTTATTGCTACTCACCGCTTCGGCGGTGAAAATTGACAGGGATGCTACAATTTCTTTCGTCATCCCACATCTTTGAAAACGAGCATCGAATGCCACTGACCTCTACGGGCAATAAATCTTGATCTACTCGCGCGGCCATATTCAAAAGAATACGGCGTGCTATTTCAAGACCGAATTACTGCCTGTATCTACAGGCAATCTTAGGCCATTTGAATTTACCTGTCAAGGAGTTTTTTCTTGATGGGTAAAGCTAAAGAAGAAAAACCTAAGCGAATAGCGGAGAAACTTAAGCAAATTCGGATTGCTCTTAATTTCTCGCAATCAGAAATGGCCGATGCTTTGGCGCGTCAAGACGTAAAGATTTATCGAGGTTATGTTGGAAATTATGAAACCGGACACTCGTTACCGTCGCTTCTGATCTTAAGAGCGTATGCGAAAGTAGCGCGAATTTCGACGGATGTTTTGATCGACGACGAATTGGATCTGCCGGCGAAATACAAATAAATTAAAAGCGGGCGCAAGCAACCCTTCCCGACCTGAGAGACATTCCAACTTGAATGGTAAATATTAAAGTCTAATAAATTTGCAGTCCGGAAGGCCGCTTGCGCCCGCTCTTAGCTTTTATTTGACGAATGTGAAGAACCACCCGTCGCGCGAAGCGCGCGCCACCCCTCCTTCGTGAGGGGAGCCTCCAGGAAGTGTGAGGGTAAAAGGGTAAAGGCGAAATATTTACACCTGCCCGAAAAATTACCGTTTGGACGGCGTGGAATATTTCGCCAGGGTTTTTCCGGGAACGCCGATCCAGTAGAGCCCCTGGAGCGCCAGCCAGCCTATCATGGGAAAGAAAAAAGGCCGGTCGGTGAACCTGCGCTGCGAGATCACGACCGATTGCGGCAGGTGAATAAAATCGCCCGTCTTTCGCAGGCGCCGGAAAAGATCGACGTCGGCGAAAATACCGTAAGCGGGCCTAAAACCTCCCACTTTTTCATAGGCCGCGCGGCCGGCAAACATCGCCGAATCGCCGTAGACCATATCCAGCGAGCGCAGGTAGGGGTAAAGGCGGTTGAGGAAATGTGCCCAGCGACTGTCGCCGTCAAAGAGGATCTCGAAATTTCCCCCGGCGACCTCGCTGTATTTCATCACGCCTTTGATCTTTGCGCCGCAGCCCTGAACGGGGCGCGTGTCGGCGTGCACGAACCAGAAGATGTCGCCCGCCGCGGCGCGCGTGCCCGCGTCTAGCTGGCGGCTGCGGTTGGCCTCGGCGGTTTTGATCAGCGTGAGTTTTTTTAGCCCCGCGTAGCTTTCAATGATCTCCAGCGTTTTATCCGTGCTGCCGCCGTCCACCACCACCACCTCCGACACGTTAACCAGCCGCGACAATGCGTCGAGTGTTTTCTTGATGATCAATTCTTCGTTGAAGGTCGGGATGATGACGGAAATTTCCATACTCTGGTTGGGAGAAGATTAACACAATTAGACAGAAACGCGACAGTTATGGAGCGTGTATAAATGTTAAAAGACACGCTCCATAACTGTCGCGTTTCTGCCTAAGAAGGCCGCCTAAAGGCGGGACTCAAAACTTTATTTCTTTGCCACCGCCGCCGGAGGAATTTCGTTTTCCTGTTTGGCCAGTTGATAAACCGCCGCGAGCATTTGACGCTGGCGATAATCGCCGGTCGCGGAGTCGGCCTCGAGACAGATGTAGGAAATATTTTGACGGGCGGAAAAAACAGAGAGCGAACCGTCATCGACGCTGCATTTTTGCGACTGGAGTTTTGCCGCCGATTTTTGCACCACCACGTTGAAGCCTCTTTCGGCAAAGTAGCCGACGTATTTCGGCGTGGACAGAAAGATGAAATTATCCTGGTCGTCCTCAGTGTTTGAAAGATAAACGCCTTCGGCCTGTTCCTGAAAAATACCGTGCGAAAGTTCTTTGGTAAAAGAGGCCCGCACAAAAGCGTAAGCCGTCAGGTCGTTAGGCCGCGCGTTCTCGGTTTTCGAATCGACGTCAGTATTGTTATGAACGGCGACCAGGAATCTTTCGCCGGCGGGAAGCTCTTTACCTTCGGTGAGCAAAACTTTTAACACCTCTGCGGCGAAAGCTTCGACCTGGGGCCCGACTTCCGAAAGGCCGCCGGCGCAGCTTCTGCCGTTCTCGGTGAAGATACGGTTGGGATCGATAGTGTAAGATTTGCCATTGGCGGTAAAACTCAGGTAGCGGGAGGGAGCGCCTTTGCTATCGAACGATTCGATCTCGATCAGGCGGCCGCCGTATTTTTCCACGTACTCCTTTGCCAGCCTCAAACCCGTCTGCTCGTTGTGATGCGGCGCGATAAAAGTAAGGGCGCTGCCCGCGTTTTCATATACGTTGATCTTTACTTGCGTGTCGCCCAGGAATATTTTCCGCGTGGTCCTCACCGCCGCCGCGCCATACACCGGCCCCGCCGCCGCCGTGATCGTCAGCACCGATAAAATAAATGTTATTAAGACCCTTGATATCATAAATGACCGTTTCCCCGGCTATCGCCTCAATACGTAAGGCGAAGTTCCGCAAGAAATAAGACCATTTGTTTGAATGTTTTTTGCCGGCAATAATTGCAGAAAATAAATCAGCCGCGGAGAAACACAGATTTACCCGGAACCGTAATCAAATTTTACCGCGTTTATCCGTAAAATCCGCGGCTAACCTCTCTCTATCATTGACAATAGTTGTTATAACGACTAATATCTAGCCGTGAACAGCGAAACACACTCCGAATCTAAGCCAAACCGCCCTTTTTCGAGCCTGGAAGAGGAAGTTTTTCTTAATCTGCAGCGGACGGCGAACGGTTTGGCCGGAAAGATCTCGGAAATATTAAAGCCGCTTGAACTAAGCTATATACAATACAGTGTTTTACGGATCCTGCGTAACAGCGGGCGCGGGCTGGCATGCAGTGAGATCGGCAGGCGCCTGGTAACAAAAGATTCCGATATTACCCGCCTGCTCGACCGCCTGGAAAAGCGCGGTTTGATCGGGCGTGAGCGATACGAAAAGGACCGGCGCGTGACCATCGCAAGAATAACCGAAGCCGGAAGGCAAGTTTTGCAGGCCCTGGACGCTGATATTCAGACGGCGCTCAGAAAACACCTGGGGCCTTTAGGCAGGGAAATGCTGGAAAAGCTCAACGCCTTACTGATCTTGACCAAAAAATAGTTGTTGCAACAAATATTTATATGAAACTCACCAAATCCGGATATTTAAGCTATCTCTATTGTCCCCGCGAATTCTGGCTGCGGCATCATATGCCGGAATTGTTTTCGCAGGAAGACAGTATCGGTGTCAGGTACCTGAAAGACATGGGTTACCAGGTGCAACTGCAGGCACAATCCCTCTTTAGCCGCGGGGGGTACGGCAGTTGTGAATTTGAAAAACGTTTTGAAACCAGCCGGTTTCTGGCCAAGGCTGATATTTATGCCAATGACTCCATCTACGAAGTAAAATCGTCAGGCAGCGTCAAGGAAGAACATATAGACGACATTGCTTTCCAAAAGGCCGTCGCGGAAATGGCCGGGGCCCCGGTTAAAAAAACTTTTCTCGTTCACGTCAACAAGGAATATATCAGGCAGGGAGACATCGAACCGGAGAAGCTTTTAAAGATCGAAGACGTGACGAAACCTGTCGAGGCGCGGATCGCCGAAACAAAAGAAAAGATGGCCGAAGCGCTCGATTACCTGGAAGCGGAGCCGGATAAGGACCTTGCCGGGTATTGTAAAGACAAACTGGAGTGCGCATTCATCGGGCATTTTCATAAGGACATTCCCGAGCATACTATCTTCGACATCAGTAATTTCCCGGCGAAAAAACTCGGCCAACTGCTCGGGATGGGAATACTGAATATGCTGGACGTTCCCGAAGAGTTTGAACTTACCCCGCGCCAGCGCAGGCAGATAGATATTGCCAGATCCGGGCAGCGTCACGCGTCCGCAACCGAGATCCGGGAAATTCTCGGCCCGCTGGAATACCCCGTTTATTTTCTCGATTACGAAACCGCCAATCCGGCGATACCTGTTTATGACGGTTATCGCCCGTTCCAGGTCGTCGTGTTTCAATTTTCCGTTCATATCTTGGGTAGCGACGGCAGCGAGCTTAGGCACGCTGAATTTTTATCGGACGGTGAAACGGAGCCTGTCCCGGCTCTTTTAAGCGCCATGCGCGAGATAATAAATGAAGAAGGCGGAACGGTAGTGGTTTGGAGCTCTTATGAAAATACCAGCAACAAAAATATGGGCACAAAATACCCGGAGTTTGCCGGGTATCTCGAATCGATCAACCGGCGGACTTTCGATCTGATGGGAATTTTCAGCAAGGGGCTTTACATCGACGCAAAATTCAAAGGGAGTTATTCGATAAAAAATGTGCTGCCGGTTTTATTGCCCGGTCTGAACTACGAGCATCTGGAAATAAAAGAAGGCTCGGCCGCGGCGGCGATATGGCTCGGTATGGTGGCAAAACAAAAGAGCGTGGAAGAACGAGACAGCATCCGCGCGAGCCTGCTGGAATACTGCGCGCAGGACACCCTGGCGATGGTAGAGATACTAAGGGCTTTGCGGAATGAATTCTGTCAATAGCGATCACGGTCTTTCAATAAAGATAAGATTAATTTATTATCTATCTATAATCTGCAAGAAAGGGTTTTTGTGAAATGAAAAGAGTTTTACTTTTTGTGATATTTGCGCTGGCCGCCGCGCTTGTTGTGTCCGTATTTTCCACGACCGCCGAAAATACTTCCGTGACGGATCGCTTTGCCGCAGCGAAGCCCGATACGAACGGCCCGTCGGGCACTTATAATTTCGACAAGGCGCACACTTTTATCGGTTTCAAGGCCAAACATTACGGGCTGATAGAAGTACCGGGATTTTTCCGCGATTTCCAGGGCGCGATCATTTACGATTCGGTGGACGTGACCAAATCGTCCGTTACTTTTACGGCCAAGGCCACGAGCGTCGATACCGGCGTTACGGGGCGTGACAACCACCTGCGAACCGCCGATTTTTTCGAGGTGGAAAAATATCCGGAGATCACCTTTAAAAGCACCAAAATCGAAAAGAAGGGTAAGGGCTTGATAGTGACCGGCGACTTTACTATAAAGGACGTGACCAAACAGATCAGCTTTCCGTTTGGCATGCTGGGTTTTGTAAAATCTCCGAACGGCGGGGCCAGAATGGGCGTTTCGGCTGAGACCATGATCAACCGCCAGGAATACAACGTCAAATATAATAAAGCTCTGCCGGACGGAACCCTGCAGGTGGACGACAACATCAAGATCTGGCTGCAGATCGAAGCTAATCTGCCGGCGCCGAAACCCGCGGCCACGCCGGGGGAATAAAAGTTCAGAGTTACGCCTTTACGCGGGAATCACGCCTAAAGGCGTAACTCTGAACCTATGATACAATCAAGGTTAAAGCGGTTTTTATTACAATAATTTATTTATCTTTAATTAAATCAGGAGACTTATTTAATGGCTATCGAACTGAGTAAAATTCAGGAGTATCTGGGCGCGGAAGCCGATACTTTGCTAGGTCATACCTGCAGTACTATTTCAAAAAACGATCTGCATCTGCCGGGTGCGGATTTTATCGACCGTGTCTGGGTATATTCCGACCGCAACCCGGGCGTGCTGCGTTCTTTGCAGTCGCTGTTTGAACACGGCCGGCTTTCGGGGACGGGTTATCTTTCCATTTTGCCCGTCGACCAGGGCATAGAGCACAGCGCGGGCGCGAGTTTTGCGCCCAACCCGCAGTATTTCGACCCGGAAAACATCGTCAGGCTGGCAATGGAAGGCGGCTGCAACGCGGTGGCTTCGACCTTCGGCGTGCTGGGCGTGGTGGCGCGAAAATTTGCGCACAAAATTCCCTTTATCGTAAAGATAAATCACAACGAGCTTTTGACGCTGCCAAACAAATTTGACCAGGTGATGTTCGGCACGGTGGACCAGGCGCGCGACATGGGCGCCGTGGCCGTCGGGGCGACCATCTATTTCGGATCGGACGAATCGACCCGCCAGATCACCGAGGTTTCCGAAGCTTTTGCCTACGCGCACGAGCTGGGCCTGGCGACGATCCTCTGGTGCTACCTGCGCAATTCGAAATTCAAAACGGCGGAAGGGGACATGCACGCGGCGGCCGATCTGACCGCGCAGGCAAATCACCTCGGCGTGACCATCCAGGCGGACATCATCAAGCAAAAACTTCCCGAGCGAAACGGCGGCTACACTGCGCTCAACAAAGAAGGCAGCTACGGCAAGACGAACAAAAAAGTCTACGAAGTACTGACCACCGATAATCCGATCGACCTCGTCCGCTACCAGGTGGCGAATTGCTACATGGGGCGCGCGGGCCTGATCAATTCCGGCGGCGAATCAAAGGGCGCGAGCGACCTGGCCGACGCCGTGCGCACCGCCGTGGTCAACAAACGCGGCGGCGGCACCGGGCTCATCTCCGGCCGCAAGGCCTTCCAGCGCCCGATGAGCGAAGGCGTGGAACTGCTCAATTCGATCCAGGATGTTTATCTGACAAAAGAGATCACCATCGCGTAAAACTTATCGTTAAAATAAATGAAAGGCCGGGTGAAGATCCGGCCTTTATTTTTTTAGACAATTGTCCTGGGAATGAACATATTTATCTTAAAAAAAAGCGCAATATAATTACCTCTCAGGTCCGGAAGGGCCGCTTGCGCCCGCTGATGAACTCTAAAAACCTTTAGGCAAGTCTCTTTCGTCGTCGATAAGTAGATCGATTGAAACTTTAGCGAGTTTGGCATAAGCGAGCGCAGCCAAAGGAGAAGGCAGCCGATCGTCGTTCTCATAAGAGCGTATAGAGCTCCGGTGTTTCTTCACGCCATACTTGCCCCAAAGCCTCAGCCATTTTCGCCTGGGATAATCCTAATTTGAGGCGAATGCGCAGCAATTTCTCGGCCAATCTTTTGGGTTTTTCGACTTTGTCCATAAATTCCTTCAAGTCGGCAGCGGGTCAGTACCGGGAACGCAGTGACCGGCTATTAATTTGATTTAGCGAGTTGGAAGCATTTTCGCTGCGCTCAGGAGCCGGTCACTGCGTTCCCGGTACTGACTTCATTATTTATCGTCATTCGTTTATTTTATGGGCAATGCCGGATCTTTCGGTCTACTTGTGCCCCATGTGAAAATCAGCCCTCCTTCGCAGACGCTTGTCCCTTTGTCAAAATACTGTTCTGCTCTTTGCCTTTTCGGATTTGAGAGATAAAGTTATCTGTAATTCCAAAGGAAATCAAAATCTAGGCGACGATGAAAACCGTAAGAAATATTCTTAAACTTACGGCGAATTCTTCAAACAATCCAAGCTTAGCGTTAATTAACGCTAGACGCAAAAACGATTATCACATTTTCCCATTGGAGGTAACTTTCAATGGGAAAAGCTAAAAGAATGAAGCCAAAGCGTCTAGCAAATAAACTTTTACGGATTCGTGAAAGCCTCGGATTATCTCAGAGTGAAATGGTTCAAAGATTGGGATTTTCTGAGTTGTTTACAAGAAACTATATCTCGGCTTTTGAGCTGGGAATTCGAGAACCTCCTCTACCTGTGCTGCTGTCGTATGCGCGTATTGTCAGAATTTCTACCGATGTGCTGATTGACGATGATTTAGATTTGCCGAAAAGGTTTCTCAACTAATGGATTTCTAATGGGACGAGGATCGAGAGAAAGGCCAGAGAGATTGCCAGAAAAGCTCCTACAGATCAGATCTGGTTTAGGCTTGTCTCAAAATGAGATTCTTGTGGAATTAGATCTAGCCGACAGGATAGATCGTAGCGCGATCTCCGGTTATGAGTTAGGCGTACGAGAACCAACGCTAATAACGCTCTTAAAATATGCCCGCCTGGCCGGGATCAATATGGAAGTGCTCGTCGACGACAAAATGGATTTACCGAAGAGACTTCTTAGATAAAAACGGCGGGTGCAAGCACCCTTCCGAACCTTGAGCTTGTTCAACTTGTCATTTTTTTCTTATGCTCACTTCAAACTGACCTACTACTAAATTTTGGCAGTATCCTAATTCAGTGGTGGTTAGATACACTTTTGCGTTCTGGCGTGAAATTACCATTTCGGAATAGATGAAAGATCATAGATGATAGCTGAGAGATTCGATCTGTCATCTATCATCTCTCAGTTATTATCTATTCCGAAGGGTAGGCCGGTTCTCGCTATTACGGCTTTAGGACACTACTCAAATTTCAATATCGCTTGCGACGGGCAAGGCTTTGTGTTAAGTTTCTGGCATCATTAGTTTTAGCACATCGTGCCGGGCTTTATTCCCGCATTTCCGGCGCTTTTCGGTTTCCAGTATCTAATTTAACCGGTCTCTATGATCGCCGGCCAGAATTGAAATGCAGCGTTTTTTCTGCGCTTCGTAGAAAGATGTAATTTTCACATCAGGATTTTTAACATATGCCTTTGTCTACGCCTCAAACTGCGAACGTTTATATTACCAACAACACCGGCGGCAACGCCGCGATCCAGATGACACACCAGTATTTCGACCGCCCTCTCGATATGGGTTCGTGGCAGGCCGCGCCCGGACAAACGGTCGGCCCGCTGGTCGTTCATTTCGAGACCGGCCCAAGGGCCAGTCTGATCGACGGGTGGTGGTGCACAATTCAGGTAAAGGACGGCCCCCACCCCGGTAACTACGCAAGTGTCGGCCCAAGAAAACAATGCATGCTTGCCTCAGCGGACGCCGGCAAGGATATCACCAATACGGTTGATACCAGCACTTTCAAGATCAACCTGCTCTCTGGCGGGTGCAGCGCCGGCATGTGGAGATTGAACGATTATTCGCCGATCACAAATGTTTTTGTTTTGATGCTGGAAAATCATTCATTCGATCACCTGCTGGGATTCTCGGGTATCACGGGAAAGGACCAGCAGGGCAACGCGACCGCCATCAACGGCCTCACCGGAACGGAATCCAATTCGATTCCCGGCGCGCCTCCATTCGTCGTGCAAAAAGGCGCCTTTGATCCGATGACCACCGACCCGGGCCATGAATTCCTCGATACATTGGAGCAGCTTTGCGGCCCTGGCGTTTCCAATCCATTTCCTAATAAGCCGTATCCGAAGATCGATTGCAGCGGGTTTGTTTCAAATTACACCAAGCCAAAAGTTGATGAGGGCAAAACCTTTCCGCCCCCAACCTCCGACCATTACAAAGATATAATGGCCTGTGCCACGCCCGATCAGATACCCGTGCTATACAAACTCGCCAAAAATTACGCGGTTTGCGATAGCTGGCATTCGTCGATGCCGGGGCCGACGTGGCCGAACCGCTTTTTTGCCACGTGCGGCACCGCCGGCGGGCTGGACGTATCTCCAAGCCGCAGCCAGGTAAAGACGTTTGAAACGACATCCGGATTCCGGGCGAGAAACGGAAAAGACTATGGAACTATCTTCGATCTGCTGACTGTCAAAGGCTTAAAATGGCACATATACAATGATTCCAGCGATCTTTTTAATACCGATCGCTGGAACAGTGGAAACCTGAGGAACGGCGGGGCCTGGGCCATAGCGTCCGGGTTACAGAATATTCGCCAATGGGGCCCGATGGTCCAGCGTTTTGAATTTTTACCACAGGCCTTGATAAAGCAGCCCTATGTGACGCATTTCACCTGGATAGAGCCTAACTACGGCGACGCGGGCAGCGGATCATATCGCGGCGGGTCATCCCAGCATCCGACGGACTCGCTCTTAGCAGGCGAAAAGCTGATAGCCGCAACATATAATGCCATTCGCAATTCGCCGGTTTGGCCGACCAGCCTGTTGATCATCACGTACGATGAACACGGGGGATATTACGACCACGTTCATCCGCCGACGAACGTCACCCCTCCCAGGGACTACGATCAGGGATTGAATGTGAATGGATTTGATTTTTCGGTGCTCGGCGTGCGGGTCCCGGCGGTAATAGTTTCACCGCAAATAGCCAACCTGATAGACCATACTCTTTACGACCACACTACGATACTAAAAACCGTGGAAGACCTGTTCGGGCTGCCGAACCTGACCCAAAGAGATCTGAACGCAAACAGCCTCAGGCAGCTTATTACGGGAATCCCGCGCGCGGATTGCATCGGGCCGGTCGATATGCCGGCAGGCCCGCCGCAGGCGGCCAGACAAATAAGCCAGGAAGAAATGGATGCCAACGATGCCGCGCCACTGCCGGAAAGCGGAAATCTTCACGGATTTTTGCAGATGGCGGCAGCGGCGGAGCTAGAGCTTTCCGGCGGCGGCGAGGAAGCAAAGAACGCGATCGCTTTTAAGCTCCAGTCAATAAAAACGCAGGGCGACGCGAAACTGTATATGGGCAGTGTGGCGCAAAAAATGGAGGTAGCTAAAGCCAAAGAGGAAGAGGAGCAGGAAGCGGTATAACGATCGCGCCAGCGATAAAAAGCGAGATAAAAGGAAAACATTATGGCAGACCTTATTTCATATTTATTAGACGGCCAGTTTAGATCTTGTTCCACGCCGGCAGGGGATCCGGATGGAAATGAAACGATCGTTCTTACCTCTCCCAGCAGCTTTTACACGCTCACTCTTAATTCATGGAATGGTACGGTAGATTGGAGCGGAAGTCTTACGCTGGGCACCACGCGGGGCTTTCCGAGCGCCGGCATCACCGATTGGCGCCTGTGGTATACAGAGGTAAATACATTGCCAGCCTACAACACTAATGTTGTCGTCATAATGCAGGCGGACGGAAATTTGTGTGTTTACTACGGGACCGATCCGGATCATAAACAAAGCCCCGCCTTTTGGTGTGCGGGAAACGCGCCGGGAGCAGGCCAATATCACCTGGCGCTGCATGATGACGGGCTTCTGGCCATATATACGGGGCACGAGCTCGGGCAGGGAATGCAGATCTGGACATCGGGTAAGGTGGATTCGGTAGCGACGTTCGCATGGACCGAACCTGATCATGATTTCAGATCGGCAACCATTGAGGAGCTGGACCCGGTGGAACTTTATTCGGACACACTGGAAAATAACACCGATGCTCCGGCCCAGGTGATCGTAAAAGGACAGGAAGATGCGCCGGAAATTTCAGAGTGGACGGAAACACAGATCGTCGCCGATATGAGCAACGTCAAGATCCCTCCTTTTTCGGCTATGGCCCCGAGGATCGTAGCCGGCAAGTTTGTCGCGGGCGATACTTCCCTAACGGTAAATATGAATGAAGAGAACGAAAGCGGAAGGACCTGGCAGTGGTACGAAACGGTGACGGTCCCGGCAGAGTCCGAACTGGACGTCACCGTGACAGTGCAGATGGCAAAGGTCACCGTGCCGTTTTTTGCGACTGCGCTCATCACGTACCAATCCGGGCAAGAAACTTTCGTCCATTACCAGGGAGTTTTCACGGGCATCATTTCCCACGATATGCAATTCACAACATCCGCACCCCAATAGTCTGGGAGTCTGGAGAGTCTAGGAGTCTAGAGAGTCTGGGGAGTCTAGAGAGTCTATCGAGTTTATAGATTCGGCCTTTGACTCGATCAAACTCTATAGACTTTACAAACTCAATAGACTCTATAAACTCTTTTAAATCCAACTTCATTTCTGAGGCGAAACCAATAGCGAAGACAAAAATAAAGGCCGCGGGGGCCGAATAAAACAAAGAGGGATTTAAAGAAATGAAAAAATTTGCAATATCTATTCTGTTCGTGATGGGAATGTTTGCGGCGGGAGCAACGTTTGCTTCGGCGCAAATGATGTCCGACGGTAATCCGATGGTCGGCGGCGCGGCGATGTTTAAAACCAAAGACATCGTGGACAACGCCGTGAATTCGAAAGATCATACGACGCTGGTCGCCGCCGTTAAGGCCGCCGGTTTGGTCGAGACATTAAAGAGCGCGGGCCCGTTCACGGTATTTGCGCCGGTAAATTCGGCGTTCGACGCGCTGCCGGCAGGGACCGTTGCGACACTGCTGCAACCGGAAAACAAAGCGATGCTGGTCAAGGTCCTGACCTATCACGTGGTGGCGGGCAACATGGATTCCAGGGCCATCGCTAAAGCCATCAAAAAAGGCAAGGGCAAGGCCGTGTTGAAGGCCGTTTCGGGCGGAACTCTGACTGCCTGGATGGACGGCAAAGACCTTATCCTGACCGACGAAAAAGGCGGACGGTCGAAAGTCACGATCGCCGACGTCCGGCAGTCGAACGGAGTTATCCACGTGATCGACGCGGTTTTATTGCCGAATTAAGCGAGTTCCCGTTCAGAGTTACGCATTTATGCGTGATATTCACCCAGTTACGTTTAGAGCATCGCCTTTAGGTTTGATAAAAGAAGATCGGGTGTAAATGCGCAATCTGAACATCACGCCTAAAGGCGTAACTCTGAACGAATTATTTCACCGAATAGCTTTTATACACGGTTTCGATCCAGAAATCGGTTTTTATAAAACCGCTCCCGAACGCTTTGTATTTTTCCGGCAGGCCTGCCTTTTTTATCTCATCGAGAGTTTTCTTATTCTTCATCGCCTCGCGCACAATGGCCGAAGTTTCCACCAGATTTTGTAGATAAGTTTTCAGATCGTCCATGCTGGAAATGGGCCCGTGTCCGGGAATAAGTTTTGCATCCGCGGGAATTTGTTTGATAAGGATGCCGATGTTATCGATCAATCCCTGGACGCTTCCTCCATTGTCGAGGTCGACAAAAGGAAACCGGCCGACGAAAAAATCGTCACCCAGGTGCACCACATTCGATTTGGTAAAGAAAACGACCGTGTCGCCGTCGGTGTGGCCGTTCGGATAATAAACCGCGCGCACCTCTTCGCCGTTAAAATGTATCGACATGCTTTCCGAATAAGTTATCATCGGCCAGGCGTAAGCGGGATAAGGCTGGACCTCTTCGCCGAACACTTTATTGACCTGCGAAACCCGCTTGCGCACATTTGTATGGGCCACGATAATGGAATCCTTGCCGAAAAAAAGATTGCCCTGTGTATGATCGCCGTGCCAATGCGTGTTGAAAATAAAACGCGGTTTGTCCGTGCCCAATTCCTTCAGCGCGGCTGCAAGTTTTTCACTTACTTCCTTATAGTCGTCATCGACTATCAATATTCCTTCCGGGCCGACCAGAGCGCCGATATTTCCGCCGCGTCCCTGCAGCAGATAAACGCTGCCGGCAACTTTGGTCGTCTTAACAGTGACATCCTGCTTGTTTTCAAAATGGCTGTCGTTGCCGTGCGCCAAAACTGCCGAAGCAGAAAAACTTAAAAGCAGACATAGTGAAAGAACTTTTCGCATATTTCCTCCGGTTTTTGAACTAAAGACCTTGCGCGAATTATAACGAATTTCGCCCGGAAACTCTCGGTCGTATCGGGCCCCTGGCAAAATATCTGCTCGATCTGGGGGTTTGAGTTGAAAGTTGCCGCTTATCAGGGTCCTGGCTGAAATTTAAACATCTTTCTGCATCCGTTTGCGTTAAAATAGCGAAGAATCCCCTGAACATGTTCCACAAATAGGAAAGGAGTCTCCAACAATGAAAAAACTTTTACCGTTATTGATCCTGAGCCTGATAGCCGTCTTCGGCGCGGGCAGTGTTTTGGCGCAGCCTGATAAAACCAGTGACAAACCCGCCGATAAACCCCCCAAAAAGACGGAAGCAAAGCAGGAATCGCTTTACAAACGCCTCGGCGGTTATGACGCGCTGGCCGCTGTTACGGATGATTTCATCGGCCGGTTGGCCGCGGACAAAAAACTAGGCAAGTTTTTTATCGGCCTGAGCACCGATTCGAAAAAGAAAGTGCGCCAGCACGTGATCGATTTTCTCTGCGCGGCGGCCGGCGGCCCGTGTGCCTATACCGGGCGCGATATGAAAACGTCGCATGCCGGGCTCGGGATCACCAAGGAAGAATGGGACCTGGGCGGCAAGCTGCTGATCGAAACGCTGAACAAATTCAAAGTTCCCGCCAAGGAACAAGGCGAAGTCATGGCCGCGGTTGCCGGGCTGGAAAAAGATATAGTAGAAAAACCGTAGACCTAAGTTTTCCTCCCTTGCTTTTTTAAAAGCAGAGGAACAAAAACCGGAATGAGGATTCATCAGGGCATCCTTGTTCCGGTTTTTTTATTGTTCAGATTTTAGAGTTCAGAGTTACGCATTTATGCGTGAGGTTTTCTCAAATAAAATTGCCGCCGCCGATTCTATAGGTGCCGTTGAGAAAAGGGTTGTTAATTTTTTCATTTCCGATGGTGGTGTTTTCGCCGTGGCCGGAATGGATCTCGAAATCATCGCCGAGCGTCAGGATCTTGTTTGTGATCGAATCCATCAGTTGTTCGTGAGAGCCGCCGGGCAGATCGGTCCGCCCGATCGAGCCGCAGAAAAGACAATCGCCGGTAAAAACTTTGCGCTCGTTTTCTTCCGCCAGAACAATGTGCCCGAGGGTGTGCCCCGGGCAATGCAGCACTTTGAACCGCAGCTCTCCTACCTCGTAAACCTCGCCGTCCTGCCAGTTACGGGTGATCGGCGGCGGATCGCCGTAATCCATTCCCATCGCCGCGAGCGCCGCCTGCGGGAGCCCGAGCATCAGGGGTTGCTTGGGCAGGTAGTAATAAAGCTCTTCTTCCGCCGGGTGCAGAATCACGTCGGCCGCGGGAAATTTTTCTTTGATATACGACGTGCCGCCGATGTGATCCAGATGCCCGTGAGTGACGGCGATGGCCCGCAACTCGAAATTATTGTCATTGATAAACTGCGCCACGTCCGGCGACTGCTCACCGGGATCGATGCAGATCGCACGGCGGGTTTTTTCACACGCGACCACGCGAGTGTTTTGCTGAAAAGGAGTCTGGATAAAAGTTTCGATGATCATCACTTGAAATATTACAATGTGTCAGTAGCCCAAGCGTGAGCGCGGGCGTAAACTCAAAAAAGAGCGCCTCCCTAACGGTCGGGCTACTGACACAGAGTTTCCAAATATTTCTCCGCGTCAAAATCGCCGCTCTTACGATCGCGCAAAATAAAAAGTATTGCTTCGCGATAAGTTTCGGCTGTCGGCGCCCCGGTAAAACACGGCGTTTCAATTTCCGTTAAATTCAAAAAACTGACCAAACAGCTCAGAAGCATCCAAAGCAATATTTCCCGCGGAGTGCCGATCGGATTATGTTTGATTATACCTGCGCGGTCCTCATAAATACCGGCAACGATTCGCGCAAATTCAGCCTCGCTGATCATGGTCATCGAAATATTAGAACACGAATCGAAATCGAATCATAGTGCATTGAAATCGAACATAAGGAAAGCCGCAAATGCTGCGCTGAACGCAAAAAGAACATGGACCTAAGGCCGGGCGGGCAAGCGCAACTCTTTTACATATTGATTTTACTAAATGGCGATTTTTCCCGGAATCTAATGGCACAAAGCTTGCTATACAAAAGCAAGTCGTAAAAACGATGAATTGAAAAAGGGGGGAATGTTTATGGCAACAACAATGGGGAAAATGCATAAGCAGCTAATTCTTGAAGATTTTACTACTACCGCTTCTGAAGCATTCGGAAAAAAACTCGGACTGTTGGCCAAGCTGTTCGGCTGCCCGCACAGAAATGTGAGCCGGCCTTTTTCGCACGGCGGCGTCGGCTACCGTACCTGTCTGCAATGCGGAGCGAGAAGAAAATTCGATCCGGAAACACGGGAAACTTTCGGAAGTTTTTACTATCCCCCGCCGGCGCGATTGTAAGAGTTTCAGTTATTCTCTTCGTACATGAGATAGTGCGAACTGTTCATGCCCACTTTTTCATAAACTTTTCGAGCGTGGATATTTTCCTTTTCCACGTATAAACGAAAGCCGCAGACATTGCCCTGTTCCAGGGCTTTTTCTTTTACGAAATCATAAAGGCGGCTGTAGACGTGTTTCCCGCGCGCGCCGGGCAATATGTACACGCTCTGGATCCACCAGAACCAGGCGCTGCGCCAGTCGCTCCATTCAAAAGTTATCATCAACCCGCCGACGATCCCGCCGGCGCTTTCCGCCACCACGTAAAAGCCTTTTTTCTCGTCGGCAAAGACCGCCGCGACACCGGCCGATAAAATTTCCGGATCAAGCCGTTTGCCTTCGGTTTCCAGCGCCATCGCCTGGTTGAAAGCTATCAGCGCTTCGGTGTCGGAGGGCTGCGCCAGGCGGATCATGATTTCGTTATTCATAGGATTAAGCCCGAGCGCGGACTTACTCGTCCGCAGTTCAGAGTTACGCGTTTACGCGTGAGCTCTTAAACATTTTTCACGCCTAAAGGCGTAACTCTATACTACCTGCTGCCTTGACCTTTTCTGCCCGGACAACTACATTGTTAGATTGTTTTGTATCAATGAATCTTCGCATACTTTATCACGGAAATTGTTTTGACGGGGCGGCTTCGGCGGCGTTTTTCACCAAATTCTACCGCGCTAAGATACAGCCGGAGGCTGCATTTTCCTACGCCCCGGTGATGCATCGCGCGGGCAACGCCTTTGACCGCGGTCTGCTGGACGGCGACGAAAACGCCATCGTCGATTTCAAATTCTGCGCCGACGACCGCCTGACCTGGTGGTTCGACCACCACGAATCGGCCTTTCTCACTCCCGAGGACGAAGCGTATTTCCGGCAGCGGCATTCCGATAAACATTTTCTCGACACGACGAGCAAATCCTGCTGCGAATTTATCGCGCGCGTGGCCGCGGAAAAATACGGGTTTAAAGACGAATCGCTCGACGACCTGGTTCATTGGGCGCACGTCATCGACGGCGCGCTTTACGAATCGGCGGCCGAGTGCGTCGAGCTGCGCGCCCCGGCGCTGCGCCTGATGCAGGTGATCGAGGGAGTACAGGACCCGCGTTTTTTGGAAATGATCATCCGCCGGCTAAGCGAAGAAAGCATCGCGGAAATCGTCGAAAGCACGGAAGTGCAAAAAGAGCTGCGTCCTATTCTCGATCAGCATTACAAGACCGTCGACCTGATCAAACAAAAAGCAAACTACGAACACGGGGTGGTGAGCTTCGACCTGGTCGACGACGGCCTGGAAGGCTTTAACAAATTCATCCCCTATTATTTTTACCCGCAAACCACCTACACGGTGGCGCTCACTAGAGGGGAATTCCGCACGAAAATTTCCGTCGGCTCCAATCCCTGGGCGCCACGCGAGCGCCGGCACAACATCGCCAAGATCTGCGAAAGATACGGCGGCGGCGGCCACGCCGTGGTGGGCGCGATCTCGCTTCCGCCGGACGCTGTTGAGCAGGGACGCGGCATTATAAAAGAGATCATTGCCGAACTGCAGTTCGAAGATTAAACGGGTCAGTAGCATTTAGCCTGCAATAAGCGCCCTTGCTTACGCGCGGGCTACTGACACGGACATAGCAACTCACATAATTTCATTGACCGGAAAAAGGAAAACTTCCTAGAATGCAGGTAACCAAAAACCGGGATGAAGCCATCTATAGATGTCGTGAAAATCAGAGGTAGTTTATGAGAGGTTTTATTTGTGCTTTATTTGTTTTGAGCTGTCTTTCGGCGGTGGCGCTCGCGGGCGATGTCGAATTCACCGGAAAGTTTGACGCCGAGTTGGCCCCGGATATCGAATCGGCCACAAGAATAACCTTTAAATACCTCGCGCCGGAAAAATTAAAAGGCCAAATGACCTTTGGGGCGGACGCCCATGCCAGCAGCGCCCGTCTTTATGATCCGCTGACGGACAGCCTGTCGATAACCGCGGTCCTGATAGAGGAAAAAGGCAAAAATCCTATCATGTTCATCGATCTGAACAAGGACAAAAATCTTAGCGACAATGAAAAATTCACCTTTCCGAATTATGACCCCGAATTGCCCGGCCTCTATGAGATGACGCTCAAAATTCCTTTCGACGACAAAACCTACACATCCATGCCGTTTATTTTGCGTTACTTCAAAGGAATAACGACGAGCCGGATGGCGGAAGGCGACCGGCTATTGCAGCAATCACAAGGGATCTATGCGCGCGGGACGGTCAACGTTAAAGGCAAAAATGTTCTGGTCCAATACGATTACGATCTGAAAGAAAAACAGGTAAACCCAACGGCAGGCGATCTCGGAATAGATGTCGACGGCGATGGAAAGATAGACATGGATTCGCTTTCACCGGAATACGCTAAGGTGGACGGCGAAGCGGCGATATTTCGCCTCGGCGATACTTATGTATCCACGAAAAAAGCCGACTTGAAGAAAAACCTGATAATTCTTCGCGAACACCAGGCCAAGGATTATAAGCGGGTAGAGCTTTCCATGGGCAACACGATGCCCGAGTTTGAGTTTGTCGATTTTAAGGGGAAGAAGCGGAAATTTTCCGAGTTTCGCGGCAAGTATGTGCTGCTGGATATATGGGGTTTTTGGTGCCCGGCCTGCCGCGATGAGCTGCCGTACCTGAAGGAAGCATTCAGAAAATTTCAGGGGCGGAATCTGGAAATAATCGGGCTCAATACCGATCCGCAGCCCCCGGAGGTGGTCAAAAAGATCGTTGAACAGAATGGAATGAACTGGACTCACGCCACCTTTGAAAGCGTGGTGGAAATGCTGGGGAAAAAATGGATGATAACCTCGTTTCCGACGACGCTTCTGATCTCGCCCGAAGGAAAGATCCTCTCGCGCAGCCGGACCGACAAAGATGAGCCCGACCTGCGGCAGGCGGACCTGCTGGAAACGCTGGACGAAATTTTACCGGAAAATTGAGAGACCACCCGGCGCTGAAGCAGCGCCACCCTCCTTTGTAAGGGTAATAATATAGTTGACTCACCCTAGAGGTGTGCCCAATAGTCAAATATCTTGCACATAAATATAGGAGAAAAATGCCAAGTAAATATGTAGAATTAGAAATGTATTCAATTGCTGATCTATATGCATCAATGAATGTTCTTCAAGAGCGAATGGAGGCACTTACGCCACTAAACATTGCAGCTAATCAGATAAGGATTGAGCGTATGCATATTTGGAGAACTCGCTTGCACGAGGAGATTAGCTTTCGACTGGGTGAATTGATGGGAATGGGCTGATCTATTCTTGGGTGAGCCAAGTATATTATCATGTACAAAGGCAAGGTCCACATCTTAACATTCAAACGTATGTTAATGGAAGAGAAGTGCAAAATGCACATGTACCCATTAATCCTGCGACAATAAGACCAGGAGATATTCCGTGATCGTATTTTATTCAGAAAACACGGGGGTGGAAATCAGTGGCTCGGACTCCGAGTTGTTGTTCCTTGCTCAGGAAATAGCCGAAGGCGCTTTCATTGTTGAAACTTCAATAGAAGACATTGATCCGGCGCCTTATGAGAAGTGTCTGCAAAGCATACTAATTAAGACAACCCCCGGTGAAAAAGTAAACATTCAAGTAGATAGCAATGATTTAATAATCAATGGCAGCAGAGAGAACCTTGCTCTTCTCGCTGAAGCGATCAAAAACTTTACAACCAACAAAAATTTAGGAAAACATACTCATATTGAGTATTTTGATGACCACTTTTTTCTTTCTTCTATTGCTATTCCGCTTGTAGTTGCGCGTTCATAGAGCAGAGACGATCCCGCCACGGCAAAACAATGCGCTGACGTTACCCGCTGTGGATTCGGCATCGACAAAATAGGTGCATTGCCAATCAAGGATATTTGCATGAGCAGAACGGTAATGCGATTAATGATTCTTTTTTGATAGTGAAGGAGCGGGAAAAGTTTATAGCAGAATATTCCAACTAGGCTTCTCAAAATCCGACAATCAGCTACATCGGCACTGATTTGGTTTTGTTCGTGTAGCTTCGTGTAATTTCGTGGTTGCTTCTTTAATGCCATCTATAAAGACTATAAAACCAGAAACCACGAACTTACACGAAATAACACGAACAAAACATTTCAAGCCGCGCTACCGACAGTTCCCGTTTTAACCTCGATGGGTTTTCGAAACGCGGGAACTTATCTCTTTGGCGGCGGAAATTTCCGCGCCTGTTTTTTGCACCGAATGGATCTTCCAATGCGGGTCGTCGCGCGCGGGAAAGTCGGTGCGGAAATGCCCGCCGCGCGATTCTTCGCGCCAGAGCGCGCCCGCAGCGATCAACTTGGCCAGGGTGACGAAATTTCGCGAAGCGGTGCTCAGCGGAGCGCGCGAAATTTGTTCGAATTCACCGAGCGCCTGTTTCAGAGACTTTTCTTCGCGCAAGATCCCGACCCGTTCCCACATCACGCGCTTGACGCGCTTTCTAACCGCGGTAGCGATTCCGGATTCCGGACTTCGGGTTTCAGAATTAGCCGAGCCATCTTCTAATTTGGAATTTGGAATCTGGAATTTAGGATCCCGAACCTGCAATTTGGAATCTTCAATGGCTGCTTTGCCCGCGCGCGCGCCGAAGACCAAACCTTCCAGCAATGAATTTGAAGCCAGGCGGTTCGCGCCGTGGACGCCGGTACAGGCGACTTCGCCGGCGGCGTAAAGCCCGGGCAGTGTGCTGCGCCCGTCGAGATCGGTGCGGACGCCGCCCATAAAATAATGCACCGCCGGGGAAACCGGAAGCAGGTCTTTGGCGATGTTTAGCCCGTAGTGCAGGCAGGTTTTATAAATATTCGGAAAACGTTCGGAGAGATGTTTTTCGTCGTGCGCGGTCATATCCAGAAAGACCGTGCGAGTGCCGGTGCGTTTCATTTCCGCCACGATAGAACGGCTGACCACGTCGCGCGGCGCCAGTTCCGCCAGCTCGTGATAGCGGCCCATAAATCTTTCCCTGGCAAGGTTTTTCAGCAGACCGCCCTCGCCGCGCATCGCTTCGCTAAGCAGAAAACGCGGGGCGTTTTCCAGGTTGAGGACCGTCGGGTGAAACTGGACGAACTCGATATCGGCGATCTCCGCTCCCGCAAAATACGCCATCGACATCCCGTCGCCGGTGGCGACCGAAGGATTAGTGGTGTGCAGGTACAACTGCCCGGCGCCGCCCGAGGCGAGAATGACGGCTCCCGCGCGCAGCTCGCGGGGAGCGCGCAGCACGGGATCGAGAAAGGCCACGCCGCAGCATCTGCCTTCGCTGGTGAGCAAACTTTCGGTGGCGGCAAAAGGCATCAGGACGATGTTTTTTTCCTGACGAGCGCGGGCGATCAGGGCGCGCCCTATCTCCTTGCCGGTGGAATCGCCGTGGGCGTGCAAAATGCGGCGGCGTGAGTGCGCGGCTTCCTGGGTAAAAACGAGCTTGCCGCCTTCGCGGTCAAATTCGGTGCCCCACTCGATCAGTTCCTGGATGTATCCGGTGCCGTCGGTGACCAGCGTGCGCACGGCCTTCTCGTCGCAAAGCCCGTCGCCGGCGTAGAGCGTGTCTTCCTCGTGAAGCTCGGCACGGTCGTCGTCAGACAGCACCACCGCGATGCCGCCCTGGGCATACTCGGTGTTCGATTCGGCGGCGCGGTCCTTGGTGAGAATGGTGACCCGCGCGCCGCCTATGGCCAGCTCGATGGCGGCGCGCAAACCGGCGATACCGCTGCCGATAACTATGAAGTCAGTTTCCAGGAACATTATGTAAACTTTAACACGTTCAGAGTTACGCGTTCACGCGTGAAGTTTTAACTCCCCTCCTTTTCAAGGAGGGGTGCCGCTTTAGCGGCGGGGTGGTTATCACGCCTAAAGGCGTAACTCTGAACTTACCGAAAAAAACACTTGACACCTACGAAGACCTTCGTATATGATAATCTACGAATAGCTTCGTAGGACAAATAAATGAAACCGACAGCCGCCGAATTAGAGATCCTTTCCGTGCTCTGGGAACACGGGAAAACCACCGTGAAAGAGGTCCATGACGTCATCAACCGGGTAAAACCGACCGCCTACACGACCGTTTTAAAACAGATGCAAATAATGCACGAAAAGGGTTTAGCACGGCGCGACGAGCATAATAAGGCGCATATCTATACCGCCGCGATCCCGAAAAGCGAAACGCAGAAAAATCTGGTTACCGATCTGCTGGAAAGGGTTTTTCGCGGCTCGGCGGCGCAGTTGGTACAGCACGTTTTGGAAGCTAAACCGGCTTCGACCGAAGAGCTGAAAGAAATACGCAAAATGATCCGCCAGGCGGAAAAAGAGAAATCGGCCGCGGATAAACGCGGATAGTTTCTTGGTTCAGAGTTACGCGTTTACGCGTGATTTACGCCTAAAGGCGTAACTCTAAACGTTTAAATTTATGAATTACTGGCTTATCGAAATTTTAGGTTGGACGCTGCTAAATTCGCTCTGGCAGATCGGCCTCGCTGCGCTTTTTCTGGCGGTGGCGCTGCGCATTTTGGTAAACGCGTCGGCGGACGCGCGTTACGCGGCCTCGATCTCGGCTTTGGCTTTATCTTTTGTGCTTCCGGCCGCTACTTTTGTCTGGCTCGCGAGCGATGCGGCAGCGGCGCGCCCCGCAGCCCACGCCGCGGAGGGCGAAAACACGCTTGCCCGGGAGAAGATATACCCGCCGGCGGAAAGATCCCCGGCCGTAAAAGAAGGCGAAAATGCGGCGGTGTTTTCGAATTACCAGGCAGTTTTAGAATCGGCGGACCTTAACGCAAAGATGCCCTGGCTGGTTTGCTTTTGGCTTTTGGGCGTGGCGGGTTTTACGCTGCGGCTGGCGGGGGGCGTGTGGCATCTTCACGTTTATAGAAAACGGCAGACCAGCGCGCCGGAAAACCGCTGGCAGGAAAAATTTGCCGAGCTTTGCGCGCGGCTTAAGATCACGCAGCCCGTCGAGCTTTTGCAATCGAAACTGGTGGAAACGCCGATCGCGATCGGCTGGTTAAAACCCGTCATTTTAATTCCGGCAAGCGTGTTTTTGCAGATCGACGCCGCGGAGCTGGAAACCATCATCGCCCACGAGCTGGTCCACATCCGGCGGCGCGATTACCTGGTGAATTTTGCCCAGAGCCTGGTCGAAATTTTATTTTTCTATCACCCATGCGGGTGGTGGATATCGGCGCAGATCCGCCGCGAGCGGGAATTTGTCTGCGACGATATTGTGGGCCGGACGCTGGAAAACGAGCGGGTAGTTTATGCTCAGGCGCTGGCCAATCTGGAAGAGCTTCGTCTTTTGACGAACGGACGCGTGCCGCTGGCAGCAATAGCGGCAAATGGAGGTAATTTGATGTTAAGAATTCAGAGAATTTTGCAAAAAAATACCGAGATAAAAGGAAATCCGTCTGCTTGGTCGGCATTATTGGGTTTCGCCTTTATCTCGGCACTGTTGTTAGGTGTATTTTCGGTCAATCAGGGCCCCCTTGTCAATGCCCAGAAGAGCGCGAAGGATAAAAAACTGGCGATCGGATTTGTTTCGCTCCCGCCGGTCGACCGCTCCGGCGAGCCGCCGAAAGAATCTGACGCCACGGCGCGGCTGATGATCGCCAAACTAAAAGAGCACAAAATTCCGGCGATCGGTTTTGTGCTTGGCGAGAGCATCTCCGACGGTGACAAATTTTATCCGGTGAGGGCGAATATCGTTCGCCTGTGGCGCGACGCCGGGCTGGAGGTCGGCATAGGCAATTATAAACACGTGTGGTTTTACGATACGCCCTATGACGATTATGTTGCCGGAGTGGAAAAGAACGAAGCCATTACAAAAAAATTACTGGCGGAAAAGAATCTTCAACTTCGTTATTTCAGCTACCCGTTCCTAAACACCGGAAAGTCGGTCGAAGACAAGATCAGGTTCGAAGAGTGGCTAAAAAGCCGCAGCCTGCGTTCAATACCTTATACCATCGACAACAATGAGTGGATGTATTCATATGCTTACGATATGGCGCGGACCGATAACGATACCAACACGATGACCGAGATCCGCGTAGAGTTTATTAAATACATGGACAAGATGTTCGATCATTTCGAGGCGTATTCGCAGGAAATGTTCGGCCGGAATATCACGCAAACGATGGTGCTCACGCCGAGCCGCCTGGTGGCGGATTCCGCGGACGAACTTTTCGGAATGATCGAAAAACGCGGGTACAGATTCGTCCCGATGGATGAAGCCTTGAAGGACGACGCCTACAACACGCCGGAAACTTTCACCGGTAAATCGGGCATTTCATGGTTCGAGCGTTGGACGATGGCGCAGGGCAAGCCGCTGCGCGACGAGCCGCGGGTAAGCACGCAGGTCTGGAATACCTGGGAGGCCAGAAAGCCCGGGAAAAAAGCAAAATAGCATGAAATTGCTTCCGAACGGACGTTTGTGGTGGTGCGCGCTGTTTGTCTGGCTCTTATCCGTGAGCGCCGGCGCCAAACCCGTGCATCACTACGTCTTTTTCGGCATGGACAGGGAACAGCTCCGGGAAGCAAAGTCTTTTCTCGAGACACAGACCTTTGAAGGCGCGCAGGTAGCGTATTCGTGGCGGCAGCTTGAGCATGAAAAAGATAAATACGATTTCAGCCTCATTCACGAAGACCTGAAATTGCTTACCGCAAAAGGGAAACGGCTGTTCATACAGATACAGGACGTTTCCTTTAGCGAGAAATACATTCACGTACCGAAATATTTGCTGCAGGAGCCGCAGTATAACGGCGGCGCCGACCGGGATTATCATATTAAGAATAATGACGAAAGCACCGCCGTCGCGGCGGGCTGGATCGCGCGGCGTTGGGACCTTGCCGTGCGCGAGAGATACCAGAAATTGCTCTTTGCCCTGGGAAAAGAATTTGACGGCCGTGTCGAGGGGATCAATACGGAAGAGACCGCTTTGGTTCTGGGCGATAGCGGAAAGCTTTATCCCAAAGGTTTCACTCCTGAAATTTATCGCGATAGTTTGATCGATAATATGAAGGCCTTAAAGAAAGCCTTTCCCAGGTCGGTTACGATCATCTATGCCAATTTTATGCCCGGTGAATGGCGCCCGTCGCATGATAAAGGTTATTTGCGCGCTATATACAAAGCAGCGAAAGAATTAAATGTCGGTGTCGGCGGCCCGGATATATTTCCTTATAAACCGGGCCAAATGAAGAGCAGTTATTCTTTGATAAATGAATTTTCCGGAACCGTTGGCATGGCCTTTCAGGACGGCAACTACGAACACATCAATCCAAAGACCGGAAAGCGCGTTACTATCGCCGAAATAGTTGAATTTGCGACAGATTACTTAAAGGCGGATTATATCTTCTGGGGTACGGAAGAGCCGTTTTACTCGGAACAGACGATACCATTTGTTAAGGGCATAAAAGCAGCGAAAAAATAAACACTTTCCGGGGTAAATTAAAAAGCCTGTGAGGTTTCACAGGCTTTTTAATTTTTAAAGACCGCCCCGGCGCTCGGGAGCAGCGCGCAAAAAACTCCCCTCCTTACGAAGGAGGGGTGCCCGAAGGGCGGGGTGGTTCTCTTCCTTACGATAAATCTGCTAATGCAAACTTATCAAAGCGCTTCACTCAAGAGTCAGCAAAAATTATCCCTGCGGAATTTTTAATTCCTGCCCCGGTTGGATCATATCGGGATTGTCTCCGATCAGATCCTTGTTAGCTTCATAGATCGCCTTCCAACTGACCTTATGATGGGCGCCGATCTTGCTCAGGTTGTCGCCCGACTTGACGGTGTAAGTGGTTTCCGCCGAATCCGGCGACGTAACGTTGAGCACCATATCGCCCGAGCGATATTCCGGATCGAGACGGCCGTATTCATCCCACAATTTTTGTTTGTCCTCAGCCGACGCGACGGAGCCCTCGATCTTGATAAATCCTTCACCTTCCTCGGCGGTAAGGCCATGGCTGCTGGCCATGTCTATAAGTGATTGATATTTTTCTTGTATTGCAGACATTTTTGACCTCCTTAAATAACTACTTTTCTATCGTTTCGTTCTTGACCGGTTTTCCGGCGGCTTCCGTTGCAGCCTTAACCATATCCTGGGTCTTGCCCTTCGGAACGCTGCCGCGCAGGGTTGCCGGGGTAGTGCTGGTATCGAAAGTCACATCGGTGAATCCCGCTTTTTTCAGCGCTTCTTCGACCTTGGCCTTATCGCCCGTATTGCTCACGGCCGAAGTCGTGGTCGTGGGCAACGGCGTGGGCCTGTTGACCGCAGTATTCGCATTGTTGGCCGCGCCGCCCCAGCAGGCGCTGAGCGAAAGTACGGCTGCCAGGCTTAATATCGTTAAAACCGTTAGTGTTCTAGATCTCATTCCATCCCTCCTTAAAGAGTCTTTTTTAAGTTTACAGTTAATTCCTCACAGTAAAACACAACTGATAGATATTGTTTATTTACAATAGCTTAAACAAATCGTCCCGCACTGTAAAGACACTTTTTCATACTAGTTCGAAAAAACTTTCTAATGTTTTATCCTATAAATTCAGTGTCACAATTCGGACGACGAATTGCAAGGCGTGTTAAAAGATTTCTTCCAGAATTTGTTTGGCTACATCGAGCGAGTTCTGGTCGGGATGAATAACAAAATGCCAGTCGGCCAGGCAGTACAGCTTTTGCCTGTCTTCATACAGCCGGCGGGCGCCAGTCTTGTCCTGCAGCAGGGGCCGCTTGTTTTTCGACCGCTGGATGTTGCGCCAGCAATGTTCGAAGGGAGCGTTGAGCCAGATGATGAGGCATTTTTTTTCGCGGATCATTTTGCGGTTGCGTTCGAATGTCCAGGTGCCGCCCCCGAGGGAAATTATTTTTGCCTCGTCGGAATTCAAAGCGGTTTTCAAGGCCTCGTTTTCGATCTTGCGGAAGAAAGGCTCGCCCTGCTGCTCGACGATATTTTTTATCGTGCCCCCTTCTTTTTCTTCGATAAAGCGGTCGAGATCTATCCTCTTGGTTTTGAGTAGAAACGCGAGGTGACGCGCGACGGTAGATTTGCCGACGCCCATAAAGCCGGTCAAAACCACTCGCTGGGTCAAAAGATTTTCCTGGCCGCTCATTCGATAATTTGCTCCAAAGCCGGAAAAAATCCGGGAAAGGAAATTTTTACGCACTCCGCGCCCGCGATCTCAGTTTCGCCTTCCGCAAAAAGCGCGGCCACGGCAAAAGCCATCGCGATGCGGTGGTCGCCGTAAGAATCGACCCGCGCGCCTTTTAAATTCGATCTGCCCACGCGCAACCCGTCGGGAAATTCCGTTACATCGGCGCTCATCAATTTCAGATTTTCCACCACACTTTTTATCCGGTCGGATTCTTTCAGGCGCAATTCCTGCGCGTCGCGTATCCAGAGGCCGTCTTCCAACTGCGTTCCCAGCACCGACAGGATCGGGATCTCGTCTATCAAAGCGGCGGCGAGTTTGCCGCTTATTATATTCGAGCCCGGTTGGGGCTTTAACCCGGCGCCGCGGATCATTACGTCGCCCACGGGTTCGCGGCGAACATTTTTTGGTTTGTGATCTCGATCTCCGCGCCAAACGACCGGAGCGTGTCAATGATAGTCACTCGCGTCGGGTTCAGGCCAAGCTCCGGCAAGGCCAACCCGGAATTTTTTATACCTGCTGCCGCCGCCATAAAAAAAGCCGCCGAAGAAATATCCGCGGGAATTTTTATATCAGCCGCGCGGAGCTCGCCGCCGCCGCCGAGCGCGATGTGTTTGCCTCGCGGTTTTTGGGTGATCTTTATCTCGATCCCGAAATGCGGCAGCATCCTTTCGGTGTGGTCGCGTGTCGGGACGGGCTCGACGATCTCTGTTCTGCCCCGCGCAAACAAGCCCGCAAGTAAAAGACACGACTTGAGTTGCGCGCTCGGCGCGGGAAGAGTGTAGCTGATCGCCCTCAAAGGATCTTTCCCGCGAATTTTTAACGGAGCTCGGTTTTCGACCGCCTCGACACGCGCGCCCATTTGGGTCAGTGGCTCGATGATGCGCTTCATCGGGCGTTTGGACAGAGAGCTATCGCCCGTCAAAATTGCGGTAAAATTTTGCCCCGCCAAAACTCCCGCGAGCATTCGCATGGTCGAGCCGCTGTTGCCGCAGTCAAGCTCGGCCGCCGGTTCTTTAAAACCGTTCCGGCCCACGCCGCGGACATGGACCGTATCGCCCTCGCGTTCGACCTCCGCGCCGAGCTGGTTCAAACAACCCAAGGTCGAAGCGCAATCCGCGCCGGGCGCAAAGTTTTCTATTTTGGTCGTTCCGCGGGCCAGGGCGGCCATGATCGCGGCGCGGTGCGAGATGGATTTGTCGCCGGGCAGCGATAAAGTTCCTTGCAGTTTTTTGGCGGGACGGATCTTCATAACAAGTTAATCTAAGAATATAAACGCGAAAGTGCAAGTATTCTAAATTGCCACTAGCTTTAGCTAGTGGGACAAAGTTAGTAGAATCCGAGCAGCTTTAGCCAAACTTAAAAAATTAATTGTTTGGCTAAAGCCAAAATTATTCTTGCTGCACATATCACTAGCTAAAGCTAGTGGCAATTTAAAAAGGCCAGCTTGCACGCTGGCGTTACTAAGTTTTCAATTCCGCAAAAACTGAGATATTATTCACTTTCAGCTATCCAATTTTAAATTCGGCGAGGGAAATATGCTAAGAAAATTGTGTCTTGTTACGGTGCTGATCTGTCTCTGGGCGGGAAGTGTCTTTGCGCAGCCCGCGGCGGCGGGTAGTGTCTTTGTGCAGCCCGGGGCGGCGAAAAAGGCAGCCACCAGACAGCTTGAAGCGCTTTTTAGGGAATCATGGGAGTGGAACCTGAAGGACAGCCCGACCTTTGCTTCCTACCTGGGCGATAAACGATACAACGACCGCTGGAGCGACGTGAGCCTGGCGGCGGTCGAAAGGCGCCAAAAATACGCCGCCGATACATTGGTCAAATTAAAGAGGATCAACCGGTCGCAGCTTTCAGTTTCCGACCAATTGAATTACGACCTCTTTGAAAAAGAACTCAAAGAAGGCATCGAAAGCTTCAAATTCAAAGCGTATCTGATGCCCGTGTCCCAGCAGGGCGGCATTCAAACCAATGACGAGCTGGCGGAATTCATTTCTTTCGACAAAGTAAAAGACTACGAGGATTGGATCGCGCGGCTAAACGCTTTTCCCGTCTACATGGACCAGACGATGGCGCTGATGCGCGAAGGAAAAACGCAGAAAATAGTCCGGCCGAGCGTGGTCATGGCGCGCGTTCCGGGACAGATCGACAAACAGATCGTAGCCAGCGCGGAGCAAAGCTCTTTTTACGCTCCCTTCAAAGCTTTTCCCAAGGACATTCCGACGGCGGAGCAGGAGCGTCTGAAAACGGCGGCGAAAGACGCGATCGCAAAAAACATCATTCCTTCGTATCGCAAGTTCAAGGATTTTTTTGTGAACGAATATTTACCTGCCTCCTACCCGGAAGTCGGTATCTGGCAGCTGCCGAACGGAAATGAATATTACGGCTTCCTGGCGCGTTCCTACACGACGACGAACCTGACGCCGGAGCAGATCCATCAAAAGGGGTTGTCGGAAGTGGCGCGCATCCGCGCCGAGATGGAGAAAATAAAAACGCAGGTCGGTTTCAAAGGCGACTTGCAGGATTTCTTTAAATACCTGCGCACCGACAAAAAGTTTTTCTACAAAACGCCCGAAGAACTTTTAGAAGCATACCGGGCGATGACCCGCCGCATCGACCCGGAGCTGGTCAAGGTTTTCAAAACTTTGCCGCGCAGCCCTTACGGCGTCGTTCCCATTCCCGACAACATCGCGCCCGATACCACCACCGCGTATTACAATTCGCCGGCTGCCGACGGCTCGCGCGCCGGGCGCTATTACGTGAATCTCTACAAGCCCGAAGTGCGCCCGAAATGGGAGATGATGGCGCTCAGCCTGCATGAAGCCGTGCCCGGCCATCACCTGCAGCTTGCCTTGCAGCAGGAACTTGGCGAGCTTCCTAATTTCAGAAAATTCGGCGGTTACACGGCTTTTATCGAGGGCTGGGGCTTGTATTCCGAAAGCCTGGGCGAGGATATGGGGCTCTATGACGACCCGTATGCGAAGTTCGGCCAGCTGACCTACGAGATGTGGCGGGCCGTGCGTTTGGTGGTCGATACCGGCATGCACTATTACAAGTGGGACCGGCAAAAGGCGATAGATTATTTCAAGGCCAACGCCGCCAAAACCGACCAGGACATCGTCAACGAGATCGACCGCTATATCAGCACTCCGGGGCAGGCGCTGGCTTACAAGATCGGCGAATTAAAGCTAAAAGAGCTGCGCCAGCGGAGTAAAGACGCGCTGGGGCCGAAATTCAGCATCCGCGAATTTCACGACGTGGTGCTGCTCTCGGGCGCGCTGCCGCTCGATATTCTGGAAAAGAATGTCGACAGGTGGATCGCGAAGAGGAAGGCGGCGGCGAAATAGCTTTTATAGGAGCGGGGGCCTGTCAGAAGTTCAGAGTTACGCGTTCACGCGTGAATCACGCCTAAAGGCGTAACTCTAAACTACGGACTATTTTCTTGACAGCGGCGCGTTTGGCGTGTTAAATCGCTTATACAAAATATTTAGATTTATTTTTTACACGGAGTAAGAGAGTATTACGTTGACCGCAGAAAAATCCGAAATCAGGTTGCCGAGCGTTCTGGATTCCGTCGAGAAGGCGGCCGAGGCGGCGGCGGAATTCGCCAAAAATGCCGGCCTGGACGAGGAAGCGCTTTTCGGGGTCGACATGGCGGTGCGCGAGGCGGTGGCTAATGCCGTCAAACACGGCAATAAGCTGGACGGAACACAGAACGTCGAACTGACGTTCAGCCATTCGCCGGGCGTTTTTGAAGTCACGGTGCGGGATTTCGGGGGCGGGTTTGCCGTCGATGATGTGGCGGATTGCACTCAGGAAGAAAATCTGCTGAAAAACTCGGGCCGCGGCATACTTTTTATGCGTTCTTTCATGGATGAAGTGGAGTGGTATGAGGCTCCCGGGGGCGGAACTTTGGTCAGAATGGCAAAAAAACTGTAGAACCAAGTTGATAATTTCCTAAATCGCAATTAAATTTATATTTCACGAGGAGATAAACATGGGCGAACTTAGTATGACAGAACGTCAAGCCGGTGATGTCACCATTCTTGACCTTAACGGAAAAATCACCATCGGTGAGGGCAGCGTGGCTTTGCGCAACGCCGTGCGCCGGCTTTTGGGCGAGGGTAAAAAGAGCATTCTGCTGAATTTAGCGGGCGTCAGCTACCTCGATTCGAGCGGCATCGGCGAACTGGTTTCCAGCTTCACGGCGGTCAATAAAGAGGACGGCGAGCTTAAGCTTTTGAATCTTACGCAAAAAATTCAGGATTTGCTGGCGATCACCAAACTTTTGACGGTTTTCGATTGCTATGACAGCGAAGCTGAAGCGCTCAGCAAATACGAAACCAAACAGTAGGCAATTTCGCCCGGCGATTTTGTAAATACCTCCAAGCCTTCATTTTTAAAAGATGCGGGCTTGGAGGTTCGTTTATTGGCGGGGGCTTCGCATCTAACCCTTAATTGATCAAGTCTGCCCCTAAAAGTGCTTAATCCTGCCTCAAAAGCTATAAGTTGAACCACCGTGTATAATAGCGATTATGTTCTGTCCTAATTGTGCGGCACAAAACGAAACGGCGCAGCACTATTGCCGGATGTGCGGGCTGAAGCTTGACGCGATCGTGGCGGAGATGACGTTACAGAAGCCTTCGGCGGAGATGGCCGAACTGTTCAAAAAGCAAAGGCGGATGCAAAGGCTGGGCGTTTTTTCGCTTTCAACCGCCGGCTTCATCGGGCTCGCGCTGCTGTTCGCGCAAGTCATTTACTACAAGCTGATGATCCTTGGGCCCGACCTGCTGTTCGGGGGAGCCATCGGTGCAGTGGTACTTTTCCTGCTCGCCTCGATATTCTTTTTTAACTATCCCAAGCTCTTTATGAAACTCGACCGCTCGAAGCCGCATCTTCCCGGGCAAATGGAGACCTCGATCCCCACGGACAAGCTGCTCGACGATTCACCCTTCGAGCCTGCAAGGCAGCCTGCAAGTGTAACGGAGCACTCGACGGAGCTTCTGCACCGAAAATAGCTGAACGAATGGGGACATTTTCCCTTTGTCTTTCAACTGCGGGTAGAATACCTTATGAGTTTCGTTCGGACAACATTATCCCAAACATTCAAAAACTTTTTCGACTCAGAAAAATCGAGCGCGCTTCTGCTTATCGTTTGCACGGTTGTTTCGCTGGTAATAACAAATTCGATCATCGGAGCTGATTTTTTGAGTCTCTGGCACATGCCTATCGGTGGCTTAAGTGCCGAACACTGGATAAACGACGGGCTAATGGCGATTTTCTTTTTGCTCATTGGCCTCGAACTTGAGCGTGAATTTTATAACGGCGAATTATCCGATTTCAAAAACGCGCTGCTGCCGATCTTTGCGGCTATGGGAGGTATCGGTGTGCCCGCGCTGATTCATTTTATTTTGAACAACGGAACTCCTACACAAGCCGGGGCGGGTATTCCTATGGCGACTGATATAGCTTTCGCGCTCGGGGTGCTGGCACTTTTAGGAAACGGCGTTCCAGCATCACTGAAAATCTTTTTGACTGCCCTTGCCGTGATAGATGATCTGGGCGCAATCGTTGTTATCGCTGTTTTTTACACGGCGAAACTTTCGCTCCTTTATTTGATCGGCGCGCTCGCTGTTTTTTGCTTACTTGTCGCGCTTAACTGGTTCTTTCGGGTAATGAATTTAATTCCGTATCTTATCGGTGGCGGGTTGATGTGGTTTTTAATGCTGCAATCCGGGGTTCACGCAACTATTGCGGGCGTTTTACTCGCCTTTGTAATTCCGTTCACAAATAAAGAAGATGATGAAAAATCTCCTTCGCATAAACTCGAAAATTTTCTGCATAAGCCTGTCGCATTTGTGATCTTGCCTCTTTTCGCGCTGGCAAATACAGGAATAGTTATTAGAGGTGACTGGTTGCAGGGTTTATACACGTCAAATAGTTTGGGTATTATTTTAGGTTTATTTATCGGCAAGCCCGTTGGCATTATTCTTTTAAGTTTTCTCGCTGTCCGCATCGGCATTAGCCGTTTGCCCGCCGATCTAAATTGGAAGCACATTTTCGGCGCGGGAATTTTGGGCGGCATCGGTTTTACGATGTCGATTTTTATTACGAATCTTGCTTTTACCAGGGAATCTGATTTGATAAACGCATCGAAAATGGCAATTCTGCTGGCTTCGCTAACGGCTGGTATAGGGGGTTTTCTATACCTCAAACTGATAGGCAGATCTGAAAGAGCGCCTTAGACCTTTTTTCAGGTTCTTGACTTTGATTGTTTAAGTTTATGATTCTTCAGTTCCGGCTTCACTTTCCTAATGTCCGTCAGTGCTTCCTCTATAGTTCAAAGCAAAACTCCAACCGCGCAGAAAAACGAAGCACTTTTCAAAGTGATCTGCCGCAATATTTCTTGCCTAATTCACTCTATGAATGAGTTCGGAATCACACCCGAATTTGTGCTAAAATGACACTTTAGGGCAAAGCCATGGAGGGGACTCAATCGAAAGCATCTTTTACCGCGCATAAATCATCTCTTTAACGGCTATTATCGAAATTTTCGCATGAAATTAAAAGTTTTCGCTTTTTTACTGATCTTCGTATTCAGCTCGACGCTGTGGGCACAGAACGAAAAGGCTGCGCCCGCATCGAACAGGCCTGTTTCCAATACCCCGCAGAATTTCGACCTGGCCGAGCAGGGCGTAAAGATCGAGCCCGATAAACGGCTGATCGTGGTAATGGCGGCGCTCGAAGCCGCCGGTTTCGACCCGACGCCGGGCCGCGAGCCCTCGGTATTTCGCAAAACGCTGCGCGAAGACCTGCAAAATCTGAACCCCGACCTGCGCCGCCGCCTGAAGGATTTTTTCGAGCGCGGCAATAAAATGCGCAACCGCACCACGCCCGCCGAGCAGGCCTCTCCTTATATTTCGATGATCTATTCGCTGACGCAGGTTCCCGAGCTGGCCGATCCGGCAAAGACCGACGACCTGCCCGGCGAGCTGCTGGACGTGCTGGATTTTGCGCCGCTGCTGCGCGAGTTTTACCGCCGCTCCGGGATCGAAGAAAAAATGCCCGAATACGTTCGCGCCTACCAGGCGGTGGGCGAGGAAATGCGGCCTTCGGCGGTGGAAATGGTCAGGGGTTTGCTTTCTTACCTGCACACCCGCCCGCAGCTGGCCTACCTGGAAACGATCACGGTCCAGCTCAAAGATAAAAAAGGCAAGCCGACCTTGCAAAAGAAAGAGCAGAAAGAACACACCCGGCGGTTTTTTATCGTCCCCGATCTGATGGCGGTCCCGGGCACGGTAAATTTCCGCAACGTCGGCGATGATTATCATGTGGTGGTTCCGCCGAATACGAACCTGGCCTTTTCCGAAGCCCGGCGCGCGTACCTGCAGTTTATTTTCGACCCGCTGGTCATCAAGAACGCGAAAGACCTTTCGCCGCTGCGGGACGGCATCAAAAAACTGCTGGAGGAAAGAGAGAAAAAAGGCGCCGGTGTTTCACCCGATGTTTTCCTGGCGGTGACGCGTTCGCTGGTGGCGGCGGCCGACGCCCGGCAGGAAGAATATGAAAGGGTCTTTGCGGCCACGCGGGCGGCGCGGCTGCGGATCGCCCAGGCAAAAGACGAAGCCGCGAAACGGGATATTTCAAAGGAACTGCAGGACCTGAAAAACGAGGCCGCCGACGAAACCGCCGCGCGCCTTTCCGAAGCCTATGAAAAAGGCGCGGTGCTGAGTTTTTATTTTTCCGAGCAGCTTAAGGGAATGGAAGAATCCGGCTTTGACGTTTCAGGCGCGCTGGCCGATATGATAATTTCGCTCGACCCGGCAAAAGAGGCGGACCGGCTGGCGCAGAACGCCGAGGGCCGCAAGCGGGCTGGGGCCGCGCGCGAGGAACGCAAACGAAAAGCGCAGGAGCAGCTCCAAACCGGCCGGGTGGAAACCGCGCGAGAAAAAGCGCTAGAGACAAAGCTCCGGGATGTGGTGGAAATGATCGGCCAGAAAAGCTACGACCGGGCGGAAACGCGGTTGAGCGAGCTGCAGCAGGAATTTCCGGGAGAGCCGAAAATTTTATATTACCGCGGGTTTGCGGCCAGTCTTTCCGCGACCGAAGCGATCGACGAGACGGTCCGTGATGAAAGATTGAACCGCGCCGCCGCGCATTACCGCAGCGCCATTTTGCTGGCACAGTCGGCCGACGCGGATAAAGCGCTGCTTTCGCAGGCGCATTTCCGGCTGGGCAGGATATTGGAATTTAACGATCAGATCGCCGCCGCAAAGGCAGAGTACGAAGCCGTGGCAAAGATCGGCGATGTAAAAGGCGGGGCCTACGTGGAAGCGCTCGCCGGCATACAAAGGCTGGGCCAGAAACCGTAATACTGGGAGCGCGGACGGCCCGTCCGCAGTTCAGAGTTACGCGTTTACGCGTGAATCACGCCTAAAGGCGTAACTCTAAACGGCGGACGAGCCGACCCCAAACCACTAGCTTTAGCTAGTGGCAATTTAGACAACAAAAAAGGCAAGGTAAAAAACCTTGCCCTTTTTATTTTATCTAAAACTTCTACCTAGATAATGCGGACAGCTCTTATCACCGGCATCGGCGCGGCAGGAGGCACCGGCACGGTTTGCTGCATCGGGACCGCACGCACAGCACCCGGCGCGCGCGGCGCGCGGGGAGTTGTAACGGTGCTGCCCGGCTTTGCTTCAAACATCGCCGGCAGATCGGTTTCCTTTGTTTGCTCCGGCGTGACTCTCACCTTTTGACGGTTCCGGTCGCGGACAAAAGTTATTTCCACATCGCCTTCTTTTTTGGCATTGACGGCGCGGATCAGTTCCACGGCCTCCGACACCGCGGCGCCGTCCACTTCGACGATAATATCGCCGGCTTTTATGCCCGCTCGTGCCGCCGGGCTGTTTTCCCGGACTTCCATGATCAAAAGCCCTTTACCGTCAGCCACGCCGAAATGCTCGCCAAGCTGTTTGGTCAGGGGTTCCGCCACCACGCCGATCTTTCTGCCCGGGATAAAAGCCCAACTGTAGACTCCCTGGCCCGGGATCGCCGGCAGGGCTTTAAAATATTCGTCGCTGAGCTTCATGTCGGGCGTCGGCATATTGGGCATAGGGGGCATATTAGGCATGGCGGGCATGCTCGGCATCGCCGGGAACGTTCCAAACCTTTCCATTCCGAACGACATCGCCGGGCGCTTGCCGAGGGTGACCGTGATCTCGCGTTCCTCGCCGCCGCGCAGGATGGTCAGCCTGGCTTTTTGATCGGGCGCGGTCTCGCCGATCAGGCGGGTCAATTTCGCCATGCTCTTTACTTCCTCGCCGTCAAAGCGCAGGATGACATCGCCGTTTTGCAGCCCGGCTGCGGCGGCGGGCGAATTCTCGATCACCTTCTCGATACCGACGCCGCGGACTTCCTTGAGCCCGAACTGCGAAAGGTTTTCGCTGGTAATGCTTGCCGCCTGTATGCCGAGATAGCCCCCGTCGTCATGCCCGAAGATCATTACGCTTCTGTCCGGCGGTTTTGGCCCTGTGGGCGCTGCAGGTGTGGCAGGCTGCTGGGCACAGATCGCCGCGCAGGCCAGCAGGGTAACCAGGATAATAGTAAGAAATTTATTTAACATAGCACCTCCGATTTTTTATGATGATCATTTTGTAAAGCGCAGCGGCGGCATCAGGATACTGACGATCTTCCACTCGCTATTTACTTTCAAAAGAGATATATATTGAAAATGCGGTTGGGGGATCAAGCCGGGACTTGGTTCACCCGGGAAGATCGTTTCAACTTTTACCAAAGCGCCGCCTTCCGTCACATCTATCGCCGCGATCTTTTGCAGGCTTCGGGCGATCGTTTCACCCTCTTTGGGTTTATACGGCTTGGAAACGGGCGTTTCGATCACCTTGTTATTTACCATCGAAATAACTTTCGCGCCGTCGGAAAAGAGCCGTTTTTTGGCTTCCGTGCCGTTGCCGTTGATATACGTGTCGATAACCTGCCGCACCGCCTGTTCGTCGTCTGTGCCCGCGTTTTGGGCAGCGGCCGCGAGCGGCATAGTAAGAAGCAAAAATGCTGTAAACAAAAGAGTTCGTTTCATAAACACATTCCTTTTAGTCGAAAAACCTTCTTTTATGCTGAGTAAAATACGCAGTACAACACTTTTAGGTTGCATCTCAAAATAAAAAGGTTGCAAACCGGGGCCGAAGAAATAATACTCTCAAAATTTGATAAATGCGGCCTTAATCCTTAACATTATTCCACATAAAAACGATTTTTAACACATTGGAGGGAGTGACAAAAAGATGGCTATTCGTTTAGGGGATGAAGCCCCCGATTTCACGGCGGAAACAACCGAAGGCAATATCAATTTCCATGATTGGCTGGGCGAGGGCTGGGGAGTTTTGTTTTCGCACCCGAAAGACTACACGCCCGTCTGCACCACCGAGCTCGGCATGGCGGCAAAGCTCAAACCGGAATTCGACAAACGCAACGTTAAGATCATCGGCCTCAGCGTCGACCCGCTGGATTCGCACGCGGGCTGGGCAAAAGATATCGAGGAAACACAAGGGACGGCGCTGAATTTTCCCGTGATCGCCGACAGCGACCGCAAGATCTCAGACCTTTACGACATGATCCATCCGAACGCCAGCGATACTTTCACCGTGCGCTCCGTCTATGTCGTCGGGCCGGATAAAAAAGTGAAGCTGATGATCACTTACCCGGCCAGCACCGGGCGCAACTTCGACGAGCTGCTGCGCGTGATAGATTCGCTGCAGCTAACGGCGAAATACAGCGTGGCAACGCCCGTCAACTGGAAGGACGGCGACGATTGCATCATCGTCCCGGCGGTTTCCAATGAGGACGCGAAAGAAAAATTTCCGAAGGGTTGGAATGAAGTAAAACCTTACCTGCGCATCACGCCGCAGCCGAATAAGTAATAGTTTAGAGTTACGCCTTCAGGCGTGATATTTATATTTTTCACGCCTAAAGGTGTAACTCTAAACTCTCTCCTTTAATTTCCCCAATCTCTCGGCCGCGGCCTCGAGCGTTTCGTCCTTCTTGCAGAAACAAAAGCGCACTTGCTGCGAACCCATTTCTTCGTGATGAAAGAACGAAGAGCCGGGCACGACCGCCACGCCGATCTCGCGGATCAGAAACTTCGTAAATTCAATATCGTTCGGAAAACCGAAATCCTCGATGCCGCACATCACATAATAAGCGCCGTCCGGGTAGCTGCATTTGAAGCCGGCATTTTGCAGCGCGGGCACGATAAAATCGCGCTTTGCCTGGTATTCCTTTTGCAGCGCGTCGTAATAATCCGGCGGCAGGCCGAGTGCGTAAGCGCCCGCGTGCTGCAGCGGGTTGGCCGCGCCAACGGTGAGAAAATCGTGCACCTTGCGGATCGCCGAAGTGATATCCGGCGGGGCGATGCAATAGCCTACGCGCCAGCCGGTAACGGAGTAGGTCTTGGAAAGCGAATTGACCACCACCGTGCGCTCGCGCATCCCGTCGAGCTGCGCCATCGAGATATGTCTGATGTCGGCGCCGTCGCGCGGGTAGAGAATGTGCTCGTAGATCTCGTCGGTAAAAGCGATCGCGTCGAATTCCTTGCAAAGGTCGGCGATGAATTCCATCTCTTCGCGACTGAAAACTTTTCCCGTCGGGTTATTCGGATTGCAGATTATGATCGCCTTGGTCTTTTCGTTAAAAGCGGCGCGCAATTCGTCGCGGTCAAAGACCCAGCCTTCCTCGGTGTTGCGCAGCGGAACGTGGCGCGGCACGGCGTCGGAAAGGATCGCGTCCGGAGCGTAATTTTCATAAAACGGTTCGAAGACGATCACTTCCTCGCCCGGGTCGACGCACGCCATCATCCCGGCGATCATGCCTTCGGTCGAGCCGCAGGTGACGGTCAGCTCGGTTTCGGGATCGACATCCAGGCCCAAAAACCATTTCGTCTTGGCGGCGATCGCGTCGCGAAAACCTTTCACGCCCCAGGTGATGGCGTATTGATTATGGTCGGCGGCAATGGCCTCCATCGCCTTTTGCTTGATGTCTTCGGGCGCGGCGAAATCGGGAAAGCCCTGGCCGAGATTGACCGCGCCGTACTTCATGGCCTCGCGCGTCATCTCGCGGATCACCGATTCGGTAAAACTTCCGGCTTTTTTCGATACGTGGTTTTTTGTATTCATCAGGATTATTGTGCGGGTATTTTAGCACAAAATAAACAAGCCTCGTTTCACGAGGCTTCCCCGCAGGGTAAATAGCCACGCGATTTATCGCGTGGGACCCATGGCTTTCTCAGAAAGAAGCGGGCGCAAGCGGCCCTTCCGGACCTGAGAGACTCTTCGGCCTGAATGGAAAATATCAAAGTTTAATAAATTTGCAGGTCGGGAAGGGTTGCTTGCGCCCGCCGGCTTTATCTTAGAAGCTTCTTGGGCAAATCCATCTCATCATCGACCAGCGCTTCCATAGTGACTCCAGCTAGCCGAGCATATTTTAAGAGCGTTATTAGTGTCGGTTCTCGCGTGCCTAACTCGTATCCAGAAATAGCGCTTCGGAACACTTTATCCGCCAAGTCTAATTTTACCAGCATCTCATTTTGAGATAGTCCAAGGCTCAATCTTATTTGAAGAAGTTTTTCAGGCAGTTTTTCTGGACGCTCTCTCGAAGCTTTTCCCATCAGGCTAAACCTCCCAATGGGAAAAAATTAGAGACTGTATTGACAGAAGACGTAAATACGTCTACACTGAATTCGAAAAAGTGCACAGCCGTCTTGAGTGAATATGTCGCAACGGCTTTCATCATGCTTAGCTTTTTATTTTCCCTGGCATAGATGAATTACAGATAACTTTATCTCTCAAATCCGAAAAGGCAAAGAGCAGAAGGATTTTTTTGCGAAGGGACGAGCGTTCGAAGGAGCGCAGATTTTCCATATGGGCACGAACAAAACCGAAAGGCCTGAAAAATTAGCCGAGAAATTGCGGCGTGTTCGCGTCAAATTAGGATTGTCTCAGACAAAAATGGCCGAAGCTTTGGGACAGTATGGCATGACGATACATCAGGGCTATATAAGCTTTTATGAGAGCGAGGACAGACTGCCTCCTATTTTGGTTGTGCTCGCCTATGCCAGGCTCGCTAAAGTGTCAATCGATCTGCTCATCGATGATGAAAGAGACTTGCCTAAAGGTTTTTAGAGTTCGGTAGGAAATTGGCAGTGCGCGCCGGGATGGTCTTAAATGTTCAGGCCACCTGATTAACTTCTAATCCAAATTTAAGAGAGCGGGCGCAAGCAACCCTTCCGGACCTGAGAGGTTATTAGGCTTGAATGGAGGTTCCCACCCCTAAGCTGATTGGGTCGAAGCTTCGGCTTGGGTTCCCTGGGGAGGGGTGTCCTTGGCTACTTGCAGTACTTCCTGCTTTTTGGTTTCGATCTGGGCTTCGGGGATAAATTCGTTAAAGAGCTGGCGAAGTTCGGCGTCGTTGCTTTCCCCGATGACCTCGCGGAAGCTGCGCACAATATGCTTGACCTTTTCCGGCGGGTAAGCGCCGATCTTGCCGATGAAAATTTTCGGGTGGCGCGTCTTGACCAGGTTTTCGCCCGTCATCTCCAGTTCCTCAAAAAGTTTTTCGCCCTTGCGGATGCCGGTGAAAACGATGTCAACGTCTTCATAGGGCTGCAGGCCGGAAAGCCGGATCATGTCTTCCGCCAGGTCGAGGATGCGGACGGGCGTGCCCATATCCAGGATAAAAATTTCGCCGCCGCTGCCTTGCGCCCCGGCCTGCATTACCAGCTGCGAGGCTTCGGGGATGGTCATAAAGTAGCGGGTCATTTTTTGATCGGTGACGGTGACGGGGCCGCCTTTTTGGATCTGCGCGGAAAAAATAGGCACGACCGAACCGGCCGAGCCCAGCACATTGCCAAAGCGCACCGCGATAAAGCGCGTTTTTTCGAACCGCTGGTCCAGGTCCTGGATCACGATCTCCGCCACGCGTTTCGAAGCGCCCATGATCGAGGTCGGGTTGACCGCCTTGTCGGTCGAAACCAGCACGAAGGCGTTCGCGCCGTGCATGCCCGCCAGGTTGCCGATCAGCTCCGTGGCAAAGACATTGTTCTTGACGGCTTCGCAGGAGTTGGTTTCCATCAGGGGCACGTGTTTGTGCGCGGCGGCGTGAAAAACCACTTCGGGTTTGTGGTTTTCGAAAAGCTCTTTCATGCGCGGCTCATCGCCGATGTCGGCCAGCAGCGGGATAAAGGTCAGTTCGGAAAAGTCGCGCTTCATTTCCTGTTCTACCTGAAACAGGAAAAACTCGGCGCGCTCCACCAGCAGTATCTTCCGCGGTTTGAAAGCCGCGACTTGCCGCACCAGTTCCGCGCCGATGGAACCGCCCGCGCCGGTCACCATCACCGCCTTGCCCGTCAAAAATTCATTCAGGTTCTGATTGTCGAGCGCGACGGGTTCGCGCCCCAGTAGGTCCTCGATCTGCACGTCGCGGATGCGGCTCACCTTCACGTGGCCGTGCACGATCTCGTGAAAGCTGGGAACGATGCGCGCCTTGACCGGGATCGCGCGGCAAATATCCAGGATGCGCCTGATCTCTTTGCCCTGGGCCTGATCGATGGCGATGACCACCTGGTCTATCCCCAGCTCGTCCACCAGCCGCGCCATGTCGTCGGTCGTGCCCAGCACCTTCACCCCGCCCACGCTGCCGCCTTTTTTAAAGCGGTCGTCATCGACAAAGCCCTTGACGTCGAATTCGCCGTCGCGGCGGCCGATGATCTCTTTCGCCACCGAGGCGCCGATCCGGCCGGCCCCGACAAAAAGGGTCGAATGACGTTTGAATTTTTTCTTGGCCAGCGTGAATCTTTGTTTTTCGCTCAGCTCGTAGAAAAACCGCCGCAGCACCCGCAAGCCAAGCAAGCCGCCGAAGGCCAGGATCGTATCGATCAGAATGACGGAAAGCGGAATTTGCCAACGATTAAAATTATCGGACGAGAGCAGCAACCGGAAGGCGAACAGGATCAGGCCGGAAAAGAAAGCGGCCTTCAGAAACACCTTGATGTCTTCGAGACTGACGTAACGCCAGAGGATGGAATATCCGCCGACCAGAAAGAGCACCGAGAATTGCACCAGCACAACCAGGGGGAGCTGATTCAGGGCATTGTCCAGGTAATCGGAAAAGTTAAAATCGAGCCGCAGCACATAGGCCAGGAAAAAAGCGGAACACAGAACCACCACGTCAGCCAAAAACTGAAACGGGCGGCGCAAAAACCATATATGGTGCTCCACCGCGTGATCGTCTTTTTTGGAAAAAACCCCCATGGCGAGAAACTACTAAGCTTAAATATTGAAGTTACTTGGCAAAAGCCAAACTGTCAACAAATAAATCCAACGTTTGGCTGCCCTGCTACATCGAAAACACGGAAGAACAAATCATTTGATACTGCAAAATTAGGTGGTATAATCATCGTTCGTAAATTTCGCCGATCAGGCAGAACAGGACAGTCATGAAAAGAATTACCCTTTCCGGTTTTATTATCCCCGTATTTATTATACTAGCTTATTCCATTGCAGTGGCGCAGAACCCGCCGGCCGAGCCGCAATCCCCATATCTGATCGGCCCCGGCGATGAGGTCGCGGTAAAAGTAATGGGCGAACCGACCTTCGATTTTAAGGCCACGATCGACGATGAAGGCATGATCCAGGTCCCTTTTTTCGACCACAGGCTGAATGCTAAATGCATGACGGAAAAAGATTTACGCGTGTCGATCGTGACTCTGATATCCAAATACCTGCGGAACCCCCTGGTCAGCGTGCAGGTAGATCCCGATCGACGCAAAAGCCGCCCCCCGGCAAGCGTGATGGGCGAGGTCAAACAGCCGCAGCAGGTGGGTTTAACGCGCCAGGTGCACCTGCTTGAGCTTTTGTCCTTTTCCGGTGGCCTTACGGATGATGCGGGCGGCATGGTGCAGGTCTTTCACTACAGAAGCCCTGTCTGCACAGCGCCGGGAGAATTTAAGGCGCAAACCGATCCGGACGGCATGCCGTACCGTTTTTACAACATTTCAGCCGTAAAACAGGGCAAGGTAGAAGCCAATCCGGTTATTTATCCGGGAGACATAATAGTGGTGCAAAAAGCCCTGCCGGTCTATATAACCGGGGAAGTTCGCGCGCCGCAGGGGATCCGTATCACCGAAAACGGCACCTCGCTGACCCAGGCCATCGCCATGGTGAGCGGCGTCACGCGCGAGGCAAAGACCAAGGATGTCAAAATTTACCGGCTGAAAAAGGATAAAACCGACCGCGATGTTCTGACCGCCAACCTGGACCAGATCAAATCCGGAAAGCAGAAGGACATCATGCTTGAGCCTTATGACATCGTGGAAGTCGATAAAGCCAAAAAGAGCATTGCCCAGACGATCCTGGAAATTGCGATCGGCGCGGGTAAGGGCGGAATAACCAGCGTCACTAACGGCCTGGGCTACCGCGTGATGTATTAAGATATTTTCGTAGGATCTTGAAAGTAAAGCCCGCGCTCAAAAAAGGGCGGGCTTTTTTAGTCGGAGCGCGGACGGCTCGTCCGCAGTTCAGAGTTACGCCTTTAGGCGTGACAATGTTTAGGAATTCACGCCTAAAGGCGTAACTCTGAACATTCGTTTCCGCGCTCACAGCGATTCAGCCGTATATCCTATCGATCACGTTTTTATATTTCTCATCCACCACGCGGCGTTTTACTTTCAGGGTCGGCGTCAGCTCGCCGCCTTCGACGGTGAGCTCGTTTTCCAGCAGCGCGATGCGTTTTACCGTTTCAAAATGCGATAACCCTTCCGTCGCCTCCGCCACCTGTCTTTCCAGCAGATCTATTATCTTCGGGTGAGCGCAAAACTGCGCCGGGGTTTTGATATCCAGCCCTTTGATATGCGCGTAATTTTCCAACTGCTCGAAATTCGGCACGATCAAGGCTGAGGCGAACTTTCGCTCGTTGCCGATCAAGACCACCTGGTTGACGAAGCGCGACGATTTTATCATCTGCTCGATGGGCGCGGGCGCGATATATTTTCCGCCGCTGGTTTTAAAAAGCTCTTTTTTACGGTCGGTGATGCGCAGGTAGCCGTCCGCGTCGAGCGTGCCGATATCGCCGGTCTTGAACCACCCGTCGGCGGTAAAGGCTTCGCGCGTGGCTTCGGGCTTATTGTAATAGCCGAGCATCACGTTGGGCCCGCGCACCTCGATCTCGCCGTCCGTGGCAATCCGCACCTCGACATTGCGGATGGGTTTGCCGACGGTGCCGAGCCTCCAGTCGATAATGTTGTTGGAAGAGATCACGGGCGAGGTTTCGGTCAGGCCGTAGCCCTGCATAATAGAAACGCCCGCGCCGGTAAAGATCAGCGCGATCTCGTCCGAAAGCGCCGCCCCGCCAGAGATGCAATGACGCAAACTGCCGCCGAAAAACGCGCGGAATTTTTTGTAGATCAGGCGGTCGGCGATACTGTGTTTGATCGCCAGAGAGCGCGAGACGGCCTTGCCGGCACAAGTCAGGCGGGCGTGGTCTTTGGCGACGTCGATCGCCCAATCGAAGATCTTTTCCTTGAGCCGGCTCGATCTTCCGGCCTGGAGCTTGGCCCGGCCGTAAACTTTTTCAAAGATGCGCGGCACGCCTACGAACAGCGTCGGGCGCACTTCCTGCAAATTGTCGGGCACTTTTTCGATGGCCTCGGCGTAATGCACCATCATCCCGTTGCGGATGTAGAGGTACATCCCGGTGCGCTCGAAAACGTGCGACAGCGGCAGCACTGAAAGCGGTTTGTCATGGCCGGTAAAATCGAATTTCGCGCCGGCGTCGATGACGTTCGAGATCAGGTTCATGTGAGAGAGCATCACACCTTTCGGCTCGCCGGTCGTGCCTGAAGTATAGATCAGGGTCGCCACGTCATCGGGCCCCACGGCGCGGGAAAGCTCGGCCTTCAGGGACGGGTTTTCTTTTTTTAGAAAGCTTCCCATTTCTTCCAACTCGGCCAGGGAAATGCCCGTTTCGCCGTCTATTTCCGCCGCGTCATAAAAGACTATTTTTTCCAGTTCGGGACATTCGGACAGCACCCCACGAATTCTTTCCCACGCCTCCTTGTTTTCCAGGAACAACACCCGGGCGCCGGAGTCGCGCAAAATGTAGCAGACCGATGAAGGGGACAGAGTGGTGTAAATGGGAACGTCTATCACGCCGGTAAGCTGACAGCCCGCGTCTGAGAGCGTCCATTCGGGAGAGTTCGCCGCCAGGATCGCGGCTCGGTCGCCGCGGCGCATTCCCAGCCCGTAAAGGCCCAGGCCGATAAGCTCGATCCGCGCGATCATCTCCGCCGAAGAGATAGCGTGCCAGGCGCCGTCCCTTTTATAATTCAGCGCATTTTCCAGCGGGTACTTCTCTGCCGCCGTCAGGAACAATTCACCGAGCGTCTGCGGATCGTCGGCCGAAAGCGGAACGCGCTGGCGCGAAACCTCGATATTGTTGGCGGCGGTCGTTCCGGCGTTCATCTTTCGGTTACTCCTTTGAAAAACACGTCCAGGACCGCGTCTGCCATCGGCGCCAGCGGGTAAGTTTTTTTGGAAAGTATCCAGTTCGTCGCCATTTCATCGAGCGCGCCGTAGAGCATCTTGGTGCAGACCTTGGCGTTGAGCGAGCGGCGAAATGCGCCCGCCTTTTGGCCTTCCTCGAATATTTTTCGGATCAGGTCGAGATATTTTGCCAGGCCGGCGGCGGAAAATTCTTCCATGAATTTGGTGGAGCCGCGCAGCTCGACCTGAAAGACGATGGCCGAATCGCGGTCGGCGCCGAGCCGTTCCAAGTGAAGCTGGGCGATGCGCCGGATCTTTTCCTCGGGCGTCGAAAGCCTGGATAATTCTTCTTTGGCCTCGGCGATAAATTCTTCCATCGCCCGGTCAAAGATCGAATGCAAGATCTCTTCCTTGCTTTTGAAGTAGAGATACACCGTGCCGTCGGCAATGCCCGCCTCGGCAGCGATATCGGAAACCTTGGCGTTGAAGTACCCGTTACGCGCAAAGACCAGCGTCGCCGCGCGCAGGATCGCTTCGTGTTTATCGGTAACGGCAGTTTTACCCTGCCCGTTTGAACGTATCGCTCGCGCCATAAGCTTAGTGAATGAATCTTCATTCATTTTAAGAGGAATAGTGGTTTTAATCAATTATATTTGTGAAGTAAGCATGGGAATTATAGAAAAAATACAAATATAAAGCGCTAAACATGGAGCGCGGGCATCCTTGCCGCAAAGCGCGGCTTGCTGCGCTCATGCCGGTAGTCAGCGGGTGAGTTTAGATCGCTACGCAATCTTTGCGGGCAAGGATGCCCGCGCTCCATATTTAAGGCTGGTGAATTTGTATGTAATTCCCGCAGGTGTCGTCGAATATCGCCTGGGTTCCAAAATCGGTTTTGGTCGGTTCCTGTTTGAACACCACGCCCAGGCTTTTAAGTCTTTCGTATTCTTTCTGCACATCGTTGGTGCCGAAAATGATCACCGGCAGCCCGGCATTATAAATACCGTCGAAAAATTCCTTACTGCCGTAACCTCCGCGCGGTTCGAGCAGGATCGCAGTGCCGTCAGGGTCTTCGGGCGAAACGACGATCGCCACCTGCATTTCGGGCATGTACATTTTTTCGATAAAGCCCAAAATTTCGGTGTAAAACTTAAAAGCCTCGAGCGGGTCGTTCACCGACACGCTGGTTAATGCGATCTTCATAATTTACTCCTTAAATTGTATAAGGGCCGCTTTCGATCTTTTCTATCAGCTATTTCGGAAATGACCGGAAAGGGAATTCAAATTGCAGCGTGATCAGGATCGGCGATCCAAAATCTTTTGGCGGAGGGGACAGGACTCGAACCTGCAAGCCCGTAAGGGCGGTAGTTTTCAAGACTACTGCATTACCAATTATGCTACCCCTCCGCACTAAAGCGGGAAACAAAAAATATACCACTATAATGAATAATGGTGAATGGATAATGATCAATGAAAGAAGATGGCGCTATTCTTTCATTAATCATTCACCATCCACCATTCACCATATTCATTACTTAAACAGTTTTTCCAGTTCCTGTCTGACGGCGTCCACGCCTTTGATGCCCTGCATCTTGAGCACTTGTTTGCCCTCGCGGTCGATCACGACGTGAAGCGGAAACTTCAGGTCGAAATTTCCGTTTTTGTCGGCTTCGCCGAATTTAAAAAGCATGAGCTGCCCGGCGCCCGGAACGATATTGTATTTGAACGGATTGGCTTTAAGAAAAGGCTGCAATTGAGACTTGCTGTTCACCGACAACCCGATAAAGACCACGTCTTTATATTTATCCACTATCGGATTTAGCAGGGCGATCTCCTGGACGCAATACGGGCAGTTGACGAACCACAAGTTCAGCACCACTACCTTGCCGAGCAGCGCCTTGGAATCGAAAACTTTTCCGTCGATCGACGTGACGTTGAAATCCGGCGCCATAGAACCGTTCTGTGTTTGAACCGGTGTTTGAACAATAGTTCTGGTGACGGTTTTTTGGATCGTTTGCTGCGCAAGCGCCGAATATCCCAACAGGAAAACGAGAAGAAAAGAAAGCAGTATTTTCATATTTTTATTTACAAGACACCTCTTTGATCTATTTCAGGGCCGCCAGGCGTTTTAATTCTTTTTGCAGCGGAAGGAGCCCGCTGGCCCCCTCGGATTTAAACCCGATCTCGCCTTTCGGGTCAATGATGATATGCGTCGGGAAGCGCATATCGCCGCTCACCGGGTCGCTGTATTTACCGATCACAACATTACTTTTGGGAATAATATTATAGGTGAACGGCTTTCGCTTGAGAAAGTCCTCCAGCGCGTATTTATTGTCCGGCGTAAAGGCGATAAACACAAAATTACGTTTCCCGTAAGCCGAAACCAGTTTGTTCAGCCGCGGGATCTCATATAAACACGGGGGGCAATGTATAAACCAAAAGTTTAATACCACGTATTTTCCTTTTAGTTCCTCGAGTTTAAAGGGTTTGCCCTTAAAGGAAACGACTTCGAATAGCGGGGCCTGCTTATTGTCTTTCGCGGCGTCCTGCGCCGGGACGCCAAGGCTCAAAACGGCAAAAATAAACAAAAGACCCGCCAGGCGTATTTTCATAACGAGCTATTTCTAGCTCAGAAATTGCCGCAGGTCAATGTTTTTTGGGATTGGTGGTGTTTTTTGATGTAGTTTTGAGTACCAACTTTAGTTGGCCTCTTCAGCCGTCTGAAGGCGGGACTCAAAACACACTATTTAACCGGGAGGTTCAACAGGCGGTCGATCTCGGTGCTGAGCTGTTCGGTCCGGTCCCATCCGCTCGTCTTGTATTCGATCTCGCCCTGCCGGTTGATGAGAAAATAGGCGGGATAGGCCATCATGATCTTGCCTTCTTTGTCCTTGTCGGCGTATTTGATCAGGGTTCCGAAGCTGTTGGGAATAATGTTGTATTCAAAGGGTTTCTTGGCCAGGTAGGGCTCGATGCGGGCCTCGTTTTCGGTGGTGAACGCCAGGAAAACCACGTCTTTGCCCCGGTTTGCGGCGACGAGCTGATTGAGCTTGGGAATTTCGGCATGGCAAATTATACAGCGGGTCGACCAGAATGTGATCGCCACCACGCTGCCTCTTAACTCACTTAAATCAAAGGTTTTGCCTTCGAGCGAGACAGCATTGAATTCTTCCGCCGCCGGCTTGAATTTGCCTTTTTGCTGGGCAAAAACCGCAAGAGGTGTAACTAAAAGTAACAATATCAGGGTTATTTTGCGCATTTTCGGGGAACCTTGCTGTGATTATTATGGGATAGTGTTAAAAATATTTCAACACCTTTTAAACACAGATGATCAATGTCATTAGATTTCAAGAAAAGCCGGAAAGTTCGCTAGAATTTATGGAGTGCGGGCATCCCTGCCCGCTATGAGCGCGCAAGCGTGAAAATGTTCTTACTTAGCCGGTGCGTTCGGATGCAAGCATCCGTTGCGGGCAGGGATGCCCGCGCTCCATAAAATTTATGCTAAGATTCCGCATGCTGCTGGAGTCGCTCGAAGCGGAGAATTTCCGCAATTTACAGGGAAAATTGCCTTGCGGAAAAGGGCTTAATATCATCTCCGGCGATAATGGCGCGGGCAAAACAAACTGGCTCGAAGCACTCCACCTGCTGGCGAGCGCCCGCTCGTTTCGCACCGCGCGCCTTACCGAAACGATCAAATACGACGAAGAATTTGCGCTGGTGCGGGGAAAAGTATTGCAGGGCGAGGACGTCCACCGCATTTTGCAGGTGACGCTCGAAGGCAACACCAAAACTCTCAGCGTCAACGGCAAAAAAGAAGCCGTGGCGCGGTACCTGGGGCTGCTGCACACGGTAGTTTTCAATGCCGACGAGCTTGAGATCGTGCGCGGCCAGCCCGAGGCCCGCCGGCGCTTTCTCGACCACGGGATAACCGGCATCTACCCTCCTTATATCCAGACCTTAAGCGACTATGGCAAGGTCATCCGCCAGAAAAATACGCTGCTGCAATCGGCGGCGGAAAACGAGTTTTCTTTGGAGAAGACCGCCGAACTGCTGGAGCCGTGGAACGAGCAGCTGATCGCCCTGGCGGCGCGCATCCACCGTTCGCGCGTGAGATATGTCGAGCGGCTCCGTGAAGCGCTGGAGAAGCGGCTTTTCGGCAAAGAGGAGATAACCATCCGCTATGTTTCCTCGCTCGAGGGAAAAGGCGATCTGGGCGATTACGCCGGCCTTTTGGCCGAGCGCCTGAAGCTGCGCGTCCAGGCGGAGCTGGCCGCCGGGCGTTCGCTGATCGGCACGCACCGCGACGAGCTGGAAATTTTCTTTGACGGGCACGACCTGCGCGCCTACGGCAGCTCAGGACAACAGCGCAGCGCATTGCTCATCCTGCTGCTTTCGGGGCTTTCGGTCTATCACGCCCAGAACCAGGAATACCCCCTGTTTTTGCTCGACGATATCGACGCCGAACTGGACTATAAACGCATCGCGCAGCTGCTCGAATACCTGGCCGACAAGACCCAAACTTTCGTCACCACTTCAAAAGAAAGTTTCACCCAAGAATTCGGCCAAAATGCCGCAATTTTCACGGTCAAAAACGGCGCCGCAAATCTCCTCTAAAAAGCAAATTTAATCGTCTTTTCCGGCTGTCTTAATTAGCCGAAAAATGTTAAAATTACAAGGTAATTTATGGGAAATAATTCGCATAAAAATCTGATAGAAGGCAACCCGGAAAAATTGGGCGGAACGCCCGTTTTTCGGGGTACTCGCGTGCCTATCAAAAATCTTTTCGATTATCTTGAAGGAGGGGACAGCTTGGAAGTCTTTCTTAGTGATTTTCCGACGGTCACACGCGAACAGGCGGTAGGCGTATTGGAGCTTTTTAAGGAAAACTTCTCACAGAATATGAGGTTGCTGCTTGACGAATGCGTGCCGAAACGTCTTAAAAGACATCTTTTGGGTCACGTGACTCTCACAATTAATGAAGCCGGTCTCGAGGGATTAGAGAATGGAAAATTGCTTATTGAGGCAAGTAAAAATTTTGACGTTCTGATTCACTGTTGATAAAAATATCGAATATCAGCAAAACAAATTAACAATTCCCATGGCAGTTTTAATTTTATCGGCTAAGAGCAATCGTTATGAAAAATTAACTCCGTTAGTCTCAAAAGCCCTTCAGGTTATAGAAAATAAAAAATTGGCGAAATCATAACAGTAGAATAAGTAAGAGGTTATAAATTGGCTAAAGCAAAAACAGAATACAGGGCAGATTCAATTACGGTTTTAGAGGGACGCGATGCGGTGCGCAAGCGTCCGGCGATGTATATCGGCTCGACGGGCGACATCGGGCTGCACCACCTGGTTTACGAGGTGGTGGACAATTCGGTCGACGAGGCGCTGGCGGGCTATTGCGACACGATCGAGGTCGCCATTCACATGGACGATTCGATCACGGTGATCGACAACGGCCGCGGCATCCCGACCGATATTCACAAGCAGGAAAACCGCTCGGCGGCCGAGGTCGTGATGACCGTGCTCCACGCGGGCGGCAAGTTCGACACAAATTCCTACAAAGTTTCCGGCGGTCTGCACGGCGTGGGCGTGTCCTGCGTCAACTTTCTTGCGCGAGTGGCTGCGGCTCGAGATCTGGCGCGACGGGAAAACGCACGAGCAGGAATATTCGCGCGGCATCCCGGACTACCCGCTAAAGCAAACCGGCACGACCCCCAAACGCGGCACGAAGGTGACCTTTAAACCCGATCCGACGATTTTTGAAACGACCGTTTACAGTTTTGAAAAACTTTCCGAACGGCTGCGCGAAAAAGCCTTTCTGAACAAAGGCATCCGCATCATCATCAACGACGAGCGCGAGGAAGACCGAAAAGAACACACGAATTTTATTACAAGGGCGGCATCGCCGAATTCGTCAAGCATCTGAACAAGAACAAGAGCCCGCTGCACGACGACCCGCTCTATTTCGAATTGGTCGGAGACGAATCTTTCGATCGAAGTGTCGATGCAGTACAACGACAGCTACGACGAAAAGATCTTTTCCTTTGCCAACAACATCAACACGGTCGACGGCGGAACGCATCTGTCGGGATTTCGCGGCGCGATCACGCGCACGATCAATGCCTACGCGGAGAGCTCCGGTTTGGCGAAAAATTTCAAAGGCTCGCTTTCCGGCGACGACGTGCGCGAAGGTTTGGTTGCGGTGATCTCGGTCAAGATCCCGCAGCCGCAATTCGAGGGACAGACGAAAGGCAAACTGAATTCGCCGGTAAAAGGCCCGGTCGAATCTTTTCTGAATGAAAGACTGGGCGAATTTTTCGAGCAGAACCCGAACGTGGCGAAGAAGATCGTCGGCAAAGCGGTCGACGCCGCGACGGGCCCGCGAAGCGGCCCGCAAAGCGCGCGAGATCGTGCGCAAGAGCGCCCTGATCGGCACTCGACGCTGCCCGGCAAGCTGGCCGACTGCCAGGAAAAAGACCCGGCGCTTTCGGAGATCTACATTGTCGAGGGCGATTCCGCCGGCGGTTCGGCAAAACAGGGACGCGACCGCAAAAACCAGGCCGTGCTTCCGCTCAAAGGTAAGATCCTCAATGTCGAAAAAGCGCGTTTTGACAAGATGCTCGGCCACGGCGAGATCAAGGCCCTGATCACCGCGCTCGGCACCGGCATCGGCAAGGAAGATTTCGACGTTAACAAGCTGCGTTATCACAAGATCTGCCTGATGACGGACGCCGACGTTGACGGCAGCCATATCCGCACGCTGCTGCTGACCTTCTTTTACCGGCAGATGCCGGAGCTGCTCGAGAACGGGTTTATCTATATCGCCCAGCCGCCGCTTTACAAGGTCAAGCGCGGCAAGAAGGAAGAATACATCAAGGACGAAAAGCCGTTGTTCCGGTACCTGATGCGAACAGGCGGCGAATGAGATCGTCGTCAGATCGACTTCGAGCGACAAGACTTTCGAAGGCCGCGATCTCTCACGGATGCTGGGACAGGCGGAAGAATACAAACGCTACTCCGAGCGGCTGGTGCGCCGCCTGGGCAACGACCATGTGCTGCTGGAAGCGATGCTCGACGCGCTCGGCGGCAAGGACGGCGTGATGCAGGGCGAAAAAATAAAGCTCCGAAAGATTTTCGAGAACGAAGAAATGATGGCGGAGATCGAAGGGATGATCGCGGCAGCCGGGTACCAGACCGAGCTGACCAGTGACGAGGAACACGGGCTCTGGCGAGATCGAGATCAAGCCGGTGACCGGCGCGCCTGTTTTGCTCGACTGGAACCTGGCCAGCTATGTCGAATTTCAAAAAGCGGTCGAGCTGAAGATGGAGCTCGAGGTAACGATTGCCCGCGCCTTTCACGCTCGGCGAAAACGGCAAAAGCTCGGAAGTGGGCACGCGCGAAGAATTACTGGAGCAGGTGCTGGCCTTGGCGAAAAAGGATCTGTCCATCCAGCGTTACAAAGGTCTGGGAGAGATGAACCCGGAGCAGCTCTGGGAAACGACCATGGACCCCGAAAAACGCACCCTGCTGCAGGTCCACGTGGAAGACGCAATCGAGACCGACGATATTTTCACCGTGCTGATGGGCGACCAGGTCGAACCGCGCCGCAAGTTTATCGAGGATAATGCGCTCGACGTGAGAAATCTTGATGTTTAGTGAATAGTGAATAGTGAATAGATAAGAGATAATTAACATGTGAGTACTCATTTACCGACTATTCACGATTTACTATTTACGATTCACGGGTAGAAAGAAATGACAGCAGTTTTAGAAAGAGCGCCGGCGATCGAAGATTACCTGGTAATGCCGGACGCGGAAATAAGCGAGAGGATCGAGGCGGCGCGAAAGGAATTAGGTTCGCGCCTTGTGATCTTAGGGCATCATTACCAGCGCGACGATGTCATCATCCACGCCGATCTTTTCGGCGATTCCTACCAGCTTTCGGTGATGGCCTCAAAGACCGACGCCGAGTATATCGTTTTCTGCGGCGTGCATTTCATGGCGGAATCGGCTGATATTTTGGGCAAGCCGCACCAGCGGGTGATATTGCCCGATCTCGGCGCGGGCTGTTCGATGGCTGACATGGCGAGCATCGAACAGGTCGAGGACGCCTGGGAGCAGCTTCATGACATAGGCATTTTTGATAAGGAAAAGGTTGCGCCGATCACCTATATGAATTCCTCGGCGGCGATCAAAGCTTTCTGCGGCCGCCATGAAGGTTCGGTCTGCACTTCGTCGAACGCGGTCCCGCTATTCGACAAATATTTAAAAACGCACGACAAGCTGATGTTTTTTCCCGACCAGCACCTGGGGCGAAATACAGGCGCGAAATTCGGCATTCCGCTTGCGCAAATGGCGCTGTGGAACCCGCATAAAGAGCTGGGCGGAAACTCGGAAGAAGAACTGCGCCATGCAAAATTAATTTTGTGGCGAGGGCATTGCTCGGTGCACGGGCGGTTCAAGCCATGGCACGTAGATCAGGTGCGTAAAGACGTGCCGGACATCAAGGTGCTGGTGCATCCCGAATGCGTTTATGAAGTGGTCGAAGCATCCGACTTGAACGGCTCGACCTCGTTCATCATCAAGACCGTCGAAGAAGCCCCGGCGGGCGCGAAATGGGCGGTGGGTACGGAAGTAAATCTGGTCAATCGCCTGGTCAAACGTTTTCCCGAACAGCATATTCAACTGCTGGCGCCAGACCTTTGCATGTGCGCCACGATGTACCGCATCGCGCCGCAAAACCTGGCATGGGCGCTGGGCAACCTGCTCGAAAGCAACGTGGTCAACGAGATAACGGTGGACGGCGAAACCAAGCACTTTGCCAATGTCGCGCTGCGGCGGATGATCGATATGTCCGAGCAGAAATAATGGTGAATAGTGAATAGTGAATAGTGAATAGTGAATAGCTTACTGGCTACTGACAACCGACTACCGACCACTGCCTCAATAATGCAAACCAACATCCGCATTGAACATCTAAAATTGTCCGAAAAGGATGAGTTGCTCGGCTTTCTGAAAAAGGCCTACGACGACAACCCGCGCATGAGCGATCCCGGTTTTTGGCAGTGGCATTTTCTGGAAACCCCGCAGACCGATCCGGAAAAATTGCCGGTTTGGGTAGCTAAAAGCGGCGACCGGATCGCCGGGCAGATCGCGGCCATTCCGGTTGTAGTGAATGTGGGCGGCGAGACAAAAAATGCGATCTGGATACTCGATCTTATTGTCGACCCCGACTTTCGCCGGCAGGGTTTGGGCAAACGACTGGTGCGCGCGGCCGAAGAATTTTGCCCTCTTATTTTGGGCGTGAACACGAACGAGCAGCATGCGCCGAAATTGCTTCAGAGTTTGGGTTTTGTGATCGCGGGCAAAATTCCGCGCTTTCACAAACTGCTTTTTCCGGGCAATGACATTCGCGAGCTTTCAGGCCTGGCACCCTTGCGCGAAGCCGTAAATCTCGTCTTTGCGCCGTTTCGCCCGGGCTTCAGAGAAAACGAAAAGCTTCGGCCGGTCGAGCGGTTCGACGATTCGTTCGATGCGCTTTGGGAAGAATCGAAAGGGCAATGGCCCTGCGCCGTGCGGCGAGACGGGAAATTTCTCGCTTGGCAATACTCGCGTCAGCCCGGAAAAAAATTCGATATCATCGGTTATTACGAGGGGGAAAAACTGCTCGGTTATGCAGTTCTTTTTTTCCGAAAAAAAAATGCCGCCGGGACGATAGCCAAAGCCGCGCTTACCGATATTTGCTATCATCCGGAAAAACCGCAAGAGACGATCGACGCGCTCCTCGAAGGCGCTTTGAGCCTCGCCGTGGAGCGCCGCGCGGGCGGCCTGGTAACGGACGTGATCGACAAACGGGTCGAGGAAAGGCTGGAGCATTTCGGTTTTTGGCGCGTCAAAAACCCTTTGCAATTAATGGTAAAATCAAATGAGGCGCAGGAACTATTGTATAATCGCGCCAAATGGTTTCTGACGCGCGGCGATTCAGACATCAGTATTTTTGAAGATCCAAACCTGTGATCCGTCATGCAAATTCCGGTTTTGCTTTATCATAAGATCGACCTTCCGACGAGTGACGTTAAAATTCGCGGCGCGTTCACTTCGCCGCGAAAATTTGCGCGGCAGATCGGCTTTCTGAAGAAGAAAGGGTTTGAATTTTACACGGCCTCCGAATTGGCCGGAGCTTTCATTGCGAACGGGGAATTTCCGCCGAATTCGATCGCCATCACTTTTGACGACGGCTGGAAGGACAATTATTTGCACGCTTTTCCCGTGCTGAAAAAATTCGGCGTAAAGGCGACGATCTTTCTGGTGCCGGAGTGCATCGGGCAAAACACCGACCGGGTGACCGCCCAAGGCGAAGGGCCGCGCGAACATCTTTCGCAAAGTGAGATCGCGGAGATGTCGCGCTACGGGATCGAGTTCGGCTCGCACAGTATGAGCCACAAATTGTTTGACCGGATCTCGCCCGCGGAGACCCTGTATGAGATCACGGAGTCGAAAAAATTTATCGAAGGCCGTTTGCAAAAAGAATGTTCGGTTTTTGCCTACCCGGCCGGGTTTTACACCGACTTTGCCAAAGAAGAGATAAAAAAGGCCGGTTACCGGGCGGCTTTTTCGACGGTGTACGGCGCGGAAGATAAAGCGGATATTTACGCTTTGAACCGGACGGAAATTTTGCGCAGGGACGGACGGCCGTTTCAGTTCGGCAAAAAAATAAAAGCGTTAACAAATAATGGCTGAAATCGAAGACAAGCTGCCCGACAATACGGCGGGCAAATTTTATGTGGACTCGCAATGTATCGATTGCGACGTCTGCCGCGACACCGCGCCGAAAAACTTTACCCGCAACGACGAGAACGCCTATTCATACGTCTATCACCAGCCGACCACTCCGGAAGAACTAGCCCTCTGCGAAGAAGCAAAAGAAGCCTGCCCGGTCGAAGCCATCGGCGATGACGGCAAAGCTTCATCGGCCGAAGCTGCCGCATAATTTGGCCGCGGATTTTCGCGGATATACACGGATAAGAATTTCAGATCCGTTTCATCCGTGTTTATCCGCGGCTAATATATTTTTGAAAAGCTATAGTAATTTTACTACGCGGCGGTCTATAGATCCCTCTAAACAGTATTAGAACTGCGCGTCGAGAATAGCCGCTTCGTGAAGTAATATGATGATCGCGGATTCGTCGATCTGCTTTAGCGACTGATAGACACGATAAAAAACGACGGTGTTCGTCCCGTGAGTGAGATACCGGTCGACGTCTGCAAGGCGATAACCCTGGCTAAATCCGAGCAAAACTCCGGCCTTGATACCGCCGCGCGGAACCGCGGCAGGCCAGATCATGCAAATGCGGCGCCTGCCGTAGTAGAAAGGTACATTGTAAGACAGTCTCTCGACGCAATATGGCGGAAGATTGCCGAGAACGACCTGCCGCAGCGCGTCCACGATCACACGCTGGTCTTCGGGCAGGAAATCCCAAAATTCGCCCATCGACTGGAATTTTCGTAAACCGTATGGCATGTTATTGGATTGGTTTAGAGTTACGCCTTCAGGCGTGATACCGGACAAATCATCACGCCTGAAGGCGTAACTCTAAACAAAGAGAACCACCCCGTCGTCGCTTCGCGACGCCACCCCTCCTTCGTAAGGAGGGGAGTTAATCACGCCTGAAGGCGTAACCCTAAACCACTATCTTTATCCACCCGTTGTCGACGATCACTTTATAAGTGTCGACCGCGCAGTTTCTTTCGGTGAAGCATTCGCCGCTGCGCACGTCAAAGCGCCAGCCGTGCAGGTCGCATTCGACCACGTTTCCGTACAGGCGGGAATCGGCCAGCGGGAAGCCTTTGTGCGGGCAGAAATTTTCCATCGCGTGAAATTCGCCGTTCACATTAAAGAGCGCGAGTTCGCTGCCGTCCTTTAGCTGGACGGTCGCGCCGCGCCCGGCGGGGACGTCTTCCACGCGGCCTACGGTGACGAGCTTGCCCTCGCGCAGAGGCTTGCGCTTGTTCTGGTAAACTTTCCCCATACATTTAAGAAAAGCCTAACAAAGGCGGCTTTCCGCTGCAAACTTGCTTTAGCTTTCGGATAAAAGCAAAATATAAGAACTTAAAAGTTTAGCGCTGTTATGTGAGGTCGAAATGCCGGAAAACGCAGGTGAAAAAGTACGAGCCAGCGAGCGGCTGCGATGCCGCGATATTATGACGCGCAGCGTGACGGCGGCCGCGCCGGAAATGCCTTTGCGCGAGGTCGCGGCGCTGATGCGCGAAGGCGATATGGGCGCGCTGCCGGTGGTAAAGGACAATAAACTCTTAGGGATCATCACCGACCGGGACATCGTCGTTCGCGCCGTGGCCGAGGGTAAAGACGCCAACACGACCACCGCCGCCGAAGTGATGACCGCGGAAGTTTTTTCCGCGCGGCCCGATACTTTCATGTTCGAGGTGATCCGGCTGATGGGCGACAAACAGGTGCGCCGCGTTCCGGTGATAGGCGAAGCGGGCGAACTGTGCGGAATGATCGCGATGGCCGATATCGCGCTCGAGATGGAAGACGAGCGCGAGATAGCGGAGACGCTAGAGGACATTTCCAGCGGCGCGGCCTTTTGGCGAAAAAATTAGACAGAAAATATGAAAAATCTCACAAAAATATTTACCCTGGCCTTACTGCTTTTTTTGAGCGTTAGCGCCGATGCGCAAAGCAAAGGCAAAGCCGCCAAAACCGGTTTTACAGCGCAGCAAATAGCCGAAAGCGGGAGTATCAAAGGAAATGTTTATAATAATAAATTCTTAGGCTTTTCGATCACCATGCCTCAAGACTGGGTGCTGATAAGCGAGGATGCAAACAGAGCTCTTCCCGAGGTGGGCCGGCAAATGAGCGCCGCCAAGCCGGAGAATGAGAAACAAAACATAATCGCATCTATTTCAAATACAAGAGTTTTATTTATGGTGCTGCCCTACGGGCCCGGCAGCGGGCGCAATGCGGCCTCAATAGCGTGCGGTGTCGAGAAGGTTCCGGGCTTTGTGCTAAAGACTTATGTCGAGCAAAACAAGAAATTTGTCCTTGAAACAAAAAGGCTGAAAAAAGATCTATATCCGCAGGTCATCGGCGGCGTGAGATTTACCGGGTTTGAAGTGGAAGGGGAGAGGAACGGCGTTTCTTTCGATCAGATCTATCTCGTCGCTTCACGCAAAGGCGTGGCCTTCTTTTTTGTTCTGACCTTTAGCGGCGACACTTACAGAAAAACGGCATTGGATACATTGAAAACCCTGACTTTTGAAAGGCTGAAGCCTTAGATTATGGCAAGGGCGACCAATCGTTACTTTCAGTTTCTCGCTTCGTCGAAAGACGCTAAGCCTTCGGGTAAGCTCTGGTACCCGGCGGCGGATGTTTACGGCACGCCGGACGGCTGGATAGTAAAGGTCGAACTCGCCGGCGTCTCGGCGGAAGACATCGAAATCGACATTGAAGGCAACATACTCTACATCGCAGGCACGCGGCGCGACCGTATCTGCAAGATAGGAATGTCGTACCAGCAGATGGAGATCACCTATAGCCGCTTTGAGAAAACCCTGCGTTTTCCGAAATCGATCGACGGCGCGCGGATCGAGCACAATTACCAGGACGGCTTGCTGCTGATCTATTTAAAGAAGGCCTGAAAGAAGTATGTTATGAGATAGAACTAAACAGCATCTAAACCAAGGGGTAAGGTTATGGCGGAAGAAAATACAGAACAGCCTCAAACAACGACTCAGCCGGAGGCCCAGGAAGAAAAAAAGCAGCTGCCGCAGCAGTTTGAGATACCGGTTCTGCCGCTGCAAAACACTACGCTTTTTCCCGGCACGGTGGTGCCGCTGGCGGTTGGGCGGCAGCGTTCGATCCAGGCGGTAGAATCCGCTTTAAGCACCGAGGAAAAACTGCTCTGCTGCATCACCGCCAGGTCCGAAGACGTGACAGGCAACGATGCGGTCCCGGCGAATCTTTTCGAAGTAGGAACGCTGGTAAACATTAAAAGAATGATGCGCGCCGACGACGCGATGCAGCTGATCGTGCAGGGCGTGGACCGCGTGCGCGTGATCTCATGGACGCAGGAGCAGCCTTTTCTGAAAGCGCAAGTGCAAATAATGCCGCCGCTTAAAGTGGAGGATGCGGAAGAGGTGGAAGCCCTGAAACGCAACGTACAGGGTATGATCCAGCGCGCGCTGGCGATGCTGCCGCAGGTTCCGCAGGAGATCCGCTCGGCGGTGATGGTCGCCACCGATCCCGAACAGATCGCTTATTTTCTCGGCTCGGTGATGGACCTGGGCGTCGAGCAGGAACAGAAAATGCTCGAGGCCGCCTCGGTCGACGAGCTTCTGCGGCTGGCGTATCAGAGCTTGTCGCGCGAAGTGGGGATCATGCAGATCCGCACGAAGATCGCGAACGAAGCGCAAACCGAAATGGACAAATCGCAGCGCGATTACGTTCTGCGCCAGCAGATGAAAGCCATCCAAAAAGAACTTGGCGACGACGAGGACGGTGAAAAGGCCGAAGCCGCCCAGCTTGCGCGAACGGCTGGAAAAGGCCGACTTGCCGGAAGATGTCGCACAAGGAAGCCGAGCGCGAGCTGAAACGGATGGAGAAGCTTCCCCAGGCGGCGCCCGATTATCACGTCATCCGCACATATCTCGAATACGTGCTCGAGCTGCCGTGGAAAAAATCGAGCGAGGAAAAACTCGACCTGAACGAAGCGCGCAAGATCCTGGACGAAGACCACTACGGGCTGGAGGACATCAAGGAGCGCATTCTGGAATCTCTCGCGGTGGTAAAACTCCGGCCTGATTCGAAAAGCCCGATCCTGCTTTTTGTCGGCCCGCCCGGAGTCGGCAAGACTTCGCTGGGGCGTTCGATAGCGCGCGCGCTGGGGCGCGAGTTCGAAAGAATGTCCCTCGGGGGAATGCGCGACGAGGCCGAGCTGCGCGGCCACCGGCGAACCTATATCGGCGCGATGCCGGGCCGGATCATCCAGGCGCTGCGGCGCGTCGCGGTCAATAATCCGGTGATGATGCTCGACGAGATCGATAAGCTCGGCAACGATTACCGCGGCGATCCGGCGGCGGCGCTGCTCGAGATACTCGACCCGCAGCAGAACAATACGTTTCGCGACAACTATCTCGACCTGCCGTTCGACCTCTCGAAGGTTTTCTTCATCGCCACGGCGAACCAGCTCGGGCCGATCCCGATGCCGCTGCGCGACCGCATGGAGATCATCATTCTTGCCGGCTACAGCGACCGGGAGAAACTGAACATCGCCAAGCAGTATCTGATACCGCGCCAGATAACGGAAAACGGCCTGCAGGAAGGCAGCTGGAGATCACCGACGACGCGATCAACCTGCTGACCTCGCGCTACACCCGCGAGGCGGGCGTGCGCCAGCTGGAAAGGGCCATCGGAAACCTGGCGCGCAAAGTGGCGCTGAAGGTCGCGCAGGGCGAAACGGAAAAAGTAAAGATCACCGCCGCGGACATAAAAGGCTATCTCGGCCCGCCGCATTTTTACCCGGAAGAAGCGCGCGACGACCTGCCGGCGGGCGTCGCGACCGGAATGGCGTGGACGGAGATGGGCGGCGAGGTTCTGTTTATCGAAGCGACGCTGCTGCCCGGGGGCGGCGGGCTGACACTCACCGGACAGCTCGGCGAGGTGATGAAGGAATCGGCACAGGCGGCGCGCAGCTATCTGTGGTCGCACGCCGCGGAGTTCGGGATCGACGCCGATGTGATCAAGCAGAACGGCGTGCACCTGCACGTTCCGGCCGGGGCGATCCCGAAAGACGGCCCCTCGGCGGGGGTGACGATGGCTTCGGCGCTGGCTTCGCTTTATACCGGGAAAAAAGTGCGCCCCGACACGGCCATGACCGGCGAGATCACGCTTTCCGGACTGGTCTTTCCGGTCGGCGGCATCAAGGAAAAGGTGCTGGCGGCGCATCGCGCCGGCATCAAGCGCATCATCCTGCCGAAAAAGAACGAGGCCGACACGGAAGAGATCCCTGAAGACGTCCGTAAAGAACTCGAATTCATTCCGGTATCAAAGATAGACGAGGTCATCAAAGCCGCGCTCGAAACCGGCTCCGCCCAGTCAGGCGGAAACAATTACGCGGCCGTCCAGGTCGAAGCAAATTCCGACGGGCAAAGCGAGCCCCTGATCGCGAAGGAAAATTACGGACCAAAAAAAGGTGAGCGTCATCGCTCACCTTTTTATTTTCGCGAGTCAACTCAATCTTGGAGGACAAGAAATACGTCCCACGCCCAGTTGCTGAGTTTGGTGCTCTGCGCGGTGCCAACCTTCGCCCGATACCTGAATTGGTTGCCGAATTCATCGATCACTCTTGATCTCTTGTAATTCAGGTCGATCGTCTTCAAGCCAACATCCTGAAGGGTTTTCAGTTCGCAGGATTCCGAGATGCCGTTATGATTAGCATCCTGCCACAATTTCAGACGGCTGAAAATTGCGTCTCGTTCACTGATCTTGCCATCGTCATTGCCGCCGAAGCCGGCAGTGTCGTAATCGGCCAGGGCCGAGAAGCCGTTTAACTCTTCTCCCTCCAGCGGAGGAGGCTGCGGAGTGACGTTGCCAAACAATTCCCTGCCGCGATTGACAAAGCCGTCAAGATTACGGTCGAGCGTCAGCCAGGAATCGTCTGAGTCCGGAGAGGTCCAGGAAAGAAGCTCTGAAGAACCGTCATTATTAAGATCAAACCTGACTCCGTTCTCATTGTCCGTCATGGAAAATCCGTTACCCAGGACATCTACTACGATCGGAGAGCATGATCCGGAGTCAAAGCAACCTCCCGCACAACTACAGGTTTCAAATTCATATCCGCCGAACCGGTTGCATTGGGTCATGAAAGCACTAGAGCGAGTGCATATGCCGCCACTCATGATAAACCCGGAAGCACAACCCGACGGGTATTGTCCGTAATTAGGCCCGCCATTGCAGCCGCCATAAACGGCACAACTATGAGTTACCGTGACCGTGCGCGGCGGGGGAAGGTTTGAGCAACCGTCAAGAAAATGGCACTGTCGATCATAGCTCGTCTGCGCCCACTCTTCGGATTGCACGCCGACTATGCTGATGGGAAATGACCTGGGCTCTTCGAGGTTGGGTTGACACTGGGTGGTGGTGAAGATCCCACAACAGCTGCCGGTAGCGAAATTGTCTTTATTTGAAGTATTACCGTCCTGCCAGGAGATCCTCCATGTCTTACTCACACTCGGAGTACTGCAGCTCCAGGAGGTCGAGCTGATAACATTCCACGTCGGCGGACAGCCGCTGAAGACACTGATCCCATAGTAAAGGCTGGCGGCACCCATAAGCACAAAAATACTGAAGACTCTCATTATTCTCATTGCTGCCTCCCTCCTTTGCTTATGCCCTCGGGCAGATTTACCGACACTTTTGCGAAGATCGTTTCCAGCTGATCAAGTTTGCGGGTAAGTTTTGACGCAAGATCGACACCTGGCTTCGCCCGAGTAATTTCTTTTAGATCTTTTAACGTCATAGTGACGTTATTTTGGGCAAAGGCAAATCCTCGTTTTGAGTTGTTGGGAACATCATCATCGCCCAGTTGCCGCACCCTCTCTTCCATCGATCCGACCTTGGATCCGATCGGGGAAGACGGGTCGGTCATCAGGGTTTCTTTGATAATAGGAATGATCCTGTTAAGGCCCATCCAGACCCCGGCCCGATTTTCCTGTAAAATAGTGAGGTCTATCGGACCGCCATCGCCAGTGCCGTCTTCAAAAAGAACGGCGGATACAGCGATAATTATCTTTCCCTTTTGACTGGCGGAAAATTCGGAGGTAGATGTTTCGTTGGGTTTTAATAACCAATCATCCACCAGGCCGTTTCTTTCCACCGCTTTGATCGCATCTCTTTCCAAACTATCGTCGGAGACCCTGAAACGGTAAACGGAGATCGGTTTATCGTAGTTATTTCGGAAAGTGATCTCAAAACGACTCATCTCTCCGACGTCCGTCAGCGGCTTGATCGATTCGACGGCAAATGACCGGGTTCTATTTTCAATAACCACCCGATCGACATTCTTGCTTTGGACCGAATTCCAAACTGAGATCACCGCAGTTCCCAGGCAAGCTACGATCAACAAAATAATTAGTTGTTTTTTGCGAAAGTAAGTCATATTTCCCTTTCTGCTCCGGGAGAGCGTGGAAAAATTGTTAATGGGAAGGCGTTCGGTTCGGAAAACCGAACAACCGTTTAAGGAAATAAGCTACGGATTGCTTGGGAGAATATTAACAGAATTTTCTTATCGACAAAATTTATTTACATAAATGCGCGTTTTTCAGTGTTTTCAGTAGAAAAAAGGATTTTATTCTTGTATTCTAATTTGCTTGGCAGTTTTATTAAAAAACAGGGTTATAGCGCTCTATCATACAAACGACTGACATAAATTTTAGATCATACATTCGCTATTTTAGAAACGGATAATTTACATGGCCTTTCCAAAATCTTTATTTAGTTTATTTTCCAGTGATTTAGCAATAGACCTGGGCACGGCAAATACACTCGTTTATGCCAAAGGGCGCGGCATCGTCGTGAGCGAGCCCTCGATCGTGGCAATTAATAAGATCACCAACCAGGTCGAAGCGGTCGGGCGCGACGCCAAAGAGATGCTCGGGCGCACGCCGGGCAATATCGTCGCCATCCGCCCGATGAAAGACGGCGTGATCGCCAATTTCGAAGTGACGGAAAAGATGCTGCAGCATTTCATCCGCAAAGCGCACAACGGGAAATCGTGGGTGCGCCCGCGCGTCGTCATCGGCATCCCGTCTGAGATCACACAGGTCGAACGCCGCGCGGTGGAAGATTCCGCCTACCGCGCCAAGGCCTCGGAAGTTTACCTGGTCGAAGAAGCGATGGCGGCGGCGATCGGCGCCGGCCTGCCGATCACCGAACCGCACGGCAACATGGTGGTCGATATCGGCGGCGGAACGACCGACATCGCCGTGATCTCGCTTTCGGGCATCGTTTATTCGCGCGCCGTCCGCGTGGCCGGCAACGAAATGGACGAAGCTATCACGCAGTATATCAAGCGTAAATACAACCTGCTGATCGGCGAGCGCACGTCGGAGGCGATCAAGATCGCGCTCGGTTCGGCTTTCCCGCTGGACGAACCGCTCTCGATGGAAGTGCGCGGGCGCAACCTGATCGAGGGAATTCCCAAGACCATGACGATAACCGACGAAGAAATGCGCGAGGCGCTTTCGGATTCGGTGGCGACGATCGTCAATGCCGTCCGCGTCGCGCTCGAACGCACGCCGCCGGAGCTTTCCGCAGACATCGTGGAGCGCGGTATCGTGCTGACCGGCGGCGGCGCGCTGCTCAAGAATCTCGATAAGCGTTTGATGATGGAAACCGGGCTGCCGGTCGTGCTGGCGGACGACCCGCTCTCGGCCGTAGTGCTGGGCACAGGGAAAATGCTTTCGGATTTCGAACTGCTGAAACGCGTCAAGTGGGACAATTCGATGATCACGGGTACTTAATTTTGAAATTTTGAAACAAGGGAAAAGCTCTTAAGAAGTAGTTTGCTTTTTTCATGGTCGAGCGAAGTCAGAAAGACGTCTGGAGATTAACGCCTTGGGTGCTGGTCGCCTTATTGCTGGTTAATTTTGTCTTTATGGCTTACAACGCCCGCACCGACGACCAAATAGTCGTCAGAAGCTGGGCGCAGGCGCTGGCGAATTTTGTCCAGTCTCCTGTTTCCAGCATCAAATCCGCCGTCGGCGGCTTCTTCGAATCCTTTGCAAGTATGCGCACCGCGGTGAGCGAGAACGACCTGCTCCGCGAGCGCGTGCTGCAGCTAGAAACGGAAGCCCGCGAAACACAAAACCTTACTGCCGAAAACGAAAGATTAAAAGCGCTGCTGGATTTTAAGGACGTGTCCAAGTACCGGATACTGCCGGGGCGGGTGATCGCGCGCGACCCGTCGACCTGGTTCGACATGGCGACCATCAATCGCGGCAGCCTGGACGGCGTCAAGCTGAACATGCCGGTGGTGACCAATGAAGGCCTGGCGGGCCGGGTCGTCGCCGTCAGCCCGATCACCGCGCAGTTTATTCTGCTGCCGGATGAAAAAACCGCCGCCGCCGCGGTCATCGGCGAGATCGGCAGCTCCAACGCGCTCGGCGTGGTGCGCGGAACGGGTGAAAAGGGCGTGCTGGAGATGCGTTACGTGCCGGGCTACGAAAAGGTCGAGGTTGGCGACACGGTATTTACCAGCGGCCAGGACGGCATCTTTCCCGCCGGGCTGAAGATCGGAGAGATCGTCGAGGTGCGTTCGGGTTCGGCGACCGTCCCGCACGTGATCTACATCCGCCCGAGCGTGCGAATGAGCGCGCTGACGGAAGTGGCGGTTTTGCTTTACCAGGCGCCGCCCCGGCAAAAGCCGGAGCAGGCCCTGCCGAACGTAAATGCCAACAGCGCGGAAGGCGGTAAAAAGTAAACTAAAATGCAGGGAGTAAAGATCACAATTGCATTGATCGTGGCGATACTGCTGCAGTGGACGCTGCGGGGCGTCCATCCGGCGCTGGGCTACGTCGATTTTCCGCTGATCGTGGTGGTCTATGCCGCGCTCCAGCGCGACACGATCAAGGCGCTGCTTTTTGCCACCATCGCCGGGCTGGCGGTGGATGCGCTTAGCGGCGGGCTTCTGGGCGCTTCCGGCTTCTCAAAAACCCTGACCGTTTTTATCGTTTCGGAGCTGGCCAGGAGGGTCTTCCTGGACAACCTTTTACTGCGAATTCCCGTCATAGCCGGTGCTTCGATACTGGAAGATCTGATCTATTACGGGATGCATAGATTGATGGGGCAAACGCCCAACGAACCGGTCTTTGAGACGATCGCTTACACGCTGATCGGCACCACCATCGCGGGTACGCTGTTTTTCTACCTGCTGGAAAATGTCTTTGCGGCGGGAATCAAACCGCGCCGCAGCGGCAAGGAATATTTTCCGCGCCGGCAGAGCCGCCGCCGTAATCCGATCAAGCTGGGACGAAGAGCTTAGTTAGTGGTAACGCCGCCGTCGCTTCTAAATAAGAAGGGCCGTCCCGAATGCGTCCCGCGATCGGCTGTCGGCGGGACGCCGACAGGACAGCCGGCGAGACGCTGGCGTTACGTAAAAGAGAAGTATGAAATTCGAGGATTTCTCGCAAAATTTAGGGATAAGGATCGCCACGGTGCAAACCATCGCCGTGATCCTGCTGACGGTGCTCGGCGTCCGGCTTTACTTCCTGCAGGTCGTCAAGGGCGATTATTACGCCGGCAAAGCCGAGAACCAGCGCATCCGCAAGATCCGCCTGCCGGCGCCGCGCGGGGCGATCTTCGACCGCAACGGAAAGCTGCTGGTGGATTCCCGCTCGACCTATAACGTCACGCTCGCGCGCGAGCCGATAAAAGACGTCAACCCATACGACCGCGTCGATATTTACGCGGAAGGTTTAGGCGTTGAAAAGCAATATCTGATCGACCGCCTGAACTGGCTTAAAAAGCAGCCGGAATTCGAGACGATGGTGATCAAGGAAAACGCGACGATGGCCGACATCACCTGGGTCGAAGCGCACTCCCTGGAATACCCGGAGCTTCATATCGAGCTCCAGCCGCAGCGCCATTACCCGCTCGGCCTTTCGATGGCGCACGTGCTGGGCTATGTCGGCGAGGTCAGCCCGGCACAGTTGGAAAAACCCGAATATAAAAATTTTGTCCCCGGCGACATCATCGGAAAGGGCGGGCTGGAAGCGTACTACGACAAGATCTTGCGCGGGAAAGACGGTTATAAAAAAGTGATGGTGGACAGCCGCGGACGGCTCAAGGAAGAGATCGAGACGGTGCAGCCCCAGGCCGGGCAGGACCTGGTGACGACCATCGATCTGGACCTGCAGCTGGCGGCCGAAGACAGCCTGGCCAGGTCCGTTACCAAACGCGGGGCCATGATCGTGATGGATCCGAACAATGGCGAGATCCTGGCAATGGCTTCATCGCCGAGTTACGATCCGAATGTTTTCGTCACCGGAAGCTCCACACCCGAAGGGCGCAGGCAGATCGCCAAATACTACACCGATCCGCAAAAGCCTCTTTTGAATCGCGCAATTCAAGGGCGTTATCATCCCGGCTCGACCTGGAAGATCCCGGAATCAGCGGCCGCTTTTCAACAGGGGGTAATTACCGTTCAGCACTCGAATCTTGCCTGCGGCGGCGGCATCACCATCGGAAACAAGCATACGCGGTGCATGGGTAATCACGGCAGCCCGGCGGTGCCCTATGCCATTACCAAATCCTGCGACGGTTATTACTACCGGCTCGGTTTGAAAATGGGCATCGACGGGATGGTCAAGATGGCTGAAGAGTTCGAATTCGATAAGCCGACCGGCGTCGACCTGCCCAACGAAAAAGCCACCCGCACGCCGAAATACTACCGCGCCAGCAAAGAGAAGCAACTGGGCCGCTGGCGCGATATCGAAACGGTCTTTGCCTCCATCGGGCAGGTGACGGTAGAAGCCACGCCAATTTCGATGATCCGCGCCGTTTCCAGCATCGGCGTCCACGGCCAGATGTACGTGCCGCACCTGCTAAAAGAATTTAAAGCGATCGGCGCGGTGGGCGATCCCGATTCGGCGGATTATATTCCGGAGCGCCAGAGCATTTTGTTCGATCACGCGGAGCCGAAGATCATCGAGATGACGCCGGAGCAGAACAAAATGATCGTTGACGGAATGTGGGGCGTGGTGAATAACGGCGGTACGGCGTCGTCGATCAAAATTGCGGATTTCCCGCTGGCGGGAAAAACCGGTACCGCCCAGGTGGCCGAGCTTGGCAAGGACACCGGCGCCAACAAGGACCACTCGTGGTTCGTTTCGTTCGCGCCGGCCTATAAACCCGAGATCGCGGTGATAGCGATCATCGAAAATTCCGGCTTCGGCGCGTCGCACGCCGGGCCCGCGGTAAGACACGTGTACGACGTTTATTTGGTAAAGAGAGGCGTGCAGACAGACCAAACTCAGGCGGCTCTGAGGAGGTAGAGGTTGGTTTTGAGTCCCGCCTTCAGGCGGCTTATGCGAACGCAAAGCGTTCGATGAAGAACCACCCCGGCGCTAAAGCGCCACCCCTCCTTCGCAAGGAGGGGAGTTTTAAGAATGTAACCATGGTAGCAGTTCTCGAAAAACCTAAATTAAAAAGCTTCCGGGACTTCGACTGGCCGCTGGCGCTGCTGGCGATCGCCATCGTGTGCTTCGGTGTCTGGCAGATCTACAATGCCCAGCCGGCCGAGAACTACTGGCAAAAACAGATCGTGGGCCTGGGTATCGCGCTGGTCGCTTTGCTGGTCGTTTCGTTCACCGATTACCGCCGGCTGATCGATGCCGCGCCGATCTTTTACGTTTTTGGGCTTTTTCTTTTGGTGCTGGTTTTGATCCCGGGCATCGGGCTGAAGATAAACGGCCAGCAGGCATGGATCCGCTTCCGGTGATCGGGCAGTTCCAGCCCTCGGAATTCGTCAAGATCCCGGTCATTTTGATGCTGGCGAAATATTTCGGCTCACGCAAGGCGAGATCGCTGAGCCTGAAAGAAGCCATCATCGGCGCCGGCATTCTGGCGCTGCCGTTAGGCCTCATCCTGCTCGAGCCGGACGTGGGGCAGGCGATCACGTATTTCCCGATCCTGGCGGTGGTCTTTTTTCTTTCCGGGGTCAAATTAAGGTATGTGCTGCTGACGACCCTCGCGATAGTGGTGCTGACCCCGGCGGCGTATATCGTGGGTGTCAATACGGGCAAGATCAAGCCCTACCAGCAGGAGCGCATAAAGGTGATCATCGACCCGGACAACGCCGACCCGCGCGGTTACGGTTATCACACGGTGCAGTCAATGGTGACGGTCGGCAAGGGCGGCTTGACCGGTTCTCATACGGATACCGAGTTTTCGCAAAGCGCGCTGAAATTTTTGCCCGAGCCGCATTCCGATTTTATCTTTGCGGTGACGGCGGAACACACCGGGTTTATCGGCTGCATCTCGCTGCTAGTGGCTTACCTGCTGCTGATCTCGCGCCTGATATCCGGCGCCCGGCAGGCTCCCGACCGCGAGGGGATGCTTGTTATAATGTCCATTGCGGGAAGCATGGCTTTTCAGATATTTATGAACGTCGGCATGGCGCTCGGGTTTCTGCCTGTCATCGGCGTGCCGCTGCCGATGATGAGCGCGGGACTTTCCAGCGTGCTGGCGACCTTTATTGTGATAGGATTTGTAATTAGTGTTAAAATGCGACGCTTCGTTAATTGATAAGGAGCTGAGCAGATTTGAAACAATTATCAATTATTCATTGTCAATTATTAATTATTTTCCATTTATTACAATTAACAATTAACAATGGATAATTAATAATGGGCGGTTTTTTCGGAGGTAGTAAAATGGCGAGAAACGGTTTGAACGGCAAGGGAAAACAGATCCAGTCGGTCCCCGGCAAAAGCAAGGGGATGCTGGGTTTTATCTGGGTACCGATGGGGCTTATGCTGGCGCTCTCGGCGGGCGGGCTGACCGGGGTGATCGCTTCCTACTATCTGAACAACTCACGCTATACTACCGAGGTTTCCGCGCTGGCCCATTACCGCCCCAGCACGGTAACAAAAATTTACGCCAGCGACAATGAAACGGTGATCGGCGAGTTCGCCATCGAGAAACGCATCCCCATCAAGGAAAAAGATATTCCCCAGCGGGTCGAAGACGCGCTGCTTGCCGTCGAGGACGTTCGTTTTTACAATCACATCGGGATCGATCCTTATCGTTTGGGAGGCGTCGTTTATAAGTATGTGACCGGCGGCCGGACCGAGGGCGCTTCTACTCTCACGCAGCAGCTTGCGCGCGGGCTGTTTCTGACCAACGAGCAAACATTCAGCAGAAAATACAACGAGTGGATGCTTTCGCTCCAGATCGAGCGCTTTTACACCAAGCGCCAGATCCTGGAAATGTACATGAACCACATTTTCATGGGCGCGAATTCCTACGGTTTCGAAGCCGCTTCGCAGACGTACTTTGGAAAGTCTCTGAAGGACCTCAGCATCGATGAGGCGGCGCTGCTGGCGGCGATCCCCAAATCGGGCAGCGAATACGCGCCGACGCGCAACCCGGATAAAGCGCTCGAACGGCGCAACCTCGTGCTCGACCAGATGGTGAAATACGGCAAGATCACCGAAGCGGAAGGCGATGCGGCCAAGGCAAAACCCATCAAACTGGCGGACACCGCTTATTATCAATCGCAGCCGAAATCTTCGGTGACCGATTACCCGGTCGAAGAGATCCGCAAATACCTGGAAGACAAATACACCACGCGTATCGCGCAGGGCGGCTTGCAGGTCTATACCACTATCGACGTCGAGGCGCAGAAGCTCGCGACCAAAGTAGTGCGCCAGCAGCTGCGCTCTTATGACAAAGGACAGCGTTGGCGCTCGGAGTACCAGGATATTCTGGTCGATGACGACAACAATCCGATCACAGAGCCGAAAGCGATCCAGAGCAAGCTGAATGTCTATAAACACCCCGATTGGTACGGCGACGATTACGAGACCGACGATTATATGAAGGGCTTGATCACAAAGGTCGACACCGCAAAGAACGAGGCCGAAGTGCGTTTTGGCAGGTATAAGACCACGGTACGTTCGGCCAACATGGGGCGCAGTGGAAAATCGCCGGGCCAGGAATTCAAGGTCGGGCTGCTGCCGGAATTTCACGTCAAAACCGTCGACCCGGAAAACAAAACTTTAGAGGTCGAGCTTTCGCAGGTGCCGGAAGTCCAGGCGGCGCTTATCTGCATAAACGCCCATACGGGCGAAATCGTCGCGGAAGTGGGCGGGTACGATTTTGCCACCAGCAAATTCAACAACGCCACGCAGGCGCTGCGGCAGACGGGTTCGGCCTACAAGCCGTTCATTTACACGGCGGCGGTCGAGTGGGGAATGACGCCCGATATGCTGGTCAGCGGCGCCCCGATCAAAAGCGGCGGCTGGATGCCGCACAACTATGACGGCAGCTTGAGCCACCCGAACGTGCCGATGAAGATCGCGCTGGCAAAATCCTACAACATCGCGGCGGTGCACCTACTCGAAATGGTCGGAATTCAAACCGGCGTGCAGATGGTGCGCCGTTTCGGCATCACCAACCCGATGGCGCCGGCGCTGCCTTCGGCGCTGGGCGCTTCCGAAGCCTCGCTGATCGATATGGTCTCGGCTTACTCCGTCTTTCCGAATAAAGGCGTCCGGGTACAGCCCCACCTGATCCGCAAGGTTTTAAACCGCGACGGGACACTGCTGGAGGAATGGGAAAAGACCACTTATAAGGTGACCAGCGAATACGCGGCGCTGACGATGGTCGAGATGATGCGCGGGGTCACCGCCGGGGGCGGAACCGCCGCCGGGGCCAGCGCTGGCGGGCACCCGCTGGCAGGTAAGACCGGCACGGTGAACGATCACACCGACGTCTGGTTCGTCGGCTACACGCCGACCTATGTGACCGGCGTCTGGATGGGAAACCCCGAGAGAAAAGAATCCCTCGGGGGGAATATGACCGGCGGGCACGGCGCCGTGCCGTATTTTAACGCTTTCATGATCCCGTTTATGAAAGACAAGCCGCGTGAGAGCTTCCAGAGCCCGCCGCCGATGCCTTCGGATGTAAGGGCGCTCCAGGAACAGCGCAGGCGTGAAGAGCTGGAGAAACTGGAAAAAGCCGAATTGGCCGGTAGAGCCCTGGATGCGGGTTACACCGGCGATAAAACCGTGGTCGATCCTAATGCCGGCACCGAACTGGGTGTGCCGCCTACCCGGGGTGAAGAACCCCCGGCCGCCGGAGGAGACGCGCCGCCCGTGCAGCCCAAGGGCGGCGACGACACGCCCAAATCACCCGAGATAAAACGGCCCGAAGCGGCCAAAACCCCGCAGCCCGAAGTTCCGACCGGAACCAAGAAAAAGGGTAAAAAAGGCGGGGATGACGGGCCGCAGCAGTGAGGTTGGGTTCACGTTTTAAGGCCTCGTAAAGATATAAAGTGAGATACTTATAAGAGCACTCTTTCCGCGCTTGACCGATTCGGCGCGTTCATTTGCGGTTAAAATTACTTGCGTAATTTTATTTCCCCAATTCCTGGTTAATCAACGATTTCAATTCTGCTTCGCCCAATCGCGCCAACTGTCTGCCGTTGACAAAAAACGTCGGCGTCCGCGTCACGCCGAGGCTTTGCCCATCCTTTTTGTCCCGTTCGAGCTTTGCGTGGTAACGGTTTTCTTTGACGGCGCTGTTTATTTTTTCTATATCAAGACCTAGTTCCATAGCATATTTTTCAAACAAAGTTTTGGCGTCCGGCTGCGGTGAGGCAGCATCTTGCGGGCCGTGCCGCGTACCCCATTCCGGTTGACGTTGAAACAGTATCTCTTGCATTTGCCAATATTTTCCCTGCTCGCCAGCCGCTTCCGTGTATGTCGCTGCAAGCATCGAGTTTTTGTGAAGGGGCATATATCGAACGACCAATTTAACTTTGCCGTCATATTCCTTTAAAATATTCTTAACTTTCGGGCTAAACGCACTACACGATTCACATTCGGGGTCTAAAAATTCGACAATGGTCACGGGAGCATCTGCCGCGCCAAGTGTCGGACTGTCTTCCCGGACGAGCGAACTGTTTGCCGTTGTCATGGGTTTGCGTTCGCTTTGGATCGAATTTCGATAGTAATTTGTGCCAACGATGGCGCCAATTACGACCACGATGATGATCGCACCTAAAATTATGATTTCTTTTCGCATATTATTCTTCAGCTCTTTTTTTATAAAACAGCAAGCATAAGGTTAAAACAATAAATGTCGCCAAAGACATTAGCGGGATAGTAATGAAGCCAAACAATTCTAATTGTTTTGAAGTACACGGAACTCCCGCTGTGCAAGGAGTGAGGCTTTCCGAAATTATCCCGTAATAAAGCAGGTTATGGTATATCGAGATAGCCAGGCCGATCAGGCAAAAAGGAAGCGCGTAGAACTTGACCTGGCGGTCCCGCATAATAATTCCACTTCCGATGATAACGACCAGGGGATACATAGCGATCCGCTGATACCAACAAAGCACACACGGCGGCAGATCCATCACTTCGCTAAGGAAAAGACTGCCAACTGTCGCGATCAGAGCGATGATCCATGCAAGATATGGCAAAATGCCGTTTAGCTTTCCCTCCCGGAAGTTTATATTTTGTTCCGCTTTTTCCCCTGACATCTTTATTGGTTAAAAAATCTTCCCAAAAAATACGGCAGCATCTTACGCCACCAGACCCAATCGTGGTTCACGTCGTGGCCCCACACGTCCAGCAAATGCGGGATCCCTTTTTTATTAAGCAGCGCGGAAAAATCGCGGCTGCGGTTGGGCGCTTCGTATGCGCCCTGGCCGGTCGTTATCACGATCGAATCCGCTTTTTTCAGCAGCGGCAGGTAATAATCGTCGTCCAGGTTGCGCAGGTAATCCATCGGGTTATTGAAATAGACGTTGGTGTCGTAATAGTCGGGGAGATAGGAACGAATGTCATAGCTTCCGCTCATGGCGATGGTGCCGCGAAATTCGTCCGGGTGGCGAAAGTAACAGTTGGCGGCGAGAAATGCGCCCAGACTGGCTCCGGTGGTCAGCGGGCGCGCGTCCGGGCCGCACTCGTTGCGGATCAGCGGCAGCACTTCTTCCATCACATAGCGGTCGTAGCGCGACAAAAGCTCGGCCTTCCATTGCGGCGACGCTTTGTCGTTAAGCAGGCTGTAGCGGTTGACGCTATTGATGGAATAGGCGCGCAGCAGGCCCTGTTCGATAAAAGGCTGGATGACGTCGACCAGGTAAAAACGCTCGTATTCCAGGTAATCCGCCGCCGCCGTCGGGAACATCAAAAGCGGCACGCCGGCGTGCCCGTAAGCCACCAGCGGCATTTCCATTCCAAGATTATGACTGAACCAGGCCGTTGTTCGGCGCATTAAAATACTCCTAACTCAAAGATAAAATTGATTTAAACGGACTTCCAAAATACCTTTAGCTTGCGGCTGCCGTCAAGCCGCCGCCTATAAGCGCCTTTTAAGTAAAGCCATTTTTCATTATTAATTCTTAAGGGTCATGACTAGCGAAAAGGTAAATTATAATACCTAAAGCGAGTCATGAGAATAAGTTACAAAGTTTCAATTCGCGCACAAATTTCGCGCGTTAAATTTCGTCAGATCTTAAGGCTTTTCGCGCTTGATCTGACGGCTGTTCAGATCGCCAAACTGGCGCAGCTGAACCGCAACACGGTCAACCGATATTTGACATTGATTCGCCGCGTTATCGCTTTGCATTGTGAAAGCGAGTCTCCCTTTACGGGAGCGATAGAACTCGACGAATCTTACTTTGGGCCCAAGCGGGTGCGAGGCAAGCGCGGGCGCGGAGCGGGCAGGAAAACGATCGTCTTCGGCATCTACAAACGCAACGGCTGTGTATATACCGAGATCGTTCCTAACTGTTCACGGAGAACGCTTTACGCCATCATCAAAGGCAAGGTTGCAACCTCCTCCACCATTCACACCGACCGCTTTCGCGCCTATAACGGCATTGTCGATCTGGGCTACCGAAAGCATTATCGGATTGATCACAGCCGGGATGAATTCGCCTTAGGCGCGAACCACATTAACGGTATCGAAGGCTTCTGGGGACTGGCCAAAGTCCGGCTGGTTAAGTTCCGCGGCCTATCAAAGAACACTTTCTACTTGCATCTGAAAGAGTGCGAGTTTAGATTCAATTATCGCAACCAGGACTTGTATAAAGTCCTCTTGAAAATTACTAAAAATATCGACTTTCGCTAGTCATGACCCATTCTTAATTATTAATTATTTTCCAGTTAAATAATTAATAATGAAATAATTAAGAATTTAGAATGTTGCTTGCTCAAACTCAGCCGCTTCCGCTTTGCGCGCGAACACAGCACAGAAATTCTCGATTATCCGATCTTCTACTTCAGCCAGCGTGAGTTCGCGCCCGAGCAGTTTTTCCATCGAGGTGACGGGCTCGCCCTCACAGGCGATGATCCAGTTAAAGTAGCTCAGATCCGTGTTCACGTTGAGCGCAAAGCCGTGGGTGGTGACCCAGCGTTTGATGTGCACGCCGATGGCGGCGACCTTGCCGTCTTTCGTATGCACGCCGGTCAGGCCTTCGATGCGGAACGCCTCGATGCCGAAATCCGCCATCGTGCGGATCAATACTTCTTCCAGGTCGCGGACGAACCGGTGCACGTCCTCGCGGTCAGGGCTCAGGTTTATCACGGGGTAGCCGACCACTTGCCCCAGGCCGTGATAGGTCACCTTTCCGCCGCGGTTGATCTCAAAGACCGACACGCCCAAAGCCTCCAGCATTTGTTTGGTTGCCAGCACCCCGTCTTCTTTCGAGCGCCGGCCGAGCGTGAAGGTATGCGGGTGTTCGAGCAGGAGCAGCGTGTCCGTTTCGCTGCCGTCGATGACGGCGGTTTCCAGTTCTTTCTGCAGCCGCAAAGCCTCGCCGTACTCGACATTACCGAGACGGCGAACTTTTAGGGGTTTTTCTTTCATCTTTGTTATGAGAATATTTTAAGATAGATTTAGAAGAGAAGCTATCAAGGAGTAAAAGGAGGGCGGTATCCTGAACGATTTTAGTGAGTTGAAGTCTTTGCGGCCTTTGCGCCTCTGCGTGCAATTTTCTCACGCAAAGGCGCAAAGCTCGCAAAGAAAGCAAAAAGAAGGTTTGAGGATACTACTAAAAAGATGTTAAAGAATCGAAAATTGTTTTTACTGTTACAGATCGGTATGTTGGCGTGCTGTTTATTGAGCTTATCCGTTTCGGCCGCGGCGCAAAGAAAGCCCGTAAAGAAACCGGCGCCGAAAGCGACGCCCAAACCTGCCGCCTCATTTGTGATCAGGGATGAAAGCGCAAAAGTGGCCATCCAGATCAAAAATATTACGCGCTTTATCTATGTGCTGGGCGGGGTCGCCAAAACTATCGAGGACATTGACAAGGACACCCGGGCCTCCACGGCGGTAAGAAACCAGAACAACACCGCCAAGCAAACCGTGCTGCAATCGATCAGAAACGTGCGCGCCGGGGTGGTCCAGCTTGAGAATGATTTTCACGCAAAGCCCGAATTGCGCCCCTTTCTTATCTATATTCAGGGAGTATCGGAAACGGCCGGGCTGGCGGAAGACCAGGCCGTCAGGGGGCAGTTGAACAATGCCGGAAAGACGCTGCTCGAGGTGGTCAATAAACTGACCGATACATTGCAAAATCTTCGTTAGTTACTGGGAGCGCGGACGGCTCGCCCGTAGTTCAGAGTTACGCCTTTAAGCGTGATTCACGCGTAAACGCGTAACTCTAAACTTCCGAGCCGTCCGCCCTCCAATTAGATCTTTGTTAAGGTTTTTTCAGCGGGGTTAATTTCAGGTCTTCTTCACAGACTTCGGGAGCTTTGCTTTGCGCCGTTTCCGTCTTTTTTTCCTCGGCCGGCAGACCCAGTTTCCGCCTGACAAAAGCTTCCACTTCGCCTTCGATCAACTCGCCGTTCACCACGAAAGTTTTGGTAGTCAGCACATCGCCGTCTTTTTTCACCAGCGCGGGTTCGAGAAAGATACTCCACGGCGAGCCCCATTTGCGCGTATCGCCGGTTTCCTGGCGGTATTCGTAGTGCGGGGTCTTATCGCGGGCCTCGCGCGACTCCGATTCGACCACGACCGTGTAGCTGGTGCCGTTGCCGCTCAAATTTGTTTTGGTGTCTTCGATACTGGCGTATTCGCTCACGCCTATCACGTCAAAACCGCTGCCCTTGTATTTTTGGTAAAGCTTTTCAGCGAAGGGAGCCTGGTTGCGCCAGTTCGGGCACCAGGGGGCAAAATAAACCACCATCACCAGCTTTTTGCCTTTGAGAAACGAGCGCAGATTTACTTCCTTGCCGTCGGCTATGTTCTTGTAGGTCCAGTCTTTATACTTGAGTTCGCGTTCCTGCAGCGGTGAATATTCGTGCTGCGCAAAGGCGGAAAATGAAGCTAAAAGCAAAACGGCCAGCAGAAAAAACTTGTTCATCCGAAAACTCCTTAACGGTAAGAGACTAATCGGTTTGATGCCAAAATACAACCTTTTGGCTGTCAAAATTCACGCAAAAGATTTTTATTGCTTTTTGGATAAATTAGGAGTCTAATACGCTCGATTGAAAACTAAATTTATGGTTTATGCGCGCGGTGTAACCGTTCTGATCTTAATGCTTTTTTGTTTGGCCGCTTGTTCTTCTCGCGTGCAAACATTGGCGATCTCGCCGCCTCTCGCCGCCGTCCCGACCCCTACATCCGCACCTGATTTTTTCTCTCAACCGTTACCCGACGACCCGGGCACTTACATTGACGAAGTATTTCCACCCTTGACACACCATGACTCCTCCATGGAAGAAGACAATGCCGATACCAGCTTTGACTTCAAATACGAAAATTACCTGTTAAAGATCAAAAAGAATGTTCCGCAGGTTTTGCTAAAAAACGGGAAAAGATGGTTTGAATATAAAGCCGACAGAGAATCTTATCGCACGAACGTGATAGGGATCTCCCGGCTTTTGGGAAAGGCTAAAAAACAGCTTTATTTTGTCAATGTGGGCAGCGGGGCGGTTTGCTGTACAAATTACTGGATAGTGGATATTTCCTCGGCGCGGCCGAAAGAGATATATCGCACGGAGGATTACGGGGGCAGCCTGGGCGACCCTATCGAGCTTTTCGATGCCGACGGGGACGGCGTTTATGAAATGGTGCAGGCGGTTTATGCATTCAGATATATGCTGGACGAATGCGGAACCTGCTCACCGCAGCCGCGCGCAGTTTTGAAATACGATCGCCGCGCCGGAAAATATCTGCCGGCGAAGGATATTTATCCCCCCTGGGCGGCTAAGATCTGGAAAGAAGAAAAAGCCAGGGTGATCAAAGCTTTCAGGGAAAAGAAATTTGACGGCGAAGGCATTGACCGCGGTTACTCGCGCACGGTGGTCGATCTATTGACCCATTTTATCTATCGCGGCCGGGAAAAAGAGGCCTGGGCCTTTTTCGATAAATATTACGTCCGCGACGGTACGAATTATAATGATAAAAGCAAAACGAGAGTGCGAAGGGAAATTAAATATATCATTAACCATTGCAGATTTTACCAGGCTCTTTACCGGAAGTAGATTTTACGCCAAAGTAGAATTCGTGTAATTTATAAGCAGAACAATTAAAGAGAGTTTCGACAAAAACGATGAACGATCAAATAACGGTATCCAACCTGTTTCGACGGGCGCAGGAGATAAAAAAGAGTGATTCGGGCATTTCCTACAAGGATCTAACGGCAAAGCTGGCGAGCGAATTCCAGGGAAAGCCTTTCCCGTCCCCCGACAAGCTGACCATTCCTGAGCAGGACCGCATCGCGCCGGAAGAAGACTGGACCGCCGGGCTGCCGATCGTGCTGCGCGGCATCCAGACGCAGGATTGGAAAGAGATTGCGCACGGCATCATCATTTCCCTCGAGCAGGTGGAAAATTACGAGCGCGAATGGGGACGCGAAGACGCTCCCGTAAAAGAATGGCACAACCGCCAGCAGGGCATCACTGAGGAGACAGAAAAAGGCGTCGGTAAATGGATGCCGGAAGAACTGATGTCGATGGCGCAGAAGAACGCGAAGCAATAGTTCCAGTCTAAGGTAACGCCAGCGTCTCGCTGGCAGTGGCGTGGGCGTCCCGCCCCCGCGCTTCCAAAACTGACGGCGGGACGCCGTCAGGACAGCCGCCGAAACGGCGGCGCTACAAATGCGGACGAGCCGTCCGCGCTCCCAGTAAAAACTTCACCATTTTTAGAATCCGTTTCCACCCCTTTTGCGAAAAATAGGAGAGGAAAAAATATATTCTATTTTCGAAAGGTGAATTATGAGCAAAAATATTGAAACGATCTCAGAGCTTTACACGGAATTTGGCCGGGGCGACATCCCGGCTGTTTTAGATAAATTGGCCGACGATGTGAAATGGGAAGTATGCGGCATCGAGACCGAAGGGCAAAAGATGGGCGTGCCCTGGCTGCAGCCGCGGCATGACCGCAGCGGCGCGTCGGAATTTTTCGACATCGTGACCAAATTCGACTTCCAGGAGTTCCAGGTCCGTTCGCTGATGGAAGGCGGCAACCAGGTCGCGGCCGAGCTTCGCATTGCCGCTGAAGTCCCGGGCGGCGGGTTTTTTGACACCGAGGAAATGCATCTGTGGACCTTTAACGATGAAGGAAAGATCATTGGTTACCGGCACTATATGGATAACGCCCCGCATATCGCCGCCGCCAGCGGAGAACGCGGCACCGGCGCGGCAGCGTAAGTTATAAAATAAAAAATACCAGTAACCACGAAGCTACACGGATCAGTGCGACTGGTCGGGCAGCTTCGTGGTTTCGCTTTTATAGCCTTTATATAAGAGGCATTAAGAGGAACCACGAAATCACACGTGGGCGACACGAACAAATCCCAAATCCGCATGCTCGCTACTGACGACAAAGCTTCAAGCCGGCCCTTCGATCTTTCAGCATGCCATACCATAGGCGCTTTACAGGATCCGCCGATTTCTGCACATTTCTGGTGAGAGAAGGTGTATAATCGTGTCGAAAACGCGCGCATTCAGGAGGATGGTAATGAAGCTTTTGTTAAACACATCTATTCTCGTTTTATTGAGCTCATCCTATTGTTTTTCCCAGGACCCGATGCCCGTATTGAGTTCGGGCTGGGAACGAACGACGCAAAAGGCCCGCCCGGTTGATGTCGCACAAACGTCTCCGGCGAGGGCGTTATTACCTGAAGACAAATACTTGCAGCGTAAAGCGAGAGAGCAGCGAACAGATAACCCGATGGATCCGAACAAAGATTCCATGGACGCCCGGAGCGCCGCCATGGACAAAGCGATCCAGGAATCCCGTACCCCAAAAACAGACAACCTCAGCGGCTATTCCTACACGGCACTGGTACGGAATGACAGCGGCCAAACGGTCAAAGTCATCTTCTGGGAATATCTCTTTACCGAGATCGCTCACCCGGCTAACGTCGTTCGCAGACAGTTCCTCTGCGGAGTTAATTTAAAGAATGGAGAAAAGATAGGCCTTTTGGCTTTTAGTCTTCTCGGGCCAAGCGACACTATCACTGCAGAGAGTTTGGCCAAGTCGACCGATAAGCTTTTTAATGAAACGGTGCAGATCAATCGGATCGAGTTGTCGGACGGTACGGTGCTTCAACGGAACAATTGGAAGTACGACGAAGTTCGCCCTGGTATCGAGCGAGCTACTTCAACGCCATGGGGAAAGGAAATGTGCCGCGGATTGTGAAAAAACCAACGCTGGCGGGTACATACGACATCCGGCTTTGATGCCAAAACCACTCAACAATAAGGAAAAAATATGCCTGATGAGGGATACGACATAATTCTAGCTGCCGAGTTAGATAAGATTGAAAATAAGCTCAATACTTTTAAATGGAAAAGATGCCCGGACCCGTGTGATAAATGAGGGCACAGTCCAAAGATGCAGCGGAATCTTGGTGCCGGATTCACACAGTTTGCGTGCCCCTGTCGGCTCGTCAAAATATTTGGAGACAATAGGTCGTGCGATTGTGAATGGACTTTTGATGAACGGCGTCCATCTGACCGTTACAGATAAGGTTTCAGAATAATACGGGTCAGATTTCAAACTGACCCCGCTACCGCTTTTAGTGTTATTTGGTGGTTTCGCCACGAACAAATCAAAAATCCGCATACCGGCTGCGCTAACCCATTTACAGGCAAAGCCACTCTTAAACTATCCACTATCAACTATTCACTTCTACGGCTTCTGTGGTTTAATCTTTTAGTTTATGAAAATCCACTCAATAGCCGTGCCCACACCTTTTTTGGTCGGCGACGTTAACATTTACCTGATAAAAGAAGACCCGCTGACGCTGATCGATGCCGGGCCGAAAACGAAAGAGGCCGTCACCGTCCTGCGCGAAGGGCTGCAGCGGCACGGGGTGAAATTTTCCGACGTCCGCCGCGTCGTGCTGACCCACGCGCACGAAGACCATTGCGGCCTGGCAAAGACCATTCGCGACGAGGCGAAGGACGCGGAAATTCTGGTGCACGGCTGGGAAACGGGGCATCTCTTCGGGCGGCTGGCGAAAGAAGAACATCATTCGCTGGTATTAAAAGCGGGAGTGCCGGAAGAGGTATGGCGCAAGATGCAGGAATTTTACCAGTCGTTCCGCTTGCTGACCGATGCGCTCGAGGACGGCGAGTTCACGCTGCTGGAAGACGAAATGGAGATCGGTTTCGCGGGCGGGAGCTTAAAAGTTCTGCACACGCCGGGGCACACGCCTGGTTCCTGCTCTTTCCTGCGCGAAGCGGACCGCACATTGCTTTGCGGCGACTGTGTGCTGAAACGCATCACGCCCAATCCCGTGCTTTCGCTCGACCCGGTCGACCCCGCGCGGCGCTTCAGATCGCTGGCGGAATATCTGGTCAGCCTCGCTCGCCTGCGCGCGTGCGCGCCGACCCTGGTGTACGGCGGGCACGGCGAGCCGGTGCATGATTTCGAGGAAATTTTTCACCGCTATGTGCGCGCGATCGACGAAAGACAGGCGCGGGTCGTAAGTTTGGTTTCGAAACAGGGCGTGACCGCCTGGGACGTGGCGGAGAAACTTTTCCCGCACGTGATGGAGGATTTCACGCAGCGGTTCCTGGCGGTGTCGGAAGCTGTAGCGCACCTCGACTACGCGCAAAGTGAAGGCAAGATCGCGGTCGAGCTCAGTAACGGCGTGGAGTATTACCGGACGCATTAGTGTTTTGAGTCCCGCCTTTAGGCGGCTAAACAGCCTGCTGACAAAACCGAAAGAACCACCCCGCCGCGAGGACGCGGCACCCCTCCTTCGTAAGGAGGGGAGTTTAAACGGACGCAAACATTCCCCTCCTTACGAAGGAGGGGTGGCCGAAGGCCGGGGTGGTTCTCTTTTAGCTAAGGCGGAAACGCGACAGTTATGGAGCGTGTCATAGAAAACAAATTAAACACGCTCCATGACTGTCGCGTTTCTGCCTCTACTCCTTCAACACCCGCAACACTTCAGCTACGCTCCACGCCTGCGCGATACAGCCGCGGGCCCGATGCGGCGGGTCGCCGTCAAAGATCTCCGAAATACTGCCCAGTCCCGCTTCGCTCAGATGTCGCTCGAACCCTTTTAGCAGGCCGGAGATTTTTTCCTCCAGGCCCGGCTCGCCGGCATAAACTTTCCGGTAAGCATCGATATAAGGCCCGATCAGCCAGGCCCAGACCGTGCCCTGGTGATAGGCGCTGTCGCGCGCCAGGGGATTGCCCTCATAGACCGGGCGATAGCGTTTATCGCGGGGCGAAAGGGTGCGCAAACCCACCGGGGTCAGCAGCTCGGCCTCCGCTTTTTCCACTACCTTTCGCGCTATTCTGGGCGAAAGCATCGTGTAAGGCAGGCTGACGGCAAAGATCTGGTTCGGGCGCACCGAGGCGTCTTTTTCCTCGCCGCTTACCACGTCGTAAAGACACTCTTTTTCTTCATTCCAAAAAACCGTTTCAAAATTCCGCGCCGCCAGATCGGCCGCCGCCTGATATTTAATTTTATTTTCTTCGTCGTCGAATCGCTCGGCAAAATGCTCCATGACGCGCAGCGCGTTATACCAGAGCGCCTGAATTTCCACCGCCTTGCCGATGCGCGGCGTCACCACCCAATCGCCTATTTTCGCGTCCATCCAGGTCAGCTGCACGCCTTCCTCGCCCGCATTCAGCAGGCCGTCGCGGATCGGCCTTGATACCGTAACGCGTGCCGCGAAGGTGGCAGTCAACGATGTCTTGCAATTTTTCGTAGAGATTTCTTTTTACAAAATCAAGATCTTTGGCTGCCCGCGCATAGGCGCGGATGGCCTCGAAATACCAGAGCGTGGCATCGGCCGTGTTGTATTCGGGCTCACTGTGCGCGTCGGGAAAACGGTTCGGCAGCATGCCGCGGGAAATATATTTTGAAAATTCCAGCAGGATGCTCTCCGCGACCTCGAAACGGTTGGTGGAGAGTGTCAGCCCCGGCAGGGCGATCATCGTGTCGCGTCCCCAATCGGTGAACCACGGGTAGCCGGCGATAACGGTTTTTTCCTCGCCGCGCGCCACCAGAAACTGATCCGCCGCCAGCGTCAGCTGCCTGGTAAGGTCGTCTTTCGCATTTGCCTGCACCAGCAAAGCCTCGCGCCGGGCGATCTCCGTCAAGCGAAAACTCAGCGCGTCGGAGATCTCGCGCGGTTCGGTCGAAGCGATGACGGAGATCTCTTTCGGTTCGGAAAGGTCGAAACTTAAGCTAAAAGGATTGAACAGGTCTTCGTGAAAATCAAAGCCGCGTTCGCGCTCGATCTCGTATTCAAAATTGCGGTACCACTCGCCGGTGCGCCGGACGCCGGCCTCGGTGTGGGCAAAATAAAGCTCGGGCAGATCGGCCACGGGCCGTATCGATACGTGGCCGTCGCCGATCGTCAGATCGTGATTGACCGCGCGTTCCTGCCCCAAGTGATGATAATCGCGAAAGGCGACCAGCGGTTTTATCTCGAGCCGGATATGCTCGCCGGGTTTTTGGTTTTTGATATTGTACTGGATCACGGTCGTGTTTTCGCCGTGCACCATCAGAACAGACTTTTCCAACTCGATGCCCGCAACCTCGAAGGTCCACATAGGAAAAGGATCCAACCGGAAATTTTTCAGCAGCCGGTAACCCTGCGGAAAGACCGCGCCCGGATATTGGTTGACCGAAAGCAGGAAGGTTTCTTTGCCCACGGTGAGAGCTTCTTCGAATTTCGAGAGCAGCACCGCGCGTCCGACCGGCGGTCGGGCAGCCGCCACCAGCAGCCCGTGATAACGGCGCGAGTTAGAGCCCGCCACGGTCGCCGAGGCAAACCCGCCGATGCCGTTCGTCTCAAGCCACTCGCGGGAAGAGGCTTCAGGAAAATCGGTGCAAATGTCTGAATCAAAACTGACCATCGCTCTAATTACAGAGAAATATTCGATTATTCCAGGGACTAACTCAAGCCGCTGGCGCGGAAAACACTCCGAAAAATGCGAAAATCGCCTAATTTTGTTATTCTTATCGTTTCGGTTTACCTGAAGTATGAATTCTGAAAGCATCAGAAATTTTTCCATCATTGCCCACATCGACCACGGCAAATCGACGCTGGCCGACCGCATGCTGCAGCTCACCGGCGCGGTTGCCGAGCGCGATATGGAAGCGCAGCTGCTCGACGATATGGACCTCGAGCGCGAGCGCGGCATCACGATCAAGGCCCACGCCGTGCGGCTGGATTACAAGGCCAGGGACGGCAAGCATTACGTTCTGAATCTGATCGACACGCCGGGCCACGTGGATTTTTCAGCTACGAAGTTTCGCGTTCGCTGTCGGCCTGCGAAGGCGCGCTGCTGGTGGTCGACGCTTCGCAGGGCGTCGAGGCGCAGACGCTGGCGAATACTTATCTCGCGATCGAAAACGACCTCGAGCTAATTCCCGTTCTGAACAAGATCGACCTGCCGTCGGCCGAACCGGAACGGATCAAGGAACAGATCGAAAACATCATCGGGCTCGACGCGAGCGACGCCGTGCTGACGTCGGCCAAAACCGGCATCGGCGTCGAGGACATTCTCGAAGCGATCGTCGCCAAGAGTGCCCGCCGCCGAAAGGCGACCGGAACGCACCGCTTAAAGCTCTGATCTTCGATAGCTGGTACGACTCTTATCGCGGCGTGATCGTGCTCTTTCGCGTGATCGACGGCACGCTGAAAAAAGGCACGAAGATCAAGTTTTTCAATACCGGCCGCGAATATCTGGTCGAAACGATCTGGGCGTGAACCGCCCGCGCCCGACGCCGATCGACGAGCTCGAGCGCGGGCGAGGTCGGATTTCTGACCGCCTCGATCAAGACCGTCGCCGACGTGCAGATCGGCGACACGATCACCGAAGCCGCGCGCCCCGTGGCCGAGCCGCTGCCCGGTTTTCAGGAAGTAAAGCCGATGGTTTTCGCGGGGCTTTATCCGATCGATTCGGCGCAGTACGAAGACCTGCGCGACGCGATGGAAAAGCTGCGGCTGAATGACGCTTCGTTCTTCTTCGAGCCGGAATCCTCGACGGCGCTGGGTTTCGGTTTTCGCTGCGGATTTCTCGGGCTGCTGCACATGGAGATCATCCAGGAGCGGCTGGAGCGCGAATTCGATCTCGATCTGATCACGACCGCGCCGGGCGTGCGTTACCGCGTGACGACGACCGACGGCGCACGGTCGCAGAGATCGATTCGCCCTCGAAAATGCCGGACATCGGGCCGCATCGCAAAGATCGAAGAGCCTTTTATCGAGGCGACGATCTTGACCAACGACGAATTTCTCGGCGGCATTCTGCCGCTGCTCGATGAAAAACGCGGCGTGCAGAAAAAGTTTGAATACGTCACGACAAGACCGCGTGATGCTCGTCTATGAACTGCCGCTCAACGAGATCGTGCTCGATTTTTACGACCGGCTGAAGTCGGTTTCGCGCGGTTATGCCTCGCTCGATTATCATTTGTCCGGCTATCAGGAAAGCAAGCTCGTCAAGCTCGACGTGCTCGTCTCGGGCGAACCGGTCGACGCGCTTTCGCTCATTCTGCATCGCGACACCGCCACCGCCAAAGGCCGCTTGCTGACCGCCAAGATGAAGGAACTTATCCCGCGCCAGATGTTCGAGGTCGCCGATCCAGGCCGCCATCGGCAACAAGGTCATCGCCCGCGAAACCGTCAAAGCGATGGGCAAAAACGTCATCGCCAAATGCTACGGCGGCGACATCTCGCGCAAACGCAAACTGCTCGAAAAACAAAAAGAAGGCAAAAAGCGGATGAAAAAAGTCGGCCGCGTCGAGATCCCGCAGGAAGCGTTTCTGGCGGTGCTGAAGGTGAATGAGAGTTAGTAAATATAAAAGAATATTTTAACTTAATATGGATTGGTCAAAATTTATTCCCACAGATTTTGAGTATGATTTTCAGAGCGACAAACTTTTTCCGCTCACCGCATTACATTCAGAGAAGCGGTTGAATGCTTTTATAACGATTTTCAAATCAGAAAGAATCAATCTTATACAGATCGCTATCAATTGATTGGCGAAACTTTCGGTGGAAGGAAATTGAAGATAATTTTCCAGTTGAAACCTGATAGAATAGTCAGGATAATTACGGGTTGGGACATATGAATACAAATCTGACCGAAAATGAAATTGACGATTTGGTGACAGCTCAGGCGGATGATGAAAGCGCGTGGGAAGAGCCGATTTCTGTAAAACGGGAGAAAGTCTTCCCTTTATTCTTTTCCGAGGCTGAGGAAATTGTCAGTAATAAAGAAATTTTGAATGGAACGCCCGTATTTCGCGGAACGGAAGTTCCGGTTTCGGTTTTAATAGATAATTTGGAAAAAGGTGTCTCATTGGACGAATTCTTAGAAAATTTCCCAATGGTCAAGCGCGATCAGGCAATTCAGGTTTTAGAATATTTCAAAAAATCGTTGATGCAGCTAAAGGAAGTTGCATAAAAATAGTCAAAAAATGCCTGCCGATTTATGCAGGCATTTTTTTCGATAAAAAACGGCGAGGAGTTTATTACTTTTCGTGCCGGTAAGTTTCCGCGCCCTCGTTTCTCATACAAGTTCTATAGGAAAGACATACTAAAATGCCGCTCTACGGAGCTCTTACTCCTTATAAAATATGATCGCTACAAATACGGCGTTCCTAACAAAACTTTTAAGGAGGCCGCCTAAAGGCGGGACTCAAAGCTAGGCTCAAAACAGGAACAGTAATTGCATTATCCAAGTGTGAGAGATAAATAAGGTGTCTGAAAACCATACACCTTTTCAAGAACAGGGAGGTTTCATATGAGCATATTTAATAAGGACGAGGTCAAAGGCAAATACGAACAAGTTAAGGGAACGATCAAGGACAAGGCCGGAGAGTTGACCGGAAATGAGCGGCTGGAAGCCGAAGGCGAGGCGCAGCACGCGGCCGGCGAAGGCCAGGAAACCTGGGGAAAATTCAAACGCGGAGTTTCCGATGCGGTCGATTCCGTCGGCGAAGCGATCAGCGACGCCGGAAAGAAAGTGAACGATTAGAAAGCTGTTTTGAGTTCCCGCCTTCAGGCGGCATAAGAATTTAGCCGCGGATTTCACGGATGGACACGGATAAGAATTTCTGACCTGTGTAAATCCGCGTTCATCCGCGGCTATTTTGTTGGTGAAAAATCTCAAAGCCGCCTGAAGCGGTACTCAAAACGCGCTCCCAATTAATTCAACCGTTCCTGCATTCGGCGCAAAGCTTTATAGGCGTTCACGTAATCGGGCTGCGCTTTGAGCGCAAGCCCGTAGTGTTTGGCGGCGGCGAGAAACTTGCCGCGTTTTTCATAGACGGTGGCAAGATTGAAATGCGGAAAGCCGCGGGCTTCGTAGCGCGCGGCCTGCATCGCGAGTTTGAACCAGCGCACGCAGCCGTAGAAATCGCCTTTGGCGATCAGGTAGCTGCCGATGTCGTTGTAGGGATTGCCGAAACCCGCGTCGATTGAGATCGCCGCCAGGCATTCGGCGATGGCCTCGTCATAGCGGCCCTGGAAACTGTATGTCCAACCCAGGAAAGTGTAGGCTTCGGCGGTCGGCATCACGTCGATGGATCTTTTATAAAGTTTGATCGCCCGGTCGTAATCAGCCTCCAACTGCGCCGCGTAAGCCTCATTGAAAAGCTGGATGGCTTCGAGCTTTGCCGGATCGTTTGTCTTTACCGTTTCGAACATCTCAAATTACATTTTATCAGAAACGAGATCTGCATTGTAACGCCGCCGTCCCGGCGGCTGTCCCGATGGCGTCCCGCCGTCGCCTTAAAAGCGCGGGCGAGACGCTGGCGTTACTTTTGTATCTGCAGGTAAGTCCTTGCCTCCCAAAGCTCGGGGAAAAATTTCTTAACCAGCGTTTTTTGCAGGTAGCCGACGCCTTCGGAACCGCCCGTGCCGGGTTTCATTCCAAGCATTCTTTCCACCATTATGACGTGGTTCGAGCGCCAGAAAATGATCTGCTGGTCGTGTTCGATCAGCAGGTCCTGCAGTTGATACAGGTCGTGATCGTTTTCCGGGTGGGTAAGGATCTCGACAATAGCGGCCACCCGTTTTTCGTGTGTTGAAACGTCAAAGCCTTTTTCTTCCAGCAGCTTCCAGAATGTGTCCGCCAGGCTCGGCGCATTCATTCTTTCGGACAGGCGCTTGTAGGCAAATTCATCGTCCTTAAAAGTCGCCAGCAGACGCTCATCCTTTGCGCCGGAGACGAATTCCAGCTCGCGAAACTGCATCGACTGAAAACCGCTCGCCGGGTTGAGCTTGTCGCGGAATTCCAGGAAGCCGATCGGCGCCATCGTTTCCAGGAGGTGGATCTGCGTGACCAGTATCTTTTCGATCGAGACGATCACGCGCAGCGAATGATTGGCGCGGAAGATGCGGCCTTTGCCCAGCCAATCGATGGTCGCGTCCAGCTCATGCAGCAGCTGTTTGAACCAGAGCTCGTAGGTCTGGTGGATGATAATGAAAAGCAGTTCGTCGTGGCTTATGGGCGAGGAAAGAGTTTCCTGCAGCTCGATCAACTGGGGAACTTTCAGGTATTTGTTGTAAGACAGCGGCGCGTCTTTGCCGTATTCGTTGCTCATTTATTTATTTTGCTGCACGGTTCCTATAAAGTACAGGATGTTGCTTTACCCACGAAATTAGCTATTAGCTCAAAGCTATCAGCTGACTGCTTTAAAAAGTTTACCACCGAAAAACTAATATTTTATGAAACCGCGCTATCCATCTGTTCCAGTGTCCATTGGGTAACCGTTTTTTTCAATTCGTCCAGCCGGGTATCGAAAAAATGCCCGCAACCTTCCAGCAGTACCAGTTTTGCCTTTGCTTCGGCGGGCAAGCTTTCAACCAGCGTTCGCACCCGCTCAGGTTTGCCGTATTCGTCCTGCGCGCAATGCACAAAAAGGATCGACTTGCGGCAGTTTTGCAGAAAATCGTAATTGTATTTATCGACCGGCGAGCCGACGCTGATCAGCCGCGCGACCCGTTCATCGTCCATGCCGACTTCCGTGCCAAAACGCGAGCCGAACGAAAAACCCGCCAGTGTGATGGAAAGGCGCGGGTATTTCTCGCTTAAAAAGTCGAGCGCCGCGCGGATATCGTCTTTCTCTCCCCGACCGTCGTCATGCGCGCCGGTGCTTCTGCCCACGCCGCGAAAGTTGAACCGCAGCGTAACCAATCCCGCATCGAGCAAGCCCGCGGCGATGCGAAAAACCACCTTGTTATGCATCGTGCCGGAGCCCAGCGGGTGCGGGTGGCAAACCAGCGCCGCCCCTTTGCGCTCGCCCTTCGGCTCCTTCAAAATGGCTTCAAGCCTGCCGTGCGAAACGGGAATAAAAAGATTGCCGGACGGATACATTTTAATAGTCAAGAGTCTATTGAGTCCAGAGAGTCCTGTGAGTGAAGAGAACTCTTCCGGCTCTCCGGACTCTCGAGACTCGCCCCTCTCCAGACTCCACACTAATTTTTCGGGATCGCCACTTTCTTAAAGTGCTCGTCGACCGCCACGTATATTACCTCGGCATCGGTCACGTGCACTACCTCGTGCGAATCTTTGAAACGCGCGGATTCGACCGAGACATTAACGGTGATCGAGCTGTTTCCGATCTTCTCGACCTCGGCGTAAAAGCTGACCAGGTCGCCGACATAGACCGGCTCGTGAAAAACCACCTCGCGCATGGCGACGGTGACAAAGCGCCGGTGGCCCGTCCGCCGCACGGCTTCGATCGCGCCTGCCTGGTCGATGTAGCTGAGCAGCACGCCGCCGAAGATCGTGCCTTGCGCATTGGTCATGTGCGGCATCATCGAAACGCGGATCGCCGGATCTGAATTGTCTACCATAAGATAAAAACCGAGTATTAAAACTATAGATCGATAGCGAAAATTCTTGCAATCCACTTCTTTTCAAACCGGCCTGAGGTACGTTTTAACACGTTAAAACCGGGAATTTAGAAAAAAAACGCGATTGTTCGTTTATTTTAACCGAAAATGAAAAAAAACTCTTGACATAAAACGTAGTTTTTACTACATTTACGGACGTTCAACACTAAATCATCAAAAAAGAATTTTTCGTATCAGGTCAGGCGTTCGTTCTTTACGTAATTTGTGTGTATTTTGAACTAAGCTCAATGGCCGATGCCTTAGCAAACTCCCCGTTTTTAGGGCAGCGGATTTTAGTTGGTCGTGAAACGTTCCCGTGCTGCGGTTTATGCACAGCAAAACTCGACAAACTAATTTTTTACTTTTTGCGATCGCCCGGTTTCGGGTTATTCGCTTAGAAATTTACTGAAGTTTTTGTAGGAGGAAATAGCAAGAAATGTCTAGAATTATCGGTCAAGTCAAATGGTTTAACAACGCAAAGGGCTATGGTTTTATCGAACAGCCCGGAGATCCTGATATCTTTGTGCATTACAGCGCGATTCAGGGCGACGGTTACAAAACACTGACACAGGGGCAGCAGGTGGAATTTGAGGTGATAAACGGACCGAAAGGCCCGCAGGCTGAAAATGTAACTAAGGTTTAACTGCGTGATAAACCGAAAGATATTTCGGTTCTTGGGATCCGGAGTTAGAATTCAATAGAAAAGTAAAAGGCGGCTTTCGAGCCGCCTTTACTTTCGGGTAATTTCAGAAACTGCCGTCGCCGCGCAGCTTTAATGTCCGCCGCCAGAGCTCGCGGTAAGAAGTGTAGCGCGCCACCAGATTGTTGAGCAGGTATCTCTGCGCGTAGGTCAGGCTGCGGTCGTCGCTGATGCGTTTGATGAGGGCTTCCACCCGGCCTGCGGGCTTCGTGCGGGCTCGTTTTAAACCGCCGTGAAAGTAAATGCCGAAATCGATCTTCAGTTTTCGCATGTCCTCTTCCAGGCCGCGAGCTGCTGGTCCATATTTACCACTTCTTCGCCCGCTTGATTTTTGCCGCGGTCGAGCAGGTGCTGCTTTTGCCGCGCCAGCCTGTTTTTTTCAAATGCCATAGTGTTTTATTATCCGGTTGTATTTAAGATCAGGATCGATTCTGCGAGCTACCGGCGAGGGACTCATTTAGCACGTAAATGAGCTATTATTAATAAATGGCCAATAAAGCCGGGATTCCAAAAGAGGGCGAGACACTGCACTTACTTAAGGCATTGCCTTCGGTTGACGCGCTTTTACGCTCGGCGGCGGGGCAAAAGCTCTCAGCCGAGTGCGGCGCGAAATATTCGGCTTCGCTCGCCCGCGGTGTGATCGATTCGCTCAGAAATGAGCTGACCGGTAAGACGGGAGCCAACGGCGGCCGCGCAAAAGAAGAGCTGCTGGAAGAAGCGGAAAAGCGCCTGCATGAGGCCTGGCGAGACGAGAAAAAAACGGGTTTGCAAAGGGTGATCAATGCCACCGGAGTGATCATTCACACCAATCTGGGACGCGCGCCGCTTTCCGAGGCGGCACGGGCGGCGATAGCGGGCGCTTCCGGGTACTGCACCCTGGAATACGACCTTGCGACAGGCAAGCGGGGCAGGCGCGGCGCGCGCGCCGAAAGGCTGCTTGCCGGGCTGACCGGTGCCGAAAGCGCTCTGATCGTGAATAACTGCGCCGCGGCTGCTTATCTCGTGCTGACGGTGCTGGCGGGCGGCGGCGAGTGCGTGATCTCGCGCGGCGAGCTGGTCGAGATCGGCGGAGATTTCCGCATCCCCGACGTGATGAAACAGGCCGGGACCGGGTTGATGGAGGTCGGCACGACCAACCGGACCAGGGCTTCTGATTACGAAAACGCGATCAATGAAAATACGCGTCTGATCGCGCGCGTTCACCCGTCGAATTACCGCATCATCGGTTTTACCGCGACACCAACGGTCGCCGAACTTGCCGAACTCGCGCATAAACACGGCCTGGATTTTTATGAAGACGCCGGTTCCGGCGCGCTGCCGGATCTTAGCGCTTACGGGTTAGACGGCGAGCCGAGGATCAGCGACTCGATCTCCGCCGGCGCGGACGTTGTTACTTTCAGCGGCGATAAACTTCTCGGCGGGCTGCAAACCGGTCTGATCGTGGGCCGCGCCGGGGTGATCGATAAACTTCGCAAGCACCCGCTCTATCGTGTTTTGCGCGTCGATAAATTGGTTTACGCCGCGCTCGAAGCGACGCTGGAAAGTTATTTGCGCGGGAGGGAACTCGAAGACATTCCCGTGCTGAAAATGCTCTCGCTGACCAAAGAGCAATTGGCCGAAAGAGCCGCGCGCTTCGTCGAAAACCTTAAGGCTAAACTTGGGCTGGATCCCGCTTTGAGCTTCGATATTATAGACGGCGTTTCCGCCGTGGGCGGCGGAGCCGCGCCCGATGCAAACCTCAAAACCGGCCTTATCGTCCTGACTCACAAAACTCTCTCCGCCGCCCAACTCGAGGAAAAACTGCGCTTGAGCGAACCGCCCGTGATCGCGCGCGTAGTTGATGATAAAGTCGCGCTTGATCTGCGGACGGTGGGTGAAAGCGAAGAAAATGAACTGGCGGCCAGCTTGCAGAAGACCGATTAATTGAGGTCAATAAAGCTTACTTAGATACAACTGAAATTAATAAGCGCCGCGATAAGGACGGCGCTTTTCAATAGATGGCGGCGATTAATTTTTACCTGGCGGCTTAATACCACTCGGAAGTTTTTCATTAGCGTTGACGATGCGAAGTCCGTCGATCTGCTCAAGGAAAAAGACCGGTCTATTTATACCCTCTCCTAGGCCTTTGTATTCGATATAGATCTTGACTGGCGTCGGATAAGTGATCTGCTTACGGCCGAAACTTGGCGGTCCGTTGCCGCGCACGCTAAAGGTGCGGGTTGACAGATCACTTGAGAGCCGTACGTAATACTGCTGGCCGTTACCGACATCGTTAATAAGCAGCGGAAATTTACTCCCTTCATCAAAGCCTATAAAGACAACCTTATGCGGGCTAGGGCCTGGATTAGCAAAGTCGCCGCCCGCACCGACGAAAGTGACCTTTTTCACTCCATTGTCGACTTCGACTAGCGGACGGTAACGAGAAAATCCGATCATCATCACATAGCCCGCTTTCATCTTTTCAATAATATATTCGTTAGTGATGTTATCGTTTGGGGTCAGGTTTCTATAAAACGCGTGGCCGTATTTGTTGCTTACGTCGCTTGTGTCGCAGTCACTGTAAATGCTTGGGTTGCAATTTTCGTTGATCTTACCGCCATTCAAAGCCCAGATAACTTCGTGAAAATATATCGGCTGCTCCTCAGGAACTTTAAAGACCGGAGCTTGGTTTTTTGCCGCTGCCGCTGCCGCTGCATTCCCTCGTGCTTTGACCACGGAATATTCGTAAGAAAGCTGTTTGACCGCTTTCGGCGCCGGTTTTCCGTTGCCGCCGATTCCCGGCTGGATATTCATAAACTTTTGGAGGCGCCAATTTAAGGATACTTTTGGGATCGCCGGGTTTCTGTTTGCCATGGCGGCGATGATAACACTGACGATCGAGGTGTCGTAACAGCCCACACCTTTCTCCGGCTCGAATCCGGCATCGATAAGCGGGTCAGATTGCCACAGCAAAGGCATGTTCATCACCCGGCATTTTTTTTCAGTAGCGCATGCCAGAATGCCCTTCTGTTTTGGAGCTATCACATTTACCATTCCAACTTCGGCGGCTGTCAAAGGCTTACCGAAATCTTTTGGCGTCGGTATGAAGACTACCGATCTTGGAGACTGGCTACTTGCCTGCACCGTGAGGGAGACAAAAGCAACCGCTATCAAAAAGTAGTATTTGAGATCATTAATTTTCATTTTATCCTCTCTTTTTTGAAGGTTATTCGGGTTGACAGGGATGAGTTGTTAGAAACTGAAACGATTTTGAGATTCAACTTGCGCTGATATTGCTCCCGAAACCCTACAATAGAACGCACGCTTATTCCATTTAGACGGTTAACATCTAAAAATTGCGTACTAACTCGTCAGTCTCCTATAAATATTCGGCATTCGTTCAGGCAAGGATAGCACGTCGTCGATGATGGTGTAGCCGACGTCGCCGTAGAGGTCTTTGAGTTCGGCTTCGCTGTCGCGGTCGATGGTGATGCAGAAGGGCGTGACGCCGGCGAGCCGCGCTTCGGTGAGCGATTCGCGCACGTCTTCGCGGGCGTAGCGAGCGTCGCCGTAATCGTGGTCGTAGGGGCGGCCGTCGGTCAGGATAATGAGCAGTTTGGTGCGGGCATCCTGGCGCTGGAGCTTGGCGGAGGCGTGGCGGATGGCGGCGCCCAACCGCGTGTTGTTCTGAAACGAGATGCCGCCGATGCGCCGCTCGATCTCTTCGCTGTAGCGCTCGTCAAAATCCTTGACCATATAAAACTTCACGTTGCGCCGTCCCTCGCTGGTGAAACCGTAGATGGAATAAACATCGCCCACGGCTTCGAGCGCTTCGCTCATCAGGATCAGGCCTTCCTTTTCGATCTCGATGATGCGCCGCCCGGGATGCGTGTAGGGCTGCAAAGGGTTGCGCGTGATGGTGCGCGCGGTCGATGAAGACTGGTCGAGCAGCATCGACACCGCCACGTCGCGCTGCCGTCTTAACCGTTTAGTATAAAGCCGCTCGGATTGGCGGCCGTCAGCGCGGCGGTCGATCACGTGATCTATCACGGCGTTCAGATCGTATTCCTCGCCGTCGAGTTCGTGGTGAATTTTGGCCAGGTTTTCCGGCTTCATCAGTTGAAACTGCTGCCGGATCGAAGAGATCACGCCGCTGTAACGGCTGCGGGTGAGTTCGACAAAATTACGGTCGCCGGTTTTGATGCGCTTTTCCACCACGCGGCACCAGCCCAGCCGGTGGTCCATCAGATCGCGGTCCCACTCGTCATAAGAAAAGGCCACGTCGCCGGTTTCGAGCGGCTGTTCCGGCACTTCCGAATGCGCCCAGCTTTCCGCGCCGTCCAGATCGTCAGGCTCGTTTTCATCATCGAGGTTGTTCCAGGCGTTAAAAAGGTCGCGCGCGTCCTGCAGTTTCTTCTGCTTGCTTTCGCGCTGGATCTCGGATTCCAGCACCGATTCGGAAGAGCTGTTATCCTGGCGGATCTCATCGCCTTTTTCCTCGTTTTCGGCCGCCTGCTGCTGCTCGTCCTGCGCGATATTTTGAAACATGGCATAGATGCGGCTGGTCGCCATCAAGGTGTCGCCGACCGCAGCGTTCGGTTTTGCCAGGTAATCGAAAACCACGGATTCGAGCTCGCCGACGATCTGAGTGTAGAATGTCCGCGCGTCGTCGAGTGCGCCGCCGCAGAGTGTGATCTGAAACAGCAGCTCGAACGGCACCTGGTGGATCGGCAGATCAAAGATCATCGGGCGCTTTTCGCGCAGGTTTGCCACCATCAGATCAAGGTCGCGCACCAGGCCGCGATAACTTGCACGCAGACGGCGGTCGACGCGCCCGTTTTCCAGCGTGCCGAAAATTTTTCGCGCCAGGCCCGGTTCGGGAAAGACCTGCAAGACGGCGCGATAATCGGAATCCTCCGGCAGTGATTTTTTCTTTATTTCTTTCGCCGCATCCTGAAGAGAGACCTCTTGCTGCGCTTTTTCAAAATCATTAATGTAACCGTCGAGCGAAAAAGCATCGAGTGCGTCTCGCCCTTCTTCATAAAGAAATGAAAGCTCCGCGAAAGCGGCACGCAGTCCGGCGCTGTCTTTTTCGTAAGTGCCGAATTCGATCTGACCGGCGGCGTGCGCCGCCAGCACCTTGTAGAGGCGAAAATCCATCTCGTCATCGCCGAATTCCGTCACCGCCGATGGCAGGTAGATCACGCGGCCGTCGCTTAAGCGCGATTCCTGGGGCACGGCGGCAAGCGGGGCGATCTCGACCTCGCGCCCGGTCAGCGCCTCGATATAAAGCCGCAGCGTGGTCTGCACTTTTTCCAACGGCAGGCCTTCGCGCCCCTCGTGCAGCAGATCGTGGCTGCGGCGCGTTTCCAGCGCAAAAAAGCTGCGCCGGGCGCGGGCGTTGTCCTTAAAAGCGTGAGTGTCCAGCCCTGCCCTGACCCAATCTTCAAACTGCAAAAGCGAAACCTGTCTTAACGCAGCGGCGCTCGAACGAAAACACGCCAGCGCGCTTTCGGCGTCGATCACGGCGATCTCGCCCGTCAGCTGCAAAACGCGGCGCGTAAGGTGAGCGGCCTCTTCCTGTTTTTTCAGCGCGGTTACCTGGCGGAAAAACGGCGGGCTCGAGCGAATGAACGAAACCAGCACGGCGTTTCCGTGTTTGGCGATAGCGTGCAAAACCTCGCACCAGTCGGCAAAAACCTCCGCCGAGGGGCGCAGGATCGCGCCGCCCGCGGAGACAAAGTTCAAAGTCACGCTGCCGCCGTAGGCCAGAAATTCTTCGGCGGCGTTTAACAGCCGGACGGCGTTCGCCCCCGTCTGGCCCTTTAACGCCTCAGGCAAAAGCACCCACAGGTCCGAAGTCATCCCGCCCGTGCGCGCGGCAAAATGCGACGCCAGGGTAATGGCCGCGCCGGCCACCGCGGGGGACTCATCGCCGAACTGTTTTAAGGCCTGCGCGACCTTTGGCGTGGCGGCAAGAAAATCGGCGCTGTGCTTGGCGGAGCGCTGCGCCACCTCCACGCCGACGCGCAATATGCCGGTAAAAAGCTCCGCGTCGCCCACGGTTTCGGCCAGCAAGGGAATCTGTTTAAAAGTGTCGAGCGCGACAGAAGTGGAAAGCACGAGCTGGCGCAGGCAGATCTGAAACGCCAGCGAACGCGCGGCGGGCGGGACCAGAGCGTAATATTCTACGCCGTCGGCAAAAAACCCCGCGCCGAGATCGGCGTTGCCCATCGCCAGCTTTCGCCCGATCTCGGCCCAACTGCGGATCTCGTCGGCACTTAAAACTTTGGCGGCGTCCGGCACCGCCTGCAAAAATTCACGGCTTACGCGCAGGCTTACCCCGGCAAGCGCCGTCCTTATTTCCAGGGCGGCGCGCGATTTTTCCGCGGGCAGTTTTTTTAGATCGCCGGTCAAACTCATTCTTTATCAGATTAAGAGAATCGGACTGAAAGAGCAATCTATGTCAGTAGCGTCTGCGTTAGCAGATGCGTTCGGAATAGCCCACGGATAAACACGGAAAAAACGGATGAGCACGGATCTGAAATATTATTTACGTAATTATCCGTTTGACCCGTTATAAATTTTGTTTCCTATTAATAGCTGCTCAGCTTTACGTACGACTCGTCGAATGGAGAACCACCCGGGCGCTAAAGCAGCACGATCCTGTCAGAACCGGGAGCAGTAGCGACCGGATTTAAAGCGAGAACCACCCCGGCGCTAAAAGCGCCACCCTCTTCGTAAGGAGGGGAGTTTGGATCGAAAAAAATCAGATAGAAAGCGCGATCAGCCATTGCGCGAGGAAATATGTACCGAGAATATAGATGTCTTTATAGAGGATAGGTTTCTTAAACCGGTCGTAAGCGAGCAGCGTGTCGGAGACGATAAAGACGAACGCGCCGGCAAAAGCCAGCGCGGCACCGAAGGTTTCCAGGTTCAGAAAACGGTTCATCGCAAACCTGCCCATCATGCAGATGGCCAAGGCGTAAATAAAAACCGCCGCCTTCATCGAGCCCAGGCTGTACCAGAGCACGCGCATGATTATGGCGAAAAAAAGCACGAACGGCACCGCCGAATAAATGGCCTTCGGCATCACCGGCAGCTGGTAAAATGCTGCGATGTAGCAACAATGCGCCAGCAGAAAAACCACCAGGCCCGGCAGGAACAATTTCCGGTCCCAGATCAGAAAAATGTCGCCGATCAGCGAAAGGAAAAGCCCGATGATGATCGCTGTTTTGTAATATTGCGGATTTTGATCACCCGGCTGCAGGAACGCAATACCGATAATGCACAGCATCGCAAGAGGCTTGAAGATACATTTCTGAATTAAGTCGGCTCTGAGATAAGCGCGGATAGTGAGCGCGGCAAAAATGAAAGCCGAAATTGAAAGGATCAGGCTTGTATTGCTCATCTTGAAATATCGTATTTTGAAAAAAACTCTTCGAAGAATTCATCCTCTGGAGTGATACGTCCAGCCTTTAAATCATCCATTCCTTCTTGTATGCCGATTAGAGCCTCGTTTTCTAGTTCTTTGAGAACCTGCTCATGCGGTGCGGGAGAAGAGACATTTTCAGGATTTTGCGAGAGATCGTTCCGAAGGGTTTCCACCGCCTCAAGCTTTCGGTCGTATTTCTCATATGAGGTATTTGCTTTTAGCGCGTCCAAAGAATTCAATTAATGCTTGTCCAGACTTTGTTGGAACTACCCCACGCCCATTACACTCATCACAATCAATAGGAGAAGCGTAAATAATACGCACTCTATACCCCCTCCTTGATGCTTATAGGATTTTCCGTTTTCCCGCTGCCTTCACATTTACTACAGAAAGGTAATAGATCATCTACTGATAAATCCATATCCGTTTCTCCTTATTCCGTCTGCTGGCGCGCGTGGTAAGAGCTGCGCGTGAGCGGAGAAGATTCGACGTGTTTGAATCCCAAGCTCTCGCCGATGCGTTTCCATTCGGCGAATTCTTCGGGCGTGACGTAGCGCTCGACGGGCAGGCGGCGCTCGTAGGGCTGGAGGTATTGCCCGATGGTCATGATGTTGCAGTCCGCGGCGCGCAGGTCTTTCATCAGCTCGACCACTTCCTCGAAAGTTTCGCCCAGCCCGACCATGATGCCGCTCTTGGTCAGCATTTGCGGAAAGACGGTGTCGCGATAACGCGCGGCGCGCGTCAAGAGCGTCATAGACTGCTGGTAATTCGCATCCGGGCGAACGCGGCGATAAAGGCGCGCGATGGTTTCGGTGTTGTGATTGAGCACGTCGGGGCGCGCCGCGAGCACGGCATCCAGCGCGTCTTCGTCGCCGTTAAAATCCGGTATCAGGACTTCGACCTTGCATTCGGGATTTAGCTCGCGGACCTTCAGGATCGTTTCCGCCCAGTGATGCGCGCCGCCGTCGGGCAGATCGTCGCGATTGACGGAAGTGATGACGGCGTGGGCCAGACCGAGATGTTTAACGGCCTCGGCCACGTGGATGGGTTCCATCGGATCGAGCTCCATCGGCTTGCCCTTGTTGACGGCGCAAAATCCGCAGTGGCGCGTGCAGGTGTCGCCGCCGAGCATAAAGGTCGCGGTTTTATCCGTCCAGCATTCAAAAATATTCGGGCAGCGCGCTTCCTGGCAGACGGTGTGGAGGTTTAGCCCCTCGATCAAGCTGCAAAACGGCGTTTTGATTGGTCGGGTCGCCGATCTTTATCTTGAGCCAGTCGGGCTTTTTCAGCCGTTCCTTTTTCTTCGTGATGAAGTTTTGGATTAAAGCCTTTTCTTCGATCATAAAATCGTCCTGAAGCGCAATTTTAGCATTTTAACCCGGCATTTGTCGCTCTCCGAAATTTGTCTTTACAGACTCGCCGGCGTTTCGGTATCCTGTTTACTGGGCCCGTTCGGGCCCTTTGACTATCAAATTCCGACTTCCGCTAAATTCCCGTCAAAAACAATGACTGCTCAACTAACTTATATCCCCCTCAACTGCTGGAAATGCAAGGCGCAGAATAACGCGGCGCGAAACATGGTGTGCCGGGTTTACGGCTCCCATCTAAAACTCGAAGAGGCGGTCCGGGATGATAATTATTCAGACCCGGTCACGGCGCACCCGGCTTTCAGAGGCTTCATCTGGTCCAGCCTGGTAGTGATAGTGATAGCCGCCGGGCTGATCTTTTTCTACGGCCGCGGTTTAGTGCCCGTAGAAAAGCCCGCATCCCTAAAAACAGGGGCAAAGGCTGAGATCACGCTGCCGGCGAACAGCTGGTACAACAAAAGCTGGTGGAGCTATGTCAGCAAATATCCTTCTGCGCAGCAGGTGCTGCAAAAGAACATTGAGGCCAACGGGCCGATGCCGCCGCCGGAGGTCGCCCGGACGATCTCGGTAGCGGGAAAAATAGCGCAGGCCAGGAGCAAGTGTTTTATGCAGGCCTGCCTGGACGAAGCCGAAAGGCGGAAAAAAGAATACGATAAGCAGGTACAGGAGCAGGCCAAAAACCAGCCCGACGACGGCATCTGGCGTCCCCCGGTGGACACGATACCGAAACTAAACTCCGGAAAAAAAGCGGAGCCGGTAATGAGCGACAGCCATGACAAACTGAATTTCGACGGGTTCGGCGAGATCGAAGTCCTTGCCAAGATGCCGGGTAAATCGGTTAAAAAAGCGCGGGCAACCATTCCCAGCGGCCCATACAGAACGGCCGAAGATATACGAAGTCTTTAACGGCGAAGCCGGAAAAAAGACGGTAAATTATCTGGATGTTGCGGGCAAAGTGTTGAAATCGGAAGTCGAGATAATGGACGCGGAAAAGATAGCCAATGCAAGGGCGGAACTGGAGTCTTTATGGCAGAAGGATTTTTCCCGCAACAGCGGCTTTAAAGTAAGAGGTATAGAAAGGGTCAATGAAACGGTCGTTTTTGTACTGGTCTCGAAAAACAAACAGGGCGATCAGGAAACGCATTATTTCGACAGCGTCACGGGTTTTCTGGTCAAGATGGATACCAAAGATCTTTCAATATATCTTGAAGACTACAAAGCTCACGGGCAAGGACAGTTGCCGTTCAGGATCTATTACCGGAGAGCCGAACCCGGTGGTTTTCATTCCTGGCTGAAATTTGAGGTGGCCGCGTGGAAGATCGGGGAACAGATAGACGATTCGGTGTTTGAAATTCCAAAGTCGTAATTCATTACAAAAACATATCTTAGCGGTCTTTGCGAAAACTTCGCGGCCTTTGCGGTTAAAAAACGTAAACGCAAAGATCGCTAAGAAGACACAAAAGCTCGCCAAGGCTGCAAAGAAAACAAAAAACGCGCTGCCAAAAAGGAGCGCGTTTTCTTTTTTAAATAACAAGTTCAAGGTTAATTTTCCACTATCGTTACTTTTCCTATTTTGCTCAGGTTTTGGATGATGTCGCTTAGCCCTTTTCCTTTCACCGGTTCGTTAATTATTACTGCGGGGTCGCCCGAAGTCAGGGAAAACCGCTTGCCCGAAATGAAGGATATTTCGTCCAGGATAGTTTTGACCGTTCCGCCGCCGGTGGAAATAGTTATCTCTCCGCCGCTTAGCAAATTGTTTCTCATGTTTTTCCAAAAATCCAGGCTATGGCCGTTGATGGTGAGTTTTCCCCCGGCGGCCAGGATCTCCAGAACGTCCCAATGAGAACCGGCCCCTGCTTTGGATGGAGGGAAATCAAAAGCAAAATTTTTGACGTGGGATTCAAAAACTATATTCCTGCCGTAAAATTTGGAAAGCGACTCGCCGATGGTGTTTGACGGGGTAGTTTTTAAAAGCGAAACCAGCGCACCAACATCCAGCCGTTTAGGCGGCTCGCTGGGAAGCTTCACGCAGCGCGAATTGCAACTAGCCGCCGAACAGGCGCAGAGAGCCATATATCCGGCAGGACAGGTTGCCGCCGCGTGGCTGCCGTCGTCCAGAGTGCATTTGCAGGTGGATTGAGCCTGTACGCAAAAGGCGCCGGCCAGCAACATGCCCGCTATTAAAAGCGATCTTTTTAGCATTGGGGAACTCCTTTCCAAAGATCTACGGGAAGTTTAACGCTTTATTCTGACAAAAGCCGCATTCTGCTACAAGCAAAATGCGGCTTTCGCGGAAAAAATGAAAAGCTCTAACGATTGTTGACACGCTTTAAGGGTCATTATGGTTGCAAAAAATTAACCCGGTCGCTACCGCTCCCGGTTTTGGCCCCAAAGCTTAATCTCCCTTTACCCGGCCGTTGACCGTGTCCCAGTTGATATTGGCAAAGAACGCATCGATATATTTCGGGCGGTCGACCGGTTTGTAATCCAGGATAAACGCGTGTTCCCAGACGTCCATTACCAGAACCGGCGTGTAGCCCGCGATGTTGCCTTCTTCGTGCAGCGAGATCCAGTGGTTCGACAGCGCGCCGCTTCCAGGATCCTGGAATGTTATCGCCCAGCCGACGCCGCGCATTTTGCCGACGTTCACAAAATCGGCTTTCCACACATCGTAAGTGCCGAAGCCGGCTTCCGCCGCCTTGGCAAAGGCGGTGCGCCCGTCCGGGTCGCCGGTGCCCTGTTTCTGCATATTGTCGAAATAATATTCGTGCAAAACCATGCCGTTGTATTCGAAACCGTAGCGGCGCTTCAGCTCGGAAAAAGCCGCCATGTTCGCGGGGTCCAGTTGGCCGTCCTTTATCAGCGCGGCGATCTTTTCGTTCAAAGTGTTGGTGTTGGTGACGTACCCCTCGTAAAGCTTGAAGTGCATCGCCAGCGTTTCGTTGGAAATGCCCTCGAGATCGCTCAGATCCCATGTCTTCGGTTTATAGACTTGATTGAAACCCATGATGTTCTCCTTGTCATTCGGCAAATATTCAATTTTGTCAGATCAATCCCATTCTTCAGGGCGAGGCCCGGCATCCATGCCTTCGGTGCTCACCTGCTTTAAAACTTTCACGTGCATATCGCCCGCCACCACGATCTGGCACGAAAGACGAAAACCTTCTTCGAGCGCGCCGCGCAAGGTCAGGCATTCGAGCTCGGTTTCGCCCATCGGGGGGGCGCTGCCGTCCAGTATCTCCACGCGGCAGGTAGTGCAGCGGGCATTGCCGCCGCAGCGGTGAAGGATATCCACGCCGCCGTCTTCCAGCGTCAGCACCAGCCGGCGCCCGCCGGGCGTGTCGATAGTTTTAGACCCTCCTGCAGTTTCTGCGTTAATTGTCGGCATTCAACAAACTCCTGCGATCTGAATTTTAATAAAAAAGCTTAACTTGAATTTGGCATAGATTGCGGGGAAAGAGCAAGCGGCGGGAAGTTTTTACTGGGAGCGCGGACGGCTCGTCCGCACGTAACGCCGCCGTCTCGGCGGCTGTCCTGACGGCGTCCCGACGTCAGATCGAAGTCCGTGGGCGAGACGCCCACGCGACAGCCAGCGGGACGCTGGCGCTACTTCTCGCAATTTTGGCTGTCAAAGTAGCCGCCCGAGGCTATTTCATGATATTTTGATGTCTTGAAATTCATACTTATTTCATAAGGGCAAAACCTGAGGACACATCATAAATAATGCAGGAAGTTAAGAAAGACGGCTTTGAAACCGAAGAACCGAAGAAGCAAAGCTGGGTGGAGTGGTTCGGCTCTGACGAGGCCATTCGCTGGGTCTATCTGATATTCGGCCTGGCCATAATCACGATATTGATGGTCAGGCTGCAATTTGCCACGGGGGCGGTCTGCTGCGGCGATTGGGACGGCTACTACCACATTCGCTGGAGCCAATTGCTGTGGGAAAATTTCAGCCAGGGCAAATGGCTGCCTGAGTTCAAATGGCTGCCCTTCACCGTTTTAAACCCGCAGGACTACGCCGATCATCATTTTCTTTTTCACCTGCTGCAGATACCTTTTTTGTGGGTTTTCGAGACTGAAATGGCGGCAAAAATAGCCGCGGTCGTTTTCGGCAGCCTGGCGATCTTCAGCTGCTACTGGTTGATGTTCCGGTATCGTGTAGATCATCTGCTGCTGTGGCTGGGCGCGCTGCTGACCTGTGCCAACCCCTTCTTTTACCGGATGAACATGGCGAAAGCGCCGCCGCTGACGATCATCTACACGGTGGCCGGCATCTACCTGCTGTTCGAGCGTAAATATATCTGGTTATTGCCCTTAATGTTCGTGTTTGTATGGACTTACAGTCTTTTTCCGATGCTGCTGATCGCCGCCATTATCTGGACGGTGATCATCGCCTGGAACGAGAGAATATTCGAATGGCGGCCCGTTACCTACACCTTTAGCGGAATGGTGCTGGGCAATATCATCAACCCGTACTTCCCGCAAAATCTGGGCTTGTTCTGGGAACACTTCATCACGAAATTCAAATCCGGGACTTTTGCCGTAGGCGTCGGCGGCGAATGGTACCCGTACGAAAGCTGGGACCTGATAACGCACCTGACGGTGGCGATGCTGGCGATGCTGCTCGGTTACGTGCTGTTTGCGCCGAAGGACGGAAAGCTGCCGGAAAAGGCCACGTTTTTCCTGATGTTTGGCACGATATTGTTTTTCGCGATGTTTCGCTCCAAGCGCTACGCCGAATATTTTCCGCCGATGGCTATCCTGTTCGCGGCGTTTAGCTGGCAGGCGTTTTGGACGCCGCGCACCGTCGAGCTCCCGGACGATTTCCGCCGCGATCTGGAGCCGTTTCTGGACGTCGGGGCCAAAACGAACGAGAAAGATCCTTGGGATATTTGGAAAAAGGCAACGGCGGGCGCTATCGGCTGCATTTTTGTACTGCTGATGTATTACAACTTTGTCGGGATCGACTTCGAGCCCTGGGGCCTGAAGGGAATCAAGCAGGAAGGCCTGATCACCAGCATCAGGAACAATGAAAAACCCGACAAACACCGGCGCGCGATGGAGTGGTTAAAAAATAATGTCCCCGAAGGTGAAATTATCTTTAATGCGGACTGGGACGATTTTCCGAAGATGTTTTTCTTCGATCAAAAACATGCTTACATTAACGGGCTCGATCCGACATACCTTTACAGCAAAAACCCCGACCTTTCGCGGCTGTATGACGACATCACGACCGGCAAGCACGAGGATCCGGCATTGATAATAAAAGAAAAATTCGGAGCGCATTATATTTTCTCAGATATTAAAAGACACCCGGACATGTATGCCAAGGCGATGGAAAGCGGCTGGGTCGAAAAAGTTTACGAAGACGATGAAGACTACATTCTGAAGATCCGCGACGAAAAAGGCGAGCCGCCGTCGGAAGCTTCCGGCGACGAGGAGCCGACGCCCGAAGAGATGCAGGCCGCCGAGGCCGAGGATAACGACAATGCGGCGGTGAAGCCAAACAACAGTGCGCCCGACGAGGACGAGGAAGATCCGAAGGAAAACTAATTTGCCGATGAAACCAGCGCTGAAGATACTCCTGCTAGTTGTTTGCGGAATTGGCGGATGTTTTGCCTGCGCGGCGGGCAAACAGCCGGCGGCGAACGAAAATGCCACCCCGGCCCCGACCGCCAGGACAGGCAAAAAGAACTTTAAGGACGATCTGGAGTACGTTCGCGAGCAAAATTTCGAATACATTTTTGTGATCCGGCGCAAGGACGGCAAAGCTTTAGACGGCGAAGACAGCACCTATATAAGAGCCAATTCGCCGCTGGAAACCAACCAGCGGCTGATGACGGATGAAGGCAAAACTTTGATCGTCGGGTCGAATTTTCGCTACTCTCCCGAGCAAATTTCGGCTTTGCAAAAACGATTTAATTTTCAGGACCTGACGCCGGTGAAAGAGCCGCCGGCAAATAGCGGCGCTAACGCGGAACAAAAGAACGCAAACAGCTAGTTCGACGGGATTCGAAAACTTTGATCTTAGCTTTGGACATTGGAACTTCGAGTGTGCGCGCCGCCGTTTATGATGCGCAGGGCGAGCGTTTGCCTGATACCTTCGTCAAAAACGAACGCGAGATCGAATTGACCGCAACAGGGGGCGCCGAGATCGACGCGGAAAAGGCCTTTGCGCAGGTGACCGAAGCGGTCGATGAGGTTTTGGCTATGGCGCCCGCGGCGGCTGAGAGCGTGGAATACGTTGCCATGTCCTGCTTTTGGCACAGTCTTGTCGGCGTGGATAAGAACGGCGGCGCGGTGACGCCGGTGCTGACCTGGGCCGATACGCGGTCGAAAGAATTTACCGGCGCTCTGCGCGAAAAACTCAGTGAGCGCGAAATTCACAACCGCACCGGCTGCCGCTTTCACCCGAGCTATTGGCCGGCCCGGCTGCTGTGGTACCGGGAAGAACAGCCCGAAGTTTTTGCGCGGGCGGACAAATGGCTTTCGTTTAGCGATTACCTGGCGCTGAAGCTTTCGGGCGCGGCGGCAACGAGCGTCTCGATGGCTTCGGGAACGGGCATTTTCGATATCCGCCGCTGCCGTTGGGACGAAGAGCTTCTAAATTTTTTAGGCGTTACTGAAGAAGATCTGCCGACGGTTGCGGACGACGATGGGACTTTTCAAACTCACCACTGGGATGGACTGAAAGACGCGCGCTGGTTTTTTGCGATCGGCGACGGCGCGGCAAATAATATCGGCGCGGGTTGTGTCGGCAAGGAAAAGGCCGCGCTGATGATCGGCACTTCCGGCGCGATGCGCGTGGCCTTTGCGGGCAGCCCGCCGGCCGAAATTCCCGAAGGTTTGTGGTGCTACCTGATCGGCCGCAAAAGGGCGATCACCGGCGGCGCGCTTTCCGACGGCGGCGGGCTTTACGCCTGGCTGAAAATTACCCTGAAGATCGGCGAGGCCCCCGAAAACGATGACAAGATCGAAGCCGAGATCGCCTTGCGCGCGCCCGATTCGCACGGGCTGACCTTTATGCCTTTTTTAATGGGCGAACGCAGCACGGGTTATCACGAAAACGCCGCGGGCGCCGTGCTGGGACTGACGCAAAACACCACGGCGGTCGAGATCGTGCAGGCGGCGATGGAAGCGGTCGCGTTTCGCTTTGCCGCCATCTTTGAACAGTTAAAAACGGTGTGCCCGATCGAAGAGATCATTGCTTCGGGCGGCGCGCTGCGCGAATCGCCGGTCTGGACGCAGATCATCGCCGATGTTTTGGGGCGCGACCTGGAGCTGCCCGAAACGCGCGAAGCCTCGAGCCGCGGCGCGGCTTTGCTTGCGCTCGAAACTATCGGCAAAATAAAAAACATCGAGGAAATACCGACGCCGCCGGGGCGAAAATTCAGGTTTGACGCGAGCCACCACGAGGCCTATAAAAAGGCGCGCGAAAGGCACGAAAAGTTTTATAAAAAAATAATGTAAGCCACAGAGGACACCGAAAGAGCACAGAGAACATATTAATGTTCGTCCTGTGTATCCCCTGTATTTCCCTCTGTGAACTTTGTGTTCTCTGTGGCAAAAATGAATATGAAAAATAATGTCGACCAGCTTTGCATCAACACGATCCGCACGCTTTCGCTCGACGCGGTGCAGAAAGCGAACTCCGGGCATCCGGGGCTGCCGCTCGGGATGGCGCCGGCGGCGTATGTGCTGTGGACGAAATTTCTGCGGCACAATCCGAAAAACCCGAAATGGTTCAACCGCGACCGATTTTTGCTTTCAGCGCCGGCCATGGCTCGATGCTGATCTACTCGCTTGCTGCATCTGACGGGCTACGATCTGTCGCTCGAAGAGTTGAAGAATTTTCGCCAGCTTCATTCGAAAACGCCGGGACATCCCGGAAAATATTCTGACGCCGGGCGTCGAGATCACGACCGGACCGCTGGGGCAGGGTTTTGCGAACGGCGTCGGGATGGGGATCGCGCAGGCACATCTCGCAGGCGAAGTTCAATCGACGCGGGTTTCCGTCATCGACCATTTTATTTACTGCATCTGTCTCGGACGGCGATCTGATGGAAGGCGTGAGTTACGAATCGGCCTCGCTCGCCGGACATCTCAAGCTCGGCAATCTCATCTATCTCTACGACGACAACCAGATCACGATCGACGGCCCGACGATCCTGGCGTTTACCGAGGACGTGACGAAACGTTTCGAAGCATGCGGCTGGCAAGTTTCGGTGGTCGAGGACGGCAACGATCTCAAGGCGATCGAAGAGCGCGATCCGAGACGCGCAGAAGATCAAAGACAAGCCGAAACTGATCCGCATCAAGACGATCATCGGTTTCGGAATGCCGAAACAGGGCACATCGAAAGCGCACTCGGACGCGCCGGGCGAAGAAGCCGTCAAAGAAACGAAACGCAATCTCGGCTGGCCGGAGAACAAGAGTTTTTATATTCCGAAAGAAGTGCTCGCGCATTTCCGCGCAGCGATGAAAAACGGCGCGCGAGCTCGAAAAAGATTGGGAAGCGCTGGTCAAAGAATACGCGAAGACGTTTCCCGATCTCGGCAAGACCTTGAACGATACGCGCAGCGGCAAACTGCCCGACGGTTGGGAAAAAGCTCTGCCGAAATTCGACGACGTCGAAGCAAAAGCGACGCGCGCCTACAGCGGCGAGGTGATCAACGCGATCGCCGAAACGATCCCGCAGATGATCGGCGGCTCGGCCGACCTTACGCCGTCGAACAACACCTACATCAAATCGTCGGCACGATTTTCAGGCCGGACAAATACGACGAATCGCAACATTCATTTCGGCATCCGCGAACACGCGATGGGCTCGACGATGAACGGCATGGCGCTCTACGGCAGCGTGATCCCGTTCGGCGGAACGTTCCAGACGTTTTCCGATTATATGCGCCCGGCGATTCGCCTCGCCGCGCTTTCGCATATCCAGACGATTTTTGTTTTCACGCACGACTCGATCGGGCTTGGCGAAGACGGCCCGACGCATCAATCGGTCGAGCATCTCGCCGCGTTGCGCGCGATCCCGAATCTCGCCGTGATCCGCCCGTGCGACGCGCACGAAATCCGCGAAGCGTGGCGCGCGGCTTTGAAGCGAAACAACGCGCCGACGGCGTTTGCTTTCTCGCGGCAAAAGGTTGCGCTTGATCGACCGCAAAAAGTTTGCTGATGCCAACGGCCTGCACAAAGGCGCTTACATTTTGGCCGAAGCCGAAACAAAAACCGGCAAAACCGCCGCGCCGAAACTGATTTTGATCGCGACCGGCTCGGAAGTCGGGCTCGCGATGGAGGCGCGCGAAAAATTAAACGCATGCCGGGATGCCGACGCGCGTCGTCTCGATGCCGTGCTGGGAATTTTTCGACGAGCAACCGCGACGTATAAAGAATCGGTTTTGCCTGCGAAAGTAAAAGCGCGTCTCGCCATCGAAGCCGGCGTGTCTCTAGGGCTGGGCAAAATACGTCGGCGCATTGGCGAGGGGACGATGTTTTGGGAGTCGACCGCTTCGGCGCCTCGGCCCCGGCCGAAGATGTGTTCCGCGATTACGGGTTTACGGTTGAGAATGTGATGAAGAAGGCAAAAGCACTCCTAAAATAAGCGAACATCAAAATTATTGATGCAAGGGCCGCCGACAATACCCGCGCGGCTCTTTTTAGTTCGACGTGCTCGTCGGAAAGATGTGTTTCAGGTTTCGGGCGTGTGACAATGAAACACTGAAACAATTTTGAAACAGAAATCTCGTAAAATTTTCAAATCCCAAAATTAACCAAAAAGCAGCCTTGCAAATCGCGAAAGTGCTGAGATCAAGGTTCAAAGATCGACGGCCGGAAAAGCCTTGTTGTGAGGATACAAGGAAATCTCAAACGATGTAAGTGTGGTTTTGTTTCCGTCTGAGTTATTTTGTGGATTTTAAATTGTTATATGTTTGCAATCACAAAAAATCAAGGAAAAAGAATGGCAAAATACAAAGTTTGAGCAGGTCACCGGAAATTAAAACTCCAAATCAAGATGGCCAAGCTTGACGTGCAGGCGCTACGCGATGCCCTTAACAGAACGAAAAAAGTAAAAAGCGCGCCTAGCCATCGAAGCTGGCGTTTCCCAGGCTAGGCAAATACGTCGGCGATGCCGGCGATGTTTTAGGCGTAGATCGCTTCGGCGCCTCCGCCCCCGCGGAAGATGTTTTTAGAGATTATGGTTTTACGGTGGAGAATGTGGTGAAGAAAGCAAGAAAGCTGTTATAAAATTTTTAAGAGCCATTAGATGATGGTAGGGGGAATGTTTTAATAATTTCCTCCATAAAAACTCTCAAGCTAGGATTCTCTTTGTATTTAGCAAGAATGATTTTTGACCTTAAATAATCTTCCGATGCTTCGTCGTAATAGCGGAAAGTTTTAGCTGCTATGGTAAAGTTCTTTTTCTTGGGTAATTCGCGATTTAAGGTTTCAAGGCATCCCGTGGTTTTTGCTTTCCTATTATCTCTATAGTATATGGGTAAAAGCCAGCACTCGATTGAGTCAACGGAAATCGCAAAAAATATCTGAGCCGAATGTCTCTCGTAATAATCCGTTCCAATTATGTTGATCAATCTTTCTTTGACGGATTCAATTAACTCTTCGCAAGTCAGTTCGACTCCATCTTTCCGTTTTTCAACACCAAACCCTTCTTGATTACAAACATCAGTATCAATTTGAATTATAATATAATCGTTAAACGAAAAGATTTGTTGGAAATTGGTAGAACCGCAATATTCAAGAACTAAAGTCCATCCCCCGATATTTTCGATGCGGTTCTTATCGGTTTCGTCCCGCAATGGTTGAATGGGATTAAAAACTATATCTGAGTCATCGAAATATCCACTGAGGATATTCTCAATAACAATCTGATCCGTCGGTCCTTCTGTTATTAGTCCGAAATTTGGCATATCAAAAATTTTTCGGTATACCTCCGAAATACCCTCTTAAAAATCCTTCTGATAATTTTACTGGTGCTTCTCCTTCAATAGTTTTAGGTTTTATAATTCGGTTCAGCTTTGTATGCCCCAATTTGTTTCTGTAAACCACGAAGAGTCTCTGCGTATCATCATCGAGGTTTAAACCGTCTAGGATTGCTGGATTATGGGTAGTTAATATGACTTGTTTTTCGTATTTTTGGGTTAAGTCAGCAATTTCAATCATGAGCTGAACGCACAATTTCGGGTTTAACGAAGCATCAATATTATCTACTGCAAAAAAATCAGGAGTATCTTTACTTATAAGCAGAGAAAAATAAAAAAGTAAAAATAAAAAACCTTCATTAGAACTCTTTTGAGTGAAAGATTTTAAACTTCGATCAATATAACGATCTTTTATTAACAGATTATTCTCTTCGGTTTGGGAATTTCTTGGGATGCTGAAATCGTCAAACCAATCAATAAGTCTAAGTTTATCTTTCAACTCCCGAAGTCGATTGAGATTTTTTCTTGAAGTAAGTACTTTGAGAAGTTTTAGTAATCCTTCTCCTTTGATTCCTAAAGGCTCAATTTGTCCTTCGCTTTCTAGCGTTCGTAAAGACGTGTTTTCAGGAGAATAAATCAAGAAATCTGGAATATTGAGCTCATATTTATTTCGAGCAAGATGCCCTTGGAAGAAAACCTCAAGCATTGCGTTCCGAAATTTTTCCTTCAACTTTGAGTCTGCTATTTTCGAAAGATCATTATATGTTTCTATAGCCCACTGGCGTACTTCCGCATCTTGCCCTTGTTCTCGATTTTCAAGCAGACCGTCGAAGACACGAGTTGCCCTTTCCCGTGTTTTTGAATTGCCCTTGTCGATCCATGGCGCGTATGGTTCATCGTTTTTCTTTTGAAGAATACATTCAAAATTCCAACCACTACCTTGAATAGAAACTTTTATTTCTTCAGAAACAAAATTCTGATCGAAGGCAGAACGCATAAATCGAGGATCGTCGGTAACTCTAATACCCCGCGAAGCGAGAAATTCGTTATCAAGTTTATTATTAGCTGCGGCAGAGCAAAGGGCAATAGCTTCCAAAACGTTGCTTTTTCCGCTTCCGTTAGCACCAATTAAAACGTTTATCCGGCCTAGAGGAATTTCTAAACGTTGAACAGATTTGTAGTTTTCTATCGTTATAAAATCTATCATCAGATTAACAGAGTCATTTATTACGACTTTATTATACACCAGAAACTATTCTAAATAAGTCGGGTGTATTTCGAAAATTTGAAAATGCTTTGGGCCGAATGAACTCAGCTTTGAAACTTAAATTTGAATAATTCCGTATCAACTGGAGATTCTCCGGTAGTTCTTGAAAAATTCAACTCGATATTAAGCAGCAGTAGTGTCACTAATATAAACGTATGAAAAAATTATCACTAATTTTCGCTCTGATTTTGTGTTTTACAATAGCAGTCACGGCCCAGACTATCGCGTTCACAAACGTCAATGTCATCCCGATGGACAAGGAGCGCGTGCTGATGGACCAGACCGTGATCGTGAAAGACGGCATGATCGTGCAGGTCGGCGATGCGGGAAAAGTTAAAGTGCCCAAGGACGCGCAGCAGATCGACGGGCGCGGTAAATACCTGATCCCGGGGCTGATGGACATGCACGTACATATGCTGTCGGATGACGATCAGATCCCCGACGCGCTGGCCGAAGACGAGCTGAAGATAATGATCGCCCACGGCGTGACGACCGTGCGCTTTATGATCGGAACGCCCGAGCAATTAGTTCTCAAACAAAGATCGGCCAAAGGCGAGATAATCGCGCCGGCGATCTATGCCGCCAGCCCGCACCTGACCGGGCGCGAGCAGGGAAACAATTTTGTCGTCAAGACCGAAGAAGAAGCGCGCGAGGCCGT
>CAVSLK010000008.1:0-255253 GCA_963728685.1 uncultured Acidobacteriota bacterium | reverse complement strand
AAAGCGCCCTGCGATGCTTTTCACTGTATCGCCCGATTTGGCTTTCACCACTCTGACGGAGCCAGCCACGGGAACAGGCGCGCCCGGCGAATTAGCGCGGACATAAGCCGTCTGTTTCACCGTTTTGGGCACCACGACCTTGCCGCCCCCTTGCGGGTTCACAACGCCGTTATTCATCGCCTGAAGCTGCTCGACGCTGACGCCGGTGCGGTTTGAGATCGCCTGCCAGTTTTCGCCCGCGGCAACGCTGGTCACCGAAGAGGTGGTGCGGTTATTTGCCGGGATGCGTTTCAGCACGGCGACCACCTGAGTGGCCTTACCGGCGGGAACGCGCACGATATAGGGTTCCGGCGGCGTGACATTCTGGCGAAATTCCGGGTTCAGGTAACGCAGGAATTCAACGCTGGTGTCCGACGCCTGCGCGATCAAACCCAAGCTGGTCGAAGAAGGTACGCGAACCTGATCGTAGGCCAACTGGGCCGCCGGGCGAACGTTGCCGAAGCCGTAGCGGTACGGGTCGTTGGCGATCAGGATCGTGGCCAGGATATTCGGCACGTAATTCTTGGTTTCGCGGGGAAGATAGGGGTAGGCGCTCCAGAAGCTGGCACTGCCGGCGCGCGAGATCGCGCGGTCCACGTTGCCTTCGCCCGAGTTATAAGCCGCCATAGCCAGTTCCCAGTTGCCGCCGTAGCGGTTTGCTAAAAACTTGAGATACTGAGCGGAAGCGCGGGTAGCTTTTTCAAAACTTTGCCGCTCGTCGACATAAGCGCTTTGCCGCAGCCCGAATCTCGCTCCGGTGCCGGGAATGAATTGCCACAGCCCGGCGGCCGCCGCCCACGAATGAGCCGTCGGCTTCCAGGCGCTTTCTACCTGTCCGAGCCAGGCGATGTTTTCCGGCACGCCTTCTTCACGGAAAATGCGCCGCGCCATCCGCATGAACATACCTGAGCGGTAAAGCCCGGTTTCCATGGTGGCGCGCCCGCGTCCCTGGTAATAATTAATAAATTGCTGAATATTGGCGTGGAACTGGAAATTGAAACCGAGCGAGCCGCGCGAAACAGCAACTTTAATGTACTGCTCGGAAGCCTTGGCTTCGGGTGTGTCAACATTTTGTTCGATCGCGTTCAGTTCAAGTTTGGCCAGTTCATCGAGCGGTGAAGCTTCGAATTTCTGCTCCGAAAAGCCCGTTTGGGCGCCGACGCCAGGGGAAGCTGGTTGTTGCCCACCGAAGCGATCTGGGCGCTGCTGTCGACTGCGGGCTGTGTATTCACCGTCGGCTGCTGCAGGGCGACCGCGATGTCGCCGTATTCATTTTCCAGCGTCCAACCGCAGGTCAGGGCAAGCCCTTTGATCTCCGGCGTCTGAGTTGAAGGAATCTCTATCCGGTAGACGGTTTCGATCAGCTCGGAATAACACTTCTGCAGGGTAGCGCTGCTGCGGACGTTGATCCCGGAGAGCAGGAAAGCCTCTACCGAATGATCGAAATCGTCGCGCGCCTGCGGGCGTTTGTTGTCCTTCAGGTTTAACAATCCCTGTTTGAAGGATTTCTCGGATTTAGAGAGAACATCCTGTATCCTGCCTTCGGCCTTGGCGGCTTCATTCGGCACGGAACGCAGCCCGGAGACCACGCTCTGCTGCGCGAACAGGGCAGAACTCGACAAAAGAATCGCTATGATTGCTGCTGAAATTCGGGGGAAATAATTGGTCATCTTTATTAAATTATTGAATTATCCTATTAGGTTTTATCGCTTATTGAAATTATCCGGCTTATAAGTCTAACGCCTTAACACATGAAAAGTTCCATATTAGATTGGTTATTATATGAACGGATAAGCGTCTATTGAGCGTATCACATCGGTAAATACTGTGTCAAACTTTGTTCGGGCCTGTTTTAGGCGGAAGCGCCGGCACGGCTCTTTGCCTTATCAACGGGCGCATCCACCGGAAGTAAAGCTTCGCGGAACACCTGCCGGACGTTCTCTACAAATATAAAGTTCAAATCCTCTCCAACTTCCTGAGGCAAATCTTCCAGATCGCGTTTATTCGGTTCCGGGAAAATCACTGTTTTTATACGTGCACGCCGCGCCGCCAGGATCTTTTCTTTGACTCCGCCGATAGGCAAAACGTTGCCTCTTAAAGTGATCTCGCCGGTCATCGCCACGTCTTTACGCACGGGGCGCTGGGAAAGCACCGAAACGATCGCCGTTGCCATCGTGATGCCGGCGCTACGGACCGTCTTTCGGGATCGCGCCTTCCGGGATGTGGACGTGGATGTCGTATTTGTCGAAAATCGTCTTCGTCGATCCCGAGCTCCTTCGCCCGGGCCTTTGCATAAGAAAACGCCGCCTGCGCCGATTCCTGCATCACTTCGCCCAGCTGGCCGGTCAAGCGCAGCTTGCCTTTGCCCTTTGTCTTGATCGCCTCGATAAACAAGATGTCGCCGCCGACGGCCGTCCACGCCAGCCCGGTGACGGTCCCGATCTGGTCTTTTTTCAGCGCCCCTTCGGTGAAGATCTTCGGCGCGCGCAAAAAGTTCTTGCAGGTTTTCAGCGGTACGATCTTGACCGCTTCGAAATTGGCTTGTCCTCGGCCTTTCGGCGGGCGACCTTGCGGCAGACCTTGCCGATCTCGCGCTCGAGCTGGCGCAAGCCGGCTTCCTGCGTATATTCGCCGATAATGATCTCGCCAGCGCCGTGCGGTCGAATTTCACGTCGTCCTTTTCCAGGCCGTTTTCCTCGATCTGCTTCGGCACAAGATGCCGCCGGGCGATCTCGAGCTTTTCCTCTTCGGTATAGCCGGAGAGGAGAATGATCTCCATCCGGTCGCGCAGCGCCGGCTGAATCGTATCGAGAATATTCGCCGTCGTCATGAACATCACGTTCGAGAGATCGAACGTAACGCCAGATAATTGTCGCGAAAAGCGAAATTTTGTTCCGGGTCGAGCACTTCGAGCAGCGCGGACGACGGGTCGCCGCGAAAATCCGCGCCGACCTTATCGATCTCGTCGAGCATGATCAGCGGATTATTGGTCCCGGCCTGCTGGATCGCCTGAATTATTCTGCCCGGCATCGCGCCGACATAGGTGCGGCGATGGCCGCGGATCTCCGCTTCGTCGTGCAGACCGCCGAGGCTAAAGCCGCACGAATTTCGATTCAGCGCCCGCGCGACCGAGCGCCCGAGCGACGTTTTACCGACGCCCGGCGGGCCGACGAGGCAAAGGATCGACCCCTTCGGCTTTTCCTTCAGCTTGCGCACCGCCAGCGCTTCGATGATGCGTTCCTTGACGCGTTCGAGCCCGTAATGGTCTTCGTCTCAGGATCTTTTCCGCTTTTTTCAGATTGAGATTGTCTTTCGACGCTTTCGACCACGGCAGGTCGGTCATTATGTCGAGCCAGTTTCGCAGGGTCGCGGTTTCGGCCGTGTCGGGATGCATCCGCTCGAGTTTTTTAAGCTGGCGCAGCGCTTCTTCTTCGGCATTTTCGGGCATTTTGGCGACTTCAGGATCTTGTCGCGGTATTGCTCGATCTCTTCAAAAAGCTCGTTTCCTTCGCCGAGTTCGGCCTGGATCGCCTTTAACTGCTGGCGCAGAAAATATTCGCGCTGCGAGCGGTCGATATCGGCGCGCGCCTGCGTGTTGATCTCCTGCTGAACGGTCAGGACCTCGATCTCTTTGCTGAGCAGATCGTTGACGCGCCGCAGCCGCAGCGATCGGGTCGAAAATATCCAGCACGCTTTGGCCGTCTTCGACCTTTAGTTCGAGATTTGAAGCCGAAAGATCGGCGAGCCGGCCGGCGTCGTCGAGATTTGCGATGATCGCCAGCACTTCGGGCGAGATATTTTTGCCGAGATTGGCGGCTCGCTCCATCGAGCCGCGGACGTTTCGCACCAGCGCTTCGACCTCCAAAGAATTTTCCGGCGCCAGCGGCTCGGAAATCGGCGTGACTTTAGCTTTACAGTAATCGGCGTTCACGTTAACGTCGATCAACCCGCGCGCGTGAAAGTCCCTGTATCAGAATGCGGATGCGCCCGTCGGGCAGCTTCAGCATCCGCATGATGATCGCCACCGTGCCGACCCTGTAAAGATCTTCCTGCCCCGGCTCCTCCTTATCGACGTCCTTTTGCGAAACCAGCATGATCATCCGGTTTTTGCTCAGAGCTTCGTCAACCGCGCGGATCGATCGGTCGCGCGAAACAAACAGCGGAACGATCATGAACGGATAGATCACGATGTCGCGAAGGGGAAGCACCGGCAGCGATTCCGGGATCTGCAGGTGCGGTTCTTCGATTTCCGAGGCGTCGAATTTTTCAACAAATTCTTCGGTCTTTTCTGCCATAGCTATTATGTTACAAAGAATGGGCGGGAATGACTAGCCGTGCCGATTTTAGATTTTGGATCGGGGTTTTGAGATTTGGCTTTTTAGTGTTGTTTAGTGTGGTCTCGTGGTTACTTTACTTTTGGTATAAGAAGGAACCACTAAATCACATGAAACAACACGAAAACTGCAAAGGCTACTATACTCTGATATTAACCTCTGACATCTAACAAATTATTTTTTAGGTTTTTCTTTAACTTCAGCCTTGCGCTTGACCAGGGTTTTCAGCTCGCTCATAAATTCCGTCACGTCTTCAAACTCAAGGTACACGGAAGCAAAGCGCACGTAAGCCACTTTGTCGAGTTCCTTCAGGCGGCGCATTATGATGGAGCCGATCTTGCTGGTATGGCGTTCGCGGTCGGCGGAATCGTGCACGTATTTTTCCACGGCGTCGGCGACAGCTTCGAGCTTAACAAGGGCGATCGGGCGTTTTTCCGCCGCGCGCATCAAACCGCCCATGATCTTCTGGCGTTCGAAAGGCTCGCGGCGCCCGTCCTTTTTCACCACCTGGTAAGGGATCTCGTCGATCCTTTCGTAAGAGGTAAAACGCCGGCCGCATTTCAGGCATTCGCGGCGGCGGCGGATGGATTCGCCGTCCTTAGATTCGCGGGAATCTACGACGCGGTCTTCCAAATGTGTGCAAAAGGGGCATCTCATAGGGTCATAAGAAGTTGGGGACAAGGGTACTGACTTGTTAAACAAAAAACAAGCGCGGGTTTGAGATTTCCCGGTATGATCGAACTAATTATTCATTATTTTTCAGTTATACAATTAATAATTAAAAATTAACAATTAAGAATTTTCAGACATTTAATTCATCTCGTCCACTTCGACCCGGCCGTCTTTCAAACGTATAACTCTTTCGGCCTTTTGCGCCAGTTCGGTCTCGTGCGTCACTAAGATTAGTGTGGTTTTATTTTGCTTGTGCAAATTGCTCATCAATTCAAAAATATGATTGCCGTTGCGCGAATCCAGATTTCCGGTCGGCTCATCAGCCAGCAGGATCGCCGGGTTGTTTGAAAATGCGCGCGCAACGGCCACGCGCTGCTGTTCGCCGCCGGAAAGCTCCGAGGGGTAGTGATGCCCGCGGTCGGTCAGCTCGACGCTGGCCAGCAGCTCAACGGCGCGCGCCCGCGCATTTTTTGCGCCGACTATTTCCAGCGGCACCAGCACGTTTTCCAGCGCCGTCAGGCTCGGGATCAGGTGAAACGACTGAAAGATAAAACCGATCTTTGCGCCGCGCAGCTCGGCCAGCCCATCCTCGCTCATGCTGGTGATATTTTGCTCGTCGATAAAGATCTCGCCCTGGCTGGGCGCGTCCAGCCCGGCGATCAAACCCAGCAGCGTTGATTTTCCGCTGCCCGAAGCTCCCGTGACCGCCACAAATTGCCCCGCCGGGATTTTGCAGGTGACGTTTTTTAGGATGTCCAGATTTTCCGCGCCGGAGCGCACGGTCTTGGTGATATTTTTGAGTTCGATCATAAATTGGCGCGCGCAAAAGATTTTTGCTAAAACAATCATAGCCGAAAAAGCGTTTTTATATAAAAGCGCACGGGTGGCCCGCTTTCGGCATCAAAATTGTTTGCGAACTTTGCGCCTCCTTAGCGTCTTTGCGTTAAGCTTTTTCAACCGCAAAGAACGCGAAGTTTTTTCGCAAAAGGCCGCAAAGAGTTTTATTAAATGAGAAAGATTTTTTTAATCATTACCGCTTTTATTTTATTTACGTCGGTCTCCTGCAAAAAAGAGATCGCGCGGCAGTCCGCCAATGCCAACTTAAAACCGGGTTTTAGCGAATCGGACAAACGCAAGATCGTAGCGTTTGGCGACAGCCTGACCGCCGGTTTCGGGCTGCTTGAAAATGAAAGCTACCCGTACCTGCTGCAGGAAAAATTAAAAGCCGACGGTTACGATTACGAAGTGCTGAACGCGGGCGTTTCCGGCGATACGACAGCCGGGGGACTCGAGCGGATCGACTGGTCGTTGAACCAGAAAAACGTCGAGATCATCATAATCGAACTCGGCGCCAACGACCTGCTGCGCGGCCTTTCGCCGGCCCGGATGAAGCAGAACCTGGACAAGATGATCCGCAAGGCGAAAGCAAAAAACGTCAAGGTCCTTCTCTGCGGGATGCTCTCGCCGCGCTCGATGGGCTCGCAATACCAGGCCGATTACATCAACGCTTTTTACGATCTGGCAAAGGAACACAAGGTCGAGTTTTTGCGGTTTATGGTCGAAGGCGTGGCGCTAAATCCCAAGCTCAACCAGCCCGACGGCATTCACCCCAACGCCGAGGGCGAGAAAATAATGACCGATAACGTCTATAAAGCGCTGCAGCCGATGTTGAAAAAGTGAGCCGAAGCGAGTCAAATAGAAAAATGGCTTCGCGAAGCTTAGAGCGACCAGGGAGGACGAATGAAATTCACACTGTTTTTTACACTGTTTTTTGCAACCGCTTTTTGCGCAAGCGCCCAGGTGATCAGCAGAAAAGCTGTATCGCCCGAACAGCAGATCGCCGGACAAAAAACCTCTCCGGATATTTCGGATAAAGTTTAACAAACCTCTGGCACAGCAAACCCCATACACCAGGCCGACCGCGAAAAAGCGATTTACGCGTTATGTCAACGGCATGTTCGGGCCCGTTTCTTTGGCGACGAAGGCAGCGAGCGCGGGCATCTCAACCTGGCGGAATTCGCCCGTGGAATGGGGCGACCGCTGGCCCGGTTTCGGGCGCCGCTTTGCCTCGAACGTGGGAAAAAGCATTATCAAAGGGACCGTCACCTACGGGCTAGACGAGGCTTTTAAGCTCGACAGCAGTTATTACCGCAGCCAAAAGAAAGACCCCGGTTCGCGTATCAAAAACGCGCTGCTCTCAAGCGTGACGGCGCGCGATAAAAACGGGAAAAGAGTTTTCGGCTTTCCGCACATCGCCGGCACTTACACCTCCAGCATCGTCGCCGCCGAAGCCTGGTACCCGGCGCGCTTCAACTATAAAAACGGCCTCAAAAGCGGCACGATCTCGATCGGTATGGGCGCCGTGTTTAATATAATTAAGGAATTTATACCAAGGAAGAAGTAGCATCGGTGTTCCACCCCTGAAACAGTTAAATGTCTGACTCTAGTAAGCTTGGGTGCGATTTTGGGTGTTTCATTCAGGAGCCTGTGCAACTGAAACACTGAAACAAAAATGAAACACGGCTTTGGGATTTTTGGTAATTTTTAAACTGCCGAATTTTCAAATAGCGATCTCGCGGGAATGATTATAAAGAATGTTCGTCTCGCATGAAATATGATCTTTGAAGGAACGTGGATTTTCGGTAAATTTAAGCATGAAGATGCGTTTTTCGGGCTTTGCCCATCGATGTGCGGAAAGGCTTTGCCTTTCCGTTTGGCTGCTTTTCTTTCGACGCGGCTCCGACGCCGTTTTTTACGCGGCGGCGGAGCCGCAAAATAATTAAGCAAGCTGGTTTTCGGAAAAAGCGGAGCTTTTCCGCACATCGAGCGGCAAAGCCGCCGCCGGAGAATTAAAAACGTCAACGGCATAATAAGGCAGCTTCAGCCGTCTTTTCTGTGTTTGAATAGCCACGCGCTTTAGCGCGTGGTAGGGATCGGAAATAAAATACCAGACCGTTTCAACCGGCTTAAATCTGTCGGCTTAAGCCAAAAAGAAAGGACGTTGAAACGCCCTTTGATCAACAATTTTACGCCCGGTCCCCAGCCGTGAACGGCTGGTCTAATAGCCCTTCGGGGAAAGCACATTGAAACGTGCTAAATAAAAAACAAACCATTACATTCCCAAAACTAGCCAAACCCCTTAAAATTTGATAACTTATTAGGTGTATTAGTGTGACTTTTAATAATAGGAATTTATAATAAAAACTTATGTTCAGTGATAATTTCAGAAGAGGCGAGGGAAAAGGCAAGGGAATGGCCGGTTCGAAGGTCGTTTCCAAGATCGCCGATCTCGGTTGGAGAGGCATTCCAGGCGGTTAATAGGTCCCTGCCGGAGGGCGCTTCCATTAAGCCGAAATGGGCGGCCGAGCCGCTGCTCAAATCTTACGAGCGCAGTGCGCCGCCGCTGGGGTTTCCGCGCGAAACCGACTCGCTTTGCCCGACCTGCGTCAAGCAGGTGCGCGAAGGCGTGATCAACAAATCCATCCCGCTCGAAATTTTGATGAATTCGCACCCGGGCGAGATCAAAGCGCAGATCGTGGAAGAAAACGGCCAGGTGGTGATGCGCAAGACCTGCCCGACACACGGCGAATTCGTGGACGTGATGGCGACCGATCCCGCTTTTCTCGAACGCATCGAATCTCTTTTTTACGGGCGCGATTTTAAAGCCGCCGAAGACAAGCACGTTCATCATCACGGCACCAGCGATATTAAATTCGGGCGCGGCGCGGTTCTGACCGTCGATCTGACGAACCGCTGCAACATGATGTGCAACCCGTGCTTTATGGACGCCAACCAGGTAGGCTACGTCCACGAACCGACGTTCGAAGACACAAAGGCAATTTTAGACCGCGCCATTTCGTTCAAACCGCGCCGGCAGATCATCATTCTTTTTTCCGGCGGCGAACCGACCATTGCGCCGCACTTTTTGGAATCGGTCGCTTATGCGAAGAAGATCGGTTTTTACCGCATCCTGGCGGCGACCAACGGCATTCGCTATGCCGAGGATATCGAGTTTTGCAAAGCCGCCAAGGAAGCGGGACAGCACGGCGTCTACCTGCAGTTCGACGGCGTTTCGGAAGAGAAGAATAAACATCGCGGCGTGGGCAATTTGTTCGACGTAAAATTGAAAGCGATCGAAAATCTGGCCTCGGTCGGAATCAAGGTCACTCTTGGTCACGACGATCGTCAACACGATCAATAACGACGGCATCGGCGACATCGTGAGATTCGCCGCCGAAAATATCGATAAAGTTCAGACCATCGCATTCCAGCCCGTTTCTTTTACCGGCCGCGACGAAGACATTTCGGACAAGGACCGCATCGAGCAGCGCTACACGCTCGCCGGAATGACCCACGATCTTAAAAACCAGTTGGACGGAACACTCGAGCCGCTGCGCGATTGGTTCCCGCTTTCCAGTTATTCGGCTTTCACTTCGGTGATGGACATGCTGCAGGGCGCGGACGCGCCGTGGGGCTGGTCTTCATGCAACTGCCACCCGAATTGCGGAATTTTTACGCTCGTCGTGGTCAATAAAAAGTCGGGCGATATGACCTCGCTGTTCGACTTTTTCAACTACGAGCAGTTTATGAAAGACGTGGCCGTGATCACCGATACGGCGCGCGGAAATAAACTGACGATGGCGCAGCTCGCGATGACGATCATGCGCAACTATGACGCTTCCAAAGCGCCGCAGGGCTTTCCGATCTCGCAGATATTGAATCTCTTCAAACCGTCGTCGGCAAATTCCAATTCCGACCGCAACGACCGGATGCAGACACGTGATGAAGAAGACAACTGGCGCGTTCTTTGCGTCGAGGGAATGTGGTTCCAGGACCTTTTCAATTACGATTTTCGCCGCACCGAAATGTGCGTGATACCCTACGGCACGCAGGAAGGCGAGGTTTCATTCTGCGCCTACAACACGGGCGTCGGCTGGCGGCAGATCATCGAGGAAATGCACAAGACCGCTTCGCTTTCGGAATGGTACCAGGACCACGGCCGTCACGCCGTTTATGCCAAGGGCAAGGAGGTGCCCGGCATCGGCAAGACCCGCTCGCTCAGCTTACCGGTGATCGCAAAGATAGTATCCGAAGATATAGACGCGCCGGAGAAAACGCCTTATCTCGTCGAAGAGGACGAGGCGAAGGAATTCGAAACGCTCGGGGTATAGTTCGCGGGAAATTTTTCATAAAGGCGTTCCTTAGGGAGCGCCTTTTTTATTTCCCCGGACTGGTTTTCGTATATAATCACTTCGCCTCAGAAAATAAAAAAAATCCAAAGTAGTTCGTTGTGCAAGACTTGACAGGCTTTTTGGCGTTTCTGTCAATTTTTGTCGTTAATTACCATGGGTCAACCCACTGAAAAGGAAGGAAAGAAATAATGAAACCCACAAAAACCCTTGTTTTCCGATTTATCCGCCTTCTCACAATTGCCGCCGTCGTATTTGTATTTTCAATACCGGCGTTTGCCTATGAAGAAGATACCCACTTTATCATGACGTACGTAATATGCCGTTCGGTGGGATTTACTCCCCAGGAGGCAATGATAGTTGCCGCGGCCGATCAGGGGATGGACGATTCCAACGGCACTTCACCTATGGGCATAGACGCTGCGTCGGTAGCGAGTCAATGGATGTGGCACGCTCTTGACCGGGGGGGCGACATGAATGCAACAGGGATACTCGCCAGAAGAGATCAGCTCTTTCAGGATGCGCTCAAAGAAACCACCTTGCGCAATAAACTTATCCGGCTCGGTGTTTTCTTCCATTACCAGCAAGATACCTGGGCGCACCGGCATCATTACGACACGATAATGGGAGTGGCCACTACCAGCTACGATTCCAGACATCTCTCCCGAAACAATTACATCACTTACAATACGCCGACCGGCCACGCAAAGGATGGACATCATCCTGACCGGCCTCCTTTTGACCCTGTCGCCGCGCTAATGAATCTCGAAGACGGGATCGTGTACGCGCGTACGTTCTTAAAACAGGGACTGGGCCGCGAGCCCGGGACATTTCTGGCAAATTACACGCCTCAGGGCGGCAGCGACGACTCAGCCTGGAACAATTCAAAAAAGGGGGCATACTTTCATCAAATTAATATGTCCGGCACGGCCGCTAATTCACCGCGGCATTATTTGCTCAGCCTGATCCGGGCACAGATAGATGCGTATGACACATCCTTTTCACCAAACCCTGTTTACACCCCGCGTTATACGCCGGACCTGGCCGATCTTGATAGGGTAAGGATCGCGCTGGAAAAAGTTTGCAAAAACTTTGAACCCTTCCGCCAGGCCGGAATCTTTTATCCTACGATCCAAATTCCCCAGACATCTGAAAAAACGGCACAGGGGTTTAACACTCTTACAACGGCTATGCTTACGGCTGCCCTTCCGAATACGGCACAGCTTGTGGGTGCCGGAACGGATAAATTTTTATATACACGGGCGACGCTGGCCAGCCCCTGGGTCCAAGTTCCGAATAGTGGACTGGTCACCTCAGTTGCCGTTTTGCGGCAAGGAACGATCCTCGGAGTCGGGACTGATAATTTTTTACATGTGCGGACGACATTGACCGATAGCTGGGTCAAGATCCCGAATAGCGGGTCCATCATCGCCGTGACCAGTTTGCCTACTAACATGATAGTAGGCGTCAAGCCGGATAAAGTCTTGTATACATGGGATCCTGTCAGCAGCAGCTGGATCAAGGTTCCGAATAGCGGATCGGTCATCGGCATCGCCACTATGATGGACGGAACGCTGCTGGGGGTCGGGAACGATAATTCCCTGTATACGAGGGCGTCGCTAAAGAGCAACTGGGTCAAAGTTGCGAACAGCGGATCGGTCATCGCCGTCACCGTTTTGCAAGATGGAACCATCCTCGGGGTAGGAACGGACCAAATGTTATATATCCGGGCAAAGCTCAACAGCAGTTGGGTCAAAATCCCCGACAGCGGATTTGTTACCAGCGTTGCCGAAATGCGGTTGGCTAAATAAAGAGGCCGCACATATTTAAGCTGGCCGTCCGATAAAAAATATTGCGCATAAATAAAAGCGAATGTTGGAAAAACGTTCGCTTTTTTTCTTTATACATTCAGCGGTACCAGTGTGTTCAAATTAAAGCTTATGTTCAATTTACGGATTCGGATGAGCAGGATCTTCGCGGCGGTGTTTCTCGCGGCTTTGTGCGCGCCGGTGGGCGCGTTTGCCCAGCAAAAACGCTTTTACATCGCGCCGGACGATCACACCGATTATTACTGGATCGCCGACGGTCCCACTTACCGCCAGGCGTTTCTCACGATGACCGATTATTACCTGAACAAAATGGATGCGACGCAGACAAACCCGTCCGACACGCAGATGCGCTGGGCCTGCGACGGCAGCCTCTGGATGTGGGAGTACGAGAAAAACCGCACGCCGGCGCAGTTCGACCGGTTTATCAACCGCGTCCGCGACGGGCACATGAGCGTGCCGCTTAACGCGCTGGTGCTCACTCAAGGCGGTGCGCCGGCCGAGGCCGTGCTGCGCGGTATGTATTACCCGGGCTTGATCGAGCGCCGCCACAATGTGCGCTTTCCCATGGCCATCGCGATGGAAAATCAGACGCATTCTTACGGCCTCGCGTCGCTCTGGGCGGGCGCGGGTGCGAAGTACAGCTGGAAGGGAGTGTGCGGCTGCGCCACGGAGGTAACCCAGCTCAATAACCGCGACCGTGAAATTTATTACTGCGGCGGGCGCGACGGCAGCCGGGTGCTGATGAAATGGAATTCGCTTTTCGGCAGCAACCAGAGTTATGGGGGCTATGCCGAAGCTTTTATCCCGCTGTCGTCCATCACCTTTGCCGAAAACAATGCGACGTTTCAGGCGCGGTACCCTTTCCCGGCAATCGGCGCCTTCGGGCGGGACGGGGGAGATGACCTGCAATACACGAGCGATGAATTCGTCACCATCGCCCAGCAGAATTCCAATGCCAACCGGCGGATCATCGTCTCTAACCAGGAAGATTTTTTCCGCGATTTTGAAATGAATTACGGGGCGGGTTTGGAAACATTTGCCGCCGCGTACGGAAACGAATGGGACGCGCTGGTGGCGTCGATGGCCGAAGTTTCCGCCCGGATAAAACGCAGCACGGAAAAACTGCGCAGCGCCGAGGCAATGGCCACGCTGGTTTCGCTCCAGGTTCCGGCTTTTATGGATTCACGCATTGCCGAACGCGATAAGGCGATGCTCGACCTCGGCCTTTATTTTGAGCACGACTGGACGGCCGACGGGCATATTTCGCGCGCCGCGCGGGCAAACTGGAGCCGCCAGGTCGAACAGGAAGTGACCGCTTATGTGAACAAGCTCCACGAGGACGCGCGGCTCGAGCTCGCCAAACAAATTTCGCGCGCCGGGAGCGAAGAGCGGTTCTATGTTTTTAACCCGCTGAGCTGGGCGCGGACGGACTATGCCGATATTCCAATGCGGCTGAACCGGAAGGTCCGCGTGATCGACGTTTCGACCGGCCTCGAAGTTCCTTCACAGGTCATGCGGTCCGGCAACCGAAAGGTGCTGCGCATCCTGGCGGAAAATGTTCCATCCGCCGGCTACAAAGTTTTCGAGATCCGGCCGGGAGTGGGCGCGGGCTATACGAACGCGGCGACGGTGAACGGCAGCACTATCGAAAATAATTTTTATCGCCTGACGCTGGCAAGCGACGGCGCGGTCACGAGCCTGGTCGACAAAACGCGCGGCAACCGCGAAACCGTCCGCACGATCGGCGGCAGGGTTCTAAACGATCTCGGCGGCAACCGCAGCGGGCAATTGGCGGTTGAAAATGCCGGGCCGGTGAGCGTTACGCTGAGGGCCGTTTCTTCCAGCCCGCTCAGCCACACGACGCGAGTTACACTTTTTCGTAACTCGAACCGGGTGGATGTCGGTAACGAGATCACGCAGAATTTCGGCGACGTAAAAACATGGAGTTATTCCTTCGATATAAATTCGCCCGACGTCTGGCACGAGGAAGTGGGCGCCGTCATCCGGGGCAAGCTGTTGGCGAACGGCGGGCATTATTCGCCGAAAAACGCCCGGTACGATTGGCTGACGATGAATCATTTTGCCGACATCAGCGACGGCGCCGCGAATAATTTCGGCATAACGCTATCGAACGCGGACGCATATTTTATGAAGCTCGGTTTTAGCACGACCTCCTCTTTGGACACGGCCACACCGCAGCTCAACGTTCTCAGCGGCGGCCAGATCGACGGCAGCAGCCTCGGGATCCCGAATCAGGGCGGCGACACGTTCTTTACCCAGAGATTTGCCCTGCAAACGCATGGCGCTTTCGATCAAACAAGCGCGATGAAATTCGCCCTTGAACACCAGAACCCTTTCGTTACCGGGATGATCGAGGGCACCGGCACCCAAGCGCGCCCTTATCCCGCAAATAATTTTTCCTTCCTGCAGATCTCCGATCCGAATGTGCTGCTCTGGGCGTTAAAACCGGCCGAGGACGGGATCGGCCGCGGGATCGTGGCGCGTGTCTGGAACCAGGGAAATTCGGCGGGCACTTATATTTTGACGCTCTCGTCGCCGATCACGTCGGCGGAAAAGATCACTCATATCGAAACGACGATCGGCCCCGCAATAGTTAACGGCGGGCAGCTGAGCGCGAGCATCAACCAGCAGCAAATGCAGACGCATCTGTTAAAGATCGGGAATTAAAGCGGCGACCCCGATATTAAAAGTAAATTGATTTTCTTTGCGCTCTTTGCGTCTCTGCGTGAAATTTTCTCACGCAAAGGCGCAAAGCCCGCAAAGAAAGAGCTAAGAATTCAAATTTTTAACTCGGACAGGATTTTATTCAAACCGCTTTTTACATCGGCGCCCAGATGTACGCGCAGAGCCCTTCTGCCTCTGTCCAGCAAAACCTGAAAATCGCCCCGCGCCTGTGCCGCTTTGACCACGCCGAAAGTATAGGCTTGCCCGGGCACGGGCAGATCGAATTCGTCATCGGAGGTAATTTGTAGAAATACGCCGTTATTGGCGCCGCCTTTATACGCCTGCCCGGTGGAATGCAAAAAACGCGGCCCGAAACCGAGACAAGTGGTCACATTATGCTTTTGCAGAAGTTCGCCGCGCACTTCCTGCAGCAAGTTTTCATTTTCCGCGTTCATTTCAACGTAAGCGAGCAAGGCAAAATAATCGTGGTCCGCGATATTTGCGATATGAACTCGCAGGTATTCTTTAAAACTTTCTTCATGCGCTCCTGATTTAAGAAAGGCCGTATAGGCCTCATTGGTGAAAAGCTGCACGCCCTCACTTTCAAAAAACGGTATTTCCGCCGGCAACGCTCCGGTCCGTTCGTATTCCTCGGTAATTTTGCGCGCTTCGATCTTGGCGGATTCCACGTCGGGCTGATTGAATGGATTGATGCCCATGATAGCGCCAGCCACGGCCGTGGCAAATTCCCAGCGGAAAAATTCCTGCCCGAGATTCATCACATCATGGATCTCGATAGTTATAACGGGGTGTCCCGATCTTTCGAGCTGGCTCAAAGCGGACAAGGTTTCGTCATCCGTTTTGCCGTCTTTAAGTTTCAGGTGAACGAAAATGCGGTCGCTGCCATAAAAGTTTTGAGTCCCGCGTTCACGCGGCTCAGGCCGTCTAAAGACGGGACTCAAAACGGGTTCGCGGTCAATGGGAATTATCGAAACGCCGTTTTTCCCGGTCGATTCCGCCACCAGCTGCTCGAGCCATGCGCCGACGTCGTAAATTTCCCGGGAAGTAAAAATGGTGAGTTTGTCGCGCCCGTTTTGCTGGCAGACGCCTAAAATGATCCCGAGCAGCGCGCCCGGGTTTTCTTCCGGGTTTTGCAATTTGCACGCCTCGGCCATTTCCTGCGCGCTGGCGAGAAAATTTTCCACATCCAGCTGCATCGCCGCGGCCGCCGCCATTCCGAAAACCGAAAGCGCGGAAAAACGCCCGCCTATCTCAGGCTTTCCGTAAAATATCCGGCGAAAGCCGTCGGCTTCAGCCACCTGCTGCATTTTCGATCCCGGGTCGGTGATGGCGACAAAATGTTTGCCCGCATTTTCGCGCCCGACTGTTTCCGCCACCCGCTCGTAAAAATATTGCTTGAAACAATTCGGCTCCAGCGTCGAGCCGCTTTTGCTCGCGACGATAAAAAGAGTTTTTGCCAGATCTACTTTGCCTTCAACCGTTTTCACCTGCGCCGGAACGGTCGAATCGAGCACGTGAAAATTGCCGACGCCAAATGTTATTGCCAGCACTTCCGGGCCAAGCGAAGAGCCCCCCATGCCGAGCAAAACCACGTCGTCAAACTCTTTCACTTCCGCGGCAAAATCACGGTATTTCTGCAGATCGCTTAACTCTTCTGCGGCAATATCAAGCCAGCCCAGCCATTTACCTTCGTCGTCGTTCGTCCAGACACTCGCGTCCCGCGCCCAAATGCGGGAAACTTTATTCTCATCGCGCCATTTTGACAATTTTTGGCTGACGATGACTCCAATTTCATCCGGCAGCGAATAAGTGTATGAGTTTAGCATCAGGTTAATTTACCACACCGCCAGAGAAAGGCGGAACGGGGGATATTCGTTGATGCGCCTGAAAATTTGCTAGAATTTCGCCATGAAAAATCTTTTGATAGGCTTCATCTGTGTTTTTGCTTTCAACTCCTTTGCCGCAGCACAGGAATGCCCGGATCTGGCGAAAACCGTTCCGCCGGTGCTTTCAGATACGGCGAAGAAAACTTACCTGGAAAAGCTGGGTGAAGCCAGAATACAATTTGATAAAACTCCGAACGATGCCGATGCGGTCATCTGGTACGCCCGGCGGACCGCGTATTTAGGCGGCTATAAGGAAGCGTTAAAAATATTTAATATTGCTGTCGAAAAGTTTCCAAATGACGCCAGAATTTACCGTCATCGCGGGCATCGTTATATTACGCTGCGCTGTTTTGACGATGCGATCGCAGATCTTAAAAAAGCGGCGAAACTGATCAAAGGCAAACCTGACGAGATAGAGCCGGACGGCTTGCCGAACGCGCGCAATATTCCGACCAGCACTTTGCAGTCGAACATCTGGTATCACCTGGGGTTGGCTTATTATCTGAAAGGCGATCTTAAGAATGCCCTGAGCGCTTATAAGGAATGTATCAAGGTGTCGAAAAATCCCGATATGCTGGTCGCCACTGTGCACTGGCTTTATATGACTCTGCGGCGCATGGGCAGGGAAAAAGAAGCGCGGAAAGCCATAGAACCCGTCGGGGACGGACTGGAGATAATCGAAAACGACGATTATTACAAACTGGTCAAATTATACCAGGGGAAATTTAAAGCTGCGGATATGCTGCGCGAGATCGAAACAAATACCGACACCCTCGGCAGCGCTTCGCTAGGCTATGGCCTGGGTAACTGGTTCTTGTACAATGGCGAACGCTCCGAAGCTGTAAAAATATTCCGGCAAATAACCGGCGGTAATCAATGGGCGAGTTTCGGTTATATCGCCGCGGAGAACGAATTGAAAAGAGAAGCTAATTTGTGAGCATTCAAAACACGATCGCGAAGCTGTATGTGCGGATAGTTTTTCGCAAGGAAGACGAGCTCGACAGCCTGAAAACCCAGAAAAAGCTGAGTCTGCCCGGCCCGCCGAAGCGATATGCGGCGCGATCAAGAAAAGTCGAGATAGGCGGGGTAAATTGTGTTTGGATAGACGAAGCGAATGCTAAAAACGGCGTGCTGGTTTACCTGCACGGCGGCGCATATTACTTCGGCCCGGTCAAGGAGCATTGGGATTACATCGCCGGCATCAGCCGGATGACAGGGATGGCGGCGCTGGTGATAGATTACCGGATGGCGCCCCAGCACCCGTTTCCGGCGGGCCTGGACGATGTGATCGGGGTAGTTTCGGAGCTTGATCCGCCGGGAGACTGGTTTTTTCTCGGTGATAGTTCCGGCGCGGGGATGGCGGTCGGGGCGGCCTTAAAGCTAAAGGAAATGAACAGGTCCTTGCCGGAAAAATTGCTTCTGATGTCGCCGTGGGTCGATCTCACTTTGCAAAATCCGGAGATAAATCTAAATGAACACAAAGACCCGATGATGACCGTCAAAAGGCTTCTGACCGCCGCCCGCGAATACACTGCGGCGGGCGATCCGAAAGATCCCCTGATCTCGCCCTTGTTCGGCGACGTCGCGGGACTGCCTTCGACGCTTATCCAGACGGGCACGGCCGACCTGCTCATGTGGGACTGCCGGAAGTTTTACCAGAAGTGCCTGGCGGCACAGGTCGATGTTAAATACGAGGAATATCCTGACGCATTTCACGATTTTATGATGCTCGGGTTTTTACCCGAAGCCAAAAAAGCTCTTAAGTCACAGGTGGAATTTTTGCTGGGAGCGCGTACGGCTCGTCCCGCAGTTTAGAGTTACGCGTTTACGCGTGAGGTCTTAAATGCTTCACGCCTGAAGGCGTAACTCTGAACTTTAGCAGCGGACGAGCCGTCCGCGCCCCGGTAGAAAACTTGCCTCAGATTAGGACGCTACTTATTTCGGGAATAAAATGACTTTCAAAGCATCTAACGTATAGTTAGATCCGTTTCTGCGCGAAAAACGAAAGTAATACTTATGAAGGTAATAAATATGTCAAAGTATTTTGTTTTGCTCCTTTCCGTCATTTTCTTTAGCGGCACGCTGGCCTGTAATGTAGGCGGCAGCCCGGCGACGACCGCCGCTTCCGCTTCGCCCACCCCGAAACCTGCTGTTAAAATTTCTTCGCCGGCCGTCAAAGGCAAGCAAACCGCCGTCTTTGCCGGGGGCTGTTTTTGGGGCGTCGAAGCCGTGTTCGAACATGTAAAGGGAGTGTCCGACGTGCGATCCGGGTACGCGGGCGGGCAGGCCAAAACGGCCAAATATGACATGGTCGGCCGGGGCAACACCGGGCATGCCGAATCGGTCAAGGTTACTTACGACCCCGCGCAAATTTCGTATGAACAGCTGCTGAAGGTGTTCTTTTCCGTCGCGCACGACCCGACCGAACTTAACCGCCAGGGGCCCGATACCGGCACGCAATATCGCTCCGCCATTTTTTTCTCCGGCGAAGAGCAAAAGCGGCTGGCCCGGAGTTATATCGATGAGTTAACAAAAAGCAAAGTTTTTTCGCGCCCGATCGTCACCCAGCTCGTCCCGCTCGAAGCGTTTTACGAAGCCGAGGACTATCACCAGGATTACCTCGCCCACAACCCGGACGATCTTTATATCGTTACCTACGATATGCCAAAGCTGGAAGAACTGCGTAAAAAATTTCCCGAACTGTATGTGGGGAAATAGAAGATATCAGAGGTCAGAGTTAGTATAGACAAGTCTCGGACTGCCTTTCTTCGTGATATTCGTGGTTACTCTTCTTTACATAATAAGAAAGAACCACGAATTCACAAGAAACAACACTAAAAAAACACAATCCAAATCTCGATCCAGCCGCCTGAAGGCGGGACTCAAAACGGGCGCCTTTCATGCTAGGATAGCGGCTATGGACATTTTAAAGATCGGTTTGGCGCAGATCACGCCGGTTTGGTTTAAACGCGAAGAGACCCTGGCGAAAGTTTTAGCGTCGGTCAGCGAAGCCGCGGATAAAGGCTGCGAGATCGTGGCGGTCGGCGGCGAAGCGACCGTGCCGGGTTATCCTTTCTGGCTGGAACTGACGGGCGGCGCGGTTTTTAATTCGCCGCTGCAAAAAGAATTCCACGCCGAATACATGAACCAGTCGGTGCAGATCGAGCGCGGCGATCTGCAGGGCGTTTGCGACCTGGCGCGGCAGCGCGGGATCGCCGTGTACCTCGGCATTATCGAGCGCCCGCCGGAGCGCAGCGGCCACAGCCTTTTTGCATCGCTGGTTTTCATAGACCGATCGGGCGAGGTGCGCTCAGTGCAGCGCAAGCTGGTGCCAACCTATGAAGAGCGCCTGGCGTGGGCGATGGGCGACGGCAACGGTTTGCGCGTGCACAAGGCCGGCGCGTTCACCGTCGGCGGCCTGAACTGCTGGGAGAATTGGAACCCGCTGGCGCGCACCGCGCTTTACGCGCAGGGTGAGGACTTTCACATTTGCGTCTTTCCCGGCAGCCGCCGCAACACGCATGACATCACGCAGTTCATCGCCAAAGAATCGCGCTCTTATGTGGCTTCGGTCTGCAACCTGATGCGCAAAACGGATTTTCCCTCCGGTACTATCCACCTCGATAAAATTCTGGAGAATGCGCCCGACGTGCTGACCGACGGCGGAACCTGCCTGGCCGGGCCGGACGGCGAATGGATCATCGAGCCGCTGGTCGGCGAAGAAAAATTGTTAGTGGCGGAGATAGATCACAAACGCGTGCGCGAGGAAAGACAACTGATCGATGTGACCGGGCATTATTCACGCCCGGATGTTTTGCAGTTGAAAGTCAACCGCGAACGCCAGCGCGTGGTTGTGTTCGAAGATTAGACCGTTTTCTTTTCCAGTGCGTTCGCGGCGATCTTTCCCAGCGCCGCGACGAAGCTATTGAATGAAGCAAAACGTTCGTCTTTGGTAAAACCTCTTTTATAACGCGCGTAGATCTGCTGCGCGATGACAGCGATCTTGAACGTGCCGAAGACGTAATAAAAAAGCAGGTTCGAAACGTCGCGCCCGGATTTTTCGGCATAACGTTCGGCGAGTTCGCGGCGTGAAATATTTTCCATCAGCACGCGCGGGTTAAAAGGCATCTCGCGCATCGAGGCGGGCACCTCTCCCGACATCCAGTAACCGAGCGTCGTTCCCAAGTCCATCAAAGGGTCGCCGACCGTGACCATTTCCCAATCCAGCACGGCGGTGATCCTGGTCAGGTCGGCGGGGTCGAGCATTACATTGTCGAATTTGTAATCGTTGTGGATCAGGGCCGCCCCACTTTCCGGCGGGATGTTTTGCCCAAGCCACTGGATCGCGCTTTCCAGTTCCGGCCACTCGCCGGTTTTGGCGTTGAAGTAGCGTTTCGTCCAGCCTTCGACCTGCCGGCGATTGTATCCTTCCGGCTTTCCCAGATCGCCCAAACCGGCCGCTTCATAATCGAGCGAATGCAGCGCCGCGAGATTATCGATAAAACTTTCGCAGACTTTTTTTTGCAGTTCGGAAGAACGCTCTAGTTCCGGCGGAGCCTGGCCGCGAATTATCAAGCCTCGCCTTCTTTCCATCAAATAAAATTCCGCGCCGATCACATTTTCATCGGCGCAAAAAAGCAGCGGCGCCGGCGCGGGCGAATAAACTTTGGACAATTTTGAGAGGACCTGAAACTCGCGATTCATATCGTGCGCGGTTTTGACCTGGTTGCCGAACGGCGGGCGGCGCAGCACGAATTCTTTATTGCCGGCCTTAATTAAATATGTAAGGTTCGAGCTTCCGGCGGGGAATTGTTCGATAGACGGGTCACCGGCGGCTTCCGGCAATTGCGAATTTAAATATTCAGTCAGATGCTGAATATTTAATTCTTCTCCCGGCCGGATATTTGAAGTTTCGGTCATAAGAGATCACATCTTGTTTTCCAATTAATAATTAATTATCTTTGTGTTCTTTCGGTCTTTATGGTTTATTAAACCTGATGGATTTCGATTATTCAGCAAAAACTTTAGAACTGCAATCGCGTTTGTCCGAGTTTATGGACGCGCATATTTACCCGAACGAAACGCGCTATTACGAGGAGATAAATTCCGGCGACCGCTGGCAGCCTTCGCAGCTGATGGAAGAGCTGAAGACGAAGGCGAAAGCCGCCGGCCTGTGGAACTGGTTTTTGCCGGAGCTTTCGGGAATATCCAATCTGGAATACGCGCCGCTGGCGGAAATGATGGGGCGCGTGGTCTGGGCCGCGGAAGTTTTTAACTGCTCGGCGCCGGACACGGGCAACATGGAAGTGCTCTGGAAATACGGCACCGAAGCGCAGAAGGAAAAGTGGTTGAAACCGCTGCTGGCGGGCGAGATCCGCTCCTGTTTTGCGATGACGGAGCCGGACGTGGCTTCGAGCGACGCGACCAATATCCGCGCCTCGATCAAACGCGACGGCGACAGTTACATTTTAAATGGGCGCAAATGGTGGACGACCGGCGCGGGCGACGCGCGCTGTAAATTGGCGGTCTTTATGGGCAAGACCGACGAAAACGCGCCGAAACATTTGCAGCAGTCGATGATACTGGTGCCGATGGAGGCAGAGGGCGTGCGGGTCGAAAGGCTGCTCGACGTTTTCGGCTTCGACGATGCGCCGAACGGCCACGCCGAAGTCGTTTTCGAGAGCGTGCGCGTGCCCGCCGAAAATCTTTTGCTCGGCGAGGGGCGCGGGTTCGAGATCGCGCAGGGACGGCTCGGGCCGGGAAGGGTGCATCACTGCATGCGGCAGATCGGCGCGGCGGAGCGCGCGCTGGAATTGATGTGTGCGCGGGCAAGATCGCGCGAAGCTTTCGGCAAAACCATCGCCGAACAGGGCGTTGTAAGAAACTGGATCGCCGAAGCGCGAACGGAGATCGACCAGGCGCGTTTGCTGGTGCTAAAAACCGCCTGGATGATGGACACCGCCGGCGGCAAAGCCGCGCGCAATGAGATAGCGATGATCAAAGCGGTCGTGCCGCGCATGGCTTTGCGGGTCATCGACCGCGCCATTCAAACGCACGGTGGCGGCGGCGTCTCGCAGGACCTTTCCGCTGACCGGATTTTGGATCGCGGCGCGCGCGCTGCGCATCGCCGACGGGCCTGATGAGGTCCACGTCGAAACCGTGGCCAGGAATGAACTGAAAAAGTACTGACTCTGGGAGCGCGGGCGGCTCGTCCGCAACGAACGCGGCAGCGTTCGCACCTGTTCCGGGTTCAGAGTTACGCCTTTAGGCGTGAGAGTTCAACGTTTTTCACGCCTAAAGGCGTAACTTTGAACTGCCCACTGATTACTGACTACTGCTTTTGATCTTCTGTTGCGGGCGGCATGCTTTTCACTCGCGACGGCACTCCGGCGCGCGGCGGCCATCCGTGGCTTTTAGGCAGAGATGGAATACTGAATTACACGCTTAGCCAGTTCTTTGAGGAGTGAAATAACAGCCCGCCTGCAAGCAAGAATACTGACAGAAAAACCGGCAGCGGCTGTGCCTATCTGATTTATACGGTCTCCGCGGGACAGGCGTGCGCGGGTTGCCAATAGCGATTTAGAAGCAAAGCTTTCTTCACCTCACGGGCCGCCAGGCAGGCCCGGCGTGCTCAGGCCAAACCGTGTGGTTAGCCTGCCGCACGCAACAGAGGAAATGATCATAGCTTGGTTTGGGTAGAAGTACGATGACGGTTTTGGGGGAGAAGTGAAGTTAGTGTAATTTGGTGTGTTTTCGCGGTTACAGCTTTTATCAATAAAAGCTTTAAGAAGTAACCACGAAATAACACGAAACGACACGAAAAAAACAAAAAAGCACCGGTCGCTACCGCTCCCGGTTCTGACAAAACCCGTCTGCTGCCGCGAGTGGCACTGGCAAACGTATAAAGGTAAAATCGTCCGTCATGAATATACGCTCCGTTGTATTGGCCGACGCCGCAATGATCGCGGAAATTTACAATTACTATATAGAAACATCCATCGCGACTTTTGAGCTGGAACAGATAGATGCTGCGGAAATGGAAAAACGTATCCGCGAAACTCTCTCCGGGAATTACCCGTATTTTGTCGCCGAAGAAAATGGGGAGATCCTCGGGTATGCTTACGGGCATCAATTTCGCGCGCGCATTGCCTATCGCCACTCGGTCGAGATATCCGTTTATATTAAAAACGGTTTCGGCGGGAAAGGGATCGCCACATTATTGTACGAGAGGCTTTTTGCCGAACTCACCCGGCGCGATTTCCACGCCGTCATCGCCGGAATTTCGCTGCCCAATGAAGCCAGCGTCAAGCTCCATGAAAAATTCTGGATGGTAAAGGTCGCTCATTTTAAAGAGGTCGGCTTTAAATTCGGCGAGTGGATCGATACGGGATACTGGGAACTAATTATTAATTAATGTGAATGATTAATGTTTAACAATAATCTATTCTCAGCGAAAGATGGGTAATAAACACTACTGCAAGTAATTTCCAGACTTTCCGGCTAACCCTAATAAATCCTTACTTTTGACCGAAAACCGGTCATTCTTAAATCAAAGCAAAATAAATACGATCATTTTTGTGTTAAACAATGTAAATAATTGTTGACAATTCTTTTGCAATGTAATAACTTTGATTTTGATAGCTCTGACAGAGCTGTCACAAACTGTCGTCACCTTGGTATTTTTTGAAATAACGCCGCAACGGGAATTCCGCATTACGCTGCGTCGTGTGAAACACAAATGAACGGGTATTTTGACTCTGCTAATATTTCCAGCCTTTCCCGAATTTAGTCCTGCCTTACGGTGGCAATTCCAATAGGTGGCGTTCCCAGCTCTTCTGTAACAGTCAAATACCCGCTCGTTTGTATTAAAAAATCTCACATCCTTAAATACAAGTAGAGCACATTACAAAAATAGATCTTGAGCAAGAAAAGCAGTGAGTTAAAAATCTGGCTGACCAGCTAGAAGGAGTAAACAAACAATGTTTGGAAAAAAGAAAGGCGTTCCCGGGTTGGATATAGGGTCGAGCTCGATCAAAGTGGTCGAACTCGGCGGCAGCCTAAACAATCTTAACCTGGTGAATTTGGGTTTTGAAAATCTGCCCGGCGACACGATCGTCGAAGGCCAGATCATGGAAATGAACGCGGTGGCCGAAGCGATCCAGAATATTTGCCGCGAGCACCAGCTAAAAGGAACGAAGATGGTGGCGGGCGTCAGCGGGCACTCGGTCATCATCAAAAGCATCGTTCTGCCGCTGATGAGCCGCGAGGAGCTCGAGGAATCGATCGACTGGCATGCCGAAGAGCACATTCCATACGACCTGTCCGAAGTAAGCCTTGACTATCAGGTCACGGCCGAAAACGAAGAGGAAATGCAGGTCCTGATCGCCGCGTGCAAAAAAGAAAGAATCGACAACCTGAAGCAAGCCGTTCAGCTTTCAGGCAAGCAGGCCACGGTGATCGACGTCGACACCTTCGCGCTGCAAAATTGCTACGAAGTCAATTACCAGCCGGACGAATCGGAAATGGTCGCGCTCCTAAACATCGGCGCTTCGACGATGAACGTTAACATCGTGCAGGGCCCGGTGTCGCTCTTTACCCGCGACATCACGGTCGGCGGCAGCCAGTTCACCGACGTGCTGCAGAGAGGCCTGGGACTGAGCTTCCAGCAGGCCGAAGCCGTCAAGCGCGGCGTCCCGCAAAACGAATCCGGCATCGAAGAAAAATCCATCGAACCCCTGATGGGCAACGTGACCGAAACCATCGCGATGGAGATCCAAAAGACATTTGACTTTTACCGCGCTACCACTGAAGACAACCAGGCGGTGGTGCAAAAAATATTAATGTCCGGCGGCGGTTCGAAACTGGAAAACCTGCCGGAAGAGCTTTCCGCGCGGCTGGAACTGCCGGTCGATTTCCTGGACCCGTTCAGGCAGATCAAAGTAGACACGAAAAAGTTTGACCCCGATTATCTGAGTGAAATTATGCCCGAAATGGCGGTAGCCGTGGGATTGGCGCTGAGGGGGGTAGAATTATAATGATCAAGATAAACCTTCTTAAATCTGTAACCGACAGGCAGGACGGGACCGTTTCGGCGGTCGAGAGAAAAGTCTCCAGTCCTGGTTTAAGGCTTCTTTTGATGGCCCTGGCCGTAGGCGGGCTGACCCTGGCCGTGATCGGCTGGGACATTATCAGTTCGGAAATGGCGAAAGGCGCGGCCCAGCAGGAGCTGGAAGAGCAGAAACAGATCGCCGCCGAGCTTGAGATCATCATTAAAGAGCAAAACGATCTGGAACAAAAGATCAAGAACATCGATACCCGCATCGAAGCGATCAAAAAATTGCGGGCCAGCCAGGCCGGGCCGAGCGCCGTACTGGATGCGCTGCGCGAAAGGATCGCGATGGTTCCGGGGCTTTACCTGGAAAGCGTCGATCAAAAAGGCGAACAGTTGACCATCATGGGCAATTCGCCGAGTGAAGCGATGGTGACCCAGTTCGGACGCAGCCTGGAATTTTCCTCCGGCCTTTTCTCGAACCTCAATATAGAGACGACCAGGAAAGAGTTGACGTCGCAACAGGTTTCGAGCAGCGGCAAAGATATGGCCGTTGCGCCGCCGAAAGTGGAAACAGTCAACTTTACGATCCGCTGCGCTTATACACCGGCAAAGGCCGTGTCGAGCCAGCCGGGCACCCAGATCGCCCAGGGAGATAAACCCCAGGCAAGCGCTCCGGCCGCGGGCAATCCTCCAATAGCAAAAAACCAGTAACTGGATCGGACATCTTTCCCACGGCTGAAAATTTACCTTTGTCCTAAAAGGAAATAAAACAATGAAAAAATTAGTGAACCTGGCCTGGCATTGGCAGCTTTTGATCTTAATCGGTATCGGCACCCTGCTTTATCTGAGTGTCTGGTACATGTGGACGAGCACCACCCGGGCGGAAACCGCGACCATTCAGGAAGAAGTGAACGCCCTGCAAGCCAAAAATCAGGCGGCGCAGATCGCCACGCAGAGGATCAACGAATTCCGAGCTTTATTCGCCAGCAAATCCCTGGAATACGACGAGCTGAAAGTGTTGCTGCCGGAACAGCGCGAGATCACCAATATTCTGCAGGGATTGCTGGACACCGCTTCCCAGAGTCAATTGATCGTGATGCGTTTTTCGCCGCGCGAAGATTCGCAGCAGGATTTTGTGATGGCCAAGCCGGTGGAAGTGGAAGTTGACAGCAACTTTACTAACCTGCGCGCCTTCTTCGACAAAATGGCAAAGCTGCAAAGAGTGGTTTCGATCAGCGACTTCAGCCTGAAGCAGATCGACAAGCAAACGGCGCAAAAAAGCCTGCACGCGCAATTTTTATTGACGGCATATTACGCTTCGCCGGAAGCCCTCAATAATCTGAACAGCCCTCCGCCGGCCCAACCGGGAGCGCCCGCCGCCGGCCAACCGGCCGCCGGCCAGCCCGCGCCGGCCCCGGCACAAAACGCCCCGGCCGCACCGCCGGCAGGAAAACCTGTGAGCTAGTTTTGGTCTAACAGACTTGAAAAGTGAAGAGCTATAGAGAGAGAAAAAAGTCATGATCACAAAATCAAGAATAGGAAAAATTTTAAGTTCGCTTTTACTTACGGGCGGCGTAATCCTGGCAAGCGGCAGCTTGTATGAAACTGTCGCCCAGCGCGACCCGTTCATGAAGCCGACTGTCAAACCCACCCGCGCCAGCAGCACGGGCCCCAGCGTTTCCGGCGAGAAAAAGCCCACGGGGCCGCTCGGCGTTCCGCCGGTTGAGCAAAGAGTCAGTTATTACATGAACGTCATTCGCCCGCAGTGCATTATGCAAGGCTGCGCGCCGATGCCGAAACCGACCGTGGTAATGACGCTGGCCGAAATGCAGGTCACCGGGATCACCCGCACACCGCGCGGCTACGCGGCGATCGTCGAGCTCACCCCGATAAAACTATCCTATACCATCTACCCGGGCGAAAAGTTTTTTGACGGCCAACTGGTCGCGGTCGAGGACAATCACCTGGTTTTCCGCAGAGTGACCAAGATGAGCAACGGTAAATTCGCCGTCGCCGAAGAGAAAAAGATCCTGCGGAAAATGAATTTCCAGGAAGAACTGGCCCGCAGCTCGGTGGACACGCTGCCTTCATCCGGTGCTTCCGAGCCGGAGAAAAAGGCGCAGGAAAATCCGGTGGAAAGAGCCTCCGCGGGCGGCGACGCGCCGGATGCGGCAAAACAGTCAGACCCGAACAAACTGGTCTTTCCGATGGATGAAATGATGAAGTCCGAAAAGGAAAAACCGCAGGACGCCAAGGGAAAACCGGCCGAAAAAGGCAAGGTTAAAAAGGCCGTGGCCCGCAAAAAGAATTGATCTGAAAAAGTTTGCAGCGAAAGCTGCATAAACCCTGCGTAAGCAGTACCAGCGCAGAATTTGAAAAAGAGTTATTTAAGAGTCTCTGTTGTCCTAAGCAGAGAAGTTTCGAGGGAGGAAACATGTCTTTCTTAATGAAAATCAACAATTTTGGCAAAAAAGCCGCGCTGGTGGCGGGACTTGCCGCTTTATTGATCCTGCCGGTGCTGGCGCAAAGGACCGGGCCGCAAAAAGATCAAGGTAAGAGATACGGCGAACCGGGATTTGTCGGCGAGTCGATCAACCTCAACGTGGTGAAAACCGACGTCAGAGACCTCTTGAATTACATCACCGATCAATACGGGGTGAATTTCGTGATCGACCGTTCGGTCAAAGACGTGCCGGTAACGGTCAACGTCACGGATGAACCCTGGAACCTGGTGCTGGATTCGGTTCTGGCCGCCAACGGCCTCGGAGTCCAGGTCAAGGGCTCGATCCTCCGCGTGGCGGATATCGAAGTTTTGGCCAAGGAATCGGCCATAGTCGCCCTGGCCAATGAATCGCAGCTCAATGTTGCGCCGTTATATACCGAATTCGTTCGGCTGAATTATGCCTGCGCGGGCGCCTGCAAAGGCGGCGGCGGGTTTGAAGGCGGGACGGCCAGCGGCAGCAGCGGCGGCGGCGAAAGCTCCGGCCCCGGAATTTTGAGCGTGGTCAGGAAACGCCTGTCGAAACGCGGCAGCGTGGAAACCGACGAGCGCAGCAATACCCTGATCATCACGGACGTGCGTGAAAACATCGACGCCATCCGCCAATTGGTCAAACTGCTCGACCAGCCCGAACCGCAGGTCGAGATCGAAGCCCGCATAGTTATCGCGTCGCGCAACTTCAGCCGCGACATCGGCATTCAGCTCTCAGGTTTGGGACTCGGCGGCAACGGCGCGGGTGGTTCGATAGCCACGCTGCCGGCCACCAACGCCGCCGGCGGAACCCCGTCAACTCCCGCCGCAGGGCCCATGTTTTCACACGGAGGCTCTCCGCAGGGAATTTTCAGCGCGTCTCCTAACCCCAGTTTGGCTTCTTCGCTCGCCAACACGGTCATCGGCTTGACCACGGGCGAGATCGGCAGCGTTCAGCTTAGTATGCTGATCACCGCCGGTGAAGAAAAAGGCCAGGCCAAGACCATTGCCACACCCCGCATCACTACCCTCAACGGCCGCAAGGCCGAGATCGAAAGCGGCCAGCAGATCCCGGTCGTGACCACGCAGAACAGCGGCAACAACAGCGGCGCGGTGGTATTTACCACTACGTTCGTGTCTGTTCCGCTGCGTTTATCGGTTACGCCCCAGATCACGGATGCCGGTACGGTTATCTTAAGAGTGGTCGCGGAAAACAATACCATCAGCCGGACATTGACCGTCGGCGGCACCCCGGGTATCAACACCCAGAGAATGCAGACCGAAGTTATGGTTCCGGACGGCGGAACGACCGTTGTCGGCGGCGCTCTGTTGGACACCGAAGGCGAAGACCAGTTCCGTACGCCGGGCCTTTCCAGCATCCCGGTCCTGGGCAAGCTCTTCAAACGTAAAGCGGTCGCGCGCAACACGAGTGAGATATTGTTCTTCATCACTCCGCGCATCTATCGCTCAGACTACGCCGGTAACCGTGTGGATTCGAAGGTTGGTACCGAAACCCGTACGACCACCATTATCCAGCCGGTGCCGATGGGCAACCCGGGTTCGAATTCGGGCACGCCCGAGCCGACCCCGCAGCAGCCCCTGCTCATCCCGATCGGCGGGCCGCTGCCGATAGCCACCCCGGACAAACCGTAAGCGGACCGGGCAAGGCTGCGGTTTGGTTTAGCGCAGTTTCCACCCTCTATTCCCCGCCGGATAAATGCTGGCGGGGAATTTTTCTACCGGGCAGGAAATAAGATCAGTTCAGAGTTACGCGTTTTACGCGTGAGTTTCTGAGCTTTTCACGCCTGAAGGCGTAACTCTGAACTTATGGGAAAACATTTCCACACAATTGTTACAAAAGGTAACATATTGAAATAAACGACGAACCGGGAAAATGCAAGTAAACCCTGTATTTGAAATAGTTAAGGATAAACAAGAGACTTGGCACGGGATTTGTATAGATAGTAACGCCCAAAGCTGTATCTGGGAGGATACATGAAAGATCAAAACAGTTTAAAAGCCGGAGATCAACAAGGTTTTTCGCTAATCGAACTTTTGGTGATGATGGTATTGATACTCATCGTCAGCACGGTGGCCATATTTTATCTGACGGGGCACCGCAAACTTTATAACACCGACGAACAGGCGCTGCAGGTGATCGATCTGATCCAGGAAGCCCGCCAGAGAGCTTTGACACAGCGGGAAATTCTCCGCGTGGAGATAAACCTGACCAGCAACACCGGCAGGCTGATCAACGAAAACGATCCGCTGGTGGCGACTGACGACAGGCTGATCCGCCAGGTCTCGTTCAAATCGGTAGGCAACGTCCGGCTCGATATTCGCCCGACTAACGTGACCACCGCGCCTCCCGAAACACTGCCGGCCCCGACCGCCGTATTCACGGGCAGCCTGCACCCTTTAAGCGCCGGGAATAACGTCGCCACCTTCCGGTTTTTGGCGGATGGAACGGTAAGAAATGCGGGAACCAATGCCGTCGGGGCGAATTCGGTCCCGACCGGCTCCACGCTCTACATCTGGAAACCGAAAGCCGGCAGCCCCAACGAATCGGATCTTACCAAGGCCATTACTATTTTAGGCGCCACCGGCTCGGTCCGAATGTGGGACTTTGCAAAAGCGCCCGACGGCTCGATGTATTGGAAAGATTCCCGCCGCTCGGGATACGGCAATCCGACCCGGTAATAAAAGAAAGGCCCGGCAACACCGCGAAGGGCAACGATCGAGAATCAAAAAACCAGAGGATCTAAGAAAATGACAGGAAATAAAAACGAAGCGGGTTTCTCATATGTCGACCTGATGGTGGCGATAGTCATTCTGATGGTGGGAGTACTGGGATTGACCGGGGCCATCGCCGTTAATCTGGTCCGGTCCTACGAAACGGATTCCCAGCTTTTGGCAAAACAGTACGCGCTTTCGAGCATCGAGTCGATCTTTTCCGCCCGGTCCATTCAGGCGCCGGGATCGGTAGAAGGTTGGGATTCGATCGGAAACGTCGGATCCAACGTAGGCGCGGACGGCCAGCCCAAAGGCATCTTTCTGACCGGGTTTAATCCTATTCGGGCCGAGGAAGGATGGGACGGCGTGGTCGGCACACCGGACGACGCCTGCGCCACCGGCACGGCCTGCGCCTCGGCCGGGCATCCCGCCAACTCCAGCACGGAAGCAAAAGGATTTCTGCGGCGCATTATCATCACCGACGTGGCAAACCAGCCGGGCAAGCGCCGCGTCGAGGTCACCATCCGTTACGCGGTGAACCGCACTTTCCGCGAAGAGAAAATGGCAACTTTGATCACCCAGTATCAATAAGGAGTCGGTTTAATGGAAAACCAAATCAATACAATCCTGCAAAAAAGAAAATCGGAAGCGGGTATCGGCGTGCTCGAGGTACTGATCGCCGCGGTCCTTTTTTTGATCATCACGGGAGCGATCTTCGGGCTTTTACAAGTCGCCCGCGTAGACCGCAACCGCGCCAGCCGGCGTAGCGATACCTTGAAGAACGCCCGGGCCGCGATGCACTTGATCGGCCGCGACGCCCTCAACGCCGGGCTCAGCTACCACGCCGACGGCGGGTTTGCCCCGGATGACGTTCTGATGAACCGTTTGGGGCTCAGCCAGGACAACAACTCCGAACGGGACCGGCTGACGGCGGTCATCCCCGGCAACAACGTTAATACTAATAATTTGCAGGTCCCCGACGACGGACGTGGTTTCCTTTATTTATCGTGATATGGATTTTAACGATGCCAAAACGGTAACCCTGACAAATGTGGCCCCTTCGCCCGCCAATGCCAACGCCGCGCGCGTTACCCTGGCTCCCTCGGCAAATCAGCAGTGCGGCAACGCGGCAAACCCGGACCCGTGCGTCAAAGTGTGGGACGTGTTCCTGGTCCAGTCCGACAATACCCAGGTCCCGGCCATGGCCACTTCCGTTCCCTCCGCCACCGCGGTCGATTTTGCGCCGGGCGACCCGCTGGGATTAAACCAGTCACTGACGGCGAGCGGCGCTAACGCCAGTTTGTTGAGAAAATGCACCGCCACGATCGTCGACAATTGCACCACCACTGTGACCGTGATGAAAAAGTTCTTCTGGGTATCCTACAGCGTCAGTTCCGACGGCACGCTTATCAGAACCATGTTTGGAAACAACACCGGCGCCGCCTCGGCCGATCAGATCCGGCAGCAGCCGCTGGCCTACGGCATCCAGGATATGCAGGTCCGGTATGTTTTATCGAACGGCGCGGTGAGCGACGATCCGACCGCGGGTGTCGACGGGATCAGGGGCAATGCGGACGACACACCCGGCGATATGAATCTCGTCAGGCAGATCACCATCACCTTAAAGGTCCAATCCACGGAAGTCGACGACCAGCGGAGAACGCCCGAAACCATCACTGTCACTTCCACTTTTGCCCTGCGCAATATTACCAGTGACGCGGGATAGGAACACGATCAGGAAAGATCAGACAAATTTTAATTTGGGTGAAATTATGAGAAGTAAAACTTACAAAAATAACGAGAACGGTTCGGCTACTATTATCGCCCTGTTGATCATGGCGTTATTGATGGCGTTTGTCGCGCTGGCGGTTTCGCGCACGACCACGGAAACGCTGGCCACTTCGAATGACGAAGTGGAGTCCAGAACGTTTTCGGCGGCCCAGGCCAGCCTGGAAAACGTGACCCGCGAGTTCGACCAGGTTTTCGAAACAAAACTCTCCCCGTCGACGCAGGACATTGCCGATATTCAGAATTCCAAACCTCCGGGATTCGAGACGGATTTTGACTTTGTCCAGACGATCACGCAGACCCAGCCGACACAGATCGCGCCCGCCGGCAGTTTCCTGCCAGGGACTGACGGCCCTGCGCGATGAATGGCGGATCGACAGCACGGTGACCAACAAGGTGACCGGCGTGCAGGTGGCCCTGCGAAGAAAATTCTTCAACGACCGGGTGCCGATCTTTCAATTCGGTATTTTCTATAACGACGACCTCGAGTTTCACCCTGGCCCGCGCTTCGATTTCGGCGGCCGTGTCCACTCTAACGGACACTTATTTTTAATGGCCGACACTGGCCTGTATTTTTCGTCCAAGGTCAGCGCCGTCGGGCAGATCCTGACCGATGTCGCCCGCAACGGCCGTTCCTCCAACGACTGGGGAAACAATGTTTATGTCAGAAACGGTTCAGGCACATACGTTCAGCTCGGCAAGAACGGCGGAAGCGTGCTGCACGACGTGACCAACGGGGCAAACGTTTTTGCCACCACCCCGGTGGGACAGCTCCCGATGCCCTCCGCTTATAAAAATAACAACTGGCCCGCGGTCAGGGAAACGTTCCAGGGAAACCTGCTTTCGGATTCGAGAAGGCTCGACCTGCCCTTAAAGATCTCGAGCCGGATCGCCGGCGCGCCGATGGATTACATCGAACTGATCAAACGCAGTAAAGAAATAGGGGATAAATTCAACAACGGCACGGGAACCCCGACGGTGCCGGTGATAGTGGATGTCAACGCGACCAGCGCCGACGGCCCGATCACGACCAAGGAAAGATACGCCAACAAAGCGGGAATCCGGGTCACTCTTTCCGATTCCAGGGACAAACTGCCCGGCTGCGCCGCTGCGCTCAGTGACGCCACCGGCGGAAATGCGAACAGATGCGGAGTTCGCCTGGACGGCCCGGCGGACGGAAAATTTTCCTCGGCCGCCCCGGCTACCGGAAAAGGCTATCAGCCTAAAGACACCAACAATACCAAACTTAACGGCGACCGGTTTGTCGATACGGTCACTACCCGGCAGGACTGGATCAAGATCGAATTGGTTTCGCTGGATAACGCCGGCGCGGTGGTGGCTACGGATGTGACGGAGGACCTTCTCAGCCTGGGAATAACGGAAAGGGCGCCCACCATAACCACTTCCGGAACTACTATGTTTCGCATCGATACGGGCGATTACACCGCGGATGCCGATAGATACTCGATATTCAAACTTCAGCGCTGGCTGATTCCCGGCGGCGCCAGCGGAGCCACTGGAACGGATGGCGCAATAAGAACCATCGATACCAAGTGTTCCACGACCTACGTCTGGAATAGCCTGAATTACGAAGTGGTAAACACCGAGCATGCCACGGCTTCGATGAAGGATTATATCGATTGTACGGCAGTTACGCCCGCTGTTCAGGATGCTATTACCAAGACAGGCAGATTCCGTGTCAATCCGGGCGACACGGTTATAACTCGGGAGATCGCGCCCTTTCCCATCAAGATGTTCGATACGCGCGAAGGCCTCTATAACGACAGCCTTAACATCAACACCACCTATGGAGCCACTTACCATAAAGTGCCTGAAATGGGTGTGATGAGCATGATCGATGTGGATGTGGCGAATCTGAGGCTTTTCCTCAACGGCACCATAGACGGCTTGAATATACTTCCGGCAAGCGGAACGAAGTTTTCCGATTCCAAAGGCAGAAGGTTAAACAAGACTGACGTGCCCGATGCCAACGGGTGGGTCTTGTATATCTCGGACCGCCGCGGTGATTACGATTTCGATGGCGAATTCGATATGGAAGATATCTTCGGCAATAACAACGGCACCCTCGAGCCGGGTGAAGACATCAACGGAAACGGGTCGCTGGACCTGAATTACACCCAGGAAGCGCCCAAATATATCGGGACCAGCAACGTTAACCTGATCGAACCCGACCTGGCCGCGGTCATAGATACCAAGTTTTACCGCCGCGGGGTCAGGCTTATCAACGGCTCCGTCCCGCCCGGTGTTTACGATTCGACCACGCCGGCGAATACAAAAGGGTTCACGCTCGCTTCGGAAAACGGCGTTTATGTGCAGGGTAATTACAATGCCACGGGGGTGGTTTCGATCGGAAGCCCGACCCCGGCGGACGATTATTTGCCGCACGATACCGCGAACCACATTCCCGCCTCGGTGGCGGGCGATGCGATCACCATTCTTTCCAATAACTGGGCCGACGCGCGAAGCTTCCGCTATCCCTTTACGCTGAGCGGAAGGCAGGCGACCGATACGGTCATCAGGTTTGCCATCCTGTCGGGCGACGCCATCAGCAGCCTGGAGGCTACTCCGAACCAGGGCGGCGGCGACCCGCGCCTGACGGGCGGCGTGCATAACTTCAAACGGTTTCTGGAGGATTGGGGCGGCAATACCTTAAGCTACTCCGGTTCGCTGATCAACCTGTATAATGCGCATAACAATAACGGCGCGTTCAAATGCTGCACCAATGTGTACAGCCCGCCGAACCGCAACTGGGTCTTTGACGTTTCGTTTATGGATCCGACGCGGCTGCCGCCGGGAACGCCTTTCTTCCAGTCGATACAGTTGACCGGATTCCAAAGACTAAATGAGTAGTTTCCGTTTTGCATCACGAAACTATCAGAGAAGAGGCAGGTTTTTAACCTGCCTCTTTTTTATGGAGCGCGGGCATCCTGCCCGCAGTTTAGAGGCGGTCTTTGACCGCCTAAATCTTTTATGACCGCCTAAAAAGATCTAGCCGCGGATTTACGCGGACCAACGCGGATAAGAATTTTCAGATCAGTGCAAATCCGTGTTTATCCGCGGCTGACTTCCGGTCTTTTGAACGCCAGGGCGTTCATTGCGGACGAGCCGTCCGTGCTCCCAGTAACAGAAACGCTATAGTTTCAATATTTCGCGAAAAAAAGTTAAACTTATCAGGATACAAACCTTCACTTTTAAGTTTATGAAAAGAAAAATAACCGCCTTTTTTTTACTGGCAGCTTTGTCTCTTTTGCCTCTGCTGCAAACCGCCGCGCAGACCATGCCGAAAGACGCCGACCCGAAGCTCTGGGCGCGGGCGCTGAAGATCCATAAAAAAGCCATTATCGTCGACGGGCATAACGACATCCCGACGCCGATGACGGACGAGGATTTCGATCTTGCCACGAATTCGGTGGGCAAATTTCACAAGGACGGCGACCCGTTTCATAGCGATCTGGAGCGTTTAAAGCTGAGCGGCATCACCGGCGAATTTTTCTCTATCTACGTGGCGGCGAGCTATGCCAAACCTCCCGGCGGTTCGGCGCGGCGCGCGCTCGACCTGATCGACGTTACCTACCGCGCGGTGGAAAAATATCCCGGCCAGTTGACGCTTTGCACCACCGCGGCTGACATCCGCCGGGCGAAAAAGCAGGGAAAACTTTGCGTTCTGATGGGCATCGAAGGCGGCCACGCCATCGAGGATTCGCTTTCCGCGCTGCGCGAATTTTACCGGCTCGGCGTGCGCTACATGACCCTGACGCACAACAACACCAACAACTGGGCCGATGCCTGCTGCGACACGGCGAAATATGGCGGGCTTTCTGATTTCGGCAAAGAAGTGGTGCGCGAGATGAACCGGATCGGAATGCTGGTCGACCTCTCGCACGTGTCCGACGAAACTATGAACGACGTGCTGGACATGAGCACCGCCCCGGTCATTTATTCGCATTCTTCGGCGCGGGTTTTTTCGGACCATAAGCGTGACGTTTCCGACGATGTTTTAAAACGCGTCGCCAAAAACGGCGGCGTGTTGATGGTCAATTTTTTCCCGGCTTTTCTCGACCAGCGCTACCTGGACGAATCACGCGCGCGGGATACGAAATTAAAACCGCAGATGGACGCGCTCCGCGAGAAATACAAAGACAACCCGGAAGCATTTAACGAGGCTGAGCGAAAACTGCTGGCCGCCAATCCGATCTACGTGCCGAGCTACACGAAAATTGTCGATCACATCGACCACATTGCAAAGGTCGCAGGCATCGACTATATCGGCATCGGCTCAGATTACGACGGCATTCCGCTTTTGCCCGCCGGGATGAATGGCGCTGAAGACCTGGTGCTGGTGACCTACGAAATGCTCCGGCGCGGCTACAGCGAAAAAGACATCCGCAAAGTGCTGGGCGAAAATTTCATGCGCGCTTTTTCACAGGCGGAAAACGTGGCGAAGATCGGCTCTCGCAAGATCAGCGGCGAGGGAAGTCTAAAGAAAATTAAATAGGTTAAGTAGAAGTTAGCTCATTAGCCAAAGCTAAAATTGCATTTCTATCTTGTGGTGACAATGAAAAATCCAGCGTTATTAAGATGTCTAAATAAGGTTCGACAAGATTTATTACTTTCGCCTCCTTAAGTAAACACAGAATTTTTCCTGTTCGAAAAACCTGAATTTCTCGCTTGAGAGCTTGATTACGTCCCTCTGCATCATCAATGATCACTACTGAATTTATAGCTTCTGCCTGTGCAATGACAGCTGCTTCACCTTCGTCTATGATGGTCTTAAGGAATTCCTTGTTCAATATATCAACTTCATAGCAGTCAACAAAAAAGCCGCTGAGCTCATTGAGTAAGTTTCGCAAGCGCCTTTTATTTCTAGCTTTATAGGCTTCGCGTTTTACTTCAGGCGGTATATGAATTTGTCTGAAAATATATGGTAAGGAGTCGGCCAATCCGAGTTCAGCCAGTCTTGAAAGCAAAGTTGTATCTATGACCGCAGTTGGATTGCCAGCCGTTCTGATTTTGGGAGACATTATTCTTTCGTTAATTCACCAAATGCATAAAGTCCAAGTGCAACCGCACCTAGCGCTGCGAGAGCAGTAATTAAATCTTTACCACGCTGTTCGGCGCCGATAGCACTCAAAACCTGAAAAAGCTTGGCTTCGTGATAAGACGGATTTAAACGATCAAAAACTACGATTCTATCTGGAGGAACGTTGCTTACTAGATTATAATTTTCGACTAAAGCGATTACTGGTTTGCTTTGTCGAAATGCTTCTTGCAATTCCAGATTAACAGCCTCAGCTTGTAGACCATAGTTAGCTAAAAAAGCGATAACAGCTTGGCCTTGTTGGATTTTGAAACGAGTATTTTCTGTTAATATAAAACGCTCGGAAGCGTCGGGTAACAAAAGTTCAACGTTGTAGCCTAAAGCTACCGCACGCAATCTTGCTGGAAGTGCACCGTCGTAAGGAGGTAGGGAGTAGCTTAGAAAGACTTTCATTTTCTAAGTATACCTATTTTATTCGCATAGGCAATAAATTTTTAATTGAGTACATTTGAACCAATCAATAATTTCGGAGGGATTAGTGAGATGAAACGTCGAGAGTTCATACAACTTGCAACCGTAACGAGCTTGGCGGCCATGACATCCGGCATCTCCGCGCAGCAAAAGCCGCGGATCAACCCGCCGTTTGCTTTAGGCGAGGCGACCATCGGCGACCTGCAGGCAAAAATGCAGAGCGGCGACATGTCTGCCAAAGAGATCGCAAACGCTTATATCAGGCGGATCAGCAATGTCGACCGCGAGCTTAATTCCGTGATCGAGGTCAACCCGGATGCTATGGCGATCGCCGAATCGCTCGATAGAGAGCGCAAGGCGGGCCGGGTCCGCTCCGCGCTGCATGGCATCCCCGTTTTGCTCAAAGACAACATCGACACGGCGGACAAAATGAAAACCACCGCCGGAAGTTTGGCGCTTCTGGAAGCACCCGTGCCGAAACAGGACGCTTTTTTGGCGAAACAATTGCGTGACGCGGGAGCCGTGATCCTCGGCAAAACGAATCTGAGCGAGTGGGCGAATTTTCGTTCGACGAATTCATCCAGCGGCTGGTCGGGGCGCGGCGGGCAAACGCATAATCCATACGTCCTCGAGCGCAACCCGTGCGGCTCGAGTTCCGGGACGGGCGCGGCAATTTCCGCGAATCTCGCGGCCGTTGGGATCGGGACTGAAACCGACGGCTCGATCGTTTGCCCGGCGTCGAATTGCGGCCTTGTCGGCATAAAACCCACACTCGGCCTGATCAGCCGCAGCGGCGTGATCCCGATCGCGCATAGCCAGGACACCGCCGGCCCGATGACCCGCACCGTGTCGGACGCCGCGATCTTGCTGAGCTTTTTGACACAGACGGATGCGCAGGACTCCGCCACCGGGCAGAACGCGCGAAAAGCGCAGCGCGATTACCAGAAATACTTGGATAAAAAAGGCTTAGCGGGGACGCGGATAGGCGTCGCGCGCCAGTTTTGGGGTAAAAATGCGAGGCTGGATAAGCTGATGGACGGGGCGCTTGAAGCCATGAAGAGTGAAGGCGCGACGCTCGTTGACGTGCAAATTCCCACGCTTGGTAAATTCAGCGACGCGGAATTCGAGGTGCTGCTTTATGAATTCAAAACCGACCTGAACAAGTATTTAGCCGGGCGCAATTCGCCGTACAAAACCCTGAAAGACCTGATCGCTTTTAACGAGCAAAATCGTCAGCGGGAGATGCCGCACTTCGGGCAGGAAATTTTCGAAAGAGCGGAAAAGAAAGGCCCGCTCAGCGAGCGCGCGTATCGACTGGCGCTGCAAAAGTGCAAAAACATGTCGCAGGTGCAGGGCATCGACGCGGTGATGGCCAAAAGCAAACTCGACGCGCTTGTGGCTCCGACCAACGGCCCGATCTGGCTTATCGATCTGATCAACGGCGATTGCGGTTCCAGCTATATAGACAGCTCGACCATCGCCGCCGTGGCCGGCTACCCGAGCATCACCGTTCCCGCCGGATTGGTGGAAGAACTGCCGGTCGGTATCTCGTTTTTTGGAAAAGCTTACAGCGAGCCGAAATTGATCGCGATCGCCTACAGCTTTGAACAGGCGACCAAGGCGAGAAGAGCGCCTAAATTTTTAGGATAATTTTATTAACCACAAAGGCACAAAGGACACAAAGAAAAAAGAGAAACAACTAATTACTCGAATTACACGAATTTCTTTTTCGGGTAATTAGTGAAATTCGCTGTTTCTCTCGTAGTTTTCTTTGTGTCCTTCGTGCCTTTGTGTTGAATACCTTTATTTAAACACACCTTCGCCGAGGAAATTTTTGCGCAGGTAGGAAATAGTATCCTGCAAAGTTTCCGACCCGTCGCGCGGAGAAAAATTCAGTTCGTCCGCGGCTTTTGAGGAATCGAAATACCAGAAATGTTCGGCCTGCTCGACCTCATTGGGCGCAACGGGCGGCGTCCGGTTCCAATTTTTGAACACCGAGCTTAGAATGTCCGCTCCGGCGATGGCGAGTTTTTTTGGAACGCGCAGGGCCGGGGCGGAAACGCCGCTCAACCTTTCCAGCCGCCCGAAAAACCGGGCAAAAGTCATATTTGCTGCGCCGAGCAGATATTTCTCACGGTGTTTGCCATGTTCCAGCGCGTTGATAAAAGCGGCGGCGGCATCGCGCGCGTCAACGAAATTCAAACCGCCCGAAGGCGTGTAGGGAATTTTGCGCGCGAGAAAATCCAGCACCACTTTGGTCGAGCTCAGACGCTCGTCACCGGGCCCCAGCAGCAGGCTTGGATTCAAGATCACCAGCCGCAAACCTTTGCCGTCAAAATTTTCCAGCGCAGCGCGTTCCTGGTAATATTTCGACGCATAGTATGCCCAGCGCGAGAAGATCTCGACCGGCTGCGGGTAAGTTTCATCCACGATCTCGTCGGTCTTGCTCGCCGCGATGGTGCCGCTCGATGAAGCCATTACGATGGTTTTCACGCCGCGTTCCTTTGCCGCTTCGCAGAGCAGGCGCGTGCCTTCCACATGGACTTTGTTCATCGACGCGGCGTCTTCGTTATCGCGCGAAACTTTTCCCGCCAGGTGAAAAACCGCCGAGACATCCTTTAACGCTTTTGCCAGATCTTCCTTGCTGGTCACCGAGCCTGCAAACGGTTCCGCTCCCGCGCCGCTCATCCACGCCGGCACTTGCGAAGCCATCACCCGCAGATTTTTTTCGCCTGCATCCAGGAATTGCCGGACGATGTGCGTACCTAAAAAACCCGTCCCGCCGGTGACGAGAATTTTCTTTTCGACTTTTGTCAGTGCTTTACTTTTAGCCATAAGAATTAAGCCACAGAGAACACAGAGGTCACAGAGGAAGTTTTTACAGGGATGAAGAGGATAAAAAGGATAATAAAATTAAATTATCAGAAATTGTTTTTATCTTGTCCATCCTGTCTATCCCTGTTAATTCTTCTCTGTGTTCTCTGAGTCCTCTGTGGCAAATTTTACTTCCACGTCTTTTTGATCGGATGGGCTTCGGTGTTGAACACCACTTTCTTAAGATCCCATTTCTTCGGCTGGGCAAACAACAAATAAAAATACTTGAACGTTTCCGCAAAAAGAAAGCTGTGCATCGAATCCGATTTTTCTTTTGTCACGACGCTTTTCAAGGAGGCATAGCCTTCGTCGGTCTTGCAATGCCTCACAAAATCCTCAAAGAAAGTTTTGCCCATCTGCAAATATTTCGGGTCTTTCGTGTAGTGATAGAGGATGTACGTTGATTCCACGATCTCGGGCCGCAGCGGGTAACCGGCGTGTTCGACCTTCATGGTTTGGTAATTAAAAACTTCGGGCTCGATGCCGTGCTGGCCCCACATCTTCGCGGACGATTCCTGCAGGCGCCCCGCCCGCGCGAGATCCCCGGATAAGGCCAGCACCCCGGGGAAAAACGCGTCCAGCGCGCCGTAGGTCGTCGCGGTCCGCTTGCCGGTGTTCATATCGGCGTGGCCGTACCAGAGCTCGCCGCGGGGCTCGTCGGCCAGGTATTTATTTATCGCCGCGATTCCTTCGTCCCACATTTTTTTGCAATCTTTGTCGTCAAAAAGCACCCAGCATTTCAGCAGATATTCGTAATAAGAATCGATCTCGGCGCTGATGTGGCTGTCCGTATTCGTCCATTTTCCGGTCTCGACATTTATGTTGGTCCCGATCAAACCGATCGGCGAGCGCCGGTTGTAAGTTTCGACCAGCGCGCGTTTGGCTTTGTCGTAAAAGACGGGCTTGCCTGTCAGTTTACTAAGCGTGCCGAATTCGATCAGCAAAGTTCCGGCTTCGGCCGGGTTCGTCACTTCGCCGCGCACTTTCCCGGTTTTGAGATTTACAAAGCGGTAGGGAATACCGGTCGGCGAATCAAACACCGGCAGCAGGCGGTTGCCCAGATCTTCAGCCAGATCCAAAAAGCGTTTGTCACCGGTCATCTGGTAGATGGAAAGAAGCCCGCCCAAAAGCCGTATCGTGATCTCGAAGTTCTGCGCGTAAATGTCTTTGTCGAACGACAAATTTTCGATGATATATTTTTTCGTGCTTTCGGCTTCGTCCTTAAAACCCATGATGATCAGCGAGTCGAGCGAATCGACCGGCGTCATCAGGATCGGCTGCGCGTACCAATCGCGGTAAGTTTTGCTCAACGGCTTCAGATCGTCGTGCCCCCAGGCGTATTTTTTGTAGCCGCTCCAGGCGTGCAGAAATTCAGCGCGGACCATTTCAGCTAACTGCTTTTTATCTTTATCTATTTTTTGCAGGGCCGCGGCGCCGCCGCACCCCGTAGCAACATTCAGCGTGAACAGAATTTGTTTAGTCGAAAAATTTTCCAGTGAGCTTTTCAGCGTCAGCTTTGCCAAACTGGTACCGAAATATCGCGCATTCGCACGGAGCTCGTACTCTCCGGGCGGGATATTACCAAACACAAAATACCCGCTCCTATCGGCGACGGCCTCGGCTATCTTTTCCGATCTTCCGTTCTTATCCTTATAAACCTGAACTGTCGCATACGGAATCGAGTGATCGGTCGCATCGACTATAACACCGGATACCTGCTTCACTTTTATATGCGAAACAATCGGGGTACAGGCGAATCCGCAAACGGCCATCGCCAGCAAACAAAAGACCGCAGTCGATATTTTTTTTACACTATTCATCAATTATCGGTTCCTGCTTGCGCGCTTTCCGTCTTTCCTGCTGCCATTTTTGGCGCATCGCTTTGACGTCGAATTTCCTGTTCTCGCCGTCGCGCAGGTTTTCCACTTCGTGCTGGACGCGCGCGGCGACCAGCCGGTACGATTCGGCATTCGGGACGCCTTTGGTCATTTCGGCAAGCGCTTCGTGCTCCAAAAATCTTCCGACCTTCGCGCCCACGTTTGCCCCGATGCTGTCGCGTTTCGGGATCGTTGTCCCTTTGGGAAAAGCTTCATACGTGCCCCAAACATAGACGGGCAGAATGCCAACCTTATTATTTAGAGCAAGATAGCCGATGATCGGTTTGAATTCCGAGATCTCGCCCGTAACCTGGCGCCCGCCTTCGGGAAAGATCAGCGTGTTATAGCCCTCGGTCAAAAACTGCGTAACGTGGCGCAGCGATTGACGCAGGCTGCCGGTACGCTCGATCGGGATCAGCGTCGTAAAATTGTTCATGTAAGCGCGCTTATATTTCGTATCGAACCAGTAATCGGCCGCCGCCACCGCCACCGTCTGTTCCGCCACATCTTTACCCAGCGCTTTTTTGACCAGCCCCATGTCGAGGTGCGAAGTGTGGTTCGAAGCGACGATAAAATTCGTGTGCTGCGGGACGTTCGTTTCGCCTTCGATAGTGGTATTTAAAACGCCTTCGTAAAGAGCGTCCTGCGCAAACCCGATGAGCTGGTTGCCTACACGGCGCACTATGGAAGGCACAAAGATCTCGTCTTCATCTTTGGCGGGTTTCTCCGCGCTTTTTATTTCTTCAGGCAGCTTTTTCGATTTATCGACGCGCTGCACGGCGCCCATCAGTTCGCGAATGCTCTGAACTTCGTTGAGCGTGTCGGGCGAGAGAATTTTTCCGCCGCCGTCTTCGATGGCAGCCGCCAGCTCGACAAACATCAGGCTGTCAAAACCCAGATCGTCCAGCCTGCTGCCCGACTCCACTTCCGCCAGCGGCCGGCTTGCCACATCCGCTACGATCCGGCGCAGCCAGGTAAGATTGCTGTCGGTTTTTTCCTCGATCTTTTCCCGCTCCACTTTTTTCGAGCGGTCTTCGAGCGCCTTTATCATCTCGATGACCTCGCGGCGCTTGACCTTGCGCGTGGCGGTGCGCGGCAATTCGAAATTGGTGAAATGCAGGGCCTTGATGCGTTTGTAAAAAGGAAGCGCGGCGGAAACGTCGCGGAAATGTTTTTCCACCTCGCGATTTACTTCGGCGCGAGAGAGAGAAATGTCCTTTTCAAAATCGGGCACCACCAGGCACGAGATCTTTTCGCCGCCTTCTTCGTCGGGCATGCCCACCACGCTTAACTCCTTGATAAACAGCGATTTACTGTACAGTTCCTCGACCTCGTCAGGGTATACGTTCTTGCCGTTGCTGTCGATGATAACGTCCTTGGAACGCCCGACGATGTAGAGATTCCCGTCCTCGTCCAGCTTGCCCAGATCGCCCGTGCTCAGCCAGCGGTCTTCCAAAACGTCTTTGGTCGCTTCTTCGTTGTTGAAATAACCGAGCATGATATTTTGCCCGCGCGCCATCACCTCACCCACGCCGTTCTCGTCCGGATCGGCGATCTTGATCTCCACGCCGGGCAGTGGCTTGCCGACCGATCCGCCGAGCATTTTATTTTGCGGGCGCGTGACGGTCAGCACCGGCGAAGCTTCGGTCAGGCCGTAACCTTCGAGGACGGTGAACCCCAGCCCGTGCAGGTCGCGCTGGACCTTTTCGCTCAGCGCGGAGCCGCCGGAGATCAGATAACGGATGCGCCCGCCCATTCCTTCGTGAATGGGGAAAAACATTATCTGCCCGAGATTGAGGAAAGTCTTATCGCGCAGCCAGGCATTGAATTCGATCATATTGTCTGCGATCTCAGCCACCCAGGTGCCGCGGTCGCGAAAGCGCGTTTTGATGCGCCGGTGCAGCATCTCCCACAGCGCCGGCACGCCGACCATGCCGGTGACGTAACCGTTCTTGATCGCGCGCGCGAGCTCTTCGCCGCTTAATTCTTCAAGGTAGGTGATCTGTGTGCCGTTGGAAAAAGGCGTCAGAAAACCGGTGGAAAATTCGAAGGTGTGATGCATCGGCAGCACCGAAAGCACTCCGTCGTTGATGCCCATTTCAAAGATCGAGCCGAGCATCGAGGTCATATTGGTAAAGTTACGATGCGTCAGCATTACTGCTTTCGGATTGCCGGTCGTGCCGCTGGTAAAAATGAGCGAGGCCACGGTGTTGGGCGCGGCTTTTGCCGGAAGCTGTTCGATAAGTTCGGTTTCTTCTTTTTCCGAAATGAGTTCGAAAACGTCTTCGAAGATCCAGATCTTCGGGTCCAGTCCTTCTTCTTTTAATTTTTCTTCCAGCTCGGAATTTTCGTCGCGCAGCTTTTCGCTGATGACGATGGCGGAAACCTCACCGGCGCGGACAAAATTCACGATGTCCTCGACCGTGCTTGCCGGATCGACCGGAACGGCGGTTGCGCCCGCCTTGATAATGCCGAAATAGGTGATGCCCCATTCGGGCATGTTGTGGCTGAAGAGGATCACGCGGGAGCCGTGCTCGATACCGTTGCGCAGGAAAAAAGTCGCGGCGCGGACGGCAAGTTCGCGCACGTTCTCGAAAGTGTACTGTTCTTTTTTGCCGTCGCGTTCGATGCGCATTGCCACGCGCGTGCCGAAGCGTTTGGTGGTGGTTTCAAAAAGGTCGATCAGGTCGCGATAGGTATAAGCGCGCTTCGGCTGCAGGCGCATTTCCTCTTCCAAAGCAGGCAGCACCCATTTTTTCAGCCCGGGAAAATGCACGTTGAGCCAGTAATGGTACCAGTCGATCTTTTCGGGATGCCAGGGAACGAGTTTTTGTTCGGAAGTGCGTATGCGCGACATCAGCTCGCGCACATTGTCCGCGCGAAAGATATACGCGTTGTCGATCATAAAGGGTTTGAACAGCTTGAAGGCTTCCGCCGTTTCGTGGGTGGTGCGCTCGATCTCGTCAACGCTTTTTTTCAGGCCGTCAACCACATTTCCCAGCCGCCCGCCGCCCCAGCGCGGGTTGAATTTGTCCAGCAAGCCGGAGGCGCGTTTTGCCACTTTATTCACCATCGGCGCTGAATATTTTTCATAAGCTTCCTGCGTCCGCGCCTTGTTTTCCGTGCGCGCCAGCAGTTTATTGACGATCTTGTTGCCCGTTTCTTTCTCCCTGAAATACCTGCGTTTGTAGAGCCCGACGAGTTCGACGATGCGCTTCATATCATTCGGGTTCGAATCGCTTGTGGCCGATTGATAAACCAATTTCGGCGTCGCGGTCATCGCCTCCGCCGCGACCGCCAGCATCGTTCCCGCCACCAGATCGACCGGTGTGATATCGAGCACCAGTTTTTCATTGACCGGTATCTGCGATTGGCCTTTGAGCGCGATCAGGATCAGCGGCGCGGTGGTGGTAAAGCCTTCGTTCCAGCCGGGAAACGGGTAGGAATCAGAAGATTCGACGATGGACGGGCGCACGATGGCCTTGATAATGCCGTCCTCTTTCGCGACGATCTGTTCGCCCAGCGATTTGGTGTAAGTGTAAATATTCGTCCAGCCCCAATAATCGGCGCGCCGGGAACCGAGCTCAGTGGTGCGTTCACGCACCCACATTTTTCGCTCGCGGGCGATAGCAAGGTTGACGGCGTCGGTGTCGTCGGGGTCGCGGCCTTCTTCCGCCAGGCGTTCGCGCGCCGATTCGCGGAACTTGGCTACCTGCATCGCGTCTTTGGCTTCTTCGCGCGCGCGGGCGGAAATGTTGGCGCAGTCTTCGATCTCCTGCTCGACGGAAAATTCCACGCCGGGCATTTCTTCATGACGCGGAAAATACCCGACCACCCTTTCGTTTTCCCAGACCGAGCCCGAACGCTTGCCCGCCACAAAGCAAGTGGAGACGTGGATCAATGCCGGGCGCTTCATCCGCTTGGCGAAAGCGATGACGTTGTTGGTGCCGACAACGTTGGTGCGCAGCGCGTGTTCGAGCGGCGGGTTGAAGGTCACGTTGCCGGCGGAATTGATAACGATATCGATGTCTCCGGCGATCTTTTCGGCTTCATCTTCGGGAATGCCCAGGTTTTCATCGCCCACGTCGCCGTTCACCGGCACGACTTTTTTGCGGATAAAATCTTCGAATTTATCGCCGTATTTTTCGCGCAGCGGATCTAAGGTCGGCGAGGTCACGATCGTGTTCCAAAAACGGCTGAGGGACTCCTGAGCATCGCGCGCGCGCACGATCACATACACCTTCCCGACGCCGGGAAAATTGTGCAGCAGCATCGACAGCGTCACCTTGCCCACAAAGCCCGTGCCGCCGATAAAGAAAATATTCTTGCCCTTAAAGATTTCTGTTGGTGATAGTTTCATGTAAATTCAAGTCGCTCATTAGCCTCGTTCACGAGGCTTTCCACGCGTTGCGTGGCTATTAAACCAGCCGTTTACGGCTGGGGAACAAGCGTAAAAACGATCCAAAAGGGCGTTTCAACGTCCTTATCTGATTGCTCCAGCTTTCTTCATTATCAATTCGCTCCATCATTCAAAAATTCGAAATAGCTAAAGCATTTGGGGAAGGACGCTAAAGCGCCCTGCTATTTTATCTATATCCTGACCACGCGCTGAAGCGCGTGGCTAATAGCCCTTTCGGGAAAGCCTCGTGAACGAGGCTGCTTAATTTACTAACTCGTCATTACATAAAGGCTGTCTAATCACAAACAGCAATAACCTCGAGATACTCCGACGTCACGGCTGTCGTTCCATCTGTCGCGTGATTATATTCTGTCCAGAGCTGCACCAGATCATTTCGCAAGGCATCCTGTTTTTCCGTGTCCAGGGACTCGAACGCCTTCTGCGTCGGGCCGAAATATTTGCGGAAATGTTCGACTACCTCGGCCGGGCCGAAGGGGTACGTGAATTCGATCGGGCGTTTTGTCATTTGCAGATCGGCGATCCCTTCGCTAAATCTTTGACGGACGGTTTCTTCATCTCCCCAAAGCACCGGCGAAGGCATTCCCGGCGGCGGCGAAACGTACTTGGCGTTCGTTTTGAACATTTGCCCGGTAAATGCCGCCGGCGTCCAGTTTGCCATCGCAATGCGGCCTCCGGGCGCGCATACACGTCTTAATTCTCCGGCGGCGACTTCCGGCCGGGGAGCAAACATAGCGCCGAACATCGTCATTACCAGGTCGAATTCGCCATCTGCGTAGGGCATTGCTTCGGCGTCGCCTACGTCAAATTTAGCGCTCAAACCTTCGGCCACGGCATTTGCCCGCGCCTGTTCGATCAGGTTCGGAGCAATGTCAACGCCCGTTACCACCGCGCCCGCCCGAGCTGCCGGCAGCGCCAGGTTTCCCGTCCCGCACGCGACGTCCAAAACTTTCATGCCCGGCGTCACGCCGAGTCTTTCGACAAATTCTTTGGCGCCCGCTTCGATCGATCTTGCGATCTCCCCGAAATCTCCGGCGATCCAGGTGGCGCGTAGTTTTGCTTTTAAAGCTTCCATTTCAGTTGTCATGGCAGTGTTTTCCATATTCAAACTCCTCTTAATTTCTGGTTCAGAGTTACGCGTTTACGCGTGAGAATTTATGCTCTTCACGCCTGAAGGCGTAACTCTAAACTAATCCGTCACCGCGCACAGCCCGATCATCGGCTGGTGCAGCATTGTTATTTCCGCGCTGCGGCCCACATAGCTGCGCGCCATCGCGATGGCCTCGGTCAGATTATCGGCGCGGTCCCATCCCAAAATTTCCGGAACGTGCGCGTTTTCCGCGCCGGCGGCGATCACCTTGCCGACGTGCTGGCGGCCGTTTTCGCCCCAGTACCACATAAAGAATGGGTGCGCGCCGTGATAGGCGTTGCCGCGGCGGTACATCTCGACATAGGCCGGGTTGTTGGCAAATTCGCGCTCGTATTTTTCGCGCAGGTAAAAAGCGTCGCGCGATTCCGGCAGCAGTCGGTGAAAAAATTCGATATAGCTCGGGTGAAAATTATGGTCAAATTCGTCAAAGCAGGGATGCGTCACTATCATCACGCCGCCCTTTCGCAGCAGAGGCTTGTTGCGGTACATGTTGAAGTGGTAACCCAGCGCCATCACCTGCACCAGCAGCGGGTTGAGGGCCGAATAAACGTTGTACGGCGAGATGTCCGGGATGCCGGTGATCATAATATCGCACTGGCCTTTGACCGGGATCTCGTACTGCTGGTAATTTTTTTCCAGGATCTTTTCGTGCACCGGTTCGGTCTTGCCCGCGTAACAGGCGATCAGCTCGTACTGCGCCGGAATAGCGTGGAGCATCTTGCGGCGCGCGACCCGCGGAAGATTTGAGAAGGTGCGCTTTAATCCTTCCCATTTCATCCGGTCCATAAAAGAAAATTCGTCCTCATTTCGCGTCAGAATGTCGTAGCCTTCGCCGAACATGCGGTTGTTGAGCGCGGTTTCGATATGAAAAACATTCATATGCTCATCAACCAGCTTGCCCAGGCGAATGACCTTGTTGTTCAATTCCGATTTCGGCGGATCCATGTAACTATCTGAATCCAGAATAGTTTGCGGCTCATGATGACAGCGCAGCGATTCGTAATCGCATAATCCCACGGCGACGCTTTTATGCCCGCCGTCCATCGGGACCAGGTTGATATTGATGTAGATCAGCAGGTCGCTTTCGGCGCAGCGGCGGTTGATGCGCAGCGGTTCTTTGTGGCGCGTGTGGCCGAGCGTGACCAATTCGTCGTCGTCCTCGGCGTCGTGATTGTAATAGCGGTCGGGATAAAAAGCGTCGAAGATCTTTTTGCCGGCCATGCGTTTCATTTCCCACGCGGTCATTTTGCGGTGCAGGGAATTGGCGATGATCAGGTGAATGTCGTCCACGCCGTTGGCCTGGCAGATATCGAGCACGACTTCGAGCATTGTCTGTCGCATGTCGGGCGTCGCCATCGGCGGCAGCGGCAGCGAAATGTCGTCCATCGCGATGGTCACCTTCATGCCCGGCTCGAGCTGCGCATAGAGCGGCTCCGTTTCCAGCGGGTGGTTCAGCGCGTAGCGGATCGCCGCTTCGCGGTTCGGCAGCCCCTTGATCGGCGGGTTGGGATAGATCACCCGCGTGCCGATGGGGATGTCGTTGAGAATGAAATCCTCGCCGTTCGGCATGATCCGCGGCGCGGAATCCTTGTCGATGTAGATGATCGATTCGTGTGTTTTTCTGCGTAAGTGTAGGGCCATGATTAATTATTGTATAGTTGCCGATTTTGAGCCTGTTAACAGGGTTTCCGCGCCAGCGTCATTTAGCCACGTCGTTCACGACGTGGTATGCGAATCAAAATTCCGAAAGGGCGTTTCAACGTCCTTGTGGATTTGGCTTAAGCCGTTTTCCAAGCCCGTTAAAACGGGCTGGTGTCCTTTTTCTATCCTGACCACGCGCTAAAGCGCGTGGCTATTTACCCTTCGGGAAAGCCTCGTGAACGAGGCTAAGAGCGGGCAGGTACAAGCCCTGCCCCTACAATTATTTCTGTCAACGCTACTTCAAATTCAGGATCGGCCAATCGTGCTGCATGGCCACTTCCTTTAAACGAAAATCGGGATTGGTCGCCACCGGATGCCCGACGATCGAAAGCATCGGCAGGTCAGAGATGCTGTCCGAGTAGGCGTAAGATTCGCTCAGGTTGATGTCCTCGCGCTCGGCGTACTCGCGTATCCATTTTGCTTTGGTGGCAGAGGCCATTACCGGCGGAAACAGCCGCCCGGTGGCATAGCCGTTGACGAATTCCAGACGGTTTGCCACGTAGTCGTCGATGCCCAGATACTCCATCAGCGGCTCGACCGAAAAATCCAGCGCGCCGGTAATGATCACCTGGCGCTGCCCGATCTTTTTCGATTTTTCTATCAGCTCGAATGTGCCGGGAAAAACGCCGGGCTTAAGGATCTTTTCGTACAATTCCTCGGCAAAAAAGCGCAGGCGGTCGACGGATTCGCCGGCATAGCTGCGGAAAAAGACCTCGTTGAAAACATTGCGGCTATAAATATCGGTGACGGCGAAAACGGGGATATTGGCCAGCGTCCGGGCGCTTTTCTTGACCGTTTTCCAGAGGCCCTGCTGCCGCGTGGCGTAAAAACCAAGCGTATGCACCAGGTTGGTGCTGATAAGAGTGCCCTCCAGATCATAGAAAGCAGCGGCTTTCCGGTTTTCCTTCATCTAATCCTCTATTGCGCGGTTCAAACCACAAGAAACTGTAAAGGAGAGTATGATAACCTATTTCTCACGTTTTGGGTAATTTTATGAGCCGGGATTACAAAAATATTACCAAAAGTAATTACAAAGTTATTACAAGAGTGATCAGCGCGGGCTTATTTTCGGCGCTTTTGCTTATGGGGTGCGCTTCTACGGGAAATACGGGCCAAGATCCGGCCCCGAAAGAAAGCGTCCCGCTAAACGAGTATTTCAGCCGGGCCGACGAGCATTTCAAGCAGCGCGACGAGCTGAAAAACGTGCGCGAAGGTATCGAGCTGCTGGGGCGCGTCCGGCAGGTGGACCGGAAAAATTACGAGGCGGCCTGGAAACTCTCACGGTTTTACTATTACCTGGGGAAATACACCAAGGATGAAAAAGAAAGCGAGCAGGCGCTGAAAGAAGGGATAGATATCGGCAAGGTCGCCACCCGCATTGAAGCCGAAAAGCCGGACGGCTATTTTTGGCTGGGAGCTAATTTGGGCGAAAGGGCAAAACGGAATCCTTTTACCGGGCTGGCTTCGCTGGACGACATCCGCGAGGCGATGAATAAGGTCATAACGCTCGAGCCCGATTATGAAGGGGCGAGCGCCTATGACGTGCTGGCGCAGATAGAGCTTGAAACCGATGTTTTCGGCGGATCGGCGGCAAAGGCGGTCGAGCTGCTGGAAACGGCTACCAAGCTGGAGCAGAGCAACAGCTACCTTTACCTGCACCTGGGCGAAGCCTACCTGGCGGTAGACCGCAACGCCGAGGGAAAAAGACAGCTCGAGGCCGTGTTAAAAATGAGGCCCGACCCGAAGCATCTATTCGAGCACAAGGAAGCCGTAGAAGAAGCCAAAAAGGTTTTGGAAAACAGGTTTTAGAATAGTGATGATGTGATTATATAACAGGCCGAGAACCACCCCGGCGCTAAAGCGCCACCCCTCCTTCGTAAGGAGGGGAGCCTAAGAAAATGTGCCAAAACTCCCTTCCTTACGAAGGAGGGGTGCCCGAAGGGCGGGGTGGTTCTTAAAAATACTTATTACTAAAAATCATTTCATTCCATTGAGTATGATACGCGCCACATCGGGGATAACATCGCGCTCGCCGGCAAAGCCGGTGGTAAATACAACCAGCACGAATTTCAAGCCTTCGGGCGTTTCGATATAAGCCGCATCGTGCCGGGTCTGGCTTGTCCAACCGGCTTTCGACCAGAGCTTCATTCCGGGTTTTAAAGCGAGCGCGGTAAAACCGTGCGCCTGGTCGTCAGGGTCGCCTTTTGCCGGGGACTCGAAATCGCGTTTCATCAGCTCCATCATCTGCCGTGAACGGTCCGCGGTCACGGCTTTTCCCAGCGCGATCTCAGCCAGCAGCCGGGCGGTGGCATTGGTCGTCAATTTGTTGCGGTTGATGCCGTCCTTGCCGCGAAACTGCTGGTCGCGCCCGTAAGCGTCCTCGCAATAGGTTTTTTGACAGACATTGATATTGATAAAACCCAGCGAGGCAAAATAGCGGTTGACCGCATTTCGCTTTTCGCCCCAGATCTTTAATTCTTTTTCCGAAAGTTCCGGCCCGCTCGAAGTTCCCGTCAGGGTATCCAGGATAAAGTGCGTGGCGTCGTTCGAAGAATCGACGATCATATCCTTCATAGCGCGGCGAAGCTCGGGAGTGTCTTGCAGCTTGATATCTTCCAGCCAGCGATGCACCGCCGCCAGGTAAAACATTTTTACCACGCTCGCCGGGTAGATCTTTTCCTCGCCGCGATGCCCGGCAGATCTCGTGGCTTTAGGATCGCGCATGTCTATCAAAGTAACCGCCAGGTTGTCCGCGGTAAAGCCTTTAGCGGAGTATTTTTCCACTACCTCCGCAACGGCCTTGTTAACCAGCGTTTGCAGTTCGACGGAAGCTTGCGGCTCGAGAGGTGCGTAAGGCGCCGGGTTAACGGGTTTCGGTTTCTGCGCGGCGACGGACGTGAAACCGCACAGCAAAGTTACCAGCGATAAAAGAAAAAACACAATGGATCTATGCATAGAAAAAACTCCTGAAGCATCTTTACGGAAAGGCGAATTAAGAGTATAAACAAGGAGTTTGTTTATCCAAAATTGCCGGAAAAGTTTTTCGGCGAGCAAAATTGAAAGAATAAAGGCGTCATAAAAAATATGAAGAGAAACATCTTATATCTTGTCCTGCTCATTATCTGCACGGCCTCATTCGCACACGCTCAACAAAAAGTCGTGCCCATTATGGAATTGAAGGTCGGTGGAATTATCGGCGGGGTGCAGAACGGCAAGTATCTCGACGCCAAGACCACGGCCGCGGCGCTTAAAGGCGGGGAAAATTACGAGGTTTTCACCATGATGGGCCATGAGGAAGGCACAATGATCGGAGCAAAGCCCAAAAACGACCAGGACGTCTGCACTGATTTTTATTATGTTGAGCTCGACCCGAAAGCTGAATACGGCATTGCGCTCGGAGACGGCTACCGCTGGAATCCGGTGCCGCGCATTCCGAAGGCCCTTTCGCTGACCGATAAAACTTACATCAAGATCGCGGCGGATTACCTCAGGTTAAAGGGCATTGCGAAACCGGTGGTCAAACTAACCCAACTCTACCGCGTCGATCTGGAAGGCGACGGGCAGGACGAAGTTATTATGTCCGCCACACGTTACAGCGCCGGTATTATGTCCGCCGCCAAAAGGAACGATTATTCTTTTACCATCGTGAGAAAGATCGTCGCCGGCAAAGCCAAAAATATTCTGCTGAGCGGCGATTTTATCACCAAAGGTTTCGATTTCGGCGCGCCGAATACTTACGAGGTTTCCGCCATCGCCGATCTGAACGGCGACGGTAAAATGGAGATCGTTCACCACGGCGCGTATTACGAGGGAAGCGGCAGCGCCGTTTATACGATCGCGAACGGCCAGGCGGTTGAGATAAAAATTTTAGGCGCAGGTTGCGGGGTTTAAGTAAAAAAATCAACCACAAAGACACGAGGTACACAAAGGACTGAAAGGTAACAACGAATTTCACTAATTCTTCGAAAGAAAAATTCGCATAATTTGAGTAATTTGTTGTTTCCCCTCTTTTCTTTGTGTCTTTGCGCCTTTGTGGTGAATATTATTATTCCAAAAATTTCGGGGTGCGCTGGCTGGAATGACTATCGATTTATTTTTTCGTAGATCAACCTCAAGCCTTCCAGCGTCAGGGTATCGTCAACGTTATCGATCAACTCGGAGGCTTTTGAGATCAGCGGCGCCAGCCCGCCGGTGGCGACGACGTGCGTGCCTTCACCCAGCTCGGCGATCATCCGGCGCAAGATCCCGTCCACCAATCCCGCGTAACCGTAATACAAACCCGACTGGATGGAACCGACGGTCGAATCGCCGATCACGCGATCGGGGCGTTTTATTTCCACGCGCGGGAGCCTGGCGGCGCGCTGGAAAAGAGCGTCGGAGGAAATCGTGATACCGGGAGTGATGACGCCGCCGAGATATTCGCCGGCGGAATTTATCGCGTCAAAGGTCGTTGCCGTGCCGAAATCGACCACTATGCAGGGCTTGCCGTAGAGGTGCATCGCCGCCACCGCGTCCACTATCCGGTCGGCCCCGACGTCGCCCGGCGGGTTATACAAGATGGGCAATCCCGCGTCGATGGTGTTATCGACAAAGACGGCTTCGCGAGCAAAATAATTTTTGCTCATTTCCTTGAAGGTAAAATTAAGCGGGGGAACGACCGAAGCGATGATGACGGCGTCGATGTGTTGGTGGTCGAGCCCGGCGGCGAAAAACATCTCCCGCGCCAGCACGCCGTATTCATCCGAGGTGCGGTAATTCGCCGTCGCCATGCGCCAGTGGGCGATCAGTTTTTCGCCTTCATAAACGCCGAGCGCGGTGTTAGTGTTGCCGATGTCGATGGTTAGCAGCATTTTATCGCGGGCGGGGTAGCGGGCTTAGCCTCTCAGCGGCAGCCCGTCATAAACGATCTGCCAGCCGTTTTTCCTGCTGGAGCGCAGGCTTTTGTTGTACCACTCCAGGGCCTTTTCCGGGTCGTCGTAAAGCTGCACCGAGGGCTGCTCTTCGCGCGGGTCGACGCGGCAGATAGCGCCGCCGCGGTTGGCCGTTTTCAGGCACAGCAGCGCGACCATGTCTTTTTTCTTGAGCACGGCGGTGCGCATTTCCGTGACGAAGTATTCCTCCCGGTCCTCAGGCTTATTTCCGAGCTCTTCGAAAGGAGTGTCCAGATCATCAAATTCTTCGAATTCCATAATTCTCACTATAACACTTTAGCCCCCGGCGGAGCAGGCTATCTCGTATTTTACTTCCGAAAAATTTTTTACCAGTAATTCTTCGCGCAGCAGATTTCCCGTGCGGCGGTTGCGCACCTCGCGCCAGATCTCGTTTTCACGATAGTTTTTTCCATTGCGCTCGAGAAAACGATGATTTTTTTCGAAAACGCTGTAGCTGTTCGGCAGCTCGACGTCGGAAAACAGCGCTCCCTGCAAATGCTCGTCCGTCAGCGAGAGGCGAACCTGAAAAGTGTGCTCGGCCGGATTAAAAAAGCGCAGGTCGATGTAATTATAAAAAACACTGGCACCGCTGCCGAAAGGCAGCACGCGGCGATCGTCCGGAAACGGGTCGAAGCTGTGATGATGGCGCTCAGCGATCTCGAGCGGGGAATGAAAGGCCATCCACAAAAGCATATTCGCAAGCTGGCACAAACCGCCGCCGATGCCCGTTTTTATCTCGCCGCGCGAAAGCTGCAGGCCTTCCAGGTATCCCTTTTCCGTGGTTGTTTTGCCGATGCGCCGCCAGAAGGAAAACGTTTGCCCTGGACGGATCAGAAGGCCGTCGATCGTTTGCCGCGCGATCTCCAGATTAGTGACCTTATTTTCCTGGAAGCGCGGTTCGAGCGAGCCGAGTTTTCGCCGTAAAAGCGATTGGTGTTTTTTGACCGGGTTCGGCAGATCTTCCGCGACCTGCTCGGAGGCAAAGTTTTTTGTTTTGGGCAGATCGCCCAGTTTGCGGAACATGCGCTTTTGCCAAACCCGCGTGTGATAAATAAACGGATGAACTTCCGAGATCCTTTTTCTCATAAAAAACCGATTGTAATTCTAATCGTAAGTAGCCACAATACAAATCCGATCTATTGATATAAGAATAATTTTAAGTCGGAGCGCGGACGGCTAGTCCGCATAGTAACGCCAGCGTCCCGCTGGCTGTCTTGTGGGCGTCTCGCCCACATTTTGCGCTGACGGCGGGACGCCGTCAGGACAGCCGCCGAGACGGCGGCGTTACAGGTAAACGAACTGGTTAGGAAATTTGCCTCAAATTCTCGACGTCGCCCGCCTGGACGACCCGTATCTCGCCGTCGGGCTGCTTTACGCGCAAGGCGCCGTTTTCCCCGAGCCCGCAAGTGGTCCCGACGATGGTTTCCCCCGGCAAGACCACGCGGACGTCTTTGCCCCGGTTGTAGGAAGAACGCGCGGCCCATTCGTCCCTGATATTTTCCATGCCGTTTTCGCCCTGCAGAATTTCGTAAAATTTGGAAAGATTCGCGGTCAGCGCGGGAAGCAGAATTTCCAGCTCGACCTTATTGCCGGTTTCGGCTTCGATGGAGGTTGCGATGTTTGCGATTTCCGGCGGGAAATTGTCGGAGCTCAGGTTGATACCGATCCCCAAAACCACCGCCAACCCCAAGTCAGTGTCAGCAGCCTCGGCCAAAATTCCGCAGATCTTTTTGCCGCCCGCCAAAATATCGTTCGCCCATTTGATGTCGGGTTCGAAATGGTACGATCGTTTGAGCGTGTCGCAGACGGCGACCGCCGCCATCAATGTCAAAAGTGAAAAACATTTAGGGTCGATCGCCGGACGCAGCACCAGGCTGAAGTAAAGGCCTGAATCCGGCGGCGAGTCCCACACGCGCCCGTGACGCCCGCGCCCCGCGGTTTGCCGGCGCGCGATGATGCACAGGCCTTCGTCGGCTCCGCGTTTGGCTTGTTCCAGGGCTTCGGAATTGGTCGAGCCGAGTGTATCGAAGCGCAGGATTACGAAGTTCATGCTACTGCTTTCCAGAGAGAGTTGGTGTAGTAGTTTTTCGAATCGAAGAAATTTTTTACCACCCGGAAACCGCTTTTCTCCGCCAGCTCGTCTATCATCGCGAGCGTGTATTTTTGTGAGATCTCCATGTATATAGGTTCCCATGGGGCGAAATCGAAGCTTTGGCCCAGCGCCTGAATATTTACGGTTTGCTCTTCACGGCTGATCAGGTAACTGCGCGCGGCGCCCTCCGTCGGGTGATAAGTGGCGTAATGCATAAAATTTTCCACTGCGAAATCCGCGCCGAGCTCGCGGTTGATGCGTTTCAGCAGGTTCAGGTTGAACGCGCCGGTCACGCCGCTCTCATCGTCATAAGCGCGCAGAATGACCCGCGGGTCTTTTTGCAGGTCGAAGCCGATGAACAAAAGGTCGTCCTTGCTCATCACGCTTGAAAGCCGCTGCATAAAAGAAATGCCTTCATCTTTTCTTAAATTGCCGATATTCGACCCCAAAAATAAAACCACTTTGGTTCTTCCGTCGGGCGTTTCCTTTAAGGTTTCCAACATACGGAAATAATCGCCGTTCTTTTCCCTGATAATAAGATCGGGAAATTTTGCGCGAAAATTTTCGCCCAGTATCCGCAGCGCCTCCGCCGAAATGTCTATCGGCATGTAAGTGAAATCCGCCGAATGTTTAAGAAAATGATCGATCAGCACGGCGGTCTTGCTGCCGTCGCCGGGGCCGAGCTCGACCAGGTCGAACGAGGCGTTTTCTTTTCTAAAAGCTTCGAATATCTCTTTTGTTTGTTCGCGGAAGATCTCAAATTCGCAGCGCGTCAAATAATATTCCGGGAGTTTCATTATCTCCTGGAAGATGCGGCTTCCCTCGTCGTCGTAAAAATATTTGGAAGAGAGAGTTTTGGGCGCCCCGGACAGGCCCTTTTTGACATCCTCAGCAAATTGCTGCAGCTCGGTTTTAGTTGAGGTCGTGGTCATGAGTTATTTTGCGAGCCGAACCCCCGTGTATTGCCACCGCAGGTGTGGGTGAAAAAAATTCCGGTAAGTTTTGCGGCTGTGGCCGGGCGGCGTGGCGACCGAAGCCCCGCGCAGCACTTTCTGGTTGACCATAAACTTGCCGTTATATTCGCCGACCGCGCCGGCCTGCCTGGTGAAAACCGGGATAAGGAAGATAGGCGCTCTGCGTCCATTCCCAGCGCGATCCCCAGTTTAATTTATCCGCCGCAGCTTCCCATTCGAATTCGGTGGGCAGCCTTGCGCCGCTCCATTCGGCAAAAGCAAAAGCTTCGTAAAATGAAACGTGGCTGAGCGGGAGTTTGGGGTCGATCTTCTTTAGTCCCCCGAGCGTGAAATGAAACCATTCGCCGTCGATGTTGTGCCAATATAAAGGGCTGTCGATCCTCTCGTTGTTGACCCAATCCCAACCTTCCGAATGCCAGAGATCGAACGCTTGGTAACCTTTGTCCGCAATAAATTCAAAATACTCGCCGTTCGTGATCAGATCTTTCTGAATTTGGTAGTCCTGCAAATAAACCTTGTGACGCGCCAGTTCGCTGTCGAAGCAAAATCCTTCACCCTCGAAACCGATCTCGTATATTCCGGCGGGAATATCAATGAATTCGTTCTCTTCGATCGCGCCTTTTTCGCAGATCACATCCGTCGCTTTATAAACGGGAAAGGTGGGATTGACGCTGAAGCTGTATTTGATGTCGGTGAGTAAAAGCTCCTGGTGCTGCTGCTCGTGGTTCAAACCTAAAATTATCAGCTCCCGGACCTCGGGGCTCAACTCATTTTCGAGCAGCTCCAGCATATTTTCATCGACATAATGCCGGTAGGCGTAGACGTCTTTAACGGTCGGGCGGCTCAAAGCGCCGCGCATATCGCGCACGACCCGCTCGCCGACCGATTCGTAATAGCTGTTAAAAAGAAAACAGTAATCTTTATTAAAGGGTTGGTAGCCGGGCGCAAAAGGTTTCAGGATCATTTCCTCGAAGAACCAGGTGGTATGCGCCAGGTGCCACTTCGGCGGGCTGACGTCGACCACCGGCTGCGGGATATAATCTTCCGTTTCCAGCGGCGCGCAAATCTCTTCCGAAAGCCGCCTGACGCTTGAGAAAGGCCCCGCTAACGAACTCGCCTGGGATTTTTGCTGATGGCTTCCGATCATCGTTACAAATTGTTACATCCTTTGATCTTATATTAACTGAATTCGCTTAAATATTCCCATAAGATTCAGTCATTGGGTCAATTTGGAGCCTTCCGCGATTATTCATTATAAATTCTTAATTTTTAATTATTTTTCAGTAAGAATTAAAAATAAAGAATTAATAATGAATAATTTAGAAACGCCTCCTTTTATGTTATCGAATGATTCAGGTCACGGTTTTGTGATGGAAAGCTCCGCCCAGCCGGATCGACTCCCATTCGAAAGCCTGCGCCGCGCGGCGATTCTCATAGCTTTGAGAAAGCGCAAGGATCAATTCATCGGCATCGGGATTATGCGCGGCTGATTTATTTTTTAAGGCGGAAGGAAAAGTTTTTTCGGAAAGGCCGTCGTGGGTGCGCGCGAATTTTTGAGTTGATCGTTCAGCCATCTCTTTGCTCCTTTTTATTGCAGAGACAGCCGGCGATTAACTCAATCTAGGGATTAGCGCCATGGCTGTCGGCAAGAATTGGGTTTCTCATAGGCAAATCGTTACTTAACTAATCTTTCTCCCGGCCGAAATGGCCAAAAATTTAGTATGAAAATAATATCACGCCATTTAGTCGGAGGCAACGGTTTTAAGTTCAGAGTTACGCGTTTTACGCGTGATCACGCCTGAAGGCGTAACTAAACAGGACTCAAAACAAAAAGCCCGCCGAAAAGCGGGCCTTAGATACAAAATTATAAAAACTTTACTTTGCCGAGGAATTAACGTGCCGGGTCAGGCGCGATTTATGGCGCGCGGCGGCGTTTTTATGCAGCACGCCCTTGTTGACCGCTTTGTCGATCAAAGAAACCGTAGGATAAAGAAGCTCCTGGCTTTCCTGGTTATTTCCCGCGGAAAGGGAGGTGCGAAGCTTTTTGATGGCGGTACGCAGCTGGCTGCGGTTGCTGCGGTTGATATTGCGTTTCTTTTCGTTTTGCCGGTCTCTTTTTTCGGCTGACTTATGATTTGGCATTTTTTTCTAATAACTCCGAACTAAATAATATACGCCACCGGGATGGCGCAAACTCCCAATAATATGGGCTATAGAGGTGAATGTCAAGCTAGGGCTGCCTTCTCAGGGCGATCATGTGGGTGACGTCGACGATCAAAACGGCTATCGGCGGGTACAATGCCAGCGCGGGCGTCAGCGAAGCGGAAAACAGGCTGGCTTGCATATTGACGATGACCCGATCCATCTGCCCCGCGACCAGCGCGCCCAGCACAAAACTCACCGCCAGCCCGGCCAGCAGCAGCATCACCGCCGTCAGGCGCGACATCGGTTTTTCATCGGGCTCGTCGCCATAGCTGAAAAGCGAATCGTGAACTACCGGGTTATCGTGAGTGTAGCGCTGAAAACCCGTCCTTAAACGGTTGATCAGGTGAATGAGCCCGGCGATAAAAAGCGTGACGATGAGTATCTTTCCGAGCGGCTCGGAATTTTCCCAGAAAAGTGGCTTGAAAAAGGCGACAAAAAAGGTGGAAACCAGCAGCGTGACCACGGGAAAGATCAATTCCTGCATGGCCAGGGTCTCCCGCCGCTCGCGGTCGATAAAACTGTCCACGATCGCATTGAATTTCTTTTCCATCGCCATCCGGCGAATGCGGCGGGCGTGCGGATTTTCGGAGTAAAGAACCGAATCGCCGTTGTAGCCGTTTGAAAGCCCCTGGTCGTAACGCGAGCGTTTTTTCGGGTCGCTGAGCACTTCATAGGCCTTGGCAACAGCGGCAAAGCGTTTGGCCGCATCCTTCGAGCCGCCGTTGACGTCGGGGTGGAGTTCGCGCGCAAGCCTCCGGTAAGCCGATTTGAGTTCGGCGGCTGATGCGGCGCGTGAAACATTCAGGACTTTGTAGTAGTTCGCCATGTTAAAAGACCCGGTATTAACGGCGAGAGGGCTACGGAAGCGTTTTGGTGTAAAACGCTCCTAAAACAATCAAATTATAACATAAAATCTTCCCCCGGTTTAACAAAAACCGCTCAGTCCAGGTCGCTGAGCTGAAAGCTTATCGGGCTTGCTCCCGCGCCCTTCAAAACATCCACCACTTTTGCTATCTCGCCGTACTTTAGAGAACGCGGCGCCTTCAGAAAAACCGTTCTTTCCACCTTTTCCGATTCCGTTATGTCAGTGCGGCCCTCCATCCTTTCAGCAAACGCGCGGTTTGCCAAACGGTCCTGGAAAAGCCTATTAAGACGGGCTGCCATAGGCGCAGGATCTTCAACGGTGCCCAGATCTGTTTCATTATTTAAGGGTCATGACTAGCGAAAGTCGATATTTTTAGTAATTTTCAAGAGGACTTTATACAAGTCCTGGTTGCGATAATTGAATCTAAACTCGCACTCTTTCAGATGCAAGTAGAAAGTGTTCTTTGATAGGCCGCGGAACTTAACCAGCCGGACTTTGGCCAGTCCCCAGAAGCCTTCGATACCGTTAATGTGGTTCGCGCCTAAGGCGAATTCATCCCGGCTGTGATCAATCCGATAATGCTTTCGGTAGCCCAGATCGACAATGCCGTTATAGGCGCGAAAGCGGTCGGTGTGAATGGTGGAGGAGGTTGCAACCTTGCCTTTGATGATGGCGTAAAGCGTTCTCCGTGAACAGTTAGGAACGATCTCGGTATATACACAGCCGTTGCGTTTGTAGATGCCGAAGACGATCGTTTTCCTGCCCGCTCCGCGCCCGCGCTTGCCTCGCACCCGCTTGGGCCCAAAGTAAGATTCGTCGAGTTCTATCGCTCCCGTAAAGGGAGACTCGCTTTCACAATGCAAAGCGATAACGCGGCGAATCAATGTCAAATATCGGTTGACCGTGTTGCGGTTCAGCTGCGCCAGTTTGGCGATCTGAACAGCCGTCAGATCAAGCGCGAAAAGCCTTAAGATCTGACGAAATTTAACGCGCGAAATTTGTGCGCGAATTGAAACTTTGTAACTTATTCTCATGACTCGCTTTAGGTATTATAATTTACCTTTTCGCTAGTCATGACCCTTATTTAATTTAAGGGTCTGATCGGGGTTGACCGTAACTATCAGGGTCAAAGGATGAGGTTCGCCTCCCTGTTTGTCTGAAGGAAGAGAAACTTCAAAACGATGCGGCTTTAGCGGCGCGATGACCATAAAAATGATCAGCAGCACCAGCAGGATGTCGATCAGCGGGGTGATGTTGATCACGGGCTTATTTTCTATTATCTCTGCCATTGTTCCTCCCGGAGTGAAGATGTCTGATAACACTAAATTAGACACCGGGCGTAGGGGAAAGTTCCGGCAGGATTGTTAAGCGAGGTTGTCTCTGAATATTCGGGTGAAGGTCAGCGAAGCTGACGGAAGAATGTAGCCCCAGGTGGAGCGCAGCGGAACCCGGGGTTAGCGGCCTCTTAGGCAAGTTCAGCCTGCTTTAGCGGGCGAAAGATTGCTGAGTAGGGTTTCTGCCGCCCGTTAAAACGGGCTGAAAAATCATTTGAATAAACCTAACCCCAGGCTCACGCCTGGGGCTATTATCTGTCGTCCGCTAAAGCGGACTTAAAAACTCAATTTTCCCTTGATCGCGGTCATCAACGCTTTAGCTTTGACCAGCGTTTCTTCGTATTCCAGTTCCGGCACGCTGTCGATCACGATGCCGCCGCCGACGTTAAAAACGGCTTCGCGGCCGCGCAAAACCATCGTCCTGATAGCGACGCTCATATCGACGCGTTCGTCGAAATCCACATAGCCGATAGCGCCCATCGAAAGGCCGCGCGGCGCGGTTTCGAGCTCGTCGATGATCTGCATCGTGCGAATTTTCGGCGCGCCGGTGATCGAGCCGCAGGGAAATACGGCTCTTAGCAGATCGCTGAAACTTACATGATCGCGCAGTTCACCGCGAATGGTAGAAACAAGATGAAAAAGAGTCGGGTGTTCTTCCAGCGCGCAGAGTTCTTCGACCGCGACGGTGCCGAATTTGCAGACGCGCCCGATATCGTTGCGCAGCAGATCGACGATCATTACATTCTCGGCGCGGTCTTTGGCGCTGGTTTGTAATTCCGCTTTCAGTGCTTCGTCTTCAGCCGCGGTTTTTCCGCGCGGGCGGGTACCCTTGATCGGTGCGGTGCGGGCTATTTTTTTGCCGTCGATCGTTTCCACCCGCAAAAATCTCTCCGGCGATGCGCTGATGACCGTGTCTTCGCCGCGCCGGATAAACGCGGCAAAAGGCGCGGGGTGCTCGCTGCGGAGATCTGAAAATATTCTTTCCGGTGTGAGCGCGGGCGGCAGCTGGGCGCGCAGCTGCTGGGTCAGATTGATCTGGTAAGTGTCACCCCGCTGGATGAAGTCTTTAGCACGGCCGACGGTTTTCAGGTAATCCGGCCTGGAAAAGTTAGACCGGACAAGCGAAGCGCCGGCGGAAACATTTTGTTTCGGCCCCGCGCTTTTCAAAGCCGAAAACAATTTCGCTTCCAGTGTTTCAAAGGAGCTTTCGTCACCGGTCAAAAAAGTTTTTCCGAGAGAATAATCATGCACCACCAGGCTATTAAAAAAAGCCAGGAAAATGTCAGGCTCCGGAAAGCCGGCTGCCTGGGAGTGCCGCGTTTTTATGTTTTCTAATTTAAGGCCGAAATCGTAAGAGATGGTAAAGATGCAGGCGGCGCCGCGAGCATTCAGTTTTTGGTCCAGCAAAGCCAGGGAATCATCCGCACTCAAATCTTCGATCCGGCATATTTCAACCGGATCGAATCCGGCCATGAGAAGGTGTGAATTGCCGTAGGTGACGCCGCAACTATCCAGCAGGCAAACATTTGCCGTCTTATCCAAACCCAGCAAAGCTTTAACCAAATTATCGGCGGAAAGATTTATCTCGCGCATTTTTATTCGGCAATAGACTAGCACAGGTCGTATTTTTGTATTCCGCAAAAAATTTATTCGTGCTAATCTTTGAACACTTTTCTTATGGCTGAAAATTCTTTGGATCGAGCGCATTTAATTCGCGGGCTGGGCCTGATCGCGGCGATCTCCGTGATCATCGGCAACGTCATCGGCACCGGCGTTTTTCTCAAAGCGCGGGTGATGACCTGCAACGTCGGAAGCCCCGAGTGGGTTTTGATCGTGTGGATCGCGGCGGGCATTTTATCGCTTGCCGGCGCGCTGACCTACGCCGAGCTCACGGCGATGAAGCCGCAGGCCGGCGGCGAATATGTATTCTTACGCGACGCATACGGCGGGGCCTGGAGTTTTCTTTTCGGCTGGATGCAGATCTTTATCGCGAAAGCTGGCGCGCAGGCTTCGGTGGCGGTGGTTTTTGCCATCGGCCTGAATGACTTTTTCGGCGGCGGGATAAAAAGTACGCTGCTGAAAACGCAGCTCTTCGGAGCGTCTTACGAAATTACTACGCTGCAGCTCGTGGCCGTGGCGATGATTATTATTTTTACGATCATAAACTGCGGCACGGTTTCACTGAGCGGCCAGATCGCTTCGCTGCTGACTTTTGTAAAGATAGTGCTGATCGTTTTTGTCGGGCTCGGGGCGTTCCTCTTTGTAACGGGCGGAAGTTTCGCGCATTTTGGAATGACCGAAAGCGGGGCGACGTGCGAGGGCGTGAACGAATCGGTCAGGTTCGGCTCCGCCGGTTATACGTTCCTGGCTGGATTCGGCGCGGCGATGCTCGGAGCTTTGTGGGGCTATGACGGCTGGAACAACCTGACCTTCGTGGCCGGGGAAGTAAAAGATCCGAACCGTAATATTCCGATCGCGATCATCGGCAGCACCATACTGGTAATTTTTCTCTACGTTTTTGTTCACGTCGGTTATTTTTATGTGCTCGACCCGACACAGATCGCTTCCGTTTCGAAAGATTCCTCGGTGGCAAAGGTCATCGTCTCGAAATTTTTCGGCGGCGATATTGCAAGTCTCGCTACCGGCCTCGGAGTGGCGTTTTTTACCGTGGGACTGATGCTTTCTTCGCTCGGGACCCTGCACACTTCTATATTGGCGGGCTCGCGGGTTTCATACGCGATGGCTAAAGACGGGTTTTTACCCAGATCGCTCGAAAAACTTTCGACGACGCGCGTGCCCGTGAGATCGCTGATGCTGCAGGGGATCTGGGCCAGTATCCTGGCGCTGTCCGGCTCTTTCGACACGCTGACGGATTATGTCATTTTCGGCTCGTGGATCTTTTACGCGCTGGTCACGTCTTCCATTTTCGTTTTCCGCCGGAAGTACCCCGATGCAGAGCGTCCTTACAGGGCTTTCGGGTACCCGGTAGTGCCGGTTTTGTTTTTATTGGTGGCGGGATTTCTGCTGATCCAGACGATCTTGACGGATTTCGCTCCCGGAATAGCGCTCTTCAAAACTCAGCAATATGGGGCGGGGATCAGGAGCGTCATTTTTTCTCCCTCAGTGCTCGGACTTTTTCTTATTGCTTTAGGCCTGCCGTTCTATTATTATTTTTCTAGGCGTAAAAGCGCCGGCACCTAAGTAGAATCAGATCCTGAAACCTAGCCAAGTAAATGAGCAACAAAGAAAGAAGAAGCGGAGAAGACCGCCGGATCTCCGAAAGATTCCCGGTAAGCATCGAGGTCGAATGGGAAGGCCTGGTCGGCAGAAAACCCGGTGTGATCAATGACATCAGCAGCCACGGGTGTTTTGTGCTTTGCTCCGGCGAGGTGGACGACGGCGAAAACGTCAAGATACTTTTTCCCATGCCGAGCGGAAAAAAACTCCAACTCTGGGGCGAAGTGGTGAACCACGTTTTCGAGATCGGTTTCGGAATAAGATTTATCGAACTCAGCGAAGGCCAAAAAGATTTTCTGGAAAAATTTATCGATACGCTGCGGGATGATTAGTTTTGAGTCCCGCCTTTAGGCGGCAGTGACAAAAACCGTTCGCGGTTCGAGCAAATGTCAGTAGCGCCTGCTTTAGCAGGTGCGTTTCTTTATTAGGGTCTAACGCATCTGCTAACGCAGACGCTACTGACAAAACTAAGCCGCCTGAAGGCGGGACTCAAAAACAGGTTTATTTTTACAATGCTTCACGGACTTTCAGCGTGTCCGTATATTGCTGAAACTTGACTGCTTTGCCGTCCTTTACTTTCCACACGTGGGCAAATTCTGCTTGAAAGCTTTTTCCGGTGGCTTTATAAGTCCCGTTGTATGTGCCTAAAGCCACCACTGTATCTCCGCCGTCAATAAATTCATGCGGCACGGCGGCAAAAACGCCCCATTCCGAACCGAATTTCATAAAGACCCCTTCGAGCACGGCGTTTGGCCCATGATAGGTCCCGCCGTAGGGAAATCCTTCCGCTTCCGTCCATTCAATGTCCGGGCTCAAAAATCCCAGGACCGCCGGCACGTCTCCTTTGGCAAAAGCCTCATAAAGGCTACGAACTGAACTAACGGTTTCACTCATATGTTCATCCTTATATTTTTTATTAATTCGTAAAACTTTTTTATCTAACTATTCTCCGCCAGGGCTTGCAAAGCTTCTTTTGCCACTTCGCGGTCGTCGAAATGAAATTTATCGCTGCCGATTATCTGGTAAGTTTCGTGCCCCTTTCCCGCAATAATGATCACATCGCCCTTTTCCGCTTTTGATACGGCCCGGTGGATGGCTTCGCGGCGGTCGGGGATCGTCAGGTAGGGTGTTCCGGTTTCTTTTACCGCTGCTTCGACCTCGGCGATTATTTTCATCGGGTCTTCGGTGCGCGGGTTATCGGAAGTAATGATCGCCAGGTCGCTGTATTTTCCGGCGGCGGCGCCCATCGGCCCGCGCTTGGTTTTATCGCGGTCGCCGCCGCAGCCGAAAACGGTGATTATTTTTCCGGCGGCCAGTTCGCGCGCGGTTTTCAGAGTATTCAGCAGGGCATCGTCCGTGTGCGCGTAATCCACCACGACGGCGAAATCTCCGCCATCGTGGCCGTGCGGCACGCGTTCGAACCTGCCGGGCGCACCGGCGCAAACCTCGATTCCCCTGGCAATCCGAGTCGATATCGTAACCTAAACCCAGCGCGGCGGCGGAAGCGGCTAAAATATTATAAACGTGAGGTTTGCCGACCAGCGGGGAAATAAGTTCGCGCTCGCCGCCGGGAGTTTTCAGCACGAACGAAGTGCCTTTAATTAGCGAAATTTCAATATTTGCAGCGGTAAAATCCGCCGCGCCGTCAATGCCATAGGTCACCACCTTTTGCCCGTTTCGCGTCAATTCCGCAGCCAATTTAATGCCCCATTCGTCGTCCATATTTATCACGCTTAGTTCCGGCGCTTCGCCCAGCCGCCCGTCGAAAAGCATCTTCTTGGCGTCGAAATAATTTTCCATCGTTCCGTGATAATCCAGGTGGTCGCGGGTCAGGTTCGTAAAAATTGCCGCGCGGAATTTCAGCCCGTCGCAGCGATGCAGGTCGAGCGCCTGTGAAGAAGCTTCCATCGCCGCCATTTGGCAGCCCTTGTCGACCGCTTCGCGCAAAAATCTCTGCGTGTCGGAAGCTTCGGGCGTGGTTCGCACGGCGGGCGACGACTGCGTGCCCGTGCGGTATTCCACGGTCGTCAGCATCGCGGCTTTGTCGCCGGCGGCTTCGGCCAGCGCGAAGGCGAGGTAGGTGGTGGTCGTCTTGCCGTTGGTGCCGGTAATGCCGACGAGCTTCAGGTGACGGGAAGGATCGCCCGTGCACCACGGCGGCGGCTTCGGCCAGGGCGGCGCGCGCGTCCGTGACCCGCAGCCACGCGCCCGCGAAATCCGCGGGCGCTCGAGCTCGGAAATTATTCCCACGGCGCCGCGGCGCATCACGTCATCGACAAAACGATGCCCGTCCATCGTCAGCCCGCGGATGGCGACAAAAAGCGATCCCGCGCGCGCCTGGCGCGAATCGTGGATCACGTCTAGAACCTGTTTTTCCGTATTACCCGAAAGCTCTGCTTGTAAACGTTCGGCTATTTCCGCGATCGTAATGTTCTGCGTGGTCAAAAGTGTTTCCTCAAAAACGTGAAAATAAAGTCGATATGGAGCGCGAAATAAAGTCTATATTAAACTCACGAAACTGCCTACGGTCAAATTACTGAAGAAGATCTAAAATCACCGGATGAATTCGATAAATTAAACGTATAATAAGTAACAGTTTGATTTTAGGGGCAATAAAATGAATTTTATCAAAATTATTCTCATCGCAATTGGCCTGATCCTGGCGGCAATGCTCGCTTTTTCGGTCATCGGCATTGTATATAGCGCCTTGTGGTACATCTTCTGGCTTGGGCTGGTCGTTATCGGAGCGGTGGCCGGTTATAAACTGCTTAAAAAGGAGAAAGTTTCGCCGCAGCTTGAGGAGAAAACGCCAATAGTTATTACACAACTCAATGACGCTGAGAGAACATTGGAAGAATATAAACGCAAATACCTCCCGAAATGAATTTCCGAAAAATGAGATCTCTCGCCGAATGGCTTAAACAACATCCCTGGGTAATTTTTCTTCTACATCAAGCCGTACTTTTTATTGCCGTCCTGTCTTTTCTTTCGGCCGTGAGAAGAATTACCGGCAGGTCGATCCATTCGGGCCGGAACCGGTCGGCCTGGTCGACGGGATCGCCCTGGTAATTTTGTCCGCCGCCGTGATCGTTTTCACGGCAGCGCTGTATCGCTGGGCCAAAGGAAAAGACGCGCCGCCGCTGGGGATCGCGCTGTCATTCCGCCGCTTGCTGGAACTGTCGGTTGGTCTGGGCATCGGGTTTGTTTTTGCGATCCTGCCCTGGGCGATCGCTCTACGCAGCGGAACGGCCGCCGTAACCGACCGGATAGAAGCACATTTTGATATCTATTCGGCAGTTCTCATTGTTGCGGGCGCTTTCTTTTTGCTGTTCGTACAGGCGGTCATGGAAGAGGTCACACACAGGGCATTTCCGATGAGGCTGTGGGAGCATCGTTCGCTTTTGTTTCGCCTGGCGCTGCCGTCCCTGTTTTTCGCCGCGCTTCACCTGGCCGATGAACAATTCGCATTCGAACGAGTGGCTCTTTTGTTTGCGTTCGGCGTCATGCTGAGCCTGGCATATGCGCTTACGGGCAATATTTGGCTGGCCTCGGGAGTTCATGCCGGCGCGAACTGCACACAATTTTCGATCAGCGGGTTGTGGCACGCGGGAGCGGTAGTGAATATTGCGGGGCAGCCCGCGTATTCGCAATGGGTGGGAATAACGATAATGCTTATCCTTTTCAGCGTGGCACTGGTTTTCGCGCGAAAATTTAATAGCGACCGGCTCAAGGAAGAACCAACGTGTCAATAGCCCGACCGTGAGGGAGGGCGTATTTCAATTTATAGTAAGCCCTTGCTGACGCGCGGGCTACCGACACCCTGCTATTCCGAACGTTATGGCAAACCAAAACGGAACCTATACCGAATTTTACCCTGCTAGACATTGCCCGGATAATCCGATAAATTCGAAGGTGGCCGGAGCGCACAATTTATTGTGCTATATAAGTTTGCCGAATGAATTCGGCGCTCCATTGCCGAGGTGGCGAAATTGGCAGACGCACTAGACTTAGGATCTAGCGTCGAAAGACGTGCGAGTTCGAGTCTCGCCCTCGGCACCAGAATTTAAAGTGTAAAGGCGGAAGGATAAAGGATAAAAATTTTCGCTTTTTATTTAGAAAGGCATCCCGTTTGTCACCGAATTAATTAACGATGGGATTTATATTTAATGAAAACAGAATTAAGTGAAATATCACCCACCCAAAAAGAGATCAAGATCGAGATTGACGCCGAGGCGATAAAAGAGGTCTATCAAAAAGTCAGCAAAAAATATGCGCAGGCGGCACAGGTGCCGGGTTTTCGCAAAGGTTTCGCGCCGGTCGATGTGGTAAAGACGAGATTTAAAGACCAGATCTTTAACGAAGTGCTGCGCGAGATACTGCCCGAAAAGGTGACCCAGGCGATCCAGGAAAATAATCTGAACCCGCTGAGAGAACCCGAACTTCATTTCGAAGACATCGAAAACGCAAAACTGGACGGTTCCCAATCCGTTTCTTTTCATATTCACGTCGAGGTGATGCCCGAAATTCCGGTGCCGGAGTATAAGGGATTGGAAGGAACGCGGCGCGTGCGACCGGTGGAAGATTCCACCATCGACGAAGTGATCGACGAGCGCCGCCAGGTGCAGGCTTCACTGGCGCCGCTGGACGATCACAAGGCAGAAGATGGCGATACGATCATCATCGACCTGAACGGCGTTTTTGTGGACGACCCCGCGGCCGAACCGATAAAAGTCGATAATATCGAGATCAGGCTGGGCGATGAAAAGATCGAAAAAGGATTTAACGACAATTTGCTCGGGGTCGAACCGGGCCAGGTAAAAACTTTCACGATCGAATACCCGGAGGATTTTAGTTCGCCCGGGCTGGCCGGAAAAAAGGTGGAATATACCGCCAACGTCAAAGCGGTGGGCCGGGTGGAATTGCCCGCGGCCGATGACGAGTGGGCAAAGAGCCTGGAAGAAGGTTTCGAATCGATGGCCGACCTGCGCCGCAAGCTGCGCGACGACATGGAATATATCTCCAAGGTCGATTCGGACAACCGCCTGCGTTCGGAGCTGGTCAACGCGCTGGTGGATAAACACGAATTCGAGGTTCCGCCGACCCTGACAGATTCGCAGGCGAAAGGCCTGGTCAATAACTTTGCGCAGAACATGATGAACCAGGGAATCGACCCGAATGCCGCGCAGAAGGATTTCTGGCAGATGGTCTATAACCAGATGCTGCCGCAGGCGGAAAGAGACGTGCGCGGCGCAATGCTGCTCGACAAGGTCGCCCAACTGGAAAACGTCGAGGTAATGCCGGAAGAGGTCGAAAAAGAGATCGAATTGATGGCGGCAAATTCGCGCACAACGGTCGAAGAGGTCCGCTCGCACCTGGAAAAACACGGCGGCGAATCGAATATAACGGAGCGGCTGCGCAGCCGCAAAGCGGTCGAAGCCCTGGTGGATAATGCCGCGATAACCGACGGCGAATGGATAGATGAGAACCAGCCGCCGGCGGAAGTCCAGGAAGTCGGGGAAGTCTCGGAAGTTGGGGAAGAAGGCGGCGAGGCCGAAAATAAAGAGGAAACCGAAAAGCCGGAGGCGAAAACGGCCGCTAAAAAGGAAAAAAAGGACGGGAAAGCCAAAACCGGCGAAAAAGCAAAACCGGCGGGGAAAAAGCCGGAGGCAAAAAAAGCCCCCGACCAGGTTTGAGATTTTTGCAAAAATAGTTGTAGAATGCGGTTGACGGCAACGGCTGTCTCACATTAGTCCCCGCATGTCACTATTTCTTGAATTAACAATCAAAATTGAAAAGGCAAAGTAGAGAAAATATATGGCATTAGTTCCAATGGTTGTCGAACAAACGTCGCGAGGCGAACGGGCATTCGACATTTACTCGCGACTTCTTAAAAGACAGTATCATTTTTATCGGCACGCCGATCGACGACATGATCGCGAATCTGATCGTCGCCCAGCTTCTGTTTCTCGAAGCCGAAGATCCGGAACGCGACATCAATCTCTATATCAATTCCCCGGGCGGTTCGATCACTGCGGGCATGGCGATCTACGACACGATGCAGTTCATCAAAAACGATGTGACGACGATCTGTGTCGGGCAATGTGCTTCGATGGGCGCGCTGCTGTTGGCGGCCGGGCACCAAGGGCAAACGCTTCGCTCTGCCGCATTCGCGTATCCTGATCCATCAGCCTTCGGGCGGCGCTTCGGGACAGGCGACCGACGTTCGCATCATGGCCGAAGAGATTCTGCGGATGCGCGAAATGACCTCGCGAATTATTGCTAATCATAGCGGACAGCCTTCGACCAGGTCGAAAGAGACGTCGAACGCGACCGCATCCTGTCGCCGTACAGGCAAAGGAATACGGCCTGATCGACGAAGTGATCGAACACCGAGAGAAGTAAGTTCTCAATACGGTTTGCACGAGTTGCTAACGATCAAACGTTGAGGTAAGCTTAGCATCTAACGACTAACCAGCTCTAACATTCAAAATTTATGGTAATTTCGACAGACCCGAAGAACTTTTGCAGCTGCTCGTTTTGCGGTAAATCGCAGAACGATGTCAAAAAACTGATCGCCGGCCCGGGCGTGTATGTTTGCAACGAGTGCATCGACATCTGCAACGAGATCATCAATGACGACGAGCAGACCGAATCCAGCGCGTTCGAACACGCACGCTGCCGAAGCCGCAGGAGATCAAGAGCTTTCTCGACGAATATGTCATCGGGCAGGACGAGTCGAAGAAACGCCTCTCGGTCGCCGTCTACCAGCATTACAAGCGTCTCGAGCTCGCCAAGCGCCGCTCCGACGTCGAGCTTCAAAAATCGAACATCCTGCTGATCGGCCCGACCGGAACCGGCAAAACCCTGCTTGCGCAGACCCTCGCGCGGGTGCTGAGCGTTCCGTTCTGCATCGTCGACGCGACGACCCTGACCGAGGCCGGATATGTCGGCGAAGACGTCGAGAATATTCTTCTGCGGCTTCTGCAGGCGGCCGGCAACGATGTCGAGAAGGCCCAGCAGGGAATCATCTACATCGACGAGATCGACAAGATCTGCCGCAAGGACGACAACCCGTCGATCACGCGCGACGTTTCGGGCGAAGGCGTGCAGCAGGCGCTTCTGAAAATTCTCGAAGGCACGGTCGCCAACATCCCGCCGCAGGGCGGGCGCAAGCATCCGCAGCAGGAATTTATCCAGCTCGATACGACGAACATCCTGTTTATCTGCGGCGGCGCGTTCATCGGGCTGGAAAAGGTCGTCGAAAAACGCTTGCGCAACAAATCGCTCGGTTTTCAGGCCGACGTTAAAATCCAACATCGCAACGGCACACCGAAGCGATCGACAAGCTCGAACCGGAAGATCTGATCCACTACGGTCTGATCCCGGAATTTGTCGGGCGTTTGCCGGTTCATCGGCACTCTGCAGGAACTCGACGAAGACGCGCTGGTGCAGATCCTGACCGAGCCGAAAAACGCGCTCGTCAAGCAATATCAGCGCAAATTCGAGTTCGACAACATCAGTCTCAAATTCACCGATGATGCGCTGCAGCGCGATCGCCGCACAAGCAGTACAACGAAAAGTCGGCGCCCGCGGGCTGATGATGATCCTGGAAGAAATCCTGCTCGAATCGATGTACGTTCTGCCTTCGCAAAAACGCCTGAAGGAACTCCTGATCACCCGTGAGATGGTGGAAAAACGGCGTTCGATCTTCGACAGCCTGAGCGGCGTCGACGATGTAGCTGCTTAGCTATGGTTTAGAGTTACGCGTTTAACGCGTGATTTTCTAAGTATTTTCAAGCCTGAAGGCGTAACTCTAAACGTTTAAATCTTCATTTTCCCGCAAAAAAAAGTATTCCCACAGCCGTTAAAAATTGTTAAAGTATTAATAGCATCGTTTCTTACGGTGCCGTTACCCGCCACGCGCGATCCAAAATCTCTGACCTCAACGCTAAATCTGTTTCCAGTTTGATGAAACGCATTCAGGAAAAAATCAAGGACCTGGTCGATGTTCGTCCCTATAAGCGGCTGAACAACTACCTCGAAGACCCGGCGCAAACTCTTTCGTCCTATTACTTTACCGACGACACCGCCGGACTGATGGCGGTCTGGCTGGACAGTGTCTCGGACGTGCAGGCCGCGAGCGGCGAGGCGCGGGCGCTGGCCGGTTATCGCGGCGTCGGCAAAAGCCATTTCCTGGCGACCCTGGGGGCGATCGTCTCGCAGCCAGAGCTGCGTTCGCGCGTGACGGAGGCCCACGTCGCCGCCAGCGCCCAGCGGCTCAAACGCCGCCGCCACCTGGTGGCCTACGTCGAGCGCGGCACTTATGAAACGCTGCTGGATGAGGTCAGGGCGGCGCTTTCGGTGGTGACCGAAACCGACCTCAGCACAGCCGGCGATTCTATTTCCGAGCTGCTGGCCTTTGCGGCTGAAAGAGCGGGCGATCTGCCGCTGGTCATTATGGTCGATACCGCGCAGGACAGGCCTACGCGGGTGCAGAGGGACGACGGCGAGATGCTCGGCGAAATGGCGGAGATCGCCAAAAATCTGAATATCTTTATCGGCATCGCGCTGGATGACGATATCTCCGGGGCGGACAACGTGAACGCCGCTATCGCGCGCAGTTACCACATCGATTATCTCGACCAGGAACACCTTTACAAGATCGTCGATACGCATCTCTTTCCCAAGCGCCGCCAGACCCAGTCCGTCCTGCACGAAGTTTATTCTTACCTGAAGGACGCCATCCCGAATTTCAAATGGAGCGAGCAAAGATTTTCCTCGCTTTACCCGCTGCACCCGATCATTCTGGAAGTGACCCCGTTCGTCCGGCTCTATTCGCCGGACTTCGCTCTGCTGCCTTTTGCTGCCGAAGCGGGAAGCAAGATCGCCAGCCGCCCGGCAAATTCGCTCATCGCCATCGACGAAGTTCTGGACCGCGCGGAAGCCGGTTTGCGCAAAGCGGACGATCTGAAAGAAGCTTTCGAAACCTACGACCGGATCGCCGCTGAAGTGATCTCGCAAGTGCCCGTGATGCAGCGGCTGCAGGCCAAGATGATCCTGAAAGGGCTGCTGCTGCTTTCACTGGACGGTGACGGCACTACTGCCGGGGACATCAGCGCCGCGATGCTATTGCACGACGAAAGCGACCCTGCCAAAGCGGCAAAAGACATCGCGGAAGTGCTGGATACTTTCGTCTCGTTTTTACCCGACGACATTCGCCGCTACGAGGAGCAGGGCCGGGAAACCCGGTACAATTTCAGGGTCAGCGGCAAAGACGACCTCAATGCCGCGCTTGCCGAAGCCGCCGCGTCTATTGAACCGCTTGAGGTTACAAAACTCCTGCGGCGCGCCGCCAAAGAAAGATTCAGCGATTGGGTGGTCGCGGGCGAAAGCGAGGACGCCGGGTTAGACGCGCTCGACAGCCAGATCCTCTGGCGGGGCGGTTATCGCCGCGGGCGCGTGGTCTGGAACTGGGGCGGCAATCCGGCCGCCAACGAGAACAGCGACCGGCCAGCGGACCTCTGGGATTGGGAAGTGTTCATCGGCGATCCGAACGGCGAGGCCACTGCGCCCCAGCAGCAGCCGCAGAATAGCGAAGCGCTGCCGAGCAGCAGTCTGGCAGCCCGCGGTCTTAAAAGCCGAGGAAACCGAAACCCTGCGCCGCTACAGCGCATTGTTGAACGACCCGGCGCTGAAAGAAAGCTACGGCGAACAGGTGCGGGCGGCCGGCCACACGCTGATGGGCGCGATCAGGAAGATCTGGAACCGCGTATTTCTGGAAGACGCCACGATCCTGATAGGCGGCGAGGAATATTTATTTACCCCGCAGGCGCAAATTTCCGCGACCCTGAGCGAAATGCTTTCTTTTGAACTCGCGCCGATGTTCGAGGCCCGCTATCCGGAGCATCCCGTTTTTAACGCGCCGCTGGGAATGAACCAGGTTTCCCAACTGGTGCAGGACCTTTTCAGCGGCGCCAAACAGCCTTCGCCGGAAGTTCAGCAGCTGGCGGAAACTTTTGGGCTGCCGCTGGGACTGGTTACGCAGCGCGGCGGAAATTTTGTTTTGGAGAGCGATGAAAAGATCGCCGCCCTGCCGTGGGCGCGCGACGTGATCTCGCTGGCCGGCGAAAAAGACGGCCAGGGCGGTCCCGCTAAAAGAAATTTACCGGGTGATGAAGCAAGAGCCTTACGGGTTGGTGCGCGAAGCGCAGCACCTGGTGCTTTCCGCCCTGGTGGCGCAGAGAAGGATCGAATTCGTCACCTCGAAAGGCGACCGCATCAGCCGCCGTTCGCTCGACCTGAAAATAATCTGGGACGACATTGCCAGCGTCGAGCGCCCGTCCGAAGATTATCGCGGCGGCGCGGAACTTATCCACTGGGCAAAGCTGATCACCGGGGTTGAAGATCTGCGTTCGCTGGACAACGCCCGGGAGCGGGAAGAAATTCAGGCGGCGCTGGATAAATGGCTCAGCGACTGGCGGCAGGCGAAACTGCTGCAGGATTCGACGAGCTTCCCGAGGATGCGCTCAACACCCGGGTTTGGCGTCTGGCAGACCGCACGCATAAAACCTTTGGCACCGTCGCCGTGGCGGTGGAAGCCGTCTCGGAAAAAACTATCTCGCTGGAAGAGGGACTCCAGCGGATCGCCGACGCTTTTCTCGACTCGCAGGAAGAATTCGATGAAGCAAAAAACAAACAGGCCGAATTGGAAGATTTCATCGTCGGCGCAAAAGCGCGCGAAGAGGTTTGGCAATATCTCGCCGTCAGCGAACCGACCGACGACGCCGGGATCGAGCAGCTTCGTTATAAAAATTTGCAGGTTCTGGATCAGATGGATTCCGGTTTCAGCAAGGAATTGAACCTCTCTTTAAGCGAAGCCTGGATGGATTTCGGCGAACAGTTTCAGGACCATTTCGCCCTCAATCACGACCGCATAATGAAATCTCATCACCTGCAGGAAATGCTGGAAGAAATATTGCAGAGCAACGAATGGTGGGAATTTGAAAACCTCTCTAAAGTGACGATATTTCCACAGATCTACGTGGAAAAAGCCCAAAAGATACGCGAAAGAATGAAGGACCTGAATTGTGGATTTGATATCCGCGCGCTATTAAAAGCCAAACCGTTTTGTGCCTGCTCATTCCGATTGACGGAAATGCAGGAATGGGAAGAACTGCCCCGGACCTTGCGGGATGTCGTCGACCAGGGCAGAAATTCATACCGCCGGACAGTCCAGCTGCTGAGCGAGCCGTTGGTAAAAATACTGCTCGATCTGGCTAAAAAAGAAAAAGACCAGGAAATATTAAAGAGCACACAGTGGCTTGCCGAAGTGCTTTCAAAAAATCAGGCACTGCCGCTGTTGGGTAATACCGAAATTAGAATTTTGACGGATGCTCTTAACAAAATGCCCGCTTCGACCATATTGAAAGTAAAACCGCCCGACGAAAAGGGCGCCGTTAACCGCGAAGAATTAAAGATCAGGTTAAATGAGTGGCTTGACAACTTGCCAAATGAACCCGTTTTGTTGAATCTTGTAAGCAACGGCAAAACGGAGTAAGAAGATCGCGGCAAAAAAACACAAACCCGTAATTACCATAATCGGCGCAGGCCGTATGGGCGGAGCCCTGGCTTTGGCGCTGGCGCGAAAAAAATACACGATCGGCGCGATAGTTTCGCGCTCCAAAAAAAGCGCCGGGAAGCTCACCGGGGATATTTCACCCGCGCCGGAAGCGCTTGGTGTTTCCGGGTTAAGTTCTCTTTCTTCAACCGGAGTGATACTGATCACGACACCGGATTCGGAAATTGCCGCGACGGGCGAAAAACTCGCTAAAATAAAAAGTATAAAAAATAATAAGCCGGTGGTTTTGCACACCAGCGGGTCTTTGTCTTCGGAAATTTTGCGGCCCCTGAAGGAGATCGGCTGCGCGGTCGGCTCGATGCACCCGCTGGCTTCGGTCAGCGAAGCACGCGCGGGTTCCAGGCGCTTTAAAAACGCTTATTTTTGTATCGAAGGCGACAGCAAAGCGCGGCAAGCGGCCAAACAGATCGTTGGGAATCTGGGCGGGAGATCGTTTTCGCTGGAGACGAAATACAAGCCGCTTTATCACGCCGCGGCGGTGATGACCAGCGGGCATACGACCGCGCTTTTTTCCGCGGCGGTGGGTATTTTGACCAAATGCGGCTTAAGCGCGGAGAAAGCAAAAGCCGTTCTTTTGCCTTTACTTACGGGCACGGCGCAAAATCTGAAAAAACAAACGCCAGCGCAGGCTTTGACCGGGACATTTGCCCGCGCCGATGCCGGCGCATTTGAAGCGCACGTGAAATTGCTGGCGGAAAACGCCGGCGCCGACGCGATGGAGATCTATCTTTTACTGGGAAAAATTTCTTTGAAATTGGCGGAAGAGCAGGGCGCGGATAAAGACCAAATAAAAACCCTTCGGCGAAAGATCGCTTCCCGTCAGGACCAGGAGCGGTAGCGACCGGGGTAGTTCAGAGTTACGCCTTTAGGCGTGATCACGCGTAAAACGCGTAACTCTGAACTTATTTTTCCAATTTCTTCGGCTCGACCATGATCGTTTTATATGTTGAAAGACGCACCAGGCCGGGCGCGCCGCCTTTGATCTTCGATACGTATTTTTGCTGCGTATAATTCACCGCGGCTTTTGGCTGCTTTTTTGCCTGGCTGTAAAATGCCGCCAACCGGGCGGCTTCGAGCAGGGTCTTGGGCGGAATTTCCTTCCGGTTCGGATTGCGGACGATCACGTGCGAGCCGGGATAATCCGCCGCGTGCAGCCACAGGTCCTGTGCTTTCGCCACGCGAAAACTTAAATGGTCGTTATCTTTCGCGCCGCGCCCCACCAGGATCTCAAAACCGTCGGAAGAAACAAAGCTGCGATAACCCGAAGTCTTTTCCCCGGGTTTTTCTTTTGTCTTTTCCAGGATCGGGGAATCCGCCTTACGGATGAAATGCCCGAATGCCACAGTATCTTTTGTCTCGATAAACCCCTGCATTTTCTCGAGCCTCTGCCGCATTACGATGAGTTCTTCCGACACGGCGAGAATGCGTTTCGGAATTTCGCTGACCGCGCGCCTTGCTTTTGTGTAACGGGCAAAATGTTCCTGCGCCGCCTGGGGAATGGTCAGATTTTCTTCGATATCGATCTCGACCTGCGGCATTTCATCGGTAAAGAAATCCGTCACGGTAACTTTGCCGTCTTTGATCTTTGCCGTTGCCGCACTCGCCAGCAGCAGGTCGCCCAGCCGCTTGTGCTGCTCGATATCGCCGTGAGATTCCAGGTCTTTTTTCAGATTATCGCGCAGCTTTTCGCGCTTCCTGATCTCGCGTTTTATTTCGTCGAGCGCGGCCTTGGCCTGCGCGGCAAAAGCCTTTTCAGTCGCGAGCTTTTGATAATAGGCATCGAGCCTTTCGGACAGATCGGCAGCGGTGTCAGTGGCCCGGCCGTGAGGGAGTACGTGAACGCCCGAGCTGACGCCGGGGCTGGTGACACGCCCTTCGGGCGGCTGGTACGTTTCTCCGGTACGATCACTCTCGCGCAGGGAATCGATGATGCGGTCATCAGCATCGAGCAGGAAAAGATTGGCCGAGCGCCCGGTGAACTGCGCCAGGAGCGTGTAATTTTTTCTTTCGCCAAGGTCGTCTTCCGCCAAAAATTCGAACCGCACGATCCGCTCGTCCTTTATTTTTACCAGCCCGGTCAAAACCGCGCTGCTCAAACGTTTTCGCAGCAGAAGCAAAAATGGCGAAGACGGCCGGGTTTGTTTTTCCAGGTCTTTCACGCGGCGCCTGATCATGTAAATGCGCGGGGCGGGATTATTCTCAAAGCCGAGAAAAAGATAACGCCCGTCGGTGAGCCGAAAATCTACGGCTAAAGACAGGCGCGAGAGCGGAAAAATTTTGCCGAGCTTTTTTCCTTTTAGCAGCGGAAAAAGCTCGGCAATAATTGCTTGGATGGTTGCTTCGTTCAATTTTCAAAGCCTGCGGGCTTTTTAACGGATTTTGTAACGCCGCCGGGACGCCAACAAGACAGCCAGCGAGACGCTGGCGCTACAACAGAAGAAAAACTAATTTTCGCGCACCACCATGGTGCCGGAGGCCAGGTCGTGAACGGCGCGCCTTTCATTGTTCCAAAACATGGTGGCAAAGCCGATGCCGCCCAGCGCCAGCGAGACCAGGTACACCGAAGAGCTGACCGCCGCCTGGTGAAACGTCGGGTAATCGTTGTCCTCGGCGTCGATCATTTCCAGCGAAAAGAGCCCCATTCCCAGCGTCCGGCCGATCAGGCCGACCGCTGCGGTGATGTATAGAAACATCACGATCGAGCAAGTGACAAGAAAAGCCAAGGCGCCTTCCATATTGAACCAGTTGCCGCCGCCCAGGATCATAAATGGCGACAGCAGGATCAGGCTCAGGAAAGCGCTGATGATGAAATCGAAAAGTCCGGCGTTGAAACGAAACACGAACGGCGCGATCTCTTCCATTTCTTCTTCGTCAAAAGCCGCGACGGCAGCATTTTCTTCGACCGGTACAGGTGCCGCTTTCGACTCCGGGTTTTCAGCTTCCTCGTACTTGAGAGCGACGGCCACGGCCAGCGCCCCCACCGTTGGTGTATGAAACCGCCTGTTCCAGCATACGCAGTTTATTGGTAGAGAACTTTTCGCCGGCGACGGGATCGTTTTTGATCAGGTCGTTTTTAATTTCCGTGGCCTGTGCCAGTTTCTCGGCATGGTTTTGCCCGATCATGGACAGCCTGCTTTCAACGGTTTCATTTTCCGAGTGAATAAAAGGGCGGATCCCGTTTGGAGGCTCGGGTTCGGCGGCGACGACCGGTTTGTGGTAAACCGGGGGTGTATAGACCGGGGCATAGCTGGGCCTATAAGGTTCCTGGTAGTTATTTACCGGGACTTGCGAACCGTTTTTCTCGTTATTAAGGCGCGATCTTTCGATGCGCTCCAGGGCCTTCTGCATCAACGGGTGCGCGGGGGTTTCGGGCGTTTCCAGCACGGCCATGGCCAGTCCTGTGCCGCCGATCGCGTGTTTTTTAGCCGTGAGCGCTTCGGTGGTGGCGGAGGTTTCGGCGGACCCGCCGCGCTGGTCCTGAATTTCGCGTAAGCGGGCCTGCAGTTCAAGCCGCCATTCCGGCAGCTCCGCTTTTTTGCCCGGGAAATCGACCAGAGTGCTGCTGGTATCCTTGATCTTTATCTCGGCGGTGACCGCGGGCCGCTCCCTGATCTCCCGCGGCAAAACCTCGGCCGCCGGCGGTGGTTCCGCTGCCGTTCCCATAGCCGCGGCAGCAGCTAAGGCCGCTGGGGTTTGCTCAGCTTCCGGCGCTTTTTCTTCGATCTTACGAGGTTTTACGCGCGAAAAAAGCTCCTGGTAAAGGGGATCGTCGGTCGCTTTTGCGCAATGCGGGCAGATCGACAAACGGTATTCGAAGTTTGTGTAGCAGTAGGGGCATTCCATAATTTTTCAGTGACGACTAACTTAGAAAAATTTATACCTGGAGCTCAGGAAGTAGATTTTTGAACTAAAAACGAGAGAATAATATCAGAAGTTACTTTAACTCGTCAATAGGAAACGATAGGAATTATTGAGGTTGGAAGAAAATTTGCAGGTTGTGGAAATGTGGAAAATTTCTTTAAACAATTACAATCGCTGTCTGCCGCGAAAGCCCGCTTCCACTTCGTGCCACCATTCTATCTGCGGGTCTTCGCCGAGCTGCCAGCAGAGCAGCACTACCCGGTCGTCGCGGCGGGAGGGAAAATCGATCAACCCGCGCTCGAAATCCTTGATCTGAACGCCCATTTCATCCAGTTTTATTGCCTGTTTGCTGAGTTCGATAAGGGCGCCGACATAGTTCGAACCGCCTTCCATTCCGCCGCCGCCGTGCTCAGCGGCTTCGGCCGCGGCGGCCGCATATTCACGAAAACTCTGAATTTTGAGTTGGCGGGACCTGATCTCCGACAGGATGGGCTCGACCACGGGAAGCAGCAGATTGGCTTCTTCCACCGTGAAAAGCTTCAAATTTTCCGTTCGTTCCGCCATAAAGGTTTTACCCTAGTCTTTCACGCGCACCAGGTCTTCCAGGTCTTCAGTTTCAGGTTTGGGAAATTCCGGCGCGGGCACGGGCGTATTGCCGTTGCCGTAACTTCCGTTTTGCCCGCCGCCGCCCATGACCGGCGGCTGCAAAATTTCCTCGGGCGCGATGTAGGAAGGAATCACATCGTAACGGTCGCCCTGCAAAGCGTCTTTTTTCACCATGTGGGCGATCTCGCCGAGGTCGATAAAATAGTCCGCCACATCGATCAGTTTAGGCGCGCTGTTCGAACGAAAGCCCGCCACTTCCACGCGGCAGCCTTTATAGGCCACGGCGTTGACGGCATAGACGAAATCCTCATCGCCCGAAACCAGCACCGCCGTATCGTATTTTCCCGCCAGGCTGAGCATATCCACCGCGATCTCGACGTCGAGATTCGCCTTGCGCGTGCCGTCATAAAATGTCTTGAGCTCTTTTTGCACCACGCGAAAGCCGTTGCGGCGCATCCAGAGCAAAAATCCCTGCTGGCGTTCCGCCCCGGCGTCGACGCCGGTGTAGAAGAAAGCGCGCAACAGCCTGCCGTCGCCCAGCAGGACACGCAAAAGCTTGTTGTAATCGATATCTACGTTGTGAAAACGCGCCGCGTGGAAAAGATTGTTTCCGTCGATGAAAACCGCCACCAGTCCGCGATTTCCAAACTGCCACGAGGTGGTGTTACTAGGATCGAATTGCATTGTCTGATACCTTCCGCAGTTCCAATATTTATTTTAAATAGTCAATTAGATAAAAATTCAAAATATTCGAAAAATGTGATCTGCCTATAGTCTGCGTTTAGTTGGGCAAAATGGTCAAGCCGGAAACCGGGTATTTTCGCAGAAACGCTCGATTAGTCGTATAATTTGAAACGGAAAATTATGGACGAAAGATCCGGCGATAAAGAGCAATGGCTGAAAGATCTGCCCGTGACCGCGGAAAAGCCCGGTTTTAAGCCGGATGAAATGCTTCTGTGCGAAAAATGCGCGCGGACGAATCCGCCCACCCGGCTAAAATGTTTTTACTGCGGCGAAGGGTTAAAGGTCAGCGATGACCGGGCGGGCTTAACAAAGCTGAATCTCAAGCCAATGGAGGCCTGGGAAAAAGGATTCAATGTCATTCTCAAAAGTAATACACCCGGGGCGCATTCCGAAGAAAACATCCGCGCCGCCGCGGCATTACTGCGGCTGGAAGTTCAGGAAATAAAAAATTTTTTGCAAAAAGGACGGCCGCTGCCCGTCGCCCGGGCGGAACTCGAGAAGGAAGCAGCGATCATTCGGCAGAGGTTATCGGAAACCAGTTTCGATTCGTTTGTCTGGCCCGACGAGGAGATCGGCCTTGACCACCCCGTGCGCCGTCTGCGCGGTTTGGATATCGATGATGGAACGATCACCTTCCGGCTTTTTAACACCGGTGAAGCGCAAACTATTCCCTGGGATGAATTGGCGTTGATCGTGACCGGAAGCATTTTTGAAAGGCGGGTGGCTTCTTCCGAAAAGCGCAAGAAGAACGAGGAGAAACAGATCACGGAATCTTCGGAAATGAGCCATGACGAGCCGGTGATCGACCTTTACAACCGCGCGGATAAAACGGGATGGCGTGTCTTGACCAGGGGATTTGATTTTTCCTGCCTGGGCGCGCAAAAAAGTTTACTGGCCGTCGACAATATGAAAAAACTGGCCCAACTGCTCGCGCAGCGGGCGGCGAACGTCAAAATAGATGAAGACTATATGAAAGTTCGCGCGGCGCTGGGAAAAGTTTGGCAGATGGAAGAAAAAATGGCTTCGCACAAGATGCAAAGAGAAAGCATGGGGCGGTTTCATTTCGATAATGTCACCGTGATCGACAACAACGCGCAGTTCACCAGATATTCGCGGCTGCAATGGCGGCTGCTGAAAGAAACCGGCGGGTAAAATGGCGGGCAAAATAGGGGGAAAAATATACGGGTTGGCCCCGGTGCTCGAAGCGTTGAATTCGGGCAAGGGTCGCGTGCAAAAGATCATTGCCGCCGACGGCCTGGCCAATAATCGTTTCGCGGAGATCAGCCGCGCCGCCCGCGCGCAAAATATCCCGCTTGAGAAAGTTTCGCGCAAGGCCCTTTCCCGCTATGCCGGCGAAGAAGCGAATCACCAGGGCGTGGTGGCTTTCGTTGCATCAGCAACAGGGACCGGCGGGGCGGAAGGAGCGGGCTACGCGAAAGCCGACGATCTGCTGGATGAAATTTCGTCGCGGATCGCCGCGGGTGAAAAACCGCTGGTCGTGGTTTTGGACGGGGTGGAAGACCCGCGAAATCTGGGCGCGATCCTGCGCACGGTCGAATGCAGCGGGGCGGACGCCGTTTTTATCCCCGACCGCCGCGCCGTAGGTTTGACCGACGTGGTGGCAAAAGCGTCCGCGGGCGCAACGGAACACGTGAAGGTGGCGCAGGTGACGAATATAAACCGGTTGATAGAGGAGCTGAAATCGCTGAATGTCTGGGTGGTCGGGGCCGTTGCGGATGCTAAAATGAATTATACGCAGTGGGATTGGAATGAAGCTTCGGCGCTGGTTCTGGGGGGCGAAGGAAAAGGTTTGCATCGCCTGGTGGCGGAAAATTGCGACGCGCTGGTGAAAATACCTCTGCTGGGAAAAATAGAATCATTGAACGTCTCGGTCGCCGCCGGCGTAGTATTATATGAAGCGGTAAGACAAAGGGCAGTGGGCAGTAGCAGTGGGCAGTAGCAGTAGCAGTAGCAGTAGCAGTAGCAGTAGCAGTAGCAGTAGCAGTAGCAGTAGCAGTAGCAGTAGCAGTGGGCAGTAGGCGGTGAGCAGATGGTGTGGGTAGTAGCAGGAGAACAGAAACGCTTTGGCTAACTATCAATTATTAATTATCAGTTATCAATTAAAACGAATATGTTTTGTCAAAAATGCGGAGCGCAAAATCCTGATAACGGCAGATTTTGCCGCAGTTGCGGGACTGACCTGGGGAACGCGGCGGCGGCGCATTCGACGCAGTTACACCTGCCGAATACTTATGTCGATCATAGAGGCAGGGTTCGCTCTAACAATCCGGAGGATGTCTGGAGCAATGCTGTTCGCAATACGTTGCTGGGCGTCGGGTTTTTCATTATATCCATGCTGCTTCTGATCACTAATATGGCGCGCGGGCAGAGGTGGTGGTGGGCGATGCTTTTCCCGGCATTTTCTTTGCTGGCAACCGGACTATCGCAATTCATGAGAGTGAAGCGAATGGAAAAGCAGAAGAGCGCAAATATCGTTCAGCCGGGCCAGTTTTCCACTCCGCAGCAGAACGCGGCCCTTCCCCCGACGCAGCCCAGCTATGTGCAGCCGCAATCAAGATCGATCTATGACACGGGCGAATTTGAGGTCCGCCCGCCCAGTGTGACCGAGGGAACGACGCGGCACTTCGAAGTTAACAAAGAAGGCGAGACGATGACCTTGCCGAAAGATGTCAGAGGCTAGAGAGGAAGCGAAAGAACTATTAATTATTAACTATGAACTATTCACTGTTTTTCCAAATTGATCAATACTTAATAGTTCACAGTGAATAGTTCATAGTTGCCGCCTGAGGGCGGAACTCGAAACTTATTTCTTCATCGCCGAAAGCGCGCCGCCCGACACGTAGTTCATCACCGAAAAATATTTCCTGGGAAACCAGCGCTGGATCTTGTCTATTAACCGCGCATCCCGTCCGATCAAAATTCTTACATTCTTATTCTTAATTCCGGTGACGATCGTCTCCGCCGCCTGCTCGGCGGTGGTCGGCGAGGCCTTGTCGAAAAATTTCCTGACCTTTTTCTTGTCCTCGTCCGTAGCTTTTTCGCCGACGCGGCTGCTGTTGCAGATCTCGGTTCTTATCCCGCCCGGGTGAACGCAGGAAACGAGGATGCTCGAGCCTTCCAGCTCGTGCCTGAGGCTTTCGGTAAAACCGCGCACGGCAAATTTGCTGGCGCAATAAGCAGCCTGGCCCGGCGGCGCGATAAATCCGAACACGCTCGAGATGTTCACGATATGCCCGAGGTTTTGTTCGCGCAGGATAGGCAGAAAAACTTTTGTGCCGTAAACCGTGCCCCAAAAATTGATCCCCACCAGCCACTCGATATCTTCGAGCGAAACTTCCTCGACATTCCCGACCAGCGCCACGCCGGCATTGTTTATTAAGTGCGTCACGCGCCCGTGTTTCGCGATCGCTTCACCGGCAAGGCGCTCGACCTCGGCGAGTTTTGAAACGTCGATAACATGCGCCGAAACCGGCACGCCGAGTTTTTCCACCATCCCGGCAGTTTCCCTGAGGCCCGGCTCATTAACATCGGCAACGGCAATACCGGCGATCTTTTCCCCCGCCAAACGCACCGCCAACGCGCGCCCGATCCCGGAAGCCGCGCCGGTCACGACCGCGACACTTTTTTCATTTAAGCTCATAGAGATTTAGGTGGCCATAATTATTCATTGTAAATTGTTCATTGTTAATTATATTTCTGAAAAATAATTAATAATGAACAATTAACAATGAATAATTTTAGAATGCAAACGTTCTTAATATACTTTAATATCGCGGTTGACCTGCAGCGTAAGATCTTTTCGTTTCGGCGGTGAATTTGCAAATTTCCCGCGCAGTTTCTTTTCTTTCCTGATCAGCCGCGGCAGCGTCCAGCGAGCCATCCGCATTCGCCGCAGCGCCGCCATCGGATCGACCAGGTGAGTATCCGGCAATTTCGCGCCTGATTCCTTCATCACCAAACCGATCGGAAGCTGCATTACGTCCTGCATCTTTATCATTTCAGCGATAAGTTTTGCGGCCGGGGTGACCAGCGGGCCAAAACCGTAACGCACCTGCTGAGTGCCGATCAGGTATAAATTTTTGTGATCGGGCAAAACGCAGCCCGCGTAGACCATCGCCAGATTTCCGTTTTTGATCTCCACCATGCCTTCGGGCAGAAAAGGAAAGCTGACGTAAAAACCAGTGCCGCAAACTACCGTGTCGAATTCTTCGCTCGTGCCGTCGATAAAATGCGCCGTTTTATTTTCAAATCTTGCGATGTCCGGCCGCGGCACAATGCGCCCGTGTTTCACGTAATGCAAAAGCTCGCTGTTAAGCGTCGGATGATGCTCGAAAATTTTGTGGTCCGGTTTCGGCAACCCGTAGTCTTCATATTTTCCCAGCGCCACGCGCAGCGAAAGTTTTAGAAAAAACCTTTGGATAGAGACGGGAAAAAAAACCAGCGGCGATTCGGCGGTCGGCCTGCCAAAAAGTGTTTTCGGCAGGAACCAATAACCGCGCCGCAGGCTGAGATGGCAGCTTTTCCCTACACGCGCCGCTTCCGAGGCGATGTCGCAGGCGGAATTTCCGCCGCCGATGACCAGCACTTTTTTGCCCGCCAGCTGCTCCGGATCTTTGTAATCTTTTGAATGAAAAAATTCGCCGGCGAATTTGCCGGGGTAATCGGGATAGCGTTTTTGCCAGTGATGCCCGTTACAGACCGCTACGCCTTTATAAATTCGTTTTTCTCCGCCGGAGAATTCCACTTCCCATTTGTCGTCGTCACGCGGCAAAACCATCACGACTTTCACGCCGAATTCGATATCTCCGCGCAAGCCGAAAGTATCGGTGTAATCCTGTAAATACGCCAGCATTTGTTCCCAACTGGGAAAATCGGGAAAGTCTTCGGGCATCGGGAAATCGGCGTATTCGGTGGTGTGTTTTGAGGAAATTATGTGCGCGGTGCGATAAACGCCGTGTTTCCAGTTGCCGCCGACGTCGGAATCCGCATCGACCTGGTCGTACGCGATTCCGGCCTCCTTAAACGCCTTTGCCACGGCCAGCCCGACCGGCCCCGCGCCGATGACGAGAAATTTTTCCGCGCAGTCTTTCATTAGATCAATACCCGCAGAAACCACTCAGCTATTTAGCTAATAGCTGTCAGCTAACAGCTTTAATTGTTAATGGGTACTTTGCGGACCTTGCGCCTTTGCGTGAAAAATCATGTCACGCAAAGGCGCAGAGGACGCAAAGAAAATTCAAATCTTACTCATCGATCTGCGCGTGTGCGGCCGAAAGCCGCGCGATCGGCACGCGGAAGGGCGAACAGCTCACGTAATCCAACCCCAGCGAATCGAAAAATTCCACCGAGCGCGGGTCCCCGCCGTGTTCGCCGCAGACGCCGATCTTTAGTTTCGGATTGACCGAGCGCCCCTTTTCCACCGCGATCTTGACAAGCTGCCCGACGCCTTCGATATCGAGCGTCTGGAACGGGTCGTCCGGGTAAATTTTCTTTTCCACGTAGAGCGGCAAAAATCTGCCTGAATCGTCGCGGCTGAGGCCGAAGGTCGTCTGCGTCAGGTCGTTGGTGCCGAACGAGAAAAACTCCGCATCGGCGGCGATCTTGTCCGCCACCAGCGCGGCGCGCGGAAGCTCGATCATCGTGCCCACCATATAGCTCAGCTCGAAACCGTATTCGCCCATCACCTTTTTGCCGATCTCGCGCACGAGATTTGCCTGGTCGCGAAATTCCTCGGGCGTGGAAACCAGCGGTATCATCACTTCGGGCAGCACCTCAAGCCCCTCGTTTTGCACCTGGCAGGCGGCTTCAAAAATAGCGCGCACCTGCATCCGGGTCACTTCCGGAACCAGCAGGCCCAAACGGCAGCCGCGCAGGCCCAGCATCGGGTTGGCTTCGGATAGATGCTCGACGCGGCGCAGCAGTTTGCGTTTCTCCGCGATCTCGTCAAGAATGACGTCCATTTCTTTCGGGCTGGCTTTTCGAGAGTTGAATTTCAGCTCCGTCAATTCTTCCATCAGGTTCCGCGTGGCTGGGCAGAAATTCGTGCAGCGGCGGGTCGAGCAGGCGGATGGTCACCGGCAGCCCATTCATCGCGCGGAAAATTTCGACGAAATCCTGCCGCTGGAAGGGAAGAAGTTTTGCCAGCGCTTTTTCGCGTTCGCCCAAGCCCCCGGCCAGGATCATCTCGCGCATCACCGCCAGCCGGTCTTCGCCGAAAAACATGTGCTCCGTGCGGCACAGCCCGATGCCTTCGGCGCCGTAATTTCGGGCGACGGTTGAATCCGGCCCGGTGTCTGCATTGGCGCGGATCTTCAGCCGGCGCGCGCCGTCCGCCCATGTCATCAACAGGCGAAAATTATCGTCGAGCTTCGGCTGTACGGTCGGCACCTGCCCGAGAAAAACTCTTCCCGTCGAACCGTCGACCGTGATCCATTCGCCTTTTGGAACGGTGGTGTCGCCGGCCGTGAATTCGTTATGGCCGTAATTGATATTGAGCGCATTGGCGCCCGCCACGCAGGGTTTGCCCATGCCGCGCGCGACCACCGCCGCGTGGCTGGTCATTCCGCCGCGCTGCGTCAAAATGGCTTCGGCGGCGACCATGCCGTGAAAATCGTCGGGGCTGGTTTCGCGCCGCACCAGGATGATCTTTTCGCCCTGTTTGGCATATTCCTCGGCTTCATCGGGGTCGAAAACCACGCGCCCCTGGGCCGCGCCCGGGCTCGCCGGTAGCCCCGTTGCCAGCACCGCCGTTTCCGCGTTCGGATCGATCATCGGATGCAGCAGCTGGTCCAATTGTTCCGGGGAAACTCTCTGCAGCGCGGTCTTTTGATCTATCAACCCTTCATTGAACATCGCCACCGCGATCTTGACCGCCGCCGCGCCGGTGCGTTTTCCGCTGCGGGTCTGCAGCATAAAAAGCTTACCGTTCTCGATGGTGAACTCGATGTCCTGCATATCGCGATAATGTTTTTCCAGCCGCGCGGTGATATCGGAAAGCTGCTCGAAGACTTCCGGCAGCTGCGTTTGCAGGTGCGAGATCGGATTGGGCGTGCGGGTCCCGGCGACCACGTCTTCGCCCTGCGCATCCAGCAGGTATTCGCCGTATAAAAGCTGCTCGCCGGTGGAAGGATTGCGCGTGAAGCAGACGCCGGTGCCGCTGGTTTGGCCCATATTGCCGAAAACCATCGCCTGTATATTCACGGCGGTGCCCAGATCTTCGGAGATGCGGCTGACGCGGCGGTAATCGATCGCGCGTTTGCCCATCCAGGATTCGAACACGGCGGCGATCGCCATCCGCAATTGTTCTTCGACGTTTTCGGGAAAATCCTTACCGTATTCTTCGGCAAAGACGATGCGTTTGTAGGCCGCGACGATCTCTTTTAATTCATCGACCGTGAGATCGGAATCCAGCCGGTGGCCGTTCTTGTATCTTTCCAGAACGCGCTCGAATTTTTCGTGCTCAACGTCGAGCACGATCTCGCTGAACATCGAAATAAAACGGCGGTAGGCGTCCCAGGCAAAGCGTTCGTTGCCGGTCTGTTTTGCCAGGCCCGCGACAGTGGCGTCGTTTAGGCCGAGGTTCAAAACCGTGTCCATCATTCCGGGCATCGAGACCGGCGAGCCGGAGCGCACCGATACCAGCAGCGGGTTTTCCGCGTCGCCGAAGTTTTTATTCAGCCGGGATTCGACCGCCGCGAGCTTACCGCGCACCTGCGTCCACATATCTTCGGGAAAGATCTTTTCGTTTTTGTGATACTCCTTGCAGCATTCCGTGGTGACCACAAATCCCGGCGGGACGGGCAAACCGAAGCTGGTCATTTGCGCCAGCGCCGCGCCTTTGCCGCCCAGCAAAAGCTTGGCTTCCTTTGTATTCGGTTCGCCGCATTCTTCGAAAAGATATGCCCAGATTTTTTCACGTGCCGCTCGAGTAGATTCCATGCTTCCAGCCTTCGGTAAATAAATGATATCCCTGCTTGTTTAAATACGCCTAAAACCTCGGTTTATTCCGAATAAAACAGCATAAAAAACCCCGGATGAAGATGCAACATAGTATAGTGTTTTTCCGGGGAATAGACTAGATTAATCCTTATGAAAATGATCTGCGTATCAGTTTGCGCCGAAACGGCCGGCGAATTGATGGTAAACATCAAAAAAGCCGAAGAATTCGCCGACGTGATCGAGGTGCGTTTCGATTGCCTGGACCCGGATCAAATTCACCAGGCATTTGCATTTTCAGGTTCAAAAAAGCCCCTTCTTTTGACCTATCGTCCTAAAGAACAAGGAGGAAATGCCGAAGTCGATCTTGAAGGAAGGATCGGTTTTTGGGACACATTTGTCGTGAACAATGCCGTGCTCGACAAGAAAAAGATCTGGCTCGACCATGAGTACGATCTAAAAGGAAACATACAAAAACTTTCAAATCCGGTAACGATCAATTCCTATCATGACTTCAAAGGCGTGCCGGAAAACCTCGGGGAAATTTACGAAGATCTGGCCGGCAACGACGCAGTGGCGAAGGTCGCCGTTCAAACGGAAGAGATCGGTGACGGTTTAGCCGTTTGGAAACTTCTGCAAAAAGCCAGAGCCGAAAATAAACAATTAATACCGATCGCGATGGGCGAAGCCGGAAAATGGACGCGCATTTTGGGATTGGCTTACGGCGCGCCGTTGACTTATGCCTCACTTGAAACCGGCAAGGAAGTCGCGCCCGGGCAAATTTCCGCCGAGGATCTGCGCGATGTTTACCGTGTCAAAGAGCTCGACGAAGAAACGGAAATTTACGGCGTGGTAGGTTCGCCCGTCGGGCATTCGCTGTCGCCCTATATGCAGAACGAAGCGTTCAAGATCACCGGGCGGAACGCCGTTTTTATTCCGCTTGAGGTGAAAAACCTGGCTGATTTTATCGAACGGTTTCTGCCGGAATCGGGATTGAATATCATGGGGCTTTCCGTCACCATCCCGCACAAACAAGAGATCATGAAGTATTTAGACAGCATTGACGAAACCGCGCGAAAGATAGGCGCGGTCAATACGATAAAAATTATCGACGGAAAACTTCACGGGTTTAATACCGACGCGCGAGGGTTCGTCGCGCCTTTAAAAAAAGCTTACGGCGATCTAAAGGGCGCAAAAGCGGCGATCCTGGGCGCGGGCGGCGCGGCGCGGGCATGTATTTATGCGCTGCAAAATGAAGGCGCCGAGGTGACGGTCTTTGCCCGCAATGTTCACAAAGCAGAGTCTTTAATGAATGACTTCGGTATTAAAGTAAAAGAATTACGAATGACAAATGACGAATTACGAATGACTAACTTCGCGATCGTTATCAATGCGACCCCGCTGGGAACCGAAGGCGGGCAGAAAGAGCAAAGCGTCATCGAAACCCGGCAATTTGACGGTGTATCGCTTGCCTTTGATTTGGTTTATAATCCGTCTGTAACGCGTTTTATGCGCGAGGCCGGGAGCGCGGGCGTGCCGAAAGTTTTGGGCGGGACGGAAATGCTGTTGGCGCAGGGCGCGGAGCAGTTTGAGATCTGGACGGGCGAAACAGCTCCTATAGAGGAAATGAAAAGCGCTGTCTTGCGCAGGTTTTGATCAATCTATCAGCTATTGGCTTTTTCAATATTTTTATGCAGATCGAAGCGTTAAATTGTCCCAACTGCGGAGCGGCAGTTTCAAGCGATGCGGTACAGTGCAAATTTTGCCGGTCGCGCTTAAAGACTATGGCCTGCCCGGAGTGTTTGGGTTTGATGTTCCAGGGCAGCAAGCATTGTCCGAAATGCGGTGCGGCGGCCGTGCAGCCGCAGGTCATCTCGGAAGAAAATATGGGCGATTGCCCACGCTGTAAGATCAGATTATCCGGGCTTCAGATCGGCGAGATCGGCTTGCGCGAATGCGAAAGATGCGACGGCGTCTGGGCCGATGCCGGGACCTTTGAAAACATTTGCGCCGACCGCGAAAATAACGCCGCCGTTTTAGGGTGGGCTCAGGAAAAACAACACGTAACGGGTGAAAAAGTTTCGATCCAATATGTGCCTTGCCCGAACTGCAAACAACTGATGAACCGCAATAACTTTGCGCGCTCGTCGGGGGTGATCATCGATATCTGCAAAGATCACGGCGTGTGGTTCGACGTCGAGGAGCTCCCGCGCATCGTCGAATTTATCCACGCCGGCGGTTTGAACCGCGCCCGCCAGAGAGAAAAAGCGCACCTGGAAGAAGAACGAAGGAATTTGCGTGAAGAACAATACAAACTCTCCCGGCAGCAAAGTAACTACGGCGCCGATCCTACTCCCTGGAACGACAATACCGGGATCGGAATACGAGATTTTGTCCGGATGTTGTTTGAGTAAACCCATCTTTAGTATAGATCAATTTAATTTCAGATCAGGCTAAGTCCGCAACAGCGGACGGCAGATAATAGCCCCAGGCGTAAGCCTGGGGTTAGACGCGTTTAATATAAATTTCAGCCCGTTTTAACGGGCGGCAGAATTCTTGCTATGATCTTTCGCTCTCTAAAGCGGGCTGTAAAATAAGGAAGATCACTACCCCAGGTTCCGCTACGCTCCACCTGGGGCTACACTCTCTCGTCAGCTTCGCTGACTGGTACGAATTCCTATGCTAATCTGGGTGTAGTCAGATATGAACGAACGTTACAGCAGACAAATATTATTTCCCGGGATCGGCGGCGAAGGCCAGGAGAAACTTTTAAATTCACGCGTGTTGTTGATAGGCTGCGGCGCGCTGGGGGCGTCGCATGCGGAGATGCTGGCGCGCGCCGGGGTGGGCAACCTACGCATCGTCGACCGCGATTTTGTCGAGCTCAGCAATCTGCAAAGACAGACACTTTATTCCGAGTCGGACGCGGCGCAGCGCCTGCCCAAAGCGATCGCGGCAAAAAACCGCCTGGCGCAGATCAATTCCGACGTGCAGGTCGAAGCGATCGTGGCCGATGTAAATCACTCGAACGTCGAGAATCTGATCGAAGGCTTCGACCTTGTGATCGACGGCACGGACAACTTTCAGGTACGCTATCTCATCAATGACGCGTGCGTAAAGCATAGTAAACCCTGGATTTACGGCGCAGCAGTGGCGGGGTACGGCGCGTCCATGACCGTGATCCCTAATCAAACGCCGTGCCTGCGTTGCGTCTTTGAAGAGATGCCGGGCGCGGGCAGCGCGCCGACCTGCGACACCGCGGGAGTGATAATGCCTGTTATCGCTTCGGTGTCGGCGGTACAGGTGACCGAAGGCCTGAAAATTCTTACGGGCAACACCGGTGAGCTGCACGGATCGCTGGTGCAGATAGATATCTGGCAAAACGATTGGCGCAAGATCAAGCTCAAAAGCCCAAGCGACGACTGCATAACCTGCGGGCAGAAGAGATTTGAATTTTTAGATGCCGCGAGCGGCGATTTCGCGGCCGTTCTTTGCGGGCGAGACGCGGTGCAGATTTCGCCGCCCGGGGCCGTTCAGCTAAACTTGAAAGACCTGGCCGATAGACTTGGCAAACTAGGCGAAGTGAAACAAAATGAATATCTTGTGCGTTTTCAAAACGGCCAGTACGAGCTAACCGTTTTTCGCGACGCGCGGGCGATCATTCGCGGAACGGACGATAAGGCTGTGGCGCGCTCGGTTTATGCGAAATATGTCGGAACCTGATCGGTATCCTGGGTGATTAGATTTTCTTTGCGAACTTCGCGTGGAGCTTTGCGTTCTTTGCACCGGATCAGGACACTAGCGTGACTCAAATATTGTTTATGAAAATTAAATTTGCAGGAAAATTTTTCTCAACTCTTTTTATTTCGATCGTTTTTTCGATCGTTGCCTTTGCCGGCGAGCCGACGATCTGGACGGTCGATTCGCGCGCCGAAATTTTAAAGGGCGACGCCAGGGGCGTTTCGATCAGCGATACGGGCGCGATCGTGCCGGCGCCGAAGCTGACCGAAGTTTTTAGTACCGGGCAGTCTTATGTCTGGTCGAGCGCGGCCGACGCGCAGGGTAACATATATCTGGGCACGGGCAACGACGGCAAAGTTTTTAAAGTCGACGCCGCGGGCAAGGGCGCGCTTTTTTACGATGCCAACGAGCTGGACGTTTCAGCGCTGGCGGTCGGCAAGGACGGCGCGGTTTATGCCGGGACCTCGCCGGACGGAAAAGTTTACCGCATCGCGGCAGACGGCAAAGCCGAAATTTATTTCGACCCCGCGGACAAATATATCTGGTCGCTGGCGGTGATGGCGGACGGCAGCCTGGCCGTGGGCACGGGCGAGAACGGTAAGCTTTATAAAGTGAAAACAGCGAATGCCAAACCGGAAGATTCGCTTCTTTTTGATTCGAGCGAAGCGCACATCATTTCGCTGGCGGCGGACGATCGAGGAAACCTTTACGCCGGGACGGATTCAAGCGGCATCGTTTTGCGTTTCGGCCCCGATGGCAAACCGTTTGCTTTGCTCGACGCGCCGCTGCGCGAAATTCACGATCTTTCCATCGGCACGGACGGCTCGGTTTATGTGCTGGCGCTGAGCGATTCGGCCTCGAGCAGCAGTGCTTCGCCCGCGGTAAGCATCGGCCGCCGTGACATCGGCACCGGCGACATTGGCCGTTTCGACGCCGGGCGATGACGCCAACCCTCAGCCGACTCCTTCGCGCAGCCGCAACGATCTGAACAACGTCAAAAGCGCGGTCTTTCGTATTCTGCCCGACGGCGGCAGTGAAACGCTTTGGAGCGGGCCGAATGTGACCGGGTTTTCCATCAAAGCCAATCCCAAAGGGGATGGGGTTTTCCTCGGCACTTCGGATAAAGGAAGGATCTACTCGGTCACTAACGAGGGGCGCGAAACCCTGCTTTTACAGTCGAGCGAAGGACAAATTTCTACACTGGCGGCGCGCGGAGACACTGTTTTTGCCACCTCCAGCAACCAGGGAAAACTCTATCGTTTCGGCGCGGAAAGTAACAGCGAGGGAAGCTATGAATCGTCGGTGCGCGATGCGAAAACTACCGCGGCGTGGGGACGCGTCTGGTGGAACGGCGCGGGAAATATCGAGCTGCAAACGCGCACCGGGAACACCGAAAAGCCGGACGAAACGTGGAGCGCGTGGAGCCCGGCCCAGCGCGATCCCGAAAGGCGGGCAGATCGCCAGCCCTAAGGCGCGCTACCTGCAATGGAAAGCGGTGCTGCGCGGCGCGGCCGTCCTGAACGACGTCAGCGTTTCATATCTTGGCAAAAACATCGCCCCTGAAATTTTGTCGGTGATCGTTCTGCCCGCGAACATAGGCTTGGCGGCCAACGTAATTCCGCAGGCCGATCCGAGCCTGGATTCTTCGGGGCTCGATCCGGCCGCGCTGGGGATGCCGCAGGCGACAAATATCATGCCGAGGCGCTTTTACCAGCGCGGAGCGCGTTCGTTTCAATGGGTGGCGGAAGACCGCAATGCGGACAGGCTGGAATACAAGATCTATTACCGCCAGGTGAACGAAACGAATTTTCACCTCCTGCGCGAGGGCACGCGCGACAATTTTTACACGCTGGACGGGCTGGCGCTGCCGGACGGGCGCTATGTTTTTAAGATCATCGCGTCGGATTCGCCTTCCAATCCGGCGGACCAGGCGCTTTCAGGCGACCGCGTCAGCGAGCCGGTCGATATCGATAACACGCCGCCGTCGGTGCAGGCGGCAGGCGCTCCGCAAATTTCCGGCGACAAGGCAAGGATCGTGTTTCAGGCAAGCGAATCGTCGGGGATAATTCAGCGGGCCGAGTTCAGCATCGACGGCAGCAGTTGGAAATCGGTCTATTCCGACGACGGTATTTCCGACAGCGCGCAGGAAAGATACACGCTGGAAATTCCGCTGAAATCGCCGGGCGAATATATGGTCGCGCTTCGCGTGTTCGATCAAAACGGCAACGCCGGAAGCGCACGCGTCGTCGTAAGAAAGTAGTCAGCAGTCAGCAGTCAGCAGTCAGTAGTCAGTAGTCAGTAGTCAGTAGTCAGCAGTCAGTGATAACTGAACACAAACGCTGCCCGATGAACAACACCGACAACCGACAACCGACAACCGACTACTGAGTGCTGATTACTGACCACTGACAACTAATAAACATGCGGCTGAGCAAGCTTCTGCAAATTGTAAGTTTGAGCGACCTGAGAAATCTTTTTTTCGGGACGCTGATAATTTTCGCGGGCCTGGCATTGGCGGCAGTGACGTGGATAGCGCACCAGAGCGGCAACCAGCGTTTGGCCGGTATCGCGGCGGCGGCCTCGCTGGTCCTGGTAGCTCTGATACTGATCTTCGTGGTGCCGCCGCTGGCGCGTTCGGCCAGCGCCGAAGCCGCGCAGATGGATCTGCCGGTAGAGATGACGGGCGGCGGCGGTATCTTTTTCATCCTGCTTGTGATCGTCAGTTTTGCCGCCTGGAACACCGGTAACAACCTGCTTTTTATCGTCCTTTCCTTTTTGCTTTCGGCGCTGATCATCGCTTTTTTGGTGGGAACTTTTTGCCTGCGAAAGCTCGACGTCAAGATGCGCTTTCCCGAAGCCATCTACGCGCAGGAACCGACGCCGATCATGGTCAGCCTGCACAACCGCAAGCTGCTGTTTCCGACCCTTTCGGTGGTGGCTGAGGTCCGCGGGAGAGAAAAAGAAAGGTCGGGTTTGCTCGACGAGCTAAAGGGCCTGCTGCCGCGCTGGATACTGGAACGCATCGTCCGCCCGCCTTTGATCAAATATATTCTGGATTATTTTGTTTATGTCCCGCGACGCTCCGCGGTGGAAAATCGCGTGGAGCAAATCTTTCCGCGCCGCGGGCGTTTTCTGGTCAAGGATTTCGAGCTTTCCACCAAATTTCCCTTCGGAATTTTGCGCCACCGCCGCCGTCTTCCGGCACAGGAAGCCGAGATAATTATTTTTCCCAAGGTCGAGCAGCTCGACAAGGAACTTAGTTTCCGCACGTTCGAAACCGGAAATATTTCCACGCAAAAACGCGGCGCGGGACAGGACCTGCTGGCGCTGCGCGGCTACCAGCCGCAGGACGACCTGCGCCACATAGATTGGAAGGCGACGGCGCGCGCGCAAAATTTGATGGTGCGGGAATTCGTGGCCGAGGACGAAAAACGCATGACGGTGATCTTCGACCCGCGATTTCCGCAAGACCCGGAACAGAAAAGCAAATCCTTGCGCCAGAGGATCGAGGAAGAACAAAAAGGCACGAAAAAATTGACCGCCTCGGAACGAAGGTTCGAAAAGGGCGTCAGCCTGGCGGCCTCGGTGCTGGCCCAGTTCATCGACGAGCAGATCGAGGTCGCACTGGTGATAAACGGCGAAAAAGGCGATTTCGGGATGGACAGGACGCACCTGAACGCCTGCCTGCGGCGCCTGGCGCTGGTGGAACCCGTCACGCTTGAGCAAAAGGGCATACAACTGGATACCTTGCTGTTCGACCGGCAAAACAGCCACATCTTCCTGGTCTCGGCCCTGGGTGAAAAAGACCTCGACACTGAGATCCTCGCCAGGGCCGAGCTTATTTCTTATTAAAAATCTAATTTTGGGAAAATAATGACGGGTGATAAGGATCTAGCTCGTGTATCTCACTATCAATTTCCATCCAACGAATTCGAATCCATAAAAGCATTTTTTTATACAATTCGTACCTATTAACACCCGGCCATGTTTTAGCCAAGATAATGGCAATAGGATCGAAGGTATAAAATGCCAGTTTAGTATCGTAGTTTGCTAATCGGTTTAAGACAATATTGAAAATCGTACGTAGAGAATTAGCTTCCTGGTTCAAATGTTCCACTTGTAAAGAGTTTGACTCCATTTTTACTCCCCTCGGAAAACTTATTTATATAATACAAAAATAGAAAGAATAATTTAATAGAAATTTGTATCCCACAGGGGTTTTACCGAAAAAGAGGTAATTTGCCGGATCTTCTTTAAATTGCCACTAGCTTTAGCTAGTGGTTCAATAGGACAAATTTTTTTGGGGCTTTAGCCAAAGCCTTATTAATTTGGCTAAAGCCTGGTACTTTTCACTCCAATCCACTAGCTAAAGCTAGTGGCAATTTAAAAAATACCCGGTCGCTACCGCTCCCGGTTCTGACAAGAACCACCCCTTCACGGCCTTGCCGTGCCACCCTCCTTGGTAAGGAGGGGAGCTTAAAAGGTCCAAAAAATTGAACATAATTCTCGTTTCGACCGTTTAATTGTGAAGATCGGCTTCAAAAATTAACTGGTAAAAGGTTTCGTGCTAAAATTTCGCTGTATTGGCAATATTCTTGTCATAAAAAGCCCCTGAGTGGTGTTTATAGATATGGAAGCAATTTGTCGCTAAGATGAGCGAGCACGCCAAAATCCTGATGGACGATATGTCCGAAGTTACCGCGACGACGCATATACGGCTCGGATTCGATGAGGCATTTACGCTTCACCACCGGACTGTATTTCGCACGGCGCGGGCTGTCGTGCAGGACGCGGGATTGGCGGAAGATATTACTCAGGAAGTGTTTATACGCTTATACAAGAATATGGATGCCATAAAAAATGATGAAATGCTGCGCCCCTGGCTGATCCGCGTGGCGCTGAATCTGGCGAAAAATGCGCTGCGGGGAAATTTGCGCACAACGGTTCGAGAGGAAACATACGTCAAAGACACAGACGAAAGCTTTGGCGCGATAGATCCGGAACTGGAATATGAGCGCCGCCAGCAGGTAAAGGAAGTGAGAAACGCATTGGACCAGATCAGGGAACCATTGAGAAGCTGCCTGATATTAAAGCAGCAGGGCTTGTCATACAAAGAGATAGCCGATTCTTTGGCCATCAACGAAACCAGTGTCGGGACTTTTGTGGCCCGCGCGCGGAAAGAATTTGTAAGGGTCTACGGCAAGATCGGGAGGGACGCATGAGAGACAAATGTTTCGATGAAGGCATAATTCAGGCGTTCTTTGACGGCGAGCTGGAGTCCGGTTTATTGGAGCAGGTGGCGCGGCACGTCAGCGATTGCGACCCCTGCACTATGTTAATGAGCGAGGTCGAAACCGAATCAGCCTCGGTTTACGCCGCTTTCGAGATAGAAAATTTCGGGCTGGTGCCGACCGAACGCCTGCGCACCAAGATATTTAACGAGATCGCGGAATTCGAAAACGGCAGGACTTCGTGGCTGCAAAAAGCGGCGGCTTTCCTGGGCCTTTCGAACGGTATCCGCTTGGGCGGCCCTTCGCTGGCGGCTTTTGCCAGCCTGGTTTTAGTGGCCGGAGTGGTGGCGGTGCTGCTGACTTCGAATCCGGAGGTGGGCAACGGGCCGCAGGCGTCAATTAAGCCTGAGGTCAAACCTGCCGCTGTTAATAAAGAAACCCAGATTCCGAATATTGCCGATAAGACTCAGGCTCCCGATATATCCTCTTCATCCCCGAAGATACGCCAGGCGAGTTCCGTCGAGCCGAAACAAGGTGAATTCAAAGTGGTCAAGCTCGGAGGCCTAACGCCTTCGGCCGCGGCCGAACCCCAGCCTTTGGAAGGGGAGGAAAGATACCTGCAGACCATTAAAATGCTGAAAAATACGGTGGATGACCGCAAGGATGCGACATTAAAACCGTCGGCGCGGACGTCTTACGAACGCGACATGGCGGTGGTCGACGATGCCATTAACAAGATGCAAAAAGCGGCGCGCAAAAATCCGAAGGACGAAGCCGCGCGGCAGATCTTATTTGCTTCGTATCAAAACAAGATAGATCTTTTGAGTTCCGTTTCGGACAAGACCGAATTGATGGCCAGCTTGCGATAAAAAAAGGATGAAAAAACTGATCAAGAATACAGGCAAAATTATTGTTGAACAAAGAAAAAGTCTGGTGGCTTTTTCTTTTTGCCTTGTTCTTTTGGCGTTTTTACAGGTTCCGGTTCCGGCGCAGATGCAGCCCGTGCCTACTCCGCCCAGGACGGCCCCGAAACCGAAAACTCCTGCTGTTGTCACCCTGCCTCAGCCCGCCGCGACGCCGTCGCCGAGGACCAAGAAAAAGATCGAGAATACTTCCGAAGGCCCGGCGGAAAAGACCATCGCCGTCGATCAAAAGATCGTTGTTTCTCTCTGTGTTTCTTCGGGCGCGTTAAAAGTGAACGGCTGGGACCGCAACGAAGTACGGGCTTATGTCGATGGCGGCAGCAGCGTCGGCTTCAAGACGCAGATGGACAAGCCGAATAAGAGGGTGGCCGGGGTGACGATCCTCGGATTCGACCCCAAGCAGCACAGGGAACTCGATCTGGATGAATGCCTGGAAGGCGAGAGTATCGAACTGGACCTGCCTATTGGCGCCGTGCTCAACGTAAAAAGCAAAGAGAGCGAGATCACTGTAGACTCCATCAGTAAAGTGCGGATAGAAAATGTTTCGGGCGACATTAACCTGCGCAATATCAGCCAGGGAGTGCTGGCTACTACCTTCGAAGGCGACATTACCGTGGAAGAAACCAGCGGGCCGGTGAATCTCTTTACTTCGGTAGGCAAGATCATTGTTTTCGACGCGAAGCCGAATGAGATCGGGGAAATTTTCCGCGCCAAAAGCCGCAGCGGCACCATCAGCCTGAAAAATGTCGAGCACACCGACCTCGATGCGTCTTCCGCGACGGGTTCGCTGCACTTTACCGGTGCGCTGGGAGAAAGCGGGAATTACAGATTCAACACTACCAGCGGCAGGATCGAGCTTACTTTGCCCGCCAATACGTCCTGCAGAGTGACGGCTACCTATGGCGGGTCATTCGAAACGCAAATTCAATTCAAAGACGCTAATACCTACAACCAGGGAAGCATCTGGAAGACAATAGCCATTATCGGCAGCGGCGATGCGGCCCTGACCGTGACAACCTACAACGGCTCCATTCTCATCAAACCCGAAAAGAAGTAGCGTACAGGACCGTTCGCGCAAGTTGCTTTTGAGGCTCATACAGGGCTAAAATTCTGCAACCGTTAAAAAGATGTCCCGTGTAAGGGAACAGAAGGAAATTACTCGAAATATGATGAAAGTTTACCGCAAAGGCAGAAAGCAGCAGGGCTTCTCGCTGGTCGAATTGATGATCGTGATCGCCGTTATTGCCTTGATCGTGGCGGTGGGAATTCCCGCCTGGTCGGTAATGATCAAGGCGGGCAATGAAAACTCCGCCATTCAGACCCTGGACCGGATGCGCACCCTGCAATCGCAGTACGCCGGCGGGCACCAGGGCAATTTTGGCAATTTTGACGAGCTTATTAAAAATTCGGGATTGGACGAAAGATTCAAGGGCGAAAAACCGGTGGTCAACGGTTATGTCTACACTCTCGAGATAACCCCGAAAAGCGCCAGCCAACCGGCTTTTTATAAAGTGACCGCCGACCCGCAGGTCAGAGAAGGCGTGCAATCGACGGGGACCAGGTCTTTTTACACCGATTCAGGTTTATCTACCATCAAGCAAAACGATAACCAGACCGCGGGCCCGACCGACCCTTCCGTGTAGCGAAGCGAAACTTGACGCCCCCGGCGGGCTTTGTTAGGATTTCGATTTGCTCCCCGATGCCCACTTAGCTCAGTGGTAGAGCACACGCTTCACACGCGTGGGGTCAGAAGTTCAAGTCTTCTAGTGGGCACCAATAAATTCAATAAGTTAGAGACATCGCAAGATGCCTCTTTGCTTGTCACACCTAAATAAACCTTATCGGATCTCGATCAAAACGGGGAGGAGTTATTGAGGTCCCGTTTTTGGCGATGATACTCCGCGATCATCGCCGGGGAACTATACGGTATCCGATTCATAGTTCCTCACAGCGATCATAATGATCACGCATACGCTCATTCATTGGCGATCAAATTTAATTCATTTATCGAATCAACGAGATTCACCAGTACAGAGCTGAATGTATGTCGTTTGGCCTTGGCCGACAGGACATAAGACTCACCCACAGGCACTTCTCTAAAGATGTAATACCCGAGCGGACTCGATCGAGTCGTATAAACTAACCCGTCATTCCCCGTAAAGAATATCTGCGCGTTGGCGATCGGACGCCCACCTGCCGTCATAACGCGTCCGGAGACATCAACCAGGGCTGCCGTCGGCCCCAGGAGTGTGACTTGACCGTTTGTGGTGAGATCGTCGGGATTGCCTTCATTAAACATGAAGTTCTGCCACGTCAACGGGGACATACTAAAATGCGGGCCAATCGCGGTGAATTTGAAGTTAAAGAGAGTTCCGGCTCCGCTTCTGGGATTGGCGGTAAAGGCCACCACTTTAAGTAATCCCGGGGACGGCGAATTCGTGGTTACGAACATCCCGTCGCTGATCGTTCCGGCAGTATCGACCGGATTCGCCTGGGGCTGTATCACGCTCGAATTGTAAAGCAAATCAAACTGGTAAGAGATTATCCCCTGGCCGGTAGTGTCTGAAACGGTTACCGGGATAGTGAAATTCGACCCGATCGGCGCAAACATGATCGGCGCGGTCACAGTGACCACCGCATCCGGCACGGGGTTGTGCATTTTCTCAAACGCAAACATGGTCGGCGGGGTCCAATCGCCCGATACTTCACCCATGAGGATAGCGTCGTAATCCTGATTGCTCTGGTTAGCCTCAACGTTCGGATACGAACGGCTGGGGAGATCGAACTTCCAGGTGCCTGTACTGCCCCAGCCGGGCAGCGCCACGACAAATCGCGCTATCAAAGCGGCGTCGAAGGAAGTGATCCCGGCCGCTTCGCTGACATCGGCTGCCGCCGCCTGAGACGAGGTTAATGTGATCAACCCCACGACGTGCTGTGCGATCAGGGCCGAATCAAAACCTGAGATCGCCGTTACATCCGTCGTTTTTGTGGGCGTTACGGTATAAGGGCCGCTTCCCATCCCGCTGAGTGAATAAGCGCCGGTAATGAAAGCTGAATTTGTCGATACGTTAGGGGAACCGGCGGCGCTCAGCGTGGTGTTGGGGACCGGTTTGGTAATAAATGAATTTGCATAAGTGACCACGCCGGTGATCGTTCCCGATATGATCGTGACATTGCCGTTTGAGGTTGCGTCACAAGGTGTTCCTTCATTGAACGTGAAACCGGTGAAATTTATATTGCTGGATGAACCGATCGGCCCGGTCGCAAAGAAATTTAGTTTGAGTAAGGTTCCGGCGCCGGATAAAGGATTTGCCGAAAAACCGGAGATCACCAAAACCCCGGAAGCGGTGTCGTTCACGGTTACTACCATCCCGCTGCTGAGCGAGCCTGACTGGTCGGGCGTAAGCGGCACCAAAACGGCCGGATCATAAGTTACCGTGAGATCGTAAGAGATAATATCGCTGCCGGTGGTATCGTCAACATTTATCGGAACCGTCACGATCATATTTCTCAGTGTGGTTATTCCCGTCGCTGCGGAAACGCTAAGACAAGGAGGAGCCGCATTCGCCGCCCTCTCCACATTTGGATTTTTTGTTGCGGCAAACAGGTTTGCGCTTGATAAAAGAGCCAGTAAAATTAAAGCGATAACAAACTCATTCGAATTTCTTAATATTTTTGGATAGATCATACTTCCTCCTCTCGTTCAGCGAGAGTTTAAGAAGGGCGGGGATCTCTCCCCGCCCTTTGACCAATTGCCTGCCTTTTTACGGCTGGGCGATCAGATCGACATTCGTCACATCGTTCAAGAGACTTATCGCTTGCGGCGCAAACATAAACTCTTTCGATTCGACTGTAACGACATAGGTAAAGCCAACTTTAATTCCGCCGAACCGGTAGATACCGGATGCATTCGAAAGAACCGTCCAGCTTTCGCCGGTGTTGGAGTTGGTTAAGGTGATACGGGTATCCGGCAGGCCGTCTCCCGCGCTTGTAAGCAGTTTTCCTTCGATGGACGCTTCACCCTCGGGTTGAGCGGTGATCGTCACATGTCCGACAGTGGTTGTTGCCCTCTGATCGCCCTCGTTGAACATAAAGTTCTCAAGGGTAAGCGGAGAAGTAGAGCCTTCATCGCCGACAGCGGTGAACTTGAGATTTAACAGAAGTCCTTTGCTCTCGAGCGGTAAAGCTCCAAACACGACCACTTTGAGCAGGCCCGGCGTTTCCTTGTTGGCGGTCACGATCATCTTGTCGCTGATCGTTCCCACAATTTCAACCGGAATTGCCTGCGGCTCGATCACCTTCGGATCGAAGGTCAAATCGAACTGGTAAGCGACTATCCCCTTACCAGTAGTGTCTGCAACACTTACCGGTACAGTGATGGCCGACTTCGGCGAACCTGAACCGTCTCCGACGATGACCTGCGTGCCTTTGCCGCCGCCGCGTACCGGTGCCGGCCTCGTTGCCGACGGATCCAGATAGTTACCAGTAACATCACCCATCAGCAGCGCAATATAATCCTGGCCCGTTTGGTTGTCATTGACGTTCGAGTAGGGACGGCTTACCGGATCAAATATCCAGTTTCCGGCAGAGCCGGAGCCGGGCAGCGATACCGTAAAGCGAGCTATCAAAGCCGCATCGAATGAAGTGACACCGCCGGCGCCGCTGACATCGGCCACCGTCTGCTGTGTGGCACTGAGTGTAATCAGGCCGACCACGTGTTGAGCGATCGCAGCAGAGTCATTACCACTGATAACCGTCGACGGTGGCGTCGGGAAAATACCGCCCGTCTTGGACGGCGTAACGGTATAACCACCCGCTCCCATTCCACTCAGAGTGTAGGTGCCATTGTTAGCTGTTACCGTCGAAACATTAACTGAGCCGACTGCGCTCAATGTAACGTTCGGCACATGACGCGGCGAAGGGCCGCCGCCTACTAGCGCATTTCCATAAGTGACCGTTCCGGTGATCGTTCCCGAAAGGATCGTCACGAGACCGTTCGACGTTGTCGAACAAGGGCTGCCCTCGTTGAACTTGAACGCCGCAAACGACACGGCACTTGATGTGCCGGGAAGACCGACGGCATTAAACGTTACATTGGCCAACGTTCCGGCGCCGCTGAAGGGGTTCGCATTGAAGATCGATATCTTCAGCGTACCCGGGGTGGAGGAATTGACCGTCAGACTGCTTCCCGCCGTTACGGTGCCGACGCTCACCGAATTAACGGTGATCACCGCCGGATTATAAGTCAGCGTGAAATCGGTCGAGACGATACCGCGGCCCGTAACATCGCTGACATTTATAGGCACGACCGGTGTCCCGCCCGTCAGCGAAGTAACATTCGTCGGAGCAGAGACGCTCACGCAGGATGCGGTTATTGTTATAGGCGCGTTCACGACCTGGTTGTCGATCGTAGTGTTGACACCACCGGACCCGAACGCGGTCGCCGTAAAGGTAGTGCCCGTCGCGCCGGCGGTCGTCGTGCTGTTGGTAGGTGAGACGGTTCCGAGTATTCCGGCAAAACTCGCCGGGATACCGTTCGGCACTGCGCCACCGCCCGGGGTCAGATTATTGGAGTTGGTTGTCAACAGCGAAGTTATCGCGGAGTTGTCACCCAATCCGATCGTGGACGGCGAAGCCGATGTGGTTAGTTTCAGCCAGGGATCGACGTCGACTGTGCCGATAGTTCCGTTCGCGGTTCCGGTACAGCCTGCGCCTCCGGCCCCCGGCCCGTAATTACAGCCCCACCAGTTATTTTCGGCGTTTGCGATGCCGTCTACATTCTGCAGACCGGCAGCGCTGTTTCCTACGATCCGGTTGAAACTCAGATTCGCTAAGCCCTGACTTTGTACCAGCACCCCGGTGGCGCCGTCAAGAATAGTGTTGCTGGTCAGCCTGACAGGTTGATTGCCTGAGAAGGCTGAGGCCGATATCCATTGGAAGCCAATATTGGCTCCTACCACCCGGTTGCTTGAATAAGCAACAGTTGTTGAGCCCGAAGAGTGAGAGGTAACTCTAAATCCTCTCTGCAAATTAAGCCCAGGGTTATTGCCCCCGGCCATATTCAGGAACTGGTTGCCGCTCACGGTAATATTGCTCGTATGGCCGTGCGCGTTTTCCCAAATACCTAAAATGACCTCGGGAGTGGCCGACTGGGCATTTAGCACTCTCAAGGTATTATTCGTGATCTGCAATCCGTCATAGGCGCTTCCGCCGCTGGTGTTGGACTGCATTCCCACTTCCGGTCGAGAAGTTGCTTCCGTTACTCACTCCGTCGCCGGCAAAATCGATCGTATTTCCCGAGATCTGCTGATTTGTGCCGAATGAATAGTGAATAGCGATGTTCTGATTCACATCTGCCGGGGCGGCCGTGGCGTTCAGATCGCGGGCCACCAGGATGTAATTGTCAAGGATCTTCGCGCCGTTATACGCGTCAACCCCGCCGGCGCCGTTGAACATGCCGATCGCAAGGTCAAAATCAAGAATTCTAAGATTTGAGATCGTTAAATTCTGATTGTCGCCGCCATTGAAATATTGGAAAACGCCTTCCAGGTTGACCGCGGCCAGATCGCCGGGACCCTGGATCGTAGCGCCTCCGACACCGGGAGCCGTGATCGTGACATTGTTCCGGTTAGCCGGCGGAAGGATGCAGTAGTTATCGTTATTGAAGGCTACGGTGCCCGTCGAACCGTCGCTGCCCTTTGCCCAGCTGGCAGCCGCATTCGGCTCTACCCAGGTGAAGTTCCCGTTGAGCGTGACCGTGCCGCCTGCCGGGGTCGCCTGAACGGCGTTATTGATACGAGTGTAATCGTTGTCAAACGGGTTCGCTGACTCCCCCGCCGGGGAGACCGAGATCGAGGCCGCCGGATCAAAGTCGAATTGCGTGATCCCGGCGGACGTTCCAAACTTGAACGCATCGATATTTTCGGTATAACCATCGGCATAAGGCTCACCGACGCGAATTCCGAGGAAGGAATCGGTTACCTTTACGCGGGAGTTCGGATACTGGCTAAGGATCTGAGACCACGTTTTCAGCGTCGTACCGGCTTCGCCGCCGCCGCCGATGCCCGCGGGCCAGGTCGGGCCTGAGTAACTCCAATTGGCAGCGCCGCCCATGATGGCGTCCCATTCCTGCCAATTGTCTTGTATGACCGTGCCGTTATTTACCGGAACGAATACAAGACGTCTTTGGAAAACATCACTGCTGCCGGTGAAATCCACATTGAAATGCAGATATCCGGAACGATTGGCGGAGCCGCCATTACCGGCCGATGGATTATACGTGCTGTACTTCAACGTGGTAATAGACGCCAGCGGAGTGCCGGAGAATTGATACGTGGCCAGATTGCGCCGCTGCGTGCCGGAGACGCTTATCTGCGCGCTGCCGGTTCCCAGCGGAGTGGTTCCCGGGCCGCTGACGAATGAGCCCAGGGTCGGATCGATCACGTCCGTTTCATCGTTATAGAAAAGCCAATTGTAAATATTGGTTTGGTTGACCACGACCGTGCTGGTCGGGGCCGGCCCTGAATTGGCGGTGAAATTGTCGATCAAAAATCCGGCGCCGCTCGTTGCGGCAGAAACTCCGGCAGTACGGAAAAGAAGTGAGTCAACCGTGTGCGTGTTATTGTCCGCGCTCTGTTCCGCGCAATAGCGGAAATAGTCTTCCCAGGTGGTGCCCGTTTTTTTGAGCACGCCGTCAATAAATATCTGGACAAAATCGTTGCGGGGGCCATTTAAAAAGACCATGACAAACTTGATCGTATGCGGGACCGATCTGTCGAGCGTGGCGATGTCGGTTTCAATAAAGTCATCGCCGCCCGCGTTACATCCGTTTGCGTCGTCACCGTTAGCGCCTCCGAATGGGGCCAGGTCCTTGTAGTCGTCGAAGTATACGTGGATGCCGTCCGCCAGATCTTCAAACCGAAGATAGCTCATTCGGGCACCGTCGCCTCGATCTGGGGACACGGACATCAGAAGTCCGGGCTGCTGCGCGCCCGGAACGACAGAAGCGAGGCTAAACTGCACTTGATACGAGCCTTGCCTGGGGCCGCTGGACAGGCCGTTGTTTGTGGCCGACGTTTCGCCCGCTTCGTTCACGACCGGTTTTGAGAATGTCATGTCGCCGAAGCTGCCGGACGTTATTGCGTTCGAGATGCGAAGACTCTGCGCTCCGAAGCCGGCGGTTCCAAAGCTCGAATCCACCGCATGATCGTACGATCCCGTCTTCATCCAGCCGTCCTGGCCGTGTATGTTTCCCGGCATATAGGGGGGATTTTCAAAAGTGATCGTTTGGGCCGCGGCGGATCCGCCTAAAACGACCGTTATAAACAATAAACTTAATAAGAAACTTAACCGGTTTCGCCAGCTTGTTAGGCTTGTGATGACGCGGGATTTTGGTGGTGAGGTTAATGAACCCACATGATTGGACATTCCTGACATATCTCTAAACTCTCCTTCATAGTTAGTAGAAACAGCGTCGGCTTTACGGGAAATACTTTCCTGTAAAGCAAACTGGTTTTTTCAAATTGCCTTGAAAATAAGGAGGGTTTCGGTAACTTTAGGGATCAAAAAACGACCGTTTACAGCGAAGTTATCTTTCTTTGTGCAAGACAAAGATCCTCTTTCTCAAAGTTTTGACAGCCAAAACAAAAGAACGTCTTCCGGGACGGATCCTGATGCTTTCGGATGCCCAAAGAAAGCCTATTTACAAAATTAATTGTGATTGAAACCGACTGGAGAGTACTGTATGATGTGGGTGCTTATACCAACACTTCAGACGACACGTCTCAGGACGGTTCGCTTGAAGGAATAAGCACTGGGTGGTTATTAGCGTAACCGCCCAGTCTTTTTTCCTTCAGTTTTATAAATCTAACTCTATGCTTAAAAAATAATTGCCTGATAAAATTTTGAAACTCAAAAAATCCCTTCCTACATACGGCCCGGTAAAATGTTTTTCTAACAAGATCAAATTCCCGGACGGGTTGAAACCGCCGCCGACGATATATTACCTCCGGCTCACATCTGCCGTTCCAATTTATAAAGATGAATAAATAGACTTGAAGACCTTCTATAAGCGCATTCAGGTGAGTTGACGATACAGGCCCTTTGCGGATTACAGTCAAGACTAACAGTATAATACACTACACTAAACGGGGAACTCCCCTAACACTACTCGTGAATTTTACGTTTGTCAAGCCTTATTGCCGTGATTGTAAAATATTGTAATTAAAAAGGTTGCAGAATTGCGTTCCGCAAAAAAGACCCGATTAAGTATATGGCAAAAAACACTCAAAACGTTACAAAAAATGTGTGGTCTTTTCGAAATCCAACCAAAAACCTTAGTGAGCACTGCAGCTTTTCCTCACCGGTTCGAAGGCGCCAAAAAAAATAAGAGGCAGCTTGTTTAGGGCTGCCTCTTTTTCTTTTTTAATAATTTAATAAAATTACGGTTTTTTCGGTTTGCCGTTATCGTTACTTTTGGGCTCGTTTCCTTTATTATCTTTCGGTTTATCAGGATTTTTCGGCTGGACCACTATTTTCGGCGGATCCTTTTTCGGCGGCGGATCCTGCGGTTTCCCGCCCCCTTCCTGAGCGTTCACAAAAACGGTCAGGGAAATGACCAGCGTCATCATCGTTAAAGCTGCTATTTTTTTAATACTCTTAAAACTCATTTGTACATCCTCGTAATACTAAACTCCGATGATTTATTATGCAAAATCGATGCCATAGGTTAATAATCTTACGGGTAATTGCCGCTGCGTCGAAAGCTCAATGTTCATAAGGTTTAAGCGTGATCTGTCAAAACCGGACGGGAACGCTTTCGCCATACCAAAACGTTATCGCGTCAACGTTATGGTTAAGACGGCGAAAATCCCGCCAGGGCTGAAAAATTTTCCGTTTTAGATAGGCACTTTCGTTTTAAGCAGAATTTCCTGCAATATTTGCTCGGCTTCGTGGCTGCGGCGCACGGCGCTCGAATAACGCGAGCTGACGATTATCCGGTGCGCGAAAGCGGGAACGACTAGGCGCTTGATGTCGTCCGGCAGGCAGAAATCGCGCCCTTCGACCAGCGCCAGCGCCTGGGCCGCGCGATAGAGCGAAAGAGTGCCGCGCGGGCTGACGCCCAGCTCGAGCGCCTCGGACTCGCGGGTCAGAGAAACCATTTCCATCAGGTATTCCACCAGCGCTTCATCCATCCGCACCTCGGTCACGGATTGCTGCAGCTCCAGAATTTCCGCCGCCGAAAGAACGGGCAAAACATAATCGAGCGGGTTGGATTGCTCGCGGTCCCGCAGGATGTCCTTTTCGTCCTCTTTACCCGGGTAACCCATCCGCAGGCGCAGCATAAAACGGTCGAGCTGCGATTCGGGCAGGGGATAGGTGCCGTGATGTTCGGTCGGGTTTTGCGTCGCGACCACCATAAAAGGCATCGGCAGCGGGCGCGAAACGCCCTCGACCGTGACCTGGCCTTCGGCCATCGCTTCGAGCAGCGCCGACTGGGTTTTCGGGGTGGCGCGGTTGATCTCGTCCGCCAGCACGACATTGGCAAAGATCGCGCCGGGTTTCCATTCAAAGCTGCCGTTCCGCTGGTTAAATACAGACAACCCGATCACGTCCGAAGGCAACAAATCGGACGTAAATTGAATCCTTTGAAAAGAGCAGTCCAGGGCCCGCGCCAGCGCGTGGGAAAGGGTGGTTTTTCCGATGCCGGGGACGTCTTCGATCAGAAGATGCCCTTTTGCCAGCAAAGCCACCAATGCCAGCTTTACCGTTTCCGACTTTCCGCGAATGACTTTTTCGATCGCGGATTGAAGTTTTTGTATCTTTTCAAAAACGGGAATGCCTTCTGTTACAGAAGTTTGTGTTTCGCCGGTGATCCAATCTCTCATGGTTTATGCCTGCGGCAAGACTGCCACAGTTCTATTTTACAGAAAATCTTTGCCGGCGGGCAATTTTTTCGTCATAAATCGTCACAAAATGCCGGGTTGTGGTGTTTTATTAGCAGGAAAAGGTAATAAGGAGAATTTATATGTCTTGGTTAGTTTCTATAATTATATCCGGTTTAATGACCGGCAATTTCGGCAGCGCCCCGGTAAAAGCCCCGGCCGGGCAGGTGACGACGGAAACCGTGCAAACCACGCAAACCGCGCCGGGGGATGAATTCACGGAGCGCTTCGACGAGACCTACCCTTTTAACCCCAAGGGAAGCATTGCGCTGTCCAACATCAACGGCTCGGTTACCATCGAGGCCTGGGACAAAAACGAGGTCAGGGTCGAGTACGTCAAAACAGCGAGCGAGCGCGATCTTTTGTCGATGGTGGAAGTCCGCATCGACAAAACGAAGGGCCGGATCGAGATCGAAACCAACTACGACAACTGGAAAGATAAATACGGCAACGGGCAGAATTGGAAGAACAGAAAACTGTCGGTGGAATTTAAGCTGAGCGTTCCGCGCACGGCGGTTTTAGACCAGGTCGAAACGGTCAACGGTTCGATAGCGGTTTCCAACATGGTCAACTTCTGCAAAGTGTCCACCGTCAACGGAGAGGTCACCGGACGCAACCTGCGCGGCACCGCCAATCTCTCGACGGTCAACGGCGTCGTGATCGCCGATTTCGACCGGTTGGAAAGCGGTTCTCAAATTACCCTGAGCACGGTGAACGGAAAAGCCTCCGTCGCGATCCCCTCGGATTCCGACGCCACGGTGAGGGCCGACACCCTGAACGGCACCATCACTAACGATTTCGGACTGCCGATCAGAAAAGGCCAGTATGTCGGGCGCGATCTTTACGGCAAGCTCGGGAACGGCGACGTCAGGATCAAGCTCAGCAGCGTGAACGGCGGTCTGTCGCTGACCAGAAAGCAGGACGGCAAATCGCTCAGCCCGGCGACCAATCTTCTTCCGCAAAAGAAAAAAGGCGACCCGGATTTCGATGACGATGAGGATGTCGATAACGATGACGACGAGGACAACAAACGCGAACGAGCGGCGATGAACAGGGATGTCGAGCGGGCGGTGAGAGACGCCGTCAGGGTAGTGCCGCGGGCCGTGTCCGAAACGGCCAGCAGCGTGGTGATGACCGAGCAGATGCTGAAGGAAGTTGCCAAAGTGCAGAAGGAAGTGGCCAAGTCGACCGCGGCGCAGACCAAAGTAATTGACGGGCAGGTCAAGGCGGCCATGCTCGACGCGCAGAATGCGCTCAGCGGCGTGTATGTGCTGCCGAGCTCGAGTCTTTTACCCGCGATAGAAAGACAGGGCGATTCGATCCCGGTCAAGGGCACGCCGAAGGTGATCGTCGAAGCCAGGAACTGCGCGGTGATAGTAAGAGGCTGGGAAAAATCGGAAGTGCAATATTCCCTGATCAAGATCTCGCGCTCCGCGCCCGCGCCGCAAAACGCCGGATTAAATGTTGAAAAGGACGATACCCGGGTAAAAATAAAAGTCTCCGATACCAATCCTCTGAACCGTTACCGGCTGGAACTTTTTGTGCCGAGAAAATCAAACCTCAAGATCTCAACCGATAAAGAGATCCGCCTCACGGGAGTTTCCGGAGAATTGGAATTAGGCACCAACAGCGATGCCATCAACGTTCGCGACAGCGGAGGAAAGCTGACCGTGGCGACCGGCAACGGCAAGGTGCGCGTGGTAGGCTTTGAGGGAGAAGTAAGTTCCACCACCACCGACGGCATGATCAGCCTGGAAGGCGACTTCACCAAACTTTCCGCCAATACGGGCGACGGCACGCTGGTGCTGACCCTGCCGGAAAATGCCGGCGCTTATATTTTTACCGAGACGGAAAATGTTTTTGCCGAGGGGACTTCTCTGTCAAAAGAAAACGGAAAATGGAAGGTCGGCCAGGGCGGCGAGACCTATCGTATCCAAAGCACTCCCGACGGCAAAGTGGTGATACGCAGCCAGGGATTTTTGAAAGCCGTTTACTAAACGGCTTTGCGGTTTTTTAAACATAAAAAACATCAGATTTTTTGAAACTCTTTTTTACGGTTTACGTTAAAAGAATTAGAGCAATTCTCCGCTCAAGTTCAGAGTCATTAAGGGGTTTATCTGAAAGTGAGGCATCCATCCATGCAGAAGCTTTACGCTCTTGTATTCATTTTTATAATTGTTTCTTTGTTTTCCGCTCAAACTACCGAACCCGCCAAGTCGCCGACCCCGCAGACGACGGTCACCAGCGTAGCGCCGGTACGGGTAACGGCACCAGAGATTACCTGCGCGATCTGCCCGAGGAAAAAAAGCGCCCGATGCGCGTGCCGAAATTCGCGACGGCGCCGGTGATCGACGGAGTGCTGGACGACGAGATCTGGAAAACCGCCGCGGTGTTCAACGATTTTATCCAAGTCGGCCCGGGAAATAATGTCGCTCCGTCGAGACCCACGGAAGTTTATATGGGTTACGACGAAAGGCACCTCTACCTGGCCTTCAAATGCTGGGATGAGCGCGACAAGATCAAAGCCACCCTGGCGAAACGCGACGACGTTTTCGGAGAAGATAATGTCCGGGTTTGGATAGACACCTATAACGACCAGCGCCGCGCGTATGTTTTGGGATTCAATCCCCTCGGCGTGCAGGCGGACGGTATTTTCACCGAAGGGCAGGGCGCGGATTTTTCGGTCGATATCGTAATGGAATCGAAGGGCACGCTCCAGGAATGGGGCTGGTCGGTCGAGGTTAAAGTGCCGTTCAAGTCGCTGCGTTATGCGGCCGGCAAAGGAAAGCTCTGGGGCTTTAACGCCGCCCGCAACATCGACCGCCTTAACGATGAATTCGATCAATGGCTTCCGGACGACCGCAATATCTCGGGATTCCTGATCAAACATGGAAAGCTCACCGGTTTGGACGAGATCAAAACCGAAAGAACGCTGGAGATCGTGCCGAGCATCACCGTCTCGGAAACCGGCAAACGCAAGCGAACCGTGCGCCAGTTCATCCTCAACGCCAACGGCTTCGATCCGCTCTTTAACCCGACCGGTGTCCAGGACCGGGCAGGTTTGTGAACGACCCCGTCAAGCAGGACATCGGCGTTAATATCAAATACACCATCACGCCGAACATCACGCTCGACGCGGCGATCAACCCGGATTTTGCCGAGATCGAAGCCGACGCACCGGTGGTTACCGCAAACCAGCGCTTTCCCATCTTTTTCCAGGAGAAACGGCCCTTTTTCCTGGAAGGGCAGGATATCTTCAATTCGACGTTATCGCCTTTCTATTCGCGCACGATAGTCGACCCCGACTTCGCTTCCAAGTTGACCGGTAAGATCGGAAAAAACTCGTTCGGCTTTTTGGTCGCTTCGGACAATGCCCCGGGAAATTACAGCGAGGACGAGCGGGCGGAACTCAATACTTGTATCGAAGGGCGAATATTCCAGCCGAATAAACGCTGCCCGATCGAGGAATTCGTCGACAAAAATGCTTTTTTCAGCGTTCTGCGGCTCAAGCGCGACGTCGGCAAGGAAAACACCATCGGCTTTATCGGAACGGCCCGGATATTTCCCAAAAACCGTAATTTTCTCGGAGGCTTTGACGGGAAATTCAAGCTCGATCCGAAAACCGTGATGTCGTTCCAGGTTTTAGGAACTCACTCGCGGAAGTTTTTCTATAATCCGAACACGGATAGCGCTCCTTATTCGACCGGCAACGGTTTGGGTTATTTCTGGAACCTGGATTACACGGCCGAGACCCACGGCTGGTATCTCGAAGCCTCCGGGCGCACAGGTAAATACCGCGCCGATTCGGGTTTCACCAGGCGGACCAATACAAATACGGTCTTTTTCGCCAATCGCTGGAGCACCAAATCCGATCCGAAGAAAACCTTGATCCGTTTGGATTGGCAGCAATTCGGACGCTACACGTACGATTGGAAAGGACGCATGCAGGGCGGTTTCGTCGGCACCGGTTTTAACATCCAGTTGAAAGGGAACACTTACCTTTATATGGAAGGGGGCAGTCTTTTCGAAAAGATCTATGAGGAAGAATTCGGCCCCAAACGGAATGTCAGCCAGGGCGGCGCATTTTTCGGCGGGCCGACCCGTTCGGCCACGCAGCCTTATTTCAATTTCAATATTAATAAGAGGTTAAATAAACAGATATTCTTTTACGGTTTTGTCGGCGGTGTCTGGAACGCTTTTGATTTCGACTTTGGGGGCGGCTCGCGCTACCCGCGCGTGAGCCCGGCTTACCTGGCATTTCTTGACGACTTTCAACAAGATCCGAATACTGCCGTGTACCCCGGACTCGATCCCGGAAAAGGATTCCAGTTTGACGCTCAATGGGGCGTGGAGTATAAGCCGATCAATCCGCTTCGCGTCACACTGGATTACACCAAGAGCATGTTGACGCGCAACGACACGGGCCTGACCGCTTACGATGCGAACATCTTTACATTGCGTTCGACGTATCAATTCTCGCGGTTCACGTTTGTCCGCGCGCGCTGGGATTACGACACGCTCAGTTCCCGCGCCGCGGGGCAGTTCCTCTTCGGCTATAATCCGAACCCGGGAACGGCGTTCTATGTCGGCTATAACGACGATTTCCATTACAACGGCTTCAGCCCCTTTACCGGCCAGCTCGAGCCCCGTTTTGAACGTAACAGCCGGACCTTCTTTATCCGCGCTTCTTATTTATTCAGAAAGAGCTTTTAAGAGGCAGGCAGAAACGCGACAGTTATGGAGCGTGTTCAATTCCGTTTTTCGGAGACACGCTCCATAACTGTCGCGTTTCCGCCCTTAGTTTTACAAAAAGCAAATCCCGCGGAGACGGCATGGGCTACTAAATCATGCCGCTTCCGCGGGATCGCTTTGTTTTGAGATCGTCTTACAACTACAAATCTTACGTTCCAGGGAATCTAAAAACCGGAACTCAAAATGTAATGCTCCAACTACTCAAACACTTTTTCAACGGGCGTCACCGTCACATCTCCGGGCCTTACGTCGATCTTGTAATCCTGGATGATCTTGTCCTCGTCGAGAATATTTTGCGGCGGCAGCGCGTTGTACTTGATAGGCGAAGTTTTGTTGCTCAAAATATCCTTGCGTAAGCCTTCGGCGTCCTTCGTCACCATCGCCACGGTCATCGAATTCAACGCCAGGTATTTTTTGATCGCGCGGTTCACATCCGCCAGGGTCAATTTTGTCAATGCAGTTTTCATATAAGTGTTGTAATCCGCCAGGCCGTAATATTTGCTGTCGAGCGCGTAACCGAGCTCGGCGCTCTGCGTCTGGGTCAGAATATTGACGTATTTGATCAGGAAATTCCTGGTGTTATCGAAAGCCTCCTGCGACAACCCGTCCTTTACCAGCTTGTCGTATTCAAAAAGCGCGGCCCGCAAAGTGAAATGGCCGTTTTGCGGTTCGACCGGGCGGATCCAGATCTGGAATATCTGCTGTTGACGCGCCAGGTTCGGGTCGGGCTCAAACTGAAACATGCCGCGCGGAAAATATTCGATATAGGCATAATCGCCGTAGTTCAGACCCCGTTTTTCACGCAGCTTCTGGTATAAATAACTGTTCGAGGAGCGGTGCTGGCCGAAATACGAAGCAACCAACGCCAGCGCCGCGTAGTCCCGGCTCTTGCGGTTGGCCGCGATAGCGAACCCGAGCGAGATAGCGGTCGAGCGCGTTTCGCGCTGCACGATGTCGATCTTGATACCGGGCGCGGTTTTCGGTGCCGGGATCACGCGCGGCGTTTTTTTGCCCGCCGGCAGTTTTAGAAAATCGGCATACATCGTCCGCGAGAATTCGGGCGAGAAATTTCCCGACAATCCCAAAACCACCCTTGCCTGCGTATAATTTTTCTTATAGAAATCGCTTACATCGGCGAGCGTCAATTTTTCCAGCGCGCCGATCCTGCCCACGGGGTTCGGCTCGTAAGGATGCCCGGCGTAGATCAGATTGTAAAGACGCTCTTTGCCCAGCTCTTCATCGTTATTGTTGCGCAGCGAAACTTTCAGATAATTTATCGCGTCCTGTTTCAGGCGGGTGAAATCTTCTTCGCGAAAGCCCGGTTCGAAGAGCATCTCGCTCACCAGCGCATAATATTTGTCGAGATTATCAACGTGCGTGGTGCCGATAAAGGTCGTCATCTCTTTGTCGGTTTGCGCCGCGAAACCGGTCGCCATCGGGTAAAAGGCTTCCACGATCTCGTCATAGGAATGCCGTTTGGTGCCGCCCTGCGAGATCATCGAGGCGGTCAGCGCGGCCACGCCTTCTTTTCCCGCGGGGTCGTCCAGCGCGCCCGTCAAAAATTGAATGCGGAACGATATCAGCGGTGATTTGCTGGGCTTGAAAACTGTTACGAGCGGAAGCGGTTTTTTCTCCATGGCAAATAATGGAAGCGCGCAGATAGAGATCAAAAACAAGGCAAGCAAACTTTTAATTTTCATTACTCGCTGCCCTCCTGTTTTTTGTAGGACAAGGTAACGATGGTTTGGTTCTTGTCGCCGAAATATTGCTGGGCGATATGCCGGATGTCTTCGGGCGTGAGGCTTTCGATACACGTTGTAGAGTTTATTGATCGTGTCCGGCGTGCGCTTGAGCGCCACAAAAGGCGCGATCGCGCCGGCGATGGCGTCGTTGCTGTTCATCGCCATGGCAAAGCCGTAGCGCAGGCGCGAACGCGTCTCATCCAGCTTTTTCTGCGGAATCAGTTCCTTCGTGTAGCGCTTGTAAGTCTTGATTATCTCGTCGCGGACGTAATTCACGTCCTTTTGATCCTTCACGCGGGAATAAACGGTGAAAAGCTCGGGGTCGATCTTATTTTCACCGTCGCCTGACACGAAATCAACCTTTTGCTCTTCCAGCACGAGTTTTTGATAGATGTCCGAATTCTCGCCGAACGCGATGATCCCCAGCATATCGAGCGCGGCCTTGTCCTTGTCGGTTTCCGAATACGCGGGCGAGCGATAAGCCACCGCCACGATCGGCAGCGTCGGCGAAGGCCAGTCGATATGCTCTTTGCGCGGCGCTTCCTGCAGCGGTTCGCGCGGGATCTGCGCCATATAATCGCCGCGTTTCCAGTCGCCGTAATATTTCTTGACCATCGCCAGCACTTCCGGCTGTTTTACCTGGCCGACAACGATGATGGTGGAATATTCCGGGCGATAAAAGCGGTTGTAAAATTCCCAGCTGTAATCGTACTGGTTAGGGTAATCGCGGATGTCTTCGACGTAACCCATCGCGGTGTGCGAGTAGGTATGTTTTTTGTAAGCGGTTTCGCGCAGTACCTCGTAAACTTTGGTGAAGGGGTTAGCGATATTCTTATTGTATTCGCCGAGCACCGCACCGGCTTCGGTCTTGTATTGTTCGTTGCTGTAATTTCAAATGCTGGAAACGGTCGGCATCGAGCTTGATGATATCTTCCAGATCTTCTTTGGCGAAAGTTTCGTGATAAACGGTGCGGTCGTCGCTGGTGTAAGCGTTGCTTGAAGCGCCCGCTTTTTGCATTATCTTGTCGAACATTCCCGGCGGATAATTTTCGCTGCCGCGAAACATCAGGTGCTCGAAAAAATGCGCGTAGCCGCTTTTGCCTTTTTCGACCTCGTTGCGCGAGCCCGCTCCGACCACGGTGTAAAGCGAAACCAGATTCGGATAATCGGTCGGGATGACGATCAGCCGCAGCCCGTTAGGCAGATCGTCGACCGTGTAACTATAAGGAAAAACTTTGCGAGACTGCGCCTGGGCTGTAACTCCAAAACCGAAAACAGCCAACAAGGACAACAACAATATGAGCTTCATTCTCTACCCTCTGCAAAAATAAAAATGGAAAATAACGATTGAGAAGATTTTAACGGAAAACCGTCAATTTATCCAAAATCGGGTTAGAGATCGGATGAGTTTTTATTCAAATGCTTTAATTTCTATACAAAATATTGTATGTCAACCGAACAGCACCACAAGGCATTTTCTGTAAGCCTTGTATTTACTTACATATAGGGAAAATCTAAAAAATTTATTTTTTGCCTAATTTTCGCAAAAATCTTTAGCAGGTGCATAATTTCTCTTGTATTTCCTTAACCTTTCCTGTATAACCTTATCAGCAAAAGCCGCTTATCGGTTTGTTCTTTAATAAAAGGAGGAGATATGAAGCTAATCCGCAGTTCTTTAGCTATCGTCTTAAACGTTACTCTCGTATCCGCAACTTTCCTTGGTTTCGCGATCCAGAGCGTTTCCGCTCAAGATTCCAGAATCGCTTTACAACGTGGTTATCGTACAGGTTATTCCGACGGTTATATGGCCGGCTATCGCGATGCCACGCAAAATTTAGAACGCAGTATTCAGGGCCATAACGAATATAACAAAGCAGACCGCGCATATTCGAAGGCCTATGGAGAGCTGGAAGATTACCGCGACGGCTACCAGCAGGGTTTCGAAAGCGGCTATAACACCGGTTTTGAGAAACGCGGCTTCGATTCGACCCTTCCGGTCGAGATCAAGAAGCGCGGCACCGTCGCGGCGGTAACGGCCCCGGTGCTTAATAACAGTTCAGATACCAACAGCTCGGGGGCGGCGACGCAAACAACCACTACTACTCCGACCGACAACACAGAGACCACGGCAGCCAATACGGAGACAACGTCGCCCTCAACACCTTCTACACCGATCGCGGACGCCACGACGCAGGCGCCCATCCAGGCAACACTGGACGGGCAGGTCATCGTAATTCCGGCGGACACGGAATTGATCGTCGAATTGCTCGGCCCGATCACCACCAGCGAAAATAAAAGCGGCGACAAGTTTCAGGCCAAAGTGGTTTCGCCTTATGAGATAAGCGGCGCCATTATCGACGGGCGGGTGGACAAGGTCACCAAGCCGGGACGGATAAAAAAACGCGCCGAATTGCAGCTTTCCTTTGACCAGATCCGCCTGACCAATGAACGATGGTCGAATTTCAACGGGCTTTTGACCGAGGTTTTGCCGGTGAAGGGCGACAACGTCAAAAAGGTCGACAACGAAGGCTCGGCCGTCGGCAAGGGCAGCATTAAACCCGATGCGGTCAAGATCGGCGCGGCGACGGGTACCGGGCTGGTGGTCGGCGCGATCGTGGCGGGGCCGGTCGGCGCGGGTGTCGGCGCGGCCATGGGCGCGGCTTTCGGCGTGGGCGCGGTCGTGGTCGAACGTGGCAAACATATCAAGCTTATCAAGGGGCAGCAGCTGCGCATTCGCACGGTTTACGAAACGCAAATTCGCTAAATTTTCATTTTCTCCTGTATATTTTAATATCCATGGGCCGCCGCGGCTCATGGATATTTTTTTGGCGGAAACGCGACAGTTATGGAGCGTGCTTGCTCAGCTTTTTGGACACGCTCCATAACTGCCCTGGTTTCTGCCTGATTTAGCTAAAATAATTAACAATTAAGAATTAATAATTTAGAATGCAGATGTGATCATCACTCTCCTGACAGATTTCGGCACGAGCGATTACTTTGTCGGCGCGATGAAGGGCGTGATCCTGTCGCTCAACCCGGAAGCGTGGATCGTTGACATCACTCACGAAATTCCGCCCCAGGACATCAACGCGGCGGGTTTTAATCTCTTTGCCTGTTACAAAAATTTCCCGCGCCAGACGATACATTTGAGCGTGGTCGATCCCGGCGTTGGCTCCGAGCGGCGCGCTATCCTGGCCGTTACGGACGAGTATTACTTTATCGCGCCGGACAACGGGCTGTTGAGTTTTATCTACGCGGCGGAGGAAAATACAAAGGTTTTTGAGCTGAACAAGGAGCGGTTTTTTCGCAAGGAAGTCAGCCGGACCTTTCACGGGCGCGATATTTTTGCTCCCGCCGCCGCCTGGCTTTCGCGAGGCGTTTTGCCGGAGGAACTAGGCGACCGGATCACCGATCATGTCCGGTTCGAATTCAGGCTGCCGCAAAAGATCGCGGAAAACACCGTGCAGGGAGAGATACTGCACATCGACCGCTTCGGCAATTGCGTAACGAATTTCGATAAACAACTTTTACCGGAAAATTTTCATCTGGAAATAAGGGGGAACAAAGTGACCAGGCTGCAAAATTTTTATGCCGAGGCGGAAGACAAAAACAAGCTTTTTATGCTCTTTGGCAGCGCCGGATTGCTGGAGGTTTCGGCTTTCCGGGATTCGGCGGCGGAAATTATGGATGTAGAAGCGGGCGAAAGGGTTTTAGCGCATTTAAATCAGTAAAATCAATGTGTTAAACCAATTATTAGCTTGTCACTTAAAACGGCTTTTGATATTTTTAATATTGGATTAATTTATAGTTATTTAAGGAACAACAACAATGGACACTGCTAAAGAATCAAGTGCGGCAGGCGCCGCAGCCGCCGCGGGGTTACGCGGGGTAGTTGCCGCCCAATCCAGCATCAGTGATGTGGACGGCGAAAAAGGCATTTTAATTTACCAGGGCTACGATATACACGACCTCGCCGCTAATTCCACATTCGAAGAAACCATATTTTTGCTTTGGAACGGGCGTTTGCCGAAAAAGGATGAACTCGAGGCGCTGGAAAGCGAGCTGCGCGCTAATTACGACGTGCCCGCGGAAGTGCTGGCCATGATAAAGACCTTTCCGAAGGATGCCGATCCGATGGACGTACTGCGCACAAGTGTTTCCTCGCTGGATTTTTACGACAAGGACGGGCACGGGACCGACCGCGAAAACGCGATGCGGGCGGCTATCAAACTGACCGCGCAGATGCCGGCGCTAGTTGCCGCCTGGGAAAACATTCGCAACGGGAAAGAACCTATCGCGCCGAAAAAAGATGTGAACATCGCGACCAACTTTCTCTATATGATGACGGGCGAAATGCCCGGCCCGGATGAAGCGCATATTTCCGACGTCTGCCTGATACTGCACGCCGACCACGAACTGAATGCCTCGACCTTTACCGCCCGCGTAGTGGCTGGGACGCTGGCGGATATGTACGGCGCGGTCACCGCGGGTATCGCGGCGCTGGCCGGGCCGCTGCACGGCGGCGCCAACACTGCCGTGATGAAGATGCTGCTTGAGATCGGCGACGTTGACAAGGTAGATTCCTGGCTCGACGAAGCGCTGGCGGCCAAACACAAGATCATGGGCATCGGCCACGCGGTCTATAAAACGGAAGACCCGCGTGCGACCTGGCTGCGTAAGTATTCGAAACAATTGGGTGAGAAAAAAGGCGAGACCAAGTGGTTTGAGATGTCGCAGAGGATCGAAAAACTGATGCAGGAGAAAAAGGGAATGTTTCCGAACGTGGATTTCTATTCCGCCTCGACCTATTACCTGATGGGCCTGCCGCTCGACCAGTTCACACCGATATTCGCCATCAGCCGCATTTCGGGCTGGGCGGGCCACATCCTGGAACAATACGCCAATAATAAACTGATCCGCCCGCGCGCCGAATACATCGGGGCCCGCGATCAGAAATACGTGCCGATCAGTGAGCGGTAAGCCGTGAGCGGTAAGCGGTGAGCAGTTAGGGCCTCGGATTTCCGGGGCCTTTTTTCTGGGAGCGCAGGCATCTTGCCTGCAATGAGCGCCGTGCGAGAAAGAAGTTTTCGAACGCTGCGCGTTCTCACTGCAGGCAAGATGCCTGCGCTCCCAGGTCATGGTACAATGCGGGGCATCGGATTCGCATTCTTTTTTCGCATCATTTCAAAAACGGAGAAACCTAATGAAACGCATCGTTTTGTCTGCATTGCTGTTCGTCTCGTTCATTTCTGCCCCCGCACAGTTGTCGGCTCAGGCCTCAGCAAAAACTAAAGCCGCACCCGCCGCCAAGGCAGGAAATGGGATCGGGCCGGTCCAGCCGGTTGACGCCGCTTATACGGAATCGATTCTAAAGAATACGACGGACAAGATGTTTCTTACCGAGATCGTCGATCATTTGCCGGCATCGGCGAAAGTGCCTTCCCCGGAGAAGGTGTTGGGGTATCCGATCGGCACGCCGAAAAAGCTCACCTATACGAAAGACCAGTACCGTTATTATCGCGAGCTGGAAAAAACTACTCCGCGGGTGAAGACATTTATCGCGCCGGAGCGAAGCGAGCAAGGCCGCGAGCAAATGCTGGTCGTCGTTTCGGACGAGGCAAATCTGGCCAAGCTGGCACGGTATAAGGAGATCACCGCCAAGCTCGGCGATCCGCGCACCATAAACGACGAGGTCGCGAAGCAGCTTGTGAGCGAAGGCAAGGCGATATATTGGGCCTCGGGGTCGATACATTCGCCCGAAACGGGCTCGCCCGAGATGCTGATGGAAATGGCATACAGGCTGGCGGTGGAAGACACGCCGCTGATACAGGCGATCCGGAAAAATGTGATCGTGATGATAACGCCCACGCTGGAGGTCGATGGCCGCGACGCGATGGTCGATCTTTATAATTATCGTAAAGCCAACGAAGGTAAACGATCGCCCGGATTGATCTACTGGGGAAAATACGTGGCGCATGACAATAACCGCGATGCTATGGGCTTGGCCCTGGCGTTGTCTCGAAATCAGATGACGGCGTTCCTCGAATATCACCCAACGGTTCTGCACGATCTTCACGAATCGGTCCCTTTTTTTTACACCTCGACGGGGACGGGTCCGTACAATGCCTGGCTCGACCCGATCGTGATCGACGAATGGCAGTCGCTGGCGTATTACGAGGTCGAGGAAATGACGAAGCGCGGCGTGCCCGGGGTGTGGACGCATGGATTTTACGACGGGTGGGCGCCGAACTATATGTTTTATGTCGCTAACGGCCACAATTCGATCGGGCGGTTTTACGAAACGTTCGGCAACGGCGGCGCGGACACGCAGGACCGGGTCGTGGGGGCTCAATCCGGGCGCGATTGGTTTCGGCCGAACCCACCGCTCCCGCGGGTGAAATGGTCGATCCGCAACAACATAAATCTGCAGCAGAGCGCGCTGCTGCTGGCGATGAATTATGTCGCGAACAATAAGGAAAAGTTTCTCAATAATTTCTATCTGAAGAGCAAGCGGTCGGTTGCCAAGGCGCGGACGGAAGGCCCGGCGGCCTATGTTCTGCCGGGCGACGACAGCCGGGCAAATTCCGCCGGCGATCTGGTCAACATGCTCAAGCTGCAGGGTTGTGAGATCCACCGGTTGACCGGGCCGGCCGAAGTCAAAGAAGGGAAATTTTCGGCCGGAAGCTACGTTGTGAGAATGGACCAGCCATATTCGCGAATGGCGGACATGCTGCTCGACACGCAGTATTACAATGTTAATGACCCACGTCCATACGACGACACGGGTTGGACGCTCGGGCCTCTTTATAATGTCAAGACCGTGCGGGTGAAGGATGAAAAGATCCTCGATGCGCCTATGACATTGACCAGTGGGCCGGCTAAGGTCACAGGTAAATTAGAAGGCACGGGACCGCCGGATTCGTGGTAAATCACACGGGCGAGAGCGCCGTGGCGCAGCTTAGGTTCCGCTTGAAGGACCTGAAGTTCTCTGCGGCCGAGGCCCCATTCAAGATCGGCGAGAAGAATTTTAATGCCGGATCGTACGTCATTAAAGTTGAAGATAATCCGGCCGATCTTGCCGCAAGGCTGACAAAAGAAGTGACCGAGCTTGGCCTGACCGCGACGGCTTTTGACAAAGTGCCGGACGTCGCCCGGCACCCGATCGGTGTGCCGCGGATCGCTTTCGTTCATACCTGGCTAAACACGCAGGACGAGGGTTGGTACCGGATAGAGCTCGACCGTCTCGGCATACCATACGATTACATTTCCGACCAGGTGCTCGGCCGGACGCCGAACCTGAAAGAGAAGTGGGATGTGATCATTTTTGGGCCGATCCGCACCAATGCACAGAACGTCGTTCGCGGGGTGGCAAAGTTCAGCGATAAGGAACCGCCGATTCCCTGGAAGCAGTCCGATATCACGCCGAATTTTGCGCTCTCGCCTGACCAGACCGATGATATTCGCGGCGGGATGGGCATCAAGGGTGTAGCGAATCTCCAGGCGTTCATTGAATCGGGCGGTTTGTTCGTAACGATCGCGGACAATGCGTCGATCCCGATAGATTTCGGCATCACGAGCGGAGTGTCGATCCAGGAAGCGCGGCTGCTGCAGGCCCGCGGATCGGTGATAAGCACGGTCTTTGCGGACCGCAAGAGCCCGATCTCGTATGGTTACGATGAAAAGCTCGCGGTTTATTTCAACCAGTCACCGCTCTTGCAGGTTGCTACGTTCGGCGGCGGCCCGGGCGGTGGCGGCGGTGGTGGCGGGCAGCAGACCACCACCGGAAGGCCCACCGGGCGCGGCAGTTTGGATGATCCGGATGTGGTTCAGGGACGAGCGCCTGTCGTGGTTCCGTCGGCTACACCAACGCCTGATCCGTCGACGGCGGCAGCCATACCGCCGCCTGAGATCCGGCCCCGCGTGGTATTGAGATTCGCTCCGGAAAAGGATCTGCTTATTAGCGGTATGCTGGCCGGCGGTGCGGAACTTGCCGGAAAAGCGGCTGTGCTCGACGTGCCGGTGGGCAAGGGGCACGTTGTGATGTTTGCAAACAATCCGATGTGGCGGCATGAAACGCTCGGGAGCTTCTCGCTGCTTTTCAATGCCATCCTGAATTACGACAACCTGGGTGTGGGCAGATCCGCGCCGCGTGCCGGAGAAACTCCTGCGTCTGGGGAGGATCAGTAACAGTAAGCAGTGAGCGGAGCGACGGGGTTGTCAGTAGCGCCTGCGTCAGCAGGTGCGTTACGAACGCGCAGCGTCGAGCCGAATAAATTCGGCGCTCCAGTCAGAACCGGGAGCGGTAGCGACCGGGTTAAATAGTTGGAGAACCACCCCGGCGCTAAAAGCGCCACCCCTCCTTCGTAAGGAGTGGAGTTTTAAGAAATAAAAAAGGCAAAAGGAATTTCCTTTTGCCTTTTATTTTGGAAACATTTTTGTACTAAGAGGCTAATTATCCTTTTTCGGTTCCTCCTTTTGTTTTTCGGATGAAATATTTTCGGTAGTTTCCGTAGGTTTTTCGGCCGCCCGCTGATCCCCGTCGTTTAAGGAAACGCCGAACACCTTCGGATCATTGATGAACTCCGCCAGTTTTTCGGAGTTAAATGTCGCGCGGACGATAGCGGATTCCTTTTTATCTATAGCCACCAGCATTATTTTTACGCTTTTGCCGGCTTCGCGCATATACATATAAACCTGCTCGCCCTGCCGCGAGCGGACGCGGAGAAGCGGGCTCCATTCTGCGCCGAGCGCGTCTTTCATCGCGGCCTGCATTTCCGCATCGAGCGTTTCACGGGAAAATTTCAGGTCTTCGAATATCGTCACGCTAAAACTTTTCACACCCGCCGGGCGCGCCACGCTTACCGCAAATCGCGCCAGCCACATAAAAGGTATCTTGACTTTTTTCGCGCGGTATTTTGTCTTTAAATGTTTGACGATCAGGTCGTACTCGTTGTTTTTAGCATTCGCTGCCGGTGCGGCATAAGTGAAGACCAACAGCAATAAGGCCAACGTCAGGATCATCTTTTTTCTGTTTAGCATCGTCTTCACTCCTTTTAGTTTTTGGGTTTTTCCTGATCTTTTTCGATCTCGATCCTGGGGATATTCAGTTTGCCGCTCAGTTCAACCAGCAGATCGATGTCGATGGGGCCGATGACATTGACCACGGCGATGCTTTTCGATTCGGATACGACGACGGCAATACCGCTCATCACATCGCCGCTGAACATCGTATAGACGTCGACTTTTTGATTGTTCCTTTTACTGCGCGCATTGGCCAGTTTTTCCCATCCCGGCGCCTGCAGTTGAGAGCGGATCGCATCGACGTCCGCTATGTTGTACTCATTTTCCTTCTCGAAATTGTAGACCCTGACATAGATGCCCTTAAGGCCGCTGATGGCCAGGCCGACCTTCTTTGCATCCGGGTCGTGCACTTTCACCAAAACCCTTTTGGCAAGGTCCAGGAGTTTTCCGTCAATATTGACCTCGACCACTTCCAGCGCCTTGGTTTCGAGCTGGTTAAGGTGATCGAACCGCAGCCGCGCGTCCTGTGCATTAACACCGACTGCCGCGAATAAAAACAAGAGCAGCAAAGTAATTTTTAATAGATGATGGTTAAATGATCTCATGATTTTTTTCTCCTGATAAAATTATCGTCCGTCTTTTAAGACAATGTTTTTGTCATCGCCGCTTTCAACTTTGTCTTTGATCAGTTTCAATTTGGAACCGGTTATCGAGAGCGCCAGCTTCAACTGCTCGTAAGCAAATTCTTCTTCCTTCGTCAGCTTCACGGCCGGTTTTGACAGCCGGGAATTCCGCGCCCTTGCAACATTCCTGTTTTTGATATGCGGAGCGGGCCTTGAGGCGCCGGTAAAACTTCGTTTTGAAGGTTGTTTAAGATCACCAATGCTCTTTGGTTCGCCCGGATCTTTCGCCGCCGGGTTACGGATAGTCTGCGTATCGTTTAGCCCGTCCGCCGGATCTATCGAAACTCTATCGGGGCGGCTGAAAAATTGAAGCCAAATACCGAAAGACATGGCAAAAAACACCAGGCAAGCCGCGGCGGCCATCCCGTAACGGAAGAACATTAATGAAGACTTCCGGTTAAAAGCCACAACCTTGGCCGGAAGTTGCGGCGGGGAAGTCTCCCGGCAGCCGAACCGGCGTAAAGCATTTTCCAATCTTTGAATTTCGGGATCGCTGCCTGTTTTATCCCAAAGATAATCTTCGTTCATTGCTGCTCCTTAGGGCTCCTTATCCCCAGCTTTTCACGCAAAAGCTTCATTCCCCGGTACAAATTCACCCGCACTGATTCGGGTGTCAGCCCCGTGCGGGCGGCGATCTCAGGCCCGGACATTCCTTCTACCAGACGCATGATCAAAGTCTCTCTGTATGTGTCCGAAAGCGCGCGGATCGCCGACAAAATTTCATTGGCTTCCGCGCCGGGGCTGTCATTGCGGCTGAATTCATCGGTTAATTCTTCCGTCGGTTTAGCGCGGCGATAAAACTCCGCCACCCGATTTCTCGCGATCATCGTCAGCCAAGCCCCCGCTGCGTTCCTGTCGCGGAGCGTGTGAAGATTTTTATAAGCCGAAAGAAAAACTTCCTGGACCATATCTTCGACTTCGCCATGCGCGACGCGGGCCAGAATAATACTGTGAACCAACGGCGCGAAAAGCCTGTAGAATTCGCCAAAGGCCTGCTCGTCACCGGAACATACCCGTTCAACGAGAAGCGCTTCCGCCGAAGGCGTTTCAGCCGCCGGACTGGGCGCGCTCCTTGCGAATAATAAAATATGGCCGGACATGTCGCTTTCGGGCATCGTGGTATAGATCGACTGTCAATTACTTACCGGTAATATAGACGGGTAAACTACAAAAGTGTTAACACGGTTTACGAAAAACTTTATAAAAAAAGTTTCCGCAACAAAAGGTTCCGCTAAGGGTACTCCTCTGAGGTTGGATAAAAGTAGCTTTTATTCAAAAAGAAGACTTTAGTCGGAGCGCGGACGGCTCGTCCGCAAAAAAATGTAACGCCAGCGTCCCGCTGGCTGTCCGGGGGGCGTCTTACCCACCTTTAATTGTGAGAGCGAGACGCTCTCACGACAGCCGTCGAGACGGCGGCGCTACAGCGGACGAGCCGTCCGCGCTCCCAGTAAAAAATTCGCGAAAGCCAGATCAGGGCTCGGCAATAAAGTCTTCATTTAGAACATCATTCTGCAGATTGATCAGACGGCTCGGAACGGCGAACGCGGATCTGGGCGCTTTTACCGTCAACACGTATTCGCGGCCGACGGGCAGGCCGGTGAAACTGAAGAACCCCAAATGCCCGGTATGAACGGTCAATGGTTCGGCCAGCGCTCCGCCCGATAAGACGACTGCGGCGTTAGCGATCGGGCGCCCGTCCGCCCTCAGCACGCGTCCCGCGATGCCCGCGGCCGCCGCTGTCGGGACAAGGGCTTCGGCGACCGTCCAGCGCGAAAAGCTCGTGACGCCTGTCACCGGCCCGGCGGTGTTCGTTGCCGTATTGATACACGGCGCGCCGCACATATCGGCTGTCCCGCCGCCGCCTTCGCGCCGGAAGACGCGATAGTCCGATTCGTTTCCATTAACGTCCGCTCCGTCGGACGAGTAAACAAACGTCAGGGTTGCCGTGATATTACCGGTTTTTTCAGAGGTGCCAATTGCGCGAAATGGACCGGGCCGGGCTGAATCCCACCAGCGTGGAATCAAACGCCCTGACGGTCATCGTCGCCGGGAAAGTTCCCGAGGTAACGTTCACAGCTACCGGTGAATACCCGTTTTGCCCGACATGGAACGTGTGCAGGCCGATCAGGCCGTAAGTTCGGCCCATGCTCCCGTCCACATAACCGTTGGTTCGGGCCGCCGTTCCGTTGTTAATAAGCGTGTTTGGCCCCGTCAGGATAACGCCGTTCGTCAAAGACAAGGTTCCGGTGACGGTCAGATCGCCGCCGGCTATCGTTAAAGTGTGCGCCGGGTCGTTGTCATCATAAGTCAGGCTGACGAGCGTTCGTCCCGGGTTGATTTCCGGCCCGGTGGATCGTGAAGCTCCCGTTCGCAGGTAAGAGATCGTCTGGCCCCCGGTGCCGAGATCAAAGACCGGCGCGGCATCGAATGTTCCGGCAGCCGTCGGAGTGGCGGCGCTGCCGATCTGCACCTCGCTCACGACCGCATCGTTATTACCCAGGGTCAGCTTGTCGGCATTAATAATATTGCCCACAAGTAAAACGATACGTCTTACCACGATGTTATTTACACCCGGATCGAAGGTGAAATTGTCGGTTCGAATTTCGAAATTGGTCATTACCCCGGCGGATACGCCCGTGCCCTGGTAAATCGCGGAACCGCCCGGACGGAAAGCGACAAACCGGGACCCGGGCAAGTTGGCGGCGAGCGTGCCGTTATTGGTTACGGTCAGGCCGTTGAACAATAAGATATTGCCGGTGCTCAATGTGGCGCCGGGATCGATGGTGATATCTAGCGTGCTGTTGTTGAAATTCACAGGAGAGAGAAAGACGGCCGAATGACCGGCGGAAGCGTTGTCGATGACCAGATTCGGAACCACGCCGGTGATATTAAACGCTTTGGCCGCTCCCGAAGCCGCGTTCCCGAGCTGCAGGGTGCCACCGGAGACGCTGGTCAGGCCTGCGCCCGCCTGATGCCGGTAATCACGCGGAGTTGACGCCGCCGTATTTGCGGTTTGGCAGATTATCGTGCCGCCGCTGATGTTGACGACGGAAGAGGTGTTGGTCCCCAGATCGAACCCGGCAAGCACGCCTGAAGTATTCCCGATGGCCTGAACCGTGATCGTACCGCCGCTCTGATCATAGGTAACGGCGTTTGTTGCTATTGATACTCCAAATCTTCCAGCCGCATTTATCGCCCCGCCTTCAACGGTTATCCTGCTTCCGGCGGCAAAACCCATCGAGTTGCCGGTGCTCGTACCTATGTTGTAAGTTCCCCGCGTCACACGCAGTAAGCCCGAAAGTGTCGACGAGCCGTTTTGCCCCAGGACCGTAAAATTCGGATTATCGAGCCGGATGCCCGCGGTTGAGGGGATCGAGTAAACTGCGGAGGTAAAAAGAACACTGCTGAAAGTGTTGGTGCCGGAAAACTTGATAATGCCGTTGAAAAGTGTGGTGTTGATAAAGCCGGCGGCGGCAGCGGACGCGCCCCGGACCGACATATTCGAAAGCTCGACGTCCAGCGTCGGGCTGGCCGGCGTGACCGCACCCATGCCTTTATTAACCGTAAGCAAGCGCAGATCGGTCGTCGCGCCTGAGCCCGTAAAACTATTATTGGCGGCGCCGGTAAAACGAAGCTCCGCCCCGGCCGTATCGCCGTTGGTGCTGAGGTCCAGTACGCCGTTATTAGTCAGATCGGTTCCGACGGTAAGCAAATGGGCCGTGACCGTTCCGCTGGACGCGGAGCGAAGCGTCCCCCCGGCGTCGATGGTTACGGACTGAGCCGCGGCCAGGGACCTTGCCGCCGCCGCATCGAATTGCAGGACGCCGCCGCTTTGCACGGTAACGCCCAGCGCGACGGCCGCCCCATCTATCGTAACCGCGCAGCCGTTTCCGATCGTGACGTTATCGGCGCCGGTCGGCACGCTGTTATCCAGCCAGGTTCCGGGAGCGCTCCAGTTGCCGCCCTCACCGCTGCAGGTATCGTTCCCGCCTGCCGGAACAAAGTTATGAGCGATCTGTGGGTTTTGATCGAAAGCCAAAATAGCCGATATAAATAATGTAATTACCGTTAAAGTGGGAGAAATAAACGGTTTCATGTGCCCCTCCAAGCAAATAGACTTTTACTTTCTGTCAAAAATAACAGCTGGGGGAACATAGACAAAGATAGAATGCGAGTCTTTAAAGGGGACTAAACGTCACTAAAACTAAAATACAGTTAACGGGAGTCAGGACTTAATTACAGCCAATGGGAATGGGATAAGATTTAATCCGGATCCGGAATAAAAGTCAAACAGGCTTAAAAAAGTTCTATCACTTGTTTCTCCGGCCCCCGCGTATAAAATTGCTATGACGGTCAGAGACCGCCTCTAAACACGGTTAATAGTTAAAGTGAAATGCCATCTTTTAACGAAAATGTAAAAAAAACGGCATAAAATCAGAACTAAACGTCATAAAACTGCGTAAATTACATCGTTAGAAAACCACAAATATAGTAAAATGCATCAAATAACCTTCTAGTAAAAAGATGAAAAAGGAATCTGGTAAGATGAGAGAAACGATCTATACTCTGGCGTTTTTGTTTATTATCATTGTTATCGGCAACACGGTGATCGTTGCGCAACCCGATCCGAAAACCCCCGATATGAAACCCCCAATAGCAAAAAAAGAACCTAAAGTAACGGAAATCCACGGTTATAAACTGGTGGACAACTATTTCTGGCTGCGGGACAAAAAGAACCCCGAGGTCATCAAATATCTCGAAGCCGAGAATGCTTACACCGACACGGCGATGAAACCGTATGAAGGTTTCACGAAATCGCTCTACGACGAAATGCTCGGGCGCATCAAGCAGACGGATATGACCCTGCCTTACAAACTGGGCAGCTACTGGTATTACAACAAAACCGAGGAAGGCAAGCAGTACCCGATCTATTGCCGCGCCACCAAAGAAGACAAGAGCGACGAACAGGTGATCTTCGACCAGAACGAGATGGCCAAGGGGTTTAAGTTTTATTCCCTCGGCGATTTTAGTGTCAGCGACGACGGCAACCTGCTGGCGTTCTCATTCGACACCAACGGCTACCGGCAATACACCTTGCAGATCAAGGACCTGCGCACCGGCACGATCCTGCCGGACAAGGTCGAAAGAGTGACCTCAGTGGTGTGGGCCAACGACAATAAGACACTGTTCCTGGTGACCGAGGACAATGTCACCAAGCGCTCCGACAAATTCTGGAAATACGAGATCGGTTCTAACACCCCGCAGCTTCAATACGACGAGAAAGACGTGCTGTTCAATCTCGGCTCCGGGCGCACGCGCGATAAAAAAATTGTCTTTGTGGCTTCTTACGCCAAGACGATGCGGGAATTCCGCTATCTCCCGGCCGATCAGCCGGACGCGCAGTTAAAGGTCATTCTGCCGCGGGAAAAAGACCATGAATACAGTGTGGATCATTATGAGGGGATGTTTTACATCACGACCAATAAAAATGCGTTCAATTCCCGGATCGTGACCGCGCCGGTAAGCGACCCGAGCGAGAAAAACTGGAAGGAATTCGTCCCGCACGATCCGAAGATAAAGATCGAGGACGTAAACTTTTTCAAAGGCTACGCGGTCGTTTCCGAGCTTGAGAACGGCCTGGAGTACCTGGACGTGATCGATATGAAGTCGAAAAAATCGCAGCGCATCGCCACGCCGGAAAGCGTTTACACGATGGGGATAAGCGGCAACCCGGAATTCGATACGCCGACCTTCCGCTTCAGTTACGCTTCGATGGTCACGCCGCAATCGACCTTTGAATACGACCGGAAAACGAAACAAAGCAAACTCCTCAAACAGCAGGAAGTATTGGGCGGCTACGATAAGACGAAGTATGAGACTGTCCGCGTTTGGGCGGTTGCGCGCGACGGTGTAAAAGTGCCGATCTCTCTGCTGATGAAAAAAGGCACCAAGCTGGACGGCTCTGCGCCGATGCTGCTTTATGCGTACGGCTCGTACGGTTATTCGATGACACCGAATTTTTCTTCCACGCGGCTGAGCCTGGTCGACCGCGGAATGATCTACGCCATCGCGCATATACGGGGCGGCAGCGAGCTCGGCGAGCAGTGGCGGGTCGATGGAAGGATGTTCAAAAAGATGAACACCTTTAACGACTTTGTCGATAGCGCGCAATGGCTGGTGAGCAATAAATATACCGCCAGCGACCGTTTGGTCATTCAGGGCGGCAGCGCCGGCGGCCTGTTGATGGGCGCCGTCGCGAACCAGCGTCCCGATCTTTTCAAAGCGGTGATCGCGCAGGTGCCGTTCGTCGACGTGATGAACACCATGCTCGACGACACGCTTCCGCTGACGACCGAGGAATGGATCGAATGGGGCAACCCGAACGAAAAAGAAGCGTTCGACTATATGATGAAATATTCGCCGTACGACAATGTGAAGGCGGCGAATTATCCGAATATGCTGATCGAGATCTCGCTCAACGACAGCCAGGTCCCCTACTGGGAAGGCGCGAAATGGGCGGCGAAACTACGGGCGATGAAAACCGATAACCATATCATCCTGCTCAAAACCAATATGGGCGCGGGACACGGCGGGTCTTCGGGACGCTACGACCGCTTGAAAGAGGTCGCCTTCGATTACGCTTACGCGCTGGGCCAGGTCGGCATAGCGAAATAGTTACAGTGATTCCGGATTCCAGATTCCAAATTTGCAGCTGCAAGTTTGGAATCTGGAATTTTTTATTTGGAATTGATTCAACACTCTCCATAACTGTCGCGTCTTGTGCAAAACCGGTCAAATTGACCGGTTTTTCTCCTTCATCCTGACCGGATCTGACTTCTCACGAATCCCGCCTATTCTCATAAACCCTTTAGTTTCAGCAAACAACCTGATGGCATGGGGGTTGCTAAAAGAATCGCGAGTATTTTTCTCCCTGTAGTTAGTTAAAGTCTCGAGCGATGGGAAACTATTTATGAAATTCAAAGAAGTCAATCGCTTCTTAATTGCTTTAATTATACTTGCTTCGTTTCTGACCTCGATAAATGTCGGTCAGAATAAAGCACAGGCCATCACCAATAAAACCGTTGCCGCGGCGCAGCCGGAAAACGGCGCGTCTTTATCCGGCCGGTATATCACGGATCTTACGCGGCTCGCGCGGGACGGGCGGATCGCTCCGGCCGCGGGCCTCGAGCCGGAACTGAAAAAGATGATGCGCGTGCTGGCTGGCGCGGCCAGGAAAAACCCGGTCGTGGTCGACGAATTTACCGGGAAAAGCCGGCTCTTGTCGGGCAACCTGGCGCTTCGTCTGCTTGCCCCGGACGCGCCGAAAAATTTGCGCGGTAAAAAGGTTCTGAGCCTCGATACCGGCGCGCTTTTGGCCGAAGCCATCAGCGAAGCGCAGATCAAGGTTGTTGTCAGCGACGCGTTTAAGCAGATAAAAGACAACGCGATCCTGTTCATCGACGACATCAGCCTGATCGATGAAAACCACTCCGTCTTAGGCGCGAAAGCGGCGCAGGCCCTTCAGCAGGCCGTAAAGGACGGGCGTCTTCAGATAGTGGGCAGCGGCACTTCCGAAAGCTATGATCAGAACATCGCCGCCCATACTCAGCTTAATAAAGAATTTCAGAAGCTTTTCCTCGGCGACGAGCCGGTAGACGAAGACGGCTTTGTCGGCGACAAGCTCTCCCCCGACCTGCGCGAGCTGGTAGGAAATGCCGACCAGGATAAAATGGTAAAGGTCATTCTCCAGTCGGATGATATCGACAATCCGGAGCTGCGGGGAATTCTGCAGCGCTACAAAGTGGTGGTCACCGACCGCGCCGAGAATTTTAATATGCTGACGCTCGAGATGCCGGTAAAAGCGGCGGAAGAGATCGCTGCGGTTCGCGGCGCGCAGCATCTTTCGCTCGATCGGGAATTAAAACTGCTCGGGCACGTCGAGACAACGACCGGCACTTCGCTCATCCGTACGGTACTGCCGGGAATTTTGGGCCTCGGCGCTACTTCACTGGACGGCACCGGGATCGGTATTGCCATTGTCGATTCGAGCGTTCAGGCGGATCATCGATCTTTTATCAATTCTTCGGGTACTTCGAGGATCGTTCAAAAGATCAATTTTACCAACGACAATGAACTTTCCAAGGACGAATACGGGCACGGAACGCATGTCGCCTCTTTGGCGGCCGGAGGCGGCGGAGCCAATCTTAACGTCGGCGACGGATTATTCCTGAGCAACTACAAGGGAATCGCTCCGAATGCGAAGATCCTCAACGTTAAAGTATTAAATGAAGACGGTGTGGGCAGTGCGTCCGGCCTGCTCAGCGCGCTGAACTGGATATTTAACAACCGCGCCACGCATAACATCCGCGTGGTCAATCTCAGCCTCGGTTCGCCGGCGGTCGAGACCTGGCGCAACGATCCGCTGTGCAAAGCGGTCAGAAAACTGACCCAGGCCGGCGTCGTGGTAGTAGCGGCGGCGGGCAACACCGGCAAAAACGCCAACGGGCAAAAAATTTACGGCGCCATTCACGCGCCCGGAAACGACCCCAGCGTCATCACGGTCGGCGCGGTAAATACGTTCGGCACCGACAGCAGGAATGACGACGGCATCGCGAGCTACAGCTCGCGCGGCCCGACGCGTTCATTCTATACGGACAGCTCCGGCGTGAAGCATTACGACAATCTCATCAAACCCGATCTGGCTGCGCCCGGTAATCTGGTTATCGGCGCGTTAGCCAAAGGTAATGAGATCGTCGACCATAACGAAGATCTGGCAGTGCCAAACTCGGCCGATGACAAGCGGAAAATGATGTACCTCAGCGGTACCTCGATGGCGACGCCGATCGTCAGCGGAACCGTGGCTTTGCTGCTGCAAACCAATCCGAAGCTGACGCCGAACATGATCAAAATGATCCTGCAATACACGGCGCAGCCGCTGGCGGGTTTCAACACCCTGGAACAGGGCGCGGGCCAGCTCAATGTCGAAGGCGCGGTGCGTCTGACCAGAGCGATCCGTCAGAATATGCCGAGCCCGACCCCGGCGGGCGAACCGATGCTGACCGGCACTACAATGCCGCTGCATTTCTCGCTCATAGCCGGGACCCGATTCCAGTGGGCGGGCGGAATGCTGCCGAATTACGGGGTGGTAACGGGCACCGAGTTCATTACCGAATATCAGAGGATCTATGACAACGGCCTGCTTATCAGCGACGGCCTGCTCATCAGCGACGGCCTGCTCATCAGCGACGGCCTATTGCTGAGCGACGGCTTGCTGATCAGTGACGGCCTTTTGATCAGCGACGGTTCCCTCATGGCGGACAGCGCCAATCTCACGGGTTATCAAACGCTGACGCGCGGCACGGCCATCGGTTCTTCGGGCATGCTTTTTTCGAACGGCCTGATGACGTCGAATAACCTGCCGCTGGCTGACGGGCTGTTGATCAGTGACGGCTTGCTGATCAGTGACGGGCTGCTGTTGAGCGACTCGGCAAACGCGCAGTCCAGCAATATCATTGCCCGCGGAGACGACACGCCCCGCATGCATTAACCGCAGTAACGCCGCCATCCCCGGCGCTATAGAATAAAAGAGAGCGGAGGTCCATAGGGGCCTCCGCTTTTCTTGTGTTTAACAGAAATGCGGTTCCACATTCCACATTCCAAATTCCAAAAAGTCCCCATTGCAATCTGAAATCTGGAAATCTGGAATTTGAAAGAAAATATCTCTTGAAAAACAACAAGGTTTAACTTATAATAAATTCAGGTGCTTATTGTGCCTACCTGCTTAACTTCCCATCTCGCAATTTAAAAGACCAGATCTTAGTTTCTTCTCATTACCGGGGAATGGAAAAGAAAGATAAATTAACAAATCTGTTTTCGTTAGTTCTGCTGCCGGCTGGGTTTGCCGCTATTTTATGGGCGCTCTTCCGGTTTCCGTACGAGCGGATCGATGCCGGGCTGATAATTTTATCGGGCATAATGATCTTTTTCAGCTCGTACCTGCGCATTCAACTGCCGCGAACCAAGATCCACCTGACAATTTCCGACGCCCTGATAATCGTCGCTTTGCTGACCTACGGGGGCGAGATCTCCGTTTTGCTGGCGGCTCTGGAGTCGGGCTCGACTTCGCTGAACCTGCGCAGCCAGGGCGTGACCATCAAGACCAAAACGGTCGGCGTCAACGTCCTGATCGCAGCCGTTTCCGTTTTCATCACATCCCAGATCGCCGGTTACTTTTTCGGCTCATTCGAATCGAGCTTCGAAGCGAAGGACCTCACGACCTTTGTCCTATTGCTGATGGTGATGGGGCTGTCGCAATTTGCGGTCAACTCGGTGCTGGTTTCGCTTTTCATTTCCATTAAGAGCGAAACTTCCTGGCTGAAGGTGTGGAACGAATATTGTTTCAACGCGCTGGTGATGTATTTGACCGGCGCTTTGATGGCGGGCCTGATCACAAAAGCCCTGCAGCAGATAAATGTTTATTTATTCATCGTGGTCATCGGATTTTTCGCCGTTGTTTATCTGACCTACCGGCGCTATGTCAACGATGTCAAAGAAACCGCCGCCAAAGCCGAACAACTGGAGCGCGAGCGCGCAGAGCAAGCGGAAAAACACGTCACCGAATTAGAGCACTACGTAGCCGAACTGGAAAAGAGCAGCTCGGCCCTGCATGAAAGCCGCGAAAAATTTCGCCAGGCCGCTTATCACGATCCGCTGACGCAGCTGCCCAACCGCAATTATTTTATCGACGAAATAAAAACCTTACTGGAAAAAAGTAAAAACACGCCCGATCATAAATTTGCCGTTCTCTTTCTCGATCTTAACCGCTTTAAAATGATGAACGACAGCCTCGGGCATTTTATGGGAGACTGCCTGCTTGTGCAGGTCGCCCAGCGCCTCTCGGAAACGATCAACGAAGGCGGCCTGGTGGGCAGATTCAGCGGGGACGAATTTGCCGTCATTCTCCGGGAGATCGCGAGCGTCGAGGAAACCACGGAGTTTGCCGAACACCTCGCCAGGCGTATCGCCGAGCCTTTCACCCTTGAAGGACGGCAGGTTTTTACCAGTGTGAGTATCGGAATTGTTTTCGGCAGCTACCAGTACAACGAAGCCGATGACCTCTTGCGCGATGCCGACATCGCGATGTACAGCGCCAAAGACAATCACAAAAATTATGCGATCTTTAATAAGAAAATGCATTTCGACGCGGTCAAGCTGCTGGAACTGGAAACCGATCTGCGCTACGCCATCGAGCGCGACGAGATCGAGCTTTTCTACCAGCCGATAATCGCTTTAGAGGACGCAAAACTGGCCGGTTTTGAAGCGCTGGCGCGGTGGAATCACCCGCAGCGCGGGCTGATCCCGCCTTATGAATTTATCCCGGTGGCGGAATATACCGGTTTGATAGTGCCCATGACGCTCAAAATACTGCAGATGGCCTGCCGGCAAATAACAAAATGGCAGCGGCGGGCGGAAGGGTACGAAACCCTGACAGTCAGCGTCAATTTATCCGGAAAGCATTTTGCGCATCCCGAACTGGTCGGGCAGATCACGGAGATCCTGGGCGAATCTTACCTCTATCCGGGTTCTTTGCGGCTCGAAATAACGGAAAGCGCGGTGATGGAAAACGCGGAAAGCGCGATCGCGATGCTTAAACAGATCAGGGAAACGGGCGTTCAGCTCAGCATCGACGATTTCGGGACGGGTTATTCCGGCTTGAGCTACCTGCACCGTTTTCCCGATCGATACGCTGAAAGTCGACCGCTCCTTTGTCAGCTCGATGGAAGACGGAAGCGAAAACGGCGAGATCGTGCGCACCGTGATCGCGCTGGCAAAAGCGCTGAATCTGAGCGTGGTGGCGGAAGGCATCGAAAGCATTCACCAGCTTCACCAGTTGAGAATTTTAAGCTGTGAATATCGGGCAGGGTTATCTTTTCTCGCGACCGCTGCCGGTGACCGAGATCGAAAAGATACTGGATGATCCCTCGCGCTGGCAAAATATTTTTCCCAACAACAGATCCCAACCTATTTCAACAATTCCCGGACCCGCCGCAATTAAGACTAGCGAAATAAAAATGTACAGAGTTATGCCTTTAGGCGTGAGAAATAACATTAAATCTCACGCCTAAACGCGTAACTCTAAACTCTGGCGTTACACGTGAATTTTCGGCGTCGCGTCACGGGAAAATTGTTTTCATAAGCGGCGGACAAATTCAGCAGGTCACTTTCCGACCAATAATTGCCGATAAGCTGCATTCCGATCGGCAAGCCTTCGCCGGAAAGCCGCACGGGAACTGAAATTCCGGGAATGCCCGCCAGATTTGCCGAGACGGTGTAAATGTCGCTGAGATACATCGCCAGCGGATCGTCCGATTTTTCACCGATCTTAAAAGCCGTGGTCGGCGAAGTCGGCGTAATTATCGCATCGCATTTTTCAAACGCCCGGCTGATAATCCTGCCGCAGCAGCGTGCGCACCTTTTGCGCCTTGGAATAATAGGCGTCGTAATAGCCGCTCGAAAGCACGTAAGTGCCGAGCATTATCCGGCGTTTGACCTCGGCGCCGAAGCCTTCTTCGCGGGTTTTTTTATACATCTGCGCGCAGCTCGTGCGCATTTTCCGCGCGAAAACCGTAGCGCACGCCGTCAAACCGCGCCAGATTCGAAGAAGCTTCCGCCGTGGCGATGATGTAATAAACCGCAATTCCGTATTTGGCGTGGGGAAGCTCGACATCGACGATTTCCGCGCCGAGCGCGCGATAATTTTCGATCGACTTTTCGACCGCCTGGCGCACTTCATCGTCTAAGCCTTCGCCAAAGAGGTCGCGCGGAACGCCGAGTCTTTTTGCCCTTTATATCACTTTCGAGTTCCGTCGTGTAATCCGGTACGGGAACGTCCGCCGATGTCGCGTCCAAAGGATCGCGCCCGGCGATGACGCTGCAGCACGTCCGCGACGTCTTTTGCCGTTTTGGCCAAACACGCCGATCTGGTCGAGCGAAGAACCGAAAGCTACCAGCCCGTAACGCGAAACCCTGCCGTAAGTCGGTTTGATGCCGAAGATCCCGCACAGCGAAGCCGGCTGGCGGATCGAACCGCCGGTGTCAGAACCGAGCGCCGCCGGCACGATCCCGGCAGCCACCGCCGACCGCCGAGCCGCCCGAGCTTCCGCCTGGAACCCGCGTCACGTCCCAGGGATTTTTTACCGTTCCGTAGGCTGAATTTTCGTTCGAAGAGCCCATGGCAAATTCGTCCAGGTTGGTTTTGCCGACGATCACCGTCCCGGCATTTATCAATCTATCGACCACGGTGGCGTTGTACTGAGGCTTGAAAGCGCCCAGGATCAGCGAGGCGCAGGAAGTTTGCGAATCTTTGGTGCAGATATTGTCTTTGACGGCGATCGGAAAACCTTTGAGCGGCAGGTCTTCGCTGCCGTCATCGAGCGCGGCAGCGCGCGCCAGCGCATTCTCGCGGTCGATCCGCAAAAAGGCGTTCAACTCCGGGTTGAGTTTTTCCGCGTTGCTCAAAGTTTTTTCTATTTGGGCTTTTATATTATTCATACATGGAGCGCGGGCATCCCTGCCCGCATTACGCGCCTGCTGACGCAGGCGCTACTGACAGAATTAACTCCCCTCCTTACGAAGGAGGGGTGGCGCCTGAGCGCCGGGGTGGTTCTCCGGCTGTTTAACCCGGTCGCTACCGCTCCTGCGTTCAGAGTTACGCCTTTAGGCGTGAAAGATCGCGCGTGAACGCGCAACTCTGAACAGGAGCCAGCTACCGCAGGCGGTATTGACAGCATCATTGATATTTCTCGCGGCCGAGAGTTTTTACCAGGCTCTCATTCGTATCGTCGATAAAATCGCCGATCAGCCATTTGCCGCCGCGTTTTTCAACCTCCACTTTCATCTCTCGCTGTGTCGGTTTGTCATCGGCGCTTTTCCAGAATAGACGCACGTTGTGTTTCGTTCTGCTTTCGCCGCTGATGTCGCATTCGCCGACTTTGAATCCGGTCGGGTATTCCTGCGAATCGGTGAAAGGATCGCCGTCGATAAAGGGGACTTCATCCGGGTGCGCTTTAACGAATTCTTCCTGGCGCTCAAATTCGTGCTGCAAAAGCCTGTACAGTTCCGGCGTCAGGAATTTTTCCTTTTTCGCAATATTTTCGCGGGTAAAACCTCTTTCCGCTTCGTTATTGAAGTGCTGGGAATAAAACGAGCGCACGGTTTCGCGCGAGGCGGTGCATTTACCGTCTTCGATCTGCGGGATATTGCACGACACCAGCGCCAGGCAGGCTAATAATAAAAAATTCCACATCGCAAAAATCCTCGTCGTTTCTAGAGTACTTTCGGCACGCGAAAATGGCCGGAATGCGGATCGGGCGCCTGGTCGAGCGCGAGCGCTTGCCCGAGCGACGGCCTGACGACATCGTCGCGGACGCTTTCGGTGGCCTCACCCGCCGCGGTCAGCCCGCCGAGCGCCGGCTCAATGTTTTCGGTGTCGAGTTCTTCGAGCTGCTTGACATATTCCACGATACTCGCCATTTGCGGCGTGTAAAGCTCGACCTCTTCTTCGGAAATTTCCAAATGCGCTAATTCCGCGATCTTTTTTACGTCCATAAAATTAAGCATCCTGCCGGTACTGAAACCGGCGTGCGGTTTTTAGATCTGTTCGTGTGTTTTAGTGTTATTTCGTGGTTTTTTCTTAACGTCTTAGCTCTAAATACTATAAAAGCAGGAACCACGAAATCACACCAAACGACATGAAAAAAGCATCTGACATTATCCCCCGGCTTCTATACTTTACTTGGCACGGGCATTTTTATTCTAAATATATAACTGAAAAATAATGAACAATTAATAATTAAAAATGAAAGCCGTTCAGGTGTACAAATGTTTTTTTCTTACCAGGCAATTGCCCGCCGCTTTTAGAAAAAGCTCGCGCAGTTTTTCATCTTTAATTTCACCGGCGGCCCGGAGCAAACCCGGGGTTATTTCTTCTTTTGCCTCAATATCGAAATTTTCTTTTTCCCGCATCTTTTGGTTTTGCTCATTTCGCGCGGCGGTAAACGCACTGCCGTCCACACGAAATTCGATAAAAGTAACGGCCTCGGCGCCGAGCAGGGAATTCAGCTTGAAGATCATCTGGCCGCTGAGAGCTTCCAGGTGTTTTTTCCAGATCTCATCCGCCACGGCCACCACCAGCCGCTTTTTTTCCAGCTTAACCGCGATGGTATGTTTTCCTAAACTCTCGCCCGCGATGCGCTTCCACGCGGCAAATATCAGGGCTCCAAACAGCGGTTCGAACTCGCCCGCTTCCTGCATGAGTTTAGGCAATGCGCGAAAAATATCTTCCATTTTAATATTCCATTAAAGCCAAAGCGGGCAAATACTTGGATTTATTTTACATTTGCTTTTGTGCACGGCTTAGGACACTATTTACGATTAAAACACGACTTCGATGGAAAAACAAAAGGACACTAAATTTGCGCTGCCCCCGCTGATCCTGGCTTCGGGCAGCCCGCGCCGCGCGGAAATTCTCACGTTTGTCGGCTGGGAATTTGAAAAGCGCGCGGCCGACGTGGATGAATCTATTTTGCCCGGTGAAAGCGCGGCTGATTACGTCGAGCGGCTGGCGCTGGCGAAGGCTTCGGCGGTGGCGCAGCATGTCCAAAACGGTTTGGTGCTGGGCGCGGACACGATCGTCGTTATCGACGGGCAGATCGTCGGCAAGCCTGTGGACGAAGCGGACGCGCGCCGGATGCTGCGGCTGCTGAGCGGAAACCGGCACCAGGTCCTCACCGGTGTTTCATTGATAAACATTTCCGGCGGCGAACGAAAAATTCTGACCGCGCGGCAGGAAACGAGTGTTAAATTTGCCGCGCTGGGCGAAGCCGACATCGAGTGGCTGGTGGAAAACGGCTCGCCGCTCGACAAGGCCGGCGCCTACGCCGTGCAGGCGCAAGCCGCGCTTTTTATCGAAGAGATCGAGGGCGATTATTGGAACGTGGTCGGGCTGCCGGTGAATCTGGTTTACAAGTTGTGGAGAGAACTAGTGAATCGTGAATAGGAAATGGTAGCCCGTTAGGGACGCCATATTTGTAGCAAACCGGATCAATAATGAAAAAGAGTTCCGTAGGAAAGACATACATTATGCCGTTTCTACGGAACTCGAATTTTTAAAACCTGTCTTTGCTACAAATATCTTGCTACTACGGAGATGGAAGCAGAATAAATTCTGCGTTCCTTACAAAAGACCCTCGATCTTTGACGCGATGTCGGGCGTGATGTCCGTTTCGGGGTCGAGGCCGCCGAAGGCTTCAACTGCCTGTTTGCCGGTTTTGTCCAAGATGACAAACGCCGGGATCTGGTCCACGCCAAATCTTTTCAGGCTCAATCCCAATGGATCGCGCAGGACGGGAACGACCAGTTTGTTTTTGTCGGCAAAAGCCTTGACCTGCTCGTCGGTGGCAAAGTTTTTCGACTTGGCGTTATCCGAATCGGTGCTCACCCAGTAGATCACTACCTCCCTGCCGGCGAATTTTTTGGCGAGTTTATTGGTTATCACGGCCTGGTCTTTTGACAACGGCAGCCAGGCGGCGCCGATAGCCAGGACGACCACCTTGCCTCTTTGCGACTGCACGTCCACGCTGCCGCCGCTTAAAGATTTGAGCGGCAATGAAGATTGGGCCACTGCCGTGCCCATAAACGTAAAGGCGACCATTAGGATCGCCCAAATGAATTTTTTGTTTAGCATAAGCTTTATAACTTTGCGCCTCTTCCGGGGCGCTTCCAGAATACTTAGATGCAAAGTATATGCCAAATGTTCACTTGCGGTTGAGAATAGTATTATCTATTAAACGGACGCCTGCAAATCTCGCCGCGACGGCCATTAAAACCGTCTCATCTTCAATCTTATTAATAGGTTGCAAGTTTTCAGCATTAACTATGCCGACATAATCGATCTTTGCCTGCGGTTCGGCCTCTATTCGTTCACGCACTATTTCAGCCAGCCGTGAAGCATTTCGTTCGCCTTCGCGGAAGGCAAGTTTGGCGGCGCGCAGGGCCTGGTACATCACCGGCGCGGCTTCTTTTTGCTCGGCGCTGAGAAGCGTGTTCCGGGAAGAAAGCGCCAAACCGTTCTCTTCTCGTACGGTCGGCAAAACTATCACTTCGGTGTCGAATCCCAGGTCTTTTGCCAGGCGCTTGATAATGACCGCCTGCTGGGCGTCTTTTTGCCCGACAAAAGCAAAATCCGGGCGAATGGTGTTAAAAAGAATAGTTACGACGGTCGCCACGCCGCGAAAATGCCCCGGGCGAAATTCGCCTTCCATCGGTTCGGACAAACCCTCGACCGTCACGTAGGTCGAAAAGCCTTCGGGGTAAATATCCTCGGGCTTGGGCGCGAAGATGTAATCGACATTGTATTCGGTCAAAAGAGCGGCGTCGGCGGTCAGATCGCGGGGATATTTTTCAAAATCCTCACCCTTGCCGAATTGGGCCGGGTTGACGAAGACCGAAACGATCACGACGTCGCACATCTGGCGCGCCTCCGTCACCAGGCTCAAATGGCCCTCGTGAAGCGCGCCCATCGTGGGCACAAATCCGATGGTTTTTTCTTCACGCCGCAGCTTACGCGTTATTGACGACATTCGTTGGCGGCGATTGATGATTTCCATAGCAGGGGGAACAAGAAAATCAAACTTAACAGTGACCGAGCCGGGCTCGCGGGTTATTCGACCGGGGTTTCCTTCTTAACCTCAGATCTTAAAAGTTTCAGCTCTTTGGCTACTTCAGCCGGCAGCCCGTAAGATTCCTCGGCACTGGGGTACGTGCCGTTTCGCACGTCTTCGGCCCAGCGCGTGATCGCGTCGGTCATGGTCTTGCGCAGGTCCGCATACGGGCGCACAAAACGCGGCAGCTTGCCGAAACTCAGCCCCAGCAGATCGTGCAGAACCAGCACCTGGATGTCGCAGGCTGCCCCGGCGCCGATGCCGATGGTCGGAATTTGCAGGCTTTCGGTGATAATTTCAGCTATCTCACGCGGCACCAGTTCCAGCACGACCGAAAAGGCCCCGGCGTCTTCCAGCATCTTGGCTTCTTCGATGATCTTAAGCGCGGTCTGGGAAGTCTTGCCCTGCACGCGGTAATTGCCGAGCTTATTGATGGACTGCGGCGTCAAACCGATATGTCCCATCACCGGGATCTCTTCGTCCACCAGCCGCTTGACGATATCGACCCGGTTGGCGCCGCCTTCGAGCTTGACGGCTTCCGCGCCCGCTTCCTTGACCAGCTTCAGCGCGTTGCGCACGGTTTCGTCCTGGTTGACGTGATAGCTGCCGTAGGGCATATCGGCCACTATCAGCGCGCGATGCACGCCGCGTTTGACGGTGCGGACAGTGTGGATCATCTCTTCCAGCGTGACCGGCACGGTATTGCCGTAGCCGAAAACCACGTTGCCGGCGCTGTCGCCCACCAGGATGATGTCCACGCCGGCTTCATCGACCACGCGGGCGGTCGGATAATCGTAGGCTGTCAGGCAGACCAGTTTTTCACCACGCGCCTTGGCGGCGATCAGCGAAGGCGCAAACACCTTTTCGATTCTGTCTGGTTGTAAATATGCCATAGTGTTGAATTTGGTTCGCTAAAGGTCAAATTCTAGCAAATTTTCGGGTTTTAGAGAAGATTTTAGGCTTGTAACTGAGAATTAAAGAGATTTGCTATGGGTATACGACTTCTCTTAATATGTCCGCATGTTCTTTAAGTTCCCTTTTAATTTGTGAATGTCCCAATGTAACTAAAATAATTTGGACGCCTTCCCGTCGCGCAAATTTCATGGGGGAAATAAAATCGCTATCTGCGGTTATCAGGATTATTCGTTCTACAATGCTTTTACTGGATAACCATGCGACATCCAAACCGATCTTTATATCAACGCCTTTTTGTTTAAGGTCAGGAGTAAAATCTGTATCAATAAATTCGCGTCCGGTATGCAAAATATCCCTAATCGACCATTTTTTAATACTCCAACCTTGAAACGATAATTCTCCTGATCTAAAGGCAACATTGTCTGCGAGCTTTAAGTCAGCAATAAGGCGCATATTGTTCCTGTAAGTTGATGTGGACCCGAAATCAACCGGAACTCCCGTTAAAGGATGTAAAGCTGCTTTTGCATACGGCGCGCAATGGTAGCAATAAATTCTAAAGAGTTCTTCATCAGCGGCTAAGCATTTTAGTGCAAAACTATGAACGTCAACTGCTGTAGGAGCTCGCCCAAGTATTCCTTGCAATTTTTTTAAAGCGAACCCTAAATCAATTAAAATGGCAGTTTTTTTATGCATTTTGTTTTGTCTCTGGGAACTTGAATAATTGTAGACAATTATTGACTTAATATAGCAAATATATTAATGTGGTTTTATCCGAACGCCGCTAGGGCGGCACTTAAAAAGCTTCCCCCTTTTGCAACGAATACCGCAAGAGGGGGAATTTCTTTTAAGAATTCTATAAATCGCAAAAAGCATTCAGGAGATTAGACAGGGTGCGTGCGATATTCGGATTCCGTCTGCCAGCGGCGGACGCGCGATCTGTCCGGGCAGGCATGCAGCAGTTGACCGATCGTTTTATTAAAAACCGGGTGAACGAATTGCGGCGCGATCTCAGCCAGCGGCACCAGCACGAAGTTGCGCAGGTGCATCCGCGGGTGCGGCAGGGTCAAAAATTCGGTTTCGTGCAGGGAATTTCCGTAAAGCAGCAGGTCGAGATCGACCGTGCGCGCTTCCTTTTTGGTGGAATTGGCCGGGCGGTTGCGCCCCAGCAGGTATTCGATGCGGAGCATCCGCGCCAGCATCTGCTCCGGGGACACATTGGTGACGTGGGCTTCGGCCACGAGATTTAGAAAATCGGAATCGCTCTCTATTTCTACCGGTTCGGTCTCGTAAATGGCGGAAAGCCGCGTGACGCAAATGCTCGCTTCCAGCAGCCCGCGCGCGGCCAGCAAAAGATTGCCCGCCCGATCACCCAGGTTCGAGCCCAAACTGATATAGGCTGTGACACTTTCCAGTTCCATTAGCGCTTTCTACCTGATATTCAAAATATAATGCCCGGAACTTAGCTTCCACGAGATTACTTTACCTTAAAACAGGCAGAAACGCGACAGTTATAGAGCGTGCCGGAGCGCCGCAGCGAGTCAGAACCGGGAGCGGTAGCGACCGGGTTATATTCTTTCTTTAAACCCGGTCGCTACCGCTCCCGGTTCTGACCTGTTAAAATATCTATTGAAAACTTTTGATTCCAGTAATGCGTAAGATAGAGACGCATTTGGGCGGGTGACTACAGTCCCGTCCCGACAAAAATGACTCGTAGAAAATTCCGCAACAGCCAACGCCACGAACCGCTGAGCCAGCGTTCGTTCCAGGAATACATTTTAAATCAGCCGGCCCCGCAAACTTCGCGGACGGAATTGCTGCGCATGATCCGGGGCGGGGAAGACACTTACCTGGAGCTTAAGGTCAAGCTTTCAAACCCGGAAAAGATCGCTCAGGGCATAATCGCGCTGGCCAATACGGCCGGCGGAGTGATCGTTTTCGGCGTGACCGACCAGCTGCGGGTCGAGGGGCTGATCAATGCCGAAGAAGTGCGCAACGAATTGGCGCGGATCTGCCGCGAAGAGGTCGTTCCGCCGCTGATACCGCTGATCGACACGGTTTCTTTTGACAGCGGCAGGCAGGTGGTACTACTGGAAGTGGAAGGCAAGCGCCGCCCGTATTCCACCCGCGATCGCCGTTTTTACGTGCGTCTCGGGGCGGAAAAAAAGAGATCTCGCGCCGCGAACTTTCCGCCTGGCTCGACGAGATACGCCCGCTCGGCTACGAAAATGTCCCGCTGTCCGGCGCCACTATCCGGGACATCGACGACGCGCTGCTATGGAGTTTTGTCCGCGAATTTTCCGACGATCTTTTTGACGGCGTTTTGCCGCATTTTGAAACCGGCGAGGTGCTCAAACGCGATCTGTTACTGGCGATCAGCCAGGACGAAGAGATCATCCCGACCGTGGCGGCTGTCGTGCTTTTCGGAAAAAACAAAAAAGTGGCGGAGCTTTTTCCGCGCGCCAGCGTAACGGTGACCCGCTTTACCGGCGACGAGATAAAAAAAGCCGTGGTCGAGAAACAGGAGATCTCGGGCAATTTACTTTCGATCTACGAATCGAGTCTGAGATTTATCGCGCGTTACTGCGATCTGCGGGACAAAAAGAATACGCCGGTGAAAAAGTTCGACGGGCATGACGCAACCGTAAAGCCGCGCGCAAATTATCTTCGCCCGGTGATCCAGGAGGCGCTGGCCAATGCGCTGGTGCATCGCGACCTGGCGCTCAAGGAGATCGCCACCCGGATCAATATCTACGACTCCACGATCGAGATCGTAAATCCGCGCCGCACGTACGGCTTCGTTCCCCCGGCGGCGAGAGCGATACGTTACGGCATTTCGCAAACGCTAAACCCGCAAATAAAAGACATTTTCAAGAATCCGGCCTACGGCGCGGAGATCCCGCCGGGCGGTCTGCCGGCGCTTTTGCGCGGATCGAGGCTTTTTGCCGGGCGGCGCCCGGAAATTTACACTTCAGGCGATGAATTCAAGCTCAAGATCTACGGAAAATAAAATATGGGGCGCGGGCATCCCTGCCCGCAAATGAATGTTCACCCAAAAATAAGAAAGCGGGCAGGGATGCCCGCGCTCCATAAAATCTCATCCCGCGGGCAGGGCGCCCGCGCTTCCTATAAAAAACTACTCTTTCGGCGCAATATAAAACGGGCGGTGCTGGACAATATATTCTTTCTCGTCGTATTGACCGTCGTTGTTTACGTCGACCTTTACTTCCAGCTTGTATTTCTTGCCGTCTTTAATGCGCTCGCCTACATCGTAAGCCATGCTGTACTGGTTGCGGAGCAGGCCATTGATGGATTTTATGGCGCTCGGAACCTCGCCTTCGAACGTTATCGGAAAATAAGCGCCGCCGGATTCTTTTGCTATTGTCTTTAAAGCATTGTCAGCCTGGATAAAGGTCATCCGGCCAAAACCGCCGCTGACCGAATCGAGCGGGGGAAGCCATTGCTCGTAACGTTTATAGAACATATTTCCCGTGCCGATGATATAGATAGGCACCCCGGCATTTTGAATGACCTTGCGGATCTTGTCGTAATTAAGCTTGCTGAAGGTATCTATGCCCGAAGCGACTAAAAGTATCGCCCTGCGTTTCGACTTCACTTCGATCATGCCGCCGTAATCAGAGTATTTTTCTTTAGACCTTTCCAGCACGACCGTATCGCCCCGGCCGCCCATAATGGCAAAATTCAGCGCGTCCCAAAGGTTATTTTCGCGAAAGGCGGGATAATTCCGCAGCAGCAGGTCGACCGCCTGGCGCAGTCGCGCGGGGTCGTTGGTAAAATCCGTCAGCGGCGTGGGGCGCATGTCGAAAGCGATGATCGAGGCATAATCATCCGGGGGCCTGATAAAGTTGGAAGCGAAATAAGCGACCGGGCGAATTACCTCATAAGTGCCCGGTTCATAGATGCCCCCCTGGGCCCTTCCCAGCTCTTCCGTCCATTTGCTGAATTCCACCACTATACTGACGGTAATGGGCGATTCCGGCGTGGAAAAATTTGTGATCTCCTGTTTCACGCCGTTTTCAAAGATGGTGAAATTTTCTTTTTTCAGCCCGGTAACGATCTGGCCGTTCCTCTTGCTGTAAACTACGGCGTCGACGTTGACGATATTGGTGGCGATCTTCAGCACCTCAGGGTCGACTTCGACGTTCTCATCTTCCTTTTTCTCGGGAGTGGCGCCGGGCGTAGGACGCTGATTTTTCTTTTGTGTGCCTTTCGGCCCCTCGGCCGGGACCTGTTTTTTTGACTGGGCAAAAGATACCCCGGCGATCAGGACCAGCATTAAACCGGCCGCAAAAAGGGACGCTAAGAGCTTCGGAGAAAAATTTTGCCTCATTTATTACCTCTTTCATCTCGCCAGGGCAGCAGGAAATGCCCCGTAAGACAGACTTTTTTAATTCAGATGTATCAAATCCGAATTAAGATGCCGCAGTCTGAAGAGTAAGTGTAACAAAATTTCATTCCTGGGGTGAATCTGAATTATCCATCTCGGCTTCGATGACGACGTCAAAGGCCCCGGAGTTGTCGTCCAGATTGCCTTCGTTTATCCCCAGGAACAGAGTGCCGTCCCTTTGCGCGATAAATTCGTTCAAAGAACCGATAAAGATGAATTCGTCATTGTCGTCGCCGATGACGGCGATCAGGCCGCCGGCCGGCTTTTGCGACATCAGCCTATCTTTGTCAGCGTAAGAGCCGTCGCCTTCAGGCTTGGCGAACCTGCCCGCGCCGAGCGAGATATTTCCTTTGGCCGTGATCCGGACGCGCTGGCCGCGTCTCACCACAAAACCGGAATTGGTCCAGCCGTTGGCGGTGTTGTCCGCTAAAACCTTTACGTTATTGCTGACCGGGATAAAACCCGGCTTAGGCTGCGTTTTTACGGCGGCCGGAATTTTAACCGTGTCAGCGGGTTTGTCCGCCGGCGGGTTGATCTTTACCGAAGGAGGATTGCTGGCTGTCACCGCTTTTACTTCGGACGCGGCGGGCATGGGCGAATCGAACAAGATCGATTCGATTTCGTCCGCGTAAACCGTGATCTGTCTTTTCCTGCCCTTGCTGTCGTCGCCGATCGCGATTATGAACTGCTGGTCTTTAAACTCTACGATCTTGCCTTTTATGACGCTGCCGTCCTTCATGCGGATGGTATCCGCCAGAACGGGCGCGCTGAAAACAAAAAGCAGACCGGCGATAAAAAACATTTTGATCATTCTTTTAAGCATTTTTCTCTCCTGAAAATCCGAGATTTATTTGGGCTGGCAGGTCCGAACGAACCTGGGTTCACAATGATGTTTAACAAAGAAAATCAGTTTTGGCAAGTGAACACGGGGCTAAGTAAATAATTTTTATGAGAGAACCACCCCGGCACCGCCTCTAAACGACAAATTTATTGATCTTTTATCGGGTCTACTTTTGCATCTTTGACCTCAGCCTTAAATTTCTTGTAATTACCGAACCTGGTCGTTTGATTGAAATCAAGCCCCTTTACGAGAAACACCCGGGCGGAAAGATTGATCTCCCGGATCAGAGGCAGCCATATCTCGTTGTTTATACGATCCTGTTCCATCGAAAACGAGGCTCCTTTACGCAATTTGACCAGGCCCGCGACGACGCTAAAACTATCGGCCAGGTAGGCTTCCATCCGGGCGACCTGTTTGTCATTTTCGTCTATCCAGATCACGCCCGCGGTCTTGCCGAAAAATTTCAGGATGCTTTTAGCATTTTTATAATCGAAATTCGGGTTCGGCTCGAAATCGAACACGATAACTTCACGCCCGCGGAAGCGCTCGCGGCGGGGATTCATCAGGTTCGAGGCCCGCAGGACTTCGGCGATAGAAACTCTTTGTTCTTCATCCGCCGGCCCGGTTTCCCCGGCATTTTTCTTTTCTTCGCGGCGGGCGATCTTTTTTTCCAGCTCAGCCACGCGCTCCGCGACATCCTTGTCTTCTTTTTCCTGCTCTTTGCCGGAAAGCGGTTTGCCGTTTTTCTCGATCAGGCGGTAGATCCGGGTTCCTTTATAAAAAGTTATTTGATTGGTTTCGGACCCTTTTTCGTGCAGCGTACCGTTTTTATCGGCCACTCTCTCGATGCTGGTTTCGGTGAAGGTATATTCTTCCAATATATTTTCGATCTTTTCCTGGTTGGCCTGGACCTGCCTGAGCAATCCCATCAGATCCGGTATCGGCTCACCGGAAAGCTTCGGAAAATCGAAATCCGCTCGCGCAAGCACGGGGTTATGCAGGACCTCCTCGACGCTTATTTCATACCGCTCGCTACCGCGCTGCATATGTATGCTGAAAGGCTCCATCACGCCGTCGACCTTGCGAAAATCGGCATAATCGAAAACTTTCAGCGTATCCGCCGCGGGAAATTCTTCGCGAACGGGCAAGCCCGTCGCGGCGTCGAAATACAAAGATATTTTTACGCCCTTGGCGGTTGTCAAAAAAACCGTGTTGCAGGTTTTACCGTTAATTTGTTTTTGCCCGCCGGAGCTTATTTTCGACTTTTCGGCTTTGTAGTTAAGCCAGCGGCCGGCGTGAAAGGCGGCTTCGGCCTGGAAATCGCGCCCGGCGTCGCCGGTCAGCGTGCGCGAGCCTTCGCGCGAATCGCGCTGCCAGCCGGATTTGCCGTTAAAGCCGGCGGCGGTTTCAAAACCGTTGATGTCGTATGAGATATAAAAAAGATTCGGCGAGAGGGCCTGCGCCCGGTAGCTTCCGGCGCTCCCGTCGCTTCCGTCGCTTCCGTCACCGGAGCGAATTATTTTTCCCTTGATCTGGGTCGACCTTACCGCCCGGAGAGCTTTTTCGCTGCCCAAAGCTTTGGCGGCCTGCTTCAGAATCTTATCCGGCGACTGCGACAGCGCCGTTGTGACAAAAATGAATACAACGATCAGTGAAATTAAAAAACTACCGGTCTTTTTCATAAAACTTTGGGTTCAGAGTTATGCGTTTAGAGTTGCGCGTTCACGCGCGATCTTCACGCCTGAAGGCGTAACTCTGAACCAACTCCCTAATCTTCGACCCCTTTATAATCCCCGCGAAAATGTACCAGGGGTTTGCCCTCGCTTATAGAGATATTTTCAATTTCGCCCACGTATATCGTATGATCGCCGCCTTCGTAACTATGGACCAGGCGGCATTCCATGTTTGCCAGCGCGCCGTTGATCATGGGAAGGCCCATTTCGCCTTTGGTATATTCCGTTTCGCTGAATTTATCGTCTATCGGAGCGGCAAAGCGTTCCGAAAGTTCCTCCTGCTCCTGGCTCAAAATATTGACTACGAATTTTTTACTTTCCGCGATCGATTGATGGCTGCAGGTGTCTTTGCTGATGCTGACCAGGACCAGCGGCGGTTCGAGCGACACCGAGCAGAACGCGCTGACGGTCATTCCGTGAAACCGATCCTCGCTGTCGATACTGGTGACGACAGTGATGCCGCTGGCAAATCGGCCCAGCGCGGCGCGGAAATCTTCTTTGGAAATCGGCATAAAAAACTTAGACTAGGAAGCGTAACTGTTACAGAGTCACGGCTTCAGCCGTGAATCACGCATAAATGCGTAACTCTAAACTCAAAATCTTAGCATAAAATAAAATTTATTTATGGCATATGACGCAATAGTGGCGGGTTTGGGGGCGATGGGCAGCGCCGCCGTTTATCAATTGGCAAAACGCGGCGCGCGAGTGTTAGGCATCGACCGTTTTGCGCCGCCGCATAATTTCGGGTCCTCGCACGGCGAAACGCGCATCACGCGCCAGGCGATCGGCGAAGGCGAAGAGTATGTGCCGCTGGCCCTGCGCTCTTATGAAATTTGGCGCGAGATCGAAGCCGAAACAGGCGCCGATCTGCTGACCGTGACGGGCGGTTTGATAATGTCGAGCAGAGGCGGCACGGCGAAGTCTTTTGGACTCCACGGCAGCGCAAAGTTTATCGAGCAAACTATTAGATGCGCGCAAAAACACAACATCAAACACGACCTGCTGAATACGGACGAGATCAGGCGGCGGTTTCCGCAGTTCGATCTGATCGGCGATGAAGCTGGCTATTACGAAGACGAAGCGGGATTTTTGCGCCCGGAAAACTGCATCAAAGCGCAGCTCGAGCTGGCGGCAAAATTCGGCGCGGAGCTTAATCTTAATGAGAAAGTGTTGAGCTATGCGGCCGGGAAAAACTACATTGAAGTGAAAACCGATAAAGGAAATTACCTGGCTGATAAATTGATAATTTCCGCCGGGCCGTGGGTGAACGATCTTCTTGCCGAAGAATACCGGGAGCTTTTTAAGATCTACCGGCAGGTTCTTTACTGGTTTGAATTAAACGAGCGGGCAGAGAATTATTTGCTGGGAAACTTTCCGGTTTTTATCTGGCAATTCGGCAGGTGGGCGGACGATTTTATTTACGGCTTTCCGGGAATGAACGGCCTGCAGGGAGGATTAAAGCTTGCCACCGAGCAGCATATTACAACGACCGGCCCCGATAAGGTGAACGCGGAAGTTTCCGTTGAAGAGACCGAAAAAATGTACCGGGAATATGTCGCGCCGCAGCTGCCCGGTTTGGGCCGGCGCTGCTTGAAAGCCGTCACCTGTCTTTATACGGCCACACCCGATGAAGGTTTTGTCATCGACCGTCACCCGCGGCAGGAAAATGTGATCATTGCCTCGCCCTGTTCGGGACACGGGTTCAAACACTCAGCGGCGGTAGGACAAATTCTGGCGGAACTCGCGCTCGACGGAAAAACAAGCTTCGATCTGAGTAGGTTTTCGCTGGATAGGTTTGGGTAAGTCAGAACCGTTCGCGGTAGCGAGTGGGCAGAGACGCGACAGTTATGGAGCGTGTAATGTGATTAGTTCACACGCTCCATAACTGTCGCGTTTCTGCCTTATATGCGATGGCCGGGAGCAAGAAAAGAGCGGGCGCAAGCAACCCTTCCGGACCAAGAAGTAATTATGTTGCCTGTTTGCTTTTCAGCAGATCGCGGATCTCGGCCAGCAAACTTTCGGTCGCGGTCGGCCCGGCGTCCGAGGCTTCCATGCTCTTGAAAAGTTTTATCGCGTAGCGCGCCAGCAAAAACATGATGAACGCCACGATCAGGAATGTTATGACATCGGTAATAAACTGGCCGTACATGATGAGCGGCGCCCCGCCTTTGATGGCTTCATCCAGCAGCTTGGGGTCTTTCACCCCGGTATATTTCCCGCTCAGGTCGATGAACATCTTGGTGAAATCGATCCCGCCGGTTGCATAACCGATCACCGGCATGAGCATTTTTTCGGTGAAGGTGGTGATGATCTTGCCGAAGGCCGCGGCCATAATGACGGCAATAGCCAGATCCAGCACATTACCGCGCGCGATAAACGTCTTGAAGTCATTCCACATAAAATACTCCTTTTGTTTAGAGAGATCACTGAAAAATGATTAATGATTAATCATTAACCATTATTCATTATGAATTAATCTTTTTTTAGGGTTTTCATCAGCTCGATGAAACGGGGCTCGTCACGCAATGATGCAAGCGTGGGATCTTTTTCCAGCCAGGGGCGGTTTTCGTTGCCGAGTTTTACGGCGTGTTCCAGCCAGTCAAGGGCCTTTTCCTTATCGCCGAGCAGCGCGTATGCCGCCGCCGTCCAGAGCGCGGAGTCGTGGTCGGCATCGGCGGCTTTTTCGGCACCTTCGGTCAACTGTGCTTTGGCTTCCTCTATCTGCCCTTTGGTCGCCAGATAGACCGTCAGCATCGGGCGGATGCCTTCGATCCTGGGATTATGCTCGAGAATATGCTTTAGCAGCGCGATGGCTTCGTCCACCCTGCCTTGATAGTAATAAACCCGCGAGCGGAAAAAATTCAGCAGCGGGTGATCGGGCTCGACCTTTGCTCCCTCATCAAGCTCCGCCAAAGCCTCGTCATATTTGCCCTGGTACATGAATATCCGGGCTATATGGTAGCTGCTTACCACGCGGGCAGCCGGGTCCAGCCGCGCCAGCCGTTCCCAGCTTTTCATTGACACTTCATAATCGCCGTCCAGCCGGGCCATGGTGCCTTTTACAAAGTAGAGCGCGGCATCGTTGGGAAATTGGTCCTGCAATATTTTGAGCTCGGCGCGCGCCTTTTTCTTTTCCCCGCGCGAAAGATAGATCATCACCATCAGCACACGCGCTTCCAGCACGTTGGGGTCGTACCTGATGGCTTTGCTAAAGGCGGTTTCGGCGGCGGTAAAATCGTCATACGTGCCCATGCCTTTGAAAACGCGATTGGCATAGGCGGCGCCCAGCCCGCTGTAAGCGAGAGCGAACTGCGGGTCGAGCTCGACGGCGCGTTTAAAGTTGGCGATCGCCACGTCGCAATCTTCCATCGAGACGGTGCGGAAAATAAAACGCCCGAAATTATCGCGCCCGCGCAGGTACTCTTCGTAAGCGTCGACATTTTCGGTCGGACGGCGTCCGAGTTTTTCCTGCTCGATGTCGGTCAGTTCCAGCCGCAAGCCGCCCAAAATTCTTTGCCCGATAATGTCCTGCAGGTCGAAAATATCCGCGCCTTCGGCGTCGATGCGGTCGCTCCAGAGAATGTCGCCGCTGGCCACGTCCAGCAGCTGCGCCGTCACGCGTATTTTATCGCCGGCGCGCAAAAACCCGGCGGAAAGCACCGCATTGACGCGCAGCTCCTCCCCCGCTTCGCGCGGGTCGATCTCTTTGCCCTGGTATTTGGCGATGACCGAGCTGGGGCGCACGATCAACTGGCGCAGCTGCGCCAGTTCGGTGATAACGGCGTCAGCCAGCGAGAATTCATAAAAACTGGAATTCGGATCGTTGTTCAGATTCTTGAAGGGAAGAATGGCGATGCTTTTCTTGTCGCCCGTCATGGTGGCGGAAAGCGATCTGTCACTGGAAACGTGTGTCGGCGGCTGCGAGGAACTCGACTGGCCGGTACGAAATGACGGCTGTTCCGAATCCGTCTTCCCGCTTATCCAGTTCCAGGCGCGCTTCATTACATTCTGGTTATTGATATGACGCGGCGCATACAGGGAAAGATCCAGATTATCGCCCGAAATCTCCTGCTGGACGGCGCGCAGATCGTCGCGCATAGTGGAAATTTTCTGGTAGCGGTCCCTCGGTTCCTTGGCCATCGCCTTATCGAGAATTTCCTGCAGCTGCGGCGGAACGGGTTCGGGCGCACCTCGGCCAGCGGTTCGGGTTTGGTATATAAAACCGCGTGACGCACGTCCACCACGGATTTTCCCTTAAAAGGCCAGATTCCCGCCAGCATTTCGTAGAGCAAAACCCCGGTGGAAAAAATGTCCGCGCGGTGGTCAACCTTGTCACCGCGGGCCTGTTCGGGCGCGGCGTAGGTGGCGGTGCCGTAGGGCACGCCGATCTCGGTCAGATCGGTGCGGTCGATGGCTTTAGCTTTTTCTCCCTCGTCTTCATCGTGGATGAGCTTTGCCAGGCCGAAATCCAGTATCTTTACCTGGCCGTGCTCGTTCACCATTATATTACCGGCTTTGATGTCGCGGTGGATGATCCCGCGCGCATGGGCCGCCGCCAGCGCGTCGCAGACCTGGATCGCGATACTCAGAGAGCTTCTCAGATCGAGCGGGCGGCCGTTCACTATCTGGCGCACGTTTTTGCCCTCGACATACTGCATCGCGATATAGTGAACATCGTTGGCGTCGCCCAGATCAAAGATCGTGCAGATATTAGGGTGATCGAGCGAGGAGCAAAGCTGCGCTTCGCGCTGAAAACGTTTGAAGTTCGATGATTTTACGGTCAATTCGGGAGGCAGAACTTTAATAACTACCGGGCGTTCGAGCTTTGTATCGAGTGCCTTATAAACCGTTCCCTGACCGCCGGAACCGATTTTCTCCAGAATTTTGTAATGATGAATCGTTGAGCCAATCATAATGATCGCACGATCTTATCTTTTACCTTTGACTCTGTTTGCTAAGAATATGTTGTATTTTATGTTTCCTCTACTATAAGTGCAAATTATTTTACATCTAAAGTTCAGCGTTACCGGCAAACTGCCGGTCATTTGATGACGATCGTTCAGCCGCGCAGCGGCGAGCCCCAGCCGGACTGGACATGTTCGCCGTCCATCACGATACAGGGCACGGTCAGATCGCCGCCTGAGATATCCAGCATTTCCTTTTGCCGCTGTTTGTCATTTTGCGCGTCATGGTCAGTGAACTTAACGCCTTTTTCGTTATAATGATCGCGCGCCTGCTGGCAATAGGGACAACCCGGCTTGGTATAGATCACTAGTGACATAATGAAATTTTTCCCTTTCTATGAGATATTTTAGCAGTCTGAAAGCGAATGCAAAAGGTTTAACGCTAATAATTAAGAATAATTTAAGGCCTGCCCGAATCAAGTCAAATGCTGGAAAACGAACTCTTCGAACCATACGAAAAACTGGTGGAAATAGAAATTTTGGGCAAGACGGTCCGGGTGCCGGAAAACAACATGCTGCTCAGGTGCTTTCAGTTTCTCTCGATGGACACCGTGTCTTACGGGGATTTTTGCTGGAACGGCGATTGCGCCAACTGCCAGGTCTGGCTGGAATCCGAAGGCCAGGAAAAACCCGCCCTTTCCTGCCGCACAAAGGTCGAAGAGGGAATGAAGATCGTGCGCATGGCGGACGAGATAGACTCAATGATGAATGAATAATGATTAGTGATGATGAACGGTTAGTAATTAATAATTATTTCCGTTTAATTAATCATTAACCATTCATCATTAACCATTACTTACGCTCCCATTTCTTTTTTGATCTCTTCCATTACTTCTTTCGGGTATGCCCCTTCGCGCAGGTTGATGCCGTGCTCGACATACGCCTTTAGCGCAAAAGCCATCTGCGACCAGCCCATGCAATTTCCATAAGACATATTCAGGCCGGTTTGAGTCTCGCTCCAGCCGCTTTCACTGATGCTGACCAGCGTCCTTTCCGCGTCAAGCGCTTTAAAATGCATCTCCACGACATTGTCGGGTCGGTCTTTTTCGCCGGCCCATTCAAGCACTATCAACTCGTTGGGAATGACCTTCGTTACCTTGACCGGGAATCCTTCCTCATCGGCGCCGTGAAAATCCGCAAATTTCCACATCACGGTCGTGCCCTCATCCAGCGTGGCGCTGGCGCCGCCGGTGGTAAAATAGCCGCTCAATTTGTCCGGGTTGTAAACCGCGTCAAAAACTTCCGCGACTGCCTTTTGAATGCCCGTTTGTACTTTGAATTTCAGATCCATGATCACACCTCTTTCGTTTGTTTATAATCCAATAATATGTTATAAAAATATAACATGTCAAGAGGAAAAAAGCATGAATTGATATTTAAGGCTTTGGCCGACGGCAGAAGGCGCGAGATCCTCGACCTTCTAAAGGACGATCCCAAGACCACGGGCGAGCTCTGCGCCCACTTCAAAAAGATCGACCGCTGCACCGTCATGCAGCACCTCAAAGTGCTTGAAAACGCTGAACTTATTATTGTGAAAAGGGAAGGGCGATTGCGCTGGAATTACCTTAACGCGGTGCCGATCAGGGAGATATACAACCGCTGGATCAGCCAGTATGCCGACCATCCGGTCGAATTATTGACCAAATTAAAACACGATCTGGAAGGAATATCAGGAAGAACTTAGATCAAAATCTAAAGAGGAACAACAAATTACGCTAATTTCACAAATAAATCTTTCGTGTGATTAGAGTAATTCGTTGTTCCTCTTTTTCAATTAATATTTCGGAACGCTCGGATCGACATCGTTCGACCAGGCGGTGATGCCGCCTTTGAGGTTGGCCAGGTTGCCGGTAAAACCCGCCTTCATTAATCCCAAGATCGCCTGGGCGCTGCGGCCGCCCATTTTGCAATGCACGACGGTTTCGCGCGCGGGATCGATCTCGTCCATTCGCTGGATGACCTGGCCGAGCGGGATATGTTTGGTGTCTGGGATGCGCGCAAAGTCGTATTCTTTTTGCTCGCGCACGTCGATGATCTGAATGTCCTCGCCCGCGTCGAGACGCGCCTTGAGTTCGGTAGCTGTGATTTCCTGCATAATATTTAAATATATAACAAGCAAAAAGGCTCAACCGTCAACCCGTGAAAGGTAAAGCTGAGCCCTGAGAATTTGCAAAAGAAAGATCAGTCTGTTTGATCGTCCACTTCCGTGCTGCCGCAGTTCGTTTTGACGGACTCGATGCCGTTATCGCGAGCGTCGGCCGAATTATACATTTCACTGCGACCGATCTGCTGGCCGTTGCTGGCTTTCAATACAAAATAAGGCTGGCCGCCGCTTGAATCCTTCTTTTCAAAATTCTTATCGTCACCGCCGTTTTTACGCACGGATTCGATACCGCCGCTGGCCGCCGACTTGCTTTCATACATTTCGCTTGAAAGTATGATCTGGCCGTTTCCGGCTTTTAGATTGAAATGAAACTTCCCGCTCGCCGATTTTTTTATTTCGTATTTTCCCGCCATATTTCACTCCTTAAAAAGTCAAAATAAGATACCGAACGAAAAACTGCTACCTGCTCAAATAATATCGATCAAATATTATTAACAGTTTTCCCTATGAAATTCAATAAGATGAAAGGAGATAAGTATTACTGGATACAAAACCGCTCCGGCTATTTTTCCGGCACCGAACCGCTGATCTTTTTGCGGGTGGTTTCGCCGGTCCTGAGCACGGGGATGCCCTGATCGACCTCGATGTGCGGGCGCGGAATGATATGCGTGGCAACCACTTTGCCGACCTTGCCGCCGGCGGCAGCGCCGGCTTCGACGGCGGCTTTGACCGCGCCGACCTCGCCGCGCACGATCGCCGTCACCAGCCCGGCGTCGATGCGCTCGTACCCGACCAGCTTTACGTTAGCGGCTTTGACCATCGCGTCGGCGGCTTCGATCATCGCCACCAAACCCATACATTCAACCATTCCCAGTGCTTCCATAGTGGGGATATTTTACTCTCAAACTCAAAGAAAACAAAACTTAATTTTGTTTAGAGGCGGTCTCTGACCGCCACGTAAAATATGGCGGTCGAAGACCGCCTCTAAACAGGTTGTTTCCGTAGATTTGTCAGAATCAGGAGCGATAGCGGGTGGATTCCGAAAGCTCCCCTCCTTACAAAGGAGGAGGGGAGGCGCGCGCTTCGCGCGATGGGGTGGGTTCTTTTATAAAGGATCAAGGCGAAGGGATAAAGGATAAATATTTAGCCTTTATCCTTCCGCCTTCACACTTTAAGAAACCCGGTCGCTACCGCTCCCGGTTCTGACACGACGCATTGGCTAACGCCGACGCTACTGACAAGAGCGGACGAGCCGTCCGCGCTCCCAGTTAATTTCTCAGTGAGTGAATTGGTGCGGGTATTTTACCGCCACGCCGGATAAAAACGGAACTATCAAATTCGTTGACCGGCATGATCGGGGCGGTTCCCAGCAGCCCGCCGAATTCGACCAGGTCGCCGACGTTTTTGCCGGGCACGGGGATGATGCGCACGGCAGTGGTTTTGTTGTTCATCACGCCGATCGCCATTTCGTCGGCGATGATGGCGGCGACGGTTTCGGCGGAGGTCGCGCCCGGAACGGCGACCATGTCGATGCCGACGGAGCAGACGCTGGTCCAGGCTTCGAGTTTTGCCAGCGAGAGCGCACCCACTTGCGCCGCTTCGATCATCCCGGCGTCTTCGGAAACGGGGATGAACGCGCCGCTCATCCCGCCGACCGAGCTCGAAGCCATCGCGCCGCCTTTTTTCACCGCGTCAGTCAGTAAAGCCAGAGCGGCGGTCGTGCCGTGCGCCCCGGCGCGTTCGAAACCCATCGCTTCCAACACGTTGGCGACCGAATCGCCCGGCGCGGGCGTCGGCGCCAGGCTCAGGTCCAAAATGCCGAAGGGAAGCCCCATCCGCCGCGCGGCTTCGTGGCCGATCAACTCGCCGGCGCGGGTGAGTTTGAAAGAGAGGCGTTTAATGATCTCAGCTATCTCATGCAGCGGCAGCTCTTTCGGCGCGTGCTGCAGCGCATGAAGCACCACGCCGGGCCCGGAAACACCGACGTTTATCACCGCCTCCGGTTCGCCGATGCCGTGAAAAGCGCCCGCCATGAACGGGTTGTCTTCCACGGCATTGGCAAAGCAGACGAATTTGGCGCAGGCGATCCCGCCGCGCTCACGCGTGAGTTCCGCGGCCTCTTTTATCACTTCGCCGATGCGCCGCACGGCGTCCATATTGATGCCGGCGCGCGTGGTGGCGACGTTGACCGAAGAGCAAAGCCGCCCGGTCGAAGCCAGGGCCTCGGGAATGGAATCGATAAAAACGCGCTCGGCGTCGGTCCAGCCTTTATGCACCAGCGCGGAATAGCCGCCCAGGAAATCCACGCCCACTTCTCCGGCGGCATCGTCGATAGTTTGCGCAAGACGGACGAAATCCTGCGCCTTTCCGCCGCAGCCTTCCACGATGTGAGAAACCGGCGTAATGGCGATGCGTTTGTTGGCGATCTTTATTCCCAATTCCTCGCCGATCTCATTCACGGTCGGAACGAGCCGAGCGGCAAAGCGGAGAATTTTTTCGCCCACGCGATCGGCGGTCTCGTCGATGGAACTCCGGGCGCAGTCCTGCAGGTTCAGGCTCAAAGTAACAGTGCGGATGTCGAGGTGTTCCATCTCGGTCATCCGCACTGTTTGTAAAACTTCGGCTTGAGTATATTCCATCTGTTTATTCCTGGGAGCGCAGGCATCTTGCCTGCAAGATCGCGCTAGCGATCTAAGTTGCGTTATCTGGGTGTAAGTTTAGCGCGGACGAGCCGCGCTTTGCAGGCGGGACGCCTGCGCTCCCAGGTTAATGACTATTTCAAAAAATAAACGAACAAGACTATCAACAGCACGGCCACAAAAATTACGATCGTGCCGATAATGAACAGGGGGTTAAAGTCGTTTTCGGGCGTTTCCCAGGTCATCTCTATTTTTTCTCGCTGCAGTTTCGGTTTGCGGCGCAAAGCCGCGGCGGAAGCGGGCGGTTTTCCCTGAGCCCCCTTGGCCCTGATCGAAACGGGCCTCATATCCGGTTCGGCGCCGGCGGCAATTTCACCGGCTGCGCTTGTTTCTTCAGCGGCAGGGATAACAGCAGGCTCGCTGTTTTCTTCACTTTCTGCCGGGGAAACTTCTCCGGCATCGGGAAAGGTGTCCTGAAATTCCTGTTCATTTTCCTGGCCGGCGCCGCCATCTTCGGGAGCCGAAATGTCTTCCTTGAACCAGGCGTTGCTGACGATGGCTTTTTCGCCTTCGGCCGGGGACGGTTCCGCCGGAAGGGCCAGGGATTCCCCGCATTTATAGCAAAACGAGGTCCCCGGGCGGATATCCGCGCCGCAGGATGAGCACACTAAATTTTCCGGTTCAGACGCCATCTAAACGAATTTACAAATTACAGGAAATAAAATAAGGATTCAAATCGAAGAGAGGGTTCTTGTCAGAACCGTGAGCAGTAGCGACCGGGTTTTAATTGCCACAAAGAGGCACAAGACACACAAAAAAATATTTTCTGCGACCTTTGGCCTTTTTGAGGCAATCATTTCATTCATCAGCTTTACACGCGTTTATGCCGAATGAATTCGGCGTTCCATTTTAGATCCGGTGCATGGAATTAAAAAGGTCTTCGCGCTGCACATAAACACGGACGCCGAGCTTTTCGCCCACGGCCTTGAATTTTTCCTTCAGGGCGCCGATATTCAGGCTGGCGTCGTTCATGCTGGCGACAATGACCATGGCGAATTTATCGCCGACCAGCGTTTGATTTATATCCACGATACTGCAGCCCGCTCCGGCGAGCACATTGCTGACCTCCGACACTATCCCGGCGTGGTCCAGGCCGAAAACCGATATCACCAGGCGGTTTTGCGCGTTCGTGCTTGTTACATCGGGTTTTCCATCTGCGGAAATGAACGGCTGCGCGGCGTGATAGATCGCGGTCACCAGCCGTTCCACCTTCTGCTCGTCGGCGTCGCCGAATTCGGCGTAAACGGCGGAGGTGATCTTATATAACAACTCTTTGTTTGCCATTATTTTGCGCGAATAGCTTTGATCAGTGCGTCCGCCGCGTCGTCCGGAGTCATTTTTCTATCCACCATAACTAATGCCCCGTTGGTTTCCGCTGCCAGCTTTTCCATAAATTTTTGAGATTCTCTGAGGTTGCCGTCCAGCCCGGCGGTGATGCAGATGATAAAAACGGAGACGTTACCGTCCTTTAATGATCTTACAACTTCCGCATGGACTTTTTTATCGCTTTTATTGTCGCCGTCGCTGATCAGGATCAATAATTTCCGTTCGTTCTTTCCTTTTCCGGTCAGATATTTTGCCGAAAACGCCAGCGCTTCGGAGATCGCGGTGAGGCCCCCTTCGACATACATATCGTCGGCGGACGACACCAGGGAATTTTTATTATTGGTAAAGTCCTGCAGCACTTCGATCCGGTCTTTACCTATGAACCTGACCAAAAAACCTTCATCGTCCGGTTCGACAACCTTCGATACCGCTTGCGCGGTCTTGATCACGTATTCCAAAACCATGCGAAAAGAGCCCGAATTATCGACGACGATGCCGACACTGACCGGCGGCTCCGTTTTGGTCTCCGGGGCCGGGGTGGAAGCCGGTTCCTGGGCGGCGACAAAAAGGCAAAAGATAAATACCAGCATTACCGAGTTAAAAAACTTTTTCATTACCGGTTTCCTTTCGCCAATTGATCTTTAGCAGCGGTTAGTTCTTCCGAGCGCGCTTCATCGTCGGAATAATCGACCCGGTCGACAATGCCGACCACGGCCGCTTCGATCGACATCTCCTGGTCGCCGATGGCGGAACGGGCCGCTTTGCCGAAAGCGCAGATCACGACCTCGCCGACACCCGCGCCGAGTCGGTCGGCCACCACGATGATGCTGCGCGTGGGTTCTTTATCGAGATCGTAAGGATGAACAACAAGAAATTTGACGCCCTCCAGATCGGGCGTCTTCTTAGTGGACCAAACCGTGCCGACTACTTTTCCCAGAAACATATCAAACTAAAACAGGCGCAAATTTTGTCAAAACATGCGAAACTGCGCTTTCCGACATTTTTTTCAATTCTTTATTATTAGCGTCAAAAATCATCTGCCATAAAACCGGTTCGAATTTCATTGAATGATCCCGTGAATTTTCACTGCCCAGCAGTTGTGAAGCGTAACCTAAAATACGATGCTGAATTTCGTTTACGGCTCTCATTAACGCTGGGTCATCAAGGCCTTCCGCGCCGACTTGATAAGTCTCTCTGGCGAGAATTGTGAATTCGAAAGCAAGACTGCTTAGAAACGCCGCTTTTTCTTTGTCCGGTAAATTGGCGAAAAATTCTATTACTTCTTTCGTGTTCATTCAACAACCTCCTTTTCCAGCTTATTAATCTCAAAACCCCGTTCCAGCAGAACTTTGCAGCGGACGTTCCCATTAAGTATACGCCCATCGGGCTTGACCTTCAAAGATTCCGGGTGTCCGATTCTTTAACGAATTTATAATTTCGCTGTCAGTCTTTTTGCGCCAGTATGCAAGCGAAAAACAGGCGATTCCACTTTCCTAGTCTTCGGGTGAGTGAATCAGCCGAAGCGCGGGAGATTTTTTCATGGGAGTTTAGCAAAATTTACTTACTTAAATTCTTTCCAGCGCTCGTGCCTTAAATATAAAGGATCACTAAATCTTAGCGAACACCTCTTCAGCGTCCCCCAGATCGCGCGCCGAAGGGGTGATGATGGTCTTACCGTTGATGTAGATCTTCACGCCTTTTTCCAGCGCCTGTTTCACGTCTTCTTCGCTGACAAAATCCTTCGCTTGCGGTTTCGCGCCGTTCGCGCTCGGCTCCGCCTTGGCGACCTCGTGAATGATGGTCTTGACCTCAGGCTGAGACGGCGGCGGGGGCGCCGCGGGCGCCGGAGCATCTTTTATTTTTTCGCTCAGGAATTTGTCCACCAGGCTCGCGACCTCGGCCCGCGAGACTTTTTGCGCGCCCTGCTGAGGCTGCGGCGCTGAAACCGCAGGGGCAGGGGCGTCCATCGAGATCTTTTTGGCGCTGCCGACGGGCCTGGTCTCAAAAGCTACGCGCTTGACGTCCATCAAATGGTGCGGCGAGACATTGTCGGAGGTGACGTTTCCGCCCCACGAACCGCAGCCCAGCGTCATCGAGGGCGGCAGGGCGGTCGAAAAGCCGATCGCGCCGTGGGTGGTCGGCGAATTTATAACCACACGGGACGCAGGCATCTGCGCGCCGTAAGCGACGGCTGCTTCGCGCGAACGCGTGTGCATCCCGGCGGTGTGCCCCATGCCGCCGAATTGCAGAATTTCCAGGCAGCGCTGCGCGCCGGCCTCGATGCCGTCAACCACGAAAAACGCCAGCGTCGGCGAAAGTTTTTCCACCGACCACGGGTAATCTCTTCCCACGCCGGCGCAATCAGCCAGCAGGCAGCGCGTGCCTGCCGGAACAGTGATGCCGGCCAGGTCGGCGATATACTGCGCGGATTTCCCCACTATGCCCGCGTTGAGCGTGCGCTGCGGGGTGAGTAAAATTTTCGCTACTTTTTCCGCTTCGTCGGCGCTAAGAAAATGCCCGCCCTGCGCCGTGAACTGTTCGCGCACCGCTTTTTCCAGCGGCGCATCGACCACCACGGATTGCTCCGAGGCGCAAATAGTGCCGTTGTCGAAACAAGTGCTGGTCAAAATATCCCCGGCCGCTTTGGCGGGATCGGCCGTGCGCTCGATGAAAACGGGAACGTTGCCCGGCCCCACGCCGAATGCCGGTTTGCCCGAAGAATAGGCCGCCCGCACCAGGCCGATGCCGCCCGTCGCTAAGATCACGGCGGTCTTTTTGTGCTTCATCAGGGCGTCGGTGCCTTCGATGGTGGCGTTCGACATGCAGCCGATGGCTTCCGGCGGCATTCCTTCCTTGACGGCGGCTTCGCGCAAAACCCGGACGGTTTCGCCAATGCAGCGCGCCGCCGACGGGTGCGGCGAAAGAACGGTCGTGTTGCGGGATTTAAGAGAAATTATGCACTTGAAGATCGCGGTCGAGGTCGGGTTGGTCGAGGGAATGATCGCAGCCACCACTCCGCGCGGGCTGACGATCTCCACCACGTCCTTTGTGTCGCTTACCACGCCGACCGTTTTTAATGTTTTGAAATAATTCCAGACGTCTTCGGAAGCAAAGCGGTTTTTTTCGCGCTTATCGTCGGGCACGCCGTAACCCGTTTCTTCTACGGCCATCGCGCCGAGACGCGCGGCTTCGCGCAGGGCAGCTGCAGCCATGGCTTCGCAGATGCGGTCAATTTTGTTTTGATCGAATTTGGAAACTTGCAGGAAAGCGGCATGAGCGGCATCTACCAGATCACGCGCTTCCTGCACCGAAAGAAGATCTTTATCGCTCATTTGGTCATTGGCCTTTCGTCCTTTGTCATTAGTAAAGTGACCGCAGGATCACATTCTACTGACCAATGACAAAGGACTAATGACGTCTGTGCTGCCTACTGCTTTTGCTTACTGCGATTACTTTCAATGGCCGAGCCTGTTCCGGCCCCGCCCGCGCCCAGTTGTCCCTGGCCGCCGCCTTTGATGGCTTTTTCATCGGGGCTGAAACCGGTCGCGCCGCCTTTTGGCAGCACCCGCTCGACTTCAATGTGCGGGCGCGGTATCACGTGCACGCTGATCAGCTCGCCGACGCGCCGGGCCGCCGCGGCGCCAGCATCGGTAGCGGCCTTGACCGCGCCGACGTCGCCCCGGACAAAGATCGTCACGTAACCGGCGCCGATGTATTCTTTGCCGATGAGCTGGACGTTCGCGGCTTTCACCATCGCGTCCGCCGCTTCCACCGCCCCGACAAAACCTTTGGTTTCAACCATTCCAAGTGCTTCAAGAGTCATTAAATTAAGACCTCGCTGTAGTTTGATTAAATATATTTTAGACCTTAAATGGGTAAAGACCAAACGTAACATTGAAGTGCAAAAGAATCAAGGGATTGGTGAACGGTAAATGGTGAATGATTAATGATTAATGGTAAATGGTGAATGATTAATGATTAATGGTGAATGGTGAATGGCATGTTTTTGTAGGGGCAGGGCTTGTACCTGCCCGTTAAAATGATTTGGCGTGTCATCATGTCAGAACCGGGAGCGGTAGCGACCGGGTGATTTGTCAGTAGCGCCTGCGTCAGCAGGTGCGTTTCCGGCTTCGTGTGTTAGTGTGGTTTTCGTGGTTCCAGTCTTATTTCACAGTTAAATGAGGTTTTAAGAAGTAACCACGAAAATACACGAAATAACACGAAACAGGGACGGCAGTTTGTGACAGTTGTGACATATGTGACAGGGTGTCACATATGTCACAACTGTCACAGTTATAGACACATTTGGCAAAACATCTTATATTTAGCGCCATACAGGATTTTTTACTCTCATTTACTTTAAGGAATTCTATGCCGCTAAGAAAAAAGCCCCTGCCGCGAAAACGAGTCTTTCGTAAAAACGTCAAAGAAGAACGATCAGAATTTAATCCCGCAAATTTCAAAGACCATATCGAAGTAATAGGTAAAACGGTTCTCGGCGTTGTGGCTTTTTGTTACGCTCTGGGTATTTTCGTGGAAAGTTTGTATCTGGGAAGTTTTGGCGTGTATCACGTTAGCCTATTCAAATTTACTTACGTGTTTGCCGGAGCTTGGGCAATCTTGATTTTAATTATACCCATGTTACCGGTTATTTGGATGGCATACTTTCTAAAAGATCCGCTCAAGGTTTTTGACTCTAAGGGGAGCAAAATACTTCTTGTAGCATTGGGAATCGTGATGGTAGTTCCTTTATTTTTTCTTGAATATATAATCTTGAATATTTTTTTTGAAGCAGAAACGCGGAGAGTTTTTTTGGTCTCACTACTAGTGCTTACTCTTACAATATTATATTTTTTCTTTGTTACTACTACTTTACACTTGTACAGATTATCATGGAGTAAAAGTTCATATCAAAGCATGAAGATGTTGTCGGGGGTTGGAGCTATTTTTATGTTTGTATTTTTTCTCGGTTTCTTCGCCACCGAGATTTTCCCAAAAATCTCGGTGCGTTATGGCGGCGGCAAACCACTTACAGTGCAATTACTATTGGAGGCCAACAAACAAAATTCCTGGATGATCCAGAAGAATTTTGATCTATGTGAAAACGATAAAGCGCGGATCGCTTCACCGGAGGAAGTTCAATTAATCGCAACCAAGCCGATGCCGCTGCTGCTGGCGACCGATAGCGATTACATTATTCGTAAAGACGAGAATACTGCGGTAACCATCTCACGGGATCAGGTAAAGACGGTATTGTATCTTGATAAGATTGATCCGAACAAGGACGTTTGCGCCGACCCGTGACCCCGCACGGCTCCGCTTCGCCCACGATAGTTCTCTCACCTTTAAGGAATTTGACCGTTGAACAAGATCACGCTTTGGTAACCCTGCAAAATTCCGAACCTGATATTGTCCGTTTGCAGCCGGTTGATCAGGAAGTCGAAGGCGTCGGGAGTATCACCGGTGGCTTCAAGCCTGTCGCTGAGTTTCTTGAAAAAATTATCCCAGTGGATGGGGATCACCAGTCTGGGGCGCACCTTGGCCACGGTTTCATTGTAATAAGCGGTACGAAACGCCAAATTCTGCCGTCCCAGGTTGCCTGTTGAGAGAAAAAGGACATCGGCCCGAACGTTGTCCATCGCTCCGGGAGTATAATTGGCGGACGGTTTCACCAGGATCGAGCCGTTGACATGTTTGATCCGTATGTCGAATGACCCGCCCTCCTTGAAGTCGCCAAACCTGCGGGGCTGATTGAGCGGCTGAGCTATCACCTGGCCCTCATCGTTAGGGATCAGCGGAGGGGGAGGCGAGTGCTTGGACTTTAAGACGGTCACCACGAACTGGCCGATGAACACTTCCGTACCATGCTCGGAAAGGGCCATTTGAGACTCCGGCAAACCTCCGCCGCGGCCGACGTTGAGGGTGGAATCCGAGCCGTACAGTTTAGCCCCCGTCCTTTGCGCGATATAAGCGACATCGAGCACGTGGTCGTAATGGCTATGCGCGGTAAAGATCGCCGCGAGTTGTCCCTGGCCGATCCCGGCCCGCGTCAGGGCGGTATTCACCGCGTTTTGGTTGGTCCGGATCGGAGACGCGAGAGCCCCGAGGGACGGCCGGGTGATAAAGCCGTCGATCAGGAACTTCGTTTGGCCGTCGTCGAACAACAGCATCGAGGTTCCCAGAAAAGTGACTTTGACCGTTCCGTTCGACGGGGCCTGGTTATTGTTATTCGGCAAGTAATGGGTTTGATACCTTTGGATGATCTCATCATCGCACGAGAGCATCGTCGCGGCGACCAATATCGTTAAAAGCGCGAGCGCGGCGTTTCTTACCATAATATTTTTCATATTATTTCTCCTTTACGGGAAAATTGAGCCTTATCGGGCTGCTTTGTTCCGCCGAAACCGGTACTTCTTCTTTTTTACTTATTGTCCGTTGTCCCGGGGAAGACGAACGGCGCGGCTGCGGCGCTCACAATTAATGCAAAAATAACCGTAATCCTTACGCTTTGGTTGTACTTTTTATTGTAGGGAAAAGAATTATATCACCAGGATATGCTACTTGATTGCATTTTTCTCCGGCAAAGGATATATTTTCAGTTTAACAATGGGGGCGTCGCAGGCAATTTGACAGGTTGGAGGGGCGATTCGATCCACGCCAAAAGGTCAGTTACAAAAAAATTAAAATCGGCAGACTAAAAGTTAGGCGAAATGGCAGAATCTTTAGGTGAAAAACTAAGGCTGGCACGTGAGGCTCGCGGTATAACTCTGAGTGAGGTTTCGGCCCAGACTCGCATCGCCACCCGCTATCTCGAAGCGATCGAGGAAAATAATTATAAACCGCTGCCCGGCGGGGTTTTTAATAAGGGATTTATCAAGGCTTACGCCAAGTATGTCGGCGTTGACGAGCAGGAAGCTTTGAACGATTATGCCCGTCTGCTGGCGACCCAGACGGCCTCTGAAGACGACGACGACCGTTATCGCCGCCCGATGGTGCTGACCGACGACAGGAACCGCAGCTCGGCCTCGTCCCTGATCTTTGCCGTGATAATTTTGGTGCTGATGACCGGCGGGATACTTTTGCTGGTGCAGTGGTACCGGAGCGCGCCGCCCGAGCAGGCCAAAATTCCTCCCCGTCCAACCCCGGCGAATTCCAGCGCTGACACAAATGCGAACAATTCCACGGCATCCGAAGTGCCTTTGAGCGATCAGTTGAAAGTGGAATTGAGGTCGATGGTCGGGGCCGGAGGCGAGCCTCCTTTTGTCAGCACCAAGGTGGATGACGAAAAGCCGGTGGATAAGGGTATCAGAGCCGACGAGCCGAGGATCTTAAATCCGAAGAACGTGGTAAAGATCAGTTATTCGAAATCCCAGGCGGGAAATTTGCAGTTGATCCTCAACGGCAAACCGATAACGCTGCCGGGCCAGCCGCTCAAACCCTCCGATTCGGTCATTAAATTCGAGATAAACAAAGACAACGCGGCGCAGATACTGCAGAGCGGGCAGATCACGCTGGGCGAAGGGCCGCCGGTTTCGGATACAAACACCGCCGGCAATAACGTGGCGGCTGCTACGACGCCAAAGCCGACGCCGAAAGCTACCGCGACGCCGGCAAAAACGCCGACGCCCGCGGCAAATGTGGCGGGGGTGACGGCGGTAAGAACACCGGCGCCGAAACCGGTTTTGGCGCCGACGGTCATTACACCGAGAAAGCCGAATTAGCTCTATGAAAGTTTTCGACACATTGAACCCCGCCGGGGTTCGAATAACTATTTGGAGTAAGACAACGCTCGCATGCCTGAATGCGGGCTTTTTTGTTTATGAATAAATTGAGCAAGAATAGTACACGGATAACACAGATGAGACAGATCAACGCCGATTTAAGCAATCCGCGCAAATCAGCTTTATCTGTCCGATCCGCGTTCTATTCGTTTTAATAAAGAGTTGGTAAATATATGGATTCATTCGATATCAAAGAAGGTTTAACTTTTGACGACGTGCTGCTGCTGCCGGATTACTCCGAGGTGCTGCCGCACGAAGTAAGCACGGCGACGAATTTCACCCGCAGGATCAAGCTGCAGATCCCGCTTTGTTCATCGGCGATGGACACCGTGACCGAAGCCAACCTGGCGATCGCGCTGGCGCAGCAGGGGGGCATCGGGGTGATCCACAAAAATCTTTCGATCGAGCGACAGGCGGAAGAGGTGGACAAGGTAAAACGCAGCGAATCCGGAATGATCGTCGACCCGGTCACCATCTTTCCGGACCGCCCCGTAAGCGCCGCGCTGGGAGTAATGGAAAATTACAAGATCAGCGGCGTGCCGGTGGTCGATAAGGACGGCGTCCTGGTGGGCATTATCACCAACCGCGACCTCCGTTTTGAAACGCGTTACGAGATACCGGTCTCGGAAGTGATGACGCCGCAGCCGCTGGTGACGGTGCCGGTCGGAACCACGCTCGACGCCGCCAAAAGCGTGCTGCAGAAACACCGCATCGAAAAACTTCTGGTAATTGACGAAACCGGGCATTTGAAGGGTTTGATCACGGTCAAGGACATTCAGAAAGCCATCAAATACCCGCTGGCGGCAAAGGATGAGCTGGGGCGGCTGCGCGTGGGGGCGGCGATCGGCGCCGCCGGGGATTTTGCCGAACGCGCCGCCGAGCTTATCAAGAATCGGGTGGACTGCATCGTGATCGATACCGCCCACGGGCATTCTTCGCGGGTGATAGAAGCGGTGCGCAGAATTCGCCGCGATTTTCCCGAAACCCAGATCGTGGCCGGAAATATCGCCACCGGTGAAGCGGCAAAAGCTTTGGTGAAAGCGGGCGTGGACGCGATCAAGGTCGGTATCGGGCCGGGCTCGATCTGCACCACGCGCGTGGTGACGGGCGCCGGCGTGCCGCAGATCTCCGCCATCATGGAATGCATCGCCGAGGCCCGCCCCGGAAGGCATTCCGGTCATCGCCGACGGCGGCGTGAAATTTTCCGGCGATATCGTAAAAGCCATCGCGGCGGGCGCGGATACGGTAATGATCGGCTCGCTTTTTGCCGGGACGGAAGAATCTCCCGGCGAGACCATTCTTTACCAGGGCAGGACTTTCAAATCCTACCGCGGGATGGGTTCGATCGGCGCGATGAAACAGGGCTCAAAGGACCGTTACTTACAGGAAGACACGATGTCGGAACAAAAGCTGGTGCCCGAAGGGATCGAGGGGCGCGTGGCGTACAAAGGAACACTGGCCGATATGGTCACGCAGCTGGTCGGAGGCCTGCGCGCGGGAATGGGCTACACGGGCTGCCACAATATCGCCGAGCTGCAGGACAAAGCGAAATTCATCCGCATCACCTCCGCGGGCTTGCGCGAATCTCATGTGCACGACGTGATAATAACCAAGGAAGCTTCGAATTACAGATTGGAGAGTTAGGGGCTGTGGTCAGTGGTCAGAACCGGGAGCCGTAGCGACCGGGTAAATTAGCGATGCGAAGTTGAGTGGGCAGAGAACCACCCCGCCCTTCGGGCACCCCTCCTTCGTAAGGAGGGGAATTTTAAGAACACCCACCAAAACTCCCCTCCTTACGAAGGAGGGGTGGCGCGCTTTGGCGCCGGGGTGGTTCTCAGTGGCTAGTTGCAAAACGAATTACGTCAAAAATACGAAAAAGGCGGTCAAAGACCGCCTCTAAACTTTAACCTTGAACTTTGAACTCCGAACTACTGAATCGTGATCTGCAAAGCCTGCCCGCCGCGTTTAACCGTCAGGACATTTCCATTCAAGCCTTCGACCGTGTCGCCCACTTTGACGCCGGAGCCCGCGGCCGAGCTCTTTTTCGTAAAGCCCGAAACCTTTATCAAGCCGCTGCTATCTCTTCCCGTGATCACGCCAAGCTGAAGCAACCGGGACTGCACGGGGCCCTCCTGTGCCAGATTAATGCCTTTAGGCGTTTTCGGGTCTTTAACTTCCTTAACGGTAGAATCAAGCGAGCCTCCCGGCCCCTCTTTCTGAATAGCCGCAGGAGCGTTCTTATTCTGCTTATTTACATTGGCCGCAGCAAGGGTTTTTTCGTCGCCCGGTTTTTGGGTTTCCGAAGAATTTTCCGGTTGGACTACTACCGTTGACGGAACGGCTTCATCTTTGGCCGTTTCAGGGTTCCGGTTTTCGGATTCGGCAACATAAGCGGTCGGGCCGGCCGGGTCGGTCGATACATTTTGATAATTGAAAAGATAGCTTCCCACCAGGACCAGGACCGCCGCCAGCCCCGCGGAAGGAACGATATATTGCAACCTGCTCCACGCCCAGCCATGCGAATGCGCGTATTGGCCGCCGGCGATCTTTCTCTGCACGCCGAACTGAAAATCCTTTGGCGCGGTGATCTTTTCACAGACCATCAGCCATTCACGGAACTCAACGTGTTTTTGATTAAATTCGTGACAGGGAGCGCAGCCTGCGGCGTGATCCTGGGCAATGATGGACAGGCTCTCGCCTTTCAATCCCTCTTCAACCTCGATGCGGAAATCTTTGCACTTCATTTCTATTCTTAATTCCTCAAATGCCATTTTTTACCCAGCAAAATATCCTTTCAGCTTTTCCCGCAACAGGCCGCGTCCGCGGCTCAAACGTGATTTCAACGTACCCTGGCTCAGATCCAGTATCTCCGCCACTTCCTCGTAACTTTTCTCTTCCACCTCGCGCAAAACCAGCGGCAGCCGGTATTTTTCCGGCAGCGAAGCGATGGCTCTCGTGATCACCTCGCCTCTTTCCTTTTCCAGCAGCGCGACGTCCGGCAATATCTCTTCGTCCGGCAGGTCGAATTCCTTGTCGCCGTCCGACTCTTCGTTTTGGAAAAGCCCGGTCAGTGACATCAGCTTCCGGCGCTTGCGGCGGCGCATTTCGCTGATCGCCAGATTCGTCGCTATACGATAAATATAGGTCGAAAAGGCAAAATGCGTGTGATAACGCCCGGCCGCGAAATAGACCCGCACAAACGTTTCCTGCGCCAGGTCGACCGCTTCCTCGTAATCGTTCAAGAGCCGGTAGATATAGTTCGTTATCTGGTTTTGATAACGGCTTACCAGTTCGGCAAAAGACGATTCGTCGCCGTTTTTTGTCGCTTCTAAAAGATCATGATCCGACCTTCTGGCAGATGGAGCCGATAATTCAGGCATCTTGGCCTGAAAGTCGAGATCAGCCGGGGAAGTCAGAGCTTTCATCAAAAAACGTGCCTTTTATTATTTTGGTTAAAATTAACGCGGCTTTTAACCTTGATATGTTGCTTGCCGCGCTTGATTTACCAAAGAGCTCAAGCTACTTCCAAATTGATTCACGCCTGAGGCCCGGTAAAGTTCCAAATTCTTGGCTAACTTTCGGTGAAATAAGATTCTTCCACCCTTTGCCCGTAGGTCACCGTCGATATCCAGGTTTCCTCGGTCTGCTTATCGTTGACCAAAAGAACGGAGCGGTAGGGCACCAGCATCCCCTGGGCATAGCGGTAATCGTGAAATTTGCGGACGTGTTTTACGGCGTCTACCGTGTATTCCAGCGACATCACGCGCAGGCTCTTGGTACTGATATAAAAACGGGTTTTCCGGTCATTTTTATCGATCACGTCGAGCACGTAATATTCCACGCCCATGCTCTTTTGTTTTTCACCCAATTCCAGCTTCGAGCCGTTTTCCTTGTAGCGCAGCAGGGCGTCGAGGCCGTGCAGCATCTGCGCTTCGAAGGCGCTGATCGCATCCTGGCGGGGAGTAAAGACCTGAGCGTTCAGCAAACCGAAGATCTTGGCGTTATAGACCAGGGCGAATTCGACCGACGGGTATCTTTGGTCGATCCGCCATTTGTCTTTTTCAATATTTTCCCCGCGGATTATTCTTTTCTCGTAAAGAGCGTTATCCGTCGTGCCGTCGGCAACTGTAACGGCGATCTTTCCCCGCTCCATGGTGGTTCGTTTGATCTGGCCCATTGAGGCGCGCCCGCCGTAGATCAGGATGGCGCCTTCGGCTATCTGATCGGCAGTGAATACCACCGGGGCGTTCTTGTCCGGTTTTACGGGTTTTTCCTGGGGTGTCGGTTGCGGTGTGGCCACGGGCGCGGCTGGCGGGGTTTCCTGAGCGGAAATACTTGCCGGCAAAGCGGCAAGTAAAATAAAAGCCAGGCCCGAAATAAAACCCTTAAAACTAAAATGCACGCGGTTGTCTCCTCGTAAAAGTAATCGAAACGCAAACTTAGATGATAAAGCAACTTTTCTCGTTGTCAAAAAGTTCAGAGTTACGCGTTTACGCGTGAGCTTCAAAAAATCACCCGAAAGCATATTCCATATTCTTTTTACGCGTGAGTTTTGAAGAATCACGCCTAAAGGCGTAACTCTAAACTTCATGGTTTTGGCGGGCTCGGAGTCGGCTTTTGAAATACCGGGGCCGATTTCTGGTCCAGTACCGCCGTGCGCCCGCTCCGTGTCAGGGCTATTCTTTTTTCCTTTTTCGGGCCGTCCGCCACTACCACGCGGATGTTGCGAAACGTCCCGTTCTTTTTATCGTTGGTCGGGGCGTAGCCGAGAGAGTACTGGTTGGAGCTCCCCGGCGATGTCACGCGCGATCTGCGGAAGCTCGGCCACTGAAGCGGGAAAATAAGCCTTGCCGCCCGTTTCCGTCGCCAGCCTGTTGAGCAGGGCAATGGCCTTATTTTGCGGACTTTTGCGGATAAAACCGCCTTCTTTGTCCAGCTCGCCGACAAACCCTATCGTGTAGATCTGGACGTCGGCTTCGCGCAGCATCTGGAAAAGCTGCTGTTCCTGGTAAAAGGAATCGCGGTCCTCGCCGTCGGTCACCAGGATCACGGCGCGGCGTTTTCTCTCGTTCGGGTTCCTGGTTTTTTCGTATTCGTCGACCTTTTCGGCGGCCAGAAAGACGGCGTCGCGCACGGCTGTCGAACCGCCCTCGACGTACATATCTTCCAGCTTTTCGATCAACGCCGCTTTATCGGCGGTAAAATCCCGCTCGATAGTGATCTTTTCCGAATTGACGAAACGGATGTAACAGGTCTCGTCGCCGGCGCGGTTGCTGTTGACCAGGATCTTGCTGGCCTCGATCACTTTTTCCAATTGCGAACGCAGGGAATAGGAATTATCCACCACCAGGGCGTAGTTGACCGGCACTTCTTCCTTGCTGAAAAACTCGATCGGCTGCGCTACGTTGTCCTCGAAGACCTGGAAATCGCCCTGTCCCAGAACGCCCACCGGTTTATTGTTGCGGTCCACTACCCGGACGCTGAGATTCACCAGCTCGGTATCGACCATGAACGGTTCATCGTCTTCGACCGGGGTGGTCTTCAGGGCCGGTGTCGATTGGGGCGTGGCCGACGGTTTTGGAGTTGCGGTTTGGGCCCGGGAATTGTCGGATCCGTAAAAAGCCAAACCCGCGGCCCCGATGAGCATTAGGAATAGAAACGCTTTCCTGGCGTTAAAAAATTTCATAATCAAAATTTGTCATCTACGTTGGGCGAGGCATAGTAGCCCTCGCGGGAGCGCACGCCCAAACGCGGCAAACCGCGCGGCGGTTTTACCTTGACCTTTATTTTGCGCCATTTTCCGTCGGGCACAAAATCGTTCGGGTAATAACCGATGGAATATTGGTGGCGCAGCTCCAAAGCTATCCTTTCAAATATTTCGTCCAATTCCACGCCGGTCGTGGGATAGAACGTTTTCCCACCGGTAACAGATGACAATTCGTCCAAAAAGGATTGCCCCGTCATTCCCAGGGGCGAGCCGTAATCGCCGCTGCCCAAGATCCCCACGGCGTAGACCGTGACGTCCGATTCCTTTAATAAACGACGAACGTCGGTGAAATTGTAGCGCGAATTATTGTCCTGCCCGTCGCTGATTATCAGGATGGCTTTCTTCTGGTGCGCGCCGCGGGTGACCTTTTCCACCCCCAGGTAGCAGGCGTCGTAAAGCGCCGTTTGGGACTTGGGCTGCACCAGGGTCAGCTTGTCGAGCACGGCGTCGCCGTTGCGCGTGCGGTCCATCAAAAGTTGGGCGCGGCTGTTAAAGGCTATCAAAAAATATTCGTCCGAAGGGTGGCTGGTGGCAATAAAGCGGCCCAGCGCCTGGCGCGCCTTGCTGATCTTATCGCCGCTCATCGAGCCCGAGATGTCGAAGAGAATGCCCACCGAAACCGGGGCGTCGGCATCGCTGAAGAAGGCGATCTTTTGCTCTACATTATTATCGAGAATGGTAAAAGCATTCTTGTTCAACCCCGAAACGTAACGCCCGTACATATCGGTAACGGTCATGGTCACGGTCACCAGATCGGTGTTTACCGGGATCGGTTTTTCGTCGTCGTAATCCGGAGTGGGGGTGGGCGCCGGCTTCTGGGCGAAGGCCGCCCCGGCGCATAACATGACAACGCATAATCCGAATAGAATGCGGCTGACCCTTCCCAAAAATCTCACAGCCATAAACCCTCCGCGCTTAATTTGCATCAAAGCATAAGCGCCCCTGTGTAAAAACGTTCAATTCAAGCTGGATTCTATATTGAAGATATCTGAATTCAGTGCTTGAAATTCATTTTAGGGGACGCCTGACCTGCTGGCAAGCATATTCTTTGTATGATGTTGATAATTGGGAAAATGTTGTTCGGGCGCCCGTTTTAAATTTGAAACTTTGTTTGGAAAAAAGCGTGTTATAATCGGATTTCACCGTTTGGCCCGGGCGGCCGCAAACAAAGACCGCCGGCACACTAAATTGATCAAAAAATGGCTGAATTTATCTGCCGTTTAGGCACCCCCTCAGGAGAGATAATCACCCGCATCGTTGAAGCGGCCGCGGCAAACGACGCCAAAGCAAAATTGGAGGTCGAAGGCTTTCGCGTTTTCGCCATCAATTCGGCGGAATCGGGGCTTTCGCTGGCGCTTTCGGGCGGCAGAAGCGGAAAGGCGCGCGTCAAGCAGGGAGATTTCCTCCTTTTCAACCAGCAGCTTTCGGCGCTGCTGCGCGCGGGCATTCCGGTTTTACAATCCATCGACATGCTCAAAAACCGCTCCGCTTCGGGCTCCCTGCGCTCGGTTTTGGGTGATGTCGAGGAAAAGATCAAGAGCGGCATGCCGCTTTCGGAGGCGTTCGAATCGCAGAGGATCTTTCCGAGAATCTACACGGCGTCGATCCTGGCCGGGGAAAGAAGCGGCGCCTTGGACGACGTGCTTGCGCGTTACGTTACTTACCTGAAGCGCAGCGTCGAGCCTCGGCCGGAAGATCCGCGGGGCGCTGGCTTATCCGGCTTTTTTGCTGGTCGCCGCCGTTGTGATGGTTTCTTTTCTCAGCTTATATATGGTCCCGAGGATGTCGGAGCTCTTTAAAAGCCTGAACGCAAAACAGGGCCTGCCGACGGTCACGGTCATCGTGCTTTCGGTTTCGACCACGCTTTCGAACAACATCATCTGGATAGCGCCGCTGCTGCTCGTCCTGGGGGTATTTCTTTATATCTGGCTGCGGTCGCCGAGCGGAAAACTGATCCTGGATAATCTTCTTTTACGGGTCCCGCTCGGCGGGACGCTGTTGAGACAGGTGACCACGGCCCAACTGGCGCGCTCGATGTCGACGCTGCTTTCGGGCGGTATCACGGTGCCGGATTCATGGGACATCGCGTCGCAGGCCATCAACAATCTGGAGCTTCGCCGCCGCAGCCAGGCGGTGCTGCCGATGATCCGCGAGGGCCGAGGCTTTACCGAAGCGCTGGATAAAGCGAACTGGATACCCCCGTTGGGGCTCGACATGATCGGCATCGGCGAACGCTCCGGCTCGCTCAAGGAAATGCTCGATGAAGTATCGCCATTTTACGACGCCGAGGCCGAAGTCCGGCTTGAGCAGCTAACGACGCTGCTGGAGCCTTTTATCCTGGCTATCATGGCGGCTTTCATCGTTACGATCCTGCTGGCGATCTATTTGCCGATCATTGCAGATGATCTCGGCCGGGCCGGGTAGGAACTGATAACAATTCAAGGAAATTTAATGGCAGAAAATACGGAAAATAACATTAAGCCTCAGGGAGCGCCTCAGGGAACAGAAGAAACGAAGGCCATGCGGCATTTTCGTGGAAAACGAACCGCCGGAGGTCATCGAGGCGAAAGCAGCTGGCGCAGCGCTACCGGCTTCCGTACATCGACCTGCTGCCGCCGGAGCAACATTCCCCGATCGATCACGAGGAGCTGGCGAAGATCCCGGTCGAGCTGATGCTGCGAAACCACTTCGTGCCGCTCAAGCGTGAAGGGCAAAATCTTCACGCGGCGATGGCCGACCCGACCAACCTCGAGCGGCTTGACGAGCTGGAGAATGCACTCAACGTCCGGATCGTTCCCGTACGTCGCGACGCCGGTGCGATCGACGTCGATCCTGAGAAAGGCGACGCGACCCAGCGCGTGCTGCAGGAAGCCGCTCGACCTTTCAAGATCTCGCTGGTCAAGGAAACCGAGCAGGGCGAAGAGGTGCTCGATCTCGACCGCCTGGCGACCGACTCGGACATGTCGCCGATCATCAAGCTTGTCGACACCATCGTCTACAACGCGATGGAATCGCGCGCTTCGGATATTCATATCGAAGCCGGCGACCGCGACGTGCATGTGAAGTTTCGCATCGACGGCGCGCTGTATGCCAAGGTCGATCCCGATCGACATCGCGTATCACCAGACGCTGATCTCGCGTATCAAGGTCATGTCCGAACTGGACATCGCCGAGCGGCGCATCCCGCAGGACGGACGTTTTCGTGTTCGTTACAAAGGCCGCACGGTTGATTTTCGTGTTTCGATCCTGCCCATCGGCCTTCGGTGAGGACTGCGTGATCCGTATTCTCGACAAAGAACAGATCAACGAAGAATTCAAGAACCTGAATCTCGACGTGGTCGGCTTCGACCCCGACGATCTGAAGCGCTTCCGGCTCTACATCAAGGAGCCGTACGGGATGGTGCTCGTAACGGGGCCGACCGGTTCGGGTAAAACGACCACGCTTTACGCCGCGCTCAACGAGATCCGCAAACGACGAGGACAAGATCATCACGATCGAGGATCCGGTCGAATACCAGTTGCAGGGCATCGTGCAGATCCCGGTGAACGAAAAGAAGGGGCTGACGTTCGCACGCGGCCTGCGCTCCATCCTGCGCCACGATCCGGACAAAGTCATGGTCGGAGAAATCCGTGACGAGGAGACCGCGCAGATCGCGATCCAATCGGCGCTGACGGGTCACCTTGTGTTCACGACCGTCCACGCGAACAACGTTATCGACGTCATCGGGCGCTTCCTGAACATGGGCGTCGAGCCGTATAACTTCGTTTCGTCGCTCAACTGCGTGCTGGCCCAGCGGCTGGTGCGCTTGCTCTGCCCGACCTGCAAACGTCTCTATCAACCGTCGGATGAAGAACTGACGGCTTCGGGGCTGACCCGGGCGCAGGTGGAAAACGGCGTGAAGCTTTATATCAATGTCGGATGCGACGCGTGTAACCACACGGGCTATCGCGGCCGAACCGCGATCCACGAGCTTCTCGATATGTCCGATCACGATTCGCGAGATGATCATCGAGCGGCGTCCCGGCTCCGAGATCCGGCGCCAGGCGGAAAAGGAAGGCCTCTCCAGCCTGCGCGAGTCGGCTGTGAAGAAAGTCTTTACCGGCGTGACCACGCTGCATGAGATCAACCGCGTGACGTTTGTTGAAGAGATCCGGTAAATCGACTTTAAAACATTGATTTTTTTGAGGATTTGGTTGAAAATTTGCCCGTTGAACCGATGCGCCCTAAAGTCCCCGCGAAAGACAACTTTTGCAACTTTAGCGCGGTTTTCAGCGTGTAACCCGGATCGAAAGCCGATTATTTTTTACCGGCCGCCGGGATTAAAGTAATAATAAGAAAATTAAACATTTACAGAGAAAACCTATGAAAATTCCTGCTTTTTTCAGACACCTGACAGCTTTGCTCGTGATCTTCTGCCTCCTGTCCGTTTCGATCGTGGCAGCCGCGTCAAAGGGCGACAAAGAATTCAAAGAGGGTATGAAACACGAGGTGGCCCAGGAATGGGATCTGGCCGCCGAGAAATTTGCCCTGGCGGTGGCGGCCAACCCGAAGAATGCCGAGTTCCGGCTGCACTTGCACCGCGCGCTTTTTAACGCGTCGCAAATGTTCGTGCAGCGCGGTAATGCGCTGGCCGAGCAGAAAGATTATGTCGGCGCTTACAACGCTTTTCGCAGGGCCTATGCTTACGATCCGACCAACCAGCTGGCAAGGGCCGAGATGGAGCGAATGGTGCGGCTGCAGGGAGAGTTGGAAAACGGGGTCAAGCTTCCGGGCGATAAATCGAACGATTCGGTTTCGCTGGTGCAGACGGCATACCGTCCGGGTGATGTGAAGTCGGCGGACTATGTGTCGCAAAAACTGGAAAAGGTCGGTAACTATAAATACGCGGAAGGTTCGCCTTTAAAGGACGCCATCAAGCAGCTGGCCGAAGAATTGGAATTGAACGTGCTCTTCGATAAAGGGACGCCCTGGAAAGACCGCACCTTCGGCATTAGTTTAAAGGACGTTTCGGCGGCCCGCGCCCTGGATTACATCTTTAAACAGGAAGGGCTCTTTTTTCAAAAGATCGGCCCGAAAACCATTCTCGTCGCCGACCAGCAGCGCCGGCAGTTTTTCACCGAGCTTGTTCTGCGGACCTTTTACCTCGGCAACGCCAACCCGGAAGACGTAGCGAAGATCATCCAGCAGGCGATCCCGGTACAGCCCGGCAGAACGCAGACCTTTGTGCAGATAGATAAATCCACAAACAGCCTGACCCTGCGCGACACGGAAGAAAATATCCGGCTGATGGAAAAGCTCATCAAATCGCTGGATAAAGACCGCGCCGAAGTAGTGATGGACGTGAATATTTACGAGGTCAATAAACGCGACCTGCTGAAGCTGGGAAATCAGATCGGAACAGCCGATACGCTGGGAAATCTGGGCGGATTTACCGGGGGGCTTTTTTCCGGCGTTCGCGGCCTTAATGCAGCGCAGGACATTATCGGAGCCGGGTTGACCAACCAGGCGATGGGAACATTTCTTTCAATACCAGGAGCGGCCATTTCCGCCTTGCAGACCAAAGGCGATACCAGATTGATCGCCTCGACCCAGGTTCATGCGTTCAATAACGAGGAATCGATGGCGCGGATCGGGCAGCGCGTCCCGGTGAGATCGGCCCAGTTCTTTACCGGCAATAACAACAATGCAGCCAACGGCGTGGTGGGTGACGTGTTCAATTACGAACAGGTCGGTTTGACGCTCAAGTTCACCCCGATCGTTTTCCCCAACCAGGACGTGCAGGTGAAAATGTCGATCGAATCGAAAGACGTTTCCGGCGAACAGACCGAAACGCCGACCTTCAGCGAACGCTCGATCACCGGCACCGCGCGGGTCCAGAACAACAAGACAATGCTGCTGGCCAGCGTGGCGCAAGGCACTGTTGACAAACAGAGATCCGGGCTTCCTTTACTGGGCTTGATCCCGATACTGGGCAGATTATTCTCCGTTCCGACCAATAGCAACCGCCAGGTCGATATCGTGATCGCGATCACGCCGCGCGTGCTGCGCGCGCCCATCATCCTGCCTGAAGATGTAGAGCTGCGCCCGACGGGCTCGGTGGTTTCACCGACCAGCGGCTCGCTCGAAGCAATGGTGTACCAGGAAGATAGGGAAGAATACCTGGCTTCCGTGCGGCGGGTGAATAACACCGCTTCGCTGCGGACACCCGCATCCAACAATGTGGTCGTGCAGCTTCCCGACCAGAAGCCGGAATTGCCCGGGTACGTTCCGAGCAGCGGCGGCGGCACGGCAAAAACAGTCGACGGCGCGGAAACAAAACCCCCAGTGACTGTCGCCACCGGTGAAGCCGTAAGCTCAACCCCGGAAAATAAAACTGACGTGGTTACGGTCAGCGATCCGGCGGTAAAATTGCGCCCGATAGAGACAAACGTCAGGACGCTGGATATCGGCAAGGCCTTTAACGCTTCGGACGATCAGGCCGACCAGCCGGTCGCGGTCAAGCAGACTTCTTTGGTCGAGCCGGCCGCGGAAACCGTTCCGCAGGCGGAATTCAAGTTCGGCGCGGAGATACCGGAAATGGCCAAGGGCGGGAAAATGATAATGCCGGTGCTGGTCAAATTTGCCGCTCCTTTCCGCGTGGCGGTACTGGCGCTGAAATACGACGAGCAAAAGCTGGCGGTGCGTTCGGTCACTTACGGCGAGATCTTCGGAGCTAAGCAATTCAAATCGAGCGTCATCCCGTATCTGAACGAGGGCGGAAAGACCTTCGTGTCGCTCAACTCCATCTCGTCGGTGAGCGAATCAGGCGTGCTGGCTTACATCGAGATCGAGGCCCTGGCCGACGGCAAACCGCAGATCAGCTTCGACGGCGAAGCGATGAATATATTGTCGCCGGGCGGCGCAAATTTTGCTTTGAATTTTAAGTAAGATGAATTTAGCAGTACTTCAAAGATCCGATACGCGCGGGTTCTCGCTGTTTGAGCTGATCATCACGCTGGGGGTTTTGTCGATCATGATCATGGCGGCGATTCCCTTACTGCAAAACAGCGTGCGGCGGCAAAAAGAGCAGGAATTGCGCGAGACCTTGCGCGACGTGCGCGCCGCGATAGACGAATTCAAGCGCGATACCGCCGGTTCATGCCCGCTGGGAAATATAGCGGACGGCAACCTGCCGGCGAGCCTCACCGGGCGGCCAGGCGCAATTCGACCCGCGCAGCCGGGTGATGATAGACGACTGCAAGATCTTCACCACCGACAATATAGACCGTTACCCGCCGACTTTGGAGGACCTGGTGAACGGCGTCCGGGTGAAATCGAGGATGCCGACGGCGATGGACTTTACCAAGCAGCCGTTCGACGAGCAAAACGCGACGGAGATAAACGAAACCAAGGAAGTGATCAAGGTCTACCTGCGGCAGATGCCGGTCGATCCGATGACGGGAAAATCCGATTGGAAGATACGATCTTCTTACCAGGACGAGGACGCCACCGATTGGGACAAGATCAATGTTTTCGATATACGTTCCAATTCCGACGCCGAAGCGATGAGCGGAGATAAATATAGTGACTGGTAAGTTAAAAAAACAGGCGGGATTTTCCTTGCTGGAACTGATGATAGCGATGTTCGTGATCGTTATCCTGGTTTCGGTCGCGGTGCCTACCTATCTCTATACTATCCGCCACGCCCGCGAAACCATTCTCAAGGAAAACCTCGAGCAGATGCGCCGGATGATCGATCAATACGGCGCGGACAAGGGCAAATCACCGGAGTCCCTGGAAGATATCAAAACCGCCGGGTACATACGCGAGATCCCGGTCGACCCGCTCACCGATAAAGCGGAATGGGACGAGATCAAAGGCGACGACCCGAATTCAACCGAAGGACGCCAGGGTTTGAAGGATGTAGAAGCCTGGCCGAGGGCGAGGGCCTCACCGGTAAGGCGTACAAAGATTATTAGCAAAGATCATTAGAAAGATGTAAGCAGGTTTAGATGTCGATTTTCAGCAAGGTCACCAATCCCAGTTTTCCCGGACAGCCATCGGTTTAGAAAAGAACAGAGTTACCGCGGTCGGGTTGCGCCGGGAGGGCAGGCATTTCGCTCTCAAGCAGGCGGCGACCGTGGAAATGCCGGACGGCGTATTGCAGGTCAGTTTCAGCGAGCCGAATATTCTGGATTTCGAGGCGCTGGCGGGTTATTTGACCGAAGCCGCGGAGGCCGCCGATCTGCGAAACAACAAGCGCTGGTCCATTTCGCTGCCGGGCGGTTCGGCGCGCGCGGCCATCATCACTCTCGATGCGAAACCCACTGCGAAAAACGAATTGGCGGAAGTGTTGAGGTGGAAAGCGGAGAGAAGTTTCGGCGCCCCGGCAAATGAAATGCGGCTTTCATGGCTGTCTTTATCCCCCGATGAGAGCGGCAAGGCGCGCTATTTTGCCGCTGCCGTCCGCTACAATATCCTGGACGAATACGAAAATCTGTTCGCCGCCCTCGGCTGGCAGGCCGGCCTGGTATTGCCGCGCCCGGTGGCGGAAACGCGTTGGCTGGAATCGGCCGGGAAAAATTTCGACGCGCTGCTGATCAGTTCCGAGGCCGACGGTTTTAACGCGGTGCTGGTGCATCGCGGCGAACCGGGCGTGGTGCGTTCCATTACCTGCACCGAATCCGAACGCGACGACGAGATCTACCGCCTGCTGATGTTTTACCGCGACCGCCTGGCAAAGGAACAATCGGGTAACCTGCTCGGCAAGCTCCTGGTCATCGGCAAGGATTTTAATTTAAGGAAACTGAACGAGATCGGGAAGGAAACCCTGGGACAGGCGATGTCCATTTTGCGCCCGGAAGATGTCGGCCTGGACATCCCCGTCGGCAGCATCGGTTTCGAAGAGGTAGCCGCCCCCGCCGGGCTGGCAAGCCTTTCCTGGGCTTAAAGTTTAGAGTTACGCGTTTACGCGTGATCACGCGTAAACGCGTAACTCTGAACTCTGAACGTAAAGCTTCTTCATATTTTTACATTCTGGTGTTAAACTCTGAAACCTATAGGGAATCCTGCACGTAATAACTTTGCGTCATGAAAGTGAAAACCGCGCTAATAGAAAATCTTTTCGGCATTTCCGACCGCCAGCTTATCGAAGCTGGCCGCGGACGGCAGCGAGGCGAGTTTTGAGGAATTGGTCCGCCGTTACCAGCGCCCGATCGCGAATTACGTTTACCGTATCGTGAACGACTACGACTCCGCGCTGGACGTGACGCAGGAAGTGTTTCTGAAGGTTTATAATTCCAGCTCGCGCTACTGCGCCGATTACAAATTCTCCACCTGGCTTTACAAGATAGCGCATAATGCCGCGATCGACCACCTGCGACGCTCCTCCACCAACGAACAAAGCCTGGAAACGGAAAACAACGAGGGCTCTTATGAGCTGCCGCTGGCCTGCAAGCGCATGTCGCCCGAACAGGAAAGACAACAAAGCGAATGGCGCAGCGAGATCGAAAAAGTGGTGAAATGCCTGCCGCAGGGCTACCGCGAGCTGATCGTGCTCAGGCATTCGCAGGAACCTTAGTTACGACGAGATCGCGGAGATCACAGGGCTGCCGCTGGGCACGGTAAAGAACCGCCTGTTCCGCGCGCGCGAATTAATGCGCCAGATATTTATCGAGAACGGGATTTCCGGGATCTGATAATTTTTAATGTATTTTGATGCCCAAGTATTTTGATGAACGAAGAAACCGCAAAATTTGAAACCGTTTGTTCGCAAAGCGACCTGGCCGCGTATCTCGACGGCGAGCTTGACGCGGCGGCGGAAGCGCGGTTGGAAACGCACATCTCGGCCTGCGAGGATTGTTTCAACGCGCTCAAGGAGCAAAAAATGGTGCTCTGCGCGCTGAACGCGGCGATGGACGCGCGGATCCAGATCGAGCTTCCGGTGAACTTTGCCAAAAAAGTGGCGGTGCGGGCGGAAAGCGGTTTGAACGGGCTGCGAAAACGGGAAGAACGTTTGATGGCGGTCACGCTGTGCGTTCTGCTTTTCGGATTGATCGCGGTGGCCGGTTTGGCCGGTGAACCTTCGGGTGTGGTGGAGATCATTTCCGGGAGCTTCAAAGTTATTTATTCCGCCGGCGGCGTGATCGGCGCGTTTCTTTATAATATCGGTTTGAGCGCGATCATTCTTATTCGCGCGCTGACGCGGTACCTGATCTCCGAATCGGGCCTTTCGCTGTTCGGGGTGCTGGTGGTGATCATTTTGTCCCTGGTTTTAAGCTCGAGTTTTCTCCTGCGCTTCCGGCGCTTTAAGTTTTAACGAATAGTAAAAGTGTACGTTTCGACATTTCCGCAAAACTCTCTTACCGGTTTTAAGCTTGCGATCTGGCAAGCGCTTTTTCTTTTGGCCTTTGTTTTCTGCGCCGTTTTAGCCGGCTTTGCGCAGGATGGCGTCAATATAAAACTCGAAGACGACCGGATGGTCATCGAGGGTAAGAATGACAATCCCGTCATCTCCTTCAGCAAAAATGTTCTGATCAAAAGCGAAGCGCAGCAGGTTTTGTGCTTTGGCTGCGACGTCACGGTCGAGGGCAGGGTCGAAGGCGACGTGGCGGTGGTTGGCGGCGTGCTGGTTCAGAAACAGGGCGCTTTTATCGGCGGCGACGTGATGGTGATCGGCGGCAAGTACCAGCATGACGACGAAACATCCCTGCGCGGCGCCGAAAGCGAAACGGTCGTCCTGGCCGGTTATGAGGAAGAGCTCCGCCACATGGCGCAAAATCCGTCCGATATCTTCGCGCCGAAATTGACCGTCAGTTTTATCTCACTCCGGCTTTTGGCGGTGCTTTTCTGGTTCGTGATCTCGCTGGTTTTGACCACCATGGCCCCGGGCGCGGTCAGCCGGGGGGCGGCGCGCTTCCAGCTTTCGTCCTTAAAGGTGGTCGGGGTCGGGTTTTTAGGATTTTTCGGCGGCACGATATTGATGGCCCTGTGCGCCGGGTTTCTGCCGAATTACGCCGGCGTACTGGTCGGCGTCATGACCTTGATATTGCTTCTGCTGTCCTATGTCTACGGGCGGGTCACGCTGCAGGCGATCATCGGCAAATGGCTGCTGAAAAAGATGATGCCGGGCGGCAGGCAATCGGAAGCGCTGGCGCTTCTGATCGGTTCCTTTGTCTGCACCTTTTTGATCTCGCTTCCTTATATCTGGACATTTGCCATTTTTGTGATGCTGATAATCAGTGTCGGGCTGGTGCTGACGGGCGTTTCCCGCGGCAGCTGGAAAAAATCCGAGAAATTGTAACTTTCCCATATCCCTGCGTGTCTTAACATATTAAGGTTTTTAAGGCAACTTTTAACTGTTAGTGTGCGTATAAGTTACTGTACTTACGCAGATAAGTTATAGATTCACTGCTACCTGGAAATAATCATGAAAAAGATATCGATTTTGATCGCCGCGATCGTTTTGAGTTCTACCAGTCTGATGGCCCAAACTCCGGCGGCTTCGCCGGCGCCTAAAATGCCGGATATCGGGATCACGGCGACCCTTGCTTTGGGTGACGTGACCGCGATGAACGCCGAGCAAAAGACCTTGTCGCTGAAAACTAAAGACGGCGATATCACGGTGACGCTGGCCGACAGCACGCAATATCAAAAAGCCTCGCCGGAAAATCCGGCCGATCTGAAACTGGCGACCCCGGCCGCCTTGACCGATATCGGCGTGGGCGACCGCCTGATCGCTTCCGGAAAAGTGTCGGACGACAAAAAGACGCTGGCGTCGCGCCGCATCATCCTGATGACCAAATCGGACATCAGCAAGCGCCAGCAGGCCGAAAGCGAAGCCTGGAGCAAGGGCCTCAACGGCAAAGTGACGGCGGTCGATCCGGTTAAAAAAGAATTGACGGTGAGGTTACACGGCCTGGTGGGCGAAAAATTCATCGTTATCAATGACACCAGCAATACCAAATTCCGCCGTTATTCGCCTAATTCGGTCAAATTCAGCGACGCGGTGGCGGGAAAATACGACGAAGTGAAAACCGGCGACCAGCTTCGCGCCCGCGGGACCCGCAGCGAAGACGGCACGCATTTTACCGCCGATGAGGTTATATTCGGTTCTTTCCGCACCGCAGGCGGCGTCATTACCGCTATTGACGTAGCTAAAAACGAGGTCACGATCAATGACGTGGTGGCCAAAAAGCCGGTTACGATCTCGCTGAGCGAGGGCACTATTCTGAAAAAATTTCCGCTCGAGCTGGCACAGAGATTTGTGATGATGCAGATGATGGGCGGCCAGCGTCCTCCCGGGCAGGGCGCGCCACAGGGCGCACCGGCCGCAGGCAGTACTACGCCGCAACCCAGCCCGACTCCCGCAGCACAAGGACAGGGCGGAGCGCCGGGACAAGGCGGAACGCCAATAAGGACCGGCCCGGGCGGCGGCACCCTGGACGATATGCTCGAACGTTTGCCGGCGATCACGCTGGCGGATCTGAAGGTGGGCGATGCGATCGCGGTATCCAGCACAGGGGGACAGGACCCGACCCGCATATCGGCGATCAAGCTGCTTGCCGGGGTGGAGCCTTTTCTGAACGCTCCTGCGATGCAGAGGCCGCAGGGCGGGCCGCAACAGTCTTCGCCTTCTATCAATATTCCCGGGCTTGACGGCATCGGCGGGCCGTAAGAACTTGCTTTAGCACGGATTTACCCGTGCGGCTTGTCACAATTTTTAACGCGGCGGTGTTTTATTCTATAGAACAAGGCTCTAGGAATAAACACCGCATAGGATTTCAATAATTAATGCGACTAATATGAAAATCAAAGCTACTATTTTACTTTTATCAATATTTTTATTCCTGAGCGGCAATGTTCTGGCCCAGCAAAACGGCTCTATTCAAGGCCAGGTGGTCGACAGCTTTAATGCCGTGATCGTCGGCGCGACCGTTATCCTGGTCGATCCCGTAGGCAAGGAAAAAACCGCCCTTACTAATAAGGACGGGGAATACTCCTTTAGCGGGCTGAAACCCGGCAATTATATCGTCCGGGCCACGATGACGAACTTCCAGCTTTATGAAAATACGGAAGTGGCAGTTTCCGCCGGGGGGCGCACCGAGCTCGCTATTGTTTTGACCGTTGAGATAGCCAGGGAAGAGGTCAACGTCAACAACGACACGATCAACACCGACCCGGAAAACAACGCCGGCGCGACCGTGCTAAAGGGCAAGGACCTGGAAGCACTGCCTGACGATCCGGACGAATTGGCGATGGCGCTGCAGGCTCTGGCAGGCCCTTCGGCCGGCCCCAATGGCGGCCAGCTTTATATCGACGGTTTTACCGGGGGCAATATGCCGCCCAAGGAAGCGATCCGGGAAATTCGCATCAACCAGAATCCTTTTTCCGCCGAATACGAGCGGCTGGGTTTCGGGCGCATCGAAATCCTGACCAAACCCGGTTCCGACAGGCTGCGCGGTCAGGCTTTTATGAACTTTAACGATGAAAGCCTTAATTCCCGCAATCCTTTTGCGCAGAACCGCCCGTCGAGCCAGGTGCGTTTTTTCGGGGGAAATCTTTCCGGGCCGATCAAGAAAAACAAAGCTTCTTTTTTCCTCGAGCTCAGCCGCCGCGAAGCCGATGACAACGCGGTGATCAACGCCAGGATACTTGACCCGGGGTTTAATATCATCCCGTTTCAACAGGCGCTCCGGACGCCAATTCGCCGTACTGGTGGCAGCATCCGCTTTGATTATGCGCTCAATGACAAGAACACATTGGTGGGACGCTACAGTTTGAACCGCGGTGAGCTGCCTATTCAAGGTTTAAACGATCTGACCCTGCCCAGCCGCTCTTTCGCGACTGACAACACCGATCAGAACGTTCAGTTGACGGAAACGGCGATACTAAGCCCGACCGTGGTCAATGAAACCCGTTTCCAATATTCCCGGAGCAGGAGAAACCAGAAAGGTGATAATTCCGTCCCGGCAATAAACGCGTCACCTGATTTCTTCGGCGGCGGCTCGCAGATCGGTCTTAACTTTAATCACGACGATCGCTGGGAGCTGCAGAATTACACCACCTGGACCCGTGGCAAACACGGCCTGAAAGCGGGCATACGCCTGCGCGGCGTGAGCTTAAAAGAACGCGCCGAAAGCAATTTCGGCGGAACATTTACTTTTAACGGAACTCCCGCTGTTAGTGACCCGTTTGACATAAACCAGGACGGATTTCTTTCGGCGATCGAAAAGTATCGCGCCAAAGTTTTAGGAGCTGCCGATGCGCGTTATAACCCGTCGCAGTTTACCCTCACCACGGGAGAACCGCTGGCCGATGTTTCACAGACCGATTTCGGCGGGTTCTTTACCGACGATTGGAAATACGGCCCGGGTTTGACGCTGAGCTTCGGCCTCCGCTACGAGGCGCAAACCAATATGGGCGATAAAACAAATTTTGCTCCGCGCTTTGGCTTTGCCTGGTCGCCCGGCGCGGGCGGCGCGAGACAGCCGAAAACAGTGGTCCGCGGCGGAGCGGGAATTTTTTACGATCGTTTTAATGAGAATTTCACCTTGCAGCAAGAACGCTTTAACGGCGTTACCCAACTGCAATACACGATCCTGGACGATCTGGCCGTAGAGCGGGCGCTGCTGGCGCAGCCGGTATTTAATCTTACCGGTGTGACCAATGTGCCTACCGCGGCCCAGTTGGGCGCTGTAACGCCGCAAACGAGCAATATTCGCCGGGTCGCGCCGGACCTGCGTTCGCCGACCACTTACCAGGCGGCTATTAGCGTCGAGCGCCAATTGCCGTGGAACCTGAATATGTCGGTCACCTACGTCATTAACCGCACGACGCACATGCTGCGTTCGCGCAACATCAATGCGCCGTTTTGCCTGCCGCTTGATCCCTGTCCCGATACTATTCCGCAGCCTGATCCTTCCAAGGGGCAGATAAATTTGTATGAATCGAGCGGCGTGATGAATCAACAGCAGTTGATCGTGAACTTTAACACCCGGTTCAATCCGAAATTCACCGTCTTCGGCAACTATCGCCTGGGTAAGACCAGCGGCAACAGCGACGGCGCGGGAAGCTCCCCGATGTCCGCTTATGACACGAGTATCGATTATGGACGCACCAGTTTTGACGTGCGCCATATGTTCTTTATGGGCGGCTCTTATACCGCGCCCTGGAAAGTGAGATTAAGTCCGATCATCGTGGCCGCTTCCGGCAGGCCTTTTAATATCATTACAGGTATCGATAATAACCGGGACAGTGTCTTCAACGACCGCCCGGCGTTTGCGACCGATCTGAACCGCCAGTGCGATTTCGGCGTGGGTGGGGTTCCCGTCATCAGGAATTGCGTGGTACAGACACAATACGGCAACTTCGATCTGAAGCCGACAGCCGGCCAGCAGATCATTCCCCGGAACTATGCGGAAGGCCCGCCGTCGTTTAATTTCAATTTGAACGTCAGCCGGACCTTCGGTTTTGGCAGATCTAAAAGTGCGGTCGCGGCGGCAACCCCGCCTGCCGGCCAGGGCCAGCAAGGCGCGGCAGCCGGAGCGCCCGCCGGGGGCGCAAATCGTGGAGCGGCACCCGCAGGCGGCGCAAATCGCGGAGCAGCCGGTGGAAATCGCGGCGGTGCGGCCGGTGGCGGAAATCGCGGAGGCGGCAGCGGGCCGACCGTGGCAACCGGCGGAGGCGGAGCAATGATGGTGCAAATGGGCGGTGGCGGAGGTGAAAAACCCTACAACCTGACGGTGGGAATAAATTTCCAAAACCTGTTTAACGTCACTAATAGAAATAATCCGATCGGAAATCTAAGCTCGTCGCGTTTCGGCCAATCTACCGGCATCGGAGGCGCCTTCGGGTTCTTCGGCGGAGGCGGCAGCAACAGCGGCAACCGCAGGATCGATCTGTCGTTAAGATTTAGTTTTTAAGTTTTAAGAAAAGGGAATTATGAAAATTACTTTAGCGGTCCTGGGAATGCTTTTGCTCGCCGGCGGCGCTTACGCGCAAGGCGATAAGGACGCCGCCGCGTCAAAGCCTTCCACGGAACCAGCGTCCGTTGCAGTTGCCGCAGGCGCGCCTAAGATCATCATCACGGCGCAGTCTACTCCTATCGAGCTTGCCCGGGCGGCGCAAATGGCGCATGGCGGCGATAAATTCAAAAGTTTGAGATCGATTTCGATGCGCGGAACGGCCGACGCTTCAGCGCCCGGCTCCACACAAACCATCTTGTCGACATTTTATATCGTCACCTCCGGAGACAAATCGCGTTTCGAGCTGAACAATCCGATGGCGCCTTTTACCCAGGTGTACGACGGGCAGGTGCTTTATAACAGCCTGCCGCAAATTCAAATACCGCCGATGAGCCGCCTGGGGATCTCGATTCTGCAAAAGGTCGAGGATTCGGGTTGCGCCGTTTCGGCAATACCCGACAAAAAGAAAAAACGCGGGTTCAAAATTACCACGCCGGACGGTTACGCAACGGATTTTTATATCGACGCCGTGACCGGACTGGTCGATTCCATCGAAGCAAAATTCATAGCGCAGGGCAGGGAAGTCAGCACGGCCATCGCTTTTGATAAATTTCGCGAAGTCGAAGGTTTAAGAATACCCGAGAAGTTTTCGCAGCGGCTGGATTTCGGCGGGATGTCGGTTTATGCCAGTTTCAAAGCCAAAGTTATTTTGATTAATTCGGAATTGCCTGAGAATACGTTCGTTATTCCCCAATAAAGTAGTGTATTCAAAAGTGCAATAAGAGGGGAAGAGGGTCGCATCCTTTTCCCCTTTAATTTTGCTCAATTGTTTTAATTCTCCGGGACGGCTAAACGCTCATTACTTCCTGCTCTTTGTGTTTAGCCAGTTCGTCGATCTTGCCCACGTAAGTATTGGTCAATTTTTGTACTTCGTCAAGCCCGCCGCGCTCCTCGTCCTCGGAAACCGCCTTGTCCTTGAGCATTTTTTTGAGCTTGTCGTTGGAAGAGTGCCGCACGTTCCGGATCGCCACGCGGTGTTCCTCGGCGATGTCATGTACCTGTTTTGCCAGCTGTTTACGGCGTTCTTCGTTCAGCGGTGGAACGGGGAGCCGCACTATTTTTCCGTCGCTTGAAGGGTTGAGTCCGAGATTCGAGGCGATGATGGCTTTTTCGATCACGCCGGCCTGCGACATATCCCAGGGCTGCACCGTCAAAAGCTGCGCTTCCGGCACCGCTATCGAGGCCATCTGGTTCAGCGGCGTCATCGTTCCGTAATAATCGACCATGATGCCGTCGAGCAGGCCGACCGCCGCCCGCCCGGTGCGGACGTTCGACAGTTTTCGTTTCAGGTCTTCCACCACGCCTTCCATGCGAGGTTTGGTTTCATTGATCACTTCCTGAGAACTCATAGCTCCTCCACTTGTAAAATAAATTTAAGCTCCGACCAGCGTGCCGATGGTGAGATCGCCGTTGACGGCTTTGAGAATATTGCCCGGTGTTTTCATGTTGAAAACCATGATCGGCAGATTGTTGTCCATGCAAAGCGAAATCGCCGAAGCATCCATCACCTTTAATCGTTTTTCCAGCACTTCCTGGTAGGATATCTTCTTAAAACGCTCGGCCTGCGGGTTGGTGAGCGGGTCTTCGGAGTAGATGCCGTCCACCTTGGTGGCTTTCATGATGACTTCCGCCTTTATCTCGAGCGCGCGCAGGGCGGCGGCGGAATCGGTGGTGAAATACGGGTTTCCCGTTCCCGCGGCGAAAATAACCACCCGCCCTTTTTCCAGGTGGCGGACGGCGCGGCGGCGGATAAAAGGCTCCGCCAGCTGCGGGATATCGACCGCCGACATCACGCGAGTGAAAACATGGAGTTTTTCCAGCGCGTCCTGCAGCACCACGGCGTTCATAACGGTGGCGAGCATCCCGATGTAATCGGCGCTGGCGCGGTCCATATTTCCGGCGCTTTCGGAAACGCCGCGAAAAATGTTGCCGCCGCCGACCACGATGGCGATCTCCACACCGAGCTGGTGGATGGCCTTGATCTCTTCGGCCACGGACTGCGCCATCACGATGTCGATTCCGTAGCTTTTCTCACCGATCAAAGCTTCGCCGGAGAGTTTGAGAAGGATCCGTTTGAACGCAGGTTTTACCGATTCAGTCGCAGCAGCTTCCATAATGTTCCAGTATTGAGTATTCTTATCTACCAGTTTTCATCTATTATCTCTTATCTATTCCGAATAGTGCTTTTTCCGTTTCATTCGGAATAGATGATAGCTGAGAGATGATAGATCATAGATTCGAACTCTGAATAAAATAAAAGGGTTAAGACCTTTGTTATCTTAACCCTAAAGCGGTTTTAATTTCCACCCACCATCGAGGCAACTTCAGCGGCAAAGTCGTCCGTCTTCTTTTCCATCCCCTCGCCCATCTTGTAGCGGGTAAAGCGGCGGACGGAGATGTTTTCCTTGATCGTGCCGATCTTTTCGGTGACCAGTTCACCGACAGTTTTCGCCGGGTCTTTCACAAAAGGCTGTTCGAGCAGCGCGACTTCCTCGAAAAATTTATTCAGGCGCCCCTCGATGATCTTGGCCATCACCTCTTCCGGCTTGCTGGCATTTTTCGGGTCGTTCTTAAGCTGTTCGAGCGCGATCTCGCGCTCCTTGTCGACCACATTTTGGGGAACTTCCTCGCGGCGGACATACGACGGGGACGAAGCGGCAATGTGCATCGCCACGTCCTTTACCAGCTGCTGAAACTCCTCGCCGCGCGCGACAAAGTCGCTTTCGCAATTGATCTCGACCAGCACGCCGACCTTGCCGCCCATGTGAATATATGAGCCGACCGCGCCTTCGGCGGTCACCCGACCGGCTTTTTTACCGGCGGTCGCCATGCCTTTTTTACGCAGGAGCTCGATCGCCTGTTCTTCGTCGCCGTTTGATTCGACAAGCGCGTTCTTGCAATCGATCATGCCCGCGCCGGTTTTTTCGCGGAGAGATTTAACTGCGCTTGCTGTAATTTCTGCCATGATAAGGTCTCCTTCTATAAATAAAACGATAAATATTTTTGTAAAAAAGCGTAGCCCGTTAAAATTTGAATTTGTGAGCTACGCGCGTATAAATGAGTTGCAAAAGTTTTATTACCGGTCTTTCAGCTTGCGGCTTCTTCGGCCTTCACCTCGGCTTCCGCATCCTTTGCGTTTTCCGCCGTCGCTATCGCCTCCTCGGCTGACGCTCCCGCGGCGGCCTCCTGGGCGGGCGCTTCCAGCTTGTCTTTTTTAGGCTCTTCGATCGGGGCCTCGGTCTCCGGCTCTTTCGCCGGCGGTTCTTCGACAGGCGGTTTGGCGGGTTCTTCCTGCGGTTCTTCGACCGGGGTTTCCCCTGTTACTTCGGGAGCCGCTTCCGGCGCTTCTCCCGCGCCATTTGCTCCCGGCGCAGCCGCGGCTTTAGATACGGCCGGTTCCATCGTTTCCGCGGTTCCTTCGGCCGTTTCCTCGCCTTCCGGCGTTACGCCGCCTTCAGAGCCGAGATTTTTTCCTTCCAGGATCGCATCGGCAATGCGCGAAGCGAACAAACGGATCGCGCGCAACGCATCGTCGTTGCCGGGAATGACGGCCGTCGATCCCGTCGGGCGAGCAATTGGTATCGACCACCGCCACGACCGGGATATTCAAACGGTTCGCTTCGGCGACCGCGATCTCTTCCTTGCGCACGTCGATGACAAAAAGCATGTCCGGCAGGCGGTGCATATTCCTGATACCGGCCAGGTTTTTCATCAAGCCTTCGTGCTGGCGGTCCAGTCTGCAGGCGCTCTTTCTTAGTAAGCATTTCGTAGCGGCCGTCCTCCTTCATCTCTTCCATGTCTTGCGCATTTTCTTGATCGATTGCTGCACGGTCTGGAAGTTGGTCAAAAGCCCGCCGAGCCAGCGGTTGTTGATGTAAAACTGCCCGCAGCGCTCGGCTTCCTCGCGGATGGCATCCTGCGCCTGGCGTTTGGTGCCGACAAACAGCACGGTGCTGTTCGGGCGCTCGGAAATTTCCTCGGTGACGTAATTCAGCGCGTCGCGAAAAAGTTTCTGCGTTTTTTGCAGGTCAATAATATAAATGCCGTTGCGCTCGCCGAAAATATATTCCTTCATTTTCGGGTTCCAACGGCGAACCTGGTGGCCGAAGTGAACTCCGGCTTCCAGAAGTTCTTTCATTGTTACTGTTGCCAAAACTTATTCTCCTTATTGGTTTTTGTACTCGCCGAAGCTTTTTCAATAATCGAACCGATTAGCTCCGGCAATGGATTAAATAATTGATAACTGAAAATGGATAGTGGAAAGTGTTTTATCCACTCTCCACTTTTAATTATCCACTGAAAATTATCTCTTCGAGAACTGGAATCTCTTACGGGCGCCCTTTTGACCGTATTTCTTACGTTCCTTCTTGCGCGGGTCGCGGGTGACGAGCCCGGCCTTTTTCAGGGTCGAGCGGTAATCCGGGTTGTACTCCAGCAGCGCGCGGGTAATGCCGTGGCGCACCGCGCCGGCCTGGCCCGCGGAACCGCCGCCGTCCACATTAACCAGAATGTCGAATTTGCCCGCGGTCTCCGTCAGCTTTAAGGGCTGGCGGATGATCATCTGCAAGGTTTCATTCGGGAAGTAATTTTCGAAAGTGCGGCGATTCACCTTGATGTCGCCATTGCCCGGGCGCAAATAAACGCGCGCTACCGAGGTTTTTCTTCTTCCGGTTCCGTAATATTGAATATCTGCCACAATCTATGTCCTTTAAAATTTTTTAACTGGTCGCAATGTCGATAGCTTCCGGTTTTTGCGCCGCGTGGCGATGATCGCCGTCGGCATAAACTTTCAGTTTTTTAGCCATCGCTTTGCCGAGCTTGGTCTTGGGCAGCATGCCTTTGACCGCGAGCTCGATCACGCGCTCCGGGTGCCTGGCAAACTTGTCCTTGACCGAGATCTCCTTCAATCCGCCCGGGTAAAGCGTGTGATGGCGGTAGACCTTCTGGTCGTTTTTCGACCCTTTGAAGACCGCATAACGGGCATTGATGACCACCACGTGATCGCCCATATCCAGGAAAGGCGTCCAATCCGCCTTGTTCTTTCCCGTTAAAATACGTGCTACTTCAGTAGCCAGGCGGCCGACGGTTTTGCCCTTGGCATCTACTACATACCATTTGCGCGCCTCAGCCAGTCCTTTGCCACTGGGAAAATATGTACTCATAATTGCTTCTCTGTTTAAAATGTCCGCAAAAACACGAACGATAAGAATATCGAAAACCGGGGTTTATGTCAAGTAAAGCGGGCACTTGGCGGAGAGTTCCTCGGATCATTTGCGAAACCAGCGAGGTTGATTTACCTCAAGGTTCGGAAGGGTTGCTTGCGCCCGCTCCTTTATGTCTGAATTGCAGTCGGACTAAAGAGAAATTCTTAAACGGCAGGCGCAAGCAGCCTTTCCCGACCTGAGAGGATGCTAGGATGCATTTTTTCAGCTTTCTACGGTGCTGATTAAAGTTATTCTTATTAGTTTGCTAACTGCTAAGATATAATAAAGATAAAACAGGAACTTTTTTCTGCTTTTGCCATCTAATATTTATATGAAAACTCTGGAAGATCTCAATAAAAAGCCTGAAAAAGGCTCGAAAAAGGCCTTTTGGATCGCGGCTATAGTTGCGGCCCTGGTGGGTTTCGGCGTTGTTGCTTTATTGCTGAACCGGCCGAACACTCAAGAGTACCAGCAACAGACGATCGAAGGCGCTTTTCGCGAGGGCAGCCCGGAATTCGAAGCGCTGACGAAAAAGATCGCGGTGGAAAACGACACCGAGCGCACTACCGAATCGCCCGTTGCGATGGGCACGATCCAGATGTCGATCTGGGGCAAGATCAGAAACCTGACCGGAAAAACCATCACGGGCCTGGAATTGAAGGTAAGCGTGGTCGACCTGGCCGAAAAAACCATCAAGGAAAAGACCGAAATAGTCATCCCTAAAAAACAGGCTTCGCTGGACTACCTTCAGGTAATGCCGGTGAATGTAGTAATGGACGGCTTTCATAAGGAAGACAACCGCGCCAATATTCACTGGAAAGTGACGGCGATAAAAGTGGAGTAAAAAACCGGGAGTGCAGAGGGCGCTTGTCAGAACCGGGAGCGGTAGCGACCGGGTAACCACCCCGCCGCGAAACGCGGCACCCCTCCTTGAAAAGGTGGGGAGTTTGCTATTCGGCTTCCGTGGTCTCCTTTACAAACAATTCTTCCAGCGATTGTCGTACCGGCTGTACTGAGATCAATCTTCCGCCGAGCTTTCTCACCACCGGCAAAACTTTATCGACATCGGTCTCATCGGTTACGTTCACGCGCGCGCCGTTCACGGTGGAGGTTGCGCGCGCGCCGTCGATCTGAGCGATCTCTTTCGATATTTCGTCGGCCGAGATTCCCCAAATATTTATTTCAAAAGTTTGCGTTTCACCGCTTTGGGTGAGCAGCTCGTCGAGCTTGCCGGTAGCGGCGAGCTTGCCCTGGCGCAGGATAGCGACGCGGTCGCAGAGCACCTCGATGTCCGACAAAATATGCGTGGACATAAAAACGGTCGTGCCCTGTTCGCGCAGCGAAGCGATCAGCTCGCGGATCTCGCGGCGGCCCATCGGATCGAGGCCGCTCATCGGCTCGTCCATGAAAACGATCTCGGGATTATTAATAAGCGATTGCGCCAAACCCGTTCTTTGCAGCATGCCTTTCGAGAATTTTCGCAGCTGGCGGTTCCACGCTGCTTCTTCCAAACCGACGCGCGTTAGCAGATCTTCCGTGCGGCGTTTTCGTTCGCTGTGTTCAATGCCGAAAAGCTCGGCGAAATACATCATCAGTTCGCGCGCGGTCAGGTAATCGTAAAAATACGGGTTCTCCGGCAGGTAGCCGATACGTGAATGCATCTCGACGCTGCCGATGTCCGAGCCCAGGATCCGCGCCGTGCCGGCGGTCGGAAAGATCAATCCCATCAACAGTTTAATGGTGGTCGTCTTGCCCGCGCCGTTGCCGCCGAGAAAGCCGAAGATCTGGCCGCGCTCGACCTGCAGATCAAGTGAGTCCAGCGCGCGCACTTTTTTCTTTTTCCAAAAACCGACCTCGTAATCCTTGGTCAGGTTTTCAATTTCGACGATGTAATTCATAAGTTAAAAAGGTGAGTCGGCGGCGGGATTGCCGCGGGAATGATTTTAACTGAAATTGGGTGATGAGACAATATTAAGAAAAGTACAACATGATCGCCTCTCAGGTCCGGAAGGGTTGCTTGCACCCGCTCCCGAAGTTTAAATTTTTGCTTCGGCCCATAATAAAGGGCGGGCGCAAGCAACCCTTCCTAACCTTGAGGTAAATCAGTTTGTTCGATTTCCTTATACGCCTTCAATTACCTAACCACAGTACTCACCACTTGTCCATTAATAACCGTGCCGATGCAATGGCTGGAGTATTCGAACGGGTCGCCGTCATAAAGCGCCAGGTCGCCATCCTTGCCGGCCGCGATCGATCCGACGCGGTTGTCGATGCCGAGCAATTTAGCGGCGTCGATGGTGATCGTAGCCAGGGCGTCGCGCTGCGACAAACCGTTTGCCGCCGCGGCGGCCGCTTCGAAAAGCACCACGCGGGTTTTCGGCACGTAGCCTTCGAAACCGCTCTGCAGCGCGACGGGAATTCCTGCCGCCTTTAGTTTCGAGGCGGTTTCCATGCTCAGATTTTCAGTCTCGCCCCCGGAGCGCGCCATTGTGGGGTGGATGATGACCGGCACGCCGGCTTCCTTGATCTCTTTGATCAGCAGGTAGCTTTCCGCCGCGCCGTCCAGCACCAAACGAAGGTTGAATTCCTTGGCCAGACGCAGCGCGCTCATGATGTCCTGCGCGCGGTTGGCCGTGACCATCAGCGGAATTTCGCGCTTCAATAGCTTGATGAACATTTCCGTCCGCAGCTCGCGCGCTGCATCGGTTTTCTTGGAAGCCGCGTCGGCCTTTAAAAGCTCGGCGCGGAGCATCGAGATCTGTTTCGCGCGGGTGCCGGGCGCGCGGCCTTGTCCCGCGAGCGCGCTCTCGCCCAGATTTGCCGCGATCATCGCGGCCGGAACTAAAATGACGTCGTCCACCGTCTTGCCGAAAGTTTTAACGATCATCGTCTGCCCGGAAATCAGCGCGCCCTGCGAGTGCCCGGTGTGGATGGTGGTGATGCCGAAACCGCGCAGCCATTCGACCAGCCTTTCGTCCGGGTTGTAGGCGTCGATGGCGCGCAGCTCCGGCTGTATCGGGGAAGAGCTTTCGAGCTGCATCTGGTCGTGCGGCTGATTCAGGTAACCGGCCAGTCCGACGACCGTGTGCGCGTCGATCAGGCCCGGCGTAACCACCTTTGCGGTCAACACTTTATAGTTCGCGGGAATTGTCACTTGCGCTTCGCTGCCGACGGCTTCGATCTTGCCGTTGTTGATCAGGACCACGCCGTTTTTGATCGGCTCGCCCGTCATTGTCCAGACGGTTTCGCCCTTCACCGCCAGTTGGGCAGCAGCCGTAAGCAGGAGGCAGTGAGAAATAAGTAGAAGTGTCGCTACAAAGACACCCAGACTCAAAGAAGAGCGAACATTGATCATTAACCATTTTCCATTATTCATTATCGCTGCCCTCCTTCCATATCGCCGCCGAAACAATCGATGTCGATAAGGCGGTCGACGCCCGCGCCGTAGCCGCCCACAGCGATCTTATAATCTTCGGGATTGCCGCGGTCGAAAACCTTTTTGCCCTCGACGTAGGTTTGCAGCACGTGGGTATAAACGCTCAGCGGGTCGCCGGAGAGCACGATAAAATCGGCGTCCTTGCCGACCTCCAGCGATCCGACGCGGTCCTGCATATCGAGCATGATCGCGTTTGCCATGGTCATCGCGTAGAGCGCTTTTTCGCGCGACATCCCGCCGCGCACGCCGATCGCCGCCATGCGCAAAAAGAAGCGCGAATCGGTGATGTCGTCGTCCGTGTGAAAGCCGAAGAGCGCGCCGGCTTTTTCCAGCGCCGCTCCGTTCTCGAATTTTATGTCCATCGTTTCAAGCTTACCGCCCGGCGAATCTATCAGGATGATCGACGAAGGTACTTTTGCTTTGGCGATCTCGTCAGCTACTTTCCAGGCTTCGGATACGTGCTGCAGAACGACGCGGAAACCGAATTCTTTTTGCAGCCGCAGCACGCTCATGATGTCGTCGTTGCGGTGCGTGTGGAAATGCACCATTCTTTTTCCGTCGAGCACTTCCACCAGGGCTTCCATTGCCAGGTCGCGCGCGGGCAATTTAGTCGCGTCGCCGGCGGCCTTGCGAATTTTTTCGCGGTATTCCTGCGCCTTGATAAACTGCTCGCGCACCAGCGAGACGGATTTCGCGCGCGTGCCGGGGAACGGGCCGCTTCCGCCCGCGCGCAGGCTGTTGGTTCCGTTGGCGAATTTTATCCCGCCCATGTACTTGCCGTTTTTGTCGTAGATAAGCAGATCGTCGATCTTGATGGCATTATCGCGAAGCTTCAGGTAAAGCGTCTGCCCGCTGTCCAGATGCCCGGAGCCGGGCATCACGTTGACGGTGGTAATGCCGCCGGCTTGCGCCTTTTGGATGCTCGGAGCGCGAACGTTCAGCGAATCCAGAATGCGGACTTCCGGCTGGATCGGCCCCGAGCCGTCCGCCCCGGCGGGCTCGCCGATGTGGCTGTGCGAATCGACCAGGCCGGGCATGATGATCTTGCCGGTTACGTCCATTACCGTGGCGTCGGCGGGGATGCTGACCGAGGTGCGGGTGCCCACGGCGACGATCTTTCCGCCCTGCACGATCAAAACGCCGTTCTCGATCGGCGCCCCGACGATCGGGATTATTCTCGCGCCGACAAAAGCCAGCGGCTTGTCCTGGCCGTAGAGCGGCGCGCACAGGCAAAGCGCGGCAAAGCAAACTTTAAACAGAATCTTCATTGCATTCCTCACATTCTCCGGAAGAGTTTGGCTCTCAAAAATTTAGTTGGATAAAAAGACACCTGTAAATTGCAACTATTTCAATGCGCTGTCAAGTTTTCGGTGGGTAAAAGCACGGTAAATCTGGTACCGCGCCCGTTATTCGAAGAAATTTCGATGCGGCCGCCGTGCGCGGTAACAATGCCGTAGCACACCGCCAGCCCCAGCCCCGTGCCCTGGCCGGCGGGCTTGGTGGTGAAGAAGGGGTCGAAGATCTGCTTGGCGTTGTTCGGGTCGATGCCGGGTCCGGTGTCGGAAATTTCGACGGCCAGAAAGCCGCTTTCCGCCGCAAATGAGGTGACGATCTCGAGCTCGCCGCCCTCGGGCATCGCATCGCGGGCGTTTAAAAGAAGATTCAGAAACACCTGCTGCAGTTGGTCAGGGTCGGCATTGACCTCGGGTAAAAGCGGGTCCAGGGTTTTTACGATCTTCAGCTTTTGAAATGCCTTATCAAAGATGGCCAGGCGCAGGCCGGTTTCGATGATCTCGTTAATATTAGCGGAGAGATCAGCGGCCGGGCGCGTGCGGGCGAAATCCATCATATCCCGCGTGACCTGTGAAATGCGCGCTATCTGCGTCGAGATAAGCTCCAGGCGGCCGCGCGTTTCCGAGTCGAGGTTATCCCTGGACTGCATCATCTGGATCAGCGAAGAGATCGACGCCAGCGGGTTGTTGACCTCGTGCGCCACGCCGGCGGAAAGCGTGCCCATCGCCGCCAGTTTTTCGGTGCGGATCAGTTGCTCGTTGAGTTTTCGCAGTTGCTCGATGTCGCCGGCCATCTTGCGGCTCATTTCGTTGAAAGACTGCGCCAGGATACCGATCTCGTCGTTGCTGTTCTCGGAAACCTGCGTGCCGTATTCGCCTTCCGTGACCTTGACGGCGGCGAGCGTGATGCGGCGCAGCGGGCGCGAGATGCTGCGTACGATCAGCAATACCAAAATAAGATTCGGCACCAGCGCGGTGATGATGCTAAAGGTCAGGTAACGGCGCCATGCTTCGTAGCTCATCCCGTCGTGAAACGACCACATCACGATCGGGATCTGAAAGATGATAAAGCTCAGGATCGCAACGGTGGCAATGCTCAGGGCGATCTTATACGCGATGGGAAAAAGCCGGAACTGGTCGAGCGCGGTTTGGAAGGAAAAGAGTTTGAAATTCGAAATGGCAAAGGCAAACACCAGGATCCCCGGCAGGGCAAAGATCGAGCTCAACGGCAGCAGGTGATAAAGGCCGAAATATGGGAACGCTATGTTGGCCGTGGTTTTGAGCACCGCGGTGAGCCCGATGCCCCAAAGCACCGCGCCCAGCTGCTGTCCCTGCTGTGTGCCGCGATATTTCCGATATTTCTGAAACAGGATAAAGGCCCCGTAGGCAAAAACCGCGTAGACATAAATCACAAAGGCATAGGCCAGAGGGGCGAGATCGATGACGAATTTGTCGCCTTCGAAAGCGACGCGGTGCCAGAGCAGCCCGGCAAAGGTCGCCGGGACCAGAACCAGCGCCGGGGCGAAAATTATCGCCGCTTTTTTGCGCGGCGTATGCAGATTTTCGGGAAACACCCAGGCAAAAACCACCAGCGAGAATTGCAGGATCAGCGAAAGCACAAAGCTTGCGCTCGCCCAATAAAAAGCAAAAAAGTCCGTGGCGAGGAATTCCCAGAAGACAATGTCCTTGACCGTCCAGAGCGCGAGGCAGGCGACAAACGCCGCGAAGGTTTGGTGCGCGCGGATGCGCGGCGCCGCGGCAAAGATATAAAAGCCGAGCGAAACCTGCAGAAAAAGACAAAGCAGCAGCAAAACCAGCATAGCCGGATTATTTTAGCCTGATTTTCGGCAGAAACGCGACAGTTATGGAGCGTGTAGTTTTAATTCCAAAAATTCCATATTCCAGATCCCAGCCTGAAATGTGGAATCTGAAATCTGGAATTTGTTTGACACGCTCCATAACTGTCGCGTTTCTGCCTAATTAGTTAGAGCTCAGAATAAATGCGCTGATGCTCAGGGAAATTCCCATTGTCACGGGCAAAAGATGTTTTCTTTCGATCAGGCCGCCGCGTTCTATCAGCCGGTGAAGAACGGCAAAGGCGGGAAATGCCGCCAGCGCCACGGGCAGCGCGAAGATCACGCCGGCAAAACCGCCGATGATCAAAACTATCGCACCGCCGGCAAAACCGGTCACGGCCGCCCAGAAAAGGGCCCACAGCAGCGAGAAAGCGATCATTTTACTCCACGGGCCGCGCTCCTGCCGGTGCATTCTTTGCCCGATAACTTGTCCGATCTTATAACCCACAAAAGCGCAGGCGGCATTCATAAAAAGCACAAAGAAAAAGAGTAAAAGGCTCCCGCTGGTGTTCCACTCAGCCAGGCCGTAATCGCCGAGCCAGATAAAATACGCCGCCGGTGGAAAAGCGCCTAAAAATAAACCCAGCGTCCCGTAGCTTTGAGTTGGGTTTTGCGGCGAAGTCATCAAAAGGGAATCGAGCTCTTCCCGCGAGTCGCGGTAAAGCGCGCGGCGGCGCTCGAATTCGGCATTTTCCGCCAGCATGGCGTTTAATCTGCCGTTCGCCGCATTTGCAGAGGTTGCGGGGTCGAAGATCGTAAGGGGGATCGAGTTTGCGGTTCCAACTGTAATTGCGGCTGACATGGTGTTACCTCCGGTTTATGAAAGCCATTTTCTGTGTCGCTCGTTAAATGAACGGGAGTATTTTCCTTATTCGCGAAGATACTCTCTGCTCGCTGCAATGATTTGACGTCTACCAGCTCGAAAAGTTCCAAAATAAGGTCCCGGAAGGCAAAGATACCGGGGTTTTTCCGTTGAGGTTATTTGAGCGGGCAGTTTCGGACAATTTTGCCAGGTACCCGAGAAAGTCTTCCCGCGACTTGCTTTGGTGAGACTTTAGGCGCATACTGTTCCGCTTGGCAAGGCATTTTCCCGCTAAAGGTAATTCCTTCTTTTTCCGTCCGGCGATACGAAAAATTTCAAGGTCATTTTCGCCCACCATACTTTCATTAGCTTTAAGAGCCAATGTCAGACCCGTGTAGCGCTGCAAAACATCGCGAAAAGCGAAAAAGCGCAAACCGAGCCCATTTTTAGAATTCAGCTCGACGAAAGCCTGCAGGATCTGTTCCTGCAGCACCGATATTTGCTGCTCGAGCAGTGAAATTTCCGGGTTTGGTGAAAAAAATTCTTTTCCGGTTAACCTTTTGGCAACATTTTTACGCCATAGTAAGTAGGCGAATGGTATCCAGAGCAGCAAAACGGCCAGGGACCTGGGGAAAAGCCCCAAAACGGGTGTTTTGCCCCGGTTTTGCAAAAAGTGATACGCCCCGAACGGTGCGCCGCAGGAAAGATAAATAATTAAAAGGTCGCTCCAATGCATCTCATAAGAAAGGATTGCAACGGGCGTGCCATTTGGACGCAAGTTCTTATGGAACCACGCGTTCTACAGCTAAATGCCTTAAATAAAGGCCGATATTTGAGTAAGATAAATATTTTGGGAACAAAACAGGTGCCAAAAGCGTTAAATATATTAGCAAAGTGCAATACGTTTACTTCTTAATTGGCATTATGCAAACCGCAAAATACGGATATTAAGTCGTCTGAAAGACTGGTATCAAATTTGCTCAAGTAATTAATAAGCGGTTTGATTTATACCGAATTCATAAATTAGAAAGTTTTTATACAAGAGGTGAGCAATCATGAGTAACAGTAAAATAAAGGTGATAAAGAAAAACACCGAGCAGGCTAAAAAGCCCGTAAAAGTAGTGAAACAGAAATCTTCGAAAGCCGTAGCGCATGAAATGGTGTCTACGGTAACCAATTGGGTTAACGAGTTTCAACAGAAGAGACGCGAAGAGACAGCCACAGCGATCCGCCAGTTGTTTAACGAACAGCCGGAGCCGCGCCGCGTATAGATAGTTAGCGAAAATAAAAATTAAAGCCAAAAGTTTTATTTTCCTCCTCTAGACAGCACAATCCCCTGCAAACTTAAGGGTAATCTCGAAGGATTACCCTTCTTTTTTTGTCCGCCTGTGTATAATCAAGGTTACCGAAATCAGCGTTAGCAAAAAATCTGAATAGTATTCGTCAATTATGGAAGATAAGGTAATTATCGTAACCGGGGCCACGTCCGGCATCGGGCGCGCCACAGCACTGCTTTTTGCCGCGCAGGGCGCGAAGGTCGCCGCGGTCGGCAGAAACGAGCAGGCGCTCGCCGAATTGGAGCAGGAGATAAGGGCCGGCGGCGGCAAGGTTAAGACTATTTCAGCGGACCTTAGCTGGGGTGACGAAGGCGTCGCGAAGGTGATCGATGAAACCGTTGCGACTTTCGGCGGGATAGATGTTCTGGTGAACGGCGCCGGCATCATCGCCAACGGAACGATCGAGACCACCAACATCCATGAAGGCGACGCGATGATGAACATAAACGTGCGCGTCGTGTTCCTGATGATGCAGAAGTGCATTCCGTACCTGGAAAAGAACAAGGGGAACATTGTGAATATTTCCAGCGTGGCCGGAACGCGGGCTTTTCCGAATGTGATCGTGTATTGCATTTCCAAAGCGGCGGTCGACCAATTGACGCGCTGCGCCGCTCTTGAGCTGGCGCCGAAAGGAATTCGCGTGAACGCCGTCAATCCCGGCGTGGTCGTGACGAACATCCATAAACGCGGCGGAATGGACGATGAGAAATATGCCGCCTTTTTGGAGCACTCGAAAACCACGCACCCGCTGGGCCGGGTGGGCTCGGCTGAGGAAGTGGCGGAATTGATCTTGTTTCTGGCTTCGGACAAGGCCGGTTGGATAACCGGCGCGACCTATGAGATCGACGGCGGGCGCGCTCTGACCTGCGCCCGTTAGAGTAAAGCCGCAAATTTTTACGGATGAGAATAAAACTTCTCCCCAGTTCATTTGACGAAAAAGGCTGCGCCTCGCCGGAGCAGCACTTGACGTGTTACGTGCTGGACGAGCGCGTCGCGCTCGACGCCGGGAGCCTGGCTCTGACCGTCGGCCAGGGCCACCGCAGATCGGTTCGCGATATTATCATCACTCACCCTCACCTGGACCACGCCGCCGGGCTGCCTTTTTTTATCGACGACCTGTTTGAAACCCTGCAGGAACCGGTGCGCGTTTACGGCACCCGGGAATCTATTGAAACGCTGGAAAAACACATTTTCAACTGGGAGATCTACCCGCGCTTTTCCGAGATACAAAACCGCTACGGCAAAGTTATGGAATATTTTCCCTTTAACATCAGGGAAGAATTCCAGGTGGCGCATTTCCGCATCAAGGCGATCCCGGTCAACCACCAGGTCCCGACCGTCGGGCTGATAATTTCGGACGGCAAATGCACCATGGCTCTGAGCTCCGACACGGCGGAGACCGATGAATTCTGGCAGGCGCTGAATGAAGAACAAAAACTGGACGCGCTGCTGGTCGAAGCGTCTTTTCCCAACGAGCTGGAAGAACTTGCGCACGCCTCTTATCACCTGACGCCGAAAATGCTCAAAAGCGAACTGGCGAAGTTAAAGCACGAGACCCGCGTACTGGCCGTCCACCTCAAGCCCGCTTATTACCGGCAGACCTGCGACGAATTAAATGAGCTGGGACTCGCGAACCTTGAGGTGATGAAGACGGGCGTGGAGTATGAACTGTAAGTTCAGAGTTACGCCTTTAGGCGTAATGTCGCGATGATCAGATCACGCCTAAAGGCGTAACTCTGAACTTATTCCTTATCCTTTTCTACTTTCTTATGTTTCGCCTTCCGCCCGGAAGGCATTGCTTTTTCCTCGGGTTTGTTCGAGCCGAACTTGCGGGTCGGCGGCGCCACCGGTTTGCGGATGGAATCGAATATCAGCCGTTCTTTTCGTTTGGCTTCTTTTTTTACTTTTCTGCGTTTCATAGCGATCACAAATTATCTCATATAAGAGCATAAGTTTAGAGGCGGTCTTTGACCGCCATGAAGTTTTTTACACGGCGGTCAAAGACCGCCTCTAAACGAATGATAGATTGACATAAACGGCATAAAAATTCACTATTATCGTAGAAGTTGTCTTTTTTGCCGTTGGTTTGCCCGTTTAGTTTAGCCGCGAAATCCAAACGATGACCGAAAAGAACCCTGTCAGAAGACCTTTCTGGTTAGCCACTTCCAGCTACGTAATGTTAGTGACCGCCGCGGCGATCGCAGTTTTCTGCATCGTGTGGTGGATCATGCAAGGCGAAGGAGAGGATTCGCCCTGGATATTTGCCGGTCTCTGCGCCTGCGCCACGATCGGTTTCGCGGTGGCGGTGCGCGAACTGTTCCTGCGGAAATTATACGTTCGTTACGAGCTGGAATCGGAAAGGGTCAAGCGCCTGCAAAGGAACGCGCTGGCGGCGAAAGGAAAGCTGACGCTGGAAAAACACGCCGTGATGTTGAAAAACCTGGAAAAAAGATCGCTGCAGGCAGGCGGCTCGGTCCAGCCGCAAACGCACCTTGAGATCTTTCGTTCCTGCAACGACTACCTGGCGCGAACCGACAGAGAGATCCCGACGGTCACGGTCGGCTCGCCGCGGCTCGCGGCCTTCAGGCACGGGCAGGAAGTCATCAAAACTTTGCACAAGCGTCATCTTTTGATGTGGGCCGCCGGCGAGAGCAATATTCTGACGCAGGAAGCCAAAATTCGTGTTACAATGGCGGAAAAGATCGAGACCGCGCAGAGAGCTTTGAGCGTGCTGGAATCGGCGCTTCAATACTATCCGGATGAGCTGCAGCTGCTGGATTCGGTCAAGGCCATCAAGGGTTTTATTATTTCGGTGAGAGTTTCGCACCTGACGGAAGAGGCGGAAAGAGAAGCGTTCAAGGGACGATACGCAAGAGCCATAGACTTTTATTACGACGCTCTTTTTTACCTTTCCAAAGAGTCCGAAAATCTGCCCGAAGATGAGCAAAAAATGGTCGAAAGAGAAATTTCGCTCAAGATAGATAATTTGCAAAGAGCTTTGAACGGGTAAGAGTTTAGAGTTACGCGTTTACGCGTGATCACGCCTAAAAACGTAACTCTGAACGCTGAGGGAAGTTGAATGATCAGTCAGAAATGTCCACGGTGCAACAGCAACAGGGTCAGACGCGGTTACCGTCATACACCGTGGCTGTCGCGCCTGATCGGCCGTTATTATTTGCTTTGCGATAACTGCAACTGGGAATTTACCGGTTTTGCCGTGCCCGGCACTACTTCCGCCAAGCCGACGCGCCGCTCGAAAAGAAAGTCCGGTTCTTCCGGGGAAAGCAGCGAACCCGATTCGCCGGACGGAGAAAATACCACGCGCGACCGGGCCGAGATGAAAGAAGAAACCACTTCGAGCGAACGGCGAAGCGCCGGCGCCGCGATGTTGTTTTGAAAAATGACCCGCTAAATGAAAGACCGCTCTCCCCCTAAGGTCGTGGCCGACAGTGAGAAGTAATAAATACAGCATTCGAATCCGTCTTTTGATTCCCCAGTTCCTGCTCCTGGTTTCGATAATTCACGCGCAAACTTCCGAGCCCGCTCCGGCGCCTTCCCCGGCAGGCGAAGTCACCGGTTCTGCAACCGCTCCGGCCGATGCCGCATCGAACAACAAGCAGCCCTCAAAAGATATAACCGCCGCCACAGTCGCGGTGGCGCCGGAAGATCTGATCCATTACGGCGACCTGTTGGAAATAGACGTTATCGGCAGCCTGGAATACGACTGGCAGGGAAAGATCACTCCCGAAGGTTTTCTGGCGGAACTGTCATTTGCGGTCGAGCCGGTTTTTGCTCTTTGTCAAAGTGAAGCGGAGGTGTCGCAAAAAATAGCGGCGGCTTACGGCAAGTACCTTCGCAACCCGCAGGTGGAGGTAAAAATTCTCGACCGTTCGTCGCGCCCGGTGGCGAGGCTTTTCGGCGCGGTCAAAACGCCCGCAAGTTTTCAGATCAAGCGCGCGGTAAAGCTTAACGAGCTGGTTATCCTCTCCGGCGGAATTACCGACAATGCCAGCGGGGAGATTCAGGTTTTTCGTCCCGCCAAACTGAGCTGCGAAAACGCATCCGGCGGGGAAGGCTCGCGCTACATCAATGTCAAAATAACGGATCTGATAGCGGGAAAACCTGAAGCCAATCCGTATATCAAGGCGGGCGACGTGGTGACGGTACAGGAAGCCGCGGCTATTTATGTGACCGGCGGCGTGAATTACCCGCAAAAAATATTTGCCCGGCAGCAGATGACCGTCAGCCGCGCGATCGCCACGGCGGGAGGCCTCATCAAAGGCGCGAATGCGAAGAACATCGTGATTTATCGCCGCCAAAACGGCGCGACTTCCACGATCGACGTCGATCTGGGCAAGATCGAAGGCAAGCAGGCGGACGACGTTGTTTTACAGGCGTACGATATTGTAGAGGTGCCGCAGGCGGGCCGCGATCCGAAGAAACAGCCGCCGTTCATAAGCGGGGCGGACCTTGCCCGGCGGGACCAGGCCAACTTGCCGCTGGTGATCGTGGACTGAGCGGCCGCGGAAGTTAGTATTTTGCTTCTTTTCCAAAGCGGGTGGAATAAGTTAGAATGGTGAGACTGTTTATTTGAAAGGTTTGGTTTAATGGACTTTATAAAAAAACTCAGCCGCCGCACGATAGCCCTTATCTGGCTGGTCGCGGTGGCTATTGTGATCGCGATCTTACTGGCTTACGAACTGATCGCGGTGCTTTATGTATTGGCAACGTTAGCTTTAGTGACATTGTTGCTGATAGTGGCGTTCGATGACCTGGAAAAAGTCGACCGGAACGCCGTCGAAGGTTTTGCTCCTGCCGAGAAAAAATAGTCTTTCCTCAGGCTAAAACCGGACTGTGCATTATGGTTAAGCTGAGACTGAAATTTAGCGCTCTTTTCTTTTTGCTGCTGTTTGCGCTGCAGGCGTCGGCATATACCGTGCAGTACGCCGACAAAGCCAAAACCCTGCGGCTGCGCTGGAAAACGGGCACGATAAACCTGGCGCTTTCCAAATCCCTGAAAAACCCTTCACCGCTGGCAACGGTCACCGCCAAAAACGGCATCGTCGAAGCGCTCGAAAAAAGCTTGGATCATTGGAAAGCGGTCGCCGGCGTCGATTTCATTCTTACCTGGACGGATAAGACGACCGTCAGCCCGGCGGGCGTGCGCGGCGACGGCACGAGCCTGATAACCATCGCCGACACACCGGACAACATTTTGTTTTTCGAAGGCGAGCCGGAAACGGCCGCCAAAACGCGCGTCTTCTTTAACGGCAAAGGCCAGATCACCGAAGGCGATATCGTGCTAAATCCCTACCAGCTTTTTTCGGACGACGAAACTACCGGCACTTTCGACCTGGAATCCGTCCTGACGCATGAGATCGGGCACCTGCTCGGCCTTGGGCATTCGGAAATTACAGGCGCTACGATGCAGGGCCACCACGCGCAAAACGGCGTCTACAGCCTTTCGGTCTCGGCGTTCCGCACGCTTTCAGAAGATGACATAGCGGGCGTACGGGCTCTTTACGGCGCGAACCCGGGTGAAGAAAATTGCTGCGGCGCGTTGGAGGGCAAACTGCTCTTCGGCAAGGAAAAAGCGGTAAAAGATCTGCTGGTTTGGCTGGAAGACGCCGCCACGGGGCGGATAATCAGCGGCACGGCGAGCGACCAAAACGGCCACTGGAACCTGGAAGGCCTGGCCGCCGGAAGATATTTTGTTTACGCGCAAAGCCGGCCCGATCTCGGCGAAGCTAAAATTAAAAGGGCGTTGTCCGGCGGGTTGCTCGGTGCGGTAAATATTGAGACGCGCCAAACGACGGTGTTTGAAAAAGCCTTTGCGCTTAAACCGCGCAAACTTTCGCTCGATTATTTCGGTTTCAACGCCCAGCTTTCCACCCTGGCGATCCCGGTCAACGAAGGGAAATCCTACTTGATCTATATCGCCGACAGGTCTTTGCAGAAAGGCGATTTCGAGCTTTCGTTCAACTCGCCTTATTTCGAGATCACTCCCGAAAGCCTGCGTCCGCGGGGAGATTTCAGCGGCGATATAAATGGATACTCTTTTGAGGTAAAAGTTGCTCCCGAAACACCGCCGGGCGAATACAGCCTGCGCATAAAAAACGGCGAAGGCAATGTCTTTTACCTGGTCGGAGCGCTGACGGTGGAACCCGGCGTCCAGAATTTCTGGGTGAGTAATTTCCTGCCCGAAGTAAATCAATAAAAAACCACAAAGATATAGGGGGCACAAAGAAATAAATGGTTCTTTGTGCCCCTAGTGCCTTTGTGGTTAAAAATTACACACTCCCCTTACGGTCGTGTTTTTGCCTGAATTAATTACCCATCTTCATTGCCTTCATCGGCATCGGGAGTTTTCCGTCGGCGCCGCTGGTCAGAGCCATAAAAGCCGAATCGTCGCGGATGGAATCGAACACCGCATCGACGCGGGCTTCCATCATTTCCTTTTCACGCACGGCCTGGTAACGCTCGTACTCGAAAAAGTGGCGTTTGAGCAGCGCCAGCGCCTTGTCCTTCTGCCCGACCTGGGCAAAGATCGCGGCGAGGTTGTACGAGGCGGGCATCAGATTCATGTTTGCCTGGGCGATCTTTAAAGCCTCGTCCTTCTTTCCCGAAGCGGCCATAAAAACGGCGGCGAAAACCAGGTTATACGGGTCTTTCGGGTCGAGCGCGAGCGCTTTTTCCGTGTACTCGCTGCCCCTGGTAAGGTCGCCCTCGGAATTCCAATAAACCGCCAGGTTGCGATAGGTCAGCGCGGTCGGGTAGACTTCGGCCGCCTGTTCCATCAAGCCCAATCCTTTTTTGAATTCGCCGTCGTGGATGGTCATTTTCCCGAGGCCGTGAAGCGCGACACCGCGCGAAAGCGGATCGGCGGGCATATCGAGGATCTTGTTAAATACCGTGCGCGCCTTAACCCAGTCACCGATGTGATGGCGATAAAGCTCGCCGAGGTAGCGCAGCGGAGTGGGATCGGCCGGGTCCATCAGGTGGGCCTTGGTGTAAAGCCGATCGGCGAGGACGTACTGCGCGTTATTTTCCGCGATCAGGCCGCGCTTCATCGTTTTTATTATCAATGCGCTTTGCGCAGCGGCGAAGATCGGGGAAGCAGTAGTGTTGATGTTTGCTTCTTTCCCGCCCCCGAGTTTCTTTAATTCCTTCTCGGCATCCTTTGCCTTTTTCGGGAACATGCACTTTTCCGCCATCACCGATGCATAAAGTTTTCTCGCCTCTTCGCTTTCGCCGGCGGCTGCCCTGGCTTTAGCGTCTTTGAGGCTGGTGTCGAGCGCCGCTTCACGCTTTTTTACTTCGTCCCCGACCAGTTTTTCCAGGTCGGTGACTTTGAGCTTCCCGTCTTTGTTTTCAACCTTGCCTATCACGGTGGCATCGGGCGTGGCCAGCACCGCCAGGGGCAGCGTCGAATCGCCCATCAGTTTATCGGCATTCTTGATCCGCCCGTCGGCCAGCTGCATCGAAACGCACTGCGCCGCATTGAGCGACAGCGGGCGCGATTCGCGCAGGCTCGATTTTTGCAGTTCTTCCTTCGAAGCGGGGAACCAGTAGAGGATCAATCCTTCTTTGACCGGCGGATCGGTCTCTTTGAGTAGTTTCCACGGCACGTGATAAACGACCGTCTCAGTACCGCCGCTGCTGCCGCCGGACATGCCGCCGCCTCCTCCTCCACCGCCGCCGCCGCAAGTGGCCCAGACCGGCGTCATCAGAAAAAGGACGATAAGAAGGATAGCAACAGCATGTTCAAGGGATTTTTTCATAATGGGGATTTTATCAGAGTGGGTGGGATTGGTCTAGAAAAAGTCGGATAAGCCACAGAGTTCACAGAGAGAGACACAGGGAAAAATTATCTCTGTGAACTCTGTGTTTTCTGTGGCTAGTACTGTCAGCCCAAAATATCGTTAACTGAGAATTTGATCCCGGGCATTGTTTCAGAAGAAATTTCTTCGCCGCGCTGACAGATCTTGACCATTCCGTAGGTTTCGTCCTTCGGATCGAAATGAACTTCGATCTGCTGGGCCTCGAGGTCGATCAGCCACGCTTCCGGAATTCGGGCAGAAGCATACTTGGGAAATTTTACCGTGCGGTCAAGTTGGACCGTCGAGTCGGCGACCTCAATGACGAGAAGCACATCGGAAGCATGGGGCAGCGACTCTTTATAAAAGTCCTCCTGGTAACGCAGGATGGCGACATCAGGCTGCGGCTGGTTGATATCGTTTAGAATAATCGGATTTTGTGTGCTAACAATTGATTTTCCAACCAACATTGTCATTAAGATATTGCTTAAAAAATTCACGCAGCGGGCGTGGAGACTCCCGATCGGTGACATTTCGTATATTTCCCCTTCTATGAGTTCTAAACGGTCGGTCGGTTTAAACTTTCCCTGTTCGGCCAGAAAGTTGAAATCCTCGGTCGTAAAGTGGTGTCTGTTGAGAGCCATTCCCATAGTGAGAATATTATAAACCAAAAAAGAAAAACGGAAGGCGGGAAATCTAATGGAATTATTTTGAAGGCAAACAAATAGCCACAGAGCTTGCGGTGAACGCAGAAGAAAAGATTTCTCTGTGAACTCTGTGTTCTCTGTGGCTAAATTTCTACAAGCTCAAAAGCATTTACTCGTCGTCGTCGTGGCTGCGGATGCGGCCTTCGGCTTTGGCCTGTTCGACCACTTTGCCGATGAGGTTGCCGGGCAGCGGATCGTAATGCGAAAACTGCATGTGATAGGAGCCGCGCGCCTGCGTGACGGAGTTTAGCTTCGATTGGTAATCGAGCATTTCCGACAGCGGAACCTTCGCCTTGATCACCTGCTGTTTGCCGCGCATGTCCATTCCGCCCACGCGGCCGCGACGGGAGTTGAGATCGCCCATGATGTCGCCCGAAACTTCCTGCGGCGTGAATACCTCGACGTCCATTATCGGTTCGAGCAAGTGTCGGTCTGGCCTTTTCCATCGCGGCGCGAAAAGCCTTGCGACCGGCGGCGCGGAACGAATGCTCGTCGGAATCGACCGCGTGATAACTGCCGTCGATCAGCGTGACCCTAAAATCGACCAGCGGATAACCCGCGACGGCGCCGCTTAGCGCCGCCTCGATAATTCCTTTCTCGATCGCCGGGCGGAAGTTCTGCGGAACCGAACCGCCGAATATCTTGTCGACCCAAATTCGAAACCCGCCGCCTGCGCTCCAGCGGCTCGAAGATGCATTTGCAATCGCCGAACTGCCCGCGTCCGCCGGACTGTTTCTTATGTCGTCCCTGCACCTCGCCCTGCGCGGTGATCGTTTCCTTGTACGGAACCTTTGGCGGGTGCAGCGCGACCTCGACGTGATAGCGGTTTGCGAGTTTATCGACGACCGTTTCGATGTGAAGCTGGCCCGAGCCCGAAAGAATGAACTCCTTTGTCTGCGGGTCGCGGTCGAAATGCAGCGACGGGTCTTCTTCGAGAATCTTGTGCAGCGCGCCGGAGATCTTTTCCTCGTCGGCGCGCGATTTCGGCTCGATGGCAAAAGCGATCGCGGCTTCACGGATACTTCGACCTTCGGATAGACGATCGGCTTGGCCTTGTCGCAGAGCGTATCGCCGGTCTGCGTGTCCTTTCAGTTTCACGACCGCGATGATGTCGCCGGTCTGGGCCGCATCGACCTTGTCCAGAGTTCTTGCCCTGCAATAACGTGCAGCGCCCCGAGACGTTCGGCAGCGTCGCGTGAGTTGAATTGAAGACAGTCGCATCGGTGGCGATCTTGCCGCTGACGACCTTCATCACGTTGATGCGGCCGGCGAACGGATCGGCGATCGTGCGGAAAACGTAAGCGCGAGAACGGTTCGTCGTTGCGAATATTTTCGCGTGATCCGATCGCCCGCCATTTCGGAGTCGGTAAATCCGTATTCCGCGTTCGTGCGTCGCCGGATTCGGCGCGAATTCGACGATGTGGTCGAGCAGGATCTGCAAGCCGACAAGCGTTTGCCGAAGAAACCGCGTAAACGGGGCAAAGTTTGCTCTTGGCGATGGCTTTCGCGAGATTCGGGATAGATGTCTTCCTCGGCGAGCGTGCCGTTCTCAAAGATATTTTTCCATCAGCGCGTCGTCAGATTCGGCGACGATCTCGATCAGGCGCTCGCGGGTACGATCGAAAACCTTTGCCTTCGTCCGGGATGGGAATTTCCTTTGCCTTTCCGTGCTCGTCGAATTCGTAGGCCTTTTGGTGCACGACGTCGACGACGCCTTGAAAATTCGCTTCCTGCCCGATCGGCAGCGTGAAAGGAACGATCGACCGGGCAAAGCTTGCGAGGCCGTCTCGAGCGCGTGACCGAAATCGGCGTGCTCCTTGTCGATCTTGTTGATGACCATAAACCGCGGCAGCATAAATTCGTTCGCGTATCTGCCACGTCTTTTCGGTCTGGACTTCGATGCCGTGCACGCCGTCGACGACCACCAGCGCGCAATCGGCGACGCGCAGCGCCGGGCGGGCATGCGACACGAACGCCGCGTAACCGGGCGTGTCGATCAAATTGATCTTGGTGTCTTTGTATTCGAGGTGGGCAAAGTTGTTATTGAGGGATACCTTTCGCTCGATGGAATCTTCTTCGTAATCGGTGACGGTCGTTCCTTCGTCGACCTTTCCCCAGCGATGTGTTGTGCCGGACATGTGCAAAAGTGAACTGACCAGTTGGGTTTTACCCGCGTCGCCGTGTCCGATTACAGCCAGATTTCTGATGTTCTCAGTTGAGAATGCTTTCATCGTCGGCAAAATCTCCTTTCGGGATGAAATTAGTGAAAATTGCGCCGTCCGTCCCGCCTGAAAAGGATGGAGTCTTTTATAAAGGACTTACGGTGATTATCAAATTTAACTTAGTGTTATTAAGATGGCAAGCAGGGAAAAATGGGCTTTTTATAAAACCCGAAGTATGATACATTTAGCGTGAATAAACCTACTTTAACTGTTCGAGTATTCAACAATTTTCATCTCCCTTCATTTTTACCGGCCGACTCGTACAAAACTTAGGGCGGTCAAAAGGCCGTATCTAAACATTGAAAGTAATAATAGTTTATTGATTTTTTTTGCCTTAGGAGTATCGAACATGCGAAATCTGAGAATTGCTGCGGGAATGGCCCTGATCGCGATATCAACATCTTTATCGTCATACGCGGTAAACCAGCTTGACCTTACCTTCAACGCCGTGCCGGCAAAAGGAACTACTTACTCGCCGGTTGAAAAAGGGCAGCTCGTTCAGCCTGACGGCAAGATCATAGTCTGGGGCGGAGCCTTGGCCGCGGACGGGCTGGCCAAGGGCCAGGTGGCCCGGTTAAATGTTGACGGAACGGTGGACCCAACGTTCACTTATTGCGGTTGCGACTTTATCAGGTTTATCAACGCCGCGCTGCAGCCGGACGGCAAGATACTAGTGGGCGGCAGCAACGGGGTTTCGCAGGCAAAAGTTGTCCGGCTGAATTCCGACGGCAGCACCGATAATTCTTTTAATTCAGCGATCCCGGTGTTTAGCAGCACTACGGCCCGGGCAAGATTATGGAATATTCAATCCGACGGTAAGATCTTTATAGAGAAAGAAACGTTCTACAGTTTTGGGGCCATCAACCATACGATATATCGTCTTAATGCGGACGGCAGTCTGGACAGCGGATTTGCACCGGTAGGTTTGCCTTCAGGCGGGACCACCACTTTTACCTGGGTAACCGATTTCCTGATACTCCCGGATGGCAGATTTATGTTCACGACCGTCCAGAACGGCCCTACCGGGCAGGTGGCGACTCTCAAACGCCATAATGCCGACGGAACGACGGACGCTACCTGGGAAGAGCCGGCCTTTAACGGGCCCACCGGGATCGGATCGGTCATTCGCGCTCACGGGCTGACTCGCCAGCCGGACGGAAGTGTTATCGTCGGCGGTAAATTCACCGGCGTGAATGGCGTTAATAAGGCCAATATAGTGCGTATCTTGCCGGCGGGCAACGTGGATCTGAGCTTTACCGGCCCGGCCGCATTTCTTTCGGTGGGAATACCCCGGATTTTGCCAAACGGCCTGATACTGGTGACCGCGGTGACGGACGCTGGCAATGCGAGTACCTTGTACCGGCTGGACACCGATGGTTCGATCGTATTAGGGCAGCCGAATGCCATAACGAACGTGCAGAACAGATATACACTCGATCCGGCGGGCCGGATTTTGTTTTTTGGCACGTCAGATCAGCCTTCGCAGCGTTTTTTCCGGCTCAATTCCGACGGCAGCGAGGATGCGGCTTTCGGCCCGAATGTCGGTGATTTCGGCAGTTTGTATGCAATTGCCCGGCGTGCCGATGGCAAGGTTATGATAGCCGGGGAGTTTGTCCAGGTGAATGGCCTTGTCCGCAGTGACATTGCCCGCGTCAACATCGACGGGACGCTGGACCCGACATTTAATTCGGGAACGGGGTTTGACAGCCTGCCGGAAAAGATCCTTGTTCAGCCGGACGGAAAGGTCATAGCGATAGGTAATTTCGTCACCATTGCCGGTGTTTCGCAATCCAGGGTGGCACGGTTAAATGCGGATGGAAGTTTGGACGCCTCGTTCGATCCGATGTTCAGTTCCAACCCGCGCGAGATGGTGCTGCAGCCCGACGGAAAGATCATATTTGTCGGCGGCTTTGCTTCGGTTAACGGCACTGCGCGGACCGGGTGGCGCGGCTCAATCCGGACGGCAGCCTGGACGAGGCATTTAACCCGGTGATCGGAAGCCCGTCCATTAATACGGTCGCTCTGCACCCGGACGGCCGGATCAGTATCGCCGGGAGTTTTAACGGCGTCAATGGCTTTGTTCGTTCGGGGATGGCCCGTTTGAATTCCGACGGATCTCTCGACCAATCCTTCAATATTGGATCTTTCAACAGCACGATCCGTACGACACTGCTGCTGCCTGACGGGAAATATCTCGTCACGTACTTTAGCTCCGATGAAGTCAGGCTGATCAGGCTAAATTCCGGCGGAACCATAGACGGCAGTTTCACCACCACCAGGTTCAGGGCTTTTAGCAGTCAAGATAGCCGGGTAAATACGCTGGCCGTGCAGGCGAACGGAAAAATAATGGCGGGCGGGTTTTTCTACCTGGTCAATGACGTTGTCCGAAACAATTACGTCCGCGTGAATGCGAACGGCGGTTTGGATACTTCATACCTGCTAAACGACCCTAACGGCGAGGTCCGGACATCGTTTCGCCAGCCGGACGGGAAATTTGTCATCGGCGGAGACTTTTACGCGGTCGGGGGAGTGATGCGCGCCGGTATCGCCCGGATGATCACGGGTGAAGCGAGCCGCTCCGCGTTTTGCGATTTCGACGGCGACGGCAGATCAGATATCGGGGTGTTCCGCCCGTCCGACGGCAACTGGTACCTGGCCCAAAGCCAAAACGGTTTTGCCGTACAACATTTCGGGTTGAACGGCGACAAAGTGTCGGCGGCCGATTACGACGGCGACGGCAAAACAGATATAGCGATCTACCGCAATGGCGATTGGTGGTACATCAACAGTGGTAATGGCAGTGTCGGGCTCAAGAACTGGGGAACGACGGGCGATATTCCGCTGCCCTCAGACTTTGACGCTGATGGGAAGGCCGATTTCATTTACTACCGCCCGTCTACCGGGGAATGGTCCCGCAGCGGTTCGACCGGGGCGGTCTCGACTGTTCAATTCGGCATGGCGGGAGATATCCCGGTGATCGCGGATATGGACGGTGACGGCAAGACAGACCTGGCCATATTCCGGCCTTCGAACGGGGTGTGGTGGTTCCTGAGCAGCGCGACGGGCATCGCGACCTCGCTGCAGTGGGGACAGAACGGCGATGTTCCGGTTCCGGGAGATTATGACGCCGACGGCAAGACGGATGCGGCGGTATTTCGTCCGTCGAACGGGGTTTGGTATATCTTCAACAGCAGCAACAGCTCGTTCGCAGCAATGTCGTGGGGGCTGGACGGAGACCGCCCGGTGGCGGCTGATTACGACGGCGACGGAAAGGCGGACATAGCGGTATTTCGTCCCTCGACGGGAGTTTGGTACATCATGGCCTCGACCGCCGGATTCACCGGAATGCAATATGGCCTGAGCTCGGATGTGCCGGTGCCCAATGCTTTTTTGCCATAGCTTAAATTGATAGGACCCAAAGCTTTATCGAACGATCTTCAAAACGGCCTGGTTTTAACCGATCAGGCCGTCTTCCTTTTTTGCAGGCGCAAAAAGCCTACGGGCAAACGTTCCATAGTTTACACTCATCTCAAGGTTTGGCTTGCCTTGAAGATAAAGCGGAGTAAAATGAATGCAGCCTTAATACCGGGGAGGAAAAAAGCTTATGGAATATAAGAGAAAACGGCGGAGATCTTTATTGGCATTTTTGGTTTTCGGGACGCTTTTGCCGAACAGTTTTGCGGTAAAGGCCCAGGAGAGCGTTTCGACCTCGGAAGATCTGACCAGCGCTTCCAGCGTCTTTTTCATTCGCAAAAAAACGCCGCAGGCGCGCAGCGCTTATAAGAACAAAGCCACACAGCGAAGCCTCGCGCAGAAGAGCGAATCCCGCAAGTATATCCAGGCCCAGATCGCCGCCAACCAGAAAGCGCGCCAGCGAAATACCGCGGTTGCGGCCGGCGGGGTAAAAACAGCCACGCCCGACGAAAAAATGTCGAAGACTTTTGCCGCGGGCGGCGAAGTCCGGCTGGATGAGAACAACATTGACGAAGCTATCAAGCTCTTCGAAAAAGCGGTCGAATTCGATTCTAAAAACAACACCGCAAAATTGGGGTTGAGTGACGCCTATGTCCGCAAAGGCGACCAGGTGTTAAATTCCGACAAACCGGAAACCGCCATTTTTTATTACGAAAAAGCCCTCAAGGCAAATCCCGCCAACCCGGGCGCTTATGCCGGGTTGGGCGAATGCTACGATGCCTCGGGAAACAATGACAAAGCGCAGGAGAATTATGAAAAAGCCCTCGCGCTGGATCCGGGCCTGACCGCGCTTTACGCTCCGCTGGGCATTTTGTATTTCCAAAAGGGAGAGATAGCAAAAGCGGAAAATTACCTGTCAAAGATCCGCGCCGTGAGGCCCAACGACCCGGAAACCGAGTATTTCTACGGCTTGATCCTTTCCAAACAAAACAGGAACGAGGAAGCGATCGCCGCTTTCGAGCGTTCCATTGCCAAGGACCCGACGCCCGAAGCGCATCTTTACCTGGGCGAAGTATACGACCGGCTCGACCGGGATAAGGAAGCCGTCGCGCAGTACCAGGAAGCCCTCCGGCTCAACCCGCGCTACGCGGAAGCCCATTACAACCTGGGCGTGGCCTATTTTAACCGCGGTAAATACCTGGATGCGGTCGCCGCTTATGAGGCGGCCATTAAAATAAAGATCGACTATGGCGAAGCGCGCGCCAACCTGGCTGAAACTTACCGCCAGTTGGGCTTGGAAGAGAAAAAGGACGCCCGGCTAAGACAGGATTGGTTTAATAAAGCGGTCACGGCTTACGGCATCGCCACTTCTTTTGTTAAGAATGACCCGAACCTTTACAGTAATTACGGCGTCGTGCTCGCGATATTGAGAAAATGGACGCCGGCCATCGAGGCGCTGAAAAAATCCATCACGCCTAAATCGGATGCGATAGATTACACCACCCTGGGCGTGGCTTACTATTTCGCGGCGGACGAGGACGCGCAAAGGGGCAGGGTGGCGGCCATGCAGAAAAACACCGCGGAAGCACAGGCGGCCGCGGCCTCCCGCCAGCAAAAACTGCAGGAAGCCCGGACGGCTTTGGAAAAGGCCGTCGCCCTGGATGATAAATTCGCTCAGGCCCATTTGCAGTTAGGAATTACCCGGTCGGACCTGGGCGATAACGAGGGGTCTATCAGGACCCTGCAGACCGCCCTTAAGCTGAACAAGGATTGGCCTATCGCGCTGAATGAAATGGGGGCTACTTACTTCAAGATGCAAAAATATGACGAAGCCGCCGATCATTTCAAAAAAGCTACCGAGGTCGACAAGCAGTACATGCGGGGGTTTAGCAATCTTGCCAAAGCGGAATTTAAGCGCGGGCGCGTGAAGGAAGCCAAAAAAGCGCAGGATAAGGTGAGGGAACTCGATCCGAGGGAAGCTCAAAAACTGGACCTGTATTTCAAAGGAATAGAAATATATTAAAAAACAAATGCTGAGTTCCCGGAACCGGAATGCCGTAAAAGATGAAAACATTTTTTACAGGCCATTGCCGGGTTTTCTTTTTATGATAGAAACCTTTCCGTAACAACATCGGAATCTATTATCTTTCACCTATCAGTTATAATCTATTCCGAAATAGATGAGAGATGAGAATTCATACCGATAGATAAATTCCGACGTTACTTATGAGCGCAGTTATTGAAATACGCGAAAATGTCTCGCTGGCGCCCCTGACCACGCTGCAGATCGGCGGCGAGGCGCGTTTTTTTGTTCGCGCCGAAAGCGAGGAACAGGTATTGGCGGGCCTGGAATTCGCGCGGCAAAGATCCCTGCCGGTCTTTATCCTGGGCGGCGGCAGCAATGTGCTGATCGCGGACGCGGGTTTTGACGGCCTGGTTTTGCAGATCGCGCTCTCGGGGATTTCTTTTGCTGACATGCTGGTCACCGCCGCCGCCGGTGAAGATTGGGATAATTTTGTCGGCGTTTGCGTGAAAAAAGGCTTCGCCGGTTTGGAATGCTTGAGCGGCATTCCGGGTTTCGTCGGCGCGACGCCGATCCAAAACGTCGGCGCTTACGGGCAGGAGGTCGGCGAGACCATCGCGTCCGTCCGCGTCTATGACCGCGAAACTTCCGCCTTCAACACCATGTCGAACGCCGAATGCGGTTTCACTTACCGTTCGAGCGTTTTCAACACTTCGCAGAAGGAACGCTACATTGTCCTCGCGGTCACATACGCTTTGGCCCCGAACGGCGAACCCGCGCTGCGCTACGGCGATCTGCAAAAGTATTTCGAGGGAAAAAGCGAGGCGCCCTCTTTGAGCGATGTGCGCCGGGCGGTAATAGAAATCCGCGCGAAAAAATCAATGGTCATTTCGCCCGCCGATCCTAATTCAAAAAGCGCCGGGTCTTTTTTCAAAAATCCCGTGGTAAGCCGGGATAAATTTCAGGAAATTCAAAGCGCGGCGGAAAATTCAGGCCTGCTGGAAGCGGGCAAGACCGTGCCGCATTTTGCTTTAGAAGATGGGGAAGACGGGCAAGTAAAAATTCCGGCCGCCTGGCTGATAGAAAAGAGCGGTTTTCACAAAGGGTGCGTCCACGGCAATGCCGGGCTTTCCGCAAATCACACCCTGGCGATCGTGAACCGGGGAAATGCAAAGGCGCGGGACGTGCTGGAATTGAAAGATAAAATTCAAACGGCGGTGCGTGAAAAGTTCGGCGTGATGCTGAAACCCGAGCCGGTTTTTATCGGCTTTTCCCCCGCGGACCTTGCTTCGTTTTCGTGAAAGGTTTTAATCTGCCTCAAAACACGGCGCGGTTTTTCCAAAAGGATCTCATAACTTCATTCTCCCCCAACTGCTAATGATAATCCCGGCAAAGGATTGTATAATCTTTAAGCGGCAGCTTGCGGAAGCGATGACAAGATCATCGATGTATGCAAAATAGATGAAAGTTTTAGTAACAGGCGGAAGCGGGTTTCTCGGCGTGCACCTGCGCCGGTTTTTTGACGCCGACGATTTTTCGCGGCGCTCCGGCGTGGATGTTTTAAATCTCGCCGACGTTCGCCGGGCGGAAGATTATGATGCGATCATTCACCTCGCGGCCTACCTTGATAAATCGCCCGAGCAGGCCGAGGAAAGTTTTCTGGTGAACGTGGAAGGCACGGTAAATCTTCTGCAGGCTATGCCGGCGAACACGGCGTTTATTTTTGCCTCGACCAGGGACGTTTACGGCAAATACGCCGACGATTTCGACGCGGTGCCGGAAACCTGCCCGACCGATTTCAGCGGGCAATCCGCGCTCGAATGGTCAAAGCTGATAGCCGAGCGCTACGTGGAATTTTACGCCGCACTGCGCGGCTTTCGTTCCTGTATCTTTCGCTTATCCACTGTTTACGCGCCGCGGAGTGAAGGCAATGCGGTTAATTTTGTCGGGCATTATGCCGATATGATAAACCGCGGCGAGCCTTTGCGCCTGCCGTTTGGCGGCAAACCCGTGCGCGATCTTTTGCACGTGGACGATTTCGCACACGCCTGCCGGAAATTTATCGACGGGGAATTGCGGCACGGCCTTTACAATCTCGGCGGCAGCAAAGAAAATGCGCTGAGCCTGCGCGAATTGGTGGCGAAAATGGAGGAGGTTTCCGGTTTGCAGGCTATCGTCGAAGAAGACGAGGATTCGCCGCCGCCCGTGCCTTTGAATTATATTTCCGACATCACAAAAGCAAAAACGGAGCTCGATTGGCAGCCGGAAATTACACTGGAAGAAGGACTAAAAACTCTTTTTTGACGCCAAGTGCAAATAGATCCTGACGAAATAAAAAAGGTGGTGGTGCGCGGCACTAACTGGGCCGGCGATGCGGTGATGAGTGTCCCGGCGCTGCGCGAGCTGCGGCGCGTTTTGCCGGCGGCGCACATCACGCTTTTTATTCCCGAGTGGGCGCGCGGGATCTTTGCCGGCGCCGATTTTATTGATGACATACTGGCGTTTGAAAAAGATGAAACAGGCGTGTGGCGGCAAGGCAAAACTTTGCGCGGCGAAGATTTCGATCTGGCGGTTTTGTTTACCAACTCTTTTTCCTCGGCGGCGGCGGCGAAACTCGGCAGCGCGAAATACCGCGTCGGTTACAAGAACGAAGGAAGAAGTTTTCTGCTGACCCATTCGATCGAAATGCCCGCATGGCGCGACGAACGGCACGAGATCCTTTACTATCTCAACATCATTGCCGAACTGGAAATTTTGCTTTGCGGTGCAACCAAAGTTTGGGAAAACGAGCCGCGTTTCGAATTGACGGTTTCGGATGAGAAAAAAGACGCCGCGCGGAAAATGTTGTCCGATGCGGGGTGCGACCTTAACAAAAAAATTATCGCGCTCTGCCCGGGCTCGACCAATAGCCGCGCCAAGCGCTGGCAAGCGGAAAGCTATGCTTCGCTGGCCGATAAATTCACGCGCGAGCTGGATGCAAATGTGGTGCTGATCGGCTCTCCGGAGGAGATCGGAGTATCGCAGCAAGTCTTTGAACTGGCAAGCTTTAAGCCGTTCATGTTGACCGGCAAAACATCGCTTGCCGAAGCGGTGGCGATCTTAAGCGTCTGCGATCTGCTGGTTTCTAACGACACGGGCCCGGCGCATATTTCCGCCGCCCTGGGGCGCCCGACGATGGTAATTTTCGGCCCGACCAACCCGAAAACGACGCGCCCCTTTCCGGCGAATGCGGAAATTATAAGAAAAGAAGTAGAATGTTCGCCGTGTATGCTGCGCGATTGCCCGATCGATCATCGCTGTATGACGCGGATCTCAGCGGATGAGGTCTTTAGGAGCGCACAATTTATTGTGCACAATTTAAGGTCTTAGTTTTTTAGATCGCCGCGCGATCTTGCCGAATAAATTCGGCGTTCCAATATGACGACAGAAAATAAAAAACTGCCCGCCGTTTTTCTCGACCGCGACGGAACTCTGATCGAGGAGGTGAATTTTCTTCACCGCGTCGAAGAACTTCGGTTTTTTGATTTTACCGATGAGGCGATCTCTTTATTAAAAGATAATAATTATTTGATCATTGTGGTAACCAATCAATCCGGGATCGGGCGAAACATCTTTGACGAGGACGCGATGCACGGCATTCACGAAAAAATTCAAGCCGATCTAAGCTCCAACCTGGACGCTTTTTATTTTTGCCCGCACTTACCCGCGGAAGGCTGCGCCTGCCGCAAGCCGGGTGTTGGAATGATAGAAAAAGCGCTCGAAGAATTTAATATCGATCCGGAAAAAAGCTGGCTGATCGGCGATAAGGCGATAGATATTCAGGCGGGAAAAAATGCTGGAATGAAAACGGCGTTGGTATTGACCGGTTACGGGGAAAAAGAATTGGAAAAGATACAAATTCTACCCGATATAATCGCTGAAGATCTGCTGGATGCGGTGAAAGAAATTATTTTGGGTGATCAGAAATAAGAGCAGAAACAGCTTAATAAAAATCCGGTCGCTACAGCTCCCGGTTCTGGTTCAGAGTTGCGCGTTCACGCGCGATCTTCCCGCCTAAAGGCGTAACTCTAAACTCGGCCGAAATCGTCTTCAAAACGTTCGATATCGTCTTCGCCAAGATAGTCGCCCAGTTGGACCTCGATGAACACCAGTAATTCATCGGCATGCGGGTTTTCCACGCGGTGTTTCATACCGATAGGAATGTCTACCAGGCCGCCCTTTTCCACTAGCGTTTCCTGCCCGTTTAATGTTACTTTAGCGGTGCCGCGCACGATCTGCCAATGTTCGGCGCGGCGCGCGTGGCGCTGATAGCTCAGCCGTTTTTCCGGCAAAATTTCGATCCGTTTAACTTGAAACCCTTCGCCGCTATCCAATACGGTATAATTACCCCAGGGGCGTTCTTCAAAACCGGGCGACGTGGTACTTTTAGCTTCCTTCATTCATCCTCAATGATTAAGAAATAAAAATGCAAAAATTCGACGATAATAATATAACCCAAACCACCGATCTGGCCGCCAAGATACAATGGCTGATCTTCGGCCGGCTGATGGTGGTTTTTTTCCTGCTGGCCGCCGGGTGGATCTGGAAAAGCGGCACGCTGGCGCTTTCCGCCGAAAATCTGCCGCAGGGATTATTCTATGTTTTTATCGTTTCCGTTTGCCTGACCATAATCTATTTTCTGGCGCTCAAATTTCTCCCTTATCAATACTTGCAGATCCGCCTGCAATTCTTAAGCGACCTGCTGCTGATCACGCTGCTGGTCTGGCAAACCGGGGATATATCTTCTCCTTACATAACACTTTACACGGTATTGATCTGTGTTGCCAGCGTATTTTTAGGCGCGCGCGGCACGCTGATCACGTCGATCGGCTGCGCGGCGGTTTTTACGCTGCTGGCGATGGGCGTCTGGACAGGCGACATTCCGTCCCTGGCGACAAGAGACAGTGTGCTGCCGGTGACAAAACTGGTGCAGCTGATCGGCTTTAACGACATCGCTTTTTTGGGCGTCGGCCTGCTGGCGGCGCGCCTGGCGAGCGGTTACATGGCTTCGGATGTGAAATTGCAGGAAGCCACCAAGAGCCTGACCGATCTGCGCCTGCTGCATGAACGCATCATCGAATCCGTCCGTTCGGGTTTGGTGACGACCGATCTCGATGGGAACATCTACATCTTTAACGCCGCCGCCGAAGAGATCACCGGGCACAAGGCCGCTGCGCTGCGCGGCACGAAAGTGTTTTCTCTGCTGGGCCATATCGAACACCCGATAAAAGTTTCGCTGGAGGCGGCGGAAAAAGGCGAACAGCCGCCGCGCTTCGAGATGGATTTTATCACGCCGGAAAATCTGGGCGTTCGGCTAGGCTACGGCGTCTCGCCGCTTTTCAGTGAAGAAGGCGAGATCAAGGGATTGATAATAACGTTTCAAGATCTGACGGAAGTGCGCTCGATGGAAGAAAGCGCGCGCCGCAAAGACCGCCTGGCGGCTGTCGGCAGGGTGGCTGCGGGGCTGGCGCACGAGATACGAAATCCGCTGGGCGCAATGCGCGGCGCGCTGCAGGTTTTACAGGCGCAGATGCCCGACGATCTGACCAAGAACGGCTTGATGGAGATCATCAAGACCGAATCAGACCGGCTGAACAAGATCATTTCTAATTTTCTGACCTACGCCCGCCCGCATGCATCGTCTTTTACCGAAGTGGACGTCGGCGAAGCGCTCAGCGATTCTTTTACGCTCCTGCGCCACAGCCCCGAAATAAATGAAGCTCACAGGCTTGAAACCGATCTTCCCGACGAGCCGATAGTTCTCCTGGCCGATTCTACCCAGTTGAAACAGGTGTTTTGGAACCTGGCGCGCAATGCCATCCAGGCTATGCCCGAAGGCGGCGAATTGAAGGTTCAGCTTCGCCGGCGCAGCAACGGGCGCGTGCAGATAATTTTCAGCGACACCGGCCAGGGAATGACGCCGGAGCAGGTGAACCGCCTTTTCGAGCCTTTTTCCGAATCGAGCACCGGCGGAACGGGCCTCGGGCTGTCCATCGTCTACCAGATCGTGCGCGACCACGGCGGGACGATAAATGTTCGCAGCCTGGAAAATAAAGGCACCACTATTACGATCGAATTGCCGGGCGAAATGAAGCCCGCTTCGGCGGCGGGTTTTGCGGCGGGAAACGACGAGGAAGCGCCGGAGCCTTCGCGCCTGGAAAGTTTTTTGACCGCAAACGAAGCGGAAAAATAAGCCGGAGCGCCGAATTTATTCGGCAAATTACCGGAGCGCCGAATTCATTCGGCAAAGCACGAACGCTGTGCGTTCATGCACAATAAATTGTGCGCTCCCGCAAGTTTTTGCTTGAATAAAAACGATGTTTTGCGGAGAATAGAGAAAGGCGCGGCTTTTCGGCCGCAAAGAATCATCAAAAAAATAAGTTTTTCTTCGATTGAACCGCCCCGGTTTTGATTATTTTTGTAAGCGAGAGTTTACGTAAGTAGCGATATTAAATGTCAAATCTCTTAATCGTTGACGACGAACAAAGTTACCGCCAGCTTTTGACCCTGGTTTTTGAAACCGAAGGGTACAAGGTGCGCACCGCCAAAAACGGGCGCGAGGCGGTTGAAATACTACAAGTCGAACCCGCCGATCTGGTCATTTCCGACGTGCGGATGCCGGATATGGACGGCATCGAGCTGCTCAGCGCGGCGCGCGAGATGCTGCCCGATCTGGGCGTCGTTCTAATGACCGCTTTCGCCAGCGTTGAAACCGCCCGCGACGCTTTCAAGCTAGGCGCGGACGATTTCATCCAGAAACCTTTCGACGTGGAAGAGCTGAAGCTCATTGTCAGAAAAACGCTGGAGAAGCAGGCGCTGGTGGTGGAAAACCGCGCCTTCAAACGCGCCCAGCGGGAACGCGGCAGCCTGAAAAATATCATCGGGCGTTCGCCTAAGATGCAGGCGGTTTTTCAGATGATCGAGACGGTGGCCGAAGTGCAGTCAACCGTGCTGATCACGGGCGAAAGCGGCACCGGTAAGGAACTCGTGGCAAGGGCCATTCACGACCTCTCTCCCCGCGCCGAAAGCCCGTTTATTTCAATTAATTGCGGGGCATTTACCGAGACGCTGCTGGAATCCGAGTTATTCGGCTATGTAAAAGGCGCGTTCACCGGCGCAAATACAAACCGCAAAGGCCTTTTCGAGGCGGGAAACCGCGGCACCATTTTTCTGGACGAGATCGGCGAGATGTCTCCCGCGATGCAGGTCAAACTGCTGCGCGTGCTGCAGGAGAGAAGGTCCGGCCGGTAGGCGCGCATGAAGAAACGCCTTTTGATACCCGCGTGATCGCCGCGACCAACCGCGACCTCAAAGGCATGGTTGACGTGGGCGATTTCCGCGAGGATCTTTTCTACCGCATTTCCGTCATTCCGATATCGCTGCCCTCGCTGCGCGAACGCAAGGAAGATATTTCCGATCTGGTCGTCCACTTTATCAAGAAATTTTGCGACCAGTCCGGAAGGGAACTGGGGATCACGGAAAAAGCGCTGCAGCTGCTGGAAAACTACGCCTGGTTCGGCAACGTGCGCGAGCTCGAGCACACCATCGAACGCGCGGTGGCGCTGGAAAAAAACGGCGAGATCCACCCCGAACGCCTGCCCGACCACGTTACTAATTACAATCCCGAACGGATAAAGACCGAATTCAGCCTTCCCCCCGACGGCATCGATCTTACCGCCCATCTTAACCAGCTGGAAAAAACCTACGTGCTGGAAGCCTTGCGCACCACGCAAGGCAGCCAGACCCGCGCCGCCGAATTGCTGAAAATTCCCGTACGCTCCCTGCGTCACCTGCTCGATAAACATGACATCCGCACTCTTTCTGCGCAGATGCGCGGAGCGGGAGAGTAAGTTGGAACGCCGAATTTATTCGGCAAGATCGCAAAGCGATCTATCTTTTAGGTCAAGGTAGCAAGGGCCTTTGCGAACGCCGCGTGTTCGTGCACAATAAATTGTGCGCTCCGAGGATGGAACGCCGAATTTATTCGGCAAAGTTTACGAAGTAAGCTAAAATAGAACAACAAGTTTTGAACGCTGCGCGTTCATGCACATGAATTGTACGCTCCCAGGATGGAACGCCGTATTTATTCGGCAAAGCTTACGAATTAAGCTAAATAGAGCGACAAGTTTTGAACGCTGCGCGTTCATGCACAATGAATTGTGCGCTCCAATTTGCGCTTCATATCTCCCAATATGAGCAAAACTCCTAAAGGCTGGCATTATCGCGGTTATCTTCCTCATTTTGACGGAGGGCAAATTTGCCAGTTCATCACCTGCCGTCTTTACGATTCATTGCCCGCAAATTTGCTCAATCAATGGAAAACGCAGATTCGCCGAGCAAAAGAGTCCGAATATCGATCCGAGTTGAGAAAAAGAGTTGAACTTTATCTGGATAAAGGATATGGCCAGTGTTTTTTGAGTAATAAAAGAATAGGCGATTTGGTTCAGTCGAAGATAATGGAATTTCACAATTTACATTATTTTTTGACGGCGTGGGTGATTATGCCGAATCATATTCATTTGTTGATAAAGCCTCTGCCTGATAAGGACTTGTCAACTATGCTTAAAAAGATCAAAGGCTCCACGGCGCGGGAAGCAAATAAAATATTGGGGCGTGGAGGCAGATTCTGGCAGAAGGAATATTTCGATCGTTTTATCAGAGATGAAAAACATTTTTTCAAAGTATTAAATTACATCGAGAATAATCCTGTTAAAGCCGGACTCTGCCAGAAACCGCAAAATTGGACGCATAGCAGCGCCAATGGTTGGCGGAAAGACAACATGATTCTTTGAACTGTGGAACGCCGAATTTATTCGGCCAACGCGAACGTTGCGCGTTCGTGCAAAATGGAGCGCCGAATTTATTCGGCAGGATTCGAACGCTGCGCGTTCGTGCAAAATGGAGCGCCGAATTTATTCGGCAGGATTCGAACGCTGCGCGTTCGTGCAAAATGGAGCGCCGAATTAATTCGGCAGGATTCGAACGCTGCGCGTTCGTGCAAAATGGAGCGCCGAATTAATTCGGCAGGATTCGAACGCTGCGCGTTCGTGCACAATAAATTGTGCGCTCCAATGCAAACGCTGCGCGTTCGTGCACAATAAATTGTGCGTTCCAACGCGAACGCTGCGCGTTCATGCACAATGAATTGTGCGCTCCGATAGACTTCATTCTTACAATTTTTGTCACTTTCAGGGTGTCGAAAAGTGGTATTTTAACGGTTTTTGACCCCCTAAAGAGTCCCATAAACATTCCCGCATTATCTAGCAAACCTCCTAAATTCAACATTTTAAAACTTTATTAACGCTATGGCACGGGAGTTGTAATTATATGACTGCCTGACAAGGGTAGGAAAAATATCAAACTTTGCTTAAGGAGACAGTTAAAATTAAAATGAAAAAGAATCAACAAGGTTTCTCGCTTATCGAATTGTTGATCGTGGTTGTGATCATTGGTATCATCGCCGCCATCGCGATTCCGAATTTACTTGCTTCCCGCCGCGCGGCGAACGAAGCCTCTGCGATTTCCGGCATGAGAACAGTGGGCAGCTCTGAAGCCACCTATTTCTCGACATCCGGTGCGAACAACGCTTATGGTACAGCTCAGAATCTTTATGATACTCAGTTGATCGACGCCGTTTTGGGCGCCGCGCACAATGCGACCGTAACCGGTATCACCGCTAACACGCCGAAATCCGGTTATCTCTATACCGTCACCGTGACCGCGGCCAACATTCTTACCGGTGTTCCGGCGAGCTTTGTCGACGGCACGCGCCCGGTTGCCTTCAGTGGTGTGACCGCTACCGGTACCCGCAACTTCTGCGTCCAGGAAGACGGAGTTGTCAGAGGCGCCGCCGGTGCCGCTGCTAACGTTACCACGGCCGCCGCTTGTACCGCTTATTTACCTCTTAACTAATTAACCACGGTTAATTAATGACCTAACAAAAAGCAGAACGGAAGAAATTTCGTTCTGCTTTTTTCTGTAGCCAACCTTTCGGATTGACACTTTTCCGCAAATCCTTACACTAATACTCAGCCAGTCCGGTCGTTCACACTTCAGCATGAACGCGCTTAAGTCGATAATCCGATGAGCAATTTTTCGTTAAGACGAATTTTTAGTGTTGCGCGAAATACTTTCCGCGAAGCGGTGCGCGACCGCGTGCTTTATAACCTGGTTTTGTTCGTTTTGCTGATCACGGCGGCGGCGATCTTTCTGGGCGATCTGACCGCCGGGCAGGAAGCGCGCGTGATAGTCGATATGGGGCTCAGCGCGGCGCTGGTTTTCGGCGCTTTTATCGCGATCTTCGTCGGGGTGGGCCTGGTTTCGAAAGAGATCGAAAAACGGACGGTCTACGCGATCTTTTCAAAACCGGTAAGACGCGGCGAATTTATCGTGGGAAAATATCTCGGCCTTTGCCTGACGCTGCTGGTCAACGTGATAGTGATGGGCGCGGGCATCTCGCTGGCGCTGTGGTACGTGCACGGCGCGCGGTTCATTACCGGTATCTGGTGCGCGCTGGGGCTGATCTTTTTGGAATTAATGATCCTGACGGCAGCGGCCATCCTGTTTTCCTCGTTTTCATCACCGGCGCTTTCCGCTCTGCTCACGTTCTTTATTTTCATCATCGGGCATTTCAGCGCTTCCCTGCGTGATTTCGCCCGCGCGCTGGGCGCGCAAACCGCCAAAGTGTTTTTCGATGCGCTGTACTATGTATTGCCCAATTTTTCCAACTTTACTTTTATCACCCCGGCGGCGAACGAAAAAATACCTTCGATAAATTTTGCCGCGGCGGCCGCCGCTTACACTTTAGCTTACGTGGTCATCTTGCTTTCGGCTTCGATCCTGGTCTTTAGCCGGCGAAATTTCAAATAAACCTTTTCTATGCCCGACCGAAGATCACAATCCGTCCTGCTTTTCGCTTTAATAATAACCGGCTTCGCGTTGGTATTCGTGTTAAGCGACGTGATGGAAGCAAGCCGCGCGAAACTGGACCCGGCGGTGGAAGACGAAGACCTGTATCTTTCCTCGCAGCGGATCAAAACCCTGAGCGGGGATTTTAACGGCCTGGTGGCGGATTGGTACTGGATAAACTCGCTGCAGTATATCGGGCGCAAAATAATCAAGGGCCAGGACGGGGGCAATTTGAACATAAACGATCTGCGCCCGTTAAATCCACGGCTGCTTTACCCGATGCTCGACCGCACCACTACGCTCGATCCAAACTATATGGTCGCCTATACTTACGGGGCGGTGGTCCTGCCTGCCGTCAACGAGGAAGAAGCCATTACATTGACCGAAAAAGGGATCGCGGAACATCCCAACGAATGGCGGCTCTACCAGCACCTGGGATACATTTACTGGCAACGGGGCGATTACGAAAAAGCGGCGCAGGTTTATGACCAGGGGTCGCAAATTGAGGGCGTGCCGCCGTTCATGAAACAGATGAGCGCCAAGGTGCGGCTCGAAGGCGGCAGCCGCGAGACGGCGAGAGAGATCTACACGCAGATCTACGAAGGCGCGGAGGACACACAGACAAAAGAGCTGATAGCCATGCGTCTTTTACAGCTCGATTCGCTCGATGAACGCGACGCGATAAAAAAAGTTTTGCAGGATCTTCAGGCGAAGAACGGGCGCTGCGCGATATCATGGGCGGAAATTTCCGGCGCGCTGCGCGCGGTAAAATTGCCCGGCGGCCGGGGACTCGATTTCGTCCGCCAGAATGTTCCGGCGGACCCGACCGGCGCCGCTTATCTTCTTTCCAATTCCGGGGGCCAGTGTGACGTCGCGCTCGACCTGACACGCTCGAAGATCCCCCCGGGTTAAAATACTTTGGCACAAGAAACCGAAAATTCGACGCGATCATTTTCCGAAAAGAAGCGGGACCTGCTTTGTATCTTTGGGGTCTGCGTGGCGGCTTTGCTGCTGATGCTGCCGGTCTTTATAAACGGGGTGCCGATGGGCAACGACATGCCGCAGCATTTCCAGTTTGCCGTGACCGTTCACGATTCACTGCAGGTGGGCGATTATTACCCGGCGTGGATGGCCAATGAAAACAGGGGCTACGGCGGTATCGGGATGCGGTTTTATCCGCCGCTTCCTTACTATACGGTGGCCCTGCTGAAAATGGCGACGGGAAACTGGTTTGACGGGGCCCGCATCGTTTTCTGGCTCTGGCTGGCGCTGAGCGGAGTAGGCGCGTATTTCTGGGCGCGGGAAAGATTTGACCACAGCGCCTCCTTTATCGGCGCGATCATTTATATCGTCGCGCCGTACCACCTCAATGAAATTTATAACGCCTTCACCTACGGCGAATATGCCGCCGTCGCTTTCCTGCCGTTTTGTTTTTTGTTCGTGGACCGGCTGGCGCGTGAAGCGAAATGGCTAAATTTTTTCGGGCTGGCGTTTTTCTATGCGCTCCTGATCCTGAGTAATCTGCCGATCACCGTGATGGGCACGATGGGGCTGTGCGCTTACTGCCTGGCGTCGCTGCCGCGCAAAAATTTCCTGCCCATATGGCTGAGGCTGGGAGGCGGATTTCTCTTCGGGCTGGCATTGACCGCGTTTTACTGGATCAAGGTCATAACGGAAATGTCCTGGCTCAATCACTCGGCCGAAAGCTACGCGGCCGGTTCGGAGCAGTATGATTTCAAGGTCAATTTCCTGCTTTTACTGAAATACGTCTGGAATATGAAGCTCGACGACCGCGATATGTGGTTTGCGGACCTGATGCTTTTTGCCACTTGCTGTTTGTTTATTCCGCTGTTTTTGGTTTTCTGGTCTTCCACGCGTTCGCTGGCTTCAAAAAGATTGGGGCGGGTGGTGGTTTTATTTCTCTTCGCCCTTTTCATGGCGACGCCGCTGAGCCAGCCGGTCTGGGAACATTTCACCATCATTCAAAAAATACAATTTCCCTGGCGCTGGCTGGCGATCATTTCCGTTAGCGGGGTTCCGCTGGCGGCGGCGGGCTGGGACCATTTTTTAGAGTTGTTAAAAAGCAGCAGGCGTCCGCTGGCTTTGATCATTGGCGGGTTTGTGCTTTATGGGGTCGTATTTTCTTTTGCGCAGGTCATCCGGCAGGCAAATTATCACATCCGCGAAGATTTTGAGACGGTGGTCGGCACGCTGGCCGACGCGCCGCAAAACTGCGACTGCTGGCTGCCGACCTGGGCAAAGCCCCAGGCAATGGATAAGCCGGAAAGAGTCGCGGCAAACGGGCGTAAAGTGAGCGATTTGGTTTGGGCCAGGAAAGAGAAAAACTTTACCGTCGCCGCCGGCGAACCGTCCAGGGTACGGCTCGCATTATTTTATTACCCGCTCTGGCACGCCACGATAAACGGCGCGCCGGCCAAGGTGTCTCCTGCCGATGACGGCGCACTTACCTTCGAAGCCCCGGCCGAAGAATCGCGGGTCAATATTAAATTCCTTGAATCGCAGCCGGTCCGCTATATGCAGATCCTTTCGCTGATCTCCTGGGCAGTGCTGCTGATCTTCGCGCTGGTTTTATCGATCGGCAATCCGTTTAAAAGTTCACGTTTCGCTTCCACTAATACTTGATCAGATTTATTCGGAATAGATGATAGATGATAACTGATAGATGAAAGAGCCGATCTATCAGTTATCATCTATCATCTTTTATCTATTCCGAAGGTATATTTTTACTCTGGCCGCTTAAATCCGGACACTACCAACAAGCAAGCTTTCTTAAAAACCCGCGTTTTGTGTTACTCTTCCCGTGCCTACAATTTTACAATTCAAAGAGACCAATTATGTTAGCAACGATCGTTCTGTCTTTTTTCCTGTTTCAAACACCGGGCCCGGGCGGGGCGCGTCCGCAGGAAACACCCGCTCCGCCGTCATCCGCCGCAGCGCCCCGGGCTACTCCGATGCCGCAGCCGGAAGAGCCGCCCGTGGTGACAAAACATACCGTAGGCGCCGGGGGCAAGGTGCTCAGCTACACGGTGACCACCGGTTACATGCCGATCAAAAACACGCAGACCGGCGAGACCGACGCCAAAATGTTTTACATGGCCTACACGCTGGACGGCGCGGCCGGTGCCGCTCGCCGCCCGCTGATGTTTTCCTTCAACGGCGGGCCCGGTTCGGCTTCGGTGTGGCTGCACCTGGGCGCGCTGGGGCCGCGCAGGGTAAAGATGCTCGACACTGGCGAGCTTCCGCCGCCGCCCTATGAACTGGTGGACAACGACCAGACCTGGCTGGGCGATACCGACATGGTTTTCATCGACCCGGTCGGGACGGGTTACAGCCGCGCTTCAAGGCCCGATGTGGCAACCCGGTTTTTCTCTTTGAACGGCGATCTCGAATCGGTCGGTGAATTTATCCGGATGTACCTGGGACGAAACGAACGCTGGGCTTCGCCGCTCTTTCTGGTGGGCGAAAGCTACGGCACGACGCGCGCCGCCGGCTTGTCGAACCTGCTTTTTGAAAAAGGGATCGGGCTCAACGGCATCCTGCTGGTTTCGACCGTGATGAATTTTCAAACCATCCGCTTTGCCGACGGCAACGACGTGACCTACCCGCTGATATTCCCGTCATATACGGCGACGGCGTGGTATCACAAACGCCTGCCGCCGGACCTGCAAAGCAAACCGCTGCGCGAGGTCCTGAGAGAATCGGAAAATTTCGCGGAGAGTGAGTACACGGTGGCGCTGGCAAAAGGCGACCGGATGAGCGCCGCCGAACGGCAGGCATTTATCGACAAATTCAGCCGGCTGAGCGGGCTGAACAAGACCTTTATCGATCAAAACAATCTGCGGATCGATCTCGGCAGGTTCAATAAAGAGCTGCTGCGCGATCAAAAACGCACCACCGGCAGATTGGACAGCCGCTTTACCGGGATCGACAGTTTGCCGGCCTCGGAAGATCCGGATTTCGACCCGAGCCTGACCGCGATACGCCCGCCCTACACCGCTGCTTTCAACGATTATGTGCGCCGGGAACTTGGCTTCAGATCGGACCTGGAATATTACATCCTCGGCGGCGGGATCACCTCGCCGTGGAACTGGAACCAGAACAACAGCTATGCCAATACTTCGGTCGCGCTAAAACAGGCGATGCAGAAAAATCCGTACATGAAGATATTTGTGGCGTCGGGATATTACGATATGGCGACGCCGTATTTCGCCGCCGAATACAGCTTTGCCAGTATGAGTCTCGACCCGAGCCTGCGCCGAAATGTTTCATTTTACTATTACGAGGCGGGACACATGATGTATATCGAGAAAGGCTCGCTGAAGAAGTTGAAGGACGACGCGTCGGCGTTTATTAAAAGCTCGTTGGTGAAATAATTGGAGCGCCGAATTTATTCGGCAAGGCCGGAGCGCCGAATTCATTCGGCAAGGCCGGAGCGCACAATTTATTGTGCACGGACGGTGCGCGTTCGATATGCCGAATGAATTCGGCGCTCCATTGCCGAATAAATTCGGCGTTCCGATGCGCTCCTAAAAAGAAACCCGCACGGTTTGCGGAAAGTCCAATCTCAGAACGGATTCCTGTCGAAAGGCTTTCTTGTAAGCCGCGCGAATAGCTTCTATTTTTGGATCGTTATCTTTCAGTGATTTTTTAGGATAGAGCAGGATCAGCACCCGGCTTTTTTCTTTTACGATCAGCCCGCTCTTGTCTTTGTATTGCCCGTAACTTTCGAACACGGTAAGTCCGTCGGGAAATTTTGGCGTCACTTCCGTATTGAGAAATTTGCCCCAGTCTTCTTCACTGACGGTGCCGCCGCCGGGAATATCCATCCCGAAATAAAGTTCCGTGCGGTAGAATTTCGCTCCGGCGAAAATTTGTCCGCTGTAATTTGAAAGTGCTGCGGCCGGGATCGGTTGCGCGCTGGAAGCAACGATCAAAAAGATTATCAAAAAGATAGCCGTTCGTTTCATAAATACCGGTTTTCTCCAAAAAGAGGATTTCATCAGGAAGTTATAACGTATACACTTGGCGCAGATCTTTTCCATCGCTGTTTTTTCAGGAATGCCAAGAAAGTATCCTTATCCAAAAACCGTGTTTCAAAAGTGTTTCAGTGTTTCATTTGCATAGCCCGGCGGTGAAACGAAACACTCGCTCAATGCCCCGTTTTTCCTTGTATTTGATCGATCGCGTGTTTCAACACGGGCTTGATGACCTCAAAACATTCCTTCACGCCTTTTGGCGAGCCGGGCAGATTGATGATCAGGCATTTCCCGCGAATGCCGCAAACGCCGCGCGAAAGCATAGCAAAAGGCGTATTTTCCAGGGTTTTATAACGCATCGCCTCGGCCAGGCCGGGCGCTTCGCGTTCGATCACTTGCCGGGTAGCTTCGGGCGTATTATCGCGGGGGCCAAGGCCGGTGCCGCCGGTGGTGACGATCAGGTTTGCCTCTTCGGACCTGGTTTTAAGAGCTTCGGCCAGGTTTTCCAGATCGTCGGAAATTACCAGTTTTTCAAGAATTTCCGCGCCGGTTTCCGTTAGCAGATCGGCCAAAACCCTGCCCGACACGTCTTCCGCCTCGCCCCGCGAGCAGCGGTCGCTGACTGTAATTACGATCGCGCGAATTCTCTCGTCCATGTCACATTCTATAGAGTTCCTTCAGCCAGCATTTGTTCATTACCACCAGCAGGCCCGCATCGGCCGCGCGCTGCGCGGCGGCGTGGTCGATCACGCCTTCCTGCAGCCAGACCGCCTTCGCCCCGATCTTTATCGCTTCGTCGACGGCCTCGCCCGCGTGAGCGGAATTGCGAAAAATATCCACCAGATCGATCTTTTCGCCTATCGAGGAAAGATCGGGAAAGACACGTTCGCCCAGCACCTCGGTCTCGTTCGGATTGACCGGGATCACGCGGTAACCTTGCTGCTGCATATACGCGGCCACGCGGTGCGAAGGACGCATCCCGTCCGAAGAAAGCCCGACAACGGCGATGGTTTTACACTCTTCCAGAATTTTTTTGATGGTTTCCGGTTCGTTCATAATTTTAACCGATCGTTGATTCGACCTTTTCGATCTCGCGCCGCCGTTTTCCGTAAAGCACGCTCAAAACAACCCCGGCGACTACTAACACAATACCTGATAAAGATTCTAACGTCTGTGTTTCATTAAAGAAAATCCAGCCGATCAGCAAACCGTAAAGCACGCCGGAATAGTTTATGATTACCACGCCGGCGGCGCGCTCTTTTTGCAGGGCATAAGTGAGAAAAACTTGCCCCAACTGTGAAAATATACCGATCAAAAGCAGGTAGAGCCAATCCCACCCGGCCGGCGTTTTCCAATCGAACCACATCGCAAAAAAACAGACGACCGCGCCGAACAGTTGAAAATGCAGTACGACGGTCAGCGGGTGTTCTTTTTCGCGCAGGCTGCGCACCAGGTTATAGGCCACGCCGGAACTGATCGCCGCGGCGACGCCGGTCAGCAAGAACGGCAGGGAAATGCGCGGGTCGAATCTTTCGATCAGCAGCACCCCGGCAAAAGCCATCGCGTAAAATACCCATTGCCACGGTTTTACATTTTCCTTCAGAATAAAAATAGCAATGATGGTGGTAAAGATCGGAGAGAGATACTGGATAGTGACCGCCCCGGCCAGCGGAATGTTTTGCAGCGTGAAAAAGAAAAGATAAAGCGAAGCCGTGCCGAAAAATCCGCGCAGCAAGAGCAGCTTGCGGTTTGAGCCGCGCCAATCAACGCCCGCGCGGTACAATCCGATAAAACAAAAGACCGAAGCGATGGCGCAGCGAAAAAAGGCCACTTCCATGGTAGGAAGATGGCTCAATTGCTTGACGAAAGCATAGGTCAACGAAAAAGCCAGCGTCGAAAGAAACATCGCCTGCACGCCGCTGCTTAGGAATTTGTTTTCGCCCTGATCTGTGTTCAAATTGCTTTTGAAGAAATATACCTTACCGTCAAAATATTATCATAATGGGCTTTCCTTTAATTTCAAGTGCCGAAGAGTTCAGGTCTCACTTCAGGGGTGAACTTTGGCACGAGTTTGCCCGCGCTGTCTGTCAAAGGCATAACATTGCCGGCGAGGCGCCGCGGCGCAATGAATACGGCGAACATATCGTCTTTTTGATAGGTGGGGAATATGTAATAAAAATTTACGCGCCTTTTCGCCGCGGATTTGCCCGCGAAAAGACGGCGCTTGAATTTGCCGACGGCAAGACGAATTTGAATCTGCCGGAGATAGCGCATGCGGGCGAGATCGAGGGGTTCGATTATCTTGTAATGACACAGCTCGAAGGCAGTTCGTTGACCCGCGAGGAATGGCTGAAGCTCGAAACCGCGCAGCAAATATCTATTGTTTCCGAACTCGCCCGGGGATTAAAAGAGCTGCATTCTCACGACGCAAGCCCGCTCGATTTTGACTGGAACGCATTTATCGAAAATCAGGTAAATACCTGCCTCACGCGGCAGAAGGCCGCCGGAGCAAATCCGCAGTGGCTTGAAAGCTTGCCGCAATATTTGGAAGAAAATCTGAAGCTGCTGCCGGAAAGCCTCACACCGGTGTTTTTGCACGGCGACGTGCATTTCAGCAATCTGCAATTGAAAAAAGAAAACGGTAAATGGGTTATCTCGGGTTTGTTCGACTTGGCGGATTCGCTCACCGGTTTTCACGAATACGAATTCGTCGCTCCCGGCGTGCTGATGATCCAGGGGCAGGGTGAACTGCAAAGAGAATTTTTCCGCGCTTACGGTTATAAAGAACATGAGATCGATCAAGCTTTACGCCGCCGCCTGATGTTGCTCACGATCCTTTACGAATGCAGCGACCTGCGGAAATATGCGCTGCGGTTGGGGACGGAAGCGGTAAATTTTACACTTGACGAGTTGGAAAGAGCGATCTGGAGTTTTGTTGATAAATAAGTATTTCTCAGAATTTTTGAAATATTTTTCGCAAAAAACTCATTATTATATGAAAGCTTGGATCAACTTAAAATTAAAGCGAGGTAAACGACGTGAAAGTTAAAGCATTGATTGTTGCCGCTGTATTGTTAATGTTAGCCAATATTGCGTATTCCCAGACTTATACAATCTCACAGACAAAGACATTTCTGAACAAAAAAGTGCTGCTTTTGAAAAAAGAAGGGGGCACCGAAAAAAATATTATTTTGTTTAAGACGCCGCTGCGCGTAAATACGGACGGGTCTCCGATGTCTTATCACCCGCAAGACCCGCTCGGGAGCACTAAAGCTTTGAACAATGTTTGTAATGCAATGGCGATCAGAAAAATCGGCTCCACAAAAAACCTCTGTTTCAGTAGTTTTAGTGAGGCGATCGGCATTTTTAAGAAGTTCAGAGACAATGATTGGGTAGTTCCGCAAGGATTCAAAATTACTTTTGCCAACGTTATACCTCCTGAAAGAAAGGACGGAAGGGATATTCCCTGCATTTTCAAGTCGGGTAAGTTTGAGGGATACTTCGGCTCGCTGACGGCTCTGAAAAACGGACTGCCCGCCGGCCAAAAAGGAGAATGCGAAGCCGACGATCAAATAAATCCGTTAAAGATCCCGGCCCTGGTTTTGGTCGGAGGAGTCAATCCCGTCAAAGCCTTCGGCGCCAGGGTAGGGGATCTGCTCGTCGCTTTTAACCCTAAAACAAATTTAACCGTAGCCGCGGTGATCGGCGACACCGGTCCGCCGGATAATTTAGGAGAAGGTTCGGTAGCTTTGAATATGAAGCTGCTGGGGACAACCACGGCGCCCAAAAAAAAGAGTGAGACCTTTGCCTTAAATATAGAAGGCCAGGGGGTTTTAATAGCCATTATTCCGGCTTCCGCTAGTTTTAAGAAAACCCAAAATGTATACACTTCTGAAAACATTGCCGATAGGGTAAGAATGTGGCAAACCGAAGCGGGTTTTTCCGGGCCGGAAAAGTTCGTCGAATTGATGAAAAAATTTAAACCTAATCTCAATTAAGTTAATTACCGGAAAAAAAACCGGGAGACCTATAGAAATATGTCCCCCGGTTTTTCTTTCAAGCTGTAAATAAGTTTCGGCAAGACTGGCCGAAACATTATTATTGCTCCTTTAACACCCAATTATTCGGATCGATGGTATAAGTTTCGTCCCGCGGGATGGGGACACGGCCTTTTCCGTCAATCATTTCGACGCGCTTAATGGTATCGCCCATCTGCACTTCCACCGGCATGGGGAAAGGAAGTCCGTCCGGCGTTTCCCAACTGAGACCCAGAACATTGGCCCTGGCTTTGGCGATCAGCCTGGGCAGTTTCGGCTGGCGCAGGTAGACCTCGAAAAACCAGTCCATTTTTTTGCCGGAAATTTTGTTCACCAGGGCGAGAAAATCGTCGGTGGTGGTAAGCCTGGTTTGCGTGCCGTCGGTTACCTTTTCCATTTTCGGATCGGGATATGCCTGCCGCCTTAGCACCTTAAAGAAAGTTTCATCGCCGAGATAATAACGCATGGTGTGCAAAATGTACGCGCCTTTGCCGTAGATGTCGCCGTCGCTTTTTACGTAATCGGGCGCGAGAAAATACATCTCCGTGGTGGTCATCGCCTTGCGCGGGGCCACGGCCCGGACGTTGTGAAAGCCGCGCTGGCGGTTTTTCATCTCCGTGAAATAGGTTTCCTTGTCTTTTATTTTTTCCAGGTAAAGCGTGTCCATAAAAGATTCGAAACCTTCGTGCAGCCACATATCGCTCCAGTCTTTTCCGGTCACCAGGTTGCCCCACCATTCGTGGCCGTATTCGTGTAAGAGCAGATCGTCAAAGCCATGTTGATTATTCACGAATTTTTTTCCGTAAGCGATGATGGTTTGATGTTCCATCCCGAGGTGCGGCGTTTCGACGACGCCGATCTTGTCCGCGCGAAAAGGATAGGGGCCGAGATACTCCTCATAGAACGCGTGGAATTTTTTTAATTGTTCCAGCAGCGCCGCGGCTTTATCGGCGTTTTCAGGCAGCACGTAAAACCAGACGGGAATCGTGCCGCCGGCGACGGTCGGCACCTTGTCCTGGACCAGCTTGTAAGGCCCGACGTTGAGCGCGATGTCGTAATTGTTGATCGGCTGTGAAACAAACCAGTTGTAGGTGTGCGTGCCGTCGCTGTTTTTTGTCACGGACTGCAGTTTGCCGTTTGAAGCCGCGACCAAATTTTCCGGCACCGTAAAATGCAGCGACACGGTATCGGGCTCGTCCGACGGGTGGTCTTTTACCGGGAACCAGATATCGGCGCCGTCGTTCTGTACCGCCGTCACGAACCACGGCGAGCCGTCGGCGGATTTCGACCAGACAAAGCCGCCGACCCACGGCGGGTGCGGCGCTTCGCGCGGAACGCCGTGATAGGCAACGGAAATAAACACGATGGCTCCCGGCAACATTATCTTACTCGGGGCATCGATCCAGATCTGCTTATCGGTGCGTTTGAAAGTCAAAGCAGCGTTGCCGGACTTTACCGAATCGACCGTGAAGGCCGAGTCCAGATCGAGCACGAACTTATCGAGCGGTTTTACGACCGCGGCTTTGACGGTCAGCACGCCCTTGATGGATCTTTCGCCTGTATTGACACTCAGGGCGAGGTCGTAGGACTTCACGTCATAGGCGGCCTGTTCCGGCATCAAAATGCCGCCCGAACCGGTCGGGCCGGATGTGAAAGCTCGCTGCGCAAAAGAGCCGGGAGCAAAAAATAAGACAAACAACGATACGGGCAAAATTAATTTTCCGAACATTTATTTTCCTTCCGCCACGGTGCGCGGCTCTTTTGTCTTATGGATCTCCTGCAGCGAACGCGCGGTGAATTCTTTCGCAGTTTTCTTTGACGTGATGGCTTCGACCAGCGCTTCGGCGCCGGTCATCGTGGTAACGCAGGGCACGTTGAACTGCAGCGCGGCGCGGCGGATGGCCTGTTCGTCGAAATGCGAAGCGCGCCCCAAAGGCGTATTAAAGATAAGGGCGATCTCGCCGCGTTTTATGTAATCGACGATATTCGGGCGGCCCTCGTTGACCTTAAAAACGGTTTCGGCAACGAGTCCGACCTCTTCCAGGCGCTTCGCCGTGCCGTAAGTTGCGATCAGATCGAAGCCGAGATTTTTCAATCTGCGCGCGAGCACCACCGCCTGGCCTTTGTCGGAATCGTTGACGCTTAAGAAAGCTTTGCCGGAAACGGGCAGGTTCAAACCGGCGCTGACCATCGCCTTGCCGTAGGCTTCGCCAAAGCTTGCGCCGACGCCCATCACCTCGCCCGTAGAATGCATTTCCGGCCCCAGGATCGGATCGACCCCGGCAAATTTGGCAAAAGGAAACACGGGCGATTTCACAAAACAGAATTTCACCGGCAGCACTTCCGGCAAGTCGAATTCGGCGAGAGTTTTCTTATCGGCCATCACCAGCGAAGCGATCGCGGGCAGCGGAACGCCGGTGGCCTTGGAAACGAAAGGCACGGTGCGCGACGCGCGCGGGTTAACCTCCAGCACATAAACGCGGTCTTCCTGAAGGGCGAATTGAATGTTCATCAGGCCTTTCACGTTCAGCGCTTTTGCCAGAATGCGGGTGTAATGCTTGATGGTCTCCAGGTGTTCGGAGGGTATCTTTTGCGGCGGCAGCACGCTCGATGAATCGCCCGAATGGATACCAGCTTCCTCGATGTGTTCCTGGATCCCGGCGATGACACAAGCGGTCTCGTCAGCCAGCGCGTCCACGTCGAGCTCGGCGGCGCGTTCAAGGAACTTGTCGATCAGGACCGGTTTTTCCGGCGAAGCGTCGACCGCCGAGCGCATGTAATCCACCAAACTTTCCTCATCATAAACTATCGCCATCGCGCGTCCGCCCAGCACGTAGGAAGGGCGCACCAGCACCGGGTAACCGATCTTTTCGGCGATGACCTTTGCTTCGTCCGCGGAAACGGCGGAGCCGTTAGGCGGGGAGGGAATATTGAGCTTGTCAAGCAGAGCGCCAAAACGTTTGCGGTCTTCGGCAAGGTCGATAGAATCCGGGGAAGTGCCGATGATCGGCACGCCGGCTTCGTGCAAACGATGCGCCAGGTTGAGCGGCGTCTGCCCGCCGAACTGCACGATCACGCCGGTCGGTTTTTCCACATCGACGATGTTCATCACGTCTTCGAAAGTAAGAGGCTCGAAATAAAGACGGTCGGACGTGTCGTAATCGGTCGAGACGGTTTCCGGGTTGCAGTTGACCATGATGGTCTCAAAACCGTTTTTGCTCAGCGAAAAACTGGCGTGGCAGCAGCAGTAGTCGAACTCGATCCCTTGCCCGATGCGGTTGGGCCCGGAGCCGAGGATCATTATCTTTGGCCGGTCTACCGGCGCGGCTTCGCACTCTTCTTCGTAGGTCGAATAGAGATACGGCGTGAACGATTCAAACTCTGCGCCGCAGGTGTCCACGCGTTTATAAACAGGCACGATGCCTTTGCTTTTTCGCAGTTCGCGCACTTCGCTTTCGGCGCTGCCGGTCAGAAAAGCGATGCGGCGATCGGAAAGGGCGTATTCTTTTGCGGTAAGCAGGACCTCGTCAGTTATATCCGCGAGCTTTTTATTATCGATCTGCTCCTGCAGCTTCATCACTTGCTGAAGCTGCTCTAAAAACCACGGGTCGATCTTGCTCAGCCGGTAAATTTCTTCGATGGAATAGCCGTGCTGCAAGGCGTAAGTGATATAGGAAAAACGCTGCGAATTGGGACGCGCGAGTTTGCGCTGGAGCACATCGTCGGGCACATCTACCAGGCGCAAAGGCTTGACGGCTTCCAGCGAGCGCAGGCCTTTAAAAAGACTTTCCTTGAACGTGCGCCCGATCGCCATTACTTCGCCGACGGATTTCATCTGCGTGCCGAGTACGTCTTCAGCCTGCGGAAATTTTTCGAACGCCCACTTGGGAATTTTGGTGACCACGTAATCGATGGTCGGCTCAAAACTGGCCGGCGTTTTTTTCGTGATGTCGTTGGGAATTTCGTTAAGCGTGTAGCCGACCGCAAGCTTGGCGGCGATCTTGGCGATAGGAAACCCGGTCGCCTTTGACGCCAGCGCCGACGAACGCGACACGCGCGGGTTCATCTCGATCACGCGCACATCGCCGTTTTCCGGGTTGACCGCAAATTGGATATTCGAACCGCCGGTTTCCACGCCGACCTTGCGAATGCAGGCGATCGACATATCGCGCAGCTGCTGGGGCTGGACCAACCTGTACGAGGTGCGGAGAAAGAAGCTCGGAGGCTACTCCGGCGGAATGCGCCAGCGGTTCGGCGTCGCGGTCGCGCTGCTCGGCAACCCGAAGCTGATCATCGTCGACGAGCCCACCGCCGGCCTCGATCCCGGCGAGCGTGTGCGGTTCCTGAACCTGCTCAGCGAGCTCGGGGAGGACGCCGTCGTGATCCTCTCGACGCACATCGTCGACGACGTGTCGGAGCTGTGCGGCCGGTTGGCGATCATCGACAAGGGAGCGATCCTGCTCGAGGCCGAGCCGCTGCGTGCGGTCGCGGCGATCCAGGGACGAATCTGGCGCCGCATCATCCAGAAGACCGAGCTGCCCGAGCTTCAGCGGGCCCACTCGGTCATCTCGACAAAGCTCCTGGCGGGACGCACGGTCGTGCACGTCCACGGCGTGGCATCTCCGGGCGCCGGCTTCGACCCGGTAGAGGCGGACCTGGAAGACGTGTACTTCAGCGCGATGGCGGGCCACTACGAGGACCCCGGCAAGACACGTGCAAGGCGCGCCAGGGGCGGCTTCGGCGCAGGCGGGGCAATGAAGCTCTGGGAGATCTTCCGCTTCGAAATCCGCCATCAGTCGCGCCGCGCCTCGACGTGGATCTGTGCCGCGCTCCTGCTCGTGCTCACGTATTACATGACCAGGGAAATCTATATCGACAACGCGCGCAACCAGGGCTACCTGTTCAACGGGCCGTTCGTCATCGCGACGATGGCGTTTCTCGGCAGCATGGTGGGCCTGCTCATCGCATCCTCGGTGACCGGCGATGCCGCGGCGCGAGACGTGCAGGCGCGGATCGCTCCGCTCCTCTACACGACGCCAGTCACCAAGGCCGAGCACCTCGGTGGTCGATTTCTGGCAGCCTTCAGCCTTTTCGCGCTGGTTCTGGTCGCCGTGCCGCTCGGATTGCTGCTCGCCGCGATCGTGCCGGGTCCGGACGCGGATCTGCTCGGTCCCCTTCGTCGGGACGCGTATCTGGCTGCCTACCTGGTCCTGCTGCTGCCGAACGCGTTCGTCGCAACCGCGGTCATGTTTTCGCTGGCGACGCTCAACCGGCGCGCGATCGTGAGCTATCTCGGTGGTGTGCTGCTCTTCGCGGCGTGTGTCTTCAGCAGGACCTTCGTGGCCGGGACGTTGGGGCGGTGGGAGCTGGCGACGTTGCTGGATCCCCTTGGCCTCACCGCGTTGAGCAAGCTCTCGATGACCTGGACGCCAGTGGAGAAGAGCACGCTCCTCGTTGGGCTGCAAGGCTCTCTGGTCTGGAACCGGATCGTGTGGATCGGAATTGCCGTGGCGGTGCTCGCGATGACGCACGCCCGGTTTCGCCTGGCGCACTACGCCGCAGGGAGCCGGCGGCGCCGCCGCGCGCGCCCAGCCGAAAGGGAAGACGCCCCGATCCCTGGCGCGCCGGCGCACGTGGCGCCGCGGGTCCAGCGGACATTCGGCATCGCCACTCACATGCGCCAGGCGCTCGCGGTTGCTCGGGAGTCACTCCAGACGATCGTGACGAGTTGGGGCGCCATGGCTCTCGCCGTGATGGCGGCGGCGCTCGTCGTCGCCAGCGGAACGCAGATCGAACACATGGGCGTGCCGCTCGTTGCGACGTCGGCGCGCACGGTCAGGCTCCTGTCGGACCGCTTGACCAATCCTCAGGAAGTGATGTCGCTGATGGTTCCGCTGCTCGTCGTCTTTTTTGCCGGCGAGCTCGTGTGGCGCGAGCGAGAGGCGCGCCTGAGCGAGATCGCCGACGCCGCGCCGGTCCCGGATTGGGTGTCCGCACTCGGCAAGTTCGTGGGATTGAGCCTGGCGCTCGTCGCGGTGCAGGCGCTGTTGATGGGGGCAGGGCTGCTCATCCAGGTGCTGCAGGGCCACTACGATTTCGAGCTCGCCCTGTACGGGCGCGTTCTTTTTGGACTCCAGCTGCCGGACTACGTCCTCTTCGCCCTGCTCGCCCTTGTCGTCCACGTGCTGGTGAACAACAAGTACGTCGGGCATCTCGTCGTCGTCATGGCCTACCTGTTCATGGCCTTTGGCTCGCTGGTGGGAGTCCGGCACCATCTGCTTGTCTACGGATCCGATCCCGGCTGGATGTACTCTGATATCCGCGGCTTCGAACCGTTCATCGGGCCATGGCTCTGGTTCAAGCTCTATTGGGCCGCGTGGGCGCTGCTGCTGGCGGTGGCCACCACGCTCTTCTGGGTGCGCGGCAAGGAGGCGGACGTCATTTCACGGCTGGCCTTCGCACGCCGCCGGCTCACGCGCCGAACCGGGAGAGTTGCCGCGGCGGCCGTAGCGCTCGTTCTGGCGTCCGGCGGCTTCATCTTCTACAACACGAACGTTCTGAACGCGTACCGCACGGCCTCGGATGGCGTGGCGCGGCGCGCGGAATACGAGCGTCGGTACGAACAGTACAAAGAGATTCCACAGCCGCGGCTCACGGGCACCAACCTGAGAATCGAGATCTACCCCGATCGACGGGAGGTCGAGATTCGCGGCACGTTCAATCTCGTGAACACGAGCGCCGAAGCGATCGGCGCCGTGCATCTCGCGACCAGTTCCGCGGTCGAGACGAAGAATATCCGCTTCGATCGACCGGCGAAGGACGTGCTCGCTGACGCGGAGCTTGGCCACAGCATCTACGCCTTGGAGACGCCGCTCGCGGCCTGGAGAATCGCTGCGGCTCGATTTCGAGGTGTGCTTCAAGCCGCGCGGGTTCTCGAACGCCGGGATCGATCCCTCCGTCGTCGCGAACGGCACGTATTTCAGAACCAGCGCGTGGCTGCCGGCGATCGGCTATCAGGCGGACCGCGAGCTCGCAGGTGCCGCCGAGCGGCGCGCGCACGGACTCGCCGCGCGTCCCGCGATGCCCTCTTTCGACGACGCGAAGGGACGTCACGATGCACGACGGTCCGTTCGTCTCGCCTTCGAGGCGGTGGTCGGCACGGCCGAGGGGCAGGTGGCGGTGGCGCCCGGACGATTGCGCCGGGCCTGGACCGAGAACGGACGGCGCTACTTCCACTACGCGACCGACGCGCCGATCCCGAATGATGTCGAGATCTTCTCCGCGGCCTACGCGGTACACGAAGGAAGATGGCACCCTTCGACGAGCACGGAGCAGGACGTCTCGATCCAGATCCTTCACCACCCGAAACACGCAGTGGAACGCGGAGCGCCTGGTGCGAGGCGTACGGGCCTCGCTCGACTACTACACGAGGGAGTTCGGTCCCTACCCGCACGGTCAGGTGAGGCTCGTCGAGCACCCTGGCGACGCGGTGCTTCTCCACGCGTCCCCCGTGAACATCTCGTACGAGGAAGGGTTCTCGCTGTTGAACCCGGACACCGATCCCCGGACGATCGATTTTCCGTTCGCCGTCGCGGCGCACGAAGTGGCGCACCAGTGGTGGGGCCACATGCTGACACCCGCACCGGTCGAGGGCGGGGCGCTCCTCGGCGAGAGCCTCGCGTGGTACTCGGCGCTGGGCGTTGTCGAAGAGACCTTCGGCCGCGAGCACCTGCGGCGGCTCCTGGGGATGATGCGGGGGGTCTACCTGATCCCGAGCGCGCGTGCCAACGTTCCGCTGCTCCGGGCCGACGATTGGTTCCTGGCGTATCGCAAGGGCCCCTTTGCGATGTACGCGCTCCGCGAGTACGTCGGAGCCGAGCCGGTCAACGGCGCGCTGCGGCGCCTGCTCGAGAGGCACGGCGGGGGAAAGCCTCCCTTGGCAACCTCTCTCGATCTCTACCGGGAGCTTCGAGCGGTGACACCGGCGTCGCTCCACTCTCTGCTGGTCGATCTCTTCGAGGCGAACACGTTCTGGGAGCTGGCGACGCAAAGCGTGGCGGCGGAGCAGACCAGCACCGGCGAGTGGCAGGTGACGCTCGACGTGCAGGCGCGCAAAGTGGTGGTCGACACCGCCGGCGTCGAGACCGAACGTCCGATGGACGATCTCATCGAAATCGGCGTGTTCACGGGCGCTCGAGGGACAGAGCTCGGCGAGGCGCTGTACCTCCAGATGCATCGCATCCGCTCCGGCAAGCAGCGCATCACCGTCACGGTGCCGAGCCAGCCAACCCGAGCGGGAATAGACCCGCGGAACCTTTTGATCGACGTCGAGGGCAATAACAATCTCAAAGAGATAACGCGCGCCGAGAATCCTCCGTCGCGCACGCAGTGATCGAGAGGCGGTGTGATAACGCCGGACGACGTGCACACTCCTGATCTCCGGTCCTCCTGTTGAAGCTCTTGGCAGGCGGCTGCCGCCGCGATGAGCGCGTCTCAGCCGTGCAGCACCGAGTCGAGCGCGCTCGGCCGGGACTGGTGCGCGTGATGCTCGAGGAAGTCGATGACGCGGCGGCGGCAGCGGTGGTAGTCCGGGTGCGCGAGCACCGGCGGCCCGCCGCCGCGGACGCGGAAACGGGACCTCGAACGAGTCGCCGACCATCGCTTCCGGACCGTCGGTCATCAGGATCAGCCGGTCGGCCAGGTACAGCGCCTCGTCGACGTCGTGCGTCACCATCACCACGGTCTTGTCCGATTCCTCCCAGACGCGCAGCAGGATGTCCTGCAGCTCGAATCGGGTCAGCGAGTCGAGCTGCGAGAACGGCTCGTCCAGGAGCAGGAACCGCGGCTCGACCGACAGCGCGCGCGCCAGCGACACGCACTGCTGCGTGCCGAGCGAGAGCTGCGCCGGCAGCTGATCGGCGGCGTCGGCCACGCCGAGCAGCGAGAGATAGTGCTCCACGCCGGCGCGCTGCGTGTTCGCGGCGTGACGCCGCGGCGCTGCCCCGCGGCCAGCCGGACGTTCTCGCGCGCGGTCAGCCACGGCAGCAGGCACGGCGACTGGAACACGATCGCGCGCTCGGCGCCCGGCCCGACACCTGCTTGCCGTCGATGACGACGCCGCCGTAGGTGGGCTGCTCGAGCCCGGCAATCATCGACAGCACCGTGGACTTGCCGCAGCCGGAATGGCCGAGCACCGCGACGAACTCGCCGGCGTCGACCTTGGCGTTCACGTCCTTGACGGCGATGAACGGCCCGGCCGGCGTCGGGAAGACCTTGGTCAGTCCCGGTCAGCTCGAGCGGGATGCTCATCGCGTTTCCTCCGCGGCGACCGGCATCGATGCGCACGGTTCCTCGCCGCCGTGTCCCGCCGGCCGCCGCCGTCCGCGCCGGCCGAGCGCGGCGGTCAACGTCGGCCACCACGTGGGCCCGGACCTGGGTGGCCATCTCGTCGTGCGCGAGCTGCGCGGCGCTGCGAGGACGCGGCAGCTCCACCGGGATCGGCGGCGCCGAGCGTCGCCGGCGGCCCCGGCAACATCGGCACGATCCGGTCCGACAGCAGGATCGCTTCCTCCACGCTGTTGGTGATCATCACCGTCGTCACCGGACGCTCCGCCGACGAGCAGAGCCGCAGCAGATCCTGCTGCAGCGTCTCGCGGGTCAGCGCGTCGAGCGCGCCGAACGGCTCGTCCAGGAAGAGCACGTGCCGGCTCGGTCGCGAACGCGCGGGCGATCGCGACCCGCTGACGCATGCCGCCCGACAGCTGACCGGGCCGCCGGCTGAGGGCGTTGGACAAGCCCGACCTGCTCGAGCGCCGCGCGGGCGCGCGCCAGCTCCGCGTCGCGGCCGATGTCCGGAAACGCCGCCGCCACGGCCAGGCGGACGTTCTCGAGCGCGCGTGAACCACGGCAGCAGCGAGTAGTTCTGGAAGACGAACGCGGCGTCCTGACGCACGCCGCGCACCGGCTCGCCGTCGATGGTGACGGCGCCGCTGTCGGCGGCGGTCAGGCCGGCCAGGATGCTGAGCAGCGTCGACTTGCCGCTGCCCATGGCGCCGACGATCGACGTGAACGCGCCGCGCTCGACGCAGAGCGACACGTCCGCGCAGCACCGTCCTGGCGGCGCCGTTGCGGGCGGTGAACGACTTGGCGACACCCGTCGCCTCGATGAAGGGCACCCTACCTCACACCGCCCGCAGCCTGGCTTCGGCCAGCCCCATCAGGCGGTCCAGCACGAAGCCGATGACCCCGATGGTGATGATGGCGAGCAGGATGTGCGCGTAGATCAGGCTGTTGTATTCCTGCCAGAGGAAGCCGCCGACGCCCGGCGTGCCGGTCAGCATCTCGCTGGCGACGATGACCAGCCAGGCGATGCCGAGGCTCAAGCGGTAGCCGGTGAACATGTAGGGCAGCGTGGCTGGCACGATGATCTTCAGGAACGTCGTCGTGCGCGAGAGCCGCAGCACCTTCGCGACGTTCCAGTAGTCCTGCGGGATGGCGCGCACGCCCATCATGGTGTTGATGATGGTCGGCCACATCGAACAGACGGCGATCGCGAACAGCGCCGCCGGCTCGGACTTCTGGAACAGGACGAGGCCGAGCGGCAGCCACGCCAGCGGCGAGATCGGCCGCATCACCTGCATCAGCGGATCGAACATGCGCGTCAGCAGCGGCGACACGCCGAACAGGAATCCCGAGCGGCGTGCCGATCAGGATGCCGAGCAGGAAGCCCCGGGCGACGCGCATGAGGCTGTAATAGGCCAGCAGCGCGATCCCCTGATCGGTCTCGCCGCGCTTCACCAGCGGCTCCAGGATGTAGAGCCGGCTCTCGTCCCAGGTCCGCACTGGCGACGGCAGATCGGGCACCAGCACGCTCGCGCCCCACCAGGCGAGGACGGCCAGCGCGACGCCGACGGTGGGCAGCAGCAGAGTTCATCAGACGCTTCATGATCTTCAGAGCGTCGGACCCGTTTGCTCCGGCCGCTATGCGATGTTGTTGATTGGGAACGAGCGCGCATACTTCTCCGGATCCTTGCCGTCGAACACGCCGTCGAACAGCGTCACCTTCTGCTCTTCGGCGATCTTCGGGGTCGACGCCCAGCTCCTTCATCGCTTCGAGCTGGATGTCGGGCGCAGGACGCGCTTGGGGATGGCGTCGTAGTCCGGCGGCGTCTTCGCC
>CAVSLK010000007.1:0-119857 GCA_963728685.1 uncultured Acidobacteriota bacterium | reverse complement strand
AGCGCGTACTTGAGAATCTCACCGGTCTTCATCGACCACAAAACCAGATCCATTTCATCAAAATCGATCTCTACCCGGGCGGAAAACTCGCGCAGCTTGTCTTCCAGTGCCAGGTATTTTGCGCGCGTGGAAGGCGGTTTCGGATCGTCGATCACATCCAGTTCGGCCAGGCAATTAAGGACATGTTTATCCAGAATGCCGTAACCGCTCAAACCGATATTCCTCAAATAGTGGCTGGCTTCCTTGTAGCCCAGCCCTTTAATGCGTTTTTCTTTTACCAGCCAGTCGCGCCGGTCGATAGGATCTTTCAGCTTCGTTAGATGCTTTCGGAGCTGCATTTTGATGCCTGAGCTCAAAAAATCGCGGCTGGCGACAATGTAGCGCGAACGGGCGAAAGGGAACCGGTGAACCCCGGAAAGCGCGCTGCTGAGAGCGCCGAAATCGCCTTGGAGCAGGAACGGGCGGACGGCTTCGATCGACCGCATTCCCATCTTTGCCGAAGCGCCGGCGGTAAAAAAACAATAAACCATCTCCTCCCACAGGCGCTCGTCGCTGCCGCGTGCCCAAACACTTTTGAATTCCCGCAGTTTGGCACGTATCTCCTTTCGCCGGCGGCGATGGTTTTTCTTAATATTTTCAATAGTTACGGGTACTTTTTCTTTTTTCACAGGACAACGGATTTTACAAAATAATTATGAACCCATCATAAGTAATTATCAATGGTTAATTGTAAATGGTGAATGATGAGGTCGGAACCGGGAGCGGCTATGGAGCGCGGGGCATCCTGCCCGCTCCTGTCAGCAGCGCCTGCGTCAGCGGTGCGTAATGTCAGAACCGGGAGCGGTAGCGACCGGGTTTCGTGTGTTTAGTGTGATTTCGTGGTTACAGTCTTAGTGCGCAGTCAACGAGCGTTTTAAGAAGTAACCACGAAATACACAATAAACACTAAACATCAGGAGTTTTTCACGGTCAGGAAAAACGGCCTTGTCTCACCAGCGACCCCAACTACGATCCTTCCATCACTTATTGAAAAGAGCCGTGTGTCATTTGGGAAATCCGGATGAGAAAAAAATGAATGACTGATCTGGCCAAGGTTGTCGATTTGCAGGAGGGCACTTTGCCGCTTTCGTCGCGCCGGCGGCGGCAACGGCCCGTAAAATCCCGCGACATACCCCGAGTCGTTTATGCCATTCATCGTTACTGGACCCCGACCGTCAAATATAGCCAGGTTAGTGATATCGACCGCCTGTCCAGCGCGCGGCCCCTTGCCCAGCTCGAAAAAATGAATCCCATCTTTTACATAAAGTAGGTTCTTCTTGTCATTGAAAGACTTTATCCGGGTGCATACCGGGATTTCACTATACTTCGAGGCGTCAATAGTCCCATCGGGCCTGAATTTAGCCGTAAAGCCTTTGAAAAATTCATCGGCTTCGTCGTAGTACTCGCCGACGCAAAACCGAGCGTTACTAATGTCCCAAACCGTGCCAAACGGCATCGGACCCGCCGGCGGCACCTCGATCTCCGCCGGCTCATGCGCCCACCGCTTTATGTATAGCCGAGAGAATGGCGGGGGTGGGGGAGGATCTGAAAGGCTAAGAAAGAACCCGGAAATATCACCGTTATCATTTATCCCGCGAATACTATAACCTCTCCAGGTTGACGGGATCGGGAAATCCGGCACAACTTCCCAGGACGGCACACGCGCGTCCGGTTGACTATTTTTTAGGATAAAGCCTCGTACTACTAAGTCCTCGGTCGTCTCTTTAGGTATAAACGAACACGTTCCGGCGCAAAATTTACCGCCGGGGCTGACCGAATGAGCGCGGAGTTCTATAACCTCGACATTCCCTGAAAAACCGTAATGAGCGGCAACGTTTTCCTCCTGAAATGGCAGGTCTTTTGCTTCACTGACTGTCCACATATTTTCTCCTGTTCAGGCCTTTATGATAAGCCTGCGGTTATGCCGACGATGGAGGTAGACGGTAAAACACATCGTGACTTATTAGCCCGACTTGCAAAAAACATGAATGAGTCCGCCGTTTCTTTGCTGGAAAGGAGTCACCGGGAGGTTGGCTCATCGTGGGAAAATACTCAAGCAAACGCAATCAGGCCAGATAGATGACTATCGCGATGAGCACCGCGTGTTTAACGTGTAGCAAGCTTAACACACCAGCGTTATTTTCGCGATTTGTGTGTTGGTGTTAAAAGTCAGATTAACCACGAATCACACCAAAAACACGAAACAAGAACGGGCAACTGCAACCGTTGAGAATTCAAGCCATAGAAAGTGAAAAATTTCAAAAAAACTCTTGATTTTCGAACTTTTATCCTGTATAAGCGTTTAGTATTGTATGTATAAGTAACGCTGATTACTTGTACATCTTGGCACCCAACCGCAGGCATCTAATCCCGCAGATCAGGTAAAGCGTTAATAAAAGCGCTTTTAAGGGTTGAAAAAACATGGCGACTTTGTGGTATAATTCATTTCAGCCTTCCTTTTTAGCAGGGGAAGCCTACCACTCTCGCGAAGTTTTAACTAAGAGGTAAATTAATGAAAGGTTCGTTGCTGAAAAAAGCCTCCAGGCTTAGTTTTACGTTTTTTTGCTTGGTACTAATGGGAGTGGCCGGTGTGTTCGCGCAGAGTTCGAATGCCCCCTTCCTGCAGCCGATCGTTATTACCAAATCGCCGACCGGGCCTAAAGTCAGTACTCCGGCCGGCGCGCCACCTACTAAAACCATAACTCAGAAGCAAGCGCCCGCCGCGCCTGCCCCGACCCCCGGCATAACCAAGACATCGAGTGTCAAGCCGACTTTTGACGTGCAGCCCATCCCGGTCATTCCGACCGCCGGGATCCTGGTGGAAAAAGCCGCCGGCCAGATGGTGATGGACAATTTTTCGAACTACGCCTTTAACCCAGCGTCGAACGTAAAGCTGATCACCGCTTATGCCGTGCTGAAAACTTTCGGGCCGCACTACCGTTATGCGACCAATGTCTGGACCGACGGCGCGATTGATAACACCGGCACTTTGCAGGGAAATATATACGTATCGGGACGCGACCCGGCGTTTACTTACGAACACGCGGTGGCGATCTCGGAAGCCCTGAACCGCCTGGGAATTCGCAGCATCAACGGCGACCTGATCGTGACGTCAAGCTTTATGATGAATTACAGCAGCTCGGCCGCCAAATCCGGTGCCGCGCTTTATAACACGATGAACATTGACGGCCGCTCGGCTGCGGCAGTGCGCGCGTGGCAGAATTACAGTATGAATTCCGGCAAACCCTTTACAGTTCCGAATGTCACCATCAGCGGCAAGGTTTATGAGGAAAACGTTATTCCTACGAATGCGAAAGTGTTGTTCTCGCACGAATCGGCCCCGCTCAAAGATATCCTGAAAGTCACGCTGTCATATTCCAACAACGAAATGTCGCAGCAGCTCGCGGATTCCGTGGGCGGAACTGAAGCCGTCGAACGGATCAATCAGGTCGAGCACGGCATCGCTCCTGAAGAATTGCAGTTGGCAACGGCCAGCGGCCTCGGTTACAACCGCGTCACGCCGAAAGCGATGATGAAGGTTTTGCGCGGCCTGCGCAACGAGCTGGCGCGTTATCGCCTGAAACTCGAAGACGTTATGCCAGTGGCGGGAATAGATCCCGGCACGCTGCAAAACCGCTTTAAGAATTCCGGCAGCGTGGTGGCCAAAACCGGCACGCTCGGCAATACCGACGGCGGCGTCAGCACGCTGGTCGGCGAAACAAAATGCGCCAACGGCGATATTTTGTTTTTCGTGATCTTTAATCAAAAAGGCGGCGTCAGAAGCTATCGCAGCTACCAGGACAGCCTGATCAACGCGCTGCAAAGCAATTGCGGCGGCGCCGCGCCCCTGGGCTACAACGCGCCGGGTTTTGCCACCCGCATGGCAAACACCCGCATTTCTTATCCGCACTCCCGCAACTAGCCGAACGTTTTTTTACCGGGGCGTCTGAAAAACAGGCGCCCCAAGATCTTCCTCCCGGCTCCGCTTTAAATCCTCGTTAAACTTTTGAAACCCGAACTACAAAAACAGGCTTCTCCATTTGTCCCGCAAGTCCTTCTGGTCGAAGACAAGGACACACTGCGCCACGCCCTGCGCATGACGCTGGAAAACGCGGGTTACGAGGTGAGCGATTTTCCGGATCCGAAATCCGCCATCGCAAAGCTTTCGCACACGCCGTTTCAAATAGTCCTGACCGACCTGCGGATGCCGAACGGCACGGGCCTCGACGTTTTGCGCGCGGTTAAAACTATCGACCGCGATATTCCCGTGATAGTGATGACCGCTTACGGCTCGATCGATGAAGCGGTGCAGGCGATGAAGGACGGCGCTTTCGATTTTCTGCAGAAGCCGGTCGATACAAATCATCTTTTGCTGCTGGTGGAACGCGCGCTGGAACAAAATCGCCTGCGAAGCGAAAACCTTTTGCTGCGTGAAGAAGCGGCGCGGCGCTACGGTTTCCCGCGCATCATCGGCGAATCCGCGGCAATAAAAACCGTGGTGGCGGAAACGCAGAAAGTCGCGGCCACGGATGCGAGCGTGCTGCTGCTGGGTGAAAGCGGCACCGGCAAGGAGCTTTTCGCTCTGGCGGTGCACCATCTCAGCCCGCGCCGCGATAAACCTTTCGTGGCGATAAACTGCGCCGCTATTCCAGAGACGCTGATCGAAAATGAATTATTCGGCCACGAAAAAGGTTCCTTTACCGGCGCGAATGAAAGAAAGCCCGGAAAATTCGAACTGGCGCAGGGCGGCACGATCTTCCTGGACGAGATCGGCGAGCTTCCGCTCGCGGTGCAGGGAAAACTGCTGCGCGCGCTGGAAGAACATGCCATCGACCGCATCGGCGGCAGAGCGCCCGTCCCGGTCGACGTGCGCGTGATCGCGGCGACCAACCGCGACTTAAAAGCTTCGGCTGAAAGCGGCGAATTCAGGCTGGACCTGTTTTTCCGCCTGGCGGTTTTTCCGATCAGGGTTCCGCCCCTGCGTGAACGCGGCGCTGACACGGTTTTGCTCGCGGAGCATTTCGCCGAAAAATTCGGGCGGGAATTTCGCGGGCGCGCGGCAAAATTAAATATTGAGGCGATCGAGGCTTTGCAAAACCAGCAATGGACGGGCAACGTCCGCGAGCTCGCCAACGTGATCGAGCGGGCCTGCATTCTGGCCGACACTGATGAACTTTCGCCGAAAGATCTGGGCATTAACATAAGCCCGCGCGAAAACCCGCCTGAAAATTTCGATAACTTCGATCATTCCGGTTCTCTTTCGGAAGTTTCCGACCGCGCTTTGCGACTTGTGGAAAAGCGTAAAATAATGGAAACTCTGAAAATTAGCGGCGGTAACAAAACGCGCGCGGCTGAAATGCTGGGCGTCAGTTACAAAACGCTGCTCAACAAGATAAAGGACTACGAGCTGGAATACCTGAATGAATCCGACCGATAAGCAGCCCCCCGCCCAACCGCCAGCACCAGGAGTACCGGAAGAAAGCCTTTCATTAGAAGATAGTTTAGCCGCCCCCGAAGATGTCATAGATTCGCCTCCGCACGCCGGTGAAAAACCCCAAAGCGTAGCGCGCTCCGCCGGAATAGTTTCCGTAGCGGTGATGGGTTCGCGTTTGGTCGGACTGGTGCGCGAGATGGTTTTCGCGCGTTATTTCGGCGCCGGGTTTCTCTACGACGCTTTTTTAGTCGGGTTTCGCATCCCCAATATCCTGCGTGACCTTTTTGCCGAGGGCGCGTTGTCCGCCGCTTTCGTCAAGGTTTTTACCGATTACCAGATCAAGAAAAGCGAGGCCGTAGCGTGGAAGCTGGCGAGCCTGGTCTTTAACACGCTGGCGATAGTTTTAAGCATAATCACAATTTTAGGGATCCTCTTCGCGCCGTACCTGGTTCCGCTGCTGGCAAGCGGATTTTCACCGGAAAAAGCGGCACTGGCGGTAACGCTGACGCAGATAATGTTTCCCTTTATCTTGCTGGTGGCGATGGCGGCGGTGGCAATGGGAGTGCTGAACACCAAAGGACGCTTCGGGGTACCGGCTTCGGCCTCGACGGCTTTTAACATCGTTTCGATCCTCGCGGGATTGGGTTTTGCTTTTTATCTAAGCGGCGGCGGTTGGGAAATTTCCGTCGATAAAAATCTGGTGCCTTCGCCGTCGGCGCAATGGGCGATCATCGGAATGGCGATCGGCACGCTGATCGGCGGCGCGGCGCAATTTTTTATCCAGGTGCCTTCGCTATTGAAGATCGGATTTCGTTTTCGCCCGATACTCAATTTCAAGGACGAGGGCTTGCGGCGGGTTATGTTTTTGATGGCGCCGGCTATCATCGGCACTTCCGCCGTGCAGGTAAAAGTGCTGGTAGATACGTTTGTCGTGTCGGGCATTGAGGGCGGGCAGTCGTGGCTAAGTTATGCCTTCCGCCTGATGCAGTTTCCCATCGGAGTTTTCGGCGTCGCTATCGGCACGGCGGCGATCCCGACGCTGTCGCGTCTGGCGGCGCAGGATGATCGTCAGGAATTTCGCGCGACGCTTTCAAACGCGCTGGGGCTGGTTTTTTTACTAACGATCCCCTCGGCCTGCGGACTGGTCGCACTGGGCGAGCCGATAATCAGATTACTTTATCAGCACGGAAGATTTAGCGCGCTCGATACTTCGATGACCGCCTGGGCGCTGGCGGCGTATTCCGTCGGGTTGGCGGGTTATGCCGCGATCAAGGTCTTGTCACCCTCGTTTTACGCGCTGAATGACGCCAAGACGCCGATGTATGTCAGTGTGGCTTCGATCCTGGTTCATGTGGCGACCAGCTACGGCATGATGCACCTGCTCTCAGGTGTTGGCGTCTCACCCGAACGTCCTAACGGCTTCGGTCACGTTGGAGTGGCGCTGGCAACCTCGCTGGTCGCGTCCGTTAATTTTCTGGCGTTGGCATATTTTATGCGGCGCAAGATAAAACGTATTGAAGGCAGGCAGATACTTTCTTCGTTCGCCCGCATCGCGCTGGCTTCGGCACTGCTTAGCGCGGCCAGCTATTTTAGTTATGTATTTTTAACCCGCCAACTTGGCGTCGAAGGCTTATTCATCAGATTGATAGAAGTTTTTGTTCCTATTGCCATCGGGGGAATCGTCTTCATTGTGGTGGCAAAGTTATTAGGTGTTAAAGAGTTGAATCAGGCTTATGATGTATTTGCCAAAAGATTTTTGCAGAAATAGGCGTATTCAACATTGACCGGAGAACCACCCCGGCGCTAAAGCGCCACCCCTCCTTCGTAAGGAGGGGAGTTTAAAGAGCGCCCCAAAAAACTCCCCTCCTTACGAAGGAGGGGTGCCCGAAGGGCGGGGTGGTTCTTTTTAGATAGTTTTTGACGCCGCAACGCACTCGTAAGATATTGCTTTCCTTTTCATTACTTTAAGGGTAGAATGTTCACGTTTTAGTTTAGGCTCTGACCGGGGAGAAAAAGACGTGATAACAGAAAACCTGCTTGGGACGGCAGAACCAACCGAGCCGCACGCGCAAGTCTCAGTGGTTTACGCCACCGACTACCTGAACAAACTGACGGGCGAAAAGATCGAGCGTGAATGCCGCCAGCGCTTAAACGACGGCTGCAAGACACTGGTGTTGAATTTTAAAAATACCGAACTGGTTAACAGTATCGGCGTGTCTATCTTGCTGGGCGTGATCGATGCGGCTTCGAGCGCGGGCGCGAAAGTCGTCTTCTCCGATATGAATCAAAGCACGGTGGAGCTTTTCGATATGCTGGGATTGACCCGCCATGTCGAACTTGCCGAAAATAGTAATTAACATTTTATGCCGGACAGACCCGACAGATTTATTCACACATTTGCCGCGCTGGCAGATCTGGGGCAGGAAGTTGCCGACATGAACAGCTTCCAGCAGATGATCCGCACCTTGCTGCACCTGCTGCTCGGTTCGCTGGCGATAATGCGCGGCGGCGTAGCGCGGTTTTCGCGCTTCGGCGGTGAACTGAATTTTCTGGCGATGCGCGGGATGGGCGAAGATTTTCCGCTGATGCTCTCTTTGAACCGTGACGACGTTAACGAATTTATCAAAGGCGGGCTCGAAGCTTACGACCTGAGCTACCCGCTGCTCAACGGCCTGCCTTTTGTGCGGCAGAACAAAGAGATCCTAAAGAAAAAAGAGATCGAGCTTTTGATCCCGCTGATCGTGCGCGACGAGCTGGTCGGGCTGGCGATGCTGGGCGGAAAAGCAAGCGGGCAAAGATTCGACTCCGGCGACAAAGCGGTCATTTGCGCGATGGCGCGGCACATTGGCGTCGGTATTCGCCAGCGAAATATGATGGCGGAACTCGAACGCAGCGCCGCGGAAAATCGCCGGCTTTACGAAGATCTCAAATTGACTTACAAAGACACGGTCAAGGCCTTTGCCGCCGCCATCGACTGCAAGGATAAATACACCGAAGGCCATAGCGTCCGGGTCGGAAAATACAGCGAAGCGATAGCGCTCGAACTCGGTTGGGACAACGACCAGATGGAAGGCGTCGCCGTTGCCGGCTACCTGCACGACGTGGGCAAGCTGACCGTCGACCGCACCATCATCAATTCTCCGATGCGTATCAACGCCAAGGAATCGGCCGAGCTCAACAAGCATCCGCAGACCGGTTACGACATTCTGCTGCCGATCCATCACCCGTTTGCGGACGTACCGCTGGCGGCGAAATACCACCATGAGAGACTGGACGGCCGCGGCTACCCCGACGGGCTTTACGATAGCGACATCCCGTATATTGCTAAAATAGTGAATTTAGCGGACTCATTTGACGCGATGACGACCGACCGCCCGTACAAACGCCGCCGCGCCGCCGAAGAAGTGATCGAAGACCTGCAGCGCAACTCCGGCAAACAATTTGCGCCCGAACTGGTCACGGCCTTTTGCCGCTCGATGTACAGGGAATTGACGGGTGAGAGCAAAGAGCGCCGATTCAAGCGCATGCTGGGGAAAGATTACCTGCAAAGCGAAGAGTGGTCCCGATGCTGAAAGATGTCCTCAACGGTATCGCGCCGACATCTTCTTTGACTTTGGTGAGTGTGGATTAATTTGCTATTAGGTGCGTCAATTACCGGCCTTTGGCGTCAGATAGCGGTTAGGAATATTATCCAGCGGCGGCACTGTTCTTCCCGAAGCTTCGAGTAAAAGTTCTATGTTGTGATAAATACCGCCTTCTTTGCGATGGACTTGGGGAAGCAATCCCATCTGTGCGTAAGAGACCGGTGTTACATCGAAAAAAGTTGTCTCCCATTCAAAGCCTTTACCCCACGTAATACCTTTTAGAAACACATCGGTTTTCGCCCCGGAATCGAGCAACAGGCGCAGCAATGGCTCCGAACGATTCCCAATTGAGCTCACTGTATGAAAGATCGGGGTGTGCCCGTTCATTCCGTATTCATCGACAGCCGCTCTCGCATTTACATCGGCGCCCATTTCTATAAGCACACCAGCGGCATCCAGATTTCCATATTCAGCGGCGACATGCAAAAGCGTGGCGCCGGCAAGCGAGGTAAAAGCGCAGATCAATTCGGTGCGGTGTTTGAGCAATTCTGGATCGGCTTTGATCGCCACACGGAGCGCGTCGGAATCATTGAGAAGGACCGGCGCGATCGCCGGGTCGTCAAGCACCGCTCCGCGGTCGAGCATCAATTTCAGGCATTCGGGAAAATCGTCCGATCTCGAATACATTTCCAACAGCCAATTAACTGCCGCTTTCCCGCGAATCTCAGAATTCGGATCGAAACCGGCATCGAGAATTTCGCGAATGCGTTCCGGCGAATGCATTTCAAATGCGATCAAAAGTTCACCTTGGACGTCAGACATTTATATCTCCGAAAAGATCAGGAATAATTACCGAAAAGGCACCAAATATCCCTTTTGTTGCGTTTTGCGGCTCTATTTTATTTCTCTTCCAACAACTGCACAAATTTTTTCGCCGCGAGTGAAAGCGTACGGTCGTTTCGATAAATTATTCCGACACTGCGGTTCCATTCGTCACCGCCGGCCAAATCGACTTCGCACAACTGTTTGTTGCGCACTTCATCGACCACGCTGGTTTGCGGCACGATCGCCAGCCCGAAGCCGACCTCGACCGCGCGCTTGATCGTTTCGATGTTGTCGAATTCCGCCACGCGGTGAACCATGATACCGTGATTTTTTAAAACTTTATCGGTGGCTTTGCGGGTTGGCACGTCACGTTCGAAAAAGACGAAATCCAGGCCTTGCAGCTCTTTCACTTTTACCTGCTTGCGCTCGGCAAATTCGTGGGTTGGCGGGCAGATCAAAACCAGGCGGTCGCCGGGCATCTGCACGACGGTCAGGCCGCGGCGCGGTTCGGGAAAGGCGATGATGCCGAGTTCGACCGTACCGCCGAGCACATCGCGCACCACACGCGTTGTGCGGCTGTACTCGAGATCGATCTTGACCGCCGGGAATTTGGTCATGAACTCGCGCACTTTTCCCGGCAGTTGATGCAGGCCCACGCTATAGACCGTCGCCACGCGCACGGTGCCGCTGATCTTGCCCGTCAGGCTGCGCATCGATTCCTGCATCTGGTCGTAGGCGACGAGCATATTTTTGCATTCGCGGTAGAAAACTTCGCCGGCGGCGGTCAGGCGGATCTCACGGCGCCCGCGCACACGCTCGAGCAGGCGGCGTTTGAATTTGTCTTCCAACGTGCGCATTTGCTGGCTAACCGCTGACTGCGTGACAAAATTACGCTCCGCCGCGAGCGAGAAGCTCTGGGTTTCGACCAAGTCGCAAAAAACTTTGAAGGTTTCCAGGTGCATATTACAGATTCATTTCGCTAATCAGCGCATAAGACAATTATAAGTTTTTCTTCAGAAGATGCAAAAGAGAATTCATTTTATCTTATAACTAAAAACGCATATTATAGAATCTAGGGAACTTCGGATTGCCGATTGCAAGGTTTGGACTTAGAATTTTAACTTCCATCGCTATCCGAAAGAAGTTACCGGGAAACCATTTAATGGCTATCAAACTCAGCACCACTTTTCTTTTGCGCAAACTGCACCAGTTGACGGGTATCGTGCCGCTCGGGCTTTTTTTCCTTGTTCATATGTATACGAATTCGACGGCGATGAGCGGCGCCAAAGTTTTTAACGAACACGTGCGGGGCATTCACGATATGCCGTACCTGATCTTTATCGAGACCTTCGGCATTTTTCTCCCGCTGCTTTTTCATTCTGTCTACGGAATTTTCATTTCCGCCGAAGCGCGCGTGAACGTTTTGGGTTATGCCTACGCCCGGAATTGGTTTTATTTTTTCCAGCGCGCGACGGGAATTTTCCTGTTCTTTTTCCTGCTGTTCCATATTCTGAATTTTCGTTTCGGCATGATCCCCGGGCTTAATATGACGCCGGTCGCGGGCAATGCGGATCAGGCATACGCTATAGTTTCGCGCGAGTTTCAAAACGGCTTTATTTTATTTTTTTATATCTTAGGCGTGGCGGCGACGGCCTGGCATTTGGCTTACGGTTTCTTTTTATTCGCGCTTGACTGGGGGATTTTGATCGGCGAAAAAGCGCAGAAAACGGCGCTTTATGCCTCGCTCGGGCTTTCGCTTATGTTCTTTGCGATCGGGACGAATGCGGCGGTCGCCTTTGTGCGCGAATGCGGGCTGCTGCCGAAAGCGCTCTGCGAACAGGCTGAGAAAAGCAAAATTGTCGAGCCTGAAGAGAAAACAAAGTTTTGATAATGGCTAACGGTGAATGTTGAGTGGTGAACGAGTCAGAACCGGGAGCAGTAGCGACCGGGTGATTTTGCTTCTGGCACGGAGAACCACCCCGGCGCTAAAGCGCCACTCCTCCTTGGTAAAGGAGGGGAGTTAAGAGATTTTTGTAAAGATATATGGCAGTTTCCAAAGGATTAAAAATTGCGGTTGTCGGCGGCGGGCTCGCCGGTCTGGCGGCGGCGATGAAAATTGCCGAGGCAGGGCATTCGGTCGATCTGTTTTCGATCGTGCCGGTCAAACGTTCGCATTCGGTCTGCGCACAGGGCGGCATCAACGGCGCGGTCAACACAAAGGGCGAAGGCGATTCGCCGATGAAGCACCTGGACGACACCGTGTACGGCGGCGATTTTTTGGCCAACCAGCCGCCGGTCAAGCGCATGTGCGAGATGGCGCCGCAGATCATATATCTTTTCGACCGCATGGGCGTGCCGTTTTCACGCACGGCTGAAGGGCTGCTGGATTTCCGCCGCTTCGGCGGCACGCTGCATCACCGCACGGCGTTCGCCGGAGCTTCGACCGGGCAGCAGCTTCTCTACGCGCTGGACGAACAGGTTCGCCGTTGGGAAACTCGCGGGCAGGTTACAAAATACGAGGGCTGGGAAATGCTCTCGCTGGTGCTGGACGACCACCAGGTTTGCCGCGGGTTGACCGCGATGAATTTGCAAACGCTGGAAGTGCAGGGGTTTTACGCCGACGCGGTGATCATGGCGACTGGCGGGCCGGGACTGATCTTCGGCAAATCGACCAACTCGCAGATCTGCACCGGCAGCGCGGTTTCCGCCTGTTATCAACAGGGCGCGCGCTACGCCAACGGCGAATTCATCCAGGTGCATCCGACGTCGATACCGGGCGAAGATAAGCTCCGGCTGATGTCCGAATCGGCGCGCGGCGAAGGCGGGCGTGTCTGGGTGCCGCGCGACCCGAAAGATGTGCGCAGCCCGCGCGACATTCCGGAAACCGAGCGTTTTTATTTTCTCGAGGAAAAATATCCGGCATACGGAAATCTGGTGCCGCGCGACATCGCCACGCGCGAAATTTTCCAGGTCTGTCTCGAGGGCAAAGGCGTCGGCGGCGAAAACCAGGTTTACCTAGACCTGACGCATATTCCGGCGGGTGTGCTGACGCAAAAACTCGGCGCGATCCTGGAAATTTACGAGATGTTCGTCGGCGACGATCCGCGCTATGTGCCGATGCGAATTTTCCCGGGCGTGCATTATTCGATGGGCGGGCTCTGGGTGGATTTCGATCAGCGAACGAATGTTCCCGGGCTGCTGGCCGCCGGCGAATGCGATTATTCCATTCACGGCGCAAACCGGCTTGGCGCTAATTCGCTGGTGAGCTGCGTCTATGGAGGCATAGTAGCGGCGGCCTCGGCGGTGGAATACGCGAAAAATGTGGAACGCGGGGAAACTGAAACCGGGGGTTTGCACGATGGGGAAGTGCGCCGGCAGCGCGAGATCAACGACCTGATCGTGCACCAGAGCGGGAACGAAAATCAGTACAAGCTGCACGAAGAAATGGGCAAGTGGATGACGGACAACGTCACCGTCGTGCGCTACAACGACAAGCTCAAAGCGACGGATGAAAAACTGGTGGAGCTTTTGGAAAGGTATAAAAAGATCTCCATTAACGATTCAAATCTTTGGGCCACGCAGGCTTTGCCGCACGCGCGGCAGTTGAAAAATATGCTCGAGCTGGCGCGGGTGATCACGCTCGGCGCGCTGGCCCGCGACGAATCGCGCGGCGCGCATTACAAACCGGATTTTCCCGAGCGCGACGATGACAAATATTTAAAAACGACCATCGCGGAGTATTCCACGGAAGCGCCTGTTTTTTCTTATGAGCCGGTGGACGTCAGTTTGATAGAGCCGCGCAAGCGCGATTACAGCAAGGGGAAGACAAAGACGGCCTAGTGTTCAGAGTTACGGCTTCAGCCGTGAAGATCACGCATAAATGCGTAACTCTAAACTGAAAATTATGACCGAACATCATCCAAAAAAGACTTTGGAAAACCCGCCGAAGACGGTTGAAATGCGCATCAGGCGGCGCGAAAGGCCCGGCGCGGCGCAGTACTGGGACACTTTTGTCGTGCCCTACCGCCGCAATCTGAACGTCATTTCGGTGCTGATGGAAATTCGCAAAGATCCCGTCAACAAAGAAGGCAAGCGCGTGACGCCGCCGGTTTGGGATATGAACTGCCTTGAGCAAGTCTGCGGCATCTGCACGATGGTGATCAACGGGCGGGTGCGCCAGTCGTGCTCGGCGCTGGTCGATCACATGCTGCTCGAAACCGGCGGCAACACTATCACGCTCGAGCCGATGTCGAAATTTCCCAATGTGCGCGACCTGGTAGTGGACCGCACGCAGATGTTCGAGCATCTGAAAAAAGTCCATGCGTGGGTCGAGCTGGACGGCACTTACGACCTCGGCGCGGGGCCGCGTATGCCTAAGGACGAGGTCGAGGAACGCTACGAATATTCGCGCTGTATGACCTGCGGCTGCTGTCTCGAAGCCTGTCCCCAATACGCGGAGGACAACTACATCGGCCCCCAGGCGATCGCGCAGGCGCGTTTGTTCAATATGCATCCGACGGGGAAAATGACCCGCGACGCAAGGCTGGAAGGCTTAACGCAGGAAGACGGCATCGCCAATTGCGGCAACGCGCAAAACTGCGTGCAGGTCTGCCCGATGAACATCCCTCTGACCCGCGCCATCTACGAAACCAATCGCGAGGTCACTATTCACGCTTTGTTCGGGTGGTTGAAGAAATAAATTCTATGAAAAGTGTTTGGTATTTGTTGACCGGTATTTTCTTGCTCCTGGGGATTTTAACCCTGGCGGGTGTTATCGAAAGATTTATCACCGGCGAAACCTGGGTGCCGGGGCAATCCTTAATAGCCGTGCTCTTGCTGATATTCGCGTTTGTGAGTTTTAACCGGGCGCGGGCCGCCGCCTCAAAAAAATAAGGTTGGTTTGTATAAATTGCCACTAGCTTTAGCTAGTGGATAAAGAAAAAATCATGAAAAATTATCGATCTTCTCTCATAGCGATATCACTTTTGTTATTTTTCGCGTTGGCGTGTGTTAATTCATCGAATAATGAAAATATATCCGCAGATAATGGTAATATTTCAAAGACTCCTTTACCAACTTCAACTCCTGACTTTACCGAAGAGAAATCTTTTTCTTTCCTCGTGCCAGGTGGAAAAAAAGTAACTGGATTTGTTTATGTAGATCCTAAAAAGCCTGGAGGAAAAGTAATTCTATTCGATCCAATGCTGGATAAAACTGATGGAAATCTTTATAACGCTGCTCTCAATTCATTGTGGGAATGCTATGGAAAAGAGCGCGGACTCTTTCTATTAGAGCATGCAAAATTACAATCTGACGCTGATTTAGGGGGAAATGCAGTATGTTGGGAAGTTTATAATCCAACACAAAAGTTCTGTACCTTTGCTATTAAAGATTCCTCAAGTGGAGGGAAAATAGCTTCTTTGCGAGTTTGGTTAGAGTAAGTAAGAAGTAACCACGAAATCACACGAATCAACACGAAAAAAGCGAAAAAAATTTAGTGTTGTTTAGTGACATTTTCGTGGTTACTTTCTTTGTAACATTCGGCCGCCCTCTCAGAGCGGAAATCACTTTTACATCTATACCCCTTGGCTACCATTCGGCGCGTCGTTGACGCTTTTTAAGGAAAATCTGTCTTAAACAGCTAAAAAAACTTTAATACTGAGTAAAAATAATGTAACATTTTTTAAGATTTCTCATTACATACAGAGAGTGTAAGTGTAAATTTTGTAATAGCTATGCGGCCAAGCAAGACGGCCGCGGATATTTTCACTTCAGTTCTACTCTCCGGCTATTTTGCCCTGTTTCCTCCTGCCGGCAAGGCAAAATTGACGCTCTGGTGTTTCCGGGTTGCGCAGCAGAGTGAAGTCACCAGTCAACCTAAATAAAATCGAAATAGGGAGAAAAAATATGGCTGCAAAAAAAGCGCCGGCAAAAGCAAAAGCGCCTGCAAAAAAAGCGTCGGCAAAAGCAAAAGGGTCAGATGTGATCAAAGCGAGGGGTTTTGATGAAGCAAAACTCAAGCGGATGATGGCGGCACTAAAGAAGCTGAGGCTCGATCCGGACATTATTATTAACGGTAAGCCGAGGCCTGACTTAATAAAAGGCACATTTAAAGCAAGAAACGGCGATGGGCTTGCGGCGGGATTGAGGGAAATTTTTGTCTTTGAAGCGAGATATAAAGTTCCCAGGTTTCTTATTAACGGGCAGCCCTGGCCGGATGAATTCCTAGTACAATTTGAAGCAAGAGCCAATGGCTAAGAGGTACCGATAATGGCTTCACCGACCGGAATGTCCAGAATTATGCAGGTTCACGCGACACGCAAATGTAATCTGCGGTGCAGCCATTGTTACTCTGTTTCAAGCCCCGAGGAGCGCACGGAATTGGACCCTGCGCTCCTCATAAGGGCAATAACAACAGCAAAAGACAACGGATTCAACGTTGTGGGTTTTTCCGGCGGCGAACCTCTTGTCTATCGAAACCTTCCCAAGGTGCTGGACGGCGCGCGCGAGTGCGGAATGGTTACGACCGTGACCACTAACGGCATGCTCCTGACGAAAAAGAAAGTAAAACGACCTTAAGGACCGGGCAAATTTGATCGCTATAAGTATCGACGGAATACCCGAATCGCATAATCAGATCCGCCAACACCCACAGGCCTTCTCAAAAATGTATAAAAATCTGGAAAACCTGCGAAACGCGGAAATTCCTTTCGGGTTTATTTTTACGCTGACCCAGCACAACCTGGGCGAGTTGGAATGGGTCACGGAATTTGCGTTGGCACAGGGAGCGGGGCTGCTGCAGGTCCACCCACTGGAAGATATCTGCCGGGCCCAGGAAGAAATGAAAATGCAGGTCCCGGACGCGCTGGAATCGGCCTATGCGTACGCCGAGGTTGCGCGGCTGCAAGTTTTGGCCGGAGACGATCTGACCTTTCAGATAGATATTATCGACCGCGATTATCTCAGGGAAAACCCCGAACGGGTGTTTGCGGAAGAGATAACCGGAACTTTTGACGACGTGCCTTTTGCCGATATCGTTTCTCCCCTGATCATCGAAGATGACGGCAGGGTCAACCCGATCGCTTACGGTTTCGCCCCGCAATGGTCGTTTGGAAATTTGCATGAAGAGCCATTGCAGGAAATGCTGGACAGCTGGCGGCGGGAAAAAGCTCCGCATTTTAGAAATATGTGCCGGAAAGTGCACCAGACCATTTCGGCGGAAAAGACCGAGTGGCCTTTTTAAACTGGTATTCCGCGCTCGAAGCGGAAGCCACAAAGATCTTCGCCGGGTATCAAATAAGTAGAACCGTTGAATCCACTGCATAAATAACATTAAATTACCGCCAGCTTTAGCTGGTGGCGTGGGTCAAAAATTTTAGGGCTTTAGCCGAATAGTTGGGCTGAAGCCCTTTTTATTTTTGTGAATGTATCCTCCAGCTAAAGCTGGAAGTAATTTAAAGAATTTTATTTTCATTGTGGTTTTTGCCCGCGAATTTCGCGTTATAGCCGAAAGCAAGATTTTCCCAACTTACCAATGAGGTTAAAATGATATCTAAGGCAACCCGAAATAATCCGTGTCTCTCCGTTAAACTGTTCAAAACATTTAGCCTTGCCGCAGTCGTAACTTTTTTCTGCCTGGTTTTATCTTTTCAGGGCCATGCGCAAATTTCGGCGCCCGAGCGGGAAATTTCCGGAACAATCGTGACAAATCCGGGCGAAGTGGTTCCGGATGTGACAATCACAGTTAGAGCCGGCGCGAACGAACAAACGGTCCTGTCGGATGCCGGAGGAGATTTTCGGATCAAGTTTGCGGCTGAGGAATTTACGCTTTCCCTCAGCGGAAAAAACATCAAACCTCTCAGCTTTAGTTACGGAAAAACCGCCGAGACCAAGGGCTTACGCATCGAGATCAGTTACGTCATACCCCAGATCCACGAAGAACTGGTGATCAACGCCTCGCAGCTCGAACCTGACATCGAACGCCGCAACGACCAGATCTACAGAGATACGCTTTTTTCCCGCGACGATCAGATCTTTCAGACGCTCGATTCCGGGATAAATGCCGGCCAGCATGAAGGCGGCGGAAAATCCCTGGAGATCAGACGGTTCGGTTTTAATCTCGACCACGGCGGCGTCAACGGCGGCCTGAAAGTTTTGACGGACAACGTGCAGCAGAACCAGGGAACGCAGGGCCACGGCCAAGGATATCTCGGCGCTTTGAAATCGCTTTCGCCCGAGCTGGTCGAAGCGGTCGACATCATCAATGGGCCGTTTAGCGCGGAATACGGCGATTTTAGCGGCCTGGGCGTGGTGCATATCCGTACGCGGCAAAGTCTGCCGCAGCAGTTCACCGCCCGTGTGCAGGGTGGCAGGTTTGGTACTTTCCGCTCTTTTCTGGCTTACAGCCCCCCGATCAAAGATGCGGCTTTCGTTTCTTACGAGCATTCACAAACCGACGGCCCATTCCTGAATCCGCTTAATTACAAGCGCGATAATGTGACCGGCAATTACACTTTAAAACTTTCGGAACGCCGCGCGCTGGGCGCTAAATTCAATTTCAGCCGCAATGATTTTCGTTCTTCGGGGCAGATCCCGCTGGATGAGGTAGCGGCGGGAGATCTTGACCGCTTCGGTTTCATCGACCCCGACAATGGCGGTAGGGTACGGCAGGGCACGCTCGGCGTCTATTTCCGCGATGAGGACGCCAAGGGGCGGGTGCTCAAGATCGACGGATTCGTCGCCCGCTCGCTGTTCGACCTCTACTCTAATTTTACTTTTTTCCTGAATGACCCGATCAACGGGGACGAGATCAGGCAGCACGATTCGCGCCTGCAGGAAGGGATTAACGCGCAGTATGTATTGCCGGTCAAATTGGGCGATGTGGTCGGGGCTTTTACTGCCGGCGGCAATTTTCATGCGAACCAGGTAAATGTCGGCCTTGACCGCACGGTCGGGCGCAACCCGTTTGAGGTTGTTACCAGGGCCAATGCGAAAGTGAACAATTATGCTGCTTATGCGCAGCAGAGCCTCGATCTTTTCGAAGCGCACCTGAATATCACTTTTGGTTTCCGCTACGATCATTTCAGCTTTGAAGTCGACGACCTGGTAAATCCGGCTTTTTCCGGCAAACAAGGCGAAGGTAAATTTCAGCCGAAATTTAACGTGGCCTATACGCCGAGCCATCGTGTTCCTTTTACATTTCATTTCAATTACGGGCGCGGCATTACCAGCCAGGACGCCCGCGGCGTGGCGCGGCAGCCGGACAGCCCGAAGATCGCGCTGACCGATTTTTACCAGGGCGGCGTTTCTTTCCATTCAAAAAGAATTTCTGCGGCGCTGGATATGTTTCTGATCGACCGCAGCAACGAACAGGTTTATGTGCCGGACGACGGGAGTATCGAGCTCGCCGGACCGAGCCGCGCCTATGGTTTCGAGGCGAAAACCTCGGTTCGGCTGAACCGCTACTTAAATTTCAACAGCGGTTTTACCAAAGTCCTCAATGCGTTTTATCGCGGTACTTTTCCCAGGAGCTACGTCGACAGCGCACCGCACCTGGTCGGCAACGCCGCATTCACGCTTGCCGATCTTTACGGCTTTAGCGGTTCGCTGCGCTACCGTCACGGCAGCAGTTACCGTTTGGACGGCGCCGGCGATCCGCGCTTGCGGGCCGGCGGTTTCGATCTGCTCGATCTGAGTTTGAATAAAAGACTGAATAAATATTTGGACCTGAATTTTGCGGTCGATAATCTGACCAACAAGCGTTATTTCGAGACGCAGAACTTTTTCGAATCGCGCGTTCGGCCGGCCGATGCTCCCGCCGAGCGCATCCACGCTACGCCCGGGTACCCGGTAACTTTTACGATGGGGGTAACTCTCAGGCTGGGCAAAAAGGATTAGCGAATACAAATTCAAATTCTAAATTATTAATTGTTAATTATTTTTTCAGCAATTGTTAAAAAATTAATAATGAATAATTTCGGAGCCGAATTTCACTCTTGACATTCTTTTTTTCGCCGCCGGTTGCTATAAAAAAACTTTTTTTCTGCATCTGCAAATCTCCGTTCAACGAACAATTAAGAGTAATTAAAAATTACGATGAAGTACGTGTTACTCATCTGCCCTGGTCATCTAAATATAAAGGAGATAAAGAGATATGAAGAACCTGCTGATGAAAGCCTTGAGCCTGAAAAAGGCGCAAAAGGCTCTTACATTCCTACTCAGCTTGACTCTGCTGACTCTGCCTGTTTTGGCCTCGAGCCATAGCGAAGCGCCGCTGACAGCCCGCGATCGTTTTGCCGACAACACCGATACCTATGCTTTCCGCAGTATTGAAAAGGGCAGAGAAAATTACGTCACTTTGATAGCGAATTACATTCCGTTTCAACAGCCTTCGGGCGGGCCGCATTTTTTCCGCTTTGATGACACGGTGCTGTATGAGATAAAGATCGACAACACCGGCGACGGCGTTGAAGACATTAGTTACCAATTTACATTTATTACCAAATTTAAAAATGGCGACACCGTGCTCGGACAAGGCGCCGCCAACAAGGACATCGTTATCAGCTCGCTGGACGATCCCGATTACAACGAGCCGCAAACCTTCTGGGTTCGCAAGATCGATTACAAGAAAAATAAATTCGGCAGCTTGATCGCAAGCGGCGAGATCGTTCCGCCCTCCAATATCGGCTCGAAGGTAACGCCGAATTACGAAGAAAAACTCGGCAAAAAAGGTGTTCATGAGCTGCGCACGGGCGGCCGCGTTTTTGCCGGCCAGCGCGACGAAGGCTTTTATGTCGATGTCGGCGGCGTTTTTGACGGCCTGAATCTAAAATCCGTCGGCATGATAGGCGGATATGATTACACCAAGGGCTTTAATGTCAGCACGATCGCCATCGAGCTGCCGATCCAGGAGCTGACCCGCAGCGGCAAAATGCCGAAAAGCGCGACAGCCGATGATGCGGTGATCGGTGTCTGGGCGACCGCCAGCCGTAAGTCGACCACCGTTATCAAAGACGACGGTACGCGCGTTCTGGACGGCGACTACAAGCAGATCTCGCGTTTGGGAAATCCGCTCGTCAACGAAGTGGTCATTCCTTTGAAGTTGAAGGACGCTTTTAATTCGCTCTCGCCAAAGGATGATGCCGTTGCCGCTCCGGCGGTGCTTGATCCGGAACTGCCGAAATTAATGAAGGCGGTTTTTGGCATCAATATACCGCCTGCTCCGCGCAATGACCTGGTGTCGATCTTTGCCACCGGCATTCCGGTCAATCCCATTACCGGGCCCAATTACACGACCTTCTTGTCTGACGGCAAACCGCACGAATATCTGCGTTTGAACGTGGCTATTCCGGCCACGCCTTTTGACAAGATCAGCCGGCTGGGACTGCTCGGCGGCGATGTCGCCGGTTTTCCGAACGGACGCCGGGTTCAGGACGACGTCGTAGACATCGCCCTGCGCGCCGTTGCCGGGGGCACCCCGTTCACCCCTGAATTTAACGTATCGCCTAACAATACGCTGGGCGACGGTGTAAGCGGAAACGATGTTCCTTACCTGGAGCGTTTCCCCTACCTGGCGCCGCCGCAGGCCGGCAATTCGGCAAATTAACTTACTTACTGATGAACTGGGCAAGGCTTAGGCTTTGCCCGGATCTATATTCGTGTGTTTAGTGTGCTTCGTGGTTTCTGTTTTATTTGCCAATTAATTAGCGAAACGGGAGATAACCACGAAGCACACGAAATACACTAAACAGCAACTCCAACATAGGTAAAGATCATGCTTGATAAGAAACTTATCCTAATTTTGATACTGGCCATTATCGCCATCGGCAGTTCCGCTTGCGTGCAGCAAAAAGCGGCGCAGATACCGGCCGATATTCCTGAAATTCAAACTCCCGCCGACGAGCAAATAAAAACTGCCCGCGATCTGGTGAATAGAATGCCCGAAGCGGCGAAATATCACGTCCAGCTTGCCGCGGCGATCTTGAGCAAGGTTCGCGAGACGGGTGATTACAGCCTTAACCGCAAGGCGGAAGAATCGCTCAAAAAAGCGTTGGAGCTCGACGAGGAAAATTTCGACGCGCAGGTACTGCAAACGCAGATCTACCTTTCCGAGCACAATTTTCGCGAAGGGTTGGAATTGGCAAAGAAGCTGGAAAGCGCCAATCCTAACAGCCAGGCCGCGCTGGCGGCAATGACCGACGCGCAAACCGAACTTGGGCTTTATGACGAAGCGGTAAAGTCGGCGCAAAAGTTCGTCGATCTCTGGCCCAATTCAGCATCCTACACGCGCGTGGCGCATTTGCGCTCGCTGCACGGTGACACGGCCGGGGCGATCGAAGCCCGGCAGCTTGCCATTCGCATTGCCGACCCCGCAGACAAAGAAGGGCTGGCGTGGTTTCATTCCGAACTCGGCAAGGAATACTGGAATGCCGGAAAATTAAAAGAGGCCGAAAATTCTTTTGATAAAGCCCTGGAAATTTTCCCGGACTATCATTGGGCTCTGGCGGGAAAGGGTAAGGCCCTGGCAAGCCGCGGTGAGTACGACAAAGCGATCGACATCTATGAAAAACTCTTAGCCCGGGTGCCGCAAACCGACCGCGCGATCTTTCTCGGCGACCTGTACAAAATGACCGGCCGCGCAGAAGTCGCGCAAAAAATTTATGAAGAAGCGGTCCGGCGCGAGCGCGAATCTTCTGAAGGCGACATGCACCGCATTGCCATGTTTTGGGCAGATCACGACATCAATCTCGACGAAGCGCTCGATGTGGCCCGACAAGATCGCGCGCAAAATAATGACCTGCTCGCGAGCGATACTCTTGCCTGGTGTCTCTACAAAAAAGGCCGCTACGCCGAAGCGAAAAAGTATAGGCCGAAGCTTTGCGGCTTAAAACAAAAAATGCGTCGTTTTATTATCATTTGGGTATGATCGAGAATGCATTAGGGAATAAAAGAGAAGCCGCGCGTAACTTAAAATTGGCGCTCGAGACAAACCCGGCGTTCGACCTGCTGCAGGCTGGTATAGCGAAACAGAAATTAGAGGAGTTGGGAAGAAAATAGAGAATGCTGCCGCCCTTTCAGGGGCTGGAATTATTTTATTAAATCTATACCAGGGGTTTCACCCCTGGCTACCGTCCTGCGCGCCGTTGGCGCATTTAGGGAAAAAGACAAACTAGGAACAATCAAAAAGCCTTCGGGAACGGAGGCTTTTTATGTGGAATTTGAAAATCTGGAATTAAATCCCCAGCACGTCGATTAACTCCTGGACTGAGCCGGCTGATTTGTGCAGCGCGGAGCGTTCTTCGTTGGTCAGCGAGATCTCGATGATCTGCTCGACGCCGTTTTTGCCGAGCTTGACCGGCACGCCGACGAAGAGATTATTGATGCCGTATTCGCCTTCGAGGTAAACCGCGCAGGGAAGAATTTTCTTTTTATCTTTCAGGATCGCTTCCGCCATTTCGACCGCGCCGAGGCTCGGGCGCGTAATATGCCGAGCCGGTCTTGAGCAGTCCGACGATCTCCGCGCCGCCGTTAGCCGTGCGGGTCAGGATCGCGTCGAGCTGGTCTTTCGGCAGCAATTCGGTAACGGGGATGCCGGCGCAGGTCGAGTAGCGCGGCAGCGGAACCATCGTGTCGCCGTGGCCGCCGAGCACGAAGGCCGTGACATTTTCCACCGAGACGTTCAAGGCTTCGGCCAAAAAGCAGCGCATGCGCGCCGAATCGAGCACGCCGGCCATGCCCATCACGCGGTTTTTCGGAAAGCCCGATCTTTTGAAAGCGACCTGCGTCATCGCGTCGAGCGGGTTGGAAACGACGATGATAAATGCATTGGGCGAATATTTCGCGACCTCTTCGGTTACCTTGCCGACGATGTCGGCGTTTGTCTTCAGCAGATCGTCGCGGCTCATGCCCGGTTTGCGCGGCAGGCCGGCGGTGATAATGACCACATCCGAATCTTTTGTTTCCTCGTAACTAATTTGCGCCGACGAGTTTTACGTCAAAGCCGTCGATCGGCGCGGCCTGCGCCAGATCGAGCGATTTTCCCTGCGGGGTGCCTTCGACAATATCAACCAAAACGACGTCCGCCAATTCTTTACTGGCGATCCAATGGGCGGCGGTCGCGCCTACATTTCCCGCGCCGACGACCGTAATTTTATTTCTTCCAACCATTTTTGATCCCTCTTTCGATAAATAATTGTGTTTGATAAAACAGTTATTTTGTCATAGTTAGCGGCAAACGGCAAAAACGAAGAATCATTTGCCCGCAAGGTGTTTCATGTTTCGGGCCTGCGCAAGTGGAACACTGAAACACTTTTGGAACAGAAATCTTAAAAATGGCGGGATTGGAGGCAATCTCTCTAAAACCGTGATCGAACTTCCTTTCATTCTATTTCAAAGATCCGTTCAGCCCTGTGCGGACTGAAGCCATCAGAATATAGGATACGATCGCGAAAATCGACACTGATTTTGGGGAATTCTGAAGGTTTAGGGAGTTACCATGTTCATTTATCATTTATGGGGCAATGCGGCTTTGCACAAAATTAACACTCTACGGGACTAAGGAAAGCGCGTCACCCACTGGGGAGCGCGGACGGCTCGTCCGCACGAACGCGGAGCGTTCGACCCGGTCGCTACCGCTCCCGGTTCTGACAAGAGAGAACCACCCCGTCGCGGGAGCCGCGCCACCCCTCCTTCGTAAGGAGGGGAGTTTAGAAAACGCAAAACAAAAATCCTTCCTGATACTTTTTTTCCACTTCATACGCCTTATCTCATGAACGGCTTTTTTAAGCCAGCAAGATCTATAAATTTCATAATTCAGGAGATCGCCATGTACGTAAGAAAAGCATTCATATTTTTCATTCTCGCTTTGGTTTTAGCGGCAAACGCTTTTGCGCAAAGCTCGTCCTGCTGGTATTCGCTTCGCTCAACCCAGGGATTTGTCGGGGTTAATTTCGGCCTTGCCGGCGATGTACCCGCGGCGGCCGATTACGACGGCGACGGCAAGGTGGATGTGAGCGTATACCGGGCGGGCGTCTGGTACCGGATGAACAGCTCGAACGGACAGGTCCAAACGGTGAGCTTCGGGCTGGCCGCGGACAAACCTGTCCCGGCGGCGTTCATCGAGTAACTCTTATATGGAGCGCACAATTTATTGTGCATGAACGCTCAGCGTTCGCCGTATGCCGAATAATTGTGCGCTCCATAATTCATGCCGAATAAATTCGGCGCTCCATAAAAAAAGAAAAGCCTTGTTGCGCTCTCCCCTTCGCAACAAGGCTTCTCTTCATGGTCGCAATCAGCCCTCTCGCTACGACCAAACTGAACCGTTAAAACTTTTCAAAAATCCTGCGCCGGCAGCGTCACGCTTTGTTTCAGCACCACCGCAAGCTGGGCGTTCGTCTTGATCGACGCTTCCTCGCCTCTTCTTAAAAACGAAGCCAACGCGCCCGCGCCCGCTCCGATCGCGCCGCCGATGGCCGCGCCGCTTCCGCCTTTGGCCAGCCCGCCGACCAACGCTCCGGCGCCCGCGCCTCCCGCTATAAAGACCACATTCTCCGTAGAGGATTCGTCGCCTTCCACTCTCCGGATGTCGGGATCCGACGCATCGCTTTCCTCGTCCGCGTCGCTCAGCTCGCCGGCGATCTTTCTGACCGCGCCGCCGGGCAATCGCAGCGTTTCAAACGCAACGGCGATAAAACCGGCGGTTCCGCCGCGTTTGGCATGTTCGACCCGGACCACGCGCCCTTCGATAACCGTTCCGGCCGGAACCACTTCCACGCTGCGGACAAAAACCGGGACCGAGACGGTGGTGGTAAAAGTGTCATTCACGCTGGCCGATCTGGAATCGATGCCGTTGTCCATCTTGACGCGGATCACTGTTCCGGGCGGCAGCGTGTAAGCGCTGTGGTCATCCGTCCTTAACTGCGGTTTTTGTGCCGGCGTTCCATGACTTGAAAAGAGCAAAAGTGAAAGCAGGGTAAAGATCCCGGTTAGCCCGGTTAAAGATTTCATATGACCTCCACCTTCACGGATATGGCAAATCCGCGAAGAATAAAAGCAAAGTGTGTGCCACTTGGCTTTATGTGTTAAAAGTTCCGGTGATTTCTCTAATTTAGGTGGGATTTTAGCCGATAAATGCGGAATTGCCAAGAAAATCAGGAAATATAAGGCCTTAGAAGATTTACCCGCCTGCGCGGGCCTGATATACGATTTCGTGTTTCAAACGACGGAAATGGTGAATAGTGATCCAATCTCACGCAAAGGCGCAAAGAGCGCCAAGAAAAACCGGGCAATTTAGTTAACGATCGAAACGCCCAGCAGGTAACCGATGGCGTAGGTGACCCCGGCCGCGGCGGCGCCGATCAGGAGCATCCGGACGCCGCTGTAGATCCAGTTTTTGCCGGTCACGCGAGAGAGGATCGATCCCACCGCGAGCAGGCCCAGGGCGCTCAAAATAATGCTGAAAATAAAAGCATTATTCCCGCTGAAAATGAGGTAGGGAAGAACCGGCACGCTCGCGCCCAGAACAAACGCCGTAAAAGAGCTAAAAGCCGCCCCGGCGGGCGAACCGAGCTCGTCCGGGTTTAGCCCCAATTCTTCGCGGATGTGCGTTTCCAGCGCCAGGTTGTCGTCCGCCATTACAAAGGCGGAAAGCTGCTCCGCGTGGTCTCTCGACAGGCCTTTATTTTCGTATATCTGGCGAAGCTCGAGCTCTTCTTTTTCGGGAACTTCCTTCAACTCGGTTTTTTCCAGCTCGATCAGTTTTTCAAAAACCTCGCGCTGGACCTTCATCGAAATAAATTCCCCCGCGGCCATCGAAAAAGCGCCCGCCAGCAGCCCGGCGATCCCGGCAAGCAGCACGAACTTTGGCTCGGTGTTGGCGCCCGCGATGCCCATCACCAGGCTGAGGTTCGAGACCAAACCGTCGTTTACGCCGAAAACCGCCGCCCGCAAGGTTCCTTTTTGCGCGTTCGTATTGACGTGCCTTTCGCGATGTTTCCATTCGTCGAGGTACTGCTGAACTGAAGGTTCGTTTATTTTCATAAGGTCTTGTCGAGGCCTGAGTGCCGGGATGGCCGAATTCACATAAAAATTAACAGGTTTTAGGATTAAAGGCTATACTTTAATCAAAAGATATAACACCCGAAAAGTTTAGAGGCGGTCTTCGACCGCCACCTGCAAAAACTTTGCTGTTACAGTCAAAGGCCGTCTCTAAACCATACGACAGATTTTGAGGTGAGAGAAATGAAAGTATTAATTGCCACGGACGGGTCCGAATACAGTAACGCGGCGATAGAAAAATGTTTCGAGCTGCTCAAAACGGAAAATATTTCGTTCCGGGTGGTGTCGGTGCTTGAGCCGCCGCTGACGATGTCAGAGCCTTTCGGCGGTTCGGTAGAATTTTACCGCGAGGCCGAAGACGCGATCCGCCGCCAGGCGCAAGCCGCCGCGACACAGGCGGAAAATCGTGTCCGCGAACATTTTGGCGGCGCTTTAGCGGAGGCCGCTCTGACCTCCGAAGTGGTGATCGGCTCCCCGGCGCGGCGCATCGTCGAAGAAGCGCAGAAATGGGAAGCCGATCTGATAGTGGTCGGTTCGCACGGCTACGGTTTTTGGGAAAGAATGATGCTGGGTTCCGTTTCGCAATCGGTCGCTCAACATGCCCCGTGTTCCGTTTTGGTGGTTAGGAAAGATAAAGGCCGGCCTTAAAAAACGGCCCGGCCTTTTTTACCGGGTGGCCATCTTCCGCCGCCTACCTAGCCGTCCCCGTCGCCACCCACCGAATTGCAAACGATGTTGCCGGACAGGGTGTTCATTCCCACCGCTTCGAGATTGAACTGCCGGGGAGCGGAACTTTGTTCGCCTAATATCCAGTAATACTTATAAAAATCCGAAACGATGTCGTTCCCCCGGTTGTAAATGTACACTTCATGAGTAAAGTCCGGCACTTTATCAAGCGTTCTGTCGATGCCGTTTTCCTGTGAGATGGTGACGCTGTCGGCTTCGATCTTTGCCCCGATCACACATCCCACCGCGCCGAAACGGTCGTTCACCAATTCTCCCGAAGGAAGAATGACGTTCATATCGTAATCGGTAAAATTCCTGGTATAAAAAAGGGCATTATGCACCAACATCGGCGTCAGGACCTTTTCATGCTGAATGGGCGCAACCGGAATTCCGCCGTGAATATCATTGGTCATATGGACCAGCCAGCGCAGGTCTTCCGGGTCGTTCGATTGCCAGTCAAAGCGGTCAAAGGACGCGCCTTCGTTAAGTTCGATCCCGGCGCGCGCCGGGTTGATGCCCCTGATGGTAATGGCATCACCCGTCATCGGAACTGTGACCGTATCATCGGCGGAAACTCCGCCCTCCGCGTTTTTTTCTATTATGCGAATGGAAAGTTCGTGAGATTCTTCGCGCAAAAACTTCATTACTCCGCGCTGTGCGTTACTTAAGTACCAAACACCCAGGCCGTATACATAGAGGGTGACCGCAGCCGGCATGGAGTCGATGGTAGAGGTGGCGCCCTTGGAATTACAGTGCAGGATTCCAGGGTCAGAGGTGTCGTGTGCAGGGGTAAAACCTTCCATAATTTTCTCCTTTTATTGGCGGGGAATTAGGGTTGAGTGTTAAAAAACAGAGCATTTAAGTGCCGCCGATCGCGGCAAAAGCAGCCCAGAAATAAGGTGAATCTAAATGCCGCCGACAGCAGCAAAAAGCAGCTCAGTAAATAAGGTGAATCTAAATGCCGCCGATCGCGGCAAAAGCAGCCCAGAAATAAGGTGAATCAAAATGTTCGTCGTTGAGCAATTCGATCTGGGCCTGGCGCAAAGCAGCAGGAGCTGAGAGTCCTTTTTCCTTACGGTTGCGGTGAAAAGCTATCATCAACCTGGCCGAGGCGGGAGAATCCACTTCCCAGCGGCTGGCCACTACGACCGGCGCGCCGGCGGCAAAAAGGCTTCCGCGCAATGCCGATCGCGCCTTCACCGTGGTAATAATCTTCGATCGCCGTCTTACAGGCAGAGAGGACAACTAGCCGGGTCTTGCTCAATTTCAATCCGCGGATCTCCGCGGCGGTCAGGTCGTTTTCACCGGTCGGAAGTTTCCCGGCGAGCAGAAATTTTGAGAATTGCGGGGAGAGTTCGTTCGCCGTAAAATGCCCGGCAAAATGAAAAACATCGGCCTGAGGTAAAGCCGACAGGATGTTTTTCTTTTCCGCTTCATCGCGGATCAATCTTTGGCTTACGTTGTAAAAAGCGGCGCTCTCACGGATCTCTTTTTCCGCCGCGGGAAGATCTAGCAGCTTTGGATTTTCCGCGCGGTCAAAAGAGGGATTTCCCACGCCGAGAAAACTTTCCGCACCGCCGGCGGAAGATCTTTTAAGCGCAATTTGCGAAAGCAAAACGAAAAGAGTGGAGCTGGGGGCGTAAGAGATCTGGTAATCTTCGACCGCGTATTTTCCGGCGGGAGAGCGCAGGGCCTCGAACGGCAAATAGCAGAGTATTTTGTCCGGAATGATACCGACCGCCTTTTCCTTGTTGAGAAAAGGCCGGATAGGCTCGATAAGCAGCGTGTCGAGCCCCGCGGCCGAATCCTTTACCACGGCACTGTCGGCGCCGGCGAAAGAAATGCGCTGCATAAACTCGCGCACGCGGGTTTCGAGCTCCGCGCTCGAAATATTTCGTTCGGCGTATTTTACGTCCGAATCCGTCACTACCCAGATGAGCAATTTATCGGGCAGGACGGCATACTGAACTAACTGCGCGCCGGGTGGAAGCTGCCGCCGTACCTCCGGCAGGGTGAGGACACCCACCGGGCCCGATCCGGATGAAGCGCCGGCGCGGCGCAGATCGTCCAGCAGCGAACGCGCTTTTTCCCTTTCGATATAATCAAAGGCAAGCGCGGTATCGTTTTTTTTCAGGGCATGAGAGGCGGCAAATTCATAGATGCCCTGTTCCCGGGCGAAAAAAGACGTTTTAGAGTCGTCTTCCTCGATCTGCGCGTGCAGGCCCTCGGCCAGTTTCAGGACGGCGGCGAGCTCTTCTTCAACGTTCGCGTCCTGCCCCAATTCTTCATAACAGAGCAGCCTTCCTTTACGGGCGTCGTAATTTTTTAGCGTTTCCTCGTTTTTCTGGTCGCGAAAAATGGAAACGGCCTGGTCGTAATGTTCCAGCGCTTTAACACAATCCGCCAGAGAGCGCTCGGCTTCGGCCTTTTTCAGCAGGGAATCCGAGAACAGGCGATCTTGCGTTTCCCCGGCCTTTAAGGTCAGAGCGATCCGGGAGCTTTCTTCCGCAGCCTTCAGCGCGTCCTGGTAATTCTGCGCCGCCTGCCGGTAGACGGCCGATAAAAAGAGAAAGGAATTGCTAAGCGCCGCCGGATCGTTCATCACGTCGCGGCTCAGCCGCACCGCCTCCTGCGCGTAGGCTATCGCCGATTCACCCAGCCCGAATTGATAAGAAGCCTGCGCCGCAAACATATAATTGCGCCACACCTGGCGCGGACTGTTGAAATACTCGCCCATTGCCCGCAGGCTGTTTTGCGAATTTTCCCAGGCGCGGGCCGGTTCGTTCAGATGGGTATAGGAATCGGTCAACTGGCCGGAGGCTTTCTGAAAGTTGTAGGAGTCGGAAGTTGCCCTGGCGATCTCAAGAGCTTCCTTGCTGCTTCGGATGGCGGGAGAGAATTTGCTCTGGCGAAAGTAGGTCGAGCCGGTTTGCGTCAGGGCCTGTCCCAAAAGCCAATTGTAAGATCTTGCGCGGCTGTAATCGGCCAGCGACTGTGAAACCTTTAAGCTTTCACCCGCATTCTTTTTTTCGGCCAGACAATAGCTGATCCAATATTGGGTTTTAGCGGCTTCCTGCGTATTTCGCGCCTCGGCAAAGAGTCTCCGGCTTTCGATAAATTTCGGAAGCGCTTCCAGGTACTTGCCTTCACGGCACCATTTATACGCTTCCATGGTCAGGGTCTGTGCCCGGTCCAATTTTTTCCGTTCACCGGGAGTGGTCCGGCCGTAATATTCGGCCAGCTCGGAAAAAAAATTATCCCCCGCTTTTTCTTTTTCCAGCCTGCCCAAAAACTTAAGCGCCGAAAGTATGCGTTCTGCATCGTTCGGCGCTCCTTCTATATCGGCGGAAAGAAACCGGCGCGTTAGTTGTTCGGAGATCATAGTGCCGGTGATCATCTCTTTCGATTCACCGGCGATCTTCCAGGCCCTGGTCTCGTCACCGCTGTCAAAAGCCCGCAAAAAATCCTTCAACACCTGCGGCGGATCTTTTGCGCCGGTTTCTTTATCATTCAGCGTTTTAAGATAGCCCTCAGCTTCTTTGGCCCAGGGGGAAGAAGGATCTTTTTCCAGGTACTTTTCCCAGGCTTCGCGCGCGGTGGAAGACAAATTCATTTCCTGCAGGCAAAGCGCCCGGTTAAACAGCGCGGGGAGAAAATTTTCGTCGATCTTCAGCGCTTTCTCAAGCCGGGAGAGCGAACTTTCCAGATGACGAAGACTTTTTTCAGACGTTTCGTTCGGGCCGGTTTTTGCCGTTTCCAGCAGGACCGCGCCGTAGTCCGCGTAAAACAAGGCATCGGCCGGATCAAAGGCCTCGCCTTTAGCGAATTGATCGAGCGCCTTATCGAAATCCCGCCGTGAAGCGTAGTAAAGCCCGAGAGCACGGTATGAATCGGCCCCGGGCCATTCCCGCACGGCGGCACCGAGTAAAAGCCCCGCCTGGTCGTGCGCCAGAGTATCGACCTGCTCCGCCGCACCGCCGCGGGTGTTGGGCCGCGGGGCATAGTTCAGCGCCGAAAGGCGCGCTTCGGTCGGCCGCTGCGTGAGAAATGCGGTCTTTAGTTCCGCCAGCCCTTCGTTGACCTTGCTGCTGCCGCCGCCGGCGAGATACCAGCACAGACCCGCGCCGGCGCCTAAGATCAATATTCCCAGCGCAGCGAATCTGAGCGCTCCCGAGGGGAAAAGGTTTTGAAAGAATGTGGCGCCGCGCTTTTTCGGCTTGCCCGGTTCCTTGGCCGCGGCCCTGGCCTTTTCGGCGGCATGTTCGGCCGCGCTTTCTTCCAGCGCCAGCATGAAACGGAATTTTTCTTTTCGTTCCGGGGCCGCCAGAAAATATTTCTCGAAATTCTTCTTTTCCTCGGGATCTAGCATTTCATTACGATATTCTTCGATAAGCTCCGCCTCGACGCGCTCGATTTCGGCCAGAAAAAGCCCATCGGACAGCATTTTCTCTTCAATGCCCTCCAATTCGATCGCATCGGATATTTCTCCCAGGAGATACCTCCTCAGCTTATGGAAGTCTGCAAAACCGCTTTTCATACTTACTCGCTGGGTCTTACAAAAAGCCCTCTCTACTCCTTATGTGAAAAATCGGGCAAAACATTTCATTATTTTGTCATTCGCAGGCATTTTTTTACACAACGCTCGAGGATCGCCCTGATACGGTGCGCCCTGATACGCAGCGTGCCGACCTCTATCCCCAGCTCGCAGGCCAGCATTTTGCGGTGTTCGATCTTGGCGCTTTTACTTTCCAGGTAGTATTCCATGATCAGATCCTTTTGGTTTTCCGGCAGCCGTTCGAGACAATTTTTCAGGCATTCGTGTTCGGTGCCGAAGTTTTGCGGCACCTCGCGCCGCCGGATCGATCTCCGAGGGGTCTTCGCGCCGTTCTTTTATATGCTCCAGATAAATATTATGGCCGACGCCGCGAAAATAATGAGAAGGATTTCCGGTGTAATCCTTGCGGATCCCGTCTACTTTTATGGTAACGCGGTCAATGGTCAGATCGGCCAGGTTTTCCGCTTCCACGCACCCGCGGGTGATAAACATCCTGATCAACCCGCGCCGAATGACCTCATATTTCTTTCCCGCCTCGTTTCGGTCGGGATCGAGCCATTCGAGCAGGGTATTAAATGCTTCTGGACTAATTGGATTTCTACTTGGCATTTAAAATTCCCGTGAACTCCAAACTTCGGACACGGTAAACCGGTTCAAATCCATATATATGTGCGGGGAACACTGTGAAAATAACGCAATATTTAAAAACTAACAAGCATTTTTGCCAATAGTGATGCCAATAACCCTTATTTTATTACATCGGGTAAAGCAGTGTAATATAATCCTCGTTAACAGTAATGCAAAAAATCGCAAATTATATCGACGGGCAGCTGGCGGGGCCGGTTTCCGGCAGTTATCTGGATAATTACGATCCGGCGCGTGGCGAGATCTATTCACTGATACCGGATTCGGACACTTCGGACGTGTTCCGGGCGGTGGAAGCGGCAAAAAAGGCATTTCCCGGCTGGTCGAAAACCCCGCCGGAACAGAGGTTAGAGGTTCTGATGCGGCTGGTTTCGCTGATCGAAAGAGACCTGGACAAGCTGGCGGCGGCCGAAAGTACCGACACCGGCAAACCCGCGTGGCTGGCGAGATCAATGGATATTCCGCGCGCGGCGAGCAATTTCCGTTTTTACGCCACCGCCGCGATGCATTTCGCTTCCGAAGCCCATGAAACCGCCATTTCCGATGGCAGCCGGGCGATAAATTATACCCTGCGGCAGCCGCTGGGAGTGGTCGGGTGCATCTCGCCGTGGAATTTGCCGCTCTATCTTTTCACCTGGAAGATCGCTCCGGCCATCGCCGCCGGAAACTGCGTGGTCGCCAAGCCTTCGGAGATCACGCCAATGACCGCCTACCTGCTTTCCCATCTTTGCATCGAAGCGGGTTTGCCCGCCGGGGTGCTGAATATCGTTCATGGGCTGGGAGCAAAGACGGGTGCGGCCATCACGCTGCATAAAGACATAAAAGCCATTTCTTTTACCGGCGGCACGAAAACGGGTGTTGAGATCGCGCTCACGGCCGCGCCGTTGTTCAAAAAGTTGTCGCTCGAACTCGGCGGTAAAAATCCCAACATCATCTTTGCCGATTGTAATTATGAGCAAATGCTTGAAACCACGGTGCGTTCGTCGTTCGCCAACCAGGGCCAGATCTGCCTTTGCGGTTCGCGCATCTTTGTGGAAAAACCGCTTTACGAAAAATTCAAGGCGGATTTTGTCGAGCGCGTTTCAAAATTAAAGATCGGCGATCCTTTGTATGACGACACCGATCTGGGAGCGGTGGTGTCAAAGCAGCACATGGAGAAGATCCTTTCCTATATCGAACTGGCGCGGGAAGAAGGCGGCAGTGTTCTTTGCGGCGGCAAACAGGTAACGGTGGAAGGACGCTGCGAACGCGGGTGGTTCGTTGAGCCCACCGTGATCGAGGGCCTGGCGCACGATTGCCGCACAAATAAAGAAGAGATCTTCGGGCCCGTTGTGACGATCATGCCCTTTGAAACCGAAGAAGAAGTTTTAGGCTACGCCAACTGCGTGAACTACGGGCTTTCCGCCACTATCTGGACGGAACATCTTTCGCGCGCGCACCGCGTAGCGGAAAAACTGGAAGCCGGCGTCATCTGGATAAACTGCTGGCTGCTGCGCGATCTGCGCACGCCCTTCGGGGGAATGAAGGACTCCGGGATGGGCCGCGAAGGCGGCTTTGAAGCGCTGAAATTTTTCACCGAAGAGAAAAATGTTTGTGTAAAAGTGTCAGAACTACCTGCGTAAGCGGGTAGGTTCTTTGTTTTTTGACTGATGGAAGAAAGAGTTAACCTGCCCGCTTACGCAGGCAGTTCTGACAAAAAATGAAAAATTTGCAGCAGCGCATCGAAGCAGCCATTCGCGAAGAAATATCGATAGTTCCGTACAACCCGGAATGGCCCGGGTTGTTTGAAAGGGAAGCTGAATTTCTGCGCGGCAAATTTCCGGATCCGCTGATCGTCCGGATCGAACATTTCGGCAGCACCGCCGTGCCGAATTTACCCGCCAAGCCGGTCGTCGATATGTTGATCGAGGTAAGCAGCCTGGATGAAACCAAAAACTGCATCGTTCCCGTATTAGAGTCGGAAGGTTACGATTATTTCTGGCGCGAGGATGTTTCGCCGCCTTATGCCTGGTTCATCAAGCGCGATCCCGAGGGCAAACGCACGCATCACCTGCATCTGGCCGAAGCCGATTCGAAATTGTGGGAGCGTTTGTATTTCAGGGATTATTTAAGAGAATTCGCGGGCGAAGCGGCGCGCTACGCGGAGTTGAAAGTGGCCCTTTCCGAAAAGTATCCGAATGATAGAATTGCGTATACGGAGGGAAAAACGGAATACGTTGTGAGGATGACGGAAAAAGCGAGGCGATATTACAATATTTCATACTAAGTCAGAACTACCTGCGTAAGCAGGTAGTTTCTGGTTGTTTTTTGATCAAATAAAAGGAAAAAAAAAGGCTTGCGAGCTAACGCAGGCAGTGCTGACAATATGTGGAACGATACGGACATCCCACTAGCGTATCTGATAACATTTCGCTGTTACGGCACCTGGCTTCACGGTGATGAGCGCGGGTCGATTGATAGATTTCATAATGCCTATCAAGAACCATATGCGGAGGCAAATGCATACAGGAAAAAGTATAATGCTGATCGCTTGCGAGGAAGGCCAGTTACATTGAATGCTAAACAAAGGAGGTCGGTTAGTGAGGCCATCAGTGAGGTATGCAGTTATAAGAATTGGTTTTTAAGAGCTTTGAATGTTAGAACAAATCATATTCATCTCGTAGCATCGATTCGAAACGCAAATCCCGCCGCTGCGCTTAATGCTTTCAAGGCCTATGCGACGCGAAAGATGCGACAAAATTCTTGTTGGCAATATAAATATAGCCCCTGGGTTAATAAAGGCAGCACGCGATATTGTGGAATGAAAAAAGCATCGAGTTAGCCATTGACTATGTTCTTAATGAACAAGGCGATGATTTGCCAAAGTTTGACTAAGTCAGACTGCCTCCGTTAGCGGGCGGGTTATTATACAGTAAAAGAGGGAGCGGCTACCCGCTAACGCAGGTAGTTCTGACAAAGACATGAAAACGTTTTACACAGCAATTTTATTTACGCTTTTAGCATTTACAATTCAGGCGCAGGTCAAACCCCCGCAAGAGTCGGCGCTCGACCGGTTCCTGCGTTACGCGAAGATCGACACGCAGTCGGCGGAGGATCAGCCCACCGTGCCGAGCACGAAAAAGCAGTTTGACCTGGCTAATTTGCTGGCGAAAGAGTTAAAGGAACTCGGCGTGCAAAATGTACGGGTCAGCGAATTTGGCATCGTCTATGGAATGGTCCCGGGCAATCTGCCGGACAATTCAAAAGTGCCGACGGTCGGTTTTATCTCGCATATGGACACCTCGCCCGCCGTTTCGGGCGCGAACGTCAACGTCATCATTCATAAAAATTACCAGGGCGGCGACATCGTTCTGCCGAACGACAAAACCCAGGTCATCACGGTCGAAAAAAATCCGGTGCTAAATTCCATGGTCGGCGACGACATCATCACCGCCGACGGCACCACGCTGCTCGGCTCGGACGACAAATCCGGCATCGCCGAGTTAATGACCATGATCGATACGCTGCGGCAGAATCCGCAGCTTAAGCACGGCAACATCGCCGTCGCTTTCACGCCGGACGAAGAGGTCGGCGGAGGCATTGATAAATTCGACATCGCCGGGTTCGGCGCGAAATACGCCTACACCGTGGACGGCGAAGCGCTGGGCGAGATCGACAACGAAACGTGGAGCGCGCGTTCGGCGACGGTAACTTTCCAGGGCAAATCCACCCACCCCGGCACCGCCAAAAATGTAATGGTAAATTCGGTTTACGCGATAGGCGATTTTCTGGGGCGTTTTCCCAGGGACATGCTGCCCGAAACCACCGAAGGCCGCGTCGGTTTTGTGCATCCGTATGTCGGTGCGCTGGATATAGAAACTTCAAACGTGAAAATTCTGCTGCGCGATTTCGATATAAGCGGTTTGGACGCAAAAGAAGCGATGCTTAAGAAAATGGTGGCTGATACGCAGGCGAAGTTTCCCGATGTAAAGATAACGACGGAAGTAAAGCAAAACTATCTGAATATGAAAGAGGTGCTCAAAGACTATCCGCAATTGACCGATTATGCGATGGAAGCAGCAAAACGCGCCGGGCTGCAGCCTAAGATCACCGCGATCCGCGGCGGCACGGACGGCTCAACCCTGACCACTCGCGGGTTGCCGACCCCTAATCTTTTTACCGGCGGCCATAATTTTCACGGCAAGCTGGAATTTAACTCGCGCCGCGGTTTGGAGAAATCGACCGAGACGCTGCTTCATCTGGTGCAGATCTGGGCGGAAAAATCGAAGTGATAGTCAGTGGTCAGTTGAATAACGGTGAATAGTGCGCAGTGCATAGTTAATAGTTTTAGCCAAGCAGCGGCAGATATCTTTCCTTCACTACATTCAGATGATGTATCTGGTGGCCGAGCGTGGCAAATCCGACCGCGCCGACCGTGAGGTCGACGGTGTACGCTTTACCCAAGATCTTCAACGTTTCCTCGTCAAAGCCGTCAAAAAGATATTTTGTTCCGGCACGAACGGTCTTTAATTCATCCACTATCGCGGCGACGGACCGTTCATTGGCGCGTGAATTGGCGGCCATGTCGTTTTCTTCGAGGCCCTGCGGCGGATCGCCCACATTGCGGGCAAAAAGCAGCGCGCGGTAGCTAAAGATCCGCTCCCAATCCAAAATATGCTGCAGCAATTCCTGGACGGTCCACTTGCCCTCCGCATAGGGCTTATTTTCCAGCCGCGTCAGGGCCTCGAGGTCTAAGCTATTAAGTTGAGCAATACTGTCGTCAAAAGCCTGTGAGAGTTCCACGTCGGCTACAAGATTTATATACCGGCCGTGATATTCCGGCATCGGATTTATTTCTGATCTTTTCATAAGTTTATTTTAGTTTTCGGTGAGGATAATTATAGAGCGATTTTAACATCAGTGAAAGGTGGTGAAAGGGTTTAGAGTTCAAGCCTCAGCTTGTCTTATTTTCGTATTGAAGACAAACTAAAGTTTGAACTCTGAACCGTTTTTCGCATTTGCGACAGCTTTGCTAAAATGTCAGCCAAATGAGCGAAGAAAATATCATCAAATCAGCAAAAGCGCCGGAACCGGTCGGGCTTTACCCGCATGCGCGGCGGATCGGGAATTTGTTGTTTCTTTCCGGTGTGGGCCCGCGCGAACGCGGCACAAAAAAAATTCCCGGCGTTGAATTAGACGATGCGGGAAATATCGTTTCTTACGATATCGAAGAACAATGCCGCTCGGTTTTTCAGAATGTCAGTTATATCCTGGAGGACGCCGGCTCCGGTTGGGAACCGGATAGTGGACGTGACGGTTTTTTTGACCAATATGAAGGACGATTTTGCCGCGTATAATAAACTTTATGCGGAGTATTTTAAAGACAATCAGCCGTGCCGGACGACCGTTGAGATCAGCTCGCTTCCGACGCCGATCGCGATCGAGCTGAAGGTGATCGCGACGATAGATTAGTTTTGAGTCCACGCTTTAGCGTGCTGTTGGCAAAATAGAAAGCCGCCTGAAGGCGGGACTCAAAACACAAAATTATGCCTATACAGAGACCTTTTAATTTCAAACAGTGGATCGAAGAGCATCGTCATTTGCTCAAGCCGCCGGTGGGAAACCAGTGTGTTTATGACGCGGACGATTTTATCGTGATGGTGGTTGGCGGGCCGAATTCGCGCAAGGATTATCACTGGGACGAGGGCGAGGAGTTTTTCTACCAGCTCGAAGGCGATATCACCGTAAAGATCCAGGAGGACGGCAAGGCCGTCGATGTCCCGATAAAAGAAGGCGAGATGTTTTTGCTGCCGCCGCGCGTGCCGCACAATCCCGTGCGCGGCGCCAATACTATCGGAATGGTGATCGAACGCAAACGCCGTGGCGGGGAAAGGGACGGGCTGCTCTGGTTTTGCGAAAATTGCAACAGCAAACTCTACGAGGAATATTTCGAACTGGAGGACATAACCACACAGTTCCAGGGCGTCTTCAAACGCTTTTATGAGGACGAAACCTTGCGCACCTGCAAAAATTGCGGCGCGGTGATGCAGCCGCCGGCTTGATTTTAGATTTGGGATTGCGGATTTTGGATTAGTGTTTTCATGCTTAAGATCGATATTCACACACACATTCTGCCGAAAGAGATTCCGAACTGGAAAGAGAAGTTCGGCTACGGCGGATTTATCCAGCTCGAACATCACACTGCCTGCGCGGCGCGGATGCTCAAGGACGACGGGCACTTTTTCCGCGAGATCGAAGACAACTGCTGGGACCCGGACAAACGTATTTTAGAAATAGATAAATACGGCGTAAATGTGCAGGTCCTTTCGACCGTGCCGGTGATGTTCAGCTACTGGGCAAAGCCGCAGGACGGGCTGGAGCTGGCGCGGTTTTTAAACGACCACATCGCCTCACTGGTGAACGATTACCCGAAACGCTTTATCGGGCTGGGAACGGTGCCGATGCAGGACGCGGCGCTTGCGGTCAAAGAGCTGGCGCGCTGCAAAGCGATCGGTTTGGCGGGCGTTCAGATCGGCACCAATATCAACCAGAAGAATCTGGGCGAGACAAAATTTTTCGATTTTTTCGCCGCCTGCGCCGAAACGGAAATGGCGGTTTTCGTGCACCCGTGGGAGATGATGGGCCAGGACGACATGAAAAAATACTGGCTGCCGTGGCTGGTCGGAATGCCGGCGGAAGTTTCGCGCGCGATCTGCTCGCTGATATTTTCCGGAGTGCTGGAAAAATTGCCGCGCCTGCGCATCGCGTTCGCTCACGGCGGCGGTTCGTTTCCGGCGACCATCGGGCGGATCGACCACGGCTTTACCGTGCGCCCCGATCTCTGCGCAGTCGATAACCCGCACAGCCCGCGAAAATATTTAGGCAAGATCTATTTCGATTCGCTGGTGCACGAAGCGGCCAAGCTCGATTATTTGATAAAGCTGGTCGGCGCCGATCAGGTGGCGCTGGGCACGGATTATCCTTTTCCGCTGGGTGAGCCGGTGCCGGGAAGCCTGATCGAATCGACGCCGTATGACGACACTATCAAGGCGATGCTGCTGCACGGCACGGCGCTTAACTGGCTGAATCTGAATAAAAAAGAATTTGAATAAAACAGAGTCCGATCCCACGGACCGGACTCTTTGGTCATATTAGACAAAAAAGCCCGTTCTTTTTTTAAGAACAGGCTTTCGTGAAACGGTTGTCCAGATCATAAAGAGACCTTGGCCTTTGTAGCCTCTCGATCTTTGCTTACTCCGGCTCTTGCGTCATCATTCTGCAATGAAAAACCCTTTTCACCGGTAATAACCTTGGAAAGAAAATACTGTCCGTCCGCGGAACCGAAAACGAGCCTTGCCTTGCCGCCGGCGGAGTCGCCTTTGGATGCGAGCAAGACGTTATCGAGAGTTTTGCCGTCCTTTGTTCCCAACAGCAAACTCATCGAGTCTGCGGACACTTTGGATATTTTGATCACATAGTCACCGGCGGGAAACGCTTTTTCACCGAGGTTAAATGCGAAGGGGATGTTGGCGTCGATGCGGACCACCTGATTCTGAGCACTGGCGGAAATTACCATAAAAGCTACCGCCAACACTAACATTGAACAATATTGAATGATTTTTTTCATCATGACGTTATTCTCCTTATGAAATATATGCGAAGACTAAGGATCTTCGATCGTTGAGATGGAAAAGAACGTCAAGAGTTAGCCGGCTGGGGTTTTAATCAGAAATAAACCCCGGCTTTGAACATAAATGCAGCGTTCTTTCCGGGTATTATTCCCCAATTTATACCATTAGCTTTAACGAGATCGCCGGTAATTTTGTTTCGAAAAATTTTCGTGGGGACAATTATCTGGTAAATTACTTCTGATGACTGATCAAAAACCCGGTTTTGCAAATACCGAAAAATTCGCGGCTGGTATGGACGCGGACGATCCGCTGAGAAGTTTTCGCGACAAGTTTTACATGCCGCGCCGGGCGGGCGGCGAGGAGTACGTCTATTTCACCGGAAATTCGCTCGGGCTGCAGCCGAAAACCGCGCGGGGTTACGTCGAGCAGGAGTTGAAGGATTGGGAAACGCTGGGCGTTAAGGCGCACCTGGAAGCGAAAACTCCCTGGCTGCCGTATCACGAATTTCTGACCGCGCAGATGGCCGGTGTGATAGGCGCAAAACCGGTCGAGACGGTGGTGATGAACTCGCTCACCGTGAACCTGCACCTGCTGATGGTTTCTTTTTACCGCCCTGCCGGAAAACGGCGCAAGATAGTCATCGAACGCGGCGCGTTTCCGTCGGACCAGTACGCGGTGGAATCGCAGATCGGATTTCATAAGAGCGGGCCAGCAGCGCCTGCGACAGCAGATGCGTCGATCAGTGGAAACGCACTCGCTGACGCGAGCGCTACTGACCTGATCGAACTCACGCCCCGGGAAGGCGAAGCGACCCTGCGCACTGACGACATCCTGCAAACTATTGAAAAAGAAGGTGATTCTATCGCGATGATCCTGCTGGGCGGGGTGAATTATTACACCGGGCAGGCGTTTGAAATGCAGCGCATCGCCGAAGCGGGACACAAGGTTGGCGCGATGGTCGGATTTGACCTGGCGCATGCGGCGGGAAATCTGGAACTGCAATGCCATGATTGGGACGTGGATTTTGCCGCGTGGTGTTCGTACAAATATCTGAACGCGGGGCCGGGCGCGGTCGCGGGGGCTTTTATTCATGAGCGGCACGGCGAGAGCTTTGACCTGCCGCGTTTTGCCGGCTGGTGGGGGCACGATAAAGAGACGCGTTTTCTGATGGGGCCGCACTTTAAACCGATCCCGGGCGCGGAAGGCTGGCAGGTTTCCAACCCGCCGATACTGCAGATGGCCGCTTTGAGAGCTTCGTTGGAAATTTTTTCCGAGGCGGGAATGCCCGCGCTGGTGGAAAAATCGCGCAGGCTGACCGGCTACCTGGAATTTCTGCTGGGAGAAACCCCCGACGAGCGCATTTCCGTGATAACCCCGCGAGACCCCGCGCAGCGCGGCTGCCAGCTTTCCATCCGCGTAAAAGACGCCGAGAAAAGTCTTTATCAAGCTATAACGGCGCGCGGCGTCCTCGCCGACTGGCGCGAGCCCGACGTGATCCGCGTCGCGCCCGTGCCGCTTTACAATAGTTTTTCGGATGTGTACCGGTTTGCCCGAATATTAAAGGATTGTTTGAAGTAATGAAGCTCCACGAATTCAGAAACATCACGGATTCTTTTCCCAAAGCAGAAAAATCGCCCGTACTTTTCATCGGCCACGGCAACCCGATGAACGTCATCACTGAAAATCCTTACCGGAAAAGTTGGGAAGAGCTAGGAAAGCGTTTGCCGAAACCGAAAGCGGTCTTGTGCGTATCGGCGCACTGGTACACCAACGGCACTTTTGTCACGATGAACGAATTCCCGCGGACGATCCATGATTTCGCGGGTTTTCCGCCGGAGCTTTACGAGCAGCAATATCCGGCGCCGGGCGCGGCCGGGCTCGCCGCGGAGACGATAGAAAGGGTGACACAGGCACGGGTGGAAGGCGCTGAAGATTGGGGGCTCGATCACGGCGCGTGGTGCGTGCTGAAACCGATGTTTCCCGCGGCGGATATTCCGGTTTTTCAGCTCAGCATCGATCACACCGGCCCGCCGCAATTTCACTTCGACCTGGCAAAAGAGCTCGCCTTTCTGCGCAATCGGGGCGTGCTGATAATCGGGAGCGGAAATATCGTGCACAACCTGCGCCTGGTGCGTTGGGAGGGCGGCGCGCCTTACGACTGGGCGTTTGAATTTGGCGAGATAGCGAAGGAAAAATTGATGCAGAAAGATTTCGGAGCGCTGGTCGATTACCGGCAATTCGGGCGCGCGGCAGAGCTTTCCGTACCCACCAACGAACACTATCTTCCGCTGCTTTATGCGCTGGGCGCGAGCGGCGAGCCGAGCCGGGTGGAAATATTCAATGACGCCTTCGATCTGGGGTCGGTTTCGATGATGAGCGTTGTCCTTACTTAAAATGCGGCAACCTGTCAGTAGCCCGCGCGTCAGCAAGGGCGCTTATTATAGCCTTAAATGCGCCCTCCCTGACGGTCGGGCTACTGACACGATGTTGAGGGTATGGCACTTAAATTACTACCCAACAAAAAAAAGGGGAAACAGCGCGCACTGTTTCCCAAAAGAATAGAATGAAAATCAGCTCTTTCGTTTAACCTTTGGTTTCACAGCCATGAGCTTCGGCTTCGATTTTTTGGCCAGGCTTTGTTTCAGCGCAAGAGCGGCCTTCTGTCCATCAAAGAGAAAAAGCCGGGAACGAAACGTCCCGGCTTTAAAAGCTGATGGGTTTGTTTTGTCCTTCCTGTAATAGCCTGCGAGGTTAGCTGTCGGGCTCGGACTTCTCAGGAAGTGTCCTACGTCGGAGATCTCATCTCCTCGATACGCCCCTCGTTCCGCTGCTGAAAGCGATACGTTTGGTTCCCCCGCGTTGACGCTCACCGGGGCGTCAACTTCGGCGACAAATTGTTTCAAGAATATACTACTTTCTTTTTCATAAGGGAAGTAGAAAATGAGGCAATTCTGTTATTCTGTTAGATAAAATCGCATTTGAGTGCATAACTCAATATTACACAGGTAATTCAGTGCAAATTATGAATAAAAACAGACTTTTGTTCCGCGCTGCGGCGGCGGCGGGATGACGCCGCTGGAGATCTTTCGGGCCGCGACCATTAATGCCGCCGATCTGCCGGCGGGAGACCGCGCCCCTTTTCGGCAGCATCGAAATGGGAAAATTCGCCGACTTGATCGCCGTTCCGGACGATCCGCTAAAGACATAACGGAACTCGAAAAAGTTAAGTTTGTAATGAAGGGCGGCGTTGGCATAAAAAATAAATAGCTCACATGGCTGAACAAAAAGTTATCATGATCGGCGCGGGCCTGGCGGGGTCGCTGCTTGCTATCTACCTGGCAAAAAAGGGGATAGCGGTGGATATCTATGAAGCGCGGGCGGATATGCGGCAGGCGGAGGTGGCCGCCGGGCGCTCGATCAACCTGGCGCTTTCCGATCGCGGGATCGCCGCCCTGCGCGAAGTAGGGATGGACGAATATATGCTCAGCGAGGCCGTGCCGATGCTGGGGCGGATGATCCATTCGGTGAACGGCGACACCAAACTTTTGCCCTACAGCGGCCGGCAGGGCGAATATATCAACTCAGTTTCGCGCGCCGGGCTGAACATTGCGCTGATGAACGCGGCCGAAAAAAACAGGCACGTAAAATTTTACTTCCGGCAAAAATGCGTCGGGTTTGACCCGGCGAGCGGCGAGGCCGTATTGGAAGAACAGGAAACCGGGGAAAAGACCACCGTGAAAGGCGACACGCTGATAGCGACGGACGGCGCCGGCTCAGCCGTGCGCGACGCGATGGAGCGCGACATGCCTGAATTCACTCTGTCGCAGGTTTTTCTCGAACACGGCTATAAAGAATTGCACATACCGCCGAAAGACAGCAATTCGTTAAGCGGCGGTCTCAGACCGCCTCTAAACTCGGATGATCTGTTTCAACTGGAGAAAAACGCACTGCACATCTGGCCGCGGCATAAATTTATGATGATAGCGCTGCCGAATTTCGACGGCAGCTTTACCTGCACGCTTTTTTTATATAATGGCAGAGACCGGCAGCCGCAGGGAGTGTGTTTCCGAAAATCCGAATGACACACTCCCTGCGGCCTCGGTTTCTGCCGCAGTTACTGAGGCGAGCTTTAAAGATATTACCGGCAGTGCGGCTATGCGCGATTTTTTCCAGACCCACTTTGCCGATGCCATCCCGCTAATGCCGACGCTCGAGGAAGATTTTTTGACCAACCCTGTGGGCTTGCTGGGCACGATAAAATGCTACCCGTGGCGCGTGGGCGGCAAAGCGCTGCTGCTGGGCGATTCGGCGCACGCCGTGGTGCCTTTTTACGGGCAGGGAATGAACTGCGCTTTTGAGGACTGCCGGGTGCTGAACGGGCTGATCGACAAACACGGCACTGATTGGGATACGGTTTTCGAGCAGTACCAGCAGGCGCGAAAAATAAACACCGACGCCATTGCCGACATGGCCGAAGAAAATTTTTACGAAATGCGCGACGCCACCGCCGACCCCGTTTTCCAGCGCAAACGCGAGCTCGAAACGCGGCTCGAACAAACCTATCCCGACTATTTTTCCAAGTACTCGATGGTCACTTTTCGCGAGGACCTGCCCTACGCCGAAGCCAAACGCCGCGGCAACGCGCAGGACAAATTGCTGATGGAAATCTGCGCCGGGGTCGAGGACGTGAAGGAGTTGGATCTGGACGAGGTTATTGAAAAAGTACGTCTTTTGGAATAGAATACCGACACCGGCTAACAGAAGTTAAAGTTCTCTTGTCTTATATTAGCAAACCATGATTACTGAAGATAATGATTTCCCGTCATTATTTCGTGCAGCGGACACTGCTTCACTGAAGGCTCAAAAAATGTATTTGCGGTGCATGTCCGCAGACCTGTTTTTGATTGTAGCGTCCGGCCTGGCGGGAGCTGTATCTATGGAAAAGCATGAATATAAGCTCGTTACCGCTTTAATATCGGCAGCCTTGATGGCGGGAGGACTGATCTTAACCCTTTACATCAGGGGGAGACAGTTTGAGCAAAATTGGTTTGACGGCAGAGCGGTGGCGGAATCGGTTAAAACCAGCACTTGGCGATTTATGATCTGCAGCGAGCCGTATCTTCAATCATTATCTGAAAAAGAAGTTATAAAAATTTTTACTAACTCCCTGAAAAAGGTAGTTGAAGAGCGAAAACGGTTCGCCGCATTCCTAGCGCCTGAGTCTCAGGAAAACAAACCTCAGATCACATCTAAGATGTTGGAAGTAAGAAATCTGTCTCTGGAAGAAAAAAAACAATTGTATCTTGATGAAAGGCTGGACAATCAAAGGCTGTGGTATACAAATAAGGCCAGCATAAATGTAAAATCTTCAAATCGCTGGTTCAATGCGATCATAATTTCACAGGCGTTTGCCTTGTTCTCCACATACCTGCTGGTGCAGTATCCTGAGTTTCCCATTCTTCTGCCTTCTGTGTTTGCCACGGTCGCGGCAGCTTTTGTTGCCTGGCTGCAAGTAAAAAGGCACCAGGAGCTGGCTAATTCGTATGGCTTAGCGGCACAAGAATTGAGTTTCATTGCTACGCAGATGAGACTGGTGGAAACACCGGAAGAATTCTCAACATTTGTCTCCGATGCCGAAAATGCGATCTCACGCGAACACACTTTGTGGGTCGCCCGCCGCGACCAGATATGATCTATGGCACACGATATTTTTATCAGCTATTCGTCAAAGGACAAGCATACCACTGATGTCATTTGCCATTATTTGGAAGGACAGGGGGTGCGATGCTGGATGGCGCCGCGCGACATCATGCCCGGCCAGGATTGGGCCGAGGCGATCGTGGACGCGATCGGCAGCAGCAAGTTGATGCTATTGGTCTTTTCTTCACATGCAAACGATTCCTCACAAATAAACCGCGAGATCAGTGTTGCTTCCGAAGCTAATATTGCGATCGTGCCGTTTCGTATCGAAGACATTCAGCCTTCAAAAAAACTCAAATACTATCTCAGCACACCTCACTGGTTGGATGCGCTGCCTCCGCCGGTCGAAAATCATCTGGGATACCTGGCGAGAAGTATAAAAAGGTTTGTGCCTGTCGATGAAAATCAAAATAAGAGCGAACCGCCGGTGCCCGCAACTTCCGACAGAGGTTCTCCTCTTGAGTGGGCCGCGAAGAATTAAGATCACTTGGAACAATACCTGAAAGCGCTTCGCGTGAGGGCTCTTATCTTAATAGCGGAGATCCGCCAGTCAGACCACCTCTGCCGCAGGAAGTAAATCCTATGTTCCATTTTACTGCTGCGTCGCAACCACAAGGACAAAGCGCAACTGAATTTTCCCGTGCCATTCAACGCCACCCATTCAGTTTTGATGAGGCGCACGAAAAAGCTGCTGTTTCCAAAATGTTCCAAATCATTGGAGTAGCGGTGGCTTCCGGTATCTTTTTTTTAATGGCATTCGTTTGGTCGTTTGTGCTATCGCGTTCAATGGAAAGAGGGTTTTTGTTACTCCTTAGCTCCGTTTCAATTTTTTTGGTTTGCTGCGCGGTATCCTGGCCGGTAATATATTGGGCAAAAACGCGCCCGGTCTATGCGCCGATCTGTTCAGCCGCCGCCAGCGCGACAATTCTATGTTATAGGACAGTTTCGTATATCACCGGTTGGGCCGGCGACGATCAAAGGATGGGAACATATCCTCTTATGTTACCATTGATTTTGCTCGTTGTGATCGGTCTCCTGGCAAAAAGCCCGCTTTTATGGTTATACGGAATGTTGATGTCGGTTGCGATGATACTTCTCGGAATAGCGTCATCCTTTGGCAATCTCAAACTATTGATCCCGTTCGCTATCATTACTTTGAATTTGACCATTTTTGCCGCTTATAAGCACCGGCAAAAGATCTCAGCAAAGCAATCCGGCGGGGAGTAGCCACCTTATTAAGAGAGATTGCCGACACGCTTTTAGCAAAATAAACTTTATGAATATCGATCTTTGCGGAAAAAAAGCCTTTGTCTGCGGCAGCACACAGGGGATAGGAAAAGCGGCGGCGCTGGAGTTAGCGCGGCTGGGCGCGACGGTGGTGCTGGTGGCGCGGAATGAAGACGCGTTAAAGCAGGTGCTGGCGGAGTTGGACACCAGCGCCGGGCAAAGTCATGATTACATCGCGGCCGATTTTACCGAGCCGGAAACATTAAAAACCAAAGTTGACGAGTATCTCAAAAACAATCCGCAGCCGGTGCATATTCTGGTGAACAACACCGGCGGGCCTCCGTCGGGCAAGATCCTAGAAGCCGATCCGCGGGAATTTCTCACCGGCTTTCGCAATCACGTGGTGTGCAACCATATATTGGCGCAGGCGCTCACTCCCGGAATGAAAGCCGAAAAATACGGGCGGATCATAAATATTATTTCTACCTCGGTCAAACAGCCGATCCCGGGCCTGGGTGTGTCAAACACGATCCGCGGCGCGGTGGCGAGCTGGGCGAAAACGCTGGCAGGCGAACTGGGCGAATTCGGCATAACGGTCAATAATGTGCTGCCGGGCTACACAGCGACGGCGCGGCTGGATTCGCTGATAGAAAAAAGAGCGGCGGCGGCGGGCGTTTCAGTGGAAAAGATGATCGAAATAATGAAATCCGACATTCCGGCGGGCCGTTTCGGCACCGCGGAAGAGATCGCTAACGGCATCGCTTTTTTGGCGACCCCGGCGGCGCAATATATCAACGGTATAAATCTGCCGGTGGATGGCGGGCGGACCAGTAGCCTGTAGCAACTGGGAGCGCGGACGGCTCGTCCGCAAGATTGTCGCAGACAATCTAAAAAGTCTTTGGGTAAAAGTTTTTACGTCGCAAGCGACGTTTGCGGACGAGCCGTCCGCGCTCCGACTAATAAATGCTCATTTCAATTCAAATTGAAAATAATTCATACAGGATCGACACTGATAAACCGATCGACCTCTCCATCCCGCTGAATTTCAACGGCGAACAGCCTAATGTTTACGGCACGGAACGCGCCGTCTCGAAGCCGTGCGAAGCAGGAAGCCTGGTGGGCGATACGCGCCGCGGCGGAAGCTGCAACTTCGAGCAGTATACTTTTATCCCGCATTGTAACGGCACGCATACCGAATGTATCGGGCACATCACGCACGAGAGAATTTCGGTCGCGGAATCGCTGAAGGACGCATTTATTTTCGCCACGCTCATTACCGTCCAGCCGGAAAGCGCTTTAGATACAGCAGATAGCTACACACCGGAAAAAAATGCGGAAGATAGATTGATAACCCGCGCGTCGCTCGAAAAAGCGTTTGGCAAAGAGCCGCCTAAAGGCGGAACTCAGAACGAAGGCGGAACTCAAAACGGGGCGGCTCTGATCGTTCGCACGCTGCCGAATGACGATAGCAAAAAAACGAGAGATTACACGGAAGATCCGCCGCCTTTTTTTTCACTCGAAGCGATAAGCTACATTGCTAAATCGGGGTTTGAACACTTGCTGGTGGATACGCCCTCGATCGACCGGATGTTCGATGAAGGGAAACTTTCCGCGCACCGGATTTTTTGGAACGTACCGCAGGGAAGTTTCGAGGCGGGCAAAGAAAGCCGGGCGGGAAGCACCATAACGGAAATGATCTACGTGCCGGATGAGGTAAAAGACGGAACATATCTTTTAAATTTACAGATCGCCCCGTTTGCCGCCGATGCCGCGCCCAGCCGTCCCTTGATCTTCGAGAATGTCATCTGATACCACGGAAAATTTTGAACGTTTTCGCCTGCTGGTCTTAAACGACCTGCCGCTGCAGGAAAACCTGCGCGATCTGGACGAAAAAGGGGAATTTATTGTCCGGGTGGTCGAGCTCGGCGCTGAAAACGGTTTCGTATTCGCGGCGGAGGACGTTGAGGAAGCGATAAAAGAAAACTACCGCGTCTGGGTCGAGAAGTGTATATGATCCCGCCGCCGGAAAGCTTTGACAATTGCGTACCCATCCGCGTTTACTGGCGGGAAGGCACGCCTTTTGTCGATTGGTGTTACCTCGGCAGGGAACGTTTCACCCGCCCGTTTTTTGAAAACACGATCAGGCGGCAATTACAAAATCCTTTCAGCCTCTTGTTTCGTCATCAAACACCGCTTGATTTTTTGGCGGAGTTTAACGGTGCGCACCCCGCCCCGGAGCCGACGGGTTTTATCTTTCACATGTCGCGCTGCGGCTCCACGCTGGCGACGCAAATGCTCGCTTCGCTGCCGCAAAATATCGTTATTTCCGAAGCCCCGCCGATAAACACGATCTTGCGGTTAAATTTAGTAAACCCAGCAGTTACAGACGAACAGCGGATCGCCGGGCTGAGGGGATTAATAACCGCCCTGGGAAGAAAACGCAACCCTGAAGAAAGTCATTATTTTATCAAGTTCGATAGCTGGAGCACGATCGACCTGGATCTGATCGGGCGCGCTTTTCCGGACGTGCCGTGGGCCTTTTTCTACCGGGATCCGGTCGAGGTGATCGTTTCGCAAATGTTCCAGCGCGGAGCGCAAATGATCCCCGGTACTATCGAGCATCTTTTGCCGGGGCTCGATTTCCACCAGGTTTTGCAATTACCGGCCGAAGAATATTGCGCGCGGGTTTTGAGCCTGTTATGCGAAAGCGTCATTCACCAACTGTCGGCCGGGAAAAACGGCAAGGCCTTGCTGATCAATTACAGCCAGCTTCCGGAAGCAATAACGTCTGTGATGTTGGCCCATTTCGGCGTAAGCTATCCGGCGGAAGACATGGATAAGATGAATGCCGCGGCGCAATTCGACGCCAAAACACCGCAGATGACCTTTGTTCCGGACGGCGAATCAAAAAAAGCCGCTGCCAGTGAGGCCACCGTCAAAGCAGCCGGAGGGAATTTGAATTTTCTTTATGAAAAGCTCGAAGCGATGAGGCTCGGGCAGACTTATAAAAACGCGGCTTAAATTTAACCGAACAAACCTTCGATAAATCCTTTTTCATAAACTATGAAGAGCCCGAGGCTGACGCTGATCAATCCGGCAACGCTTTGCAAAATGTGGTTTAGACGATTGAAGCGCGCTGCCGTAAGTCGAAAAGGCAAGCCGACCAGAAAGCTCATTAGCATCATTCCGCCGATCGAGCCGGCGCCGAAGATCAAAATATAAAGCAAGCCGACGGCGCGCGAATGGATCGTGGGAATTACCAGCAGCATCAGTGCCGCGCTGCCCGCCAGGCCGTGAACCATCCCGATGATCAGCGCTCGCGGGCTGAAAGAAAAGCCGTGATGGGTGTGCGGTTCGTCCGCCTGCGAGCGTTCGTGAATATGCGGGTGCGCGTGAGTGCGGCCGCCGTGAGTGTGTCTGTGAAAATGGATCTTTGCTCCCCGCAGTAATTTGCGGAAAACATTTAAACCCAGCAGAATCAGCATTATACCGACACTAAATTCCAGCGCTCTTTCAGCCTGCTCGCTGATCCGGAAATTAAGCAGCAGCACGAAAATTCCCGCGATAAAGAGTGAGATCGTGTGCCCCAGCCCCCACAGGCCGCCGACGAGCGCCGAACTCAAAAGGCTGCGCCGCTCGGTCACGATAGTGGAAATGGCGGCGAGGTGGTCGGCTTCCGTGGCGTGTTTTAGCCCGAGCAGGAAGCCGAAGATCAGGATCGCAAAAGTTGAAGTCGTAGCCGGATCCATAAAATTTTCCTCAACAAATTCGCGGCAGCTGTTCTCCCGCTAGCATATCCACGATGCGCGTGCCGCCAAAGCCCGTCTGCATGGCGACGATGCCGCGGGGTTCGGCCTTCACTTCGCCGATGACACAGGCTCCGCGCCCGTATTCATTTTTTTTCATCCGGTCGATGATCGCGCCCGCAATCTCGGCGGAAACCAGCGCGACAAGCTTGCCCTCGTTCGCTACATAGAGCGGGTCGAGGCCCAGGATCTCGCACGCGCCTTTTACTTCTTCACGCACCGGGATCAATTCTTCCTTGATCTCGATGCAGACGTCGGAGCTCATCGCGATCTCGTTGAGTGTCGTTGCCACGCCGCCGCGGGTCGGGTCGCGCAAGGCGTGAACGGCACCGATCGCGCCGATCTTTTCGGCTTCATCCAGCATATCGGCAACCAGGGAATTAAGCGAAGCGGAATCGCTTTCTATTTCTGTTTCAAGATCGAGCTCGCCGCGCGCGATCATGATGGTCGTGCCGTGGTCGCCGATCGTGCCGCTCAAAATTACCTTGTCGCCGGCCTGCGCGCGCGAAGCGGAAATATTCGCTGTTGTTTCGATCACGCCTACGCCCGCCGTGTTGATAAAAATTTTGTCGGCGCTGCCTTTTTGCACGACCTTGGTGTCGCCGGTGACGATCTGCACGCCGGCTTTTTCCGCCGCTTCGCGCATCGAAGCCAAAATGCGCCGCAGGTCCTGGATGGGAAAACCTTCCTCGATGATAAAACCCGCTGATAAATAAAGCGGCCGCGCGCCGCTCATCGCCAGGTCGTTGACCGTGCCGTGAACGGCCAAGCCGCCGATGTCGCCGCCGGGGAAAAAGATCGGGTCGACGACATACGAATCCGTTGTAAACGCAAGCTTTACCGGCGCACCGTTGGCCCCGGCGATCTCAAAAACCGCCTGGTCTTCGAGCTTTTCCAGCAGCGGATTGGAAAAATATTCCAGGAACAAACCCTCGACCAGATCGTGCATCGCCCGCCCGCCGCTGCCGTGCGCCAAAGTGATATGCGTCTCGCGGATCTTGTGCTTTCGCCGCCGCGCTCGCTCGACGCGCTCGAAAAGCGGATTCGATGTAAAGATGTCAGTCATAATTTACATTATCGCGGGAAGCGAGCAGCACGCAGACAAAAGCAAGCAGTGCCGGAAGGCCCTGAATAAAAAGGATAGATGTCTTTGCCGTGATGCCGCCAAAGATGCCGGCCGCTATCACACAGCCTAAAAAGAACAGCTTGACGTCCCGCCTTCCTGACCAGAGTCCCCAAATTAATCCCGCGGCCAGCAGGCCATTGTATAGACCCTGGTTCATCGCCAGCACTGCCGATGAAGCAGACACTTCGGGAGTCATCGAGAATATCTTTCGGCCAATTGCGTGGTCCCAAAGAAACATTTCGAGCACCAGGAATCCGATGTGGCAAAGCGCCACCAAAGCCGTGAGTATATCGGCGACAAGTTTCATTTGTGACGATCCTTTATGGGTAACGGCTTCAAGTGGGCCTTCCCGGCAAATAATAAAACCGCACTATGATAAGCCCCGCTATGGCCACCGCGCAGAGCACCAGTTCAAATGCGTGAATGTCGGGGTTGACGGCCTTGCGAGCGAGTACGAAGACCATCACTTCGGCCACGGCGCTCATGCGGCGAAACAGCAGCAGCAGCGCGAATTCGGCGGCGATCGCGATCAGCAAAAGATTTTCCACGATCGTCTGCAGCACGGCGTATTGGTCCTGCGGCTGCCAGAGCATGGGGAAACCGCGCACCACCGTATCGTAGGTGGCGATCATCGCCGCGACCAGCAGCAGGAGCGCAACGACGGAAAGAAACAGGTGGATCCCCGTCGCCAGATGATTACTGATAACCTGCTCGGCTTTGGTTTCCTCGCCGGTCCCTACCTCGCTCTCTTTTGGTTCTTCTTTTGCCATAATTAGACATTCGCCTTAGCCGAACGCTGAGCTATCTTCGATAGCCGTCCGAAATTGTAATATGCCGCGCAGGCGCCCTCGCTCGAAACCATGCAGGAACCGATCGGCGTTTCCGGCGTGCAGGCGGTGCCGAAGACCTTGCATTCCCAGGGTTTTTTCACGCCTTTGAGAATTTCACCGCACTGGCAAGCCTTCGGGTCGGCAACGCGCAAACCGGGCACGTCGAATTTCAACTCGGCGTCGAAGCGGGCGTATTTTTCGCGCAGCTTCATTCCGCTGTGCGCGATCGAGCCCAAACCGCGCCATTCGAAAAAAGCGCGCGGCTCAAAGACCTCCGCCAAAACCTCAAGCGCCCTGCGGTTGCCGTTGCGTTCGACCACGCGCCCGTACTGATTTTCGATCTCGGCGCGGCCTTCGATGATTTGTTTGACGATCATATACACCGATTGCAGCACGTCGAGCGGTTCAAAGCCCGTTACTACCAACGGTTTACCGTATTCGCGCGGCACGAATTCATAACAGCTGGTGCCGATCACGGTGCTGACGTGGCCGGGCCCGACAAACCCGTCAAGCTGCAGGTCGGGTGAATCCAGCATCGCCTTTAGCGCGGGCACGATCATGATGTGATTGCAAAAAACGCTGAAATTTTCCACGTTGTCTTTTGCCGCCTGGAGCAGAGTCATCGCGGTGGAAGGCGAAGTGGTTTCAAAACCGAGCGCGAGAAAGATCACCTGGCGCGCGGGATTATTTTTGGCGATCTTCAGCGCGTCGAGCGGGGAATAAACCATCCGCACGTCCGCGCCCGCCGCCTTCGCGTCGAACAAATTTGTGTTCGAACCCGGAACGCGCATCATGTCGCCGAAGGTCGTAAAAATAACGCCCGGTTGGAGCGCGAGCGAGATGCAGTCATCGGTGCGCCCGAGCGGGATCACGCAGACCGGGCAGCCGGGGCCGTGGATCATCTCGATATTCGGCGGCAGCAGGTCTTCGATGCCGTATTTAAATATCGTGTGCGTATGACCGCCGCAAACCTCCATCAACTTTAAAGGCTTGTCCGTCATTTTCGCGATCTTACGGGCGAGAACCCGCGCCAGATCGCTTTGCCGGTATTCGTCGATGAACTTCATAATTGTGTCTCTTGCGTCTAGAGTCCCAGTTTTGAGTACCGCCTTTAGGCGGCAATTTCAGCTGCTAAAGCAAGGACTCAAAACTAGTCTTCAAGCAGCGCTTTATTCTCAAAAAACGTATGCACCATGTCCCACATGATGTGATAAAGCGTGACGTGCGATTCCTGTATGCGGTGAATGCTGGATGTCTGCACGGTAAAACAAAAATCTATCAATCCCCGCTGTTTCATCTCGTCCATTTTTCCGCCTTCGTCACCGGCAAAACCGATGGTGGTCAGATTCATTTTTTGCGCGGTCTGAAATGCGTGCAAAAGATTTTCCGAATTACCGCTGGTCGAGATCGCGATCAGCGCGTCGCCCTCTTTTCCGAGCGCGATGATCTGCCGCACAAAGACATCGGCAAAGCTCACATCGTTGGCCACCGCCGTGACCATGGCCATGTCGTTATTCAGGCAGATCGCCGGAAGCGCTTTGCGCCCAACAGTTATCGGGTGCATAAATTCCACTGCGACGTGCTGGGCGTCGGTCGCCGAACCGCCGTTGCCGCATACTAAAAGCTTGCGTCCGCGATGAAACGTTTTGGCGAGCGCCAGCGAAGCGGTCAGGATTTCATCCTTGTTCTCTTCAAAGAATTTCTGTTTGACCGCGACGCTTTCGCGCGCCTTTTCCATCAGCGAAAAACGCAGGTCTTCCCAAAGTTCCTGCGGAGGCTTGTTGTTCTCGTGCAGGAAAGGATAAAACGATTGCGAAAAATCTTCGATGGCTTTGGTCATAATTTTTTTGTTTTGAGTCCCCCGCTTTAGCGGGCCATTTTAAACCCGCCCGCTACCGCAGGCGGTACTGACCTGCCGCCGCCTGAAAGGCGGGACTCATAACGCTCAATCTATAGCCGTTTGAAACTGATCGAATTCTTCCTGGTATGCGCCCAGTTCCTGAAGCGTCCGCAGGGTTTCGGCGGCTTGTTTTTCGTCCACTTTGCTCATAGCAAAACCCACGTGAACCAAAACCCAATCGCCCACACTTATGTCGTCGAGCATTCCGATATTTACGCCGCGCCGCACCCCGCCGACCTCGACCTTTGCGATGTGATTTTCCGCATCGATTATTTCCACGATCTTGCCGGGTATAGCCAGGCACATAAGTTTATATCCTCCCGGATAAAATTCGGGCATTTGCCACCGCCGCCTGCCCTAGTGAAATACCGCCGTCATTTGCCGGCACGCGACGGTGCGTAAGAACTTCGAAGTTCTCCGACGCGAGCAAATTATGTACGCGCTCAAGCAAAAACATATTTTGAAAAACTCCGCCCGAAAGCGCGACCCGGTTGATACCGCGTTCGCCGCGCAACCCGCGCGCGATATTCGCGATCAGATCAACGACGCCGAGATGAAACCGCGCGGAAACTTCCGCCGCGCCGGCGCCGCCCATGATGTCTTCGACCGCACTTTTAATTATTCCTTCAGCCTTGATTATACCATTTTCGGACAGTTCGAATTCGTAGGCACCGGCCGTATTTTTAGCGGCGGCGGTTTCCAGTTCGATCGCCGCTTGCCCTTCGTAATTAACTGTGTTTCTTAGACTTAGCAAAGCGGCCAGGGCGTCAAAAAGCCGGCCCATGCTGGATGTTTCCGGGCTGTTGGTCCCGCCGGCGATCATTTGCCGCAGGACCGCAACGTCGCGCGCGTTCAAATTTTTAACAAAGGGCAGATCCAAATTCACAAAGTCGTCGCCGAAAGTCTTTTGCAGGTACGCGGCCGCCATGCGCCAGGGCTCGCGGATGGCTTTGGCGCCACCCGGCATCGGGATGTAATCGAGATGCGCGACGCGCTCGAACGTTTCCAGATCGGCGACAAAAAATTCGCCGCCCCAAAATTTTCCGTCCGTGCCGAAACCGAGCCCGTCCATGGCCACGCCGATCACTTCGCCTTCCTGCCCGTTATCGGTTAAACAACTCGCGATGTGCGCGTGATGATGCTGAACGCCGATCCTGGTTGAAATTTCATCGGCCAGCGAGCGCGTATTTGGTGGAAAGATAATCGAGATGAAGGTCGTAAGCGATGATCTCAGGACGAAGGTCAAAGAGCGTTTTGAAATGCTCGATGCCTTCGGCAAAAGAGCGGAGCGTTTCCAGATTTTCCAGGTCGCCGATGTGATGCGAAATAAAAGCGTGGGCGTCCCGCGCGAGACAAAACGTGTTTTTGAGTTCCGCGCCGCAGGCCAGGACCTGTTTTGCGAATTTGAACGAAGTTTTGACCGGCGCCGGCGCGTAGCCGCGCGACCGGCGAAGGATCATGGTCTTGTCAGAACCGTTCGCGGCAGCGAACGGGCTTACGCGAGCGACAGAATCATCGGTGCGAATATGTATGCGGCGGTTGTGCAGCAGGTAATGGTCGGCAATATTTTTTAAGCGCTCGTTCGCGTCGCCGTCCTCATAACAGATCGGCTCGTCGGAAACGTTACCGCTGGTCATTACCAGCGGGCGGTCGAAATTTTCCAGCAGCAAATAATGCAGCGGCGTGTAGGGAAGCATAAAACCGAGCGTGTTCACGCCGGGTGCGACCGCGGAGGGAAGAGAGGCGCCGGGCTTTCTTTCCAGTAAAACGACCGGGCGCTGTGCGGAGAAAAGCAACTCTTCCTCCGCCTTCGAAACAACGCAAAACTTTTTAACGACCTCGATGGAATTTGCCATCAAGGCGTACGGTTTGTCTTCGCGGAATTTTCTTTGACGAAGCGTCTCGACCGCTTCCGCATTGAGCGCATCGCAGGCCAGGTGAAACCCGCCAAGTCCTTTTATTGCAAGTATTTTGCCGGAGAGCAAAAGCGCACGTACCTGGTCGATCAGATCATTGACGGCGGAAACACGACCGTTAGGGAGTGTGTGATCATCAGGTTTTTTAACACACTCGCTTACGCTCGTGTTTCTGCCTCCATCTTTTAAAACGACTTGCGGCCCACAGGCGGGGCAGGCCGTCGGCTCGGCGTGAAAGCGGCGGTCGAGCGGGTCTTCATATTCGGCGCGGCACCCCTTGCACATTTCAAAATCGCGCATCGTCGTCGCCGCGCGGTCGTAGGGAACGCCTTCGATAATAGTGAAACGCGGCCCGCAATTCGTGCAGTTGATGAACGGGTAGCGATAACGGCGATCGCGCGGGTCAAACAATTCTTTCAGGCAATCTTCGCAGGTCGCGATATCGGCTGAGACGGGAACAAATTTCGCGCCGTTCTTTTCGCTTTCGACGATGCGGAAATCTTTATAAAAAGCCGGGGTTTGTAAATTGTTAAGCTCGACGGATTCGACGATGGAAAGCGGCGGCGGTTTTAGTTTCAATTCGTTGACGAAATGTTCGATGGCTCGCGCTTCGCCTTCGACGTCGATCAGCACGCCGTTCGCATTATTAAAAACCTCGCCGCGAAGCGCGCTTTTGTTTGCCAGCAAATAAATGTACGGACGAAAGCCGACCCCTTGTACCGTGCCGCGCACCAAAATTTGAGTTCGCGTTGTCATAAATTTTCAGAAAGCACCCGCAGCCGCGCGTGTCCCCGTTTTCAAATGCAAAAGATCCAGCCACTCGTTCATGCCTTCACCCGTTTTCGCGGACACTTCGAGCACCGCCATTCCCGGCCGCACGGATTCGATACTTTCGCGCGCCGCCGCCAGGTCAAACTCGACCGCCCCGGCGATATCGATCTTGGTAATGACCGCCATGTCGGCGGTGTTAAAGATGGTCGGGTATTTGCGCGGTTTGTCCTCGCCCTCGGTCGTGGACATCAGCACGATGCGCAGTTCTTCGCCCAGGTCGTAGCTGGAAGGGCAAACCAGGTTACCGACGTTTTCGATGAACAGGATATCGAGCTCGTCCAGCTTCCAATCCTCCAGCGCTTTTTCCACCATCGCGGCCTCGAGATGACAGATCGTTCCCGTAGTGATCTGTTTTACGGGGGCGTCCGCGCGGGCGAGCCGTATCGCGTCATTCTCCGTCGCCAGATCGCCCACCAGTGCCGCCACGCGGAAATCGGGCCTGAGCATCGCCAGGGTCTTTTCCAGAAAAGCGGTTTTGCCCGCGCCGGGGCTCGAAACCAGGCTTACGACAAAAACGCCCGCCGCGCGAAAACGCTCGCGCAGCGCTCGCGCCAAAACGTCGTTTTGTTTCAGCACATTTTCTCGGACCTGGACCAGGCGCGGAGTGTTCGTCATAGTATCTCCAAAGCCGTTACTTCGAGCTCTTTGCCGCGTATTACCTCGGGCGTCGGCGCTTTGCAAACGGGACAGAAAAAATTTTGGATCCCCGGCAGGGTTCTTTCCGCCCGGCATCCGGCGCAGTTCACCACTACCGGCACTTCTTCTATCACCAGCGACGAGCCTTCGAGCGGCGTCCCTTCGCAGGCGACCTCCCAGGAAAAAAGCAGGGCGTCTTTGACCACGCCGGAAAGGCGGCCCAGTTTAAATAGAGCGCGCTTACTTTTGCGCCGCCCATTTCCGCCGCTTTTTCAGAGGCCATATCGACCATGCTCATGGCGATCGAAAGTTCGTGCATAGTTTTTACAAAATATTTCGCACCGCGCGCCGGACCGCTTCCAAAGTAACGCCGTAAACAAGATGCGACGCCAGCGCCGAAGCGTGGATCGAAAGCGGATACTGCGGAAGGCAATTTCGACAGGCCCAGTAAAGGAACCACTCCTTCATCCGCGCCGGCCCAGATCAACGCTCCATAGGGCAGGCCCGCGCCTAATGTCGCTTCCGGCAAAACCTCGGCAGTTGCGCCATACACCGCGCCCATCGAGATGCCGTAACCGTAGTGAAACGCCGTGCCCGCGATCTCTTTTTCGCTTTCGGTCAATTCCCGGTCAAAGAGAGCCACCGAGAGGGCATTGGCCAATCTTTCCGCCGCATCGTCATCGGGGTCGTCTTTGCCGCGCTCCTGCAGTTCGCGCCCGATCCCGTGCTCCGGGGAACCCTGCTGTAAAGATTGAGCGCCGTGCGATCTTTCTTCGCCGATGAGAAATTTTCCCACCAGTTTCTGAAATTGATTCATTGCGGCGGCGGCCACCAGCCCGCCGATCATGCCCGCCGCCAAACCTTTTATGACATCGCCGCCGCGCTTCTGCGCATGCCCGTTATTTTCCATACTGCCCCCGTCTTCAAACCTCAGTTCACATGCTGCTGATCTTGGCGTACCTTATGATATCCGGCAAAGTAGCGATAAACGCTACTATTATCAGCACCGCTAGAAAAGCCAGAACTGCGGCCCACACCGTCATGATCTTCATTGCCGCCAGGACGATAAATGCTATCAACGCCAGCAGCAGGACCACACCCCAAATGCCGAAGCCCGATTCATTTTTTCCTTTCATTTAACGTTCTCCTTATTCCTGCGGTAAGCTTTAAAACTTACATGGTGCTGATCTTGATATAACGCCTGATGTCCGGCAGAGCCACCACCAGCGCAGCCGCTACCACGATAAGCGCCGCGCCGCCGATGATCGTCCACAAGCCGACGCCGGTTGAAGTTTGTTTTGATCTTTCCAGACCTTCCTGTTGTTTCATAACCCTTGTTCCTTTCTTGCTAAAACTTTGCCGTCATCATTTCAGGTTCGCCGCGTAATTTTCCGATTTCCCCGGTTTCGGCCAGGATGTCCTGTAAAAGCGATTCGACCATTTCCACCGCACGCCCGAGCGCCGCTTCGACCGGCGCGCTCAAGCCTATTTTGCCTTCTTCTTCAGTGCCGAGATCGGCGGGTTCGCATCCCACGACGAGCAATTTTTTGAACTCCGCGCCCATCGTTCGCGCCATCGCCAGCACGCGCATCGGATTCATCCCGTGCGCTTCGAACATAGCGCCCTGCGCTTCGATGTCGGCAAGATCGGGCTCCATCAGATAGAGGGTTCCCGGCGCTTCGCCACGCGGCATCGCATCGACAAAGATCGTCACGTCATAACCGTCCAAAAGCGCGTAGACCAGGTCGAAGTTGCGAATGCCGAAATCGACCAGGCGAACATTCTCCGGCAGCGGGCGCGCTGCCAGGCGCTTTGCCACCTCGACGCCAAAGGCGTCGTCGCCGAGAAAAATGTTGCCGATACAGGCGATCAAAACACGCGGTCTTTCCATCGGTTCCTCAAACTATTCCACAAACTCGCCGGGCAGAAAAGGCTCGACCTCTTCAGGCGTAAAAAAGAAACGGTGCCCGGGCTGGCGCAGAAAACCCAGATCCTTGCCGGGGTCGTCGTCGACGACGACCGCCAGGTGAATGTTGTTCTCGTAATCCTGCTCGATGGCCTCGATCGTCGCCGTTTTCCCCGCCAGCGCCAGGTCGAAAATATCGCCGCCCCCGCGCGGTTTCAGGCGGACGCGGTCGCCGGCTTTGACCGCCACCCCCGCGACCGTGATCTCTTCCACCCGGTCCTTGTCTTCCAGCAAATGCCAATTCAATTCGTCCATAAATTATTCGTCTGCCTGCGCGCGCAAGTTCCGCAGAGTGCCGTGCAGCTTCATGAACTGTTCCGGCGGCAGCGTTTCCGTGCGTTCCAGCATTTTTCTCGCGCGCTCGTCCAGGGCGCGCATCTCGCGTTTTTCTTCGTCCGTCATGGTCATGATGCGCAGCATTAAAATTTCGTCGATCTCGGTCCCGTCAAAAAGCTCACCGGGGCTTTCAGGGGCGATCTGCGGGTGGTCGTAGAGAATTATCGGCGAGGAAAGCATGCAGTCGCGCTCGCCTTCGGCGCCGGCCAGCACCGGATAGGTCCCGATGTTTTCGCAGCTTGCCGCCGCGGCGGCGAATTCTTCCGGCGGGTCGAGCAGGGAAACGAATTCTCCCGCGCGGACGGAAATGACCAGATGCGCCGAAGCCAGGGACCGCAGCAGCGCGTCGTCGCGGCTTTTCGTTTCCGGATCTTCAAACGGCGTTGTGTTTGAAAGCCGCACCGTCAGCCTGCGCAAATTTTCTCCGGCCGGCGCGGTATCGATCTCCAGCTCGCCCGACAACGCAAATTGGCGGCGCACTATCGCGCCAACGATATTTCTATTCTCATCGCGCAGCGGTTCGCTGGTCTCGCTTTCGGCGAAAGAGAAATTGACGCGATGAGGTTTTTCGGCGAGCTCCGCGATCTTAAGGCCCGAAGCGTTAATTTCGCACTCGACCGCCTCCTGCCAGGTTTGATAGATCTTCCCGCCGGCTTCCAAGAGATCGACCGGGTGAAATTCGCCTGAAGGCGCATCGAACCGCTGCACTTCGCGCAGGCAGAGGCGTAAGTATCGCGCCTTGACGTCGAGCACGGCACTCTCGGAAACCGGGCACTGCGTTTGCGTCTGCCACCTTTCCGTGCCGTTATGCGCTTCGCTGTAACTTTTCGGCGTCAGCACGCCGAAATTGAAACGCTGGCGGTTTTTCACGGCCGAGGCGCGATAGGGATAGAGTATGTAGCCCTCATACAAAACTGCATCGGCGATTTTTTCGACCAGCTCAAGATCCATTGTCGATGTCCTCATCCGCGGGTAAAATATTTTCCAGCGCCTGTTCCCAGGTCGGGATGCCGCGCCGCACTTTGTACCGGTACAAACGGTCAAAGACATCGCGCCGCAGGCAAAGCCAGGCACTGTTCGGGTAATAAATTTCCATCATTTCCTGCCAGACCCGCACCGGCAGCCGGTATTTCGTTTCCGCGCTCCAGGGGATCTGCGCCGCCTGCAGCGCGCCGTTCTCATCAGGGTAAAAAACCGTCCCGCTAAACTGCAAAACCAGCGGGACCTCGCCGTTTTCGAGCCCGGCGAAATACTTGGTCGCCGCCAGGTTGAAATCGAACGAGCACGCGACCGGGAGATCAACCACTGTGCTGCCCGTAAAGGGCGTGACCACCCGCTCGCTGTGCGTCCAGAGCATCGTCCGCAGCGTTTCTTTCCACCGCTCGGGTTCGCCGAAAAGATCGCGCAGCCGCGCTTTTTCCTCGTCGGAATACTGCCGCCGCGCGGCCTCGATCTGGATCTGGCAGCGCAGCGCGACGGTATGGACGCTCTGCTCCGCGTACGCGTTGCTGATTCCGAGTTTAAAGATCAATTGCGGAGACGCCGCGAACGGCAGCGGTTCGGCCCCTTTAATTTCAAAGTTCAGATCAGGCAAAGGTAGATTCCCCGGTATCTATAGGCGAATTTACCGCGCGCTCTTTGAGTTGCGCGAAAAAACGTGCGATCTCCCGCCAAACTTCCGCGCCGCCGCCCAGCCCCTGCCAGTTTGCGCGGATCAATCCCGTCAGCTCGTAACATTTATCTATCGGCACAAGATAGTATTCGGCTTCTTTCTCGCCGCGTTCCAACCCCACGCGGTTCACCAGCAACGCCTCGGTGTCCGGCTCCATTTTTTGCAGCACGGGGTTGGCCGCGCAGATCTCTTCCCAGGCTTCCAGCGGCAGCAGCGATTCGGTCGGCCCGGCCGGGCTCGGGTAGAGCGCGATCACTTTTCCCGCGGCGCTGCTGTAAAAAAAGAAGGCCATGTTGATCGGGACCAAAAGATCTTCCCATTGCTGATAGGAAAGCGTGAAATTATCCAAAAAGCGGACCTGCCGCGGGACGCGCCGGTATTTTCCCTCGCCGCTGGAAAAAAGAATGGCGCAGGGATCGCAGGAGCAGACAAGTTTGCGTTCTTTCGGGTCGATCAGGTGCCTGTGCTCGCGCGGGAGTTCCGCGCTGCATAATTCGCAGCGTTCGACCGGCGCGCGCGACCTGAGAAAACGGCGCAGAGTATTAAACGAGCTGCCATTGGGTGTCGATTCCATAAAGATCATCAACCGGACAGCGCGAGCTTTGCCTTGCCGCCCATGGAGTCCGCCCGGCGGGTTCTTTTCAACTGGACCAGCGCGGGCGCTTTTGTTTCAACCGCGCCTTCCACTTCCAGCGCCACGAGGTCGGGCGCTTTTTCATAGATCGCTTCTTCGACCGCAAGCTTGAGCGTCGCCGCGGTCGAGCCACATCCGCCGCCGCTGGTATGAAGGCGCAAACGGACAACGCCGTCGCCCGCACTGAGCAGTTCGACGTCCGCGCCGTGCGATTTGAGTTCGGGGCGCACTTTATCGAGCGCCTGCATCACGCGCTCTTCGATATTCAGGGGATGCAGGCCGTAAAGCAGCAGCAGGCTTTCCACCTCTTCGTCGCGGGCGATCTCATCGATCAGCTCTCCGCCCGCGAGGCCGCTTTCAAAGACGATGCTCAGGATGCGCTCGATCCCGCCGCCGTTGAGTTCCATCAGGCACTGCATCAATTCGACGGCGCCGGCGCGCATGTGGGGATCGGCCGAGGCTTCGATGGTGGAAATGAGGTCTTCGATCCTCTGCAGGCTTTTTTGAAATTCTTTTTTGCCGGTCATAAATTAAAAAAGCGGATCATGCGAAATATACTGCTATAAAGTTAGTCTGGTATAAACCGCATGATCCGCTATGTCTCCCCCTTTTCGCTTGCTATGAAACTCAAACGACGGTATGAACGCTGCCCGGGTTTTAAGTTACGCGGGCGGCAGATTCGGCATGGCCGGATCGATCGGCTCACGGTCTTCCGGGTTTATGCTGGTCGAATCTCTCGCCGTCGAACCTCCGCTGGGACGGCCGGTTCCGGAATCGTCCTCCGCCTCCTTATCAAAACGGCCTGCTTCTTTTCCTTCATCCGATACCTTCTCTTCGCCTTTGGCAGTGCCGGGCGTATGCGACGCGGTGTCGGAATAGCTTTCTCGTTCTTCTGTCATTAAAACCTCCCTCGGCTCGTTAAATTATTTCATCGCGCCGAACATCGGCGAATGCTGTGTTTGCAGCACTTTGCCGTTGCCCAGAAACATGTGCACGCCGCAGGGCAGGCACGGGTCGAAGCTGCGGACGGCGCGCATGATGTCGATGCCTTTAAAGTTATCGGGCCCGTTTTCTTCAAAGATCGGCGTGTTTTGCACGGCGTCTTCATATGGCCCCGGAGTTCCGTAAATGTCGCGCGGGTTCGCGTTCCACGGCGTCGGCGGGTACGGGTGATAGTTGGCGATCTTGCCGTCGCGGATCACGACGTGATGCGAAAGCACCCCGCGCACGGCTTCGTGAAAGCCGCACCCGATGGCTTCATCCGGCACCTTGAATTCAGACCATGTCTTGGTACGCCCGGCGTGCAGTTCAGCCAGCGCCTGCTCGACGAAATGCAGCGCCACCGCGGCCGAGTATGCCTGGAAATAAGTGCGCGCGCGGTCGCGTTCTATAGCGTTCGACCACTGCGGGATCTTCCATTCGAATTCGACCTCGGGTTTGGTGGCCGTTTTCGGCAGGTAAATTTTAACGCTGTGGCCGGTGGATTTTACATAACCGACGTCTACCAGCCCGGCGAGCGCGGTCGACCAGAAACGCGCGATCGGGCCGCCGCCGGTGTCGAGCGCAAGATATTTTTTGTCGCCGGGTTCGCCCTCGTGATACCAGCGCGGCGACATCACCCAGGTGTACTTGTCGTCGAAATTTCGTTTTTGCGGGCGCGGGATGGTGGTTTGATTCCACGGGTGATTGCGGTCGACCGGATTTCCCAGCGGGTCCTGCTTGACGAACATTTCGCTGTTTTCCCAGCCGTCGTAATAAGAACTGCCGAGCAAAATACGAATGCCGAGATTGATGTCCACCAGGTTATGGGTCACGGCTTTGCCGTCCACGATCACGCCCGGGGTGACATACATCGCCTTGCCCCACTCATCCATATTCTTGTATTTGTAGTCGCAGACGGCCGGGTCGTTGAAAGCGCCCCAGCAGCCCAAAAGAATGCGGCGCTGCCCGACCTTTTCGTAACCGGGCAATGCTTCGTAAAAGAAATCGAAGAGGTCGTCGTGCAGCGGCACGACCTTTTTCATGAATTCGATGTAGCGCATCAGGCGCACCATGTAATCGGTAAAAAGCTGCACGGTAGGCACGGTCCCGACGCCGCCCGGATAAAGCGTCGAGGGATGAACGTGGCGGCCTTCCATCAGGCAGAACATCTCTCGCGTGTAGCGGCTGACGTGCAGCGTCTCGCGGTAAAACTCGCCCGTGAAAGGATTGAGCGCGGTCATGATGTCCGAGATCTTTTTATAGCCGTGCGCTTCCGCGTTGGGCGCGTCGGTTTGCTGCGCCTTTGCCCAAACGCTCGGATTGGTTTCCTTGACCATCTGCTCGCAAAAATCCACGCCGACCAGATTATCCTGGAAAATATTATGGTCGAACATATATTCGGCGGCTTCGCCCAGGTTCACGATCCACTCGCCCAGCGCCGGGGGCTGCACGCCGAATGCCATGTTTTGCGCGTAGCAGGCGCAGGTCGCGTGATTGTCGCCGCAGATGCCGCAGATGCGGCTGGTGATAAAGTGGGCATCGCGGGGGTCTTTGCCCTTCATAAAGATCGAGTAACCGCGGAAAACGGAGGAAGTGCTCCAACATTTCGCGACTTCGCGATTTTCAAAATCTATTTTCGTAAAGATCCCCAGGCTGCCGACGATACGGGTGATCGGGTCCCAGTTCATATCGACCAGGGTGCGGGGCTTGGTCTGCACATCGGAAGTAGTTGTTACGCCCATTACGGGTCCCCCCTTTTCTTAATATGTTTTCGGCACGTAACCTGTCGTCAGTTCAGGCCGGTTATGCCTCCACTTAGGTTCTTTATTTACGGTCGTGTTGGTAATGCCTCGCAGCTTGCGGATGACCGAGCCGTAGATGCCGATGGCGCCGGAGGAAATTCTCGCACCCGGCGGTTCGTCCATGAACGGCATGAATTTATCGGGGAAGCCCGGCATGGTGCAGCCGATGCAGATGCCGCCGACGTTCGGGCAGCCGCCGATCCCCATCATCCATCCGCGTTTCGGCACGTTGCAGTTGACCACCGGCCCCCAGCATCCGAGCTTGACGATGCATTTCGGCGAGCCGTATTCGTGGGCAAAATCGCCCTGCTCGTAATAGCCCGCGCGGTCGCAGCCTTCGTGCACGGTTTTGCCGAAAAGCCAGGTCGGGCGCAGCTGGTCGTCGAGCGGGATCATCGGGGCCAGGCCGGCTGCCTGGTAAAGCAGGTACAAGACCGTTTCCATAAAGTTATCCGGCTGAACGGGACAGCCCGGAACGTTGATGATCGGCAATCCGGCGGGGGTCTTGAAATTCCAGCCCAGGTAATCCGCCAGCCCCATGGCGCCGGTCGGATTTCCTTCCATCGCATGGATACCGCCGTAGGTCGCGCAGGTGCCGCAGGCCATCACCGCCAGCGCTTTGGGCGCCAGGCGGTCGATCCACTCGCAGGTGGTTATCGGCTGGCCCGTCATCTCGTCCGTGCCAAACGCCGCCCAGTAGCCTTCTTTTTTTATCTTTTCGTTGGGAATTGAGCCTTCGATCACCAGCACGAACGGGTCGATCAAACCCTGTTCCGCCTGGTAAAGGAATTTCATGAAATCGTCGCCGACCTCATACGCCAGCACGGGATTGTGCAAATGCACTTTCGGAAGCCCGGGAATGGCTCCCATGACCACGTCTTCCACGCTCGGCTGGGTAGCCGCGGTTATCGACACGGAATCGCCGTCACAGCTTAAACCGGCCGTTATCCAGACAATGTGCACGTCGCTGACGGCGGGCGCCTTTTGTGTGACCCGGCCGTATGGAACCTCTGCCATGTCCCCACCTCCTGTTTGTATCGGTTCGAAGATGATCTAAAAATTTTGCAGCAATATTCGTTCCTGAAATCGGGATCATCCCGGGAAATCGGCGGGAATTTTGCCGCCCGCTGGGCATCGGCTTGTAAGGCCAAGAAAATAAAGGTTTTTTGCGGGCCAAGGAAGATCGGGACCGGTTTTTAACCGAAATAATCTCCCGGAGTGCGTGTCGTGGTTTGAATCGAGGCACGTATGAGCATTAAATTTTATGCATCAATTTAGGACAAAGTGTTTTCACAGTGCGTACAGTTTTATACAGTTTGATCGTCGAAAAGGCCTTCGGGCAGCGGAGGTTTTTCCGTCCGCTTCAACTCCCGCGCCTCCGCTTCCGTGCGCCAGGCGTCGAGCGGCAGCCACTGACCATCAGATTCTTCCCGGGCGTAGACCTTGAAGTAGACATTCGACGTGTGAGAGATGCGCCAGGGTTCGAAGGCTTCCGAGATCAGGGTGTTTGCGTGATTGATACTGGCCGCCGGCTCACCCGGCAGAGCGGGAATTTCCACCCGGCAGGGAAGCAGCAGGGCTTTTTTCTTGCCGCGCAGCTTTAATCCCTGCGGCTGGCGCAAAAAGATCTCGACAAAACCGCCGTCTACTCCCCTGGGCCCCTCGCCGTTCGTGATAAATCGCGCCAGGCTTTCGGAAACCGGATCTTTCAAGCCGATGTTGACCAGCAGGCGCGAATCCGTGGGCAGCAGTTCGACCACTTTTTGTTTTCCCAGGGAGTGAAAAAGATCCTTGTCGGAAAAATGGGAATCTTCCAGGATTATTTCGGTGTGAAATTCTTTCTTGAGCGCATTAAGATCGAACCCGTCCGGAAATATCACCGCGCCGTTTTTTACCGTCACCGGAATGTTGATCGCTTTGTCGGAGTTGGAGTTCAAGATTTTTGTCCTGTAGCAAAGTTGCGATTAAAGAGCTGGTAGCTGACAGCTAATAGCTGATAGTTGAATGGTTTTGCGTCTTATCAACAACTTAGAAATGCGTTGCGCGGCAAAGATGTGCTCGTACTTAAAGCAAGCCGTCAAATGTCTGAATTACCTCATACGCGCGACCGGCGTTCTCTTTACTGACCACTAAACGAACACTGTTCGTCAGCTGCAGATAAGGCTCCATGCCGCCCGCATCGTCCTTAAACACAAAGGCTTCTACTCCCGCGTTGCGAAGCATCTGCCGCGCCATCTCGGCATCCATTTCATTTGAAAAGGTCCTGATCACAGTTATGTCGTCCGGCATAAGTTATAACCTCAGCGCGCGTGATCAGACCGCTTCGGACTGGGATGTGAAATTAAAAGCTTTGAGCTTTAGCGCCGGGAGCAGCGAAGCGTTTCCGCCGCCGCCTTCCGAACCGCCGACCCGTTCCGGCACCCCGATCATCTCCACGTTTCCCGGCGCCAGCATCTGCACCACCGATTGATTGAAACGGAAATTTTTCACCGGGTAGGCGATCTTCCCGTTTTCGATGAACCAGACGCCGTCGCGGGTCAGGCCCGTCAGGCTGGCGGTGCGCGGGTCGGTGCCGCGGATATACCAAAAGCGGCTGATCAGGATCCCGCGCGGGGTGGCCGCGATCATTTCGGGAATGGTCGAGGTCTTGCTTGTTTCCATGATCGAATTGACCGGCCCGGGCGTCGGCTCCTTGCCTTTTTGCTTGGCCCAGAAGCGCGAGTAGACCAGGTTTTCCAGCACGCCGTTTTTCACCATGTAAATTTTTTGCGCCGGGATGCCGCCTTGCGCCGATTGCGAGCCGGGCAGGTCCGGGTTCCACGGGTCGCTGTAGATGCTGATGCGCTCGTCGAAAATTTTCTCGCCGAGCTTGGTCTTTCCGCCGGGAAGGGAATACGGGCTGCGGCCTTCCTCGGCGCTGCGGGCGTCAAAGGCGAAGCCGAGATTACCCAGTATGTCCGCCACCGCCTGGGGCTCCAGGATCACGGTATATACGCCGGGATCGATGGTTCGCGCGCCGCCGCCTTCCAGCGCTTTGCGGATAGCTTCCTGGGCGATCCGTTTGGTGTCCAGTTTTGCGATATCAAAATGGCTGCGCAAAAAATAGCCGGAGCTGGTGCCGTCCGGTGTCCGGGCCGTTACCGAAAGACTGGAATTGGTCGTCTGGTCGTAGTTAAAGTTGCCGTTTTTCGTGGCGGACGCGCCGGCCTGCGCGCGGGCTTGGTGAAAACCGGCGCCGATCACTTTGTTTTTTTCGAATTCGGTGAGGATGTCGCCGATGGTTTTCGCGCGCGCGGTCAGAGACAAATTCGCGGTCGCTTCGACATAGCCGTTCGTGGGTTTATAAGTTTGCAGCCCCAGCGTCGGCATATATTCACGGTCGACCGGCGCCAGGCTGGCGATCTTTTCCGCCTGCTCGACCATCGTCCTGAGACTGGCGTCGTCCAGGTCGTTGGTGGATGAAGAACCGCGCTTGCCGCCGGTCCAAACTGTCACGTTCGCGCCGCGGCTGATGCGCTCGCCGCTGGTCAAAAAATTGTTGTGCGCGAAACGCAGGTGCGAATATTTATCGCTGCTTACATTTACCGAGGCATCGTTCGCTTTTACGAACGATAATATTTTGTCGGTTATGCTTTTAGCTTCTTTTTCACTTAACAGCATCTTTATGAACCTCTCGTTTTTTTAACCTAAAGTCGGGGCCGCCGCCGTATTTAGAACATTGGCCTGCCGGAAACGCGCGACCGGGCAGCCGTGCGAAACCGCGTTCGACTGGCTGGGCTCGCCCTTGCCGTCATTGAAAGAACCTGGGATCAGGTAAGTGGCCCGGCCGCCGAGGCCGTCGCACGAACCCCAGAAATCCGTCGTGCGCGATTGATAAGCGACGTCGCGCAGCATGCCGCCCAGCTTGCCGTTTTTGATCTCCCAGAAGGTCTGCCCGCCGAACTGGAAATTGTAGCGCTGCTGGTCGATCGAATAACTGCCGCGCCCGAAGATCATAATTCCCTTGTCCACGCCGCCGATCAGATCTTCGGCGGTGACGTTTTCCTTCGCCGGTTCGAGCGAGACATTCGGCATCCGCGGGAAGGGAACGCTGCCCCAGCTGTCCGCGTGCAGGCAGCCGGTCGATGTTTTCTTGCCGATCAGCGGCGCCAGGTCGCGCGTGGTCTGCCAGTCGACGAACGTGCCGTCTTTGACCAGGTGCCAGCTTTGCGCCTGCACACCCTCGTCGTCATAGGCCGACCGTAGCCAATCCGAGCGCTTGCGTGCGGTCGGCAACGAAATTGACGATCTTCGAGCCGAATTGCAGCTTGCCGGTTTTGTCCGGCGTCAGGAAACTGGTTCCGGCATAGTTTGCTTCCCACAGCAGCGCGCGGTCGAGCTCGGTCGGGTGCCCGACCGATTCGTGAATGGTCAAAAACAAATGCGAAGGATGCAGCACCAGGTCATATTTTCCCGGCTCGACGGATTTGGCTTTGAGCTTCATCACGGCTTCTTCGCCGGCTTGCCGGGCATCGCCGATCCAATCTTCCTTCTCGATGTATTCGTACCCGATGCTTTGGCCTTCACGCAGGGAAGCGCGCGACTGGAAATCACCCAGGCCTACCGCCGTCACGTTAAAGCTCGGATTGCCCCGGATGATATATTGCTCGATACGTGAGCCGTCAGAAGTGGCGAGATATTTTTGCTCGTTGACCCAGGCCATCGAAGAATTGACGAAGCTCACGCCTTTGACGCCGAGCGCGGTTTCGTTGAGCTTCAGCAGGAATTGAATTTTGTCGTCGATGGGAACTTCGAAGGGGTCTTTTTCATACGAGCTTTTCCACGACGTAACGACCTTCGGCGCGGCGGTGAGCACGATCTTTCTGCGCTGGTAGGGCGCATTGGCGAGCGCGATCTGGACCGCTTCCTGGGTGACGCGCTGCACTTCAGCGGCGGTGACTATGGGGCTGGCGGCAAATCCCCAGGTGCCTTTGACCAGCACGCGCACCCCGAAGCCGAAATTCTGGCCGCTGGAAACGTTTTGCACCTGGCGTTCGCGCGTCGAGACGTTTTCCAAACGATAGCGGTTGATGCGGATATCGGCGTAGGTCGCGCCCAGCTTTTTGGCGGTCGAGAGCGCCGCGTCGGCCAGGCTGTCCTTGTTTACATCTATATATAGGCTGGCGTTTGCCTGTGCATCATACACCCACGAAGGCAGAGTCAGCGCGCCCAGGGTCACACCGGCAGTTTTTATGAAATCACGACGAGAAAATGACATTTTTCCCTCACTTTATTTGAATAGAACTTTTTATGCGGATCGGTGAAGTAAGTTTATTCAGAAACGGCGCTTGCGTCAAGATTCCGGCCCCGATTATTCGGCTGGAGCTGCAAAATAAAACGGGCAACCATCACAGTTGCCCGCTGCTGTCGCGCCACGGCGTGGCTAATGCATCCACTTTTTGAAATTCTTCCTGTGCGGGAGGTAAGATCGCATCTTCTTTCGCCGTGTCTTGCGCGGTCTGGCCGTGCGAAACTATGCTCGAAAAGACCAAAAAGGGAGCCGCCAGAGTCAAAGCGATACGGTTATATTTGGTCATAGGCTTATGGCTACGAACTCTGTTTAACGTCCCAGATAATTTAATGCAATTTTCAGCAAAATACAATGCCGTGCTAATCCCGGATCAGGTAAAAGCTGGGGCATACAAACTATAAAAGGGCAACCGCATTGGTTGCCCTAAACTATTGATTCTATTGGAGGCGGCGATCGGAATCGAACCGATGAATAAAGGTTTTGCAGTTCATTTCTTATGATTGCCGCTCAGTATCACCGAGCGTTATACACTGATACTTATTGGCTTTTCCTGCTGCATTTTTTACTCGGTGATACTCCAAATATGCAGGTGGCTACTACAATTCCTACTACATTCCATTTTCCTGTTGATCTAAACATCTCCAAAGGACTGTTGGTAAAAGGTCGTTTGTCTTAAACACAACGCCGACAATGAAGTCTATATTTTATAATCTAATAGTAAAACTTAAAATTTTATCTATGAAAATTCCTAATGTTATCCCAAAAATCCGTTTAGAAATTATATATGCAAGTTGTTTAACAGACTTTACTTTTATTAGCATTCATCATTAAGCCAGTTGGAGTTTTAATTTCCGGCGCCTTGTATTTTGCTGAAAAAATATTGCAGAATTTGCGCGAATTTCCTTATTGATAGGATGGAAGTAGGTCTAACTCTCCGTATCGGTGGTCCACTTCGCATATTTATCGGATCATGCAGTTCTGTAGGAACAATTCGATTATTCTACTTATTTTGGGAAATAAGGACGGATGACGCTACTACGTCCGGATGGCTGGCCGCATTCCATATATTTTTTCTGGTTTCCAGCATCACCAGGCTTAAATCTCTTACCCGCTCATCGATAAAGAGTTCGGCGTAGAACTCACTGGCAAACCGCTTGGCCCGGAAATCTTCTACCGCCCAGCGGAAACCTATCACGTTCGGAATGCCGATCTCGATCAGCGCTTCCATGCAATTCAAATAGGTCTGCCCGATCTCGGGAAGGTCCGTTACTGCCCCATGACAACTGCTCAGATACACCAGCCAGGTTCCCGAGTTCCTGACCGCCCGGGCAAACCGTCCGTAGGAGACTATCTCCGTATTGTCCTCTTCGCTGCTGATACTCAACCCCGTCATTTGTTCGTTTTGCGGCACGTATTTTGTATGACCGCAAAAATGCAGCAGGTGAAACTGCTTTTCTCTTAATAGCGCTTCGATCCGCTCTATCGAATCGTTGTGTGAAACCACCACTTCGGTTTCCGAGTCTTTAAGTTTGACCTTGATCTGCTCGGCTTCGTTTTTTACCTCTTTTAACGCCCCCCCATCGTCATTGGCGACGATCAGCACCCGGAAAGGTTCTCCCGCCAGCTTTAACTTGGCGAATTTGATGTGAAAGGGAGCGTGCAGCTGCTGCTTCGCATCGACAAATCTTAAGCGTCTCGTAACCGGGATCTTGGTGGCCAACAGCCCCTTTTCCGGCAGCGGGATCAATTCAAAGGGAACACCCAAACCATCCAAATAGGAATCTATGTAAAGCAGATCTTTCTCATTCAGCTCGAGCAATTTATTAATATTCTCGACACTATCTTTTAGTTCCAAGTAAAAAGCCCTTGTCTTCTGGCTCACTTTATCTTTGATAGTGGAGGAAGATAAATTATCATTAAAAAGTTTCTGCAAATCTTTATTGAAATTATCGATCACCGATTTAGATAGATTTCCCCGAAAAATAACGGGAGCAGAGCTGGTTACAAAGATCTTTTCTCTTTCATGGGTCCAATACAAGATATTTTGAGTGACAGTGTTCTCGTTCTCATTTTTTTCCTGGGAGGCATGCCGGTTTGGAACGGTTTTTTCAGGAGGACTTTCCGGGGGAAGAGCGGCCGGTGAGTCATCAAGCCACGACGTTCCCGCAAAACTGCTGAGAATAGATTTTATTTCAAATTCAAGATCGAGGCTTTGCAAATAATTCTTTAATTGCGGAAACAGCAGCTTATAAATTTGGGATTTTCCCGCTAATCTTTTAACGACCGCAGTAAGTTGAAGGTTCTCGATTATGGTATTTAATTCGTACAAAGTGAATTTGACCCGTCTCGATAGTAATAATTTCCGCACTTCGTCGATCGTAAACTCGATTTGACTGGCATTTTTCTCCCGGGCATCTTGAACCATAAGATAACAGACCAACTGTTCCAGAGAATTAGAATTAGCCAGAAAAGACGTTCCAATTTTTGACTTAAACTCCATGGAATCAGCAATTTCTCTGGATAGTTCTCCGCTATCCGGCGGCCGATCCTCTTTATTATAAAATTCTACGATCGCGGCGCAGAAGATTTGTATCAATTCAGGCAGACCGCCGGTCTCATCATAAATTGTTTCTTTTGTGGTCTCATCGATCTTAATTCCGAGGCGGATTAGCGGAGTGGTAATCATTTCGTAGGTTTCGGAACGTGTAAACGGTTCCAATTCTCTGATCTGTCCAAAATTAAAGAGAGGATTCTCCACGGATTCGGCGGCTTTCTTCAATTTACGAAAACCGGCAAAAATAAAACGGCAGTTTTCATTGATCGCTAATTCGCGAAAGATCTGAATAAGACGATGCTGTTTCCGTTCGTCTATCTCTATCAGATGATCGAACTCATCGATTAAAAAAGCGATGGGCTTATTTTCCTTGGTTATTTCATTTTTGATATGCCTATGAAAATCAGTTATAGCATTAGAACTCAGATAGATGTTGCGGGCAAAATCCATTTGCCTCGACTGAGCCTTTAAACCCAATTCAACATAAAGTTCATAAAGAACGTCTTCAATCGAAGAGCATTTTCCGCCATACAATTCAACAATGTGGTGTCCTTGTTCAGCTCTGAGCTTTTCTCCGATCCTGGCAAGCAGGGAAGTTTTTCCGATCCTACGAATTCCTACCAACATGTAATGACTTTTTGTTTCAAACATTTGTCTGACCATTTGAGAGCGAGCGAAAAATCGTCCTCCGACAGCGGGGCGACCTGGAACATAAGGACTTAAAAAGTTACGTCCAAGATATAGCGTTAATAACAAGCCAAGTTTGTCGTAGAAAGATTTGCGGTCTTTTTCCTCCATCAGTTCTTCCAGCTCTTTTTTTGAAAGCAGGGCTATTTTTGCCGACGAGAATTCCTCGAGAATATTTCTAATGTCCCGGGGCCGGGTTTTGCAGTCTATTACCAGGACGCCAAACTTTCTGTGACACTTATTAATGTATCGATGCGCCGCCGCCACAAGATCCAATAAGCTTTCATTTGAAATATAGTTAACCGCTGATAAGTTTTTTTTCGGAAATAAAAAGGGGGTGAAAAAACCTACATCCAGGTTTATAGGAATGAGATTGAACTCTTGAATCTCAAATATATCAGTATTATCATGGTGCAAACGGTTAACACCCATCTTGGCAAATAAACTGACCAAGTTCTTAATGCTAAACCTAAAAGCTTCGTTACTCATGTCTATGTTGTACCTGTCTAATATTTACTTTGAGAAATAAGTATCGATGATGCTACCACGTCGGGATATACTGATTCATTCCAGATTTTTTTCCGGGTTTCCAACATCGCTACGTTCAAATCGCGGATCCGGCGGCCAGCTTCCAGACTTTTCCTGATTTATTACCCGCTCATCGATAAAGAGTTCGGCGTAGAACTCACTGGCAAACCGCTTGGCCCGGAAATCTTCTACCGCCCAGCGGAAACCTATCACGTTCGGAATGCCGATCTCGATCAGCGCTTCCATGCAATTCAAATAGGTCTGCCCGATCTCGGGAAGGTCCGTTACTGCCCCATGACAACTGCTCAGATACACCAGCCAGGTTCCCGAGTTCCTGACCGCCCGGGCAAACCGTCCGTAGGAGACTATCTCCGTATTGTCCTCTTCGCTGCTGATACTCAACCCCGTCATTTGTTCGTTTTGCGGCACGTATTTTGTATGACCGCAAAAATGCAGCAGGTGAAACTGCTTTTCTCTTAATAGCGCTTCGATCCGCTCTATCGAATCGTTGTGTGAAACCACCACTTCGGTTTCCGAGTCTTTAAGTTTGACCTTGATCTGCTCGGCTTCGTTTTTTACCTCTTTTAACGCCCCCCCATCGTCATTGGCGACGATCAGCACCCGGAAAGGTTCTCCCGCCAGCTTTAACTTGGCGAATTTGATGTGAAAGGGAGCGTGCAGCTGCTGCTTCGCATCGACAAATCTTAAGCGTCTCGTAACCGGGATCTTGGTGGCCAACAGCCCCTTTTCCGGCAGCGGGATCAATTCAAAGGGAACACCCAAACCATCCAAATAGGAATCTATGTAAAGCAGATCTTTCTCATTCAGCTCGAGCAATTTATCAATGCCCTTGATTTTTTCTAATTCGACGTAAAAAGGCCTTACCCCTTCATAGAGTTCTTTCTTTATCGAGGCCGAAGTTAACCTTTTCTCGCATAATTGCTTACATTCTTCGTTTAATTTTGAGATTACCTTTTCCAGCGGCTTGCCGGTAAGATGGATGATTTTTGAACGGGTGGCGAAGAAATGGTCCCAGTCCTGCGAAAAATATAAGATATTTTGGTCGCGTTTTTGAGAAGGATCATCCGTTATGGAAAAGAACCGCGTAATTTGATCCTCTTTTTTATTGACAAGGTTTTCCTGTAACGCAACTCTTCCAAATTCCGCAAATATCAATTCACTTATCTTCATCCGGTGGTTCTTAACGAACCTTATCCAGTGGCCGGCAGTGAACTCGGTAAATTCATTATTGATCAGATTGGTCGGGACGCATAGCGATAAGGCTATCAGAAAATTATCAAAGGCGCGTAAAGTGTAGGTAAAAGTGACCGTTTGTTCCGTCCATTCAAAATAAGTGTGCCGCTGCTGATTCCACCCGGCAAAATTCCTTTTCCAGTTGTGAATTATTTCTTCGATCTTTTCCTTACCGCTTTCGGAGGTCTTAGCTATATCTTCGATAGTTAATGCGGGCTTGGTAAAGATCTGCCAAAAAGATTCGCTTTTCCGATTGGCTACGTAACACTTGATTGACAGATCGTCTTGAGAGATATTCTCAAAGTCGGTAAGATCCTTCCAAGCAGCTTCCAGATTATTAAAAAAATCGGTAAGATTCGTCGCTTTTTCGCAGTTTTCCTTTATTTGGTTTAATCGCGCGATCTGACCTGAGACTGCCAGTCCCTGTGTCGGCGAAGTTTTATAGAGGATTTTACGAAGCTTGTATAAAAATCCTTTAACCAGGTCATTGCGAAATTTATAATGTTTTTTTTGTGCTCCGGCTCCGCTAACGGGAAGCAGGACTACGGCTCCGGTAAGCTGATTTTTATCGATGTCCGGATTATTGCTCCTTTGTGGCACAGGCTGGTTATCTAAAAGATTCGATATTATTTCCTGTAATGCCGGATCGGTCCATACTCTTAATGCAAGATGCCGAAAAACGTTCGCATGCCTCTTGTACAGACGGTCCTGGGCAATTTCTAATTTTGCCAGATTCAGGGGCTCATCGATGCATTCAAGCAACGGTTTTAAAAACACGGACTCTCCCCCGGTAAGAGCCGTCAACGCTTTTAAAGTCTCCTCCCGTTTGCCATTCTCGATAGAATCGAGATCGACCTGTTCTTCCACCATACAACCCTGGATCTGTTCGCTTTGCCGGGGAAATCTGATAATGTCGTAAGAAACGAAAACGGAATGAAGGGAACTGCGGAGCTCGAACAGACTTTTAATTCCGGCAATACATAATCCGAGGCGCTTATAATTGAAATCCTTAGCCGCCTGGTCGCTGAAATAATGAAATCGATGAACCAGGCCCATCGCCCGCTCGAATGAGATGCTATCGATATGGTCTATGAAAAGAGTTATGTAGGAATCTGTACAGGACAATATTGCCTCAATCAGACGATCAAAATCCAGCGGGAGCCTGACGGGAAATATTTCCGTTCCAAGGTCAATGTTTTTCTTTCTTATTTCTTTTGAAAGAGTTTCAAAAATATATTCATACAGGGCGCTTTCAGAGCTTATCGGGGCGCTTTTCAAATCGATATGAAATGGGATAATAGGGTAATTATCTTGTTGTTCGCAATATCCGATCAACCGTTCCAGAAACGCGGTCTTTCCACTCTCGGGCGGGCCGAATATAGCTATCTTGGGCGCGGTTTTGAGCGAATGATAATTTTCAATTATCTCGATCGCTTTTTCCAATATGGTATTTTCCAATTATGGCCTCAAAAAAGTAGATTGATTTTCACTTTCTTCACTGTCTTCGAAGATGTCGTGAAGTTCGATACTTTCCATGATCTTTTTTATTTCATACTCCAAATCAAGATTCTTGATGTAATTTATCAATTGCGGAACGCGAAACTTATACTTATAAGTCGTTCCGGCGGCTTTTTCGATGACCGCGCTGGCCTGAAGATTTTCGATCAGGGAATTTAACTCATAAGCACTGTTTTTGATCTCAGGGGAAATGTTTTTGATTTCCGCGTCCAGCAAAACGCTCACCTCTTCCTTGGTAAATTCGATTTGATCGTTCCCCTCGGATTCGCTCGCCCGCCGAATTATCAGGTAACAAACCAATTGTTCATAGGAATTGGCATTGGCTAAAAAAGAGGCTTCGATCCTGCGTTTAAAATTCCTCGGAATCGGCAACTTTTTTAAACAACTCAGTACTGTCGGGGGATTTTTTCTTGTCGCTATGAAATTTTACAATAGCAGCGCAATATATTTGGATTAATTCGGGCAGTCCGCCGGTCTGATTGTAAATTGTTTCGATCAGATCGTTATGGATATTAATTCCAAGTCGCCTTAACGGAACACTGATCATGTCGTAAGTTTCATTTCGGGTAAACGGTTCAAGTTCCCTGATTTGTCCGAAATTGTAAAGAGGATGTTCGCCATCATCGGCCGCTTTTTTGTTTTACGAAAGCCTGCAAAGTAAAAACGGCAGTTTTCATGCCGGGATAGTTCCCGGAAAATATGAATAAGCAGGTGATTTTTTCGCTCGTCGATGTCGATCAGATGATCGAATTCATCGATGAGAAAGGCTATCGGCTGGCTTTCTCTCTTTATTTCATTAGTGATGTGTCTGTGAAAGTCGTTGACAGCGTTTGAACTTAAATAAATTTTCCGGGCGAAATCTATCTCTTTGGATTGAGATTTCAAATCGAGTTCAACATAAAGTTCATATAATACGTCCTCAATCAAGTTACATTTTCCGCCATATACTTCGATGATGCGATATCCTTGCTCATGTTTAAGTCTGTCGCCTATTTCTGTTAGCAAAGATGTCTTTCCGATACGGCGGATACCCACCAGGGTAAAATGATTTTTTCCGATGGACAATTCTTTTACTATATTTGAGCGGGAAAAAAAACGTCCTCCCCTCGCGGGACGGCCCGGAACATAGGGACTCAAAAACTCTGTGCCCAAATAATTTTTTAATAAAAGACCTAACTTGTCATACATTATTTTTGGGTCTTTTTCGATCAATATTTCTTCCCATTCTTTTTTTGTAAGCAAAGCAATGCCGGCTGCGGCAAATTCCTTAACCGTGCTGTCAACTTTTCTCACTTTGCAGTTTACTACCAGAACTCCGAACATTCTTTGATGGGTTTTGACGTACTGTCGCGCGGGGATTAAAAATTCTCTGAGAGTTTCATCGGAAATATAAGTGATCATGGCCATATTTTTCTTGGGAAAAAAAAATGGGATGAAAAACCCTACATCGAGTTGTAGCGGGGTTAAGTTAAATTCCTCCACCTCAAATACATCCGTACTATCGTGATGTTCCCGGTTAAGGCCGATCTTGATGAATAAACTCATCAAATTTTTGGGGGATAATTTTGTAGTTTCTTCGACCATATCACATTTCCATTTGACGTCTTTGAGAGATTAGTTTATGACGCTCCAAAATCCTTATCGCGGCCAATATTTCGGCCTCGGAGATCTGACTGGTTCGCTGAACGGCGAGAATCAGATCTTTTACTTCAATTTCCTGGGGAATTCCGGGAATGCGTTGATAAACCTTGGCAAGCAATTTGTTGGTTTTTGGTTCTGCCACCGTATAAATACAGATACGTCCGGACGTAACGGAACGAAATACCTGCAATGCGCCCGTTTCGGATTTTTGAGCGGGTATCTCGGTTCTGGAAAGCAAATTGTTCTTTTCCACTTCCCCCGGTTCTACTTTCAGCGTCTCGCGCCATTCGGAGGCATTAAAAACATTTTTTCCGTGGAAAAGGATCGTTTTTCCGTCAATTCTTAAAGTAGGCGCGCGCGATATCATATCTTCATGTATCGTGGAATGATGATATCCGCCGTAGCGCTTGTTATCACCTACCGCGATATGGGCTGTGCCGGCGCATTTTTCGTCAAAAAGCGCGGTACCGGTCAGTTCGGTTATTTCAGTATTCACCCCGATGCCTAATTCGGCCAGGGATTTGTAAAATTCGTCATCGGAACGGCGGTCGTTAAAGAGACCTTCAAGCCTTTGTCGAGCCTCCGGATTTCCATCGATTTTGATCAAATTCCCTTGCGAGAAATGAAGTAATAAATAAGAAGACTCGGTGAAAATATAATTTTTGAATGCGCCGTTCAATACAAAAATGCCTTCAGCCGTATTTTCCATGGGAGCGATAAAAGTTTCTCCGCCGGGTATATTTCCCCACGTTCCGGGGGCGATGATCCCGGTACTGGTTATAGCCGGGCGATTAACGCCACCCAGGTCGAATGCTAGTTCAAATGTCTCAACCGGCTCGCCTTTATCGAATATGTAGGTTTGAAGTACCGCTTTTTCTCCCAACGTTAAGGCCAGGGCGAGGTCGTCGCAGCGCCGGCACGCCTCGTCATAATCGATCTTGACTGCAGCATGGCTCAGAAGGTCTAAATTCGCGCCCGGCATATGGCCGAAGCGCGTGCCTATGGACGTACCTACTTCGAGTAATTTGAGGCGATAAGAGGTTCCCTTCGCGTGCGTTGACAAGCAAGTAATGATACCTCTCGCTTCCCGCAAGGCTTCGGAATCCTCAATCGATAATTCCTGATCTTTTTCGAATACCGATTGTTCCTCCAAAGGCACCTTTCTTTCACGCACCTTGATATGCAATTCTCTGGCGGCTAGTTTGAAGATGTCAGCAGTTTCTTCCGCGGCTTCGTCCCAGAAAATCGTTAAGGTGTCGCCTTTTTCTAAAGACAAACATTTGCTCAGTACGATTTTTGCCCCATCCAAAGCCCGGTTTTTAAGTTCCATGTTAGATTTATCCTTTTTTAGTTAACTGCCACTCATGAGCGGCATTTAGTAGTTCATGCTTTTTCAGAATCGTATTATTTTTCGCATACTCGTTTGTTGAATGCTGCAATTTTATGAACAATTCTAATGACAACATGTCAGAATTGCCTTTCTCAATAATATTTCGCGCCCATTGCAACAAATGCTTTCCCTCGGTCGGGATGTTGTGAGCTGACTTGAGATACCTGAATCTAAATAATAAAACATAGTGCGTTGCGAGCCAGCCGCATAAAAACCCTATAAAAAAAATGAGAACATAACTTAGGGTAAGTAACCAAACAGGTACCGTGAATAAGCTAAAATACGAATTCAGGATAGTGGCTGTAAGCAATGAAAAAGAGCCGAGCAGCAAACCACCCATCGCCTGGTGAAGCGTTTTATAACCTTCTTCCCAATGAATAATAAGTGAAGGCAAGCTCAATGCGAGCGTGCCTAAAAAAAAAGCTAAAGAAAAAAGAACACTCTCCGTCAAAGGGAGCCTTAAAACAAAAGACTGTAAAGCTGCCAAGGTTATTCCCAGCGCGCCCAGCAAGGAGCCTTGCCATAAGACCAGCTTGTTCAGACGACTGGAGATTTTTCTTGCTTCTCTTTCTTGTATCAGTCGTGTCAGATTATGCCCCTCGTATATCCTTTCTTGAGCCGTTTTCAAATAGTCGATCTCAATATTTATTTGTTTGTTCAGATGCTTCAGTTTTGCATCGATCCGATAAAAGAAAGCATCTTTCGGCTGAGACGATGAGAAATTTTCTCGCGATATGAATGTGTCCATATTGTATCCCGCAATCTCCAAAGTGCGCAATTGATCCTGCAAGCGGGACAATGCGTATTTAAGACGATACGAACCGGCTTGTGCAAATAACAATTCGTTTTCGATTTTGAAAAACTCGTCGCTCGTAATATTGATTTGATATTTAATGATATTTTCATTGAGAGAAATCAGATAATGGAGTATTTCATTTGTAGCCGACGAATCTTTTTTTATTCCCTCTCTGGTCTGCCAAAATAGCCTGGAAGTATAATTAAACTTCGATAGATGCAATAAGTAGCCCGTAAAAGGCGCGATCTCCGCTTTGGAATACCAGGTTGACCAAGCAAAAAAATCGGCCTCTACCTCTTCTGCCGTGCCTCCAGGCAGAATTAAGAATGAGCTTTCATTTTTTTCGACCTCTTTATGCCAGAGAAGCCAGCCTTCCGGTAAAATATCCGGCGAGAATCTATAGCTCTCTTGCAAGTCATTGTCCAAAGTCGGGGGCAAGACTTTAAAAAATTCCCAGAAAGAGGTGTTCTTTATTACTTGTTCCGGCGCGCGGTCGGCTGCCTGGGATAGATTCAGAAGGTCCTTATCATCTAATAAAAAGCCGGTGAAGAGAAGATAGCAATCGATCTCCCGGTTATTTGGAGAAGGTTTGGGAAGTTTAATTTTATTATTTAATGCGTTCCAGACGCTCAGATCGTCTGTTTTGAGGTCATCTTCTACCGTTATCACTAACCCGACGTACTCCGCGTGGAGGAAAATGAACATATTGCGGCGGGGGCGGTTTTTTTCTGTTGTGAAGGCATCTAATCCGGCGGCCAAAGGGCAAAATCCTATCTGCGTGGAGTCGAATTTGGGGAATTTGACCGGCAATTCCAGATCGGAATTTCGCTCTTTAATACCTAGTTCGACACAGACATTCCAAACTTTATTAAAAAAGTTCCTCGTTTCGTCCGAAGCCCAGTCATCTTGAAAACATTTTTTTGGTGCAAAATAGTAATAATTGAGTGAGGGATTAATTATTTTGATTTTTGTCTGCATTTCCATCGTTATCATCTTTTAAGTTCTGCGTGTCTACTTCCATGCCTTCAAGTCTAAGCTCGTGTACTATTTCATTGTAGAGTTCCAGTATTTCAAGCTTAGGGCGCATTTTCGTCTCTTTTCCCGGAGTACCACCTCTTCGCCTGGTATTATTGACTTCCGCTTTTTGAATAAAAGATTTCACGTTGCCCAGTGAATCGCTCGCGTTTCTTTCTTTTTTTTGCTTCAATGCGCTGTAATAACGACGGAGTTGCGATTCTAAAAAGTTTACATCGGCATCAGAAGGCAGCCCTTCTGTGAGAAGTGTCTTCAATTCTTCCAGAATAGTGCTAGAGTTTGTCATCATAATTTTTGTAGCCGGCTCTTTTATCTCGGAGTAGAAGTCATGGGAATACCGGCGTATAGTTGTTATGCCGCTTGTGCGGTTCTCTTCACTCACTCTGCGAAGATTTAAGCATGATTAAAATGCGTAGCAATCTAGGGGAGTGATTGAAGCATAGCGCCGAAAGATGAGCCAAATTCTATAATCACAAGCAGTACAATAACTTAAGGCTCAGAAATATTAAGTTTATTAAAATATATGGCTGAAAAAAGTACCACATAGTTTGCTTGATGTCAAGGAAAATCTAATTTGAGTGCAGGGCCGTCTAGGATCTCGACTCACCCCGATTTTGTCGGAGATTAGGCATCCTGTCCGAATTGCTCTATGCATTTATGCCGATCATTTTTGTTTTGTCGGCGCTGCTAGGCTTCAAGTTGGGTAATCGCATTTTATACCATGGCGCGAACATGGCCGAGTTTCACCGGTTCGATTTTAAGGCCGAAGACGACTAAATATAAGAAGGATTAAGAGGTTATTGGAGGCGGCGATCGGAATCGAACCGATGAATAAAGATTTGCAGTCTTATCAGTTTGTTTTTCTGAATTTGCCGTAGTTTATAACTACTTAGTTTAGACTTAATGTATTTAAGTTTTGCCGAGTTGGCACACAAATGGCACACACATTTGACGAGTATTAGTTGCTTGGCAGATCTTCTCATATTGCCGCGAAGTTACGACATAAACGACATAAACGACATAAGATGAATCCTTGGTTATCTAACCTCATAATTCCGAGCGACCTTTAGACAGTGGTAAAAGCACACGCTGTACACGCGTGGGGTCAGAAGTTCAAGTCTTCAAGTGGGCACCAATAGATTCAATAGTTTAGAGGCATCGCAAGACGTTTTGAATCATTTCGTATACTTTCGCACCCTTTTTGACACAGAGTTATTTCTGTTAGGTAATGTTAAATGAGAAGTTAAATATCTGTGAAGTGTGGTTGACGAGCCCGCTCGTGTTTTCAACGTCAACTTTAAATTGATAGTTGCTCCCCAATTTCAAATTACAGTCATATACAAAATTTAGCTGAGATTTAGCACAGTCCGCATAGAGCTAGCGGACGACAAAGATTGAAGCGACACTGGTCAGGCCCAGCAAAAGAGCGCCCGCTCCGAATACCCCCACAGAGCCGACTATACCCCGGGGGCGAAACTTCATATTCGAAAAGACGTATTCGCAATTATTATTGCAAGAAATTCACAAACATAATGATTTCTGTCTGTTAATACCAAGAGATAATGCTATTTTATCTTGGCGGAAAAATTACTGGCCATGATCCTTTATCGGAATAAGAGGCACACTTAGAGGGCCGCACCGCGATGGAAAAATAAGCGGTACCTGAATTTACCCTCTAAAGCAGTTGAAAATTGCCGTTAAAACAGATCCGTATTCTGCGAAAGGAGCTCCCAGAAACCTTTTAGAAACTGGTAACTACTTCCTTCAGAAGGATTTGTGTTCACAATGACCGGCACCGGACCGCGCCCGTCTTCATCCGGCGGAGGCGGCGGCGCAATCGGGCATTGATCTTCACCGGCAAAGCTGAAAGACGCCAGTAAGAAAGTGAGTATAAGTGTGGCGAAGCAAAATTTTAACGAACTTTTTTGCATATGGTTAAACTCCCTGTTTTTTTATTTGGGAAGACCTCATTAGCAATAGTATTTGCGAATCTCAAGGCAGGCAAATTATGAGCTTTTCGAAAACGTCGAAAGGGCAAAAGGTGGGCATTATCGCGATGTGCGATCGTGCCAAAGAACTGGAAGATTCGGGTGAATATGCCAGGGCTGCGAAAGCTCTCGGTGAGTGGTGGCAGGGTATAGGAGTTAGACCCGATGTAGACGATCAACTTGCCGGCAAAAAAGCCGCTATTTTGTCGCGTGTCGGGGCATTATCCGGCTGGCTGGGAAGTATGCAGCAGGTACCTGGTGCTCAGGAAAAAGCGAAAGACCTCATTAGCGAGGGCGCCGATCTGTTTAAGTCGATAGGGTATCAACAAGATTGGGCCGAAGCGCGCAGTGACCTGGCGGTTTGTTATTGGCGGGAAGGTGCTTTCGATGAAGCAAGAGACTTTCTTTATGATACGATGGCGGATTTTCAAGAGATGGATCCCGTAATCAAGGGAAAGATACTATTACGTTTGGTTAATGTAGAGATATCTTCGCATCACTATTCAAATGCTTCGGCGGCTCTAAAAAAAGCTTTGCCTTTAATTGAGGAGTATGGTGATGACTTGTTACGGGGTAAGCTCTATTTCCACCGAGCTTTAATAAATCGTCGCAAAGCGGAAGAAACAGATAATCCCCAATTGCTCCCTTCAGCAATAAAAGATTATTCCCGCGCTGGTGATTATTATCAAAAGGCATCTCACCATCGTTATTCCGCAATTGTCGAAAATAATTTAGGTTATCTTTATTTATCCATACAGGATTTTGATCGCGCTCATTTTCATCTTGATAAATCGCTCGAAATGCATTCGAAATTAAAGGACAAAGGACGCGCTGCCCGTGTTTATGATAATAAAGCCCGGGTTTTTATCGCGCAGGGTAATTTGCCGGATGCTGAACTCGCTGCTTTTACTTCGGTAAGAATGCTAAGAAAAGGCGGCGAGAATGCGACGCTGGCTGAATCTCTTACCACGCTCGGCGTGGTTATGAGCCGTGGGGGAAATGTGCAAGATGCCATGCGTTCATTTAATGAAGCCAAAGAAGCCGCTCTTAGAGTAGGAGATATGGAAAGCGCGGGAAACGCGGTGTTGACCCAGATCGAAGAACTTCAAGCTGATCTGACGCAGATAGTTATTCGCTCACTTTACCTGGAGGCAGATGAGTTATTGAAGGATTCACCCAAGATCAGTACCGTTAATCGCCTGAAACGGATCGCCAGAAAACAATTCGAGACCGGCAATCCCGAATCCGTCCTCAAACGTGAAAAATACTTCAATTGGAAAAATTTCTCTCTACCGGAAGCGGTTCATGCCTATGAGAGAGAACTCATCATGAAAGCGCTGAACGAGACGGGCGGGCGGGTGACAAAAGCGGCCGGGTTGCTCGGCGTATCGCATCAAAGCCTGAGCCTGATCCTCCATCAACGGCACAAAGATTTGCAGCAATATCGCGTACGGCGAAAACGGCGCAGCGGTTTGAAAGCTAAAAATCACTAGACAAAAAAGCGCGGTTGATAGTCAGATTCGCCGGAAGGGCATTTTCGACTAAAGTACAACTATTGTTTTGAGATTGGCACATCAATGCAGAAAGGCAAGCTTATTCAGCTTGCCTTTCTATTCATGTAGCAGGGAGGAGGTCTCGGAAATAGACGAACCCACGCGCGGCGAGTTTGTTGACCAATATTCCAGTAAGTTCAATTTCACCCTGGCCTAAAGCCGATGCAATGGCGATTCGAATGTGCGGACTCCAGTACGAAATTTTCCATTCTGTGTCGGCTCCGTCAATCAAAAGTGTTAGACACTCAATGACGATTCGCGGATGTGTTGCGGCAAGTTCGGAAAGTGCTTCGATAACGGAATGATCCGGATTAGAAATCGGCGAGATTTCAAGGGCTTCACGTAACCGCGCTAGACGCCACTCCGGATTCAGTTTGCCGGAAGCAAAGAGCCAACCAAATTCTGCCATTTCCTTTGGATGAGCTTGGCCGTTAACAATTCTAACCTCAGCCAAATGAGCAATGCGATCGAGCATCGCTTGAGGAAGCGTATCGTCTCTTAATATTTTTCCAATAAATCAGAAGGTGCGAGAACACAAACTATCGGAGGCACGCGAGTAAAATTTATCTAATAAACCACCCTCCTCAAGCCCAATTTTGTCCCTCAAGTAAAATACAATAAGATGCTCGGCCAAATTTCCTGCAGAGCTTTCAGATCTGTACAATGATTCTTCCTCAAGGCGATCAATTGCCTTTTCATATTCATTCTTCAGTAAATCAAGAACGTTATTCCAGGCACGGTTATAAATAACAAAGGTCTGCCATACGCTCTTTCTAAAGTCATCTTCGGCTGCCTCGGCCGGAAACAGTTCTACAAGATGCGCACTAACCCACTGCGGAGCGATTGTTGCTAACCACGGAAGTTGTATTCCATAAACCGCCCTTATAGCCAACGAGTTGTCTACTTCTGGATTTAGGTGGTTCTCTAGTACCTCGCGGACTTCTGGAATTGACTCAAACTCTCGATTCTCTCCTTGTTGCTGACGGGACCAGGCGACGTATTTGAATAAGCTATGGAATGCGTTACCTCTGATCGTATTCATCGAAACGGTTAGCGGGTCCATGTTACTGCCGCCATATCGTGCTTCATAATCTGGCGTTGGATTCGGATCATCGGTCAATGCTTTGACTATGCTCCAAACGTCATTCCGAAAGACGAACGGTAATTGCGGAGTTTCCTTAGATAAGACTGTGGATATAATATCTCCTATCAGCCTGCGTGTCTGAATCCAATTTTCTTCTCTCGCTTCTTTATTACTATTATCAAGATTTACTTCCGCCGCCGGCTGCTCCATCACCCAATTCATTAGATGTAGTAGGTTTTGCCACGCGGTCTCCGGAACAGATTGGATGGAGGAGGCAATTCCCGACAGGAAACCATGGACATAATGCGGATTCAAGCCCTCCAGCCTCTCCGCCTCCTGTGCGAATTTTTGAGGATTAGCTGCGATTAGCTGCGATAGTTCCCAACTTAGATCTTGGGGTGCTTCGCTTATTTCGGAAATCGGTCTAGAAAGATAATTGAAGATCTCTTCGGCCGTATTGAGTTTTGAAAGAACTTCTATTGACGGTGTTGGCGGTGCCCCCCATGTCATCTGCGGCGCACTTATCGCGTAACCGGGGTGATGGGGGTGTCCCAATTCCTCTACCCAGGCTGTATACTTCGCACGCCATTTTTTTGGCAACACATCCTTCAACGGTTCAAGCCATTCCAATTTGTACGCACGAACGGCCTTTTCGGCCTCCTCGGCATTTATTTCCACGCCGAACCACTCTAGCTGCCTTTTCTGTATGTCTTCAATCGTAGGGGCACTGGCTTCTATCCAATCTAGAATCACTTGTTTTTCGCACAATTCCAACTCACTAAAAAAGCTGGAAAGTAATAGGACATATTCGTGATAGATCTCTGTTCTTTCAAAATTATCTTTTGAAAGAAGTCGTTTCTTACTCTCCTGTTGCGCGTCTTTTGGATGCGTTTTTAATAAATAAAACACTATTCTCTCGAAAATATCCCATCGGTAAGATTCCAAAATTTCGATTATCTCATTAAGAGTCGAATTCTTTTCTGATAAAGCGTAGTTCGCAATATTACGGATGACGGAGATAAAAAGGTTAGGAATCCCATTGCTGTCACTTTCGATGTCACGATGCCAAATGTAAGAATTTGACTCACCTTCAGCTCTTCCCGAATATTTAAATCCCAAGAATTTGTCTAGTAGACCGCAAAAAAGTCGGAGAGAGCCTGCCGAGTCACTGTGCGCTAAACTTTCCCAGCACTTGTCTATGAACTGTTCGTAGTCCCAATGACCCATTCGCGCCTGGGGCTCGGGGCCGAAAAACTTTTCGGCTGCTGTTTTTTCTTCAGCCTCGATAACATTAACGTCTAACACTTCAGAAACGATCGCAAGGGCAGTGTCGGATCTTCCGGCATCCGAGAGGTATATTGTCAGGTTTGCGAATTTGTCCGGGATTAACTGTCCGAGCGAATTTTGATTTTGTAGCCATCTGCGCTCTTTTTCGGCCACAGGAACAGCCAATTCTATGGGTAAAAGGCAAGCCGCGTCGACAATATCAAGATGGACTATGAAGTTCGCAGACTCTATTTCAAGCAGTATTTTGCCTACTTCGGCTTTGATTTCAGCTGAATTCAAGCCAGCCATCCTAACCAAGAATCTGGATAATGGCCATGGAGGAAAAGAAACAGTATTGTTTTCCAACTCAAATATAGGTTCCGGAGGTCTGTTAAAAATACCTTCGGAGTATAATGGTGTCAGCCATTTAGGATTCGTCAATCTATCAAAAAAATATCCCAGTGCAGCTTGGTTATTTGGCACGTTTACCTTAAGCCAGGTTGCGTCTGCATCAGTAGGATTCTCTACTAGAAGCTTTGCATCCAATGCCGTGTAAACCCCGAGGTATTTTGATTCAAAGCTGTCTAAAATCAAATCAAAGACGCTCTCCATTTCATCGACGTATGTAAGAAAATCCTCATTAACAGGTCTAGGAGGCAGTAAGTTGTCACGATGAGCTCTCCCATGCGCAAGACTTGGAGCGTGCTTAAGCCAAAGTGCTCCTATGTAGTGGTCAGGGGGGAAGCCGAGTCCTTTAAAATTTGCTTAATCTCCTTGGCATGAGAAGTTCTTGGAGGGACGTTAGTTGAATCGACAAACGCTAAAAGTTCCTTCCTGACGTCGGAAGGTATGTCGAGCCGGATTAAAATTTGCTTGATTTCCCAAACATGGGAGTTGGTGTCAGCCTGGATTGTGGAATCGGCAAAGACCAATAGAACCTTTCTAATTGCGCTTTCAATTTCGCGAATGAGGTGTCCGACAAGGTGACTGGTAGTTTCAAACAGCGGTTTTGTGTCCAACAATCGACAGGCATCCTTGAAATATTCCGGTGGTCCTGCTCCGACCAGCTTTAAGCGCCGGTAAATTCGCTCTTGTCGTCGATCAAGAAATTTGAAGAATTGAATATTTGAATCATGTTCCACAGGAGTTGATTATAGCCTTATTTCTCTATTTGCCTTTGTAGATGTTGGGATTTCGTGCGAGCGCTGAACACTGTATTTGCAGAATAGATAGAGAATCCAAGTTGAAAATTGGCGCTAGATTCTACCTAAAGTATTGTGACTTAAATGGATTTAGACTGAAACCATTATCTAGAGCCTTACTATTATAAAAACTTGTCGTCGGCAGAAGGCAGCGGCGCTTGCGAAAGGAATCCGACCAGAGAGATTTTGAAGAGCGCTTTCACTCCGGGTATTTGTAAATATCTCGCCTTTCTTCGTAGCGTTGGGAGGGATAACGCCCCACTGAAGGTTTCCAAAAGCCACTTCGCCTTCACGTAGCGCAACCACGGGAACTTGGCTGCGCGGGTAGAATGATCTGTATTTCCTATCGGATTCCTCGAACCAGTCGTCCGGAGCGTTGTCGAAAAGCGCACGAATCTCCTCAATATTGAGTGTCGAGCGGTATCTGTTGCACATGCAAAGATATTTGGTTAATCCTTAGCGAAATGTCAAAGAGGCCTTTATCTGGTATTATTTCGCAATGAAAATTTTCAAGAAATGCTCGTTTGAGGCCGCCCATCGTCTTCCGAATGTTCCGGAAGACCACAAGTGCTTCCGGTTACACGGCCACTCCTATCAGGTCGAAATTCATGTGGGTGGAGATGCGCGGGAACCCTCCGGTTGGATCATCGACTTCGCAGATATAAGCGCTGCATTTCATCCTTTATTTCTCCAGTTGGACCATAACTATTTGAATGAGATTGAAGGTCTTTCAAACCCTACGAGCGAAAACTTAGCCGTGTGGGTTGGGATAGAGTTAAAGTCACTCTCCCGCAACTTATCAGAGTTGTCGTGCAGGAGACATGCACGTCTGGATGCATTTACGAAGGTCCAGATATGCCTTAAGGGGCTGGAGGTGCCTGGATAACGTGTACTCCTGTACGCGGCGCAGGATTTGGGCAAAAATGCTTAAAGTCACACGCGACGCATGTACCCTCGTCGCCGGTGGGCGCCCAGTTGTCTATGATTCGACCTGCGGTTTCTTCATTCGCTACGCACTGTTCGATTTGTTGAACTACTCCGTCGAAAGCAGCCGTTGCGGTCACGCGACTAGCCTCATCAACGGGAATTACGTGAATTGCCCTCGCAAAGCGAAACTCTGGTGAAAAAACCGGCAACGCTGCCCCTGGAACCCAAGTATTCAAGAGATACTCGTCATGGCTCCCGCGAATGGGGACAACATCAGTTTCGCCACGAGCAACTTCCTTTTTCAGTTCGTCCAAATCCTCTCGTGAGGGCAGAAGCTCATTTATGTAAAGAAGAACGCCGGCAGCGACCGGCAGGCTTTCGGGCTGACGCATTCGTAACCACGCGTAAGTTTGTATCTGCCAGTTTCCTTGATCCCAGTATGCGTGACCAACCGTGGAACGCCGCGCCCCCTTGTAATCCACAATAACCTCGAAATTTCCTGATAAAGCGGGGCAAACTTGTCTGATAGCCTCGGCGATTACATTCGTTGAAACCGCGCTGGTTAACTCCATCTCCGTAACGACATCGATAACACCATGCAGTTCGTATCGGTTCGAACGTAGTCCTGCAGCTGCTGGTATGGTCCGCGTTCCGATTACTCGCTCCTCCGCGAGGGCTATAAGTGGGAATAAATGAGGGCCGAGTTCATTCACTGCCAACGTAGCGCGGGCGTACGCATTCGCGCGCGTGGCTCGACTGCGGGGATTCTTACCTTGGGCTCTTAGCGACGCCTCGACTATATCACCCATGGCGCCGAGATCATGATCCACTCTTCCCGCTGGTGGTGGCGTTCGTGGCTCAGTAGGATTGCATGGCCAAGGGAATGGAGGGGCCGACACGTTCCATATACGATATGCATTCTCTCCATAATCCCATGAATAAATTCGCCGAACCACTGTTGAACTGGCCGCGAAGGGGGAAGCGAACTACCGCTATAGTAGCGATACTGAAGACCGCATCGAAGGTATGAAACGAGATCCCCAGTCAAGCTATATTGCGGGATTATTTCGGGCTCTGTTTTGTGTGTTAGTACCATCAATTAAATAAGAATTAAGGGATGGTTATTCACCATCGCCGGAAAGGGCCGGGGAACATCCCTTCTCCAGGCCCACGTTTCGTTTGCCCGCCAGCCAGTTGCTATATGCTTGATACTCGTATTGTATTGGAGACAGGGGGTGCGTCCGACGAAAAGCAATACAGATTGCGCGCGACTAAATCCAACATAGTAGAGACGCGTGAGATCGTCGAAAGAACGCTCCAGGGCAGATCTCCGCTGTCTAAGCGGGCCGATGGCGCAATGGTTTGCGAGGTCGTCCTCCAACCTACAAACATTTGAAGGCTGCTCAGGGAATCGGCCAAACCTCTGGCGCTCATTATTGATTCCGTAATCCGAGCTTATATCTACGATTACTAAAGGAAACTCCAACCCTTTGGCCTGATGGATTGTCATGATTTGAAAGAAGGTTCGAGGCACACTCGGCATTATTTCCTCGTCAACATCAACCTGTTGAACTGCAATCGGAGTGAGAATGTTGAATAGCGCTTGCTGGATACTCCTATCGGCCAACCCCGGATCATCGTTACGAACGGTTGACCGAAAGCCGGAATACGTAGCGGCCTGTGCAATGCACCTCGTGACTGCCTCAAGATGTACTTGCCCTTCGGGGTTATCACGCAGATATGGAAACCACGATACGAGCTTGAAGCACAAGTCTAGCAATGGCTGTTCATCTGGCCAAGCTATTCGCGTTTGGGGTGTGCGAGTCTGCCATGCGCCTACAAATTGTTGCAGTGTATGCGGAATTGACGGGGCCGGGTTGGTCGCGATGAATGCTCGCGCTTGTTGTCGCCAGTCGCGAAAGTATCGAATTGCATCGCCTCGCATGCGACCTCGAATTGTCATCTCAATACGCCCGTCAGTATTTCCGGGTTCCGGGGGATCTATGCATTCTAGGATCAGTCCCAGAAGACGCTTTACATCGGGAATATCTCGTAACGATTGACCGCGAGGGTTGAATACCGAAACACCTCGATTCTCTAGGCTTTGGCGTAGGAGACGGGGCAACCTTTCGCGAGCCGGATTGTTTCCATACTGTCTAGCGAACTCATTAACAGTTCGAGCGAGAAAAACGCCGTCTCCGAAATCCCCGTGTGCTGGGTCCCGAACAATTGTTCGGTCTGTGCCATTGATGTTTATTGTCACTCCTGAACCACGAAAAACATTCCATAAGAAACCAGCGAGGTCGTCGGCCAAATCAGCCGCAGTCGCGCGAAACATGCCGAGTACTGGAACCCCGTTGCTCGGCAGGCGATCTCTGATGACCGGTTTTGGAGGCTGTACCCGTGACGGACCGAATGAGGGGTCGGTTCTTATAAAGTCGTTAAAATGGCTGACGATTTCAGGAGTGGACCGGTAATTGTCGATTAGATACCGGAGGACGGGTGATGCTGACGTTAGAAGGCGGGCACAGTAACGATTAACAAAATCCGCGAAAAGTTCAACAGTGGAACCTCGGAACCGATATAAAGCTTGATCGTCATCTCCCACAATAGTGAATGACGCCCCCGAAAGCTCCACAAAAGTAAAATAGATATTCTCCTGAAGAGGATTTGTGTCCTGATATTCATCTACCAACAAAGCACGAATGCCTTGAGTAAATCGCGCTAGGCGGCCGGCCTGTAGTCTTTGAAGGAAAAGCTCTTCGAGCAAGGCAAAATCGAGCATGCTACTTTCAATCATTACCTGACGGTATCGCTGTGCCCTTTTCGTAAACTATTGATTTTATTGGAGGCGGCGATCGGAATCGAACCGATGAATAAAGGTTTTGCAGTTCTTTCTCAGTGCTTTGCACCTAATTGCATAAGATTGTAAGTGTAAGAATATCTTGTGTTTACCATATTTTATTGTTGCGCCTTGCAACTCCGTGCAAACAGGGGGTGGGCACAAATATGGGCACACACAGGTTTTCGGTTTCTTTTTAAATTGGAGCAAGCGATGGAAAATACTAAAACAAGAGTTTTTACCGGAGTTTGATCAAGGCGATTTTACTAGCCTGCCAAATTATCAAACAATAGTAACATTGCTTGTGAAAGGGGAAGTCATAAGTCCCTTTAGCGGGGAAGCACTAAATCTTAACTTAGAGTAGCTTGTTAGAAGGAAAGCGCGTCCCAATAGTCAATTTTCAAATTGTATTGAGCAAGTTTTTTTATTATTTGATCGTGGCTCTGTTTTAGCATACCAATCTTGTCGTAGTGAAATTCAATATATAGTTGATTGACGTATTTAATGGAATTATCTTGAATCATCTTTTTTAAGATTTCATATTCGGCACCCTCAATATCCATTTTAAGTACAATATATTGACTGATTTCAAGATTATTTTTTATCCATTTACTAAAATCTATACACTTAACTACGATGGAATTCTCTTCTTTTAAGCAACCAGTCGCCTTTGAACGTATTAAGGTACTACCTTGTTGCCTTGGGTTATCGCTTAAGTAGAAAACCACTTCACCGTCAAGTATCCATACTGCTTCCTCATGGAAAACTACGTTTTTGAGATTCTGATAGCACGTCTTAAACGACGGATTTGGCTCAAAACTATGAATTGTGTATTCATCTGCATCAATGAAAAGTTTCTTGAATTTCCTCACAGAGCATCCATCGTTGCCACCGCAATCTAGAAAGATTTTTTTTCGATGATTTTCCATAATTATTCTAGATATTGCTTGGTTTCATTTAGGATTTACGATGTGGCCTACAAATCCCATGAATCGTAAATCTGAAAATAAGCTTTTTGGACGATACTTTCCAACATTTTCTCATATCGAGGATCTAGAAGCCCAAAGTTTCGCTTATTACTATCAAAATCTTTAAAAACCCATTCCAAATGTCTTAATTTTTTAATATCTTTATGAGCGTATTCAAAATGTATTAAGCCTCCAAGAATGCCCATCTTCTTCAATCGAAGGCATTCTTCCATAAAAGTCTTCCAGCGATTCCCATAAAAATTAACGGCACCTGGCGAGTTCAGTCCTCCGAATGAATCAACATATTTTTTATGTCTCTCGGGTTTTCCCCAAGAAACATATGCATGCATCGGATGTCTGATAAGAAAAACCACATTAGGAATTTCGTATTTACTGAAAAGACCCCTTTCAGCGGCTACATTAAACACAACTGTACGATTATTACTTTTTTGCAAGTAAGCAATATATCTTGGAAAAACCTCTTCAAGAGTTTCTGTAGGATTTATGGGAAACCCATTAGCTCTTTCTTCAAACGTACCCTGGTCTACATCAATACCATTAACAGAAGTAAAAAAAACAGTGTCGGGCTTATTGCCTACAGAGTATCTTTTAGAAAGCGTGTTAATAAGGTAGGTAGAACCAGAGCCTCCCATTGAGGAGAAAATATATTTCATGTCCTACAAACTCCTCGCTTAAGCCTTAGAAGGTTGCCGGCATATAAATTAGAATACCCATTCGTTTCGTTAAACCAACTTACTAAAATAAGCCATTTAATAATCTACATTAAATGGTAATAAAGGTTCCGTCTTCAGGAATTGCAATTTCACCACTGAAGCCTTGTTGAACACTGCTCATAATTTCTTGTAACTCTTTAGGTGTCAGTTCTGGTAGATGAGATAAATAGACAAGAGCACAATTACTGTTACGAATCATTGTATTTATCTCTTGAGCACCCGCATGCCCCGTATTTGATTTTAGACCACAACAATCCTGTATTAATAACTTAGCATTATTTATCCTTGACTTGATGGAATCGCAAACAAGGGAGTCCGCGCTAAATACAATGTTTTCGGAATTTTTGGTTAGCTGCAAGCCTAACGTAGGTGTTCCACCATGGTCTACGCCAAAAGTTTCTATCAGCCAGTCATTAAAGGATATTTTTAAGATCTCCGGGTCTGTAGCTATAGGTAGTAATTCAATTTGTACAGCCGATGGTTTGTCTTTTAAACCGAAAGCATTAATAAGTTTTTCTGCTACTGCTAATGTTTCTTTATTAGCGTGTATACGCAGACATGCTCCCCCTGACGGATAATTGTATAACCACAGATTATGAATAAATGAGGGTAAGGCGTACAAGTGATCTACATGAGCGTGAGTGAGAATAATATCGGATATTTTATCAGGAGTTATTCCTTTTTTAGCCAAAGCATAACTTGGAGTTCCACTACAATCTACAAGTATGTAACTTTGTTTTGAAATTAATAAGAGACTTGTATTCTGTCTTGAACCACCTGATTGAGCGCTGCCCGTTCCAAGAAAATGAATTTCCATAATAAGCTCCCAAACTAAACTAGATGTATGATTTTATGGAGATATTTAAGTCTATCCCATTCCCAGGGGGCTTGCAAAATTTGTTTTGACATCAGATTATCAAGGACATTTTGCAAACCACTTTCAGAGTTTTTTATTGCTATCTGTTGGAATCTAGCAATTTTTGTCCCAGATTTATTATTCTCAAAGTACAAGCAACTTACCTTGCACTGACTACGACGAATAAGTTCATCTGTAGCCCCGTTAAAAGATAACTTTATTGGGCCTAGAGAATAAATTTTATTCTTTTCGGGTCGCGTAAAATGAGCGTTGTCAGGTAATAATAATATCTCTTTTCCGGCCAAAAGACCCTTAAGAATACTGTCAAATGTAGTTAAAAAACTAAAGCCGAACTCCTTTTTAAGAAACAAAAATAACGATTTATACCTTAAATCAGTTGTCTGCCGTCGCTTAGCAAAAGTTACTTTTCTATATTGAGACAATGCCACCATTGACTCTAGATAGTTTCCAAAATGAAATAAAAGTAAAAGGTGACCCTTTGTTTTCTCTGCTTCATTAATCGCCATAGGCTCTTTAACTTGAACTTTCTGAGTTGCGATTTTAAGTGACTGCCCACTATGTCTCAGAAGAAGCCTTTTATATGTATATTCTTTGATTAAGTAGCGCAAAAATTCATCATAAATAAATTCTATTGAAATCAAGTTTGAGTAGGAGTTAATAATTCTACAGTTTTCCCGTAGCCGATCGGATATGGAATGATATCTATTTAGCAGTAAAAGTAAATCACGTTCCGTTATCTCAGAAAGTGTTTTCCAGGACCTATCGTTAGATTGTGGCTCTAGTGCCAACATCTCTTTTGATAAAGATTCCATCTCTTTGAACATAGCCGTTGATCCAATGAAATAAAATTATTGATGTTATTACCAGTCAGCTAATGGTTCTTTAGTGCACGTTCATATTTTACTAGAGATCTAGCCCCCTTTTTTATAAAATCATCGTAAGGCACTTTTTGCACTCCTGCTTGAATGCTCTCTTTAAATGCCGCCACATTTTCTTCCAAACTTAATGGCCCTGTAAGAATATGTTTACCGATATGAAAACCAACATTTGTTGAGTAATTCCAAGCGATCTCGTGTGCAAAGCGTGTGGTTATTCCTCCCGTAAGCATTGGAAGAGTTTTCGGGATTTCATATTGTTTTTTCTTATGTTTAAAACTTACAGGTTTTAGCATTGAAGAGACACTTGCGTGTATGTCGGCCTGCTTATCATAAGTTTCGGCCTTACCTATTCCTATACTAATTATATCTGCGCCTACGTTCCTTAAGATTTCCGTCATTATGTGAATGGCAAGACCAGCCGAAGAGGAATACAAAAGCCTATTAAATTGTGAATAGCAAAATAATGGAAGATTAGATTTTCTCAATTGCTCCATTGTAGCTATTCCCACAAGCATAGGATCGACGCGAAGGCCAATAGGCCAATTCAAATCTTCTGAAAGTAGTTTCAACCTATGTACAAGCTTATTTAAATAATTACTACCAAAATTTCCATTGATAAAACAAATAGCCTTTCGATCCGCAGACACAGTCGCCTCGATAAAACCTTCGATATACCTCTGACACTCTTCAAGGTTTTTGTAATAGCGAACGGGGCTATCGGGAACAAGATGAATTCCGGCTTTAACTAATTGTATTGCCTTAGAAACCGAATCCTGGACTGCAAAGCCATGAGCGGCTAAGGGAACAGATAGTATGTTGGTTTTTTCGCATTCAAGAAATTTTTTGAGCTTTTCATGTCCCAATACAGGCCCAGGTAGCGTTGCCATAACATCCGATGGGAAATTCAATTCTCTAAGAGATATCTTTGTAAATTTTGCCCCTCTAATTATGTTTCCTAGAATTATTGAAAAAATGTAAAGTAAAAATTCACTACCAGCGGTATCTGGTACTGGAATACGGAGAGTAACTTCCATTTGACCGTCATCTACCAATGACAACGAAACATTTTCTTCTTTGGTATCCGTCAATTCGGCTTCAGCACCATATATTTGCTCGATTTGTTCGTTAATATCAATGTGAAAGTTAAATTCACGTATAAGTGTGTGCGATTGGAACACTTTTTGATCTACTTCAATTAAGTATCTTACAGTTACGTACTTGGCCATTATCTTTAGATCCTTCTTGAAGCTAAATGAATAACAAATATGGTAGATATTAATGCAGTGATAAGTACTCCAAATGCAATTTGACTATAACCTTTAACAAAATAAGGAGCTAATATAAGTACGAAAAGAGCAGCACACGTCCAGGTAGCCGAGGCGATCACCCAATACATAATATCGCCTATATCTTTTTTATCAATTGCCGAGATATCACTTCTTAGAAGAGTTATAATTATTGCCCAAATCGTTAATTGAACTGCGAGTAAACCAATTAAGAGATTAACTGTTAAGTCGGTGATTCTATTTGCTTGATTTATATCTGAAATGGAAGGCATCAGCATATTAAAACCGGCAGAAAAAACAACGGTAGCAAACGCTAGTAAAATTATGATAATCCATGCTTTTTTCATATCAGACCTATCAATTTAATTAAGAGCATTATCAAAGATTCGAGAAAAACTTAAGAGAATCTTTAAATACAGAATTTGCTACTTGGATTTTGGGAAATTCCTAAAGACCAGGAGATTTGAAATATTACATATGTAGCATTCCAGTATCCTAATAAATAATCGCGAGTATAGCATAACTTAATACAGAATGTTTCCGCAGTTTAGCGACTAGTTTTATTAATAGAACAAATAAATATTCTAATAAACGATTTCCGTGGGGATTTACCCGTCCACAAATAATGTCGTCTCAATTTTTTTCACTAATCGATCTTTATCCTTCAATTCACACTGCCAAATTGTAACAACGTTCCAACTGAGCTTTTTCAACTGTTTATTATGTTTCCTATCTCTAGCGAGATTTTGTTCTAGTTTGTTATCCCAGAAAAGAGTATTGGATTTAGGTCGAGCGGATTTTTTACATCCTTTGTGTTGATGCCAAAAGCATCCATGCACAAATATGACCGTTCTATATTTCGGAAGAACTATATCGGGAGTACCCGGAAGGTCTTTTCGATGGATTCTGAAACGGTAGCCTAGCGAGTGTAGTAGAGATCTTACTTGTAATTCTGGTTTAGTGTGTCTCTGATGTATGCGAGACATTATTTCACTTCTCAATGACGGACTGATTCTATCTGCCATTTAAATGAAATTCCAGATGTATATATATATTCAGAGACTGAATGTAGCTAAATGCCGGCGGCAAGGCGTTGCCGATCATTAAAGCAAGGCTTGCTTTAGGAATATCTGCCGGGAAAATATAATCTCTGGGAAAGGATTGTAATAACGCCGCTTCTCTCGCCGAAATACAGCGATTTTGTTCTGGGTGCAAAAATCTGCCTTTGGAAGGGTTGAGACATCCACCGGTTATAGTCGAAGAAACATCATCCCAACGCAATCGTCCGTATATATCATTAAAGCCTATTTCCTCTCGTTTATGACACTTTAAGAGATATTTTTTTGGTAAATCCTTCCTACTGCCTCCGTTTTTTGGAGTCAATTCTATTCGCTTCTGAATTTCGGCGGAATGAATAGGAAATATCTTATGTAAGTGGTCGCGGGATTTTTCAGGGTGCGGAAGTTTTCCTATAGTGTCACGAACCGTTCTCTTTTTACCATTGCCTTCAGCTACAGATATTTTCCCGAGTCTAGAACCGACTAAAACAAGCCTTTTTCTACTTTGCGGCACTCCATACTCTTTCACATCTACGATTCTATAATCGATTTCGTATTCTAATTCTTCCTTTAATACTCTTACAGCCTCTTTAAATAAATCGTAATCGACCAAGCCCGGCACATTTTCCATCATGAGCGTATACGGCATCAGTTCTTTAACCAACCGAACATACTCCGTTATCAAGCTATTTCTCTCGTCGTTGACCAGATTAGCCCTATTTAGTCTACGAACGGCGGAAAATCCTTGGCAGGGCGGACAACCCGCCAAGAGATGTAATGTTTTTCCGTGCAGTTTCTTCTTAATTTCAGGTACTGATACAATACGAACATCTTCAGGAATAACAAACGTATTAGGATGGTTGAGTTGGTATGTTTTGATAGCGATTTTGTCGTTTTCAATGGCAAGGCGCGTTCTAAAGCCCGCCTTATGCATTCCTTCACTAAGGCCTCCGCAACCTGCAAATACGTCGAAAGAGTTAAATTCCATATCAGTTTAAATAAAATACTTTGCGGTATACCGTCCGGAAGTAAGTTAAAACCATGTTGCGTTGAACATTTTTGTCTTGACCTTCTCTATAGCATCCATACCTATCTGACTTATTATTCAGATAAACCGCTCCATCGTCACAAAAATACAATTCACCACCCTGTAACGCCTCTCCGGCTCCGGTTAAATTAGTGTGACATACATATTTTTTCGTCGGAGACCTTTTGGGGTTTAGCGTACTCTCTTTGATAATTTTGATTCCATCCTCTTGAATTACCCATAGATATTTTTTCTCAATTATCTCAATCGCCGGGTCTTGGAGCAGTTCTAGTTCTTCAGTAGAAATCGTAACGAGATCTTTAGGGTAGTTGTTGTTCGTAGCGTCGTAAACGCCGTTCGCGACTCCGTAAAGAATATCCTCCGATCCTTCCTGAAGTGAAGCAATAGTTTTCGTTTCACTCCTGGCAAAAGGCGGTATCGGAGGTCCAAGTCCTTCAAGTTGTTCATGATTTGGAGCAGCCATTAAGGTTCGGTTAAAGTAATTCCCCGTTCAAGGGTTTTATCGATTAATTTAATTCCAAATTTTGAGAGAGCGTCCAAAAAAGATATTTCTCGCAATGGTCCGTAAATTTCCTCATTACTATCCCTATTTGAATCGAGTAAATATTTCTCATCCTTGCTTCGATAAAATTTGATTCCCAAATCGCTAAACATACTTTTCATAGTACGCTCAGAGATTTCAAAATTCGATTCCTTAAGTTTTTGGAGTAGTACATCTCTTCCTAATATTGACTCTAAAAGTAACAGGTCGCTTGGTACATTAATGAAGGTGTTTTTTTCAAATCTTACACTGGACTCTCCCATCTTGAATTCGTGAGCGGCTTCAAAATGGGAAATGATAAACTGCATAATATTGTCTTCCGAGGTAAACAACGATAATTTCTTGTCGCCCTTCAAAAGAAGTTGGATCCGATCGATATTTTTTTCAAATATGTCTCCATTTAACAATTGCCAAATTTTGTCCGCAAGAGCTGTGTATATGAAAATATATGAGGTGGTTTTCCCAATTATTTCAATAAGTGATGTCAACGTTTCTTTCTGTTGCGTTAAGTACTCCCAATCGAAAATTATTAGTTGAGGAGACTTATTTTTTTTTAAATATCCTAATAAAGCTTGCGGGTATAAAAACCCTAAGATAGTAATTTCCTTATGTTTATATAAATTAGAAGAAATTATTTGGTCAATTAATCCCTTTAAATCGTGTTCTTTTCCCCAATCCCCCGTATTGACCCAACTTTCGATTTTTTCTTGGGGAATTGGCTCGTCCGTAATATCGGCATTTATGTTATACGGAAACTTGTCGTCTATGATTACTATTTCGTACATTTTTAAGGCACTCTTGTGCTGGGTACTCTTGAGAAATCAAGCGTAAACTGTGCTCCACCTAATCCCTTTATCCTATCTGTTTGCGATGTAAGATATATGTCTCCGTTCATGGATTTCATATAATGTTTACAGACATAAAGGCCGATTCCGCTGGGTGGAAATCTCAAACTATATCCAGGTTCAAATAGATATGGAAGTATCGAATCGTGAATATCAGGTCCGGTATCAGCTACGATAACAGTTCGTCTTTTTGAATCAATCTTAACTTCTATTATCCTCTTTTGGATTTCATTCGAGTCAAGCCAGTAAGCGCTGTTGTCGAATAAATTGGTGAAAATCTGATTCATCGCCCCATATCTTCCGTATAAAGCGATGTCCTCGTTCTTATTCATTTTAAACAAGATTCCCAGTTTCTCAAACTCCAATTTGAAAACGCCGGCGGAAAACTCTACTGCCTTTGAAATTTGAAACAGTTGTGGCTTTTCGTTCCTGATCGCTCTTAAAGGACTTAGTCGTTTGAGTTCGTTTTGCAAAGCGGCGGAGGCATCCTTGAGTTCTTCGAGCTTTGGTATATCTAATTTCTTTGATCTTATTATTTCAGCGACGCCGTTATAGAAGTTGGAGGCGGTTTTTGCAATCTCGTGAACAGCCACGGCTATTCCTAGCCCGAAACCGGCCTGTTCGGTTAGCAATTCCCTAATTTCTTGCATCTCATCCAGACTTTTCTCAAGGCTCTTGAGAGATTTACTTAAATCAACGAGCCTCCTTTTTCGTTCCGCCGCTTCACCAATTTCGCTCAGCAAATTGTATGGGTCGTCTTGCAAATCATAATTCTCATGGATATTTTTAATTATTTTCGATGATTGTTTGGAAATTGTATTAAGGGTTTTTGGCTCCCGGATTACATTTCCAATGAGCCGTGTGTAGGCGTTTCTTTTTCCGATAAACTGATTTTCAAGGAATATAACGATTGATCTAGTTAGAGATATTAGATCCGAGGCTGCCCTGTTACTAATTATACCTTCTCGATTCGTCTTATCGATTAAGTTAATATTTTCACCTTGTTGAATTTCAAGGTTTCCGATCAGATTGTAATAGGAAAGTTTTAACCCTCTTTTTATGTGCCGTTTGCTTAATTTAAGCCAATCAACTTCGGCTCCCCATTCAGCTGGGAAGATATTTATGCCATCCCGATAGACTGAAATTCCGCCGTAGTCATCGAGGTATTCCGTAAATAATTTTTTATCAGGACCTTCAATCCAAGGAGAACTACGGTACCAGGCATCAATATGTATAAAAAAAGAGCCACATTCCGGAGCAAGGCGTTTTTTCTCGTTGTTGGGGTCTTTCCAATGATCTTTTTCCACTGATCGTAAATCAATCCTCTTACCTTCTTGGGTGTCCTTTGACATCGGAACTGACTCCGGCGGCGAAAAGGAAAAGTCATACTTGAATATCCCTTTTTCATTCACCACTCCTTTCAATGTAAATATAGGTGAAAATACCTCATAGATCGGTCTTTCATTTAGAATATGGACCTGTGGACACTCAAATGTCGTTTTAAATGGAGAGTTCTTGGCTCCGGGCGGAGGGTTAGGAGAATTTAGCTGGTTTATAGTTCTATCGATTTCCCATATCTCTTCTTCTGTAAGTTCATAACTATCTTTGCCACCATAAATAATTACTTGGGTTCCAGAATTGAACTTTCCGTAATCTCTTGAAAGTGGTTGGCGCGTCAGCGTTACTCCTATTGCCTCTAGATCAGTAAACCTCTCGGAGATTTGGTCAAAATCATCCCAGTTTATCGTTAATAGGTATTCATAATCTATATCCTTAGTTTTTGTTTTAATTATTAAATGCCGGCCGAGACGATGTGTGGCAAATCTTCCAACCCCTTTCTCCCCGAGCGGGATTCTACCCTTGTGTTCTTTTTTTAACGTCTTAAGTATATTTTTATAAATTCCAAATTTTCCGTTTTCTATCGCCTCCTCCCTTTCCCTCTTAAGACGTTCTTTAATATTTGTCTTTAATGTCGATGCGGGCCGCAACCATCCATTTTCGATTTCATTTCTGTCCATGCCTTTTCCGAAATCTTCAACCACAATTACTGGACCTTTATACTCCCCAAATTCATAACTTGATGGCGGCAGTTTTCTCAGATTTGGAATGCTCTCAATTCTTACACGACAACTCGGCGAGCCAGCGTCATAAGCATTCTTGATCAATTCCAGAATTCCCACTCTTTCCGAACCGATTAGCTGTTCTCCTAAAACCTGAACCAAGTGTGAATCCGCTTTGAAAGCCAATTGAATCTCACCGTCAAGGCATAACTCGTCAAAAAATTTAGGATCTATCTTTCTGACTGCATTTCGGGGATTGTAATGTTTTACATTGGAGATACTCTCAATGATTCTATTTTTGTCATTCTTAAAATAAACCGGCTTTGAAAAGGGTTTGTAGTCGGTAATCTCAACAAAATGATAATCAGGCGCTTTCTTATCCGGAAAGGGTGCCTTTTCAATCCTTCCGTAACCGTAGAATTCGCCTTTGCCTTCCTTTTCAGGCTCAAAGTAAATGATCTCAATGGGTAAAGAGTTAAACTCCATAAGGTAGTTTTTTTGCTTTGTTGCGGGAAAATGATAAAACTTACCTAAAAAGTCATTGTAGGGACTATCATTTCGATATTGCGTTAGTATGAGACAATTTCTCTTGGACATTTAATCTACCAATAGACTCTGAGGGAAATTCTATGTTAACCAATATTTAGTCAAACTTCTCAGTCTATCTTACTCTCATTATGTATGTTCCGTCATCCTATTAGTATGAAGATTTATTATGAAATGGATAAATCATTTTTGTTAGCGATAGAGCACGCCTTTGTTCACTTTTTATGCTGGGGAGAATTAAAAGTGTTTTCGGGAGTCAAAAATCTGCTCCCAGTTTTCCAGTTGATCCTTTTCTTCCGGGTACAAGCGTAATTGGCTTTCTATCATTCGTCGAAGAGTATTCTTCAATTCACTGATATGCTCTGGATTATCGGGGTCAAAAGTCAATCCAGCCGGTTCCAGGGTGTACACTTCAAACAATCTTCGCGCATGGTACGACATGCTGTCTAGATATGATTCTCCTTGATTTCGCGGCTTATCAGTCGCCGGAGTCTTAATTTCTTGCTTATCAGCCTGGCCCAGCCGTTGTTTACCAAGCCAGATTAGCATCGACACATTCCCGTTAAGAGCGATCTCGAATTGCTTCTGTCTTAGCATGTCGGCACCCTGCGCTCTTTTTTGTTGCGAAAATGCCGAAAAATCCACTTTATTGTCTTTTTTGCACCGCACGTAAAGCGTGTCTCTGTCCACGCCGATAGATAGGGCGATTGACGAAGCATCACAACCGGTCTTAAGGTTTTCACCTACCGCGTCCCAATCTATTATTGCTTTTGGTCTAGCCATAGTATCAATGCCTGAGCGTATTACGCGCCAAATATGGCAGCAATATCTACAGTATTACTCAAAGAGGCTGATGCCATATTTGCGACAGTCCGATCTGTAGCGATCATAAGTTCGTTTGGTCATTTCGATTTCCGGAATGTCCGGAAGCCGGCAACCGAATTGATGGTATAGGCATAAGAAGCCAATAAGTTGCGGACGCTGCTTTCTTGGAATCTTTGGCAAGGATCTGATTATCCAATCACTTTCAACTGAGATTGCGGAGTTCCAGTCAATTTTACGCTTGGCATCCGCCAGAGCGTAATCCGCCACCTTCTGTGTGAGAAAACTAGCAGCAGAACGATACGTCAGACCAAGATTTTTCTCAATGGTTTCAAGTCTGGATTTGCGTAGTTTTGTTTCCAGTCGCATGCTACCCCGAGTTAATTCGAGATCGTCAGATTGCGGATATTCTTCGAGCATTTGTTGGAACTTATCGTAGACGGTAATGACGTTCGTTTCAGCCTTACCGCTGTTCCGAAAGGCAATTGTTTCAAGTCCATGCGCCTTGGGTATTTCATACCCAGGCACTGATACCTGTAACAATCGAGAAACCGTTCGTCGTATATTTTCGTTTCCCAGGTAAGTATCTTCGGCGAAATCCGCTCTCATAACCTTGGCCTGACGGGCGACAAATGGCGAAGATATGTTTCCATCGACGTATTTCTGTAATTTATCAAAACATTTAGGAAGTTCTGGCTCCTTACATAAGACGGCATTTGAGTCTCTGAGCAAGGTTGGGAGGGAAACCTCCACAGTAAGATGCCACATACAATTTGCTGACTGACTCAATGTGAGGCGGGGCAACCTTGATTTCTTCGCCACTTTTAAGGCATAGGTGACGAGCATACCGGCCCTCGATTGCATGACCTTAAACCATCGTGATGAAAGTTTACCGCCCATGTCCCGGGAGGTAAAGAAGGATGTCATAAGTGCGGAAGTATCAACCATTCTCCTGTTTTTGCGTTTGCGCCGCGACCAGCCAGCGCTCAATTTCAGCCGCTGGTATTAATATTCTCCGACCGATGCGCGACGGTTTAAGATTCTTTTGCTCGATTTCATAGTGAATTTTACGCTCACAGATGCCCACGAGATCGGAAAGCTCCCGTATGCTGTATGCCAACCTGTGATATTGCATAATTGTGGTCTTTTCTTGCATTGCATAATTCTCCAAAGGATGCTACCTTATACTCAAGTATGCCGGCTTACGCCGGCGCTTACAAGACAAATCTATTTAATGCGAGTTAAAATCTATTTGCATGACATGGCTAGAAAACACCACAGAATGAAACAGAAGTGAAGCAGATGCTCATGCCACTCAGATCAAGAGCCAAATACAATTGCAAACCGGCACTTGCCGTGCTTATTGCAGAAGCAAATTTGCTTGAGAAAGATTTTTATTTCGACCTCCGTGTGCTTGTTGACGATCCAGATCGTTTTTGGATTCGGTGGTACGAGGTTTTTAAGGGTTTACCGAAACCACTTGTCAGTTATTTATTCAATAGTCCTGAAGTCCATGAATATGAGATTGGGGACAGTATTGAGTATTGGGAAAATCACGATGGTGCTGCACTAGATTGCTTACGCGACTTATTAATTAATGAAGAAATTTCGGAAACGGAATATGAACAAATAGCTAGTTCCTCAAGTTCTGATGTGGCGGAATTTCTGGTTGATAAGGGATTTCGGGGAAGAAATTATTCTTGGTTTAGGGAATCGCAAAAGCAAAAGAAGTTATTTGAGCGGGATGATGAGGATGCGCGCAACCGATCGACTGAAATCATAATTGATTTCTTTGCATCAGTTCAGCCAGCTTATATAAGGACGTTGGAGCGGTTACAGGAGACAAGAGCCTTTTTAATCGCGATTACGAAAATTGCTGAACGATTAAATACTTCCTGTATCGATCAAGAGGCAACATCGCGGGCCCGAATTCAAAGTAATAGTTTAGGAAACTTCGACCGTGAGTTGAACAATATGCTAAAGGAGGATCTCCGAAAAGAGATTTTCCAAAGTTCTCTTAGAATCTCAGAGGACGGAATATTGAATTTCTCGATTTCCAGTTTAGCAGAGGCTGTTCAAGGGATAGATATATCGAGACTCAGGCGTTGTGAAGTATGTGATGACATTTTTTGGGCGATGCGGAAAGATGCATTCGCGTGTTCACGGCAGCATGCCAAACGCCGGCAAATGCGGTTATTGAGGCAGAATTGGGAGCAGAGCGGTCACATTTATCGTCAAGCCCGGCGAAAAAAGCGATCAAAAAAGGAGCGATAGCGAAATGGCAATCTATAAACGTGGTAACACATATTGGTTTAAGTTCAAGTTCAACGCTCAGATGGTGAGGATGTCGGCGAAGACAAGCAACCGCCGGGCCGCAGAACAGATTGAATCTGCCTATAAAGTAAAACTGGCTAAAGGTGAGGTTGATTTGAATGTAGAGAAAAAGTCGATTCCTACATTTCGCCAGGCGACAGAGGACTTCCTGAGATGGTCAGAACTTGAACACCAGGAACATCCAAGTACCACACGGCGATACCGAACTTCTAGCGTCGCTCTTTTGAAACGATTTCGTGAAACACGGGTCAACAAAATCACGAAGGAAGATGTTGAGCAATATAAATTCTGGAGAATGAAGCAGGTTAGTCCAGTTACCAAGCGCCAAATTAGTACTGTGACGGTAAATCGGGAACTAGCTTGTCTCAAGGCTCTATTTAATCAAATTCTCGTTCCCAATACAGTTCCCGCAAATCCTGTCTCGAAGGTGAGCTTTTTGCAAGAAAAAGGGGAAGCCTTCACAGTTTTGACGCCGGAGGAAGAGAGGCTTTACTTGATGGCGGCCAGCCAGCCCCTTAAGGACATGGCAATTGTTATGCTTCAGACAGGAATGAGGCCCAGTGAGGTCTTATCGCTCCGCAAAGGGCAAGTAAGCATAGAGCAGAGTTTTGTTCAAATTGAATTAGGCAAGACGAAAGCGGCAATAAGGCGGATGCCTCTCAGTGCCAAGGCTCTGGCAGTTTTGGAGAAAAGGATTTCGAAAGTAAAAGGTGAATTTTTGTTTCCTGGCGGTCTTAGAGAAATTAACTCTGACGAACATGTTCTACAACTCAATCGCGCCCATTGCCGCGCTCGGGAAAGAGCAAAATTGAGAAAATTTAGAATTTACGATTTGCGCCATACGTTTGCTTCCAGAATGGCTATGGCAGGTGTTGATATTGTCACGTTAGCGGCGCTTCTAGGGCATAGTAGGATACAAATGGTGCTGCGGTATGCTCACCCTGCCGAACAACATAAGACCGATGCAATACGAAAAATGGAATTACACAACGATCTTCAAGCCAATGCAGGGTAAATGGGTTAGGAGTGATCACATATCAATGCCTTTGTTTGGCAGGCAACCTGCTCGGCAAGTCCAGTCCATCATCGATCAAGACATCAGTTAAAACTCCAGCAATCCTGGCATACAGAGCAGCACCAAGAGGGACGATTCTCTTATTCTCCTTTCAAAGGCGGAGATATTACTTCGGAATGGCCGCCGCTTGCACATATTCCTCCCTCGACTGGAAGGCTTCTCTTCGTGGCAATAGAATTCTAGTGCGGACAAAGAAGACCGACTGCGTTATTGGTTTCAGAATCGTACAAGCTATCCAACATAGACAGCTTTCCAGTGCTGCCGTAGTAGTACTTCAAAAGGTTATACGGCTTTCCAGTTACGTTTTCGGGACGGGTGACTGTGAAATAGGTAACAGCGCCATCCCAGTCTTGTTGCTGGAGAATAAAGCCCCAACATGCTTTCCCGGTCGCGTAACCTTTCGTAAATTCAAAGAACTGTTCTTCGAGGTTAGTTTTCGAATTCAGGTGCCAGCTCAGTTTTTGATCCTTCTTGAAGTCGTTCCACTCCGAGAGAAATCTTTTGTAAACCGGACGAGCTTCTGATCCCAATACCGACAGATCAAGGGGATTACTGAGGCGTCGGGAAAAAGATGCCCTGATTCCTTCCCATCTACTGCTCAATTCCATTTTCTTGAGATGCGACGCAGCACTCGCTTCGTGGGCGGCGATCTCCGCCCGGGTGGCAGTGGACAAGTTGCTCGAAGCCGCGACCTGAGAGTCAAGCTCTTTTTAAACGTCGAATTTGTTTGGCGCACATTTGTCCGATCCAGGATCTGTCGAACTTCAGCAGGCGCACTCTTGTATTCGCTGCTGACGAGCTCTACGTTGTTATCCACGCTGCCTTTGAAAATCGTCTCGGCTTTCTCGATAATGTACTTTTCGATTGGCTCGTTTACGACCGATTCGAGGAATTCGTCGCCAAGCACAAAGTCCAAACCCAAGACCTCAAGTACGTTCTTTATAAGTTTACCGCCAGTGGCTCCGTAACCCTTTTTTATCGCCTTGTCGATAGGCTCCTTGTATTTCTGGTATAGGCTGTTTGGCGGTTCGTCGGTCTGCGTCGCTTTTTCGTAAACCGTTTCAGCCTCACGGACAGAATCCTTGCTGAACTGTTTTTCCTCATACCATTGTCTGTTCTTCTCCTGGAAGTCAGAGAAGTCCTTATCTTGCTGAACCTCCTCTGCGCTGGGGCTCATGCCGGAAGGCGACTGTGGCCCGTCCGGAGGCGGAGGAGGGTCCTTCGGAGGCGGAGGAGGAGGGTTCTTCGGAGGCGGGGGAGGAGGGTTCTTCGGAGGCGGGGGAGGAGGGTTCTTCGGAGACACGTACCTGGTATAGTAATCCTTCTCAAACTTCGATACTCGAAGACTGCCGATAGCATTCGCCGGTGCTATCGCGACAAACCCTTGATATTCTTCCTTCTCTTTTGCCGCAGCGATGTTCCTTTTTATTTCAGCGAGCTTCGCCGACGTGCTGTCGACCTCTAACTCTTTCAGAGCCTCCTGTACTACTTTTTCCGCGACGTCATCCTTAATCTTTTTCAGGAGAAGCTTGTTACCCCGGACGATCTCCAGTTTGTGAAACTCAAGCTCCCCGACTCGGCCTTCTTCGTTTGCGGCGAACTGATTACCAAAAAAAGTGAATGAGGTAGTGAACGCCAGGAAATAAACCGCGGCTTTGACAACTTTATTAACCGGTTTGAGCTTTCCCGAGATATTCAGACGTTCCAGTAAAGGAAACTGGGTGGCCAAAGCGATCAAGAGAAATAGCAACAGAAAGTCGTAACCGAGACCTAGTTTGAAAACACCAAGGTACTCCTTGATTTGAAATTGAGCGCGCTCGATCTCCAGAATCGTTGCCTTGGCATTGTCAACAGCAGTGGTCGTATCGAGCCACAATTGCAGAAGACTGAAAATCAAGGAGGCCAGAAAGAAGAACCAGAAGAATTTTATCCCGCCCTGTATGACGAGAAGCTTCCATTTGTCAGGCCCGCTCACCTTCGCTATCCAGTCCGACTTTTTCCGCCTAAGAAACGACGAAAGAAATTCTCTGGAGAAAAGACCGGGATATGGGCTATCGAATTCCTCGGAGCCGTCCTCGCCCATAATGGGCGTCCTGCAAGAGTACTCAAAATACGTTCTTACCACTCTTAGGACAACAAGAATAAGTAGCGATATGGCGAGATATATGTAGATCATAGTAGTGGGACGCCCATGCCGGGACGTTGCGTTTGGCGATGCGAAGAGTCCGTCGCAAGACTATTCGTCTTCACGAATGACCATTGGGGTGCGCCCTCCAACTTTAGCGACGGTTTTTAATTTTTGGGTGCAAAGACGTCCTTAACTACCCTCAGGCGCAACCCTTGATAAGCGACTTACTTGGACCGAGGGAATCTTAGAAAAGCAGGACTCGTACGGTACAAGCCGATAATTGGGACTTGTTCGGGAGCGTGGAAGCTCGCAAACCACCAAATTCTTCAGCCCTCCTTGTTGGGATAGCCAAACTATACGCCATTTCCAGATAAAATCAAGAGCGACGGATGCCTCAGATTCTCTGCTCTTTAATGATCAATTTTAAAAAACCTTTCAAAGGCAAAACAGGTACCAAACGCAACTTTCGTGTTTCAGCACAGCGAGTTTCCAGCGTTCGTGGCGGATCGGCAAGGAATTGGCGCCCTAACTCAGGGCACAACGCCTGTACGAATACTCCTCAGAATAATTATAGGTCCAAATATAGAACTGACATTTCGGCTTGCGCCGTTTAGAAACTCCCACATTAGATCATAACCTCCAATGGCAATAAACTTCCTTCTACCAATCCAATGAGTTTGCCGGGTGGCGAAACTTTACATTCAAAGAAGCGTATTCGCAATCATTATTGCAAGAAATTAATAAACCTATTGATTTCTATCTGTTAATATCAAGAGATAATGCTATTATCTTGGCGGAAATTCCTGGCCATAATCCTTTATCGGATAAATAGGCACACTTAGAGGGCCGGGCCGCGATGGAAATAAGCGGCACCTGAATTTACCCGCTAAAGCAGTTGAAAATTGCCGTTAAAACAGATCCGTATTCTGCGAAAGGAACTCCCAGAAACCTTTTAGAAACTGGTAACTACTTCCTTCAGAAGGATTTGTGTTCACAATGACCGGCACCGGGCCGCGCCCGTCTTCATCCGGCGGCGGAGGAGCAATCGGGCACTGAACCTCACCGGCAAAGGTGAAGGCGGCCAGTAACAGCGTGAGTATACAGGTTGATATGTAAAGTTTTAACGAACTTTTTTGCATAGATTAAACTCCCTTGTTTTTATTTTGGGGAAGATCTCATTCGCAATAGTAGTTGCCAAACTCAAGGCGGGCAAATTATGAGCGCTTCGAAAACATTTAAAGGGCAAAAACAGGGCATTATCGCGACGTGCGATCGCGCCAAACAACTGGAAAATTCAGGTGAATACGTCAAGGCTGCAAAGGCTATGGGCGAGTGGTGGCAGGGCATAGGAGTAAGGCCCGATATGGGCAATCAGTTGGCTGGCAAAAAAGCAGCTATCCTGTTGCGGGTAGGGGTGCTTTCCGGTTGGTTGGGAAGTATGCAGCAGGTTCCAGGCTCACAGGAAAAAGCGAAAGATCTTATCAGCGAGAGCGCTGATCTGTTTAAGTCGATAGGTTTTCAGCAGGATTGGGCCGAAGCACGAAGCGACCTGGCAGTTTGTTATTGGCGGGAAGGCGCATATAACGAAGCTAGGGTCATTCTTCAAGACGTATTAGCAAGCGGCTTTGATCTCTCTCCGGAGCTACAAGGAAAATTACTTCTCCGTTCAGTTAATGTGGAAATTTCAGCGCGTTGTTATAACTGTGCTATGAATTTTATTAATCAGGCGACGCCACTTATCGAGACAAAAGGAAGCGATGTACTTCGTGGCAAGCTTTATTTTCATCGTGCACTTATAATGCGGCACAAGGCAGAGGAGGAAGATCGGCCAGATTTCTTAAATTCCGCGGTTGAAGATTACCATCGAGCAGCTGAGTTCTATCAACGAGCAGGCCACCTTCGGTTTCTAGCAAGTGTAGAAATTAATTTAGGCTTTCTTTTATTAACTCTTAAGAAATATACTGAGGCACATTTACATTTCGATGCGGCTTTAGAGATACTGAGTCACCTAAACGATAAAGGGCTTGCGGCCTCGGTTTATGACAACAAAGCCCGAACTTTTATCGCGCAGGGTAATTTGCCGGATGCCGAGCTTGCTGCTCTTACTTCCGTAAAGATGTTGAGGAAAGGCGGTGAGAATGCGACACTGGCTGAGTCTCTCACTACACTTGGCGTGGTTTTGAGCCGCGGAGGAAATGTAGACGAAGCCATACGTACGTTTGCAAACGCTAAAGAAACTGCGCTTAAAGTTGGTGATATGGAAAGCGCGGGAAACGCGGTGCTGACCCAGATCGAAGAACTTCAAGCTGATCTGACGCAGATAGTTATTCGCTCGCTTTACCTGGAGGCAGATGAGCTGTTGAAGAACTCGCCCAAGATAAGCACGATCAGCCGTCTGCAAAGGATCGCCAGAAAACAGTTTGAGACCGGCAATCCCGAATCCGTTCTCAAACGTGAAAAATATTTCAATTGGAAAAATTTCTCTCTGTCGGAAGCGGTTCATTCCTATGAGAGAGAGCTCATCCTGAAAGCGCTGAATGAGGCGAGCGGGCGGGTGACAAAGGCGGCCGGGCTGCTCGGGGTATCGCACCAAAGCCTGAGCCTGATCCTGCATAAACGGCACAAAGATTTACAGCAATGCTGCGTGCAGCGAAAACGGCGCAAGGGTTTGAAAAGCTAAAGCAAAAGCGCGGTTGATAGTCAGATTCGTCGGAAGGGCCAAAATAGAAGATTATGCGGTCCGGAGCTACTATGTTTGCGGTATTGGGGAAACGGGTCAGAGAATCAGCCAAAGCAGCGCAGTTATGCATGGAGTGGGCACAAATGTGGGCACAGTCGATATTTTTGATCGTTGTGCCCTTTGTGTAAGTTATTGATTCTATTGGAGGCGGCGATCGGAATCGAACCGATGAATAAAGGTTTTGCAGACCTCTGCCTTACCACTTGGCTACGCCGCCTTTAAAAGTCAAAAGGCGAAAGGTTCAGGGAGAAAACGAATACTTTCTCCTTTCTCCTTACGCCTTTATACTTAGAAGTTTGGAGCGGGAAACGAGACTTGAACTCGCGACTTCGACCTTGGCAAGGTCGCGCTCTACCACTGAGCTATTCCCGCTTGTGGCAAACTCAAATTCTACCAATACCAATTATTTTGTCAAGTTCGGCCCGGAAAAGCCGGGTCTCGGCGGAAAACGTCAGAAGTTCATTTTATAAAGGGCTTACACAGGGAATGACTCAGACCAAGTTTTTTCTTGCCTTTCCGTATTATGATTGTATAAACTTACCCAAATATAGACCGCCGAAGCCGTGTAAAAAGCGGCGCGGGAAAACCAATGTTTCGCGGATCTTTTCCGCGAAACCGGGGCTTAGCAGAGCGATCTGCGGAAGACTTCTTCGCTTCCAGCCCGTCAGCTAATCTCGCAGGCGTAACGAAGAGGGACACGACCATCAAGTTTAAGGGGGTGTGAGGCGTGGACTTCACACCTCTTTTTGTATAGTAACGCCGGTATGGGCGTTACAGCGGGAAAAGGATGAAAAGGATCACCATCATCGGCGGCGGCGCAACCGGCACTTTGCTGGCGGTCAATCTCATTCGTCACTGCGACGGCCAGCCGCTGGAGATCAATATCGTTGAGAAGAACGAGCGCCTCGGCCTGGGCGTGGCTTATTCCACCCCGAAAGATTTTCATCTGCTCAACGTGCCCGCCGGAAAAATGGGCGCTTTTCCCGATGACGCGGGGCATTTTCACGAGTGGCTGGAAAAAAAGGAATATCCGTTCAAGCCCACGGATTTTGTTCCGCGCCGCATCTACGGCGAGTACCTGAAAAAACTTTTTTGGGAGGCCTATGAAACCAGGCCGGAAAATGTCGGGGTCAACCTCCACGGTGAAGAGGCGATCGATATTTTGTTCAAAGAAAACGGGGCAGAGGTCTGGCTCAGTTCGGGTAAAAGACTGCCTTCGGACAAAGTGGTGCTGGCTTTCGGAAATTTTCCTCCGCCTGTGCCGCGTATGGAGAGCCAGGATTTCCTTTCATCCGCGAAATATTTCGGCGATCCCTGGGGTAATGAGATCGGGGAAAAGATAGATCCCGCGGATGACATTTTTATGATCGGCACCGGGCTGACGATGGTCGATGCCGTGCTGAGCCTTTATCACAATGATCACAAAGGCCGGATCTTTGCCGCTTCCACCCACGGGCTGCTGCCGGCGGTGCATAAACTGGGTTTTACTTACCAGTCGTTCGAAGCGGAGATCGAAGCGCAGCACAAGCTCACGGGAATGCTTAAGAGCGTGCGCGCCCACATCAAGGCGGCTGAATCCGACAGCAGCAATTGGCGGGCGGTGATCGATTCGCTGCGTCCCTTTACGCAAAAAACATGGCTGCGTCTCGGCCAGGATGAAAAGCGCCGCTTCATGCGCCATTTAAAGCACTTCTGGAATGTCTCGCGCCACCGCATTCCGCCGGAGTGCGCGGAAATACTCTACCGGATGCAATGGATGGGCCAATTGCATGTCAAAAAGGGCAAAGTTAAAAATATTCGCGTCAGAAGGGACGGTAAATTCGAGATCAAACTCGGCAAGGAAAAAATTCCCGTGAGCGCGGTGATCAATTGCACCGGCTCGGAAAACGATTTTGCCCGGCTGGAAGTTCCGCTGGTAAAAAATCTGCTTTCAAAAGGCGCGATCAAAACCGATCCGCTTTCGCTGGGTTTGGAAGCCGGCGAGCGGGGAGAGATCTCCGAGAATCTGTACGCCATCGGCACCGCGCTGAAAGGTATAATGTGGGAATCCACAGCCATGCCGGAACTTCGCGCCCAGGCCAGGGAACTGGCGCTGCATTTTTTAAACAAGGGGGTTAGGGATAAGTGAACGCTTTAAAAATAACCGCCCTGTTTTTCACGTTTTTTGCGTGCGCCTTTCTTAGCGTGTCGGGCCAGACAGTCCAGGACGACGAAGACATCCAATCATGGAACGATATTCAGCTGACCGTGCCGATGACAAAACAATTCGATTTCAACACATCGGTCACGATGCGGTTCGGCAAAAATATCACGCGTCTAAACGAGGGGCGCTACTCTATCGGCTTTACCTGGAAGCCGAACAAGGAATGGTCGATACAGCCGTTTTACTGGAATATTCAGGCGCGGAATACCGCGGGAAATTTCCGTACCGAGCATCGCTTTAACCTGCGGATAGGTTATAAGTTTCCGTTCAAATCATTCGGGCTCTCGCACCGCAGCACGTTTGAATACCGCAAGCGCGCGGTAAACACCTGGCGCTACCGCCCTTCGCTGACCTTTGAAAAAGAAATAAAATTTATTCCCCAGGCAAGATTCTATGTCACCGAGGAACCCTTTTACGATTCGGCGACCAAAAAATTCTCGCGCAACCGTTTTACCGTAGGGATCAGCAAGACTTTGACGAAACAATTGTCGCTTGATATTTACTATATGAGACAGAACGACGGTTTTTCGCACCCGGGCGACCTGAACGTGATCGGGACGTCCTGGAAGGTGCGCTTATGAGGAGAAAATTATGAAGGCCAGATCAGCCCCGGCTATAGTTACCTTGTTCGTGCTTTTATTCAGCGCCTGTTTGCCCGCGCCGCCCGCCTCGCACGGGGGGCGGACGATAACCGTCTATGGATTTTCGATCATGCGCGAACCGCTGGAAAAAGCCGTCATTCCCGCCTTTCAGCAAAAATGGAAAAACGAGCACGGCGAAGACGTCAATATAATCGGCTCTTATGCGGGTTCGGAAACCGTGACCAACCAGATACTACAGGGCGTGCCGGCCGACCTCGCCATACTTTCCATCGAACGCGATGTGACCCGGCTGGTCGAAGGGAAAGCGGTTACTAACGATTGGCGCTCGATGCCGAACAGGGGCATCATAAATAAAACTCCTTTTGTGATCCTGGTGCGTCCGGGAAATCCAAAAGGCATTAAAGATTTTGCCGATCTCGGAAGAAACGGCATAGACGTTATTCATCCCGACCCGATCAGCTCAGGCGGCGCGCAATGGTCGATCCTATCAATGTACGGCTCGGAGTTGAAAAAATCCGAAGCCGAAACAGGGACGGCCGACCCCGTCCGGGCATTGCATACACTGCAGGCGATCTGGAAAAATGTCGTTTCAACGCCGGACTCGGCGCGCGCGGCCCGTACCCAGTTTGAAACGGGCTACGGCGATGCGCTTATCACTTACGAGCTGGAAGGATTGACGATGAAAGACGCGGGTTCGCCGTGCGAGATCGTTATTCCAAAATCGACCATTTTTAGCGAACACCCGGCGGTGATCATTGACCGCAACATAACACCCGACGAAAAAAACGTGGTAGAAGCGTTTTTAAAATACCTTTGGACCGACGAGGCGCAGCAGGCATTTGTCAAGTATTATTTCCGCTCCGCGACCAATGAAAATTTCAATAACGCTAATCCAAAATTTGCTAAGATAGAGATGCCCTTTACAGTGGAATTTTTCGGAGGTTGGGACAAAGCTTACCCGGATGTGGTGGAACGTGTCTTCCGCGATCAGGTGCAGACAAAGAAATAAGTTTGATCTATGGCAGGAATGCGTCATGTAAGAGGTTACGATATTGTAAAACCGCTCAGCATCTTTGTGATGGTGGCGGTGATGCTGCCGCTTATCCTGCTGCCGCTCGCTTCGATCTTTATTTACGGCACCGCCAGCGGCCTGGATAAATTCTGGGCGGCGCTTGTTGCGCCGGAAGCCATTTTCGCGCTGCAGCTTTCCATGGTCACCAGCTTTTGGGCCACGGTCTTTAATGTGGTCTTCGGACTTTTTGCGGCCTATGTTCTTTCGAAGTACAGGTTTTGGGGCAGCAACGCCGTCACCGTGCTTATCTCGCTACCGACCGCGATCCCGACCGCCGTGGCGGGTTTCGCATTACTGCTGTTGTGGGGGCCTTTTGGCATTTTGGGAAGGTACACGGCGCCGCATGTCAATATAATGTTCACCGCCTGGGCGATCATCCTGGCAAACATTTTTGTGACGTTTCCGCTGGCATTCGGGGTGATAAAGCCGGTTTTTGACACGATGAGCCAGTCGCTGGAGGAGGCTTCGGCGACGATGGGCGCTACCCGCTGGCAGACATTCTGGCACGTCACGCTGCCTTCGCTTCGCGGGGCGATCGTGACCGGAGCGCTGCTGACCTTTGCCCGCGCCGTCGGGGAATTTGGCTCGACGATCCTGGTTTCGGGGAATCTGGCATCGCAGACCCAAACCGCGCCTCTTTACATTTACGCCAAATTCAACGAGGGCCAGGTGGAAGCCGCCAATGCCATCGCCATCGTGCTGGCGCTGTTTTCGTTTGCGATCTTCAGCGTGCTGTTTTTCGCGCAGAATTGGCTGGACAGGAAGTAGTGAATAAGGAATTGTGAATTGTTTCGTGTTATTCGTGCGCTTAGTGGTTACTTGCTTTAAAGATTAATAAACGCACCGGAATTAACCACGAAACCACACTAATTACACGAAAAAAACTATTCACGATTCACGATTCACGAAAAGAACTTATGATCAGTAATGACGAAAAGACACCCGCCGGAAGCTTTCAGAACCTGAGCAAAAAGTTCGGGCAGACGGTAGTGTTGGACAATATAAATTTCCACGTTGATGAAGGCGAGATCGTGGTTTTGCTCGGCGCTTCGGGCAGCGGTAAGACCACTATCCTGCGCATCATCGCGGGCCTGGAAACCGCCAACACGGGCCGGGTTCTTTTGCACGGCAAAGACGTTTCGGAGCTGCCGGCGCGCGAACGCGGAGTCGGCGTCATCTTCCAGCAATACGCGCTTTTTCCGCAGATGAACGCGGAAAAAAATATCGGTTACGGGCTGCGCCTGCGCGGCAGCCGGAAAAAAGAGGTCAAGAAAAAAGTCAACGAATTGATCGAGCTGGTCGAGCTCGAAGAACACCGAAAAAAATATCCTTACCAGCTTTCCGGCGGCCAGCAGCAGCGCGTGGCCATCGCCCGCGCGCTGGCGTACGATCCGGAGATCTTATTGTTTGACGAACCTTTCAGCGCGCTCGACGCGCAGATCCGCTCCAGCCTGCGGCGTGACATTCGCTTGTTGATGAAAAAGATAAACAAGCCCGCGATCTTTATCACCCACGACCAGGAAGAAGCGCTGGAGATCGGCGACCGCATCGCCGTGATCAACCAGGGACACATCGACCAGATCGCCGTGCCGTACGAGATATACAGCGACCCGGCGACGGAATATGTTGCCACTTTTCTCGGCACCGCCAATTTGATCGAAGGTAAGATCGAAGGGCAGAATTTTGTGAGTGATGGGATCAGCCTTCAATTGCAGACATTCGCATTGAAAGAAGCGGATAAGGTCAAACTAGTCTTCCGTCCCGAAGACGTCTTTCTGCGCAAGCCGGAAAATCTGACGCAGAACTATCAGAAGCTTACCGAAGGCATAATAAAAGAGGTCAATTTTGTCGGGGCGTTTGAAAAAGTGATCGTAGTGCTCGACCTGCCCGGCGATCCGCTGATCACTGTGATCCGCCCGAAAACCGAGACTACCACGTTTCCGCTCGCTCTCGGCCAGAAGGTGACGGTCGGGCTGGTCAGGTTTCGAATTTTGCCTATGAACTCGGCGGCTTAGTGCCGGTAGTCCGACCGTTAGGGAGGGCGCGTTCTTAATTGAAAAGTACGCCCGCGCTTACGCTTGGGCCACCGGCACACTCGCGCTATTGACACAACCGGCCTTCTCCTAAACAATTACAACATTATGAAACATAAATTCGCTCTTGGGATCTTGTTTTTAACCATAGCCGTATCGGTTTCCGCTCAATCTACCGAAGCTTCGCTTCAACTCGACTCCGGCGTTGCGGCCCATAAAGAGATCGACGATATTTACAAGAAATTCACCGCGGCATATATCGGGCTTGATGTCGACGCCGTTGCCGGCCTTTACACTGAAAATGCCGATTATCTTCCCGCAGGCGGCAAGCCGTTGAAGGGGCGTGCGGCGATCCGGGAAAATTTCGCCGGGTTTTTCAACAGCGTAAAGCAGCGCGGGCAGACGATGACTATCACTTTCCGCATAACGCAGCGCGAAGTAACCGACAAGATGGGTTATGACGTGGGTATCTATACGCTCACCACATTCAAGGACGGCAAGCAGATCGGCCAGGGGCGCGGCCAGTTTGTGGTAGTGACGAAAAAAGCCGGCAAAAACTGGCTATTTCAATTGGACACCTACGGCGATCTGCCGCCGGAGAAAAAATAAATCG
>CAVSLK010000006.1:0-10362 GCA_963728685.1 uncultured Acidobacteriota bacterium | reverse complement strand
TGACCGCCGCCTCCTCTTCGTGCAATGTGTTGACGTCGCGAAGATGGCCGTGCTCGCCGTATTGAACATTGACCGAGCCGCGATGCACCACGAACATCGACTGTCCTTTTTCGCCGGCGCGGACGATGATCTCTTTCGGCGCAAAGATCCGTTTTTCCGTCGCTTCGGCCAGGCTGCGCGTTTCTTCCTCGGAAAGCGGCGCGAATATCTGCACCTTGCTGAGCCGGTCGATGATATTGTTTTGCGTCATATCGACCGGTTCTTTTTCCTCGCCCTTGACGAATTCCAGGGTGCGCATCGGGAAAGGCATGCCGATGTCTTCGCGTTGAAAGGCGTACCAGATGCGCTGGCGGACCAGCGCGTCGGTGTCGTTATATTTGGTGTAATCTTCCAGCCAGAATTTCACTTCCCACTCGATGCCGTTATCGCCCAGGTTTCTCACCCGCACGATGGGGCGAATTTTCGGCGACACGTTTTCGACCTGCCTGACCAGGTCGCGCACTACCTTTATCGTCTTTGCCGGGGAATCCGTGTAGCGGGTGCTGAAATTGACCAGCCGGGCATTCAAATTATCGCGCGGGGAAACTTCGATGATCTCTTTTCCCAAAATGGCATTGCTGATGACGACCAGGCGATTGGTAAAAGTGCGTATTTTGACGCCGCGCCAGGTAACGCTTTCCACTACTCCCGTGCCCTTGTTGGGAATGTGTATTACGTCTCCGACCCGGAACGGCTCGTCCGCCTGCATCGCCAGCCCGGCGAAAAGATTACCCAGCGTGTCCTGCAGCGCCAGGCCGATGATGATGCCGAGGATGGTGGAGGTGGTAAAGACGGAGGTCAGATCGACACCCGGATACTGCGATTTGAGGAGAGTGAAAAGGGCCACGATATAAATCACTATCGAGAAAATATTCCTCATCAGGGTCGGGGCCTGCGCTTTTCCTTCCCTATCCGCGGTCCTCTTAAAAACAACGAAGTGAATGAAACGGACAAGCGCCACCACAAAAGCCATCCACAAAATGACCCTCAATATTCTCAGTGAGTTTATAAAGAGATCGAGAAAAGGCTGCGCCTTTGTCACGTCGAGCTGCCGGTTATTCTGCTCGTCAAGAATGAAGAAAGTATTAATTAAAATTTTATTAACGTAGGTGGTCAGGAAAGGTTCGATGAACGAAAGCACGATAAGCGAGACAAAAACTATCACCCCTGCTAAGAGGGTAATTAAGAGTCGTTTCCTGAACTCGGCGATATTCATAGCGTGACCCGCTGAAAATTTATCAGAGTTTTACAAAAATATCGAATATTGTCTTTCCGATAAGCAGGATGGAAAGCAATGAAATGACGATCGTTACTGCCCACGCCAGCCAGTTGAACCACTTGCTGTTTCTATATTCTCCCATCAATTCCGAATTGTTGGCCAGCCGCAGTATGCTGACCATCAGCACCGGTAAAAGAAGCCCGTTGACGCATTGAGTTAAAAGCAGCAGTTGGATCTGGGGAATGCCGGGTATCAGCGCCACCATCAATCCCATGACAATTAACGCCGTGAATATCCCGAGGAAGATAGGCGCTTCGCGGAAACTGTGGGACAGGCCTTTTTCGAAACCGAGCGCCTCGCTCAGTGAATAAGCGGTCGCCAGCGGAAGCACGCCCATCGCCAGCATCGCCGCCCCGAAAAGCCCGATGGCGAACAAATATTTGGCATACTGCCCCGCTACGGGCGCCAAAGCCACCGCCGCGGTAGCGGCTGAGTCCAGTTCGGTAATGCCTGATTTGTGTAAAGTGGCGGCGGTGGAAATTACGATGAATATAGCGATCATCATGGCAAAGAGCGTTCCCGACCACTACATCGGCGCGCGCCAGCTTGTAATCTTCCTTGCCCATTCCTTTTTCCACCACCGAAGACTGCACGAACACCTGCATAAAAGGTGTGATCGTGGTACCGATCAGCGCCATTACGGTAAAGAGATACCCGGCGGAAAAACTGATGTGAGGCCTGAACATTTCCTCGGAAACTTCTACCCAGTCGGGTTTTGCCAAAAAAGCGGAAACAATATAGCTGAGAAATACCAGCGACATTACCAGGAAAACCTGCTCGACCCGTTTTTGCGTGCCCCGGACCACCAGCCACCAGATAGCAGCCGCGGCCAGCGGGCACTGCCAAATAGCGAGAGACCCCGAAGAGTTCAGCGGCCTGCGCAATGCCGACGAATTCGGAAATGATCACGCCGATATTGGCTACCAGCAAAGCCATCATGACAAAAACCGTCTGGCGCACGCCGAATTGCTCGCGGATCAGGTCGGCCAGTCCCTTGCCGGTCACTACGCCCATCCGCACGCACATTTCCTGCACCAACAGCAGGCTGACCAGCATCGGGAGAAAAACCCACAGCAGGTTATAACCGTATTTGGCGCCAACCGTTGAGTAAGTGGCGATGCCGCTGGCATCGTTGCCGGCGTTGGCGGCGATCATGCCCGGGCCCAGAATTGCGAGATATGCAAGGAGTCTATTGCGGGGAGACAGGCGAGGAAACAAACCATGACGGAATCGTGAAGCTCCACGACGCAGCCCGATACCTAATTTTTTCACTGCCGCGCTTGCTCGGGTCATTGTAACTACTGCCACCGTCGTTCATTTTATTGTTTAACCTCAAACGCTGAATCATAACGCGATTAGCGCTCGGATACAATGTCAGAACCGGGAGCGGTAGCGACCGGGTAAATAAAAATGATTAGCCGCAAAAAAGCACAAAAGGCGCAGAAAATATTTTTTGTGTTTCTTGTGCCTTTTTGCGGCAATTAAATTGCCCGCCGCTACCGCTCCCGGTTCCGGCATCTTTATACAATAAATAAGTTATGCTCAATTAAGCTTTTGCCAAATACAGTTTTTCTTATCAAATTGACGCTTTTTTAAAGTTAGCAGTAAAATGAAAGATATTAGCAGTGGTTTTTTACCAACCAAGCGAAACTTATGACACACAATTTATTTAACGCCCGGCAGACCTTTAAAACGGGAAACGGCGGCGACGGCGTATTCTATTCATTACCTCAACTGGAAAAAGAAGGCATCGGCAAGATCTCGCGGCTCCCGGTTTCGATCCGCATCGTGCTGGAATCGGTTCTGAGAAATTTTGACGGCGGCAAGAAGGTCAGCCTGGAAAACGTTCGCAAACTGGCGGGCTGGGGCGCGGCAGACGAGCGCATCGAAGAGATCCCGTTCGTGGTGGCGCGCGTGATCTTGCAGGATTTTACCGGCGTCCCGCTGCTGGTAGACCTGGCGGCGATGCGCAGCGCGGTGCAGCGAATGAACAAAGACGTGGGCGTGATCGAGCCGCTCGTTCCCGTCGACCTGGTGATCGACCACTCCGTGCAGGTGGATTATTCGGGCGGCGAAACCGCTTTCACGCGCAATATGGAGATGGAATTCAAGCGCAACGAGCAGCGCTATCGTTTTCTGAAATGGGGCACACAGGCGTTTAACGGCTTTCGCGTGGTGCCGCCGGGGATCGGTATCGTGCACCAGGTAAATCTGGAATATCTGGCAAAAGGCGTGTTTGAACAGGGCGGCGTATATTTTCCCGACACGCTGGTCGGCACGGATTCGCACACGACAATGATCAACGGGCTCGGTATCGTGGCTGGGGCGTCGGCGGCATCGAGGCCGAAGCGGGAATGCTCGGGCAGCCGGTCTATTTTTTGACCCCGGACGTGGTCGGCGTTCACCTGTCGGGCGAGCTGCCGCAGGGCACGACCGCCACCGATCTGGTGCTGCGCATCACGGAAATGCTGAGGAAAGCAAAAGTGGTCGGAAAGTTCGTGGAATTCTTCGGTGAAGGCGCTTCGTCGCTGCCGGCGACCGACCGCGCCACCATCGCGAACATGGCGCCGGAATACGGCGCGACGATGGGATTTTTCGGGGTGGATGATAAGACGCTGGAGTATTTCCGAAACACGGGCAGAAGCGCGGAGCAGATCGAAACCATCCGCAGCTATTACACGGCGCAGGAAATGTTCGGCATTCCGCAGGAAGGCGAAGTCGATTACACCACCGTGCTGGAACTCAACCTGGCGACGATCACGCCGAGCGTGGCGGGGCCGAAACGCCCGCAGGACCGTATCGAGCTTTCCAGTCTTGACGACAGGTTCGTCGAGCTTTTCAGCATTGCCGCGGCGCGATGGGGGCTACGGTAAAACCGCCGAAGAACTGGAAAAGCGTTTTGCGGTGACGATGGGTGTGAATGCCTGCTCCATAGTTCCCACTACCGGCGGCGGCGAACAGTCTTCAGCGAGTGTTCCGGAACCGGCTATTAACAACACCACGCCGGGGAACACCAACGTTACGACCGAAGTCGAGATGATAAATAACCGTCCGACGCCGGATCGCGTGGATAATCCCATCGGTGAATTCAAACCGGTAACGACCTCCGTCGGGCACGGCGACGTGCTGATCGCCGCGATCACTTCCTGCACCAACACTTCAAATCCGAGCGTGATGCTGGCGGCGGGGTTGATGGCGAAAAAAGCCGTCGAGAAAGGTTTGAAGATCCCGCCCTATGTAAAGACCAGCCTGGCGCCGGGCTCGCGCGTCGTCACACAGTACCTGGAAAAAACGGGGTTGCAGAAATACCTGGACGAGATCGGATTCAACCTGGTCGGTTACGGCTGCACTACCTGTATCGGAAATTCCGGGCCGCTCGATCTGGGCATCGAGGAAGCGGTGGTCGACCACGACCTGATCGCCGCTTCGGTACTTTCCGGCAACCGCAATTTCGAAGCGCGCGTCCACCAGAATATCAAGGCGAACTTTTTGATGTCGCCGCCGCTGGTGGTAACTTACGCGCTGGCGGGAACCGTTTTAAAGGACGTCTATCTCCACCCGCTGGGGCAGGACAAAGACGGGAACGATGTTTTTATGAAAGACATCTGGCCTTCGCTCGAAGAAGTGAAGGATGTTTTGCAGGCGGCTTTCGACCCGGAAACTTATATAAAGCTTTACAGCGAATTTGCCGAACAAAACCCGATGTGGAACCAGATCCCGACTTCCCATGGCGCGGTTTATGAATGGGACGCGGAATCGACTTATATCCAGGAGCCGCCGTATTTTGAAGATTTTTCAATGGAAACGGGAAGTTTCTCCGATATAAAGGGCGCGCGGGCTTTGGCCATCTTCGGCGATTCGGTCACGACCGACCACATCTCTCCGGCGGGTTCGATCAAACCCAGTTCTCCGGCCGGGCTTTACCTTCAGGAAAAAGGCGTCGTTCCGCAAGATTTCAATTCTTACGGCTCGCGGCGCGGCAACGACCAGGTAATGCTGCGCGGTACTTTTGCCAATGTGCGCATCAAAAACCTGATGGTCTCGCCGGTCGAAGGCGGTTTCACCAAACACCAGCCCGGCGGCCAGGAGATGACCATTTATGACGCGGCGATGAAATACAAGGAAGAAGGAACTCCGCTGATGATCTTTGCCGGGCAGGAATACGGCACCGGGAGTTCGCGCGACTGGGCGGCAAAGGGCACGCGCCTGATGGGCGTGAAAGCCGTGGTAACGCAATCGTTCGAAAGAATTCACCGCTCCAACCTGGTCGGAATGGGCGTGCTGCCGCTGCAATTCAAAGAGGGCGATTCGGTGCAGTCGTTAGGCCTGGACGGCACGGAAACTTTCGACCTGACGGGCCTCGAGGTCGAGCAGATCAAACCGCAGCAGGAAGTAATGCTTCACATCACCCGCGCGGACGGCTCGACGCAGGAAATGCCTTTGATCCTGCGCATCGATACGCCGATCGAGGTGGAATATTACAAGGGCGGCGGGATTTTGCCCTACGTTTTGCGGCAGCTATTAGCGGCTTAGCGCTTCTTTTAAATTGCCGCCAGCGAAAGCCGGCGGCGATTTATTATCTAACAATGAAACGTTTCGCATTTTTTCTCATTTATAATAGAAGATAAATAATTCCCCTAAGGAGAAAACCAATGACACCAGTCACGATGGAGCAAGTTAAAAAACTGGCCCCCAAAATAAAGCCCGCGTATGCGCAAGCGTTTCAAGAGGCAGATGCCGTGCTCGCGGAATTCGGGATCAACGCCAACAAGCTGCGCGTGGCGCATTTTATGGCGCAGATATTACATGAATCGGGAGCTTTTACGATCCTTGACGAGAATATGAATTACACCGCCAAAAGGATGATGCAGGTCTGGCCCAGCCGTTTTAAGACGCTGGCCTCCGCCCAGCCGTTTGCGAACAATCCGGAAAAACTGGCGAACAAAGTTTACGGCGGAAGAATGGGAAACGTGGACCCCGGCGACGGCTGGAAATATCACGGAAGAGGTTTGCTGCAGCTCACCGGGCGGGGAATCTTACAGAAAACACGGGCAGCGGATCGGCGCCGATCTGGAAGCTAATCCCGACCTGGCGTCTTCCGACCTGGCCCTTAAAATTGCGGCCGCGGAATTCAAGGCCAGCGGCTGCAACGCGTTTGCCGACGCGGACGACATAACCAAGGTCACCAAAGCGATAAACGGCGGCTTGATCGGCCTTGCCGAACGCAAGGCCTGGCTCGTCAAAACAAAAAAGATCTGGGTGTAAAGACGGATCGAAAATCGCTTAAGACATACTAGGCTTGTTACGGATGTGAACTTTCCCGCGAGGTCTGACGTAACAAGCTGTATGTTGAAAGCGGAAAATATCGTCAAAACATATAAGAGCGGAGCGGACAGTTTTACCGCGCTCGATAATGTGAACCTCAGCATCTCCGCGCACGACTGCCTGGCCATTACCGGCAAATCGGGCAGCGGCAAATCCACCTTGATGCATCTTTTGGCCTGTCTCGATTCTCCCACCAGCGGCGACATTCTGTTCGAAGGCGCAAAGATTTCCGGCCTCTCCGAAAAAGCGCTCAATTCATTTCGCAACAAAACCTTCGGCTTTATCTTTCAGCAGTTTTTTCTGAGCGGGCGCGATACCGTGTTGGAAAATGTCATTATGCCCCTAAAGATCCGCGGCGTTTCAAAGAAAGAGCGGCGGTTAAAAGCTCACGAATATCTCAAAGTCGTGGGACTCGAGGACAAGGCAAAAAAACAGGCTAAGGACCTTTCCGGCGGAGAAAAACAGCGCGTCTGCATCGCCCGCGCGCTGGTGTCCGAACCCAAGGTGATCTTTGCCGACGAGCCCACCGGCAATCTCGATTCCTACACCTCAGAGATGATCGAAAATGAATTGTTTGCGCTCAACGACAGCCATAAAATAGCGCTGATCATTGTGACCCACGACAACGAGCTGGCGAGAAAATGCGCGCGCCGGATCGAGCTCAAAGACGGCCGGATAGTGGCGGAAAGATAATATGAAACTCTCTGACCTGATCGTTACGGCAAACCGTAATTTATTCCGCAACAAACTCAGGACCACGCTGACGGTGCTTGCGATCTTTGTCGGCGCTTTTACGCTTACCATCACCAACGCGATCGGCGACAGCCTCTCCGACTATATCGAGAAGCAGGTAAAAAATTACGAGGGCACGCAGGTCCTTTTTGTCCACAAGAAAGAAACGCTCGAAGATCAAGGCGCCAGGCGCGGCGCGATGGAATATACAGAGGACGCGCCGGCCACCGAAGAGATCGACCCGGCGACCCGGTTCGTGACTTTTTCGCAGATCGAAAAACTGGCCGGGGAATTTCCCGAGGTGGTCGATTTTACGCCGAGCTACCCGGTTCATTCGGAATATGTGACGCTCGACGGCGAGAAAAAATACGTGTCAATGGTCAACGCAATGGCGAAGGGAATGACCCGGAAGATCGAGACCGGGCAGCAGGTTACCGGTGAGGGGCAGATCATTTTACAGTACGGCGTGGCAAAAGCGATGACTGACGACCTGGAAAGCCTGATCGGCAAAGAGGTCACGGTCGGATACAAGGCCGGAAACCCGCGGCGGATGCAGACCGAAAAACTAAAGATCGTCGGGGTCTCGACCAAAGGGATGATGGAATCCAGATTTTCCTCCATCGACCAGGCCACCGAAAAGAAAATATACGAGGCCCAGCAAAAAGATTCGGACGATTACGACAAGTTTTACAGCTTTTCACTACAGCTAAACAACGCTGATCCGAAAAAGATCGACGCGGTAAAAAAAGCGCTCGCTGAAAAAGGCTTCGAGGCCGAAACCTATGCCGATCAGAACAAGCGCATTTACGATGCCATCGGAATTTTCCAGCTCGGCATGAACCTCTTTGCTTTTATTTCGCTGCTGGCGGCGTCGTTCGGTATAATCAACACGCTTGTGATCGCCGTGCTGGAACGCACCAAGGAGATCGGCCTGCAGAAATCCCTGGGGATGAGCCGCGCCAGGATATTTTTCCTGTTCACACTGGAATCCGTCCTGATCGGTTTTTGGGGCGCGGTGCTGGGGATCGGCGCGGCGGTGGTGGTCGGGAGCATAAGCAACAGCGTGGCTTCGAAATATTATAATGAATCGTTCGAAGGCTATAGTTTCCTGTTATTCTCTCCGGTCTCGATGATCCTGGTGGCGCTGCTTATTTGCGGGATCGCTTTTGTTTCCGGGGTGCTGCCGGCCTTCCGGGCGAGCCGGCTGGATCCGATAGAAGCTTTACGATACGAATAAATGAAAGGTTAAGAGAAATGATCGTAACTACAGGCAACGAAGTGGTGGGTAAAGAAATAATTCAGTATGGCGGCATCGTGCGCGGTATCGTAGTGCGCGCTACTGGCATCGGGCGCGGGTTTATCGGCGGGTTGAAATCCATCGCGGGCGGTAATATCGAAGAATTCACCGCAGTTTGCGAAGAAGCGCGGGTCGAAGCTTTTAACCGGATGGTGCACCACGCCCAGGCGATCGGCGCCGATGCGATCATCGGGATGCGCTATGACGCCACCGAATTTTCCCAGACCGCGACGGAAGTTCTGGCTTACGGGACCGCGGTAAAGCTGGGATAAAGATAATTATGAACGGTTCAGAGTTACGCCTTTAGGCGTGAAACGCTTTGAACTCTCACGCGTAAACGCGTAACTCTAAACTACAAGCGCACAGTAAGGAAAAAACTATGGAAGATAAAATTCGCTGCCAGAGCTGCGGGATGCCGCTTTCCGATGAATTTGACGGTTACGGAACTGAAAGTGACGGTTCCAAAAGCGCCGAATATTGTAAATTCTGTTTTCAGAACGGCGCTTTTACCAATCCGGACCAGACCGTGGACGAGATGGTTCAAAGCTCGGTCGATTTTATGACCGCTAATCTGGGTTTCACACGGGAACAGGCCACGGAAATGTCGGGCAATGTCATCCCGAATTTAAGGCGTTGGCAAAACTAGCGCATGCGGCTGATGCGCAGGTTGGTGATCCAATCCAGCCAGCGATACCGGAGAGCTTTGGGATTGAAAAATTCGGTGACCGCGATGGTCTTGCGCGGCTTGCCGTCGCCCACGGTCAAAACCGCCTCGCTCAGAAAACGCAGGTAGAAGAGATTAGCCTCGATGACCCGGGTTTGTTTCAGCCGCAAACGGATATTGTCCCGGCTGTAAAAGGTCAGGCGTTTCGGGTATTTCAAACCGAAGATGTTCCTGACGAAATTCTTTTCCTCGCAGTACGCAATTTTATCCTGCAACCCGTCGACGGAAGAAAGCAGCATCTTGGTCACCGGCTGCGCGGCGCCCAATTCATGATAGTGGGAAAAAACCGCCGTCACATCGGCAAAATGCGCGCGTCCCCACATCCAACCGCGCAGCGTTCCCGGCAGCCAGCGGTCGTCGTTCCGGTGGTCGTGATAACCGGTCCCGCGAAATTGTAAAGTCTCTCCCGGTTTTCCCGCTTTGTCGTAGATCTCCACTTTTCCCGTCACGTCGCAGCGGGGCGCAACCAGGTTCCATTTATGCGAATTGTTCGAAGGCCGCGAGGCGGGCAAAAGATTGCCCTCGACCATCAGCCATTCCAGGTTTGCTTTCAGGCGGCGGCAGCCTTTTAGCTGCGCGTCGATCCGCAAAATGTAACCTTCGCCGTATGGCGCCGATTCAAACTGGAATGAATTTTTTCCTATCCGGCGGGAAGGAATGGCGGCGTCCGCCGAAAATGAGCTTTCCGGGTACTCGCAGACGGAGCGGCCCAGGGGTTTGCCGTTGCGATAATAAAAGCATTGCAGCGCCGGAAAGATCGGGTTTTTCGCCGTGCGCTCGTGGTTTTTTCGACAATGGGAATTGTAGCGTGGGGAGAAAATGAAATTATCCAAAAAGATAAGCACAAGGGAGTCGCGCCCGTCGTCGCTGATGGCGTCAAAATACCACCATTCATACGCGGCAGGGTTTTCCGACGGATGCCGGACGTCATCGGCAATGCTCGACGAAAAATGAAAATTCTCCATA
>CAVSLK010000005.1:1340000-1609135 GCA_963728685.1 uncultured Acidobacteriota bacterium | reverse complement strand
GAGGCGAACGTGTCGACCAGGCTGATCGACATCTGGCTCTTTCCAGAACGGATAGAAGAGCCGGTACATGTACATCGGGTGCAGCAGTGTCGACGCCTTCGCGCCGATGTGCTGGTAGACGACCTTCAGGATCTCGCGATCGAACTCCGACAGCAGCCAGATGCTTCTGCTTGCTCTCGGCGAGCCGCTGCTCGTTCTTGGCGCGGAACTGCTCCGGGCGTGTAGAAGTCGAACAGGTCGATGTAGTGCGTCGCGATGTCGCGGTACCAGGCGCCGCACGCCGCCGCGCGAGACCACGACCATGCCGCTCGGCATCGAACGTGCCGATAGGTCTTCACCCAGTTGAGGAAGGGAATCCAGTACAGCAGCTCGAAGCCGACCTCGCTCAGCCACGGGCCGACGATGATCGGCCGGTCGCTGGCGCGCCATCCGCTGGAGCATCCGCGGGACCGCGACCATCTCCTCGGTCGGCGTGCTCCCCGTCCGCCATGTGCGGCAGCGACGCGCGGGACGATGTAGCGCTTGCGCGAAGCGCTTCGATCGGCCCGAAACGGAAGACAGCAAGTCGAGCATCGCCAGACGATGCGCTTCGCACGAACCGTTGCCGACGGTCACCGGCCGTAGCTGCCGCTCCCGTTTCCGCGTCAGCCGCGTGACGTCGCGCGCACCGATCTTCAGCACCAGCGCGATCGGAAAGAGCACGGCCCGCAGCGGATAGAGCCAGAGCGGCAGACGCTCGGGCGCCGGCGCGGCATCCGCGGCCAGCTCTTCGATCGCGTCGGCAAGCATCGGCGTCGCCGGCACGTCCAGGCCGTTCGGCCGCACGAACGCCTCGACGAATCCGCGCAGCCGGCGCGCGTCCTCCTCGGTCCGGTCGAGCGCCGCTGACAGCGTCGCGGGCGTGCTCGTCGAGCGTCGTCGGCCATGTGCAGCAGGCCGCCGCCCTCCTTCAGCAGATAGTGGAAGTGAAGTGTGCCTTCCTGCGTGCCCGCGTACTTCGGGCACGCGCACCGAGAAGACCGGACGGCCGACGATGCCGGACTCGATCTGCGCGCTGGTGTTGATGCCGACCGCGGCGGCCGCGTGATACATCGAGTCGAAGTAGTCGTTCTTCGACGCGCGCGTCGACCGGGTTGGCGCCGCCGCGCGGCCAGAGCGACGACGTCCTGGAACTCGTCGAACGTCGAAGCGCTGCCACGGCTGCAGGTTTTCCGGATGCGGGCGGATCAGGATGCCCGGCTCGCGCACGCGCGGATCGGGCGCCGATCGGACGGCGCGGATCCACTCGGCGATGAACTCCGCCTCGTCGGGCGCGATGAACTGCGACGAGCAGAGATACAGGAAGAACGGCTTGTCCGGCGACAGGCCGATCTTGCGCGCAGAACTCCTCGCGCGTGGTGCTGGGCCGGCGCGCGAACCACTGGTCGTAGACCGGCGCGCCGGTCACGACCGACGTGCTCCGGGCTGACGCCGTGCATCGCGACCGCTTCGCGCTTCTGCGCCTCGTTCCAGACGAACACCCTGTCCGGCAGCACGCGGATCAGCCCCTTGTTCGTCAGGTTGTCCCAGCTGTGGACGCACAGCGCGCTGCGAATGCCGAGCGCGCGCGCCGCCTTGACGTACTCGACCTGGTCCGAGCCGATGTCCACGAGCGGCGTGACCAGCACGACATCCGGATTCTGCGAGGTGACGATGTCGCGAATCCAGCGGTCGAGCGGAAGCGCACGCTCGATGACGTTCGCAGCAGTCGCGGCCGCGCGCCACGCCCGCCGCGTGTGCGAAACACCGGCAGACGAAAGAACATCCGGAGCGGTCCGCGGGATGCGCTGCCCGGCGCGCTCCCGGAGCGCGTGGCGTCCTGTATTCCGGCGTCAGGTAGCGGACGTAGTCCGTCGTGAACCGCAGGCCGCGCGCCAGACCGAGCCAGAACCGCCACGGCGTCTTCTTGCCGAGCTCGTGGTAGGTGATCTTCGGGTGATCGTTGGTCAGCTCCCACAGCAGGCGCCCGTCGCCGAGCTTGTCCTGCATCATGAACGCCAGGTGGATGTGATGCGCCGCGTGCGCGCGAGCTCCTTCAGCGTCGACGTGTAATTGCGCAGCGCGCCCGGAGTGGCGCATGGAGAACAGAATCTTCATTGAGCTATCAGACTGCAGTCGTTCACAGCTTGTCGATTGACGCCGCTTCTTCACGATTGAAAAACCACATGCCGGTCGACAACGTCAGGTGACGAGCGAGAGCGACGTGGCAACCGACGCCACCGTCGGGAAGACGCCCGCGCCCAGCGTTCCCCACTTGAACGGCCTCGACCATCGGCGCCATCGGGTTGAGCGCCACCAACCAGCGAAGCGTCCGGCATCTGCGAGACGGGTAAATGACCGGCGTCAAGCAAAACCAGAACGGCATCACGTAGCGGAGCGCGTAGCGGATGTCACGATAACGGGCCTGAAGCACCGACGTCCACAGGCCGACCGCGACGGCGAACAGCAGGCTGACGACGATCGCCGCGACCGACACCAGCAGCTCGGGGCAGCAAGGACGTACCACATGCCGTCGCGCTGATGGAAGAACAGACCGTGCCGACCAGCACCACGAGCAGGATCGACGAGATAGACCAGGCCCGGAGCCACGGCGGCCACCGGCAGGATCAGCCGAGGAAAATAGACGCGCGGTGACGAGCCGCCGGTTCTCTTCCAGGCTGCGCGTGATAAAGAGCAACGAGCGCTCGAACAGCAGCCACGTCGCCGTGCCGCACAGGAAGAACAGGAAGTACGGCACAGGTCACCCTGAGGAGACTGCCGAGCACGCCGCCGAAGATGATGGCATTGAGCCCCACCGGGCCCGCCACCCGCAACAGCAGCCACAGCCAGCCGAGTTTGCTTCGCTTGAACTGGGATGTGATCGTTTGCCAGCGAAGTACCACCAGAGATAACGGTACGCCACAGCTCACGGATACGGTCCAACGCCCCGTGTTGCCGCGGCTCGATCACCCAGATATCGGCCGTCGCGCTCGCCGAGCCAAGCGTACCGTCAGGCGCGGACGACATCCGCCTTCCTTTCCAGGCTCCACTCGAGTGTCGGATCGACGACGCCAATTCGGTGCAGGCTTCCGGAGACGTCGGCGGCCTGCGCCCCGTACACCATGAAGGCCAGCGCGTTGTTCACGACCAGCGCATGCTCCTCGCGCTCGCCACGGATCAGCGTGATGCTGACATTGACCGTGTAGTTCGTTTCGGACAGCAGATTGGCGGGTATCTTCACCACCGCCTCATAGAGCATCTCGGCGGACAACCAGATCAGCTCAGGCTGCGCCGACCGGAACACCAGGACACCCTTCGAAAATCAGATCGATCGCGCAGCGCACTCGCGTCCGTGCCCGACACGTTCGGAATCGGATTCGCACGTAGACATCTTCCGAGCTGCGGCGGCGATCCGATCTCCCGGCCGTCGGCCGACAGCAGCTTGACATCGACGATCTCACCGTACTTCGACCGGCATGGCTGCTGCCCTTGGCTTCCGGCTTCTCGCCGAGCTCAGCATCTCCCACGCGGCGTTCTGGTATTCAGTGACGATCTCGTCCGGTTCGCCCGTCACGGTGCAGCGCGCCGTCCTTGACCCAGATCACGCGATCGCAGATGCGCGACACGGCCTCCATGTCGTGCGACACAAAGAGCACGGTCAGCCCGTTTCGCGCGCCAGCTCGCGGACCTTCTGCAGGCAGCGCTCCTGAAACGCCATATCGCCGACCGCGAGAATCTCGTCGGCCAACAGAACCGACGGGCGGTGTATTCCCGCTTTGCAGTGAACGAAAACCGTGCCCGTCTCCGGGTGATTGAGCAGATTTAAGAACGCCTGAACGTCGCGATCCTTGGGGGATTTCCAGCCGCTCATCGGAATGTTCACATATTTCATTCCTAAAGCTTCGACGGCGCCTTTTTCGTATTCGGTCGGGTCATTGCGGAGGTCGATCACGGTTTTGACTCCCAGTTCGGCCAATGATTTATAATCATCGGCTTCCGGCTGCCCGCCGCGATAATAACGCTCGTCCATCTGGCCGAAATTCTTAATTTTTACGTTGGGGAAAACACTGGGCGACGTTTGAGCAGATACGATGGCCGCACTGCCGAGAACAAACACAAACGTAGCCACCAAAAAACGCGAAAATATCTTGATCATTATTATACCTCTTATGATTCTGTGAAGGATCCTACGCTCTGAGCGATCTTTCGGGCCTAAGGTTTCAACTACCTGACGTGCGTTAATTGTGAGTAAATCAAAAAGCGAGTTTTAAGTGAATTTTGACAACTGCTCTAACTTAGAGCATCAAAACCCTCTTTTAGTTGCTATTTATTTTCAACTCAAAACCGGATCTGATCTACAGGTAAAGGGTTTATTCGATCTTGTTTTTGTTATATCAAATTGGCGGGCAAAATAAAAGGCAAGATTGGGAGGCTTGCCGTAAACTATTGATATTATTGATGAAGCAGAAACCGATCTTGCCGGGCATGCTATTCGTAACCTTTTGCGGCTTAATGACTTCGCGAGGCTGGCGAAATCGGCCCAATCATTATAAGATTCATTCACGATTCTACGAAAATCGATAAAACATATGAAAATCAAGATGGGTTTTATTACGGTTCTTTTGGGTTTGCTCCTGGCGGTAAACGTGCCGGCTCAAAAAACGGGAGGGACGCAATTTACGTCCATTTATACGAGTTTAAGCAAGGGCTGCAAGACGCTGCCCGGATCAAACGGCTCGGACGATGCCGCGCTCTGCAAAGGGGCGGGTAATTACCAGATCCGCCTTTTTTATTCCGCCGCCTCGTCGCATATCAATGCCGAGATCAAGGGAGGGGACGATTCGGTCAATATCGCCACGCTAAGTGTCGGCTTCGACCATAACAAAACCCTGCTCGAATGGCGGATGGCGAACGGCAAGCCATTTGCAGTGATAATGCGTGTTCCGGTGTACGCCGACCCGGTAGAGGATCATCAGTACTACGGCAAAGTTATCGGGCAAAAACTGGTGATCAGCGGCCTGGTCGGTTTCGAGGATATGGTCAAGGGTGAGGTCGATGCAAAGACGCCGAATGCCAATGTGAAGGCCCGCAAACTGGCTGACGAGGCGTACGCCGCAGCTATTTTACAACCAAAGCTCTTCTAAAATAAAAAAGACAAGTCCTTTTGAACTTGTCTTTGATCTTTTGGTGGAGACGAGGGGGATCGAACCCCTGACCTCGGCATTGCGAACGCCGCGCTCTGCCAAACTGAGCTACGTCCCCACAGCGTTTTCGATAGTAAAAGGCTATCTCAAAGTTGTCAAGTAAGCCGAACGGGCAGAAACCAGGGCAGTTATGGAGCGTGTTTAAAAATTCCACATTGGACATTCCACATTCCATGTTGGAATCTGGAATCTGGAATCTGGAATTTTATCGGCACGCTCCATAACTGCCCTGGTTTCTGCCATAAAACCTCTACTGCACCGTGGCCGGCAGCAGCGAATCCTTCTCGTCCGAGGCCAGCGCCCAGCCGTCCTGGACCTTGCTGATGATGCCGTGAAAAACGATCTCGCCTTCGGAAAGCACTACTACCACGTCACCCATGGTGTTTTGGGTTTGATCTATTTCAAAACTTATCAGGCTGGCGTTGCCGTTCTTCTGTTCCAATGTTTCGTATTTAAAATCCTTCGCGTCAAAACAATGCGTTTGCACAAAACTAACTTCCGACATTTATTATCTCCTTATAATTACTCGAAGTAAGCATATCAGGTGCGGGGCACAAAATCCAAGATGATGGCATCGTGATCGGACAGCGGTTTTTCCGCGTCGCGCAGTTTACCGACGACTTTCGGCTTTGTTTGCGGATCGCAGGAAATTCCCTTTCCGGCAAACCAGTCGAGCTTTAGCGAACACTTCCCGCCCGTTTTTTCCAGCGCCCAGAATATCCAGGGGAAACACCACGGCGGCACCCAATCACCCAAATTAGTGTTATATGCCACGTTATCGACATCGTAATGCAGAGTGCCGGCGCCGGTTTCGTTCAGGTCCTTGTAACTGTAGCCGCGTTTTTCCAGTTCATGAAAAAGCCCGCGCTCGAAAAACCGGTCGGGGTGCGGGTAATGGTTTTTGACCACATTTTTCACTCCCATTCCCACCCGCCGGCAGTAGCCCAGGATCGCGCGCGTGGCGTTTTGCGCGTTGTAGGTGGTGGTGTTCCAATCGCCGCCGATGACGGTGGGCATTTCCGGCAGGGTTGCCAGATGTTCAAGCAGTATCCGCACCTGCATTTGCCGGTGGCCGCGGCTGGAATGCGCGTCCAGGTGCAAAGTCACTGCGCGAAACTCTCCCGCCGGGTGTTCGATCTCGGCGATCAAAACGCGCAGGGTGCCCAGGCGTTTTTCCTTCCCGCGCATTTTATCGATGCTGTTGGGCAGCGCGATGCTATGCGCGTTTTTCATTGGAAAGCGAGAGAACATTGCCAGCCCGTGGATAGCTTTGGTGTTCTCGCCTTCGATGTCGGCCTCCACGCCGCTCCCTTTGTTCAATGCGAGATAACACGGCACGAAGGCGTAATTCATTCCCAGCTCCCGCGCCATTTCCCTTGCCACAAAACGGTTGCCGCTGCGCGCCATGCCGTAATCGAGCTCGGTCAAAAGCAAAAGGTCTTTATCTTTTAATTCCGGATTATTTTTCAATGCATCGACAATGCCTTCGAAGCGGTTGCCGCGCTCGATGTTCCACGCCAGCGCATGTACCATGCTGCCGGGCGAAACCGATCGCTCAGGAGCAAAATTTTCCTGCACCACGGTTGAGAGCACTCTGTCGACCTCGTCTTTGATCTCACGGTAAATCGCGGACCTTTCCATTTCTTCCGTGCTCTGAAACGACAAAAGTTGCGGGAAATATTTTTCCAGACTGTGGTCTAAAGATGATTTGTAAGTAGTATCCGTCACAAATGATTGTCGTCGTATGAATTCAAAACGTTAAGAATAAGATAAACCACTAAAAACACCAAACACACGAAGTAGTTGAATCCAATTCGTGTGTTTCGTGTTATTCGTGGTTAATTTTCTAAAAAGTAACGCCGCCGTCTCGGCGGCTGTCGTGGATGCGTCCCGCAATCCACTTTAACCTGTCGGCGAGACGCCGACAGGACAGCCAGCAGGACGCTGGCGCTACATCAAGCCTAATCGTCGTATCTTTCCTTGACCGGGGCAACGGCCAAAAAATCCTGCGTAAATCTTTCGGTGTAGGAATAAAGCAATTCCTTTACCCGCCCGTGGTCTTCGGAGCGAACGATCAGACCGACGTGCCGCGGTTTGGTCACGCGATAGACGATCTCCGGGTCGTCGTAAGCCGAAGTATCGGGAAATTCGGTGTTAGCCAGCGAGATCGCCACGCCCGCGTAATCTTTTTTCTCTTCCGGCGGCCGGTAAGGATTTTCCGGCGTTTCCATCTCCAGCCTTGCCCACTCGCGCCAGAGGTTGAAACCGCCGGCGGCGTCCAGCACGTTGGCGATGTACGCGCCGCCCACGCGGCAGGCGATCTCCAGCAGGTAGTACTTCCCGTCTTCCTGGCCGCGCAAAAATTCCGCGTGCGTCACGCCTCGCTCCAGTTCAAATGCGCTGATGAGCTTGCGGTTCATCTCCAGCAAGTCTTCCCTCTCCTGCGAATCGTAGGAGCAAATACTGGTCGTAAAAACGCCGCCCTGGTGCGAAACCGTCATCGGCGGCACGCCGTAGGAACTCACGCCCGCGGCCACCGGCACGCCGTCTTTGACCACCGAATCGACGTGAAAGACATCGCCGGCGATAAATTTTTCCAGCACGAACTGCGAGGAATGGTCGCGCCACGTGCCGCGCGTATCCAGGTCGTGCAAAACTTCCCAGAGGCCGGCAGCGTTTTCCACCTTGCGAATTCCAAAAGCCGAAACCTCGTTGCGGGGCTTTACGATCCACGGCGGCTCCACTTTTTCTAAATACTGCGTGATCTCGGCGGCGTTAAAGACGCGGGTAAATTCCGGGCACGGGATTCCGGCGCGGCTGGCGATATTTCGCATGTAAAGCTTGTCGCGAAAGCGCAAGGCCTTTGACGAGCTCATTCCTTCGAGCTGTAAATGTTCGCGCGCGCGCGCCGCTACCAGCACGTCGAATTCATCGAGTCCCACCACGCGGTGAGGCGCCCGCTCGCGGGCCGCATCCGTGATCGCGCGGATATAATCCAGCGGCTGTGAGTCGTCTGACACCGGTTTCACTTCGTTCAGACTCTCCCACGGCCATTTATCCTGCAAAAGCTTTTTCTTGGTCACCAGGGTCACGTGCCAACCGGCCTTCTGGCATTCTTCCAGAAATTCCACGCCTTTAAACTCGCTGGCGATGCAGGTTATATTCATTCGTTCGTCTTTCATTTTTTCAGTCTGTTCCAAACGATATTCAGGTAAAACTGCGGGTAAAATATTTTTATTTTATAACCGAAAGATTCTCATAATTTCGTCTTAAATACAACAATAAAAGCTTTTTTGACGGCTTTTACCGGCGGATGTCGCTTTGCCATTAAGAAAAATCGCCCGATTCGTTTATTATTAAGTTTTCGCAGCAAGTCAGATCTCAAAGAACGTGCCGTAATGGACTTTAATATTTCGCAATTATTGGGACACCTCATCATTTATATAGTGGTGTTTCTTTTTGCCGTCTCCATCCACGAAGCGGCCCATGCCTGGGTTTCGCATAAATGGGGTGACGATACGGCATATATGCTGGGACGCGTGACCTTAAACCCGGTAGCGCATATCGATCCCATCGGCACCTTGCTTTTACCCATCATCGGTTTCGTGGCGGGATGGGGCAGAGTCGCGGTTCCCCTGCTGGCGTGGGGAAAACCCACTCCGGTCAATCCGCGAAACTGGACAAACTATAAATGGGGAAACGTTTGCGTTTCGGTGGCGGGCGTGACGGCCAATTTTATCGTTGTCATAGTGGTTTTTGTCATCCTGAAATATCTTTTTATCTCGCGGACCGTTGATGAAAATTATTTTATCGATCTGGTCAGCAGAAGAGATTCCGGCGAGCTCACTTTGCTGACCCCGGTCCTGCTTTTGCTCTGGTATTCGCTGACGCTGAACCTGTCGCTGGTCATATTTAACCTGCTGCCGTTTCCGCCGCTGGACGGAAGCGGGATATTATCCAGTTTTCTGCCGGACAGTTTCCGGCCTGTTTTCGACATGATGGAGCAATACGGTTTTTTGATCCTGCTCATCCTGATAATGACCGGCATTACCCGTATCATCATGGCTCCTTTTTTCCAGATCCTGTTTTTCTTTTTATTTAATTTTAACTGATGAAAAAACGCATCTTTAGCGGCGCGCAGCCGACCGGCGAGCTTCACCTGGGAAATTACCTGGGCGCGCTGAAAAATTGGGTGGCTTTGCAGTACGAATACGAAAGCTTTTTTTGTATCGTGAATATGCACGCTCTGACACTGCCGCAGGACCCGCAAACTTTAAAGCAGAAGACGCTCGACCTGGCGCGAATTTATTTAGCGGCCGGTATCGACCCCGAAGTGTCGACGATCTTTGTGCAGTCTCATGTCAGCGCCCACGCCGAACTCACCTGGATCTTAACTTGCATTGCGCGCACGGGCGAGCTCGAGCGGATGACACAGTTCAAAGATAAATCCAAAGGCAAGGGCGAAAACGTCAGCGCGGGGCTTTTTATCTACCCGGTGCTGATGGCGGCCGATATTTTGCTTTACCAGACCGATCTGGTTCCCGTCGGGCACGACCAGAAACAGCATCTTGAGCTTTCGCGTGACCTGGCCGAGCGTTTCAACCGCGATTTCGGCGAAACGTTCAAAATGCCCGAGCCTTTTATTCCGCCGGTCGGCGCGCGCATAATGTCGCTGGCCGACCCGGCAAAAAAGATGTCGAAATCGGATGAAAATCTGAACGGCTCGATCTTTCTGCTGGACGACGCCGACACGATCTCGAAAAAGATCAAACGCGCCGTGACCGATTCCGGAAGCGATATTAAATTCGACGAATCCCGCCCGGCAATTTTCAATCTCCTGGCGGTCTACCAGATAGTGACCGGCAAGGAAAAAAGCGCGATCGAGGAGCATTTTGCCGGGAAAGGCTACGGAGATTTTAAAAGCGAGCTCGCCGAAGCGGTGGTCGAATTTATCCGCCCCTTCCAGGAGCGCGTAAAACAGTTTGACGACGCCGAGATCGCGGGCATTTTAAAGGCCGGCACGGAAAAAGCGCGCGGCGTGGCAAATGAAACGCTTGAGAATGTTTATAAAAAAGTTGGATTAAATTAGTTCTGAGTCCCGCCTTCAGGCGGCCTCTTTGTCAGTACCGCAGCAAAAGCGGTGGTAAGACAGCACGCTAAAGCGTGGACTCAAAACATTAAAAATTATGCCCAAAACCGTCACCGTCTACGAAAAACCGACCTGCACGACCTGCAGGAATATGTCTTTGCTGCTCAGAGAAAACGGCATTGAATTTGATAAGGTAAATTATTTCAATGAACCTTTCACCATCGAAAGCCTGGGCAAATTATTAAAGAAGGCTAAGCTTAAACCCTTTGAAGTGCTGCGGCATAGAGAGCCTTTGGTTAAAGAATTAGGACTTTCGGAAAATACGCCGGACGACGAGGTAATGAAAGCCATCGTGAACAACCCGGCAATACTCCAAAGGCCTATTGTGGAATACGGCGAGAAAGCGGTCCTGGCGCGGCCTATTGAGAAAGTTAAAGAACTGTTAAAATTATAAGCGTTATAGCCGAAACACGAATGCGATAGATCATTTTGAAATAGTTAATGGACCCTGAAGAACAACAACAGACTCTAAATTTTGATTTCCACACATCTCAGCCGCAGATCGTGGGGGAAAGAGACGACGAGCAGATCAGCCTCAAACTCGGAGAATTTGCCGGGCCGCTCGACCTGTTGCTGTATCTCATCAAACAGGAAGAAGCGAATATTTTTGACATCCCGGTGGCTAAAATCACCGACGCTTACCTGCAATATCTGAGATTGATGCAAACGCTGGATATCACCGTGGCGGGCGATTTTCTGGTGATGGCGGCGTCTTTGATCGAGCTCAAGACAAAAATGCTGCTGCCGCGCGACCCGCTTCTCGACGGCGAGGAAGAAGATGACGACCCGCGCAAGGAACTGGTCGACCGCCTGCTCGAGCATCAAAAATTTCAAAACGCAGCGCAGATGCTCTGGTCACGCGCCGGCGTGGAACAGGCGATCTTTACCCGCGGGCAGATCGAATCGGACGAGGAAAACAGCGAGGTCAACGTCACCGTCTTCGATCTCATAACCGTCTTTCAAAAAATACTGGCGCGGCAGAAGGACGAGATCCTTTTGGAGATCGAGCGCGAAGAAAAAACAATGACCCAAATGCTCGACGAACTAAATCAAAAATTAAACGAGCTGAAGGAATTAAACATCAATGAATTTTTTGCCGGGATGCGTTCGAAAGGCGAACTGGTGCTGGCCTTTCTGGCGGTGCTGGAATTGGTCAGAACGCAAACTTCCCGGCTTTTTCAAAAGCAGGTTTTCGGCGATATCATTTTAAGAAAAGTTTAACTATGTCAGAAGATAACGGAAGCGCGGCGCAATTGGAGCTGGAACTGGAAACGGGAGACAAACCGGTCCGCAGCATGGCGGACCTGGCGGCCGCTGTTGAGGCGCTTATTTTTGTTTCGGAAGAACCTCTCAGCACTAAAATGCTGTCGGACATTCTGGGGGAAGACCGCCGGATCATCGGGAGCGCGGTCGAAGAACTCGCCGCGGAATATAACGCCCGCGAAGGCGGCCTGCAGCTGCGCGAGATCGCCGGCGGCTGGCAGGTGTCCACGCGCCCGCAGTATCACGAAGACATCCGCAAATTTTTGCGCACGCGACCTTCGGCCAAACTTTCCATCGCCTCGCTCGAGACGCTCGCCGTGATCGCTTACAAACAGCCCGTCACCGTGCCGGAAATTCTGGAAATTCGCGGCGTGCAGTCTGCTTCCGCCATCAAAACGCTGCTCGATAAGCGCCTGATCATCGCCAAAGGCAGAAAGGAAACCGTCGGCCGCCCGATGATGTACGGCACCTCGAAAGAATTCCTGATACAGTTCGGGCTGAAAGATCTATCGGAACTTCCCAGCATTGAGGACTTTGAAGATCTGGTAAGTTAGCCGCGGATTCACGCAGATTTTCGCGGATATGAGGAAATCCGTGTGCATCCGTGTAAACCCGCGGCAAAATTTTATGCAAGAAAGATTACAAAAATTGATCGCGCAAGCCGGCATCGCATCCCGCCGCCAGGCCGAAGAACTTATCAAAGAAGGCCTGGTCACCGTGAATGGGCAGCGTGTGACCGAACTCGGCACCAAGGCCGACCCGGAAAAGGATCACATCAAAGTCCGCGGCAAACTCATTAACATCAAATTGGCAAAGCGTGAGAAGGTCTACGTTTTACTAAACAAACCCAGGGGTTATCTTTCCAGCGCCGCCGATCAGGAAGGCCGCAAGCTGGTCGTCGATCTCGTTCCCCCGTCTTTCGGCAAACTGCACCCCGTCGGCCGTCTCGATTACAACACCGAAGGTTTGATAATTCTTACCAACGATGGCGATTTTACCAACCTGGTCGCTTCTTCGAAAAAAATTCCCAAGGTTTATGAAGTAAAAGTGAAAGGCCTGCCGCCGATACCCGCAATTAATAAACTGCGGCGCGGCGTCGTTTTAGACGACGGTTTTAAAACCGCGCCCGCCGAGATCAAAGCTCTCCAGGCAACGGGCAGCAACGGCTGGTTCGAAGTCACGCTCCATGAAGGCCACAACCAGCAGATCCGCAAAATGTTCGACTCCATCGGCCACTCCGTCGTCAAACTCCGCCGCATTGCGATCGGCGGCCTCAGCGATTCGGGCCTCGCGATCGGAGCCTATCGTTTTTTCGACAAAGGCGATGTGATGGATGCAGGCAAATTCGGCAAGCAGCAAAAACAACAGGCTGAGGCGAAAAATAAAAAAGGCCAGTCTTTTTTGCCTGAACATTCACGCGCGCTAAAACCAAAAAAGGCATCAAGGCGTTTGTCCGAAAACGAGAAAAAGAACATCAAGAAAACCCTGCGCTCCACGAAGAAAACTACTTAAATCGATTCGGTAACCAACCCGGCAAGTGCGCTCTCGGCGGACATGCCGGCAAAATGTTCGCTCCCATCGGCCACTCCGTGGTTAAATTTCACCGCACCAAGATCGGGCTTATTACCGATGAGCACCTGAAAATCGGCCAATGCCGTATGCTAACACCTGAAGAAAAGCGTGGATTTATTTCTTAAGGATACTATCAGTTATTAAACAGCGTGGGAAACAAACTATTTATGAGAATTTTTTTATTATCTTTAAACTTCTCTGTGAAATTTTTGAACGTCGTTCGTGTGACCTTACAATTCTTTTAAACTTTCACAATTTAAGGTTTGAGAGATAAACATTCCCCACAATTTTTTATTATCGTCGTTCAAAAAAAACTCAAAGTTGTTGTAATAAATTTTCTCCGCTTGATTAAGAGAATAGCGAAATGCTCCGGGTTTCTTTTTCTCGGCATAGATGAAAGCTTGATCTAGGTATCTGATAAATTTCGAAAAACTGCTTTGTTTTGATGAAAATTCAAGTTCGAAGGCTTTTAGTTTCTTGTCCGCCTGAATGGTCGCAGCTTGCATTTTTTCTTGTGACTGAATCTGCTCAGTTTGCAATTCTTTTTGCCTGTCTAATTGCCTATCGAGACTTTGCTGTTGAAAATAACTACCTATTATTATCGTGGCAAATGCGGCCAGCATGGTACCCAAAGGTATCAATATTTCTCTTACAAGTTTCCCGAATTTTTCATCATCTTCCTTTTTTTTATTTCTCAATCGCTCAATGTGCTCTAACCCCCATTTTAAAACCTCAACAGGAGACGGTGGGGTTGTATCAAGAAATCTGTCTTGAGTTGAAAAAAAATCTTCGGATTGTAAGTTACTTATAGCCGCGTATTCGGTTTGTTTCGACTCTTTTGCCCATTCAATTAACCATGCGGGGCGAGAAAGTAATAACAGCCATTTTATCTTTATCAGTTCCCCGGGGTCGACCCTTCCCTCTAAAAACAATATCCTGTGCGAGTCTATTACTTTCTTTGAGTCACCAAACTGTTTTTTATAACGATGGTCTATATTTTTATATTCGACCTTGGCATTCTTGGTAACACATGCAAATGTCCAAACGGAAGCAATAAAATCCAGTTCTTTTTCCTTGTCAGCGAAAATTTTCATTTTTACCTGCGAAATTAATTATTTATTAAATACCGAAGAAAATGAGACGGTATTATTAAAAAAATTGCTTCGAAAAGGTCATATCAATTAATAGGAGTAGGCCCTCTTATCGTATTGTGAAAGCAAAAGAGCGACCAAAAAGATTAGTTATTCAGTTAATTTCCAATCAATTTTTCATAAAATCTTCATAAAGTCAAGATTTTAAATTCACAATGAAACCCATTCGACACTTGCTGAGTTTTGGTAATATCAAAACTTATGATAGTATAATTTTTCATTATACTGCTATGAATTTCGACCTAACAGAAGACCAGTACCAGATAAAAATGAGCGTGCGGGAGTTTGCCGAGAGCGAAATAAAACCGCACGTGATGGAGTGGGACGAGAGCCAGCACATGCCGGTCGAGCTGCTGCCGAAGCTGGCGGAGTTGGGCCTGATGGGCGTGATCTTTCCAGAAGAGTACGGCGGCGCGGGGCTGGGCTATGTCGATTACTCGACCATTATCGAAGAGATCGCGCGCGTCTGCGGCTCGGTCGCCCTCAGCGTAGCGGCGCATAATTCTCTCTGCACGAATCACATCTACATGTTCGGCAGCGAGGAGCAAAAACAGAAATATCTCATTCCGCTGGCGCAGGGCAAACATTTCGGCGCCTGGGGGCTGACCGAAGCGCAGGCCGGTTCCGACGCTTCCGGCACGCGCACGACCGCCGTGCGAAACAACGGCGGCTGGACGGTCAACGGCTCGAAAAATTTCATCACCAACGCCATCCACGGCGAAACCTGCGTCGCGGTCGCTGTGACCGACAAGGAAAAAGGCAACAAAGGCATCACGGCGTTTATATTCGATAAGTCGATGAGCGGTTTCCGCTCCGACCATAAGGAAAATAAACTCGGCATGCGCGCCTCTGAAACCGCTTCGGTCGTTTTCGAAGATTGTCACGTGCCGGACGAAAACCGGCTCGGCAGCGAAGGCGAAGGTTTTACGCAGGCGATGCAGGTGCTCGACGGGGGCCGCATCTCGATCGCTTCGCTGGCGGTCGGCATCGCGCAGGGCGCATACGAAAGCGCGGTCAAATACTCAAAGGAACGCCAGCAGTTCGGCAAACCTATTTCCGAATTCCAGGCGATCCAGTTCAAGCTCGCCGATATGCTGACGCAGATCGAGGCCGCCCGGCTTCTGACGCTGCGCGCGGCTTACATGAAAGACAACAACAAAAAGATCACGAAAGAATCGGCCATCGCTAAGCTTTACGCTTCGGAGATCGCGGTCAAGGTCGCCGAAGAAGCCGTGCAGATCCACGGCGGGTACGGCTATACCAAAGATTACCCGGCGGAAAAATACTGGCGCGATTCGAAGCTTTGCACTATCGGCGAAGGCACCAGCGAGATCCAGCGGCTGGTCATCGCGAAACAGCTTTTAAGTTCTTAATGCCAGAGCGCAACGGCTCGCAATTTGTCGGAGCGCGGACGTCCCATCCGCTGCGAAGCGAGCATTCGCAAAAATTCTGACTAAAGCCCCGTCGGCGCTTCCTACTGTTTTTGATCCAAATTAGTTATTGCCAAACAGTTGTCAAAAGTGTAATCTTTCCAAAAAACTCGAGGTCAGCTCCCATGATCCCTAAAAGTGATGCAAATATATCCCTTGTGGATAGGATAAAAGATATTTGGCAAAATCATAGTGTCGAATTTGCAGTAAATGTGTTTCTCGTGGTCGTAGTTATTGGCGGCATTATAATTTCAGCACTTGAATTTTTTAAGGTCAAAGAAATATGGGGATTTTCAGTTCACGAAACATTGGGAGCCTTCGTTGGCGGCATGATAGCTTTTCTGGCTCTGCATTTTGTTATGGAAAGGTTTAATGCCATCTGGAATATCGAAAATGACATTAAGAACGTTGAAGTTTCGTTTAGAAAGAGTAATCTGGTCTCGGAATTGGAAAAGGAAAGCAAGCTTCATCACCTTAAAGATTCAACCCTAGCCACTCTCAAAAATTCCCTTGAGGATTATGTAAATTTACATGATTTGATTGCACATTCTGGCAATAAAAATAAAGGATTTGAAGCCATCGCAAATTCCAGGCTCGGTAGACAAAATGATCTTCTAAAGTTTCTCTCCGAGGGGAAAATTAAAGTCTTAAATAGGGAGGCATTTGAAGTAAACGAGCTTTTGTTGGGTAAATACTCAACTTTTGACGCCGTCAGTTACAACGATCTTGAGTTTTGGACTTCCTCAGTTCCGGAAGATATTGAATATTACGAAGTTTGCCGGAAACATTTTAAGGAAGGCAGGGAAGATACCAGAATAACCCGGATCTTCGTTTTTGAGGCTACCGGCGATAGGGATATTTTCTCGAACAATATTACGAGAGAATACAAGGACGAAAACGGTAGCAATATTTCCAGCATCCAAGCCCTGATCCAAACTTTAGAAAAACACATGGACGCTAAAATGGCTTGGGCGGTGGCAATAAAAGAAGAATTTGATAATAACCTCACACATTCCATTAATGAATATTTGAATGGCATACCAGATTTTGCCTTATTCGATCGCGGAAAAGCCGTTTCTTTTTTTAGAACGAACGATAGAGACGGCAGAACATTCGAGATTTTGTTTGATCTGGATGTTCCGGGAAGAAAAACCAAGATCGAAGGCATAAAAAAACTTTACTTTAGAATTCTGGGAAATTGCTGGCTTGTAAACAAGCACTTTACCAATGTGTTCTTGCCTCGTGTCGAAAAATATTCCGATAAACAAAAAGTCAAAGAAAACCTATTAAAAAACATCGCGGACATAAAATCGACATTAAGTGATAAGGAGCTTTCCGATATTTTCGGCAAAGAACTAACGGACGGGAATTTCTTTCCACTGGTAGTAAATTCGAAAGAAGAAATTGGAAAAAAAGTTAACGCATTAAATACTTTAGTAAAGTCTTGGCGGAAAAACCGTGGCGCGGCAAGCCGCCAAAGTAGATAATTTGCGTTGTCTTTATCGATTTTTAAATTGCCATTTCCCTTCTTTCATGCTTTAAATCGATGATTGAAGGAGAAACTTTTTATGGCATTTAACGAAGCGCTTATCGCTGAAATTGAACATGAATCCAAAGCAACAAGAAAGATGCTCGAACGAATTTCGCTCGATACCTGGGAATACAAGCCGCATGAAAAGTCGATGTCGATGAAACAGCTTGCCTTGTTGGTGGCACAGATGTTCGGCTGGATACCGAAAATGATCACTCATCCGGTGCTGGATTTTGAAAACGCCGAAGCGTGGTTTTCCGACGTTAGCACTGTCGACGAACTTGTGAAAACACTCGACGATAATGTGGCTGATATGAAGGAAACTCTCGCCAAGACCGACGACGTCGGAATGAACGAACTCTGGACGATGAGGAAAGGTGAAACCCTCCTTTGGGAAGCGCCAAAACATGTCACGATCCGCAATACGATCAGCCACATGGCGCATCACCGGGGCCAGCTTAGTGTTTATATGCGGCTTAATGACATCCCGGTTCCCTCCATTTACGGCCCGACGGCGGATGATTCGAGTTTCGATATGTAGAGATCTAACATTAGATCAACCTGGGGCCCGGCAGCTTTTTGATGAGTTTGCCGGGCATTCCTGTTATTATTAGTTCAAATTTTTAAGAGGAGACAATTTATGGGTATCAATGACGCTTTTTTAGGCGAACTCGAGCATGAGGCGGCTACTTCCAGAAAACTTTTGGAACGCATCCCGGAATCGACCTGGGAATTTAAGCCGCACGAAAAATCAATGGATATGAAGCGGCTGGCTTCCCACGTGGCCGAAATGTGGGGCTGGACCAAAGAAACCCTGGACAACCCCGAGCTCGATTTTGCGAAGGGCACATATCAACCTTTTCAGCCTTCCAGCACCCAGGATCTGCTGGATTTTCACGACAAAATGGTTGCCGAGGCTAAAGAAGTATTATCGCGAACATCGGACGAAGCAATGATGGAACCCTGGTCGCTGCGCAATGGCGAGGAGGTTTATTTCACCATGCCAAAGGTACAAGTGCTTCGTTCTATGGTCTTTAACCATATTATCCATCACCGCGGACAGCTTTCCGTTTACCTGCGCGAGAACGACATACCCGTTCCCGCTATGTACGGGCCTTCAGCGGACGAGGGTATGTAAAATTTCCCGGGATCGCAGTGCTCTTAAGTGACGGGCCGAAAAAAGGCCCGTCACTTTTGCTTTTCGGGCAAAAAATGAGAAAATTGCGGTTTGATGTTTCGCCACGGGTGCAGACAGATTTGATGAGTGAGCAACCGCTGATAGACAGAGTATTGAACGGCGAGCCGCGCGCCATTGCGCGGGCAATTTCCCAGGTCGAGAACGGCGCGGAAAATGCCGCCGATCTGATGAAGGCGGTCTTTCCGAAAACCGGAAAAGCGATGATCATCGGCATCACCGGCGCTCCGGGCGCGGGAAAATCTTCACTGGTTGATAAACTGGCGCTGTTTTACCGGAAACAGGGGGAAAAGATCGGGATCATTTGCGTCGATCCGTCCAGCCCGTTTTCGGGCGGCGCGATCCTGGGCGACCGCATCCGGATGGCGACGCTCGGCCTGGATAAAAATGTCTTTATTCGTTCGATGGCGACCCGCGGAAACCTGGGCGGCCTGGCGCGCGCGACGGTCGATGCGGTGGCTATCCTGGACGCGGCGGGTTTTGACAAAGTGATCGTGGAAACTGTCGGTGTCGGGCAGGACGAGGTCGAGATCGTTAAGGCCGCGGACGTTTCGGTGGTAGTGCTGGTGCCCGGAATGGGCGACGATGTGCAGGCCATCAAAGCCGGGATAATGGAGATCGGCGACGTTTTCGTCATCAATAAGTCCGACCGTGAAGGCGTTTTACGCGCCGAAAAGGAGCTTAAGGCTCTGCTCGAACTCGCCCATCGCCCGGACAACTGGATGCCGCCGGTAGTGCGGACCGTGGCCACCGAAAGCAAGGGCATCGAAATATTGGCGGAGGCCGTCAAAGCCTTTTATGATTTTCAGCGAACCGCCAAAAACCCGGAGCGCAAAAAAGCCATTGCCCGCTGGCGGCTGCTGGAGCTTTTGCGGGAGAAACTTCTGGAGAATCTGCTGCGTAAAAACGGAACGTCGGAAAAATTGGACAAAATGGCCGCCGAGATAGCCGAAAAGAAAACCAATCCGTATGCCGCGGTTGAGGAGATAATTAACTCGTAATGAAAATTGACCACCTCGGCATTGCCACCAGAGAGATCGCGGAAGCCTTGAAATTCTGGCAGGACGCGCTGGGGCTGGAAAATGTTCATACGGAAGAAGTGGCGGAGCAAAAAGTGCGGGTAGCGATGCTGCCGGTAGGCGAAACCCGGGTCGAGCTTTTAGAGCCGACCTCGGAAGATTCGCCGATCTCAAAATTTTTGGAAAAACGCGGCGGCGGGATACATCACATCGCCGTGGAAGTGGAAAATATCGAAGAAAGTTTGGCGAAATTAAAGTCAAAGGGAGTAAGGCTGATCGACGAAGCGCCCAAGATCGGCGCCGGCGGTTGCCTTGTCGCCTTTGTTCACCCATCATCTACGAACGGAGTTTTACTGGAACTTGTTCAAAATAAACAAATTTAAGACATTGTGAGGTGCGTAACTTGAAAGCATTTAATAAAGCATTAATTGTAATTGGAATTATTTTTCTAGCCGGCATAGGTTTGCTGGTTTGGAGCCTGACGCGTCACGTCAGCGGCGAAGGCCTGACCAAACTCACTGCCGAGGACGTGCAAATGATCATCCAGGACGAAGCCAAGGGTAATCCGCGCGCTCTGGCGGGGCTGGCAAACGATCCGGAACAACGGAAGAAGGTCCTGGAGAATTTAAAACAGGCCCTGGCCGTTGCCAGCGAAGCCAGAAGAACTGGCTTTGCCGACCAGCCCGAGATCAAAACCCAACTGGCGTTGACAGAGGCTGAGATCCTGGCCACGGCTTACGACACTAAGTTGAAGGCCGACGCCGGCCGCCCGGACGATCCGGGGCCGCCATTCGGCTATATAAAAGACGAGGATGTCAACGCGTTTTTTGACGCGCCGGCAAATAAGGCCAAATACGACGCCGAACTGGAGAAGTTTTTTGTCTTCCTGCAGGAAATGCAGAAAAAGGCCAACGTTCCACAGGAAATGACGGACGAACAAAAACAGTTCGTTACCTCCCAGTGGAAAAAAGTAACTTACGGCGCGGCTAAAGCCAAAGAACTAAACCTGGTCGAAAGAAAGACCGAATTGCAGTATAAGCTGCAGCAGGCGCTTTTGCTGGCCCGCGCTTACAGCACGGAAAAACTCAAAGAGCAATTAACGCCGAGCGAGGACGAGGTCAAAGCTTACATCGCGGCGAATCCGAAATTCGATAAAACGAGCAAACGCGCGAAAGCCGAAGAGGTCCTGGTAAAGGTCAAAGAGGGGGGAGATTTTGCGGCGTTAGCGAACGAATTCTCCGAGGACCCGGGAAATAAAGATCAGAAAACCGGCGCACCCCAGGGCGGGCTTTACGATTGGAAAGACCGCGCCGGCTACGTCAAGGAATTTTCCGACGCCTCATGGAATTTGCAGGAAGGCCAGACGAGCGACATCGTGGAAACGCAATTCGGTTATCACATCCTCAAGCTGGAAGGAAAGCGCACCGAAAAGGTAGAGGGCAAAGATCAGGAACAGGTAAAAGTCCGCCACATTCTTATTTCGACAATGTATAAGGACGAATCAAACCCGATGATGCCCCCGATGATGACCATGGAAGACGCCGCCAAACAGGAGCTCGCCAAGAAGAAGCAGAAAGACGTTCTTGACGGCATAACGGCGCGCAACCCGATCGATCTGCCGGCCGATTTTACCATCGTGGTTCCGGAGCAGCCTGCGGGCCAGCCGGAAATGCAGCTGCCGCCGGGAATGCAGATGCCGCCGCAGGGGCTCGAAGACGACGCGGCGCCGGCTCCAAAAGACGGCAAGGGCAAGGAGAAATCTAAAACCGCGCCCGCGCCACCGGCGAAACAATGATATTAGGCGATTATCGCATTGAGGTAATTCCTGATACCGAATTCAGGTTAGACGGCGGGGCGATGTTTGGAGTCGTCCCGCGCGTTTTATGGGAAAAAGTTTGCCCGCCCGATGAATCCAACCGCATCCGGTTGAATGCCAATTGTCTCTTTGTCGATACCGGCAAGGAAAAGATCCTGGTCGAAACCGGCATCGGCGAAAAGTGGACGGAAAAGCAGGCAGGTATGTACGGCATTTCTCGTGAAAAACCTTTGGCGCGGACTTTGGAAGACGTGGCCGGCTGCAAGCCGGAAGATATCAGCATCGTGGTCAACACGCACCTGCATTTCGACCACGCCGGCGGCAACACAGTATGGGCAGGGGCAGTTGCAGAAGGCGGAGACGCGACAGTAATGGAGCGTGCGGATCTGTCAGTAGCGTCTGCGTCAGCAGATGCGCCTTTGAATACTGCCGTCCCCCAATTCCCTAACGCGCGTTACTTCGTTTCGAAAAACGAATTCGAACAGGCGGAAAACCCGCACGAACGCCACCGGGCGAGTTATTTGAAGGAAAACTGGCAGCCGCTCGTGGAAACCGGGCAGCTTGAATTAAAAGAGGAGGATTACGAGGTTGTGCCGGGGCTGCAAATGGAAACCGTGCGGGGCCATTCCAAAACTATGCAGTGTGTCCGGCTTACTCAGGGCGTGGAGACTCTTTACGGTTTCGCCGATCTGGTCCCGATGAAGGCGCATTTATCCTACGCGTGGGTCATGGGCTACGACCTTTACCCGGTAGAGACTTTGGAAAATAAAAAGCGCCTGCTGAAACAGGCGGCCACTGAAAACTGGTTGTGCTTTTTCTATCACGAACCGGAAGCGCCGCTTTGCCGTCTGGTTGAAGAAGGTGGGAAAATAAAAGCCGTCAGCGAATTTTGAAATGTCTTAATACGAAGTGATCATCTACTGGAGCGAAGAAGACCAGTCATTTATCGCCGAAGTTCCGGAACTGGCGGGCTGTATGGCTAACGGTAAAACTTACCAGGAAGCATTAGCCAATACCGAAGTTATTATTCAGGAATGGATTGAAACCGCGAAGGAATTAGGAAGAGAAATTCCGGAACCAAAAGGAAGATTAGTTTTTGCCTAAGATATTATGGAACAAGTAAAGATCGGAATCATCGGCGGCAGCGGGCTCTATCATATGCCGGAATTTACCGACACGCACGAGGTCACGGTTGAGACGCCTTTTGGCAAACCTTCCGACGCTTTTATGGTCGGAAATCTGAACAACGTAAAGGTCGCCTTTCTTCCGCGGCACGGGCGCGGGCATAAATTCACGCCAACGGAAGTTCCCTATCGCGCGAACATTTACGCGATGAAATTGCTCGGCGTGGAATATATTTTGTCCGTTTCGGCGGTTGGCTCGCTGCAGGAACAATACGCCCCGACCGATATGGTGATCCCCGGCCAATTTTTCGACCGCACCCGGGCCCGCGCTCAGGAATCCACTTTTTTCGGCGAGGGAATAGTCGGGCATATTCCCTTCGCGCACCCGGTTTGCGGTGAGCTGGGCGATATCCTCGAAGCCTCGTGCAAAACGATCGAAGGCCTGAAGGTACATCGAGGCGGCACCTATCTCTGTATGGAAGGCCCGGCATTTTCGACCAAGGCGGAATCGAATGTCTACCGCAGTTGGGGCATGGACATCATCGGCATGACCAACCTGCAGGAAGCCAAGCTGGCGCGCGAGGCGGAGATCGCCTATGCCACGCTGGCGCTGGTGACCGATTACGACTGCTGGCACGAAGACCACGATTCGGTCACGATCGATATCGTCATCGGCTATTTGAATAAAAACGTGCGCAACGCGCAGTTGATCTTAAAAGAAGCCGTAAAGCGAGTGGACGAAAAACAGACGCCCAACCAATTTGCCGGCGCGACAAAGAACGCGATCTTTACCCAGCCCGATCATTGGAACGCGGAAACGGCCAAAAAGCTTGAGGCGATCATCGGAAAATACGCGCCAAAATAAGATTAGCGCAAAGCGGGTGCAAACTTTTGCCGGTAAAAATCATCTTTTAATTGTTATGAAAAGAAATATTTCCATTGTCATTCTTACCCTGGCCGCCCTTTTCCTTATCAGCGGCACGGCCCCGGCGCAAAAACAGATCGAGCCAAAGCTGCAGCTCGATCCGATCCTGGAAGCTGACGCCAAGCACAACCTGGAGGTGGCCAGCCAGTACTTCAAATTGAAAAAAGCCTATCTGGGCGCTCTGAAACGCTGCGAAGAGATCATTGCCGCGCACCCGGGCTTTTCGCACATGGACGAAGTTTTGTATGTTGCGGGAATGAGCAGCTATTACCTTTCCCAGGGTAAAGGCAAGCAAAAACCGCCGCTTAAAACCGATGACGATAAGAAAAAATACGACGCGGCAAAACTCAAGGAAGACGCGGTGGCCTATCTCAACCAGCTCATCGAAAATTACCCGCAAAGCCCATTATTTGCCGACGCGGAAAAAGCTTTAAAAGAGATCGAAACAAATACTAAATAGTAATTATAAACTCAAACTATACGGGAGAAATTTAATAAATGTCCTTAGCAGTGGTAGGTTCGGTTGCGTTTGACGCCGTGGAAACACCTTTCGGCAAACGCGATAAAATTTTAGGCGGCGCTGCGACGCACTTCTCGCTTTCGGCCAGCTTTTTTACGCAGGTCCACGCGGTCGGCGTGGTGGGAAATGATTTCGGCGATACCGAGTGGGACGTCTTTAAACGTCACGCCATCAACACCGGCGACATCGAGATCGTGCCCGACGGAAAAACGTTTTTCTGGAGCGGGCGCTACGATTACGACATGAACACCGCTCACACGCTGGATACCCAGCTCAACGTGTTCGAAACTTTCCAGCCAAAACTTTCCGACGCTTCGAAAAACGCCCGCCTGTTATTTCTCGCAAATATTCAGCCTACGCTGCAAAAGCAGGTGCGCGAGCAATCGAACGCGGAGTTTGTGGCGATGGACACGATGAATTTTTGGATAACTTCGACAAAGGACGCTCTCATCGAGACAATTAAAGTGGTCGATTGTTTGATCATCAACGACGCCGAGGCGCGCCAGTTGACCGGAGAACCGAACCTGATAAAGGCCACTAAACAGATATTGGGGATGGGCCCGAAAGCGCTGGTCATCAAGCGCGGCGAATACGGCGCGGCGCTTTTCACCGATGGCAGCTACTTTGCAATGCCTGCTTACCCGCTGGAAAGCGTGTTCGATCCGACCGGCGCGGGCGATACTTTTGCCGGCGGTTTTATGGGTTATCTCGCCAGCCAAAAAGAGATCGGCGACGAAGCGATGCGCCGCGCGATGATCTACGGTTCGGTGATGGCCTCGTTCAATGTTGAGAAATTCGGCACGGAGCGCGTCGACGCGCTCGATTACCCGGAGATCAACGAGCGTTTCAAAGCGTTCAAACGAATGACGCACTTTGAAGAGATCCCGTTCGAAAAAGCAACAAACGCATAGAACCGTTTTGAGTATCGCCTTTAGCGGTTTTTCGTGTATTGCCAACGTGGCGTTGGAGGCAAATGAACGCCGCCTGAAGGCGGGACTCAGAACACATAATTGTATGCTAATCGTCTTTACCACCACCCCGAATAAACCGGAAGCCGAGACCCTGGCGCGCAAGCTGGTCGAGGAAAAACTTGCCGGCTGCGTGCAGATCGTGCCCGGAGTGACATCTTTTTATCGCTGGGAAAACGAAATTCAAAAGGACGAAGAGTGCCTGCTTTTAATAAAGACCTTGTCGGAGAACTTCGACCGGCTAGCCGAATTTATCAAGTCGAATCATAGTTATTCAGTGCCGGAAATTGTCGGGATCGAGGCGGAAAAGGTGTCGGAGAGTTATTTAAAATGGCTTACGGAAGCAGTTAATTAAACCTTTTTACAGAATAAATAACAACGCATAGTTAAGAAGCTGCATTAACTTCTTAACTATGCGTTTTTTTGTAAAAAGCGTTATTGCGGGTTCGCCGACGAAGGCGAAGGAATGTCGGTTGCGGTGCCGAAGTTGCGGACCGTGTAACCGGACGTGCTGCGCAGTATGTGCCAGTTTCCATCACTCGCGCGATAGATCGCGATATCGGCCTTTCCATCGCCGTCATAATCGGCCGGGATCGGCAGGTCCGTTCCTATACCGAAAGGAGTCGCGGCAAATGAATTGTTGGTGCTGTTGAGCACGTACCAGACGCCGGTGCTCGGGCGAAAGACAGCCAGATCGGCTTTGGCGTCGCCGTCAAAATCGCCTTCGACGGGGCGGTCGTCCGCCAGGCCGAACTGCCCGCCCATAACCTGGCCCGTGGCGCTCTTAAGCACATACCACACACCGCCGCGATAGACCGTCAGATCGTCTTTACCGTCGCCGTCATAATCGCCCACCAGCGGTTTATCGCCATTGAGCCCCCATGAAGTGATTCGAACACCGCCGGAGCTTTGATTTATGTACCAGGCGCCGTTGTCCGGCCGCCAAACGGCGATGTCGGTTTTGCCGTCCCCGTCATAGTCGCCCGCTACCGGCTGGTCCGCGCTCAGCCCGAACTGATTGGCGCGAAACACACCGTCGCTGCTGTTGAGCGAATACCAGACCCCGTTACCCGGACGCCACACGGCAATGTCGCTCTTGCCGTCGCCGTCGTAATCACCGGCCGACAATCTGTCGCCGTTAAGACCGAACTGAGTGGAACTGGTGGAACTGATGGAGCTTTTTTCTATCTGCCACATTCCGCTTGCGGGCGTGAAGGTCGAAAAATCCGTCTTGCCGTCGCCGTCAAAATCCGAAACTTTGTTCTTAACGGTGACATCGACGACATATAAACCGGTCGCCAGATCGCCGATCAATACTTTATCTTCTCCGAGAAAAGGATAGACCGCCCATAACCCGTCAAAACCGGTGATCAGATTATTTTGGCGGGCGGGACTACCGCAAACCATATCCCAGGGCTCGGCGTTCAACTTTTGCTGTTTTTCATCTTCAGTTTCCACAAAGGCCGCCGGCCAGGTATCGTACTGGCCTATCATCCTCGGATCGGCCGGATTTGAAATGTCAAAAACGATCAGCCCAGCCTGGTACCACGAAACATAAAGCTTGTTACCCGCCACCACCGGATTATGAGGGGTAGAAGCATTGATTCCTAACTGCGCCATTGAGATCTTTTTGATCAGAAGCGGCACCGCCGGGTTACTTACATCATAAACACGAATGTCTCCCGGCGACGTAGCAGCGCTGTTGCTGATCTCGCGGGCTGAATACAGATAATTACCGTCTTCGCTGCTCCAGTTGCTGTGCATACTGTTGCCGGCTGTTGTGGTGGTGGTATCAACTATAAATCCTAACAGAGCCGGGGCTTGCGCTGCTATGTTCGATATATCATATATCTCGGTGCGGGCGTTACCGCCGGAACTGCCGCTGCCCCACCCCGATGTGTACATTTTGTTGCCGCGGATATGCATGGCATGCACCCAGACGGTTTCCGTGGGATTTATGTCCCGCACAAAAACCGGAGCCGCCGGGTTGGTTACGTTTATCACTTTCAAGAGCTTGCTGCTAAAGCCATTAAAATTTTCGATCAGAAACCTCTGTCCGTTCTGCTCAAAAACGACCATTTCATGAATAGTGTTGAAACCGCCCCCGCTCGTTGAATTGACCTTGCCTAACAACATGGGACTGGACGGATTAGTCAGATCGACAATGTGCACACCATCAGGGGTGGTATTTGAGCCGCCGCTGCCAAAATAACCACGACTGCCTATCACGATCGCTTCAAGAAACTGTTGGTTAGGCGTAGGGTTGTACCATGAGGAAAGCACGGGCGCATTCGGATTACTTAAATTGTAAATAAACGCTCCCCTGCAGCTGTAACTGCCTTGCACCGCTATGTTGCCGTCCGCATAGATGTCCGCAAATTTTGTGTTGTTGGAAACTGCGCAGGGCGGATTGATCTGCCCTCTTAACTTAACTCTCTGCGCCGGGGCGAAAGAAGAAAAGGCGCCCATCATTAAGATAATGCACGCCGTTATAAATAAATAATTTCTTTTAAAATTAAATTCTACAGTCATTATGGACTGTTCTCCTTTTTAGTAGCTATTTTTTATGAAACCGCCTGTGACGCGTCACGCATTACCAGATCGAACGTTCCGGGGGCCACTTTTCTAAACCGACGGTTCCGGTTGAGCGAAACCGCAATGCTGATCGTCGGGTTATTTCCCTTGAATTCAAATCCGCCGTCCATCAGAAACGAATACAGCTCATTCACATGCATCGGCCTTTCGGCTTCACGCAATAGCAGCGTACAGGCCTGGGTGATGGTGCGGTCGGCAAAACGCTGGCTGGAAGGCTCGTTCTCGGCAAATCTGATCGGCTGGTTTCGCGTGCCGCCGGCGCCGGTGTTTCCGATGTATGAAACCGAACCCGAATAATTATTCGCGGCCGGTTTCGGCGGCGGCGCATAAGTGCGCGGCGCGGGGCGTGATTCGCGCGCCTGCTGCTCTTCCATGTTCCCGGATTTAAGCTGGGCCGCCTGGCCCTTGCCGCCGCGTGAAGAAGAACCGACCAGGCTAAAGATAGCTTCCTGTGTTTGATTCGCGATATGTTCCAGGGCGTCCACTTCCTGGCGCAAGCCTTCGGCCTCGGCGTCGATCTCCTGCAGACGCGCCAGGAGCCGGCTCTGCTGGCTGCGCGTTTGACGCAAGCTTTGATCCAGAGTTGTGATCAGATTTTCGTTAAGCATTTTCGGTTCTTAAGCAGCTAAAACTTACTTGTTGCGTTCGATTATATACGATGGTATCTCAGCTAACATTAAAGAATACTTCGATTCCGGCAATCCTGCAAGATTTTTCCGGGCTAATTCCGCATAATTATGCGCTTTTTTAAGCGTCTCCGCAAAAATGCCCCGATCGCGCATATCGCTTAAGAGCGCATCCCTCGAACCCGCCTCATAATTTCCCTCGTACATTATCTTTTCCAGCGGCGCGCGCATGTCCGGGGCCTCGCGCAAAAGCATGATCAGAGGCAGGGTCATTTTGCCTTCCAGCAGATCGGCGCCGGCGGCTTTTCCCAGGCTCTCTTCGTCGGCGGTAAAGTCCAGCAGATCGTCGGCCAGCTGAAAAGCGATGCCCAGATTCATCCCGTAATCGCGCAATGAAGCTTGTTGTTCGGGCGACGCGCTGCCCAGGATCGCTCCTATCTCGCAGCAGGCGCTAAAGAGAAACGCGGTTTTGCGTTTGAGGATCTCGAAATATTCTTCCTCCGTCAGGTCGGCTTTGCCGAGCACGGTAAGCTGGATCAACTCGCCCTCGGTCATTTTGCGCGTGACGCGGGTGAGAATGTCGAGTATCTCGAGCGAGCGTTCCCCGAGACTGGTCTCAAACGCCGTCATGTAAAGCCAGTCGCCCATCAGCACGGCGGTCTGATTGCCGAAGCGCGCGTTGACCGAAGGATGATTGCGGCGCGTATTGGCATTGTCGATAATGTCGTCATGCACCAGCGTGGCGGTATGGAGCATTTCCATCACCGTCGCCATCCGGACCGCGCTTTCCCGCGAGGCGTCGCCGCCCACGCCGTAACATGCCAGAATGAACAGCGCCGGGCGAATACGCTTCCCGCCCGAAGCCCGCAGGTAATCGCCCAGGTAATTAATAACCTGGATGTTCGAGCTCGCCTGCCGTTCGTACTCGGCCTCGACCAGCGCGAGTTCGCTTTTGATCAGGTCGAAGATCTTACGAGCGGTTAGCTCGGAGGTTTGTCTCGCTTGTTTTTGACTAAACGTTTGCATCGCAGTATGTCAGACCGGGAGCGCCAAAAGCGGCCGCAACCGGGTTTCTTTCCTTCGAATTTTGAAAAGCATAAACAAGAGCCCGGTCTCTACCGCTCCCGGTTCTGACTTCTCGATCTATTTAATTCCGGTAATTATCAAACTGCATATCGATGCCGAAATCCTTCGCTTTTAATCCGGCGATGACTTCCTGCAGGGTGTCGCGGTCTTTGCCCGAAACGCGCACGGTTTCGCCCTGGATCGAGGCCTGCACTTTCCATTTGTTGTCCTTGATGAATTTCACCACTTCCTTGGCCTTTTCGATCGGGATTCCCTGTTGAATAGCGATCTTTTGCCGGACGGTGCCGCCGGCGGCGGGTTCGACCTTTTCGTAGCTCAAGGCCTTGAGCGAGATGCCGCGCTTGACCAGCTTGCCCTGCAGCATGTCGTTGACGTTCCTTAATTTCATATCGTCTTCGGCCGACAGCATCAGGTCTTTCTGCTGCAACTCGACCTTCGCTTTGCTTCCTTTGAAATCAAAGCGCTGGCCGATCTCTTTATTGGTTTGATTCAACGCATTATCGAGCTCCGCGTAATCGGTTTTAGATACGATATCGAATGAATTTTCTTTTGCCATAATAATAGTATTCAGCTCTCAGCAGTCGGCAGTCAGTAAGGTTTCCGGTGCCTGCCTTCTGTCTCCTGTCTCCTGTATTCTTTTTCTATACTAACTCAAAAACCTGCCCGTAACGGGGCGCTTCGACCGCCCAGCCGAACTTATCGTGAATATGCCCCGCCATCGCGGCGGCCGCTTCGGGTTCGCCGTGCGTGGTAAAAAGCCTTTTTGGCGCGGCGGGCAGGCCCGAGAGCCAGCGCAAAACGGACTTCCAATCGGCGTGCGCGGAAAAGCTGGCGATCTTTTCCACGCGGCAGCGCACTGGCACCCAGCTCTTCATTATTTTTACTTCTTTTTCCCCGTCCGAAATTCTGCGCCCGACAGTTCCCGCCGCCTGGTAGCCGACGAAAATAAGGATAGCGTTCGGGTCGGGCACGAGGCGCAGCGCGTGGTGCATCACGCGCCCGCCCGACATCATGCCCGAAGCGCTGATAATTATCCGCGTGCCTTTTTCGTCGTTCAATCTTTTCGACTCGTCACGCGTTGATGTGGTCACCATCGAACCGGTGCGCAAAGGATGTTTTTGCCGCGTCAGTATGCTGGCATATTCTTCGTCGTGTTCCTCGCGCCAGCGATTATAGACCTGCGTCGCCTGCGCCGCCATCGGCGAATCGACGCGGACGGGCAGCATGGGAATTTTCTTGTCCTCTTCGAGTTCCCTGATCTGGTAAAGCAATTCCTGGGTCCTGCCGATGGCAAAAGCCGGGATGAGAATAGGCGAATTGGTCTCAACTGCGGAATTTATTATCTTTGCCAACTGGACGTCGGAATGCGTTTCACCGTGCAGGCGGTCGCCGTAGGTCGATTCCACCATCAGATAGTCGCAGGCGGGCGGGGGCGCGGGATCCTGTAAAATAGGCTGCTCGTAATGCCCCAGATCGCCGGAAAATAAAACTTTGATGCCGCGGCCGTCCTGCCCCGCCCCGGCTATCTCGACCAGCACCAGGCTTGCTCCCAGAATGTGCCCGGCCACGCGAAACGACGCGCGAAATCCTTCGCAAATATCCACCGCGTTCCCGTCGTTGGGGACCGGAACCAGCCGTTCCAGCGTTCTCCTGGCGTCGCTTTCATCATAAAGCGGCAGCGCCGGCTCGTGCCTGGTCAGATTATGCCGGTTGCGGTAATCGGCTTCTTCTTCCTGCAGCCGCCCCGAATCGGGCAGCAGAATCTTCATCAGGTCGCAGGTGGCGCGCGAGGTGAAAACTTTTCCGCCAAAGCCCTGTTTTACCAGGCGCGGCAGGTAACCCGTATGATCGATATGCGCGTGAGTAATTATCACCGTGTCGACCGAAGCCGGGTCGAACGGCGGGTCCTGCCAGTTGAGCTCGCGCAGTTCCTTTAAGCCCTGGAACAAGCCGCAATCGACCAAAACTTTTTTGCCGTTATGTTCCAGCAAATATTTCGAGCCGGTAACCGTACCGACCCCGCCCCAAAAAGTTAATGTTGCCATATATTAGGATCCAGTTGTCGCCGCCTTGTACATTTCCCAGAGCCGGTTGATCTTCATGCGAAACTCTACCAGCTCGCGGCTGACCCGAAAATGCCGGGCGATCTCGGGCGACGTCTTTCCTTCGGAGATGAGTTTCTTCAAGCCCGAGTATGGGACCAGCGCCGCCGCGCCGACCGAATACGCCTGCTCTTCGACGTCCGCATTGTAATCGCGCGCGATGGTTTTGCCCGCGCGGTTAATATTTTTGATCTCCAGCCGGCTCGGCTTATGCCCCAGAAAAACGTGGCTGATCTCTTCCATCAGCGTCGCCTTGTGCCGCCTGCTGCTGTGCGTGGGATTCAGGATTATCAGGCGCCAGCCGTTCGGCAGCGGCTGCGAACACGCCCCGCCCGACCAGGCGTCTTTTCCCTCGCCCAGCAGATGCTCCACGGTTTCCGCCGAAAGCATCGATTCGAGCTGGTCAAAAGGGACCACCAGCAGCTTTGCGTACCGCGCCAGATCGAAGGGGTTAAGCGGGTCGGTGTCGTGCTTTAAACCGGCAAATTCGCGCAGCCCGAGCCCGCGAATTTCATATTGTCTCCCCTTTTGCGAGGGGGGCAGATTTTCGGTATCCACGCTTTTGATTATACAATGATTGCACCAAACCGAATAATGATAACAAGTAGAGACAACCCACGCCTGAAACACGCCCGCGCGGTGCGCAAGGGCAAGGTCGCCGGACAGATGTTTATCGAGGGGTTGCGCCTCTGCGAAGAAGCCGCCCAGTCCGGGATCGATATCACCGAGGTTCTCTACACTTCCGATTTTGCGGTCGAGCCGCGCGGAAAAGATCTTTTGGCCCGGTTAAAAAAGCGCGGTATCGACACGCTTTTGATCCCTGAAAAATTGCTCGGCTCGCTTTCCGATACCAAGTCGCCGCAGGGCATCGTCATCCTGGCGGAAAAACCGCAGAGCGACGCCCGCCGGCTGGCGCAGCGCGTAGCGCAAAAAAACGGCGAGCTGACTTTGGTTGTCGTGCTGCACGAGATCAGTAATCCTTCGAACCTGGGCGCGATCCTGCGCACGGCGGAAGCCGCGGGCGCGGCGGGTGTCATCCTGACGAACAATTCCGCCGACCCATATTCGCCCAAAGCACTGCGCGGGGCGATGGGCGCCAGCCTGCGCCTGGCCGTATGGCACGGGGCAAAATTTTCCGAAGCCGTCGAATGGGCAAAAAACAACCGGCTGCTGACCGCCTGCGCGGACACCGGCGGCGGCCTTTCTTATTCCGAGATAGACTGGAAAAAGCCGCACGCGCTGATAATCGGCCCGGAAGCGCACGGCCTGAAAGCGGAAGAGATCGCCTTGTGCGACGAAAGCTTTCGCATACCGATGGCCGAGCCGGTCGAAAGCCTTAACGCCGCCGTCGCCGCCGGGATAATTTTGTTCGAAGCCCGACGCGCCGCCATGCAACAAACTTAATGAAAGATCGTATCTTTCTTTATGTATAAATTTGCTAAAATGCCTTCGAACTTAAAAACGATGCCTGACGACGAATCAAATCCGAAAAAACCCGAGCTTTCGCCGGACAAACTCATCCGCGGCGTTTTATCCAAGCTGGGAGAGAAGCTTGACGGCGTCCTCGGAGGACAAACCGGCGCTTCCGGCAGGCTGCCCTCCGGCGAGCTCGTTTCACGAACAAAAAAAGTGATAGATTCACTCATTCTGGATAAAGGGGAGAACGGTAAATTCGCGCCTCATATTTTCCTGCTGAAGATCCAATGGAATAAATTCTCGCAAAGTTTTAAAAAAGATCTGGAAACCGAGCTTTTACTGGCGGTAATAGATCATATCAACGACAATCGCTATCACACTTTCGCGCCGGTGCGGGTGAGCGCGGAAAAACATTATGTCACGGATATTCAGGTCACGGTCGGCTTCGGCGAATTTGATCCGAAAGACAGAGGATTTATCGTATTACTGCCGGAGATCGAGCCGGACGATACGCCTCCCGAACCGCGGGAACCTGAGCCCGAGCTGGTGCTGGCAAAGTTTAGCCTGGACGGTGTGCCTAAGGAAATTACCCTTCGTTTTATCGCCGGACAGCGGGTGCGAGTGGGGCGGACGCGGGAGAACGACCTGGAAATAAAGAACGACAGCGTTTCCAAAGATCACGCCGCGCTTTATTTCAGCCCTACCGGCGAATTTTCGGTGTCCGATGTCGGCTCTTCCAATGGAACTTTTATCAACAAAGAACGTTTAGCATATGGTAAAGCCTTCCCCGTGGGAGATGGCGATATGGTCGAATTCGGCAGCGTGGCGGTCTTGTTCGAACATATCATTCCGGAGCCGGAAACAGCGGCTGAAATTGAAGCGCCGGAAACGACGGAAGAAGAGCCGGAAGGTATTATCAGGATAGAGTTGAATGACGGTTCGGAGTCGGAGGTTTAATTCAAAGTTCAGAATTGACGCTGTTTTGAGTCCCGCCTTCAGGCGGCGTTGAAATGCACGCTAAAGCGTGGACTCAAAACGCGTGAACTCTAAACAAATTTTTTTTATAAATGCAGCCGGTTCTTTTACTACAAAACTTGTCCTGGATCTTTGGCAAAGGCGCTCTGGAAATGACGCCCGCGGGGCTTAGCCTGCTATACCAGTGCGGGATAGCTTTTATTATCCTGGTGCTGTTTCTTTCTTTTATCCGCAATCCGAAAAGCGATTCTTCTCCTGTCGCCGGCAATCTGAAAGATCTTCCGAAAGAGGTCCGGAAAAAGCTGGGCTTTACCTCGACCAACCGGAGCTTAGGTCTATGGCGCGGGGTCTTTATCGGCCTGGCGCTGGCGGTTTTCGGTTTTCACGTCTATTGGACGGCGTTTGCCGAAGACTACAACGACCGTTTTCAGGAACTAAGCTACAAGGACCTGCGCACCCGGCGCACGACCGCCGCCAGCCTGCGCGGGTGGATGCTCGACCGTTCGGGAAATCTGGGCAACTCGCTGGCCTACTACAAACGCGAGCAGGACGGCGACATCGTCCGCGCCTACGCGCTGGAGCGCGAGATGGCGCATCTATTGGGCTCGGAGCGCAGCGTGCCGGGACTTGAGCGCACTCTCTTCAAAAAAACGGCCGACCCGACACCCGAATCATGGGAAGTTTTATTCCGGCGCGCGCAGAAGCCCGACGAACAGCGCGACGTTAAGATCACCATCGACCGCGACCTGCAGCGCTATGTCGCCGAGCAGTTGAAAGACAAACGCGGCGCGATCGTGGTGATGAATCCGCAGACCGGCGAAGTGCTGGCGATCTACAGCAATCCCTCGTACCTGATCAGCGATACGGTGAACCCGGATTCGTTTCTGAAGCTGCAGGGCGACAAAAAGAACAATCCCCTGCTCAATCGCGCGACGCGGGAATACTACACGCCGGGTTCGACCTTTAAAACTTTCACCCTGCTGGCCGCTTTTCGCAACCAGAAGGAAAATACGACCTTCACCAGCTCCCCGGCGGGCTTTATCCCTTTTCGCGGCTCGAAACCGATACTCGACGCCAACGGCGGCTGCGAACCGCCCTACGGCTGCGCCACTTTAAATATCGCGCAGGCTTTCGAAGCGTCCAGCAACCAGTATTTTTCGCAGATGGCGGTGGAGCTCGGGCGCGAGCGCATCCGCGAAACCGCCGGGGCCCTCGGGATACACGCCGTCGACAACCCGGAAGAAGCTACCATCCTGAGATTTTTTCCCGGAGTATGGAATGCCGGTTCGAAGCAGATACAAAATGCGCTGGCCCCGCGCACCTCGACCATCGTGACGGGAGGCAAGATCTCGAATTACGATATCGGCCTGGAAGGCATGGGGCAGGGTTACGCCGGTCAGATGACGCCTTTTCAGATGGCGATGATCGCCGCCGCCGCGGGCAACCTGGAAGGCAAACTGATGAAGCCCAGGATCGAGCTCGACCGGCCGCCGGAAATGTATTCGCAGGTGTTGTCGCCCCAGCAGGGCCAGGTCGTGCGCGACATTATGGCGCTGGTCACCGAAGGCGGCGGCGGGACGGCAACGAGAGTTTTCGCGGGTGTCCGCGCGGCGGGGATCCGCACCGGCGGGAAAACCGGCACGGCGGAAAAGCTCGCTCCCGTTTTCGACGAAAAAACCGGGCGCATGAAAATGCTCATAAAAACGCGCAAGGATGAAAAGGGCAACACCGTCGAATATGAAACGCCTGTTTTGTACGAAAGGACCGACAGCTGGTTCATCTGCATCGCGCCGGTGGAAAAACCTTACCTGTCGATCGCGGTGGTGGTCGAAGGCGGCGGTTACGGCGCGGCCATATCGGCGCCGATCGCGGCGAATATTGTTATGAAAGCCCGGGAGCTGGGTCTGCTGGGACTGCCGAAACCGGCCGCACCGGCGGTGCCTAAGCCCGCCGCGCCGAAAAAGAAAGGCAAACGCTAGGCCTTTATGAAAAACCGCGCGTCATCCGCAATGCTGGTTTTGCTCTTCATCATCGCCCTGACGGCGTTGGCGCATTACTCTATCTATTACGGCGCGCTGATCCGCGGTTTTGAAACTTCCTGGCTGACGGCGGGGCGAAATTTATTTTTGTTCGTGCCGTTTTTGATCGCGCCGATATTTCTCGCGCGCTACACGAAATTTTCCGGCAACTGGACGCTTTACGTTTCGGCCCTGCTGCTTTTTTCCATCGGCCTGGTCGTCCAGTACCGCCTGTTCACCGATCCGGAATATATTTCCAATAAAGACAAAGCCGAAGCGCGGCAGGCAAAGATCAAAACCCTCCAGCTTCATTACATCCAGGAAAATTATTCCGCCGAAAAGAAACGGATGATGGGCCTGCCGCCGACCGATCCCGCGCCGGTCGATCTGTCACAGGAAACGCCTCGCCCTTCGAAAGACACTTTGCTGACGATCATCACTTCGACGCGCACGTGGCTGCCGATATTCGCGTTTGTCTGCTGCATGGGCGCCTACATTCTCTGCCGTCGCGAGGACGTGCTCGATCTTTTACAGAAAAACGGCTTCGTGATCGTTTTACTGACGCTGGTCCCGCTGTTGATCGCGGCGGTCCTGTCGACGGGCGGAAAATTTCTCGGCGGCATGACACCCTGGGAACCGGCAAAGATACCCTTCCTGATCGGTTTTGCCGCGATCCTGACGGTGCTCTACAAAAATCTGGCCCAGACGTACTGGGGCATTCCCCGCGGGCGCGACGTTCTGCCGCTCCTCGCGATGGCGGCGATCCCGTTCGTCCCGTTCTTTGTGCTCAAGGATTTCGGGCAGATGCTGGTCTTTAGTTCGGCTTATGCCACGCTCTACCTGATCGCGGTGAAAAAATTTCCGCAAAGATTTGTGCTGGTCGGATCGGTGCTTTTCGTCATCAGCATTTTGGTGGTCGGCGCGCTGCCCGATAACGTGCAGTCGCGCGTTCCGCTTTTGCCCACGCTGGCCGCGCCTGTTAAAGCTATTTTGCCCGACCGCATCCAGCAGCGGTTTCATCTCTGGCTGGACGGTTTCAACCCGCCGGCGCCGGAAACCTCGTGGTGGAAGGAAGATTACGACGAATATTACAAAAAACTGGTGGAGAAAAATCCCGAGCTTCCCGAAATGCTCAGGGAAGATCCGCAGATGCAGGAAAGCATCAACGTGGACGCCTGGTTCGACGTGCTTGCTTTTCAGCCCGCGCAAGCCACCTTCGGCCTGTCGTCCGGCGGCACCACCGGGCGGGGCCTGGGCCTCGGCTACCCGGAACTCATACCCGTGGCGGATTCCGATTACATCTACGCCGCGCTCGGCGAAGAGCTTGGACTTGCGGGCGGTTTACTGCTAATCTTTGCGCTGATAATTTTTGTCGCCGCGGGGGTGCGCACCGCGCTCGAATCGCGCGATATGTTCTCAAAGCTTTGCTGCGTGGGGCTGACCGCATTTATCGGATTCCAGGCGCTGGTCAATATGGGCGGCATCACGCGCGCGCTGCCGATGACCGGGATCACGCTGCCGTTCGTCAGCCACGGCGGTTTCAGTTTGATCACAAGTTTTACGATGCTCGGAATGCTGCTGGCTTTTTCGCATCGCAACGGCGCCGAGGCAAAACTTTTGGAACAGGAAAACAAATTACCGGAGCCCGATAAATGACCCAATCTCCATACCGCATCGCTTCAGCCGCAGTCTCGGACAGGGGCCTGAGCGAAAAAAGGCCGCAGAACGAAGATTCGTTTCTGGAGCTTCCGGCGATGGGTTTGTTCGTGGTGGCGGACGGCGTGGGCGGAGCGCAGGCGGGCGAAGTGGCTTCACAAACCGCCGTCGAAGTTCTTTCCGAAGCGTTCAGCAATGTCTCCGGCAATGTCGATGTGGAAGACCTGATGGAGATCGCCATCCAGCGCGCGAATTCCGCGATCTACCAGATGTCGCGGGATGTGACGCGCCTGAGCAGCATGGCGACGACCATCGTCGCGCTCCAGCTTTCGCACAATATCGCCACCATCGGGCACGTCGGCGATTCGCGTCTTTACCGGCTCGATTCAAAGGGCAATCTTTTCCGCGAAACCCAGGACCATTCCGTGGTGGAAGAAGAGGTCCGCGCCGGGCGTTTGACCCCGGCGCAGGCCGCCAATCATCCCAGCCGTAATGTCATCAGCCGCGCGCTCGGCGCGGACGATTCGGTCGAGGTGGACATGAAAACCATCATGTTCGAACCGGGTTCCAGTTTCCTGCTCTGTTCGGACGGGATCACGCGCCACGTCAGCGATCCCGAGCTGCGCGAGGTGCTGACGATGTGTAAAACGCCCGCGCTGGTTTGCAGCGAGCTGAAAAATCTTTGTTACAGCCGCGGCGCGGAAGATAACCTGACGGCGGTGGTGATCAGGGCCGTCGGCGCTTCCGAAGAAAACGACGGCGAGATCGAAGAGGTGACCCTTTCCAATGTCAGGCCGTCGATGGCGAACGGGGCCGCTGCGTCCGGCATCCAGGGGCCGCCGGTAGAAAGGGCCGATTCTCACTTGTCGTCGCCGTCGCCGCATTCCAACGAAGGCGCCATGTACCGGGTGGAAGGAATTTCCGGGACGGCTTCCGACGATCCCGTCCGGCAATATGAAAAAATGAAGGCCGAGCGCGGAGAGATCGTCCGCATCGCAAAACGCGGCAGTTTATTGGGCAGAATGATGGGATCGCTTTTATTACTTTTGATCGGGTCGGCTTTTGGAGCGGTTGGATATTATTACTGGAGTATAAATAATCCGACGGTGCCCGTAACAAATGTCCCGGTGCAAAATCCGCCGGTTCCCTATTCCGCTTTTGAAGAAGACCGCCGCAGCGTGGATAAAAACCCGGCGCAGTATTTGCAGACGCACAAAGACAACGCGATCACGGCCGAAGATCATTATTTGGTCGCACGAGCGCTGCTGCAGGAAAAGAAATACACGGAAGCCGCGGCGGCGCTGCAAAAAGCCAAAGAGTCTTTGAACCTGACCAGCGAAGGCAATCGCCGGACGCTGGAGCTAGAGATCGCCCAGGCTGTTTCGATCGCGGCCGCTAAAGAAGCGCAGGCCGCTTTTGAAAAAGAGAAGCCGGCTGTGTTGCCTGCAAATACGGTTAGATAGAAACGGTCATAGTACCTCTCGGGTCCGGAAGAGGCGCTTGCGCCCGCTCTTCATTTCTTTGATAGATTGAATGTAATTTGAATTGGGCGGGCGCAAGCAACCCTTCCGAACCTCGAGGCGTATCACCGCCCGAATTTTACGGAAAGCGGCTGTTTGGATAGAAAGTTTTGAACTTTGCAATTTTATAAGCGTAAAAATATCATGGAAAAGGGCATTAAAACTCCCTCCTTACGAAGGAGGGGTGGCGCTTTCGGCGCCGGGCTGGTTCTTCTGCCTTCTGTCCGTGATCTGAGATGAAAGAGCTTTCACTAAAAAACTGCCGGCTCGACGGGCGATACGATCTGGTACGTTCCCTGGGGCACGGCAGTTATTCCGAAATCTTTGCCGCCCGCGACACTTTTGCCGCCCCGAGTTCCCCGCATAATGAAGTTGTCATCAAAGCCCTCAACGTTTTCCTGCAGGGCGATGTGGACACTGAGCTGGAAAGAACGCTGGTCGAAAATTTCCGCAACGAAGCCATCGCGCTCGACCGCGTGCGGCACCCCAATATCGTCAGCCGCCTGGGACACGGATCGGCGCGCGATCTCGACGGGCTGATCTTTCATTACATCGTGCTGGAATATCTTTCCGGCGGCGATCTTTACCAGCTTTGCAAAAATCAGGGAATGCCTTTTTCGCAAACCTTCGATTACCTGGAACAGATCTGCGCCGGGCTTTCGTTCGCGCACACGCAAAATATAATTCACCGCGACGTCAAGCCGCAGAATCTGCTGCTCACCGGCGACCGCAAAACCATCAAGATCTGCGATTTCGGCGTGGCCCGTTTGGCCGCTACCGACGATCCTATAACCCGCGTTGGCACAAACATTTACGCGCCGCCGGAACACAGCCCGATGCTGGCCGATTCCGACCTTTTTGTTAGCCGTCAGCTGACGCCTTCGGCCGATATTTACTCGCTGGCAAAAGCGGCTTACGTGATGATCACGGGCGAATCTCCGCGGCGATTTGTCGGCTCGCCGGTCACCGACCTGCCCGAAAGATTTTCGCCGGAACCCTGGGCCGAAGGGCTCGTGCAGGTCCTGCGCAAAGCCACGCAGTTCGCTCCTTCGCTGCGGCACCAATCGGTCACGGAATTCTGGCAGGGCCTGCTCCGGGTAAAAATTGCCGCCGAATCGACCGAGCGTATCCCCAGCCTGGAACAAGTGCCGATCCCCGAGGATGTGAAGCCGCAGAGCCATATTCCTACCGGCTACACGCCGCACGCGCCGGAGAAACCGAAGTTTAATACCAGCCGCGAGCTGAAGCTTTCCGCCGTGATGAACGCGGAACTTCCCAACCCTAAAATTGTTGTCAGGATCGGGCAGGAAGCATTCGTGCCGCCGGTCAATATTCCGCCGAACGGCGCGCTGAACCGCGGCTACCCGCCTGCTCACGCGGCCTATGATGCTCGGGATAAAAGCCCCGCTAAACCGAAACGCAGGAGTTTTTGGCAAAAGCAGTTGCAGCGTATCGCGGTGCTGGTGTTTTTGCTCGGTGTTTTTTCCGTCGTACTGTACGGCACCCAGGCTTATTTGCGCGGCAGAGGCTTTTCCCTGGGTAATTTAAGCGGCTGGGTGACCGGGTATTCGCAGGGTGTCGCTTCCAGCGATATAAATCTGCGGCCGGAACCGAACGCAAAAAAAGACGCCATCGGGCTGGTGCCGAAAGATTCGCGCCTGCGGATTGTCAATTCCACCGATAACTGGTATGAAGTAGATGTGATAGAGTATGGCCGCCCGAAGCAGGACCCGGGCGATGCCGACCACGGCTGGGTCAATAAGCAATACGTTGATTTGAGGTAAAGAAAAGTTGAGTATTCTGGACAAAGTCAGAAAATGGGTCGACGGCGAAGGCGGCGAGGACATCCTGGAAAAAGCCGCCGAGCAGGCGAAAAACCGTCCCGTTAACGCGGCGGAAGAATTTATCGTCAAACTCGCCCGCGCGGTCGAAGACGTGATGCAGGAGCAGATGGTCTCGCTCCCGCAGGGCACGACACTGATACCGCCCGAATACACCATCTTTCTCAGCGATGAGGACGACAAAGAGTGGCAGGGCGCCAAGCGCCGCGGGATGGAACAGGGGCTTTATCACGTGCTCGGCGAACGCGCCCGCGAGCTTTCGGGCAAGAAAAAACTGGAAACTCAATCCTTCTCGGTTGAGCTGAGAATAGACGGCACGCTCGAGAAGGGCGAAATTCGCGTAACTCATAGCTGGGACGAGGCCGAAAGCGGCAAAACCAGCATTTTGTCGCGCGTGGGTGATAAAGCTTTGATAAACCCGCCGGGCCAGGCACCCGCCGGAGCGGTTACGAACACGTCTTCTATCCAGCCGGATTATCAAACCCAGCCGAATTTCGCCGTGACCAACCGCGATGCGTTGTCCGACAAGGACGAAAGCACCGTCGTCCAGCCTCGCAATGCGGAGCTATACAAGCTGGAAGTATGGCGCGGCGGCGTGAGGCAAAACGTGGTGCCGGTCTACCTGCACGAGGTGAGCATCGGCCGCGGCTCGCAATCAAAGCCGGTGGATATCCCGCTCAAGGGCGATCCCGAGATCAGCCGCAAACACCTTACTCTTTCACGCGATGCGAGCGGAAATTACTGGCTGTCGCACGAAGGAAGAAATCCCACTTTTATCGGCGGGCGCGAAATGCAGCCGGGGCAAAAACTTCCCGTCTCTCCCGGTGATAATATCGGTATCTGCACTTATATGCTGCGGATCGTGCCTAGTTAAAATACCCTTCCGTAATTATTCATTATTAATTATTTTTCAGTAATGCAAAATAATGAAGAATGGCTCTGTTTAAAAAGCAGATAAAGAAGGCTTATGCCGGGGGCGCATTTCCAAAATCAACCGGACACCGTTTTCCCGATATCGCTGCGATAATACATCCCGTCCCAATGAATTTCGTTCACGGCCTTGTAGCAGCGGTGCACAGCGCCGCTGAGATTGCTGGCGGTAGCCGTGACCGCCAGCACCCGCCCGCCGGCGGCGATAAACTCCCCATTGGCGTTCAAAGCCGTTCCGGCGTGAAGCACGACCACGTTCTGGTGGCCTTTTACGATATCCAGCCCGCTGATGACGCCGCCCGTTTCAGCTTTTCCCGGGTAACCGCGCGACGCCAGGATCACCACCGCCGAACAGCCGTCCTTCCACTGGATCTGTGCTTTGTCCAGCGTCCCGTCCGCCATCGCGCCGCAAATATCGACAAAATCACTCTCCAACCTGACCAAAAGCGCTTCGGCTTCCGGATCGCCGAAACGGACATTGTACTCCAGCAGCTTCGGCCCCCGGGGCGTCATCATCAATCCCAAAAAGAGAATGCCTTTGAAAGGAAAGCCTTCCTTTTCCGCGCCCGCCAGGGTGGGTTCTATGATCTCAGCGGTTATATTTTGCAATTCTTCGGGGGTGAGAAGGCCGTCATCGGTGATCACGCCCATGCCGCCGGTGTTCGGGCCGGTGTCGCCTTCGCCGATGCGTTTGTGATCGCGCGCGGGCGGCATCAACGCGTAATTTTTTCCGTCGGCAAACAGCAGCAGCGAAATTTCCCTGCCCGTCAAAGCTTCTTCCAAAACTATCTGCCCGGCGGCTTCCTTACCGACCAGATCGCCGCTCATTATGTCGTCGATCGCGCGCGCGGCCTCGGCGCGGTCTTTGGCTACCACCACGCCTTTTCCCGCCGCTAAACCGTCGGCCTTTATCACCACCGGGGAATCGGCCTCGCCGAATTCACCGCTTTGCAGAATTTCCTTTGCCCCGGCGGCGGAAGCGGCCGACTGAAAGCGCGCCGTCGGAATGCCGTGACGGCCCATAAATTTTTTCGCGAAAACCTTGCTCGATTCCAGCCGCGCCGCTTGTTGCGAAGCTCCGACGATCCTTAACCCGCATTTTTCGAATTCATCGGTTATCCCCAAAGCGAGCGGCGTCTCCCCGCCGACCACCGTCAGGTCGATCTTATTTTTTCGCGCAAAATCCCTTAACGCGTTAATTTGGTATGGTTTTATACTAACGCATTCGGCCATTTCGGCGATCCCGGCATTTCCCGGGGCGCAGAAAATCTTCGCCGCTTTCGCGCTTTTTTCCAGCGCCCAAACCAGCGCGTGTTCGCGGCCGCCGCTGCCGATCACCAGTATTCTCATTACAGGCCAATCAACTTTCCAAACTTATCGTCATTCGTCGATAATTATGATTTCTTTTCCCGTATGATTAGGGTAAAATATATCTTTAAATACGAAAAAAGGGGGACCCGGTCAGTGACACAATTCGACGCAAACGGATCTTCTGATAGCCCTCAAACTATAACTGCCGAGAAACGCCAATTTGAAGATGTCACCATCAACTGCATTGACTGCTCCCAGGATTTTATCTGGACTGCCGGGGAACAAACTTTTTTCTACGATAAAGGCCTGCAAAATCCACCCAAACGCTGCAAGCCCTGCAAACAAGCCAAGAACGACCGCATCGCCAACATCGCCGCCGCGCAGGCGGCCGGGATAAAACAAAAGATCGAAGTATCGGTCGATTGCGCCGGCTGCGGAACGCGCACCACGGTTCCCTTTTATCCTTCACAGGGACGCCCTGTTTTTTGCCGCTCGTGTTTTGACACCAAAGCCAGGGAATCTCAGCCCCCGACGTGAACGTTCGGACGCCTTTCCGGATCGGGCTCCGCCTGGCGCAGAATTTCACGCGTCACGGGCGCGGTGTCGCCCTCGCCGAACAGAATGTAACGCGCCAGGTACAGGATCGGATTGCCTTCGCTCCAGCCGAAATAAACGTGCGGGATCTTTCCGGTAGCGTCGCGCAAGTGGAGCAATAAAGCGGCGATAGCATTCGGCACGGCCGGCGCTTGTGTACGCAGTATTTTGTAACCGTCGATATCGACCCCGCGGAGTTTTAATCTTCCCTTAAATTCCGAAGCATCGCCCAGTTCAACCTCATAAAACACCACCGGATCGCTTGCCGGAATGTGGTTATCGACACGTTTCTCGCTCTCCTTGAAGCGGTATTCATCCACGTCCCCTGTTTCACGGCGGTTGGTAACGATACGGATCTCTCCCTCCGCCATCTCTTTGATGAATTGCTTTGCCTGTTCGTCAAATTCGATCTTGTCAATACGCACCTCCGTCGAACGCAAAGCCCGCGAAATAAATGACGCGCCGATAATGCTGAAAATAAAAAATGAAGCGATCTTGATACCGTCCGGGCGCTCGATGATGTTAGCGATGGTGGTGTAAAGAAAAACCAGAGAGATGAAAAGAAAAGACCATTTCATCCATTGTTTTTTGCGCCAGGTGGAAATGAATACGGCGATTGCCGCGGAGGCCATTAAGACGAGCACGCCAGTAGCATAAGCGCCGCCCTGGGCGTCAACATTGGCTTTGAACCAAATGGTGACGGCAAAACAGATGGCCGTGAAAACCAGCACCAGCGGGCGCGTTGCCCGCGCCCACTCCGGCGCCATTCCATATCGCGGGAGGTAGCGCGGCACGATATTCAAAAGCCCGGCCATCGCCGAAGCGCCGGCGAACCACAGGATCATGATCGTGCTGATATCGTAGGCAGTGCCCAACCCTTCACCTAAATATTTATGAGCGATATAAGCCAGCGCGCGGCCGTTGGCACTGCCCTTTTCCTCCCCGCATACACAAAAATCCGGCAAATCCTCGGCGTGCACCGTGTCCTCGCAGGCCACTTGCGGGCAGAAATCACGAGCCGGGATCAGGACGCTTGTGACAAAGCTGCTGGCTATGAGCATAAAACTCATTATCAAGGCTGCGGTCGCCAGAAGTTTGCGAGTCTTTTCAATGCGGTTTGGAGATTTTATCAGCGGCATAACAGCTACGCCGGTCTCAAAACCCGATAACCCGAGAGCTAATTTCGGAAAAACCAGTAAAGCCATTCCGATCAAAAAGAAAATACTGTAAGTGCCGCCGTTTGCCCGGTTGGTAAATAAAGCCGTTTGCCAGTCGCTAAGGTAGTGAGGGTGAGTGAAAATTTCGTAAAGCCCTGTTCCGATGACCAGCAAATTCAGTAACAAGTAGATGCCGACCAAAAAAACTGCGATCCCGATGGCTTCGCGAAAACCTTTCAGGAACACTGCTCCCAAAAGTGCGATCAAGCCCAGGGTGACCAGCACCGGATGCTCCAGAAAGGGCAGGTGCGCGTGAACGAACGGATTTTCCAAAAGGTGCGCGGTGGCGTCGGCGGCCGACAGAGTAATAGTGATAACAAAATCCGTCGCTACGAATCCGAGCAAAACCAGGACGAAAAGTTTGCCCTTCCAGCGGGAGAGCAGATCTTCCAGCATTGCTATCGAGCCTTCGCCTTTGGGACTCTCAGCCGCCACCCTTCGATAGATCGGCAGCGCGCCGAACAGCGTCAGCAGCACCAAAACCAGCGTCGCGACCGGCGAAAGATAGCTGGCTGCCAAAAACGCGATACCGGGTTGGTAACCGAGGGTTGAAAAGTAATCGACGCCCGTGAGGCACATTACCTTCCACCACGGGTGCTGGTGAGTGACCTCGCGTTCGTACGGCCCTTCGATCTCTTTTACGCCTTGAAACAGCCAGCGCCTGAATCGATTATCGCTGCCGTTTTGATCTTGTGTATCGGGCATGGTCAATTCTAAATAATTAAAGACCACCGGACAGCAAACCTGTCTGTGGCCTTAAAAAATTTTTCCTTATTTATTGTCTGACACAAAAATTGAGGTCAGCTTTCCCATACTTTAAAAAATTACTGAAAGAATAGATTTTATCGCTGTTACGATTCAGGTCAAGTTGATGGACGAGGATTCGGCGGTTTTAAAATATTAAAGGGGCGACGTCTCCCACACCGCCGCCCCGAGGTCACAAGTCCTCACCCCTCGTGACCAATGTTCACCGGGGAGGTGAACAATAGTAATTATGCATAATTATTTTTAAGATGCAACCTCAACTTATTTACTTTGATAAGAATAAACCCTATTTTTTGCGAAAAAACCGTAAAAATATAAAAAAAACGCCAAAAAAAGGCAATTCAGAATCATTATACGATTCTTTCTTTCATCAAAAATAATTGATGACGGATTCGGCAAAAAGCTTGACAGTTTTACGTCTATGCTTTTTAATTGAACTTTCGCGCCTGCGAGCGCGTAAAATATATGAAGATGCGAAGCAGATACCAGATAGAAAAAAACGATTGGCTGACGATTTCGGACGGCATAAATATGCTATGCCTGGAAGCGGCCGGCTGTGGCGTCTGTTTGCAGCAATTCGTAAATAATAAAGAATGATCTTTGCGGGAGTGGATTACTTCCGCTCCTGAACAGTAAAATAAAAGCGATTTTTTAGGAGCGGTTGTCGGAAACTTCCAATGTTTTCAGGCAGCCGCTTTAGTTTTGCGTCAGAACCGGGAGCGGTAGCGACCGGGTAAATTCAAAAAATGAAAAAGGAGAAATGAACAAGGGAGAAAAAATGTAATGCCTTACAACCGTTTAAATATCAGCGGCGCTCAGGCTGACGTGCTTTCCTGGGTCAGTCACGATCTGAGCCCCGACGAGCACCAGATGCTGTGCAATGTTTCCAAACTGCCCGTGCTGTTCAAGCACGTCGCGCTGATGCCCGACGCGCATCTCGGGATCGGCTCCATGGTCGGCTCGGTAGTGGCCACCCGGGAAGCCGTGATCCCGGCAACGGTCGGCGTCGATATCGGCTGCGGAATGATGGCGGTGAAAACGCCTTTCAAGAGTTCGGCGCTCGATGGAAAACTAAAGGACCTGCGTCGTGAGATCGAGCGCGCGATCCCCGTCGGTTTTAGCGAGCATCGCGATCCGACGAGCGAATCGGAAAACTGGCCCGGCTGGAAAGAATTCCCTGCCCTGCATAAGAACGTGCAGGAGCGTTTCGGCAAGGCGCGAAAGCAATTGGGTACGCTCGGCGGCGGAAACCACTTTATCGAAGTGTGTCTCGACACCGAAGATAATGTGTGGCTGATGCTGCATTCCGGTTCGCGCAATATCGGTAACGAATTGGCTAAGCACCACATCAAAACCGCGCGGACGCTGCATGAACTCAGCGAGCTGCCCGATCCGAACCTCGCCTTTTTCCTGCAGGGAACGCGGGAGTTTGCCGCGTACTGGCACGATCTGGATTGGGCGCAGGGCTTTGCGCTGAAAAACCGCGAGGCGATGATGAACACTTTGCTCGGCATCGTCTACCGGTCGTTAAATAACGGCGAGCCGTTTGTGCCGGAGATCCAGGTAAATTGCCACCACAACTACGTCAGCCTGGAAGAACACTATGGCGAGGAAGTTTTCGTGACACGCAAGGGCGCTATCCGGGCGGACCGTGGAATGTACGGCATCATTCCGGGTTCGATGGGAGCAAAATCTTTCATCGTAAAGGGCCTGGGGGCCGCGGAAAGCTTTAACTCCTGCTCGCACGGAGCGGGACGAAGGATGTCCCGGACGGCGGCGCGCAAGCGGTTTTCCGCCAGGGACCTGGAGGAGCAGACCCTCGGCGTGGAATGCCGCAAGGACGCCGGCGTGGTCGATGAGATCCCCGGCGCTTATAAAGACATTGCTGAAGTAATGCGCAACCAGGCCGATCTGGTCGAGGTCGTTGCCGAACTAAAGCAGGTCGTTTGTGTGAAAGGATAGGAGACAGTAAGCAGTCGCAGTAGGCGGCGGCGGTAGACTTTTTTCTGCCACTGCCTACTGCCACTGCCTACTATTACAGACGATGAAACTACTGATCATCTACGGGCCGCCCGCGGCGGGAAAACTGACGGTGGCTAATGCGATCGCAGGGGAAACCTCTTTTAAGGTTTTCCACAATCATTTGAGCATCGACTGCATCGAGCCTGTTTTCGATTTCGGCACGGAGCCGTTTTTCAGGCTGATCGAGCTCATCCGGCGTGAAACGATCGCGGAAGCCGCCCGCGCGGGACAAGATCTGATCTACACCTTTTGCTATGCCAAAGATTCGGACGATGCCCATGTCGACATTATGGCCAAAGCGGTCGAAGAAAACGGCGGCGAGGTTTATTTTGTGCTGCTCACTTGCGAGCGCGGCGAGCTGGAAAAGCGCGTCCTGGCGGAAGACCGTAAGAAATTCGGCAAAGCAAATGATCTCGCCATTCTGCGCGAGATATTGGGCAAACACGATCTGTTTTCACCTGTAACGGGTCGAGAAAGCCTGTGTCTGGATACCACGGATCTGCCGCCCGCGGAAGCGGCGCGCCGGATCATCGAACATTATGGATTAGTAGGAAGTAGGAAGTAGGAAATGGGAGGTAGAAATGGGAATTGGGAAATAGGAAAGAAGTTGGAAAAAGGGCGTTTCCGAACTCCCTACTTCCTGCCCCTACTTCCTACCCCTACTTCCTAAGTTTGGGTGAAATCAATTTCCCCGTAGTTCGGTATTTTTATAAAGACCTGCTTGCGGTTCATTTTTACATATTTAGGCGAGATCTTGTTCTCTAAATATTTTGTATAGATGGCTATCCCGACGGCGGCGAGGAAAGCAAATAATCCGAGCATTGGCCTTTCTGCAGCAACGGCCGTTATGAGCCCGCCAAGCAGTACCGCAAGGCATGCAAAACTGAGCAGGCCGGAATACACCGCATGATGTTTGAATTTATCCCAGCATCCGGGGCAAAAAAGCGCGTTCATTTTGTGCCGTTTTCGCAAGACCAGAACGAGTATCAGAAGCGGCAGGATGCCGCCGAAAATACCGAGATACGCGATGGGAGGTGTGTAATCTTTTTTGAAATTTTGCATCGACAGATCGTGGCTGCCGCCGCATTTTACGCAAACCGGGGGAACGGGTTCGGCCTGGGAAAAACCGCGGCCGTTTCGGACCGGGTGGCCCGGATGCACCTGTCCGTGCTCGTCATAAAAATTAGGCGGGGGCGGCTCGTAGTAGGTCGGAAACTGAACTTGCTGGGGCTGCTGCTGGGAATACTGGAACGCGGCGGGGCTGGTATTAACGGCTTGCAGATTGCTTGTTCCGTAGCCGTTCGTAACGGTTTCCGCGACTGCGTTTCCCATCGGCTGGCGGCATCTTTTACAAGCGGCCTCGGTGGCAAAGTTCAGAAAGTTACAGTTTGCGCATCTGATCGAATGCATTTTTTATTTCTCCTTTTTAGGAAAAGTAAGAATTTCAGAAAGGGTCGGTGAGTCAAAAAAATGGTATGAGAGGGTAAAACTCCAAACCTGTACTAATTATCGCAATTTTGCGCGAGATTTTGCAATACTTTTTATCTTTGCGTTCTTTGCGTCTTCAGCTTTGCGCTCTCTGCGTTAAAAATAACCGCAAAGAACGCAAAGTAAAACGGGCTCGATATTTGAAAAACTATCCCTTCGCGCTGTCGGCATTACCCGCGGCAAAGAGCAGATCGGCGATGTCGTCGGCGTGTTCTTCTTCGACCGCCAGGATCTCTTCGATCATCCGCCGGGTGGTGGGGTCTTTATCACCGAAGAACTGCACCATTTCGCGGTAGGTTTGAATGGCGATGCGCTCGGCGACGAGATCTTCGCGGAGCATGTCTTCCAGCGAATTGCCTTCGACATACTCGGAGTGGCTCATTCCGGCGACTAACGCGGGATTCATTTCCGGCTTGCCGCCAAGCTGGCGGATGCGCCCTGCCAGCATATCGGCGTGCCGCTGTTCTTCGTTGGAATGTTCGAGAAATTCGGCGGAGGCGGCTTCGCTATGAATGCCGCTGGCCATGTAGTAGTGAAAACGATAGCGCAGCACGCAGACGATCTCGGTCGCCAGCGCATCGTTTAACATCTTGATAACTTGATCTTTATCCAGAGCGTAATCCTGGGTTACGGCGCCTTCCTGGATCTCTTGGCGGGCACGTTCGCGAATGGTTTTGACGTCGGTTAAAGAGCTCATGGTTGTTCCCCCTGGATTCGATAAATTGATACTGTACTTTAATTTTATGTAATTGGAATGATTGACGCAAATGGGTAGCGACATTTGTCGTGTCAGTAGCCCGACCGTTAGGGAGGGCGCCAATGCTCACGCGCGGGCTACCGACACGCTCACGCGCTACGGAAAGAAAAACTTATGAAAAAATATAATTCGGAAAAAGAGATATTCGATATCGTCCACGGTTTCGAGTCCGGCACGCTGCCGCGCAATGAATTCAGCCACGCCAGCCATCTGATCGTGGCGATGCATTACGTGCGCCACATGCCGGTCGAGGAAGCCGTCGATAAATTGCGGGCCGGTCTGCTGAACCACCTGCGCCTGATCGGCGTCGATTTCGGCAAGGAAATGCCCTATCACGAAACCCTGACCGTGTTCTGGACGCGCACCGTCGATGATTTTGTGCGCTCGAAAAATGGCGCTTCCCTGTTGGAAATAGCCAACCAGTTAGTTGAGACCTTTGATAAGAATTATCCGAATAAGTTCTATTCACGTGACCACTTATTCTCCGATGAGGCGAGAAAAACTTTCGTTACCGGTGATCTCGAAGAAAACGCGTGGCAAAACAGTCGGAGCGCGGACGGCTCGTCCGCATAGATCGTCGCAGACGATCTGATCTTTTAATTTATGGAGATACGTCGCAAGCGACGTTTGCGGACGAGCCGTCCGCGCTCCCAGTATAGAGATTATTTTTTTCGCACTAATTTGCTATATTATTACGACTTATAAAATAAACATGCTTAAATTTCAAAACACACTATCGGGACAGTTAGAAGAATTCACGCCCTTAAAAGACAACGAAGTGCGGATGTACGTTTGCGGGCCGACGGTCTGGAATTTTGCGCACATCGGCAATTTTCGCTCGTTCACGTTCGGCGATATTTTGCGGCGTTATCTGAAATACAAAGGTTACCAGGTGACGCACGTGATGAACCTGACGGACGTCGACGACCGCATCATCAACGAATCGAACGCCGCCGGAAAGACCATCGACGAATTTGTCCAGCCCTACATCGACGCCTTTTGGGAAGACATGGACGCGCTCGGCATCGAGCGCCCCGAAATAGCGCCGCGCGCGACCGAACACATCGCCGAAATGATCGATCTGATCGAAAAACTGCTGGCGAACGGCCACGCCTACGTGTCCGAAGGCTCGATCTATTACCGCATTTCGGCATTTCTCGAATACGGCAAGCTGTCGAAGATAAATTTCGCCGGCAACATCACCGGCGCGAGCGGCCGCGTTGACACCGATAAATACGACAAGGAAAACGCGCAGGATTTCGCGCTCTGGAAACTGGTCCCCGCGGACGAGCCCAAGGGCTGGGACGCGCCTTTCGGCCGCGGCCGGCCCGGCTGGCATATCGAATGCTCGGCGATGTCGATGAAATACCTCGGCGAAACCTTCGACATCCACGGCGGCGGCATCGACCTGAAATTTCCCCACCACGAAAATGAGATCGCGCAGTCGGAAGGCGCGACCGGGAAGCTTTTTTCCAAATACTGGCTGCACGGCGAGTTTCTGAAGATCGAAAGCGAGAAAATGTCGAAATCGCTCGGCAACGATTTTACTTTTCGCGACCTGCAGGCCAGGGGTTTTAATCCGACCGCGATGCGCTACCTGTTTTTCAGCGTGCCCTATGACAAGCAGTTGAATTTTACTTTTGAAAATTTGAAGGGCGTGGAAAGCACCATCGAACGCCTGCGTGATTTTCGCGCTCGACTGCTCGAAGCAAATTTGGAAGCGGGTTCGAATTCCGAAATTTCCGCTCTGGCCGAAAACGCCCTGCGCGAATTTGAAGAGGCGATGGATGACAACCTAAACACCGCCGCGGCGCTGGCCGCGCTGCATAACCTGGTGCGCGAAATAAATACCGCGCTGGCGGGCGAAAAGGTCCGCGCCGGCGACCGTGAAGCGGTGATTGCCGCCATCGGCAAAATAGATTCGGTCTTTAATATTTTCGGCGAAGTTGCGGAGGACCTGCTCGATATCGACATCGAAAAGCTCATCGAGCAGCGCCAGCAGGCGCGCCGCGACCGCGACTTTGCCCGCTCCGATGAGATCCGTGACCAGCTCGCCGCGCAAGGAATTATTTTGGAGGACACAAAAGACGGCGTGAGGTGGAAAAGAAAATAGATGGTTCCTGGAGCGCACAATTTATTGTGCCGTGTCGCTCGCGGCTTTGCCGAATGAATTCGGCGCTCCGATCATTTTCCCTTTTTCAACCGGCACAAAATAAACGACGGTGTCCCGCGCCTTGAAACTCAGCGGCTCGCCTGTTTTGTACCCTTTCTCTTTCAGCCTGCTCCAGAGAGGATGTTCAGGATCGTTACCGACACCGCGCACGGCTATCCAAAACCTGTCGCCCGCGATCGTGTTTTCGCTTGCTTTTTGGACGTCTTCAAACCCGCGCGGCAGAAAATACGCTTTGTCTTCTGGAATGTCCGGGTCGTCTTCGATCAGCACGACGTGAAATTTCCTCTTTGATTCGCGCTCGAGCGCAAACCAGACCTCATACGCGGCGGCGTCTTCAAATGCGTAGACGGTGGTTACTTCGGAATCCCTGGCCTGCGCCGCGAGCGGCCCCCAACCGCACCAGGAATAAATTACCGGCTTCCCGGGCAGATGAAAAACCGCGGACGACATTATTGTCAGGGTCAGGACGCCGTAAAGAGCGATTCGCAAAATCTGAAACTTTATTTGTCTCAACCCGATCGCCGCCAGCAGAAAGTAAGGCGTGAAAATTACCACCAGGTGCCGCGTTCCCCAGATCGAATATGGCGAGACCCAGCTCACAAAAAAAGCGACGAGCAGCGGCAGCGCGGCGAAAAACAATAATATTTTCAGATCGGGATCTTTATTTTTTTCGCTGCTAAAAAGATAAACGACGGCCGCCGCGCAAATAACAATAATTGGAACGGCAAAAAATGTCGCGGGAGGATCGATACTGCTTTGCTGAGAATAAAACGGCTCGTGCAGCGCCGCGACGAATTGCAGCAGCTTTACAGGGCCGGGCTTATCCGCCCAATTCAGATTTTGCTCCAGGCCGGCGTTTTGTTTATACGCAGCAAAAACCGCATAGGCCCAGGGCAGAAAGCTGAGTCCCCATAAACCGCTGAATACAAGGAACTTCCGGCGCTCTTTATTCAACCAGAGGGCGATCACTACTTCGGTAAAAATGACCAGCCAGCCAAAATAATGCGTGTAGATCAGCAACAAATTGATCAGAAAAAGCGGAAGCAGCGAAGCGTTTTCCCGCTTCATGCAGCGCACAAAAAGCCACATCGAAAATACGCCGAGGCAAAACAGAAGGCTGTACATTCTGACTTCCTGCGCATATTTGATCAGTTGCCCGTTGGCGGCGAGCAGCAAAATGACCGTGGCGGTTTCAAGGGCCGAGAGTTTTAGCTCACGGCAAAGGAGTATCAGCGGAACGAGTGCCGCGCAGGCGGCCGCCACCGGAAACAGGCGCAGCCAAAGCACAGATTCGCCGCCGATATTTATCCAGAGTTTTAGTGCAATATAAAAGAGAGGCGGGTGGATCAGGTCCTGCGCGACAAAACCGAATAATTCGTTCCACGAATGCTGCGCCGCGTGAATGCTGAATATCTCGTCAAACCAGAGGCACGAAGCGGTCAGATTCCACAACCTGAACAAGACGTAAAGGCTTATCGCTGACCCTAAAATTATCCACTTGAGTTTCACAGTTCAACGCCGTCGCATAATTTGCCGAACATCGAAGTGTAAAAAAGCTGAACTTCGCTGAAAGAATTTTGCGGCACGGAATAGATCAGACAGCGGTCGTAGGGCCGGGAATAAACGTGCAGGCTGACCGCTTTTTCACCTGAAACATTCAGCACCTGGTGAATAGGTTCATCCATCTCGACCTTGGCCGGTTGGGTCGGGTGCATGTCGAAAAAATCGCTTTTCTCAAGCCTGCAAAATTGGCGCGTTTCGTCGCATTCCAGCGTGCTGAAATTTTGCACGCGCAGAGTGCCCATGGGAACGCTCATCCAGCATTTTTGCCCGTAGTGATTGTGGATCCGCGAAACCTGTCCGGCGTCCCAGCAGATCGCCAGCAGCTCGAAAAGCTCGTTCTTAAAGACGAGGTTGCGCGTGTAGCAGCGCGGGCTGAAAAACAAATAATGCTCGAGCGAGGCGGGGCAGACGTTCGTCTGCGCCAGAAAATCGTAAACATTTTCCACGCCGAACTGAGGTTCGGGAATATTGCAAAGCTCTTCGATGAATTTATCGACGACGATGACGCTCATAGTTTTTCACACATCGATCTGACCTGCAGATCGCCAAATCCATAGATGCCTTCTTCCAGGGAAAATTGCGTGAATACCTGGCTGAAATCCATAACGCCCTTTTTAATGATCCTTTGCAGAGTTTTTTGCGGCCTCCGGTCCCTTTTTCTTTCTATTTCGGCTTCGCAAACTTCCCTCAGGTAAGGAAAGCACTTGGAACTCGTATTCGAAAGAGTTTTTAATGTTTCCAGGTCCGCGGCCCGATACGCGGCCCAGAGCTTTGCGCCCAGCTCTATTTCTTCCGGAGTGAATTCAACACGGTCGCCATAACATTTTTCCAGTTCTGCTGCGGCCAGGCTGCCGAAACCTTTCCATCTGTCGCCCTCGGTCCTGACGCTGGGAAACACGCGATAGATCCGCGCTTCTTTTGACCTAAGCAGGTCAAGGACGAACCACATATTCACCTGGCAAAACAGCTCGTATTCAAACCACAGATAGACTTCTGCACCTGAAGGCAGACCGGCGATCTTTTCCAATTCAGGGACTGTATTCTCAAAATAATAATTTTCTTTCGCGTTATAGGCAGCGGCCAGATATTTTGCTCTTGTTTCAAAGAATTTCGTTAATGGCTCATCACCCACCGGCCCGTCGATCAGGCATTCGCGCATGACGATAACACTGCCGCGGATCTGTGTTTCGCGCAGATCGCCGGCCAATGAATCACCCGCTAAAATATGAACCTGCATAACTTACTTACCCTTCTGCAAAAACGCGACAAACTCGTTCACGTCCCTCGTCAAACCCGGAAACGTCGCCACTGCCTTTCCTTCTGCGTCCATGATCGCGTAGTAAGGCAGCGCCACTGTGCCGAACATTTCCTGCTCCATCGCCTGCTGCTTTTCATATACTTCACCTTCGCCATCGGTGTAAAGCCGGACGAGAATGAATTTTTTCAGCTCGGCGTCGACCTCGGGCCGGGTGAAAATATTCGCCTCCATCCAGCGGCAATTAGTGCAGGTGTAGCCGGTGAAGTCGATAAAAACCTGCTTGTTTTCCGCGCGCGCTTTTTTCAGGGCCCCTTCGTAATCGTTTTCTATCCAGACCGCCTCGTCCTTGCCGGAACCGAAAAAAGATCTTGCGGCGGCGGTTTGGGGCGGTAAAAATGCCGCCAGCCCGCCCAGCGGCGCTCCGAAAAGCCCGGTCAAAAGATAAAAACTGATCGCGAGAGTAACGATCGCGGAAAGCAAACGAAACGCGCCGATCCTTTCCGGTTTCGAGTCATGAAACAACTGGAATTTGCCCAGCAGATAAAACGACAAAATGACACCGATGGCGATCCAGATCGCCAGCACTACTTCGCGCGTAAAAATGTTCCATTTCCAGACCAGGTCCACATTCGAAATGAACTTCATCGCCGCCGCCACTTCCAGAAAGCCCATCGCTACCTTGACGGAATTCATCCAGCCGCCCGCGCGCGGAAGCTGCGAAACCCATTGCGGCATCAAAGCCAGGATAAAGAACGGCAGCGCAAAAATAGTGGAAAAAGCGAGCATTCCCAGCAGCGGCATCTGCCAGTTGCCGGTCGCGGTGGAAACCAGTATCGTGCCGACAAAAGGCGACGTGCAGGTGAAGGAAGTCAACGTAAAGGTCAGCCCCATCAGCAGCGCGCCGATTATCCCGCTTCCCTCGCCTTCCTTGCTGCGGGTCAGATTGTCGAGCCTGGTCAGGATGCTGGACGGGACCGTAATTTCATACGCTCCGAAAAGATTGAAGGCAAAAAACAAAAAGATAGCCGTGATCAGCAGATTTACCCACGGGTTCGCCGCAAAAAGATTTATCCCCGCCGCGCCGACAAAAAACGCCAGCAGCATCCCCAGCAAGGTAAAAGTGGCAATGATACCGAGCGAATAAACCGAGGCCAGCTTTAACGCTTTTGAGCGGCTACCGGCGGCGTGGTTGGTGAAATAGGAAACCGTGATCGGGATCATCGGGAAAACGCACGGCGTGAGCAAGGAAAGCGCGCCGGCGCCGATGGCGAGCCATAAAAACTTCCAGAGATCTGTTTCTTCCGTTGGTTTGGTGATGACGCTTTGCGTTTGTGGTGTGGCCTGGCCCGCATCCGGCGCAGCCGGACTTGAAACCGCGCCGCCTTTTTTCTCGTCGGCAAAACCCGCCAGGGTGACCCTGACCGTTTTCGGAGGCAGGCACAGCGTGTCGTTGCAAGCCTGAAAATAAACTTTCACCGCCAGATCGTCGGCATTTGCTTCGCCGGTCGTTTCGATGGGCAGCTCAAACTCGGCGGCCTTGTCGTAAAACTTACTGTCGGTCTGAAAGTTCGGGTCGAATTTTGTGATCGGCTTAGGAGAGATCATTTTCCCGGCAAGTTTGAAAGGTTTATCTTCCGGCAGGGTGATCTTCGTCCGCCGCGGCCCCTCGCCTTCGGGTTGTTCGATGGCATAAACGCGCCAATCACCCTCGATCGTGGCCTTCAAAGCCGCTTTGAATTTCTCTCCGGCTTTAAGAGATTTCCCCTTGGCGTCGGTTTCCAGCTGCCACGAGACGGGATTTTGCGCCGACGCCTGTAAAGACATCAGGAACAATAAAATTATGACGGGTAAATATTTAATACTTCTCTGCATCAGGTTAATGAACAAAGTCTGTATCAGTATATATTCTAATGGCTTTTATGAGAAGATGCGCGAGGTAGCGGAGCCAATCGGAACCCGGGTTTTAAATTGCCACTAGCTTTAGCTAGTGGATGTTAGGATCAATTGATACTGGGCTTAAGCCCAAAGGTTGTGGGCTAAAGCCTAATCATATTATTAACCCAAAACCACTAGCTAAAGCTAGTGGCAATTTACAGTCTCCGGCCAAACCTTAACAAACGGGCGATATTCTGATAACATAGGAGCGAATTTATTGTATGACCCAGCGTTCTATCATCAAAATGCGTCCCACTGCCAGCCGGCCGGATCTTTTCGTCGGTTAAACTTCTTTTTTTGCTTCTGTTACACCTCTCATTTATTAAACGTGTACCGAAAGATCTTAGGTTTTTCACAGCAGGGAAAGGAAAATTTCAATGTCAACACCGATGCCGGAACTTCAAAAACCGATCATTAAAACCGAGCTGCCCGGACCGAAAGGGCGCGAAATTATCGAAGCCGATAAAACTTACGTCAACCCGTCTTACCCGCGCCCCGATTACAAACTCGTCGCCGAAAAAGGCTACGGGATGTGGATAGAGGACGTGGACGGCAATATTTTTCTCGATTGCAACGCGGGCGTGGCCGTGTGCTCGACCGGGCATTGCCATCCGGAGATCGTCAAAGCCATCAGCGACCAGGCGGCGACGCTCATTCACATGTGCGGGACCGATTTTTACTATCGCCACATGCCCGAGCTGGGTAAAAAGCTCGACGAGATCGTCCCGATCACGGGTGCGACCAAAACGCACTTTGCCAACAGCGGCGCCGAAGCGGTCGAAACGGCCCTCAAGCTGGCGATGTATCACACCAGACGCCAAAAATTCATCTCGTTCTTCGGCAGCTTTCACGGCCGCACGATGGGAGCGCTCAGCCTGACTTCTTCCAAGGCGGCGCAGCGGCGCGGATTTATGCGCCAGGCTTTGGACGTCATTCACGTACCGTATCCGAACAAGATCCGCTCGCCGTTTGCGGGCGTGACCGATGAGGGATCGGCGTCTAAGGCGACGATCAACTGGATCGAAAATACGCTTTTCAAAACCACCACGCCGCCGGATGAAGTGGCCGGCATCGTTGTCGAGGTTGTGCAGGGCGAGGGCGGCTATATTCCCGCGCCGCAGGGTTTCTTAAAAGAGCTGCGCCGCATCTGCGACGAGCACGGCATCCTGCTCATCGCTGACGAGGTGCAATCCGGAATGGGCCGCACCGGCAAAATGTTTGCCACCGATCATTACGGCGTCGAACCGGACGTCATCTGCCTGGCAAAAGGCATCGGTTCGGGCCTGCCGATCGGCGTCACCGTGGCGCGCGCCGACATAATGGACTGGGGCAAGGGCGCGCATGCTTCGACCTTCGGCGGCAACCCGGTTTGCATCGCTTCGGCTTTAAAAACCATCGAGCTGCTGCAAAACGGGCTGGTGGAAAATTCGCGCGCGATGGGCGAATACCTGCAAGCCGGCTTGCGAAAATTGATGGAAAAGCATGACTGTATCGGCGACGTGCGCGGATTGGGGCTGATGATCGGTGTCGAATTCGTCACCGACAAAACCTCGATGACGCCCGACGCCGAGCTGCGCGACCGGGTAGAAATGGCTTGTTATAAATCGGGCCTGATCATCCTCGGATGCGGCGCAAACACCATCCGCTGGTCCCCGCCGCTGATCATCTCAAAGGAAAATATCGACGTGGCGCTGGAGATCTTCGACCAGGCGATCGACAAATCACTCTAAATCTGAAGTAAGAAAGCTGGATTTTTCAGCTTTCTTATAATTTTTCATATGTATCGCAATATTATTATAGGCGCTCTTGTAATAATAAGCCTTTTATTATTCATATCATTTCGTTTAGTAACACTGGAAAAAGGGGATGATTTTGGGCTTAATATTATCGCGGAACTTATAGGGCTTGCGCTAGGGGTAATTATTACTTTGGGAGTAGCCTATTTTTTTGCCCAAAAAAAGCTAAAGGAGTTATCTGACCCACTTTTAGAACTGATTAAACGATTAAGAACTGACAAAGTAATTACAAAGGAAGCTGCGAGAAACTGTGTTATATGCGCCGTAAAGATAATCTCTGAAAAAAACATTGTCGATCCAGGGCATAATTTATCTATATATAATCAGGAAAAGTGTGGTGTGTGCGCACTACCAGCGGAAAGAACACCTGACAAATTACGTTGTTATTATTGTAATTTACGTGTTGAAGATTGGCAGAACAAATGACTAAAACTAAGTCGAAACATATAAAAAGCCGCCCGGTTTGGGCGGCTTTTTCTTTCACTCTAATTCGAGAGGCTTGCGGTTTCGGCCCGTGGAGGAACCGCCACGGTGATGAGTTTTTTGGAAATTTCCCGCGCCAAGTTCTCAGCCAGCGAACCCCACGAGGTCGTTTCACCCGCCGTTATGATGGTTCCGCTGCGGCGGTCGTAGACGCGAAACGTGTAGCGGTGTGTGATCAAACTCATCTTCACAAAATCGATCTCGATATAAATATCGGCTTCTTCTTTGTAGCGGACGAGTGTCAGATCATAGGCCTGCCATTCTTTCCGCTTCATCAGCTCTTTTTCCAGCGCCTGCGGCGAAGGATGGATCGAATCTTTTTCTATCGCCACGGTTTTCGCCCCCAGCAGCGCTTCTTTGGCGGTAGGGGTTGCGCGGGTAGGTTTTTTTGCCTCGACGGGCTTGCCTTGAGCGGCGGCAGAGCTGCCGGCAGTCGCCCCGCCGTCGCGCTGTTTTACGTTTTCCATCATGAACTTGATAACTTCGTTATCGACGCCGGCCTTTCTCAGCTCGACCAGCCCGTTGATGGAAGTATCAAAATCTAATTTCGATATCCTGATCTTTTCCAGGATAAGCTCTTTATCGAGCCCGACCCTTGTCATCTCAATAACGCCGGCATTCGTCAGCGTCTCGGTCTGCGCGCAAATTGTGGGCGCAAAAATGATCAAAAAGATAAATGTTAAAAATATTTTCATAAAGTTTTGTTACTCCTCAAAACCACGGGACCTTGCAGATAACCGCTATTGTATTGGCAACATGCCCGAAAGTAAATACCCGTGTTTTGTCTCTCATTAAAAAGTAAGGTTTTATACCAGTCTGAAAAGATGAGATCCCGGTACGTTCAGATGATATAAACTTTAAGATCAGATGCCCGTAAAATCAACGTTTCCAAAAAAATAATAACCTTTTTATAAACCCGCGCGGAAAGAGTTCCGGCGTTTTCTCATTATATAAGTAAGGGTATTGCTTTTTACTCACAGGGAGAGTATATTGCAAAAAATCACGCAATACCGAGTTTTCAATATGTTATCGATCCTTTGGAACCGAGGCGATTTATACATTTCCCTGTGTCTTTATTCTAAACGTTAATGTCCCGGCAATGTACATTGGAAGGAGAGCGTCATGGGTTCGCAGGACTATGTCAACTTTTTAGATTACATCAACTTTATAAGGCTCTACCCTAACCCGTATTTCTGGGGGGTTTTGCTGTATTTTCTGGTGCCGCTTTTATTGTGGATCGGCTGTACCCTGTTCATCAGGCGCGGCGAGGCGCGAACGTCCCGGGCCTTTGCCTTTATAGCGGGCAGCGACAATCGCCTGAGTCTTTCAAGACTACAAGCTTTTTTGTGGACGCTGGTCATTTTCGGTTCGTTTGTGGCCGCGATGGCGATCCATACGAAGATCTCGCCTTTGACCGAAGCCGATAAAATTACGGCCAAAGACAATGCCCGGCTCACCGTCGATCTCAGAGAAGGTTATAAAACCGTTTATGACCTGGCGCTCGTTAAATTCAAGGAAAATCCCGACACCCCGGACGTTAAGGCAAGCCTTCAGAAAGCCGGTGCTGATTATCATAAAGCTGCTGAGGAGGCGAATGCGGCGGCGATCAAGGATCAATTTTCCGACTGGGTAAATATCCCGGCGGCGCTGCTGGCACTGGCGGGCATCGCCATCGGTTCGGGTATTTTTTCGAGTATAATTTCCGCCGTCAATAGCGAAGATAAAAGCGCGGAGGTCGATTATATCGCGCATCTCCCGGCTGAAAAATTTAATAACGACGCTAATTTTCCAAATGTCCCTTTTGATTCGCAAAGCGACCGGCTGCTGCTTATATCGGGGGAAGACTTTGGCCAGGAAAGTAAGGTCCGTTTTGCAAAAGGACGCTTTACCACGACTTATGCGCCGGTCCTATTCTGGAGCGATACTCAAATAGTGGTAGAGGTGCCCCAGGGTAATTACGACACGATAGTGATAGACACTCCCAACGGGAAATTATGTTATTACTACCAGGCCGCCGCGAAAAAAGGAGACGATCCGAAACTCGGGACTTCCAGATTTTTTTACGAGTTTTCAGATCTTTTCCGGGACGATAAAAATCCCAGAAATATGGATCTGATGAAGTTCCAGATGTTCGGCTGGACGGTCGTGGCGATAGTGATCTATTCCTGGCTGTTTCTCTACGATCTGAGCGATCATATAATGTCCCTGCCGATCGTCCCCCAGGCAATAGTAATATTAACCGGCTTAAGCCAGGCGGGTTATCTCGCGGGTAAAGGGGTTTCGAATATCCCGAAAAACGAAGAGAAAGATAAAAGTAAAAAATAAAATGTACGCAGTGCAAGGACGGTGGAAAATCGTAAAACGCTCCGGTCGAATTTGCCATTGACCCGGTGATCCGGATCAGGTTTGTGAATGAATTTTACAGAAAAACGCCGGCCGGGTGAGTTTCAGCCTTTAGCTTTTTTTATTTCTTCGATCATCACCGGCACGGCTTCGAACAGGTCGCCGACGATGCCGTAATCGGCGATGTCGAAAATGGGGGCTTCGGAGTCTTTGTTGACGGCGACTATCGTGCTCGCGTTTTTCATTCCCACGATATGCTGGATCGCGCCCGAAATGCCGAGGGCGATATAAACTTTCGGCGCGACGGTCTGACCGCTCGATCCGATCTGGCGGTCGATGGGCAGCCAGTCGGCATCGCAGATGGGGCGCGAAGCGGCCAGGTCGGCGCCCAGTATGTCGGCCAACTGCTGCGCGATGGCAATATTTTCCTGCGATTTGATGCCGCGCCCAACGGCCACGATGATCTCCGACTTGGTCAGATCGACGGAGGCCTTTGCTTCCTGGAAAGGCTCTTCGGGCGTCATGCGTATCTCACCCGCCTCGACATCCATTGTTTCAACCTGTGCCGTGCCTTTGGCCGCGCTGTCGCCGCGAAAAGCGCCGGATTGAAAGGTGATGAAATACGGCGCGTCGCCTTCGATAGTAAAATCGGCGTCGAGCTTGCCTAGAAAGATGCGGCGCGTCAGCACCAGCTTGCCGCCTTCGTTTTTATAACGAATACAATCGCCGACCACTTCCTTGCCGAAACGCGCCGCCAGCTTGGGCGCAAAATCGCGCACCTGGTAAGTGTGCGCCATGATCACATATTGCGGATTCGTCGCCTTGATAACTTCGGTAAAGGCGTCGGTGTAGCCGTCGGGGGTATAAGAACCAAGCTTCTCGTTTTTGGCGACAATAACTTTTGCCAGGTCGTAACCCGCTATTTCCTGCGCCAGCGCGCAATCGCCGCCGCACGGAATGACCGCCGCTACTTCCTGTCCCAATTCTTTGCCGAGGGTCTGCGCCGCGGTGACGGCTTCGAGCGAGGTTTTGTTCAACACACAATTTTTGTGTTCGATAAAGGCTAATATCATTAGTTTATAAAACCCTCACCTCGTCCCTGAGCTTTTGGACCAGCTCGGCCGCGCCTTTTTTGGCGTCGCCGTCGCCCAGCATTTGGGTTTGTTTCATCTTGAGCGGGAAATAAACTTTTTGGATCACTTGCCGGGAGCCGTGCGTCAGGTCATCCGCGGAAGGAGTAACCTCTTTGACCGGCTTCGATTTCGCCGCCATAATTCCCTTCAGGCTGGCGTAGCGGATCTGGCTGATGCCGGATTGAATGGTCATCAGCGCCGGCAGCTTGTAGGTGAACCACTGGTACCAGCCGCTTTCGAGCTCGCGCTTGACGCGGAACTCCGCGCTTTCATGATCGACCTGTATCACCAGGGTGGCGTGCGGGATACCTAAAAGCTCCGCCAGGATCACGCCGGTCTGGCCGTAGCCGCTGTCATCCGATTGCAAACCCGAGAAAACCAGGTCAGCATTTTCTTCCCTGACCGCCCCCGCAATGCATTTAGCAATGCTGAAAGGCGACATCCCCTGGGAATTTTCCACCGAAACATGGATTGCACGGTCGGCGCCGCGCGCCAAAGCGTCTTTGATAACGGTTTTTGCACCCTGGTTTCCCAAGGTGCAAACAACCACTTCGCCTCCGCCTTTGGCTTCCTTCAAGCGCAATGCTTCTTCCAGCGCATAGCCGTCAGATTCATTGGTTTGAAAGGCGACGTCCGACTCGTCAATCCATTTTTCGTCTTTGCCAATACGGAGAACTGCATCCTTATTGGCGACTTGTTTCATTAAAACCACTATCTTCATAGTTAAAAGGCTGGCGAAAAAACTATTTCTTCTTCGCAGCCGGTTTCTTCTTAGCAGCCGACTTCTTGGCGGCAGGTTTCTTCGCAGCCGACTTCTTAGCGGCCGGTTTCTTCGCAGCCGATTTCTTAGCAGCCGGTTTCTTCGCAGCCGATTTCTTGGCGGCAGGTTTCTTCGCAGCCGATTTCTTAGCGGCCGGTTTCTTCGCAGCCGATTTCTTAGCAGCCGGTTTCTTCGCAGCCGACTTCTTGGCGGCCGGTTTCTTCTTAGCTGCAGGTTTAGCTTTCGCTTTAGGTTTAGTAGCCATAGGTTTTAGATTCCCTTCTTTATTTTTTTTGGTTTTAGTTGGAGCATTTGACTTGGCTTTCACAGGAGTTTTGGATCTGCCGGACTTAACTGCAGTCTTGGGCAAAGCCTTGCTCCGGTGACTCCGTTTAACCTCCCGCCGGCGATTGGTAGGATCCGGCTTTACGATTATCATACCAGCCACATCATCCACCTTGGGATTTACCAATCTAGGCCTGGAGATCTGAGCAGAAACATTAAGAGTCAATAAAAGAAACACACCCGCCAGTATAAAAATTCCACCCGGCCGCAGTAACTTCTTCATTTCGTTTTATATCCTCTCTTTCTGAAGTGGAAAATTTGATTTCTAACCTTCGTAACGCTTGAAGATCAGGCACGCATTCGTGCCTCCGAAACCAAAACTGTTTGAAAGCACATAGCCCACTTCCGCCTGGCGCGGTTGATTCGGAACGTAATCGAGATCACAGTCCGGATCGGGCGTAACATAATTGATCGTCGGGGGCAGCATATTGCGGTCTATTGTCATAACTGAAAATACCGCCTCGATGCCGCCGGCCGCGCCGAGCAGCGTGCCCGGTCATCGATTTTGTCGAACTAATAGCCAGCTTTTGTGCATGTTCCCCAAAAGCTTTTTTGATAGCCAGGGTCTCAAACTTGTCGTTGTACGGCGTAGAAGTGCCGTGAGCGTTAATATAATCAATGGTTGACAGGCTCGACACCGGCGTCCTTCATCGCTTTTTGCATCACGCGGACCGCGCCGGAACCCGTTTCGTCCGGCATAGTAATATGAAAAGCGTCGCCGCTCATGCCGTACCCGACTATTTCCGCGTAGATGGTCGCGCCGCGCGCCTTGGCAAATTCCAATTCTTCCAGGATCAATATTCCCGCGCCTTCGCCGATGACGAAACCGTCGCGGCCGGCGTCGAATGGCCTCGAAGCCCCCTGCGGATCGTCGTTACGAGTTGAAAGAGCGCGCATTGAAGCAAATCCCGCTACGCTCATCGGCGTGATCGCGGATTCCGCGCCGCCGCAGATCATCACGTTCGCGTCGCCGCGCTCGATGATCCGGAAGCTGTCGCCGATGGCGTGGGCCCCGGCGGAACATGCGGTCGCGGTCGCCGAGTTAGGGCCTTTGGCATGATGCCGGATGGAAACCTGCCCGGCGGCTAAATTGACAATGGCCGAAGGGATAAAAAAAGGCGATACGCGGTCAGGCCCCCGGTTGAGGAGTTTTTCGTGCTCATGCTCGATCGCCCAGAAATCCCCGATCCCGGAACTGATATATGTGCCCACGTCTTCCGAAATGCTGTCGTCGATCTCGATACCGCTGATCTTGACGGCTTCATCCGAAGCGGCGATAGCGTAATGGGTAAAGGCTCCCATCTGACGGGCTTCTTTTTTTTCAATGAACGTTAATGGATCGAAATTTTTTACTTCGGCGGCAAATTTGACGGTGAATTTTTCGGTGTCGAATTTCTTAATATAGTCAGCTCCGCTTTTCCCCTGCATCAAAGCGGACCAGGTGTCTTCCAAATTATTGCCGCAGGGCGTAACCAATCCGAGTCCTGTGACTACTACACGTCGTTTCATAAAATCAGAAGCCGACCGGCAACCGGTGTAACTATCCTTATTTTTCGGATCCCGGCTCCCGGCCTCTCAAACCGAATCAACTAACCCCCCTATGTTCCTCCACGTAGCTGTAAGCGTCACGAACGCTTTGAATTTTTTCGGCGGCCTCATCGGGGATCTCGATCCCGAACTCTTCCTCGAAACGCATCACCAATTCCACCAGGTCGAGTGAATCGGCGCCCAGGTCTTCAATGAAGCGAGCGTTAGCCGTAACCTCCGCTTCATCCACCCCTAACTCGTCAACAATAATTTGTTTTATTTTAGTTTCAACTTCTTGATCAGCCATTATGTTTGCTCCTTCGCAAATTTATAATTTCAATGTTACCAAAATAATTATGCCGAAGTGTAAAATAAAAATCGACAAAATCAAAATTCAAATCAACTTCCGAGAGAAATTTTTGTTTGCTTCAAACTCTCGGGACTTTCAACATTCAGACATTTCGCTTCTCGGTCGATCTGTCTTATCAAACCCGACAACACTTTTCCCGCGCCGACTTCGATAAAAATTTCCACTCCTTCGGAGATCAATTTTTCCACCGACTGAAACCATTTCACCGGCGCGGAAACTTGCTGCTCCAGCGCCCGCGAAACTCTCTCGCCTTCCGTGTTTATTTCGGCGCTTACATTTTCGATCAAAGGAACCCGCAGATCGTTAAAATTTATTTCCGCCAGGTCCTTTGCTAACTTCTCCTGCGCGGGCAGCATCAACGCGCAATGAAACGGCGCGCTGACATTTAATTTGATCACCCTTTTCGCTCCGCGTTCCTTTAATAATTCCATCGCCCTATCCACTGCCTCGGTGTTTCCCGCGATCACCACCTGCGCCGCCGAATTGATATTCGCCGCGCTGCAAACCTGCCCTTGCGCGGCGTCAAAGCACGCGTTTTCAATACTTTCCAATCCTAAACCGATAACCGCCGCCATCGCCCCCACCCCCGAGCGGGACCGCTTCCTGCATATATGTTCCCCGCTCGCGCACCAGTTTTACGGCGTCCGTCAAACTAACAGAACCCGCCGCCACCAGCGCGGAATATTCACCCAGGCTATGCCCCGCCACAAACTGCGGCGCCGGCAAATTTTCCTTTTCAATTACGCGCAGCGCGGCTATCGAAGTTGTCAGGATCGCCGGCTGAGTATTCGCCGTCAATTGCAGTTCGGTTTCGTCGCCCGAAAAACATAGATCCGACAACGAAAATCCGAGCGCGTCGTCTGCTTCTTCAAAGACCTGTTTGGCTTCGGGAAAATTATCGAATAATTCCTTTCCCATGCCGATAGCTTGCGAACCCTGTCCGGGAAAAACGTACGCGATTTTAGATTTTGGATTTTCGATTTTCGATTCCCCGTTCATCAGATCTCAAAAAATAAATCTAAAAAATATTTAAATAAAATTTCAATCCAAGATCTAAAATCCACGATCTAAAATCGTATTAGCGCTCCGCCCCAGGTAAATCCTCCGCCGAACGCGGCCATCATGACCAGGTCGCCTTCCTTGATCTTCCCGGACTGAACGCACTCATCCAGCGCGATCGGTATCGACGCCGCCGAGGTATTTCCGTGCTGCGCGATGTTCGAATAAACGATCGATTGCGCGACCCCCAATTTTTCGCGCAACGGCATCGGTTATTCTCTGGTTCGCCTGGTGCGGGATAAAAAGGTCGATGTCGGCGGCGGAATAACCCGCTCTTTTCAAGCATTTCCGCGCGAGATCTCCGTCATCGAGCGCACCGCCACTTTGAAATACCTCGTTTCCGTGCATCTTAAAAAAGTGCATGTGCTGGTCGATGGTGTCGTGAGTTGTGCCGTGACGCGTTCCGCCGCCGGGAGCCTGCAAAGCTTTCCGCATAACTTCCGTCGGATCTGAGTCTTGGTCGCGAAGAATGCCCTTATTTTCCTCGACCGGCCCCAGCACAACGGCGCCCGCGCCGTCTCCGAAAATGCACGCAGGTCCCGCGGTCGGTGTAATCGACGTATTTCGTCAGTATCTCGGCGCCGATGACCAGAACATATTTCGACCTGGCCGGTGCGTATCTGCGCTTCGGCCATGGACAACCCGTAGATGAACCCCGCGCACGCCGCAAACAGGTCGAACGCCGCGGCTTTACTGGCGCCGATCTCCGCCTGGATCAGGCAGCCGGTCGAAGGCAGGATCATATCCGGCGTCGTGGTGGCGCAGATCATGCAGGTCGATATCCTCGGCTTTTACGCCGGCGCGTTCCAGCGCCTGCTGCGCCGCTTTCAGGCCGAACTGTGAAGTGTATTCGTCAGGGCCCGCTTTGCGGCGCTGCTTGATGCCGGTGCGCGTAGTTATCCATTCATCGGAAGTGTCGACTATTTTTTCCAGATCCGCATTGGTTAGAATGCCGGTTGGATATGCGTGTCCTGTTCCGATGATCCCTGCGTTGAGTTTTGTCATCTTGTCCGTATGAATGCAGAAAATTCAGCCGCCCGATATTCTCTTCCGAACATCACGGCTTTAAACTCCGGTTTGTTTAGTCGTTGTCTTTAACTTTCAAAACCTGGCGTCCTTTATACATTCCTGTTTTCGGATTAACGCGGTGCGGCATTTGCGGCTCGCCCGAATCTTTGTCGACGTGATACTGCGGAGCAGCGATCGCATCATGCGCGCGGCGAGTGCGAGTGCGTGATTTAGAATGTCTTCGTTTTGGATTTGGCATAATAACCTCTTAATAAAAAATTATGAATACTTTTTAACTTTTCTTCTCTCTTCTTAAATTTTCTAACACCTTGAAGCGTGGGTCAATCTCTCGTTCACTACAATTGCATTTTTTTTCATTTTTATTTTCACCGCAAGTTTGACACAAACCCGCGCAATCAAGTTTACATAAAGCGGTTTGCGGCGCGTTCAGGATAATTTGTTCGCGTATCGATCTTGCAAGATCGATCTCTTCGTCCTGGTAAAAATCCACGTTAAGATCGTCACCCCTGATCTCCAGCTCTTTTTCGCGCGACTCGAATTCGGATGACACGTATGAAGAAATGAACGGAACATCGAGATCGATCTCCAGCGGTTTTAAACAGCGCGCGCAATTTATTTCCGCTTTTCCCTTGATGTTTCCGCCGATATCTATCCTGTAACTGTGCTTTTCGATCGTGCCTTTAAACTCGATCTCGCCCGTAAGCGTCAGCACTTCATCGTCAAGGCCGATCTCGCCGGGTTGAAAGACCGCTTCCAGCGGATGGACAGGTTCGTTAATTTTATTCAGATCGATCAGCATAACTCTCAGCTTAAAACCGCTTCTCAAAGAACCGGGGTGCAAAAACTCCAATTATAGCGGTTGGATTTTTTGTGTCAACTAGATACTGTAGTTCGGGCGCGGGATTTTAACTTGCGTAATCGTAAAAACCTTTGCCGCTTTTTCTTCCCAGCCAGCCGGCGTCGACATATTGTCTGAGCAGCGGGCACGGGCGATACTTCGAATCGCCGAAGCCTTCGTGCAAAACATTCATGATCGCGAGGCATACGTCGAGCCCGATAAAATCCGCCAGCGCAAGCGGCCCCATCGGATGATTCATTCCCAGTTTCATGATCCCGTCGATGCTCTCTTTGGTGGCGATGCCTTCGTGCAGGCAATAGATCGCTTCATTGATCATCGGCATCAGCACGCGGTTTGAGATAAACCCGGGAAAGTCTCTGCAATCGAGCGGGGTCTTGCCGAGTTTTTCCGACAGTTCTTTTACCGCCGCGTATGTTTCGTCCGTCGTGGCGATCCCGCGGATGACCTCGACCAGTTTCATCAGCGGGACCGGATTGAAAAAATGCATCCCGATAACCTTGTCGGGCTTGCCGGTGACAGCCGCGATCTTTGTGATGGAGATGGAAGAAGTATTTGACGCAAGAATGCAGCCGGGGGAGGTGACCTGGTCGAGTTTTGTAAAGATCTCTTTCTTGACCGCGAAATTTTCGGTCGCCGCTTCCACCACGATAAAACAATCCTTCAGGTCTGCGAGATCTGTCGTCGCTTTAATTTTGCCGAGAATATTATTTTTATCTTCTTCGGTGATCTCTTCTTTTTTTACAAACCTGTCCAGGCTTTTGCCGACGGCCTGCATCCCGCGATCGACAAATTCCTGCTGCACGTCGCACATCACCACTTCGTACCCGGCGCGGGCGGCGGTTTGCGCGATCCCGTTGCCCATTGTACCGGCGCCTACAATTCCGATAATTTCACTCATTTATGTTTTACCTTTACCGTTATTAAAAAAATGTTGTTAGATTACCTTAAAATTATCCTAAGCCTGTAAGCGCATCGATTACGTTTTTCACCCAGTGGCCGATTTTTCTGACGATGCCTCTTTTGCCGTCCTTTGGTGGATTCAACTCAAATACAATTGCAAGAATTATGAAACATATAAATGAAAGACCTATTATCAGGCAGAGAATATTCTCCCATGAAGTAAATGTCATATGATCTCCATTTTTTAGTGGTTCTATTCTATATATGAATCCCCTGACAAAAACAAACGAGTGACCAGAAATTTCTCGTCACTCGCGGTAGTGAAACTATAAAAATTTTACTTACTGCCACCCGTGCGGCGGAGGCGGCGGCTGGTTATAGCTTCCCGGGCGTCCTCCTTCATAGAGAGCCTTGCCCATATCGCCGAACACGAACCACAGCCCGTAGGCGCCCAACGCGGTCCCCAGCGGAAAGTTCAGCAACGCCAGACAGCTGGCGATCGTCACCCACGTCTTTGCGCTCGGCTGAATTTTATAAAGTCTCCACCCGGCCATCAGATACAGCCCGGCAAAAACCATAATGAACAACCCCAGCACGATGGCGAACACAACGAAGGCTCCGCCGACGCCCGCTCCGATGAGCTTTTCCTCGCCCTTTCCCGCGGACATCATCGCCGCGCCAAAGATCGCGCCGAACAAACCGTAGACGATCACCAGGATCACCGCGGTAAGCGTCAGTAATCCGCCCTTGATAAAAAACAAAATGCTCAGAAGTTTATTGTGGTCTACGGCTGTCATATTTTTCCCGGTATATTCGTCTCTATTGCCAGCTTTGCGGAGGCGGCTGTGACGGTGACATCGTACCTGGGCCGCTGCCGCTTCCTAAATAAAAATTCTTGCCTTCTTCGCCGAATAGGAACCACAGGCCATAAACGCCCACCGCCGTTCCGATCGGGAAATTCAACAGCGCAAGGATGGCCGCCACTATTCCCCAAGTCCTGGCTCCGGCTTTTTCCTTCAGTACCTTCCAACCGGCGATCGCTATCGGAAGCACGAACAAAAGCGAAAAAAACAAAACGCCTATGATGACCGCAAACATCATGGCCGCCGGGACCGCATCGCGCGTTCGCGCCTGGGTCGCGACCATTCCCATTGCTCCCAGCATCACCAGGATGGCGATAGCTACTCCGATCACCTGCAGCCCGCTATATACCAGCAACAAAATACCCAAAATTTTGTTATGCTCTTTGGCAGTCATACCAACCTCCGGCTTAATAATTAATATGCAAGCATACCAATAAAACTAACGCTTTTTAAAACTAAAAAGTTGCTAAATTATCGATTGCGCCGTGAATTTGTCTTTTTCGGCTTCGGCATACGGTTCCATGCACTCGTCACCTGTTAAACACCAATAGCGTCCTCACTTCCGGACTCTCTGTACTCAACAGACTCTAAACTCGATAGATTATCTCTCCACCGCCATCGCCACAGAGTTTCCGCCGCCCAGGCACAGGGCCGCCACCCCGCGTTTCGCGCCGCGCCGTTTCATTTCATAAAGCAGCGTGGTCAACACCCTGCCGCCCGAATTTCCGATCGCATGGCCGAGCGCCACCGCGCCGCCGTTGACGTTCACTTTTTCCATGTCCAGGCCCAGTTCCTTCATCACGCCCAGCGCCTGGACCGAAAAAGCTTCGTTGAGCTCAAAGAGGTCGACGTCCTTCATTTCCCAACCGGCTTTTTTCAATACGTTAAGCACGCCCTGCACCGGCGCCATCATGATCAGCTTTGGTTCAATGCCCGAGGTCGCCGAGGCGACGATGCGCGCGAGCGGAGGGGCGCCCATCTCTTTTGCTCTTTCGGCCGAAGTCACGACCAGCGCCGAAGCGCCGTCGTTCACACCCGGAGCGTTTCCGGCAGTCACGGTGCCGCCGTCTTTTTTAAATGCCGGTTTTAATTTTGCCAGCGTCTCCACCGTCGTTTCCGGGCGCACGGTTTCGTCATAATCGAGCACAATGGGCTCGCCTTTTTTCTGCGGAATTTCGATAGGCACTATCTCGTCTTTAAATCGTCCGGCTTCGTGCGCTTCATGCGCCTTGCGATGCGAGTTGAAAGCAAAGTGGTCCTGCTCTTCGCGGGTGATGCTGTATTTTTCCGCGACCACTTCGCCGGTGTTGCCCATGTGCCAGTTTTCGAACGGGCACCACAAACCGTCATGGATCATCAGATCGACCACGGTCTGGTTGCTCATGCGGTAGCCTTCACGCACGCCGGGCATTGCGTAAGGAATATTCGACATCGATTCCATTCCGCCCGCGACCACCACCTCAGCATCGCCGAGCTGGATCGCCTGCCCGGCAAGCGCCACCGCGCGCAGGCCCGAACCGCAAACCATATTGACCGTCAGCGCCGAAACTTCCGGCGGGAGCCCGGCCTTGAGCGCCGCCTGCCGCGCCGGCGCCTGCCCGATACCCGCCTGCACCACGCAGCCCATGATCACCTCGTTCACGTCCTCGTTTTTGATCCCGGCCCGCTCGACCGCCGCCTTAATAGCCGCCGCGCCCAATTCCGGCGCCGAAAAACCCTTTAACGCTCCTAAAAACTTGCCCGTCGGCGTCCGCACCGCGCTGATTATTACCGCTTGTTTAGTGTCTGACATCTGTATACATCCTTATAGGTGAATAATTGCAAAAGAGTATTTTCTCAATATTTTGTTATTAGTGCAATTCACCGGGAGCGCGGATGACTGTTCAGTGTTGCGCGCACGCGCAATTTCACGCCTAAAGGCGTAACTCTGAACGCGCAAGCAACCTTCCTGACCTGAGAAGTGATTAAATTGTGCTTTGGTATTTAAGGCGCTACTCTTCCCCGATATCCTCATTCCACACTTCGGGGTGCTCATTAATATACGCGGCGAGCATATCGACGCACTCCCGCGAATTCATATCGATCACTTCCACACCGTTTTCGCGCAGCCACTCTATGCCGCCCTGGAAATTGACTGTTTCACCGACGATCACCGTCCCGATGCCGAACTGCCGCACCAACCCCGAGCAGTACCAGCAAGGCGCAAGCGTGGTGACCATTATTTTGTCGCGATAGCCGCGCTGGCGCCCGGCCTTGCGAAAAGCGTCGGTTTCGCCGTGCACCGAAGGGTCGTCTTCCTGCACGCGCCGGTTGTGCCCGCGCCCCAGCAAATTCCCCTGGTTATCGAACAAAGCCGCGCCGATGGGAATGCCGCCTTCGGCCAGGCCCTGCCGCGCTTCCTCGATAGCGACTCTCAGCATTTCTTCATTACCGATTTTCATACAGCAAATTTTATATCACAGTTTATGCTCTGACCGCGGTTGTGATAATCTCAGGGTTATGTCAAACGGATTTCAAGCGGGCGATTTTCTGATCTTCCAGGTCGAAAGCGGCTACGGGCTGCTGCGGGTTCTGGCGATCGATAAGGACGATAATGGCCAAAATATCTGGCACCTGGCAGCTTATGAACAAATGTTTCTCGATACCGAGGTCGCAGACGGCGCGGTTATAAATAACAACCTCAACATTAATATCCCCCACCTCGCGTTGACCAACCGCGCTTTCGAGGCCACCCAGGTCGCAAAGCTCGCTCATCGTGACCTGGCGCCCGACGAACTGGCCGCCTACGACAAATGGGTCGCCGATCCCGAGCATCAGGTGTCCGATACATCAATCAGGTTGCTGCTCGGGCTGAGATGATATTTTAAGGCCTGTTCTGAGTCCCGCCTTCAGGCGGCGATATTTCCGCCCTTAATAATGGCGGAAACGCGACAGTTATGGAGCGTGTTAAGTTCAGTCAGACACGCTCCATAACTGTCGCGTTTCTGCCGGCAAGCCGCCTGAAAGCAGGGACTCAAAACTTATTCAACACAACAGCAAAAAATCCGTCGGTATTATGCCGGTGCGGGAAAGTTCTTAAATAACCTTCACCGGTAACTAATTCCCCGGCCGTATCGATACCGGCGATGGAAAATTCCGGGTGATCTTCCAAAAAGTTTTCCACGACCCGCTCGTTTTCTTCCTCTTCCAGCGAACATGTCGAATAGATCAACCTCCCGCCTTTTTTTACAAGCTCCGCCGCGTTGGAAAGGATCTTTTTCTGCTTCACGGCCAATTCGTTAAAATCCGCGGGCCGCAGCGACCAGCGAATTTCAGGATTGCGGCGAATAGTACCCGTGCCCGAACACGGCGCATCAACCAAAACGCAATCGAATGTTTCCCGCCCGAACGGCAGCGCTTCCGCGGCGTCGTATTGAAAAACATTTACGTTTTTGAGATTCGCTTTGGCCAGATTTTCGCGCAAAGTCCTTATCCGGTGCGGATGCAGGTCGCCGGCGGCATAAGAAAACGTATCCGGGCTATTTCCCGGGGCTAAAGCAGCGCCTATGATCTGCGTCGTCTTATTACCCGGCGCGGCGCAGACATCGAAAAAACTTTCGCCAGGTTTTAAAGCGGCCAGATTCCCGGCCAACTGCGAAGCTTCGTCCTGCAAGATCATTTTTCCCTGTTCGGCAAATTCATAGAGAAGTTTATTTGAGCGTTTAACCACATAGCAATTTGCCGCCAGCCGCGAGCCGGAAAATTCCACTCCGGCTTCGGCCAATTCTTTCAAAACGGCCGCGTCTTCATTACGGCGCAAACGAAAACTCGTTTGCGGAATTTCGTTATTAGCCGCGGCAAGTTTTGCGGTTTCCTCGAAGCCGAATTCGGCTTCCCATTTTTCGATCAGCCAGCGCGGGTGCGAAGCCGCGACGGAAAGTTTTTCCAGCTTGTCCGTAAGTTTTTCCGTCGGATCAAAACCCGTTTCTTTTGCGGCCCGCCGCAAGATCGCGTTTACAAAACCCGCCGCCGAAACAAGTTTCTCCTGTTTTACCAGTTCGACCGACTCATTTATCGCCGCGCGCGCCGGAATTTTCGACATAAAACGGAGTTGATAAATTCCCAGCCGCAGAGCCAGCAAAACGGGCAGATCGAGTTTGTCCAGCTTTTTCGCGGTGAAATTTTCGATGAGTTTGTCCAGGAAAAGTTTGTTGCGGATAACGCCCAGCGTCAGCTCGTGGCAAAGCGCGCGGTCTTCCGCCTTCAGGCCTTCTTCATAAAGCGGCAGCAGTATCGATGTGTAAGCTTTATCTTTTTCGACCTTGCTCAGGACCTGGTAGGCCGCCCATCTGGCGGGTGAGACTTGCGCGCGTGACATCTCTTTGATCTTAGCCGAGTTTTTCGCCAACCTGAACCCTGATGCCGTTAAGAAAGTCGCGGGCGTTCATCCGCCGCTTGCCTTCTAGCTGGATCTCTTCAAGTTCAAGGACGGTATCGCCGCCGCAAGCGACCAGTAAATTTTCATCCGCGGCGGTGAGAATTTCTCCCGGTTCTTTTCCCGTTATATTTTCCGGCGCCGGCTGCGACATCCAAACGATCATCCGTTTGCCCTGGTAAAAAGTATGAGCGGTGGGAAAGGGTTGGAATCCGCGAACGCGGTCGTTTATTTTTTCCGCCGTCAGGTTCCAGTCGATAACTCCGTCCCCTTTTTTCATTATCGGGGCAAGCGTCGCCTGGCCGTGATCCTGCCGGGCCGGAATTATTTTGTCCAATTCGGACAAAGTTTCGGACAGTAGGCCGGCCCCGGCCTTTGCCAGGCGACCCATCAATTCCGGCGCGGTTTCTTGAGACAGAATTTCGATTTCTTTTTGCAGCAAAATATCGCCGGTATCCAGCCCCGCATCCATCTTCATAGTCGTAACGCCGGTTTTTGTTTCACCATTTACTATCGCCCAATTGACCGGCGCGGCCCCGCGATATTTCGGCAGCAGGGAAAAATGCACGTTTATCGCGCCGCGCGGAAATGCGTTAAGGAAACCTTCGGGTAAAATGCGGCCGTAGGCGACGACCACCGCCACGTCCGCCCCGTGCGATCTGAAAAGTTCCAGGGCTTCGGGAGTTTTTATTTTTTCGGGTTGAAAGACAGGTAAATTATTTTGCCCAGCGAATTCTTTTACCGCAGAGGCGTGCAGTTTATTTCCGTGCCGTCCGACGGGACGATCCGGCTGCGTGTACACGGCAACTACCTCATGCCCGTCGCGCAAAAGCCTTTCCAAACTCGTCACCGCCGCTTGCGGCGTTCCCATGAATACGATCTTCATTGTTAGTCTTCAGCAGTCAGTATTCAGCATACTTACCGCCTGCTTCTGCTGACTGCTGCCTGCTGACTGCTGACTGCTACTTCACCCTCAACGCATCAGCCATCACATAAAATATCCAATTCTCTTCCATCGAACCGCGAACCAGGTGCGCATTGACCCCGGCCGCGTAGATCGCCACGTCCTCGCCGCCGTGGGTTTCGCTTCCGAGAGGGATCATTGCTTCCTGAAGAAAGCCGGGAGCGGTGGGGTCGGCCGTAAAAAGATCGAACCGCTTTCTGATCGGATTGCCGTTGTTCGGATCTATCGTGCCGTTCCTGTAACCCGGCCCGGCAGTGTAATTAAGCGTCGTATACGGCAATCCATACCGATCTTTTCTATAGGCGGCTTCCGGTTCCCCGTCAGGGTCGATCTCGCGAACAAAACCCAGGATATTATTGCCCCGCATCGGGTAACCCATCATGGTCAGGGTATGGCTGTGGTCGGCGGTAACTATGATCAATGTGTCATCCAAATTAACTTTTTGCGTGGCGGTGCGGACGGCATTGGAAAGCTCTATTGTTTCGGTCAGGGCACGATAGGCGTTCCCGTCATGCAGGCCGTGATCGATGCGTCCCCCTTCGACCATCAGAAAATAACCTTTTTTATTCTGCGAAAGCAGGTCGATGGATTTTGCGGTCATTTCCGAAAGCGATGGCTCACCGGCGCGGTCTTTTGCCCGGTCATGCTCGAACTGCATATGAGACGGTTCGAACAAACCGAGCAAATGTTTTGTCTTTTTCACGTCGATCCCGTCGAACTGCTGTTTGTTCCAAACGTAAGCCGAATTTTTATATTTGCCGAGCCATTCCTTCGTCAGGTCGCGCCCGTCGAGCCTCTCGCCGGCGCGGTTTTCATGCTCGGGATCTTTGACGGTTTGGGGCAAAAATTTCGAACGCCCGCCGCCGATGGCAACCTCCAGGCCGTCGCCGTAAGAAAATTCCAAAAGCTGCCGCGCGATGTCGGGAAACCTGGCCTGATGCGCATCTTTTTTGCGGTTGAAAATATCGCGGTCGGATTCCCAGTCGCGGTCGGCGGTGTGCGCGTAGCACGCGCCCGGCGTGGCGTGCGTCAGCCGCGCGGTCGAAACCAGTCCCGTCGATCTGCCGCTTTCCTCGGCCATCTCCAGCAGGGTTTTGGCCTCGTTTCCTTTTACGGTCTTATGATCGGCGCGTGTGATATTTTGATTGACCGATAAAACACCCTCGTCCGTTTTTATCCCCGTGATTATCGCGCTCATAGTGGGCGCGGAATCAGAAGTTTGTTGATTGGTACTGTAGGTTTTTGAAAGCGCGGAGAAAGGAAAATTCTCGAAGCTCAAGCGGTTTTCCTCGCCGCTTTCGCCGCGTAATTGTCCTTCCAGGATTCGCGAAGCCGTCAATGTGGTGACGCCCATTCCGTCGCCGATAAACAGGATGACGTTTTTCGCTTTGCCCCGGCGGATCTTTTCCCGTTTAGCACGCTCGATGGCGATCCAGCCGTCGCGCTGCCAGGTCGCCGCGGACTCCTGCCTCTTGACGGGAAACGGCTTTTGCACCGTTTGTCCCAGGGAGGTAAACACCAGTATGATCAAAAGCGCGAAACTCAAGGCGCGAACAAGCACAGATGTCTTTTTCATAAATACCGGTCAATAAAAATTTAGTGTTAAGTTCGTAGAATCTTAACACTAAATTTAATAAGAGCTTAAATTCTGAAGAAATCTATTCTAATAAGCGCAATGATAATTGTAGCGATCGAGCGTCTTTACCCATTTGCCCGATTCGCGCCGGAAGACGTGAAAATTGTTTCCTTCGAACGCCTGGATCATCGTAAAAATTTCACTCGTGCCGTCGCCGTTATAATCAAAAGTGTCGAGCAGCAGCTCGTGATAAAAACCTTTATCCAGGTCCTTGATGTCCTTACTCATTACGGCGTCCTGTTTGATTTTTTCAAAACGGCTGTATTCAAAAACATATTTGCCGCCCGCATTTTTTCCGGCGATAAAGAAAAGCATGGCGCGTTCGAGCGACGCCGTGGCGACCCAGTACGAACCGACCAGTTCGGCCTTTCCGTCGTTATCCACGTCCAGCGCGGTCAGGTTGTGATAGCGCAAAGTTTTTTGATTGGCCGCCGGGACCTTTTGCTTCGTAAATTCCGCCCGGACGAGTGTCTCCACTTCGGCGCGTTCGGCCGCGGTCGGCGGCCGGCGCACGCCTGAAACGGTTGTTTTTGGAGCGGCATTGGTCGCCAGCGCCATCACCAAACCTTTCAGATTCGTCCGTGTGGACTGCGCTGAAATCTGCGCCAGATTTTTTCCGCAATCGGAACTCGGGTCGTTTGACAGGACCTGAACCTGGCCCGCCGGGCTGCCGCCGAAGATCAGCGTGTATGACGTTTTCGGCGCGTAGTAGAGTTTGGAAAAAGTCTGGAGTACCTGCGTTTCCCCGTCCCCGCCGTCGGCGTCCACTAATGTGCCGCTTTCGATGTAAGCGAGCGGCTCCAGCATCTGGCCTTCGTTGGTCACGGCAAAAATGATCTTATTGGGTTTTGCCGCCGACTCTTTTTTGATCGGAGCATCAGGCCTTTGCGCAATCGCGCCGGAAACCTGGAGCATGACCACTATCACCAAGATAAATATCTTTATTTGCTTCAATTTACTCATATATATTAAAGAATCACTTAAACTTTTTGCGAGACCGATTTACCCTGCATAAACTGCAGAAGGTATTCGCGGCCGCCGGCTTTCGAATCCGTTCCGCTCATGTTAAAACCGCCGAAGGGGTGAACGCCGACCAGCGCTCCGGTGCATTTGCGATTGAGGTAAAGATTGCCGACGTGAAAATCGCGCCGCGCCTGTTCCAGCCGTTCCTGCGAAGCGGAATATACCGCGCCGGTCAGGCCGAACTCCGTGTCGTTGGCGATCTCCAGCGCGTGGTCGAAATCCCTTGCCTTGATCACCGCCAGCACCGGGGCAAAAATTTCTTCCTGCTCGATGGTGGATCTCGGCTCCACGTTGTCGATAACGGTCGGTTCGATATAAAAGCCGTTCGTATCATTCCCGTTTCCGCCGGCCACGATCTTCCCGCCTTCTTCCACGCCTTTTTTGATATAACCGAGCGTCGTATTAAAAGCTTTTTGATTTATAACCGCGGTCATATTAGTGTCGCCTTCGGTCGGCAGGCCGACTTTTAGGTTTTTTGTCAGCTCCACGACTTTTGCGACCAGCTCGTCATGAACTTTTTCGTCCACGATCAGCCGCGAACACGCCGAGCATTTCTGGCCCTGGAAGCCGAAAGCCGCCTGCACCGCGCCGGTCGCCGCCGCATCCAGATCGGCGTCGTCGGCCACCACGATCGCATCCTTGCCGCCCATTTCCGCGACCACGCGTTTGATCCAGATCTGTCCCTCGCGCGTCTTTGCCGCTTCTTCGTTGATATGCAGCCCGACCTGTTTCGAACCGGTGAAGGAAATAAAACGCGTTTTCGGATGCGTCACCATAGCCTCGCCCGTCTGCGCGCTGCCGCTGATAAAATTGACCACGCCTTTCGGCAGCCCTGCCTCTTCCAGCAGCTCCACGAATTTCGCGGCGATGGTCGGCGAATCCGAGGAAGGTTTCAGCACGACCGTGTTTCCCGCCACCACTGCGGCCATGGTCATGCCCGCCATGATCGCCAGCGGAAAATTCCACGGCGGAATGATCGCGCCGACGCCGAGCGGGATGTATTCAAAACGATTATCTTCGCCCGGGTACGGCGTGACCGGCTGCTTGTCGGCCCAGCGCAGCATTTCCCGGCCGTAAAATTCGAGGAAATCGATCGCTTCGGCAACGTCGCCGTCGGCTTCGGCCCATGTTTTGCCGACCTCGAAGACCATCCACGCGGAAAATTCGTGCTTACGCTCGCGCAGTATTTTGGCGGCTTTGAAGAGATATTCGGCGCGTTCCGCCGGCGCAACATTTCGCCAGGTTTTAAAGGCCTCGCCCGCCGCGTCGATGGCTTTATTGACCAGATTCTGCGCGTCCGTATCGCCTTCGGAAAACACTCCGACCACCTGCGATCTCTCCGCCGGGTTGATGCTGGAAAATTTCTTTTCCAGGGTTATTTTTTCGCCGTCGATCACGATCGGGTATTCGCGCCCCAGCTCGCCCCTGCACCTTTTCGATCGCCGTACGCATCGCTTCGGCATTTTCCGGCTTGGAAAAATCGGTAAAAGGCTCGTTTCTAAATTCGTCCATTGTTCTCTGTGTTTGCATGATTTTATTAATTCCTTGTTATTTATGCGGCCTCGTAAATCATTTTCGGCTTAAGGAAGTATTTTACCTTAGAGTCTGTGCGAATGGCGAGCGATGAGGTCAGAACCGGGAGCGGTAGCGACCGGGTGGTTTTAATGATTAACGTACTTATCCCTTGACAGTAGGTAAAAGTTGTGGCAATATAGTAGGTAACTTGAAAGGTAACCACTATGAACGCCAACAACCATAAGCCTAAAATGAAAAAGTACACCATTAAGGACTTTCAAAAACAATTCCCGAATGATGATGTTTGTTTAGACTGGCTTAAGGATTATTTGTACCCTAATGGCATTTTCTGTGAAACCTGCCAAGCTATCACCAGTCACTATAAAGTAGCCAAACGTAAAAGCTACTCTTGTCAAAACTGCGGTCACCACGTACACCCGACCGCAGATACTATCTATCACAAATCATCTACGCCTTTAACCTCGTGGTTCTACGCGATCTATTTAATGGCTTCTACTCGCTGTGGAATTTCTGCCAAACAATTAGAGCGCGAATTGGGCGTAACCTATAAAACCGCGTGGCGTATGTTCAAACAAATCCGCACTATGCTTTAAGAAGATGATGCCACCTTGAGCAATGCCGTTGAAGTTGACGAAACTTATTACGGCGCAAAGAAAAGCGGCAAGCGCGGACGCGGAGCGGAAAACAAAACCATAATCGCTGGCGCGTTAGAGCGTGGCGGTTCGGTTGTCGCTAAAGTTGTTCCTGATGTCAAAGCGCAAACCTTGTTGCCTTTCATTCAGGAAGTTGTTGAACCGAACTCCATCATCTATACCGACGAATTACGTTCTTACAATCATCTCAAAGACCACGGTTACGACCATCAGCGCGTTAATCACAGCGCAAAACTTTGGGTGTTAGGCGAAGTCCACACAAACTCAATTGAAGGTTTCTGGTCACTCACTAAAGGCGGTTTGCGTGGTGTCTATCGCGGTAAAGTTGCCCCGAAATATCTGCAACATTACGTCAACGAATTTGCCTTTAGGTACAATCGTCGCTCTGACCAGACTCCGATGTTTCAGTCTTTTCTGACTCGTGTTCGGAAACTTTCCGACTAACGCGTCGGAGAATCTCATCGAATACCTCACGATTTTCCAGACCTTGGAAAGAAGGGGTTTTTCCTTTCGGCCTGTCGTTGCTTGTCTTCGATGGCGGCCTCCTCAAAGATTTTTGCTGCTTTTTCATATGCCTCGCTATCAATCTGCTCTCGTAGTGACTTCAACTCTTGATATGCCGACTCCAATCGTACTGTTATATTAGGATAAATCATTTTATCACCCGACTCATGATCTAAAACCCATAACCCAGTGTCTTCGCCAACGCTGTAAAGCACTTCGGCGCGTTTTTTAGCAAAATAACATAAAACCGCCGTTCTATATTGCGACATAAACTTACTGTATTGCCCAACGGTAAGTTCGTTGTCCGCTATGTCTTCGCCATCACCTATAATGGCATACCCTTGAGGGGAATAATCTTCTTTTGCTGACGCGGTAACCTTGTAAATTTTTGCTGTTACAAATTCAGTACCAAAGCGCGGCTCCATCTCTAAGCCTGCGAAAATTGCTTCCGTATCGTAAGGAAAGCTAATAGCGTTAACCTCCGCACGAAGAGATTTAATATAAGATTCAGGCAACGCATTTTCAGCCATCTTAGAAAACAGAGTTTGCCAAGTTAAACCAAAAGAAGATAGAACATGCCTCTCTAAATATTCTTGCTTCCAATCCCACTCTGCCTCTAAAAAATAATCAGCTACCTCAGAAGTGGTCGCTTGTCGGTTCAACTGGGCGGCGGCAATTTTCCTTTTTGTTCTCTCAATTAGATCGTGGAATAGAATCATATCCCCCGACCCTAAAGCACAAACATGATGCTGAACGGTTACCTGTTTAAAACCCGTTTTTGTTGTAAGTCCGGTATCTTCGGTTGTAAGTTGCCAGTCCGTTACCAGCACGATGCCATCACTCAGAACATTTGTCTTACAAATTGCGGCTATGCAAACAGTCATATTTTGCTTTCGCTTTCGGGGTGAACGCTTTCTGCGATACAATTATACCACCCCCTTGCTATAATACCTACGGTTAGGGGATAAGTACGATGATTAATGATCACTCACCATTAATCATTTGATATGAGCCCGTCACTGCGTTCCCGGTACTGACTTCATATTTTGGTCCCTTATTTCTCATTTATAGACAATGCCGGTTCAAACTTTAGATTGTCTTAATTTTGAAAACCAGGAAAAGCTAAAACTTGAACTCTGAACTATAAATCACGCTAAAAACACAAACGTCTCAAAAAGCGCTCTTACAAATTCGAAAGCTATCGGCAATAATAACCTTGCGGCACTCCGCTTTTCGGAACTCAAGCGTTTCCGTCGATCTTTTCAAGCCGCTTTTATGGACTTTTGCAGGATCGCACGTGATTTTTTAGATTTCTGTTCCATTTTCGTTTCAGTGTTGCACTTGCACTCCCGCCGGGTGGAACGAAACACTTCAGTAAGCTGAAGAGATTGTTACGCTTAGCGTCCGAGAGTGTTCCACTGGTGTCAATTCCGCGGCACATCTTCCACTCCATAGTTCATTCCGAAAGAGACCGCGAACGGTTTTGCCAGGCCGGCTTGTTAAAACGTATAGCTGTAATAGAAGGAGAAAGCGTTGTTGCCACGCCCTGAGTTTCCCCAGTTGTAGCCCGCGTAGATAGCCGTTCTGCTGTTTATAGCGTAGCCAAAACCGGCGGCGGCGTAGCCCAGGCGGTTTTTACCGGTGTACCAATCGGCCAGGAAGCTCAGTTTGCGCTTGACCGGCTGTTCGTACCCGAAGAAATAGCCCTTTCTTGAGCCGAAATTGCGTTCAGGTTTTATCATGTGGTAGGCTCCGCCGGTCAAACGCATCCCTTTTAGTTTTTTGAAGATCTTGCTGGCATTGGCATAAACCATCCCGTAGGTTTTGCGGCCGGCGGGCTTATTCAGGGGCACGAATAACCACGCGCCGCCGGATAAGGCAAAGCCGCGCTTTTCGCTTTTATAAGCGCTCCATTTGACGTTGGTTTGAAATTCCAGCGGGACCCGGCTGCCGTTGTGAGTATAGAAAAAATTGGCGCCGACCTCGACTTTTTTACGCAGCCCGTAGACCATCCGGTAGCCGTAGGTCTGGAATCCCCCGTTGCTGAATTTATCAAAATGGCTGATAAAATCGGCTTCCACCATGACGCGCTTCTTTTCCAGGGTATCGGTCGAGGGGACGTTGAAAATGGTCGATTGAGCGGAAATTGTGTTTATACAAACAGCACAAAACATAATGACGAGAAAACAGCGGATCTTGGACATATGAGTTTCTCCTGTTGAACCTGAGTAAATTGTTTGACAATAAGCCGGTAATATTCAACAGATTCAATCAGTCTCGTTTTCCCGTTTTTTTTTAGTTATTTAACGATACTTTTTAATAGATCAGACTCTCTTCTCACTCACCACTCCGCCGTTAATCCCATTTTCCCGTCTTTTGTAGTTGCCTGATCTTTTGTTTGGCAAATTGGCGCTTGAGGACGGTCATGCGGTCGAGAAAAACGATGCCGTCGCAGTGGTCGGTTTCGTGCAGCACACAGCGCGCGGGCAGGTCTTCCACGTCCATTTCAAACCAGTTGCCCTCTACGTCCTGCGCGCGCACGATGGTGCGCATGTTGCGCTCGACTTTGGTATAGAGCCCGGGAAACGAAAGGCAGCCTTCCTCGCCGTACTGCTCGCCTTCGACATGAACTATCTCCGGGTTTACCAGCGCGATCTTTTGCGCCGGGTTTTCACCGTCTGAGCAATCCATGACAAAAAGCCTTTTGGAAACATTAACCTGCGGCGCGGCCAGCCCGACCCCGCCGGCCGAGCGCATCGTTTCAAACATATCCGCGACCAGCGTTTTCAGCTTGTCGTCAAATTCGTCTTCCCCGACGGGTTTTCCCACCATCAGCAGCACCGGATCGGGATAATGCACTATCTTTAATAAAGACATAAGAAACGAATGATAGATTATCACAGGTAAATGCGGATAAAAAAGCGAGGGTTCTGTCGTTCAGAGTTACGCCTTTAGGCGTGAAGATCGCGCGTGAACGTGCAACTCTGAACAACCGTCCGCGCTCCCCGTAATCTCAATCTAATTTTTTAGTGCGTAATTTGTCGTAAAGCAGGTCCGTGGAGTGCTCGGTAACGCTGGAAACGGGCTGTAAATTTCCCTCGTCCAGCAGCTTTCCGGTGTCGCGTGTTCCCTCTAATTCTTTATCGATATGAGGATTGATCTTTTGCTTCTTTTCTTTAAGATCCTCTCTGAACACGACATAAATCAAACAAAGCGCGGCAAAAATAATAAAGTTGATCAGCAAAATTCCGGCCAGAGGCGAATTTCCGGCAAGCACCATCGTGGTAAAAACATAGTAAATGATCCCGCCGATGCCAAGCAGCAGCACGATGCCAAACCCGCCGAATGCGATATTCCCGAATGTTTCCAGCCGCCGTTCTTGTTTGAGTAAATTGGCTTTTTGCGCCGTGGGAAGCTGTTCGACCAGCGATTCGGCCGTCTTTTCCAAATTCAAGCCGCAGGAACGGCAGAATTTCTGCTCGGTGGTGTTTGCTGCGCCGCAATTAGGACAGAACATATTACTTGATCTTACGAAAATTCCGTCTTAGTAGTTCTGTAAAGATTTCCGGTAGTTTTCAAAATTAGAGAGCATTTCTCCGAGGCTGTCGCCGCCGAATTTTTCGCGCATTGCATTTGCCACGACGATCGCCAGCATCGCCTCACCGATAACGCCCGCCGCCGGGACCGCCGTGATGTCGGAGCGCTCGAAAGCCGCGAGCGATTCCTGTTTGGTGTCGATATCGATCGAGCGCAAAGCTTTTCTCAAGGTCGAGATGGGTTTCATAAACCCTCGCACGCGAAGCTCCTCGCCGTTAGTGACGCCACCTTCCAAACCGCCGGCGTTGTTGGACAACCGGTAAAAGCCTTTTTCTTCCTCGTAGCCGATCTCATCATGCACCTGCGAACCGGGCACCGTCACATTTCCGACCCCGGTGCCGATCTCGACCGCCTTGACCGCCGGGATGGACAGGATCGCCTGGGCAATGCGCCCGTCCAGTTTTTCATTCCAGGAAGTGTAGGAACCCAAACCCGCGGGCACGCCCTTTGCCACGACTTCAAAAATACCGCCCAGCGTGTCGCCGTCTTTTTTCGCCTGGTCGATCTTTTCCATCATCTGCGATTGGACGGATGCGTCGGCGCAGCGCAGCGGCGCATCGTCCGAAACCGCGCAGATCTCTTCCCAGTTTTTTTGCAGCGGTTTGTCGGGAACGCCGCCCAGTTGAATAACATGACTGCGGACCTCGACGCCGAAATTTTCCAGCAGCTGCTTTGCCAGCGCTCCGCAAGCGGTGCGGGCGGCGGTTTCGCGGGCGGACGCGCGCTCCAAAACGTCGCGCAGATCAGCGGCCTGGTATTTCATCCCGCCCGCCAGGTCGGCGTGGCCGGGCCGCGGGCGTTTTACAGTACGGGGATTTTTCGGTTCGTTTTCGGGTTGCTCGACCGACATCACCTCCGTCCAGTTTTTCCAGTCCTTATTTTCGATCAACAGCGCCACGGGCGAGCCGAGCGTTTTTCCGTGCCTCACGCCGGAGAGAATTTTCGCTTCGTCCTTTTCTATTTTCTGCCGGCCGCCGCGGCCGTAGCCCTGCTGGCGGCGCCAAAGCTCGTGGTTTATTTTTTGGGTATCTACGCCCAAGCCGTAAGGCAGGCCTTCGACAATGGCAATCAACGCTTGCCCGTGAGATTCCCCGGCGGTGGTAAAACGAAAGAACATACTTTTCTACGCGGTTTTGCGGCGGCGATTCAGTATCGGGCGAATCACGACCAGCGCGACGCTGGTCAGTATCAGCACCGCGCCGAAAGCCGTCTGGATATTCAACGACTCGCCGCGCCAGAGCGCCCCGATGATCACCGCCATCAGCGGCGTGACCAGCGAGATCATCATTGCCTTGGTCACGTCCATATGCCGCAGCAGCCAATAGTATAACCAAAAAGCCACGATCGAGCCCATCACCGCCAGGTAAAGCACGCAGATCACAGCGCTCCAGGTCCAGCGAAATTCCAGCGGGTTGCCTTCCTGCAGCAGCCCGAAGACCGAAAGCGGGACGATGCCGAAGATCATCTGCCAAAATACCATGTTTGCCGGATGGGTCTGCAAGCCAAAAGCTTTGATCAGCACGCTGGCATACGCCGCGCAAAATGCGCCGACAACCACTGCGACACTTCCCCAAAAAGCCATCCACCCGCCAAAGGTCAACTGTTCGTTGAAAATTACCGCCACGCCGGTAACACCCAGCAGGATCGAAGCCACCTTTAAAAAAGTTATGCGCTCCGCGGGAACATAAATTCTTGCCAAAACAAGACCGAAAACCGGGATAGTTACCTGCAGCACGGCGGCCAAGCCGGACGTAATATACTGCTCGCCCCAAAACAGCAACCCGTAATTGATAAAGAATTGCAAGATACCCGAAGCGGCAATGACGAACCAATCCTTGCGGGTTTTGGGAACTTCAACCTTCAGCCAGAGAACTACCGGCAGCAGCAGCAGGCAAGCGACGATAAATCTAATGGCGGCAAAACTGACCGGCGGCAGATCGTCCAACCCGATCTTGATAAAGATCCAGGTCGTTCCCCATATCAGACATAAAAGCAGCCAGACAAGTAAAGGTTTCATTGTCGTCAGCAGTCAGTAGCCGGTAGGCAGTTGCCAGTTGGCGGTAGCGGTAAGCAGAATAAAACCCTTCTAGTTCTAGGCAATTTTTTTACTGCCTTCTGCCTTTTGCCTTCTGCTACTGGCTTCTGATTACTTCTTCTCATAGAAACTCAAACACGAATCGCCTTGTTTTAGCAACCGCCAGCGGCGCAATTCACCCACCAGATCGGGTAAATTTTGTTTCGCGTGATGTTCCGCTATCAAAACGCCGTCCACGGCCAGAAGTGTAGAATCCTCGCCGCCGAATTTGCGCAGGACGCCCAGATAATCCGCCGAATAAGGCGGGTCGAAATAAACAATATCGAAAGTTCCCGCTGCTTTCGTTAAATATTTTTCCGCCTCGCTTTGTATCACCTCGGTCTGCTCTTCCGGTACCTGCAAAAGGTCGAGGTTTTCCTCGGCCAGCGCGCACATTTTTCGCGAAATATCGACAAAGGCGGCGTGTTTCGCGCCGCGCGAGAGCGCTTCGATGCCGACCGCGCCGCTCCCGGCGCACAGATCCAAAAAGCGCGTTTCATCGTCGATCCTGGGATTAAGAATATTAAAGAGGGTTTCCCGCAGGCGGTCTGAGGTCGGGCGCGTTTTCGCGTCGGGCGGACTTTTCAGGACCCTTCCGCGATACTTTCCGGCAATTATTCGCAAGATGTATCCAGTTTATCGTTTATTTTCGTAAAAACTAAGTGAGGTTTCCGCCTCCGGGACGTTGATCACGCGAAAGCGGCGCAAAATGCCGAGCTGTTCGGGAAAAAACATTTCCGTATGATGCGCCACCACCAGTATCCCGCGTTTTTTGCGCAGCGCCGCGCCTTTGGAAAAGATCTCCAGGACCTCGTCGTAATTGGAATCGAAGGGCGGGTCGAAAAATGCGATGTCCCAGACGCGCCGTCTTTTGGCCATCCTTTTCAAAAACGGCACCACCTCAAGCTCGACTACCTCGCCGTGCCCGTCCTTGATCCCGAACGAGCTCATATTCTTTTTAATGAACGAGCACATGCGGCCGGAGCGTTCGACAAAAGTTCCCAGCAAAGCGCCGCGCGAAATAGCTTCCAAACCGACCGCGCCACAGCCCGAGCAAAGATCGAGAAAGCGGGAAAACCGGGTGCGGCGGTAGAGCGTGGAAAAAAGCGCCTCGCGCACGCGCCGGGCGGTGGTTCTTATTCGCGGTGAAGGAGAAGACTGCAGGTCCTTTCCTTTATGCTTTCCGAAAATGATCTGCATTTCGGGTTTTGGCCCGGAATCTTTTTCTTCTTCGCGCGGCTTGAAGAATTTTTTCTGGGGCGGAAATTTACTTCTCTTATCGAAACCGCCCGGGAATTTATCTTTGTTCTTTTGAAAAACTTTCTTACGGCTGAAAGGCCTGGCGGCGTCCTGGGTGTAACGGCGGTTATTCATTGTATTTCACCTGCTTTTTATTCTCGGGTCATGTAGCTGCGAAGAAGAGAGAAAACAATTCAAAATTCGGTCTTTTGTTAATGTCGGTAACAAGCCGTGTAAGCACAGGGGTCAGTTTTTAATTAAGCCAACGTAAAGATTCACTGAAGATTCAATTCGTATATAAAGGTATATTAAATTCCGCGCTTTTTTTCAACATTTTTTTACACAGGAGATTTTTGAGAGGCGGAAATCCGGCGATTTTTACCCTATCCCGGCCAGGCGGAATTTCTGTTCCTGCTTGATGATCTTGATAAGTCTATTTTTTTCAGCATTTGGCGCTTCGCTGCCGAGATAAAATTCGGCTTCCTTGCGTGCCGCTTCCAGGATCTCAAGGTCGCGCACGATATTGGCCACGCGAAACATTTCCAGTCCCGACTGGCGGGTTCCCAGAATATCGCCCTGCCCGCGGATCTCCAGGTCTTTTTCCGCGATGCGAAAGCCGTCCGTGGTTTCTTCCATGATGCCGAGGCGTTCTTTCGCCACGGCGGTTTGTTTATCGGCGGTCATCAGCACACAAAAAGACTTTTCCGCGCCGCGCCCGACCCGCCCGCGAAGCTGGTGAAGCTGTGACAGGCCGAATCTTTCGGCGTGCTCAACGATCATCAGGCTGGCGTTCGGCACGTCGACGCCGACCTCGATCACGGTGGTCGAAACCAGAATATTCGTTTCGCCCGTAACAAAGCTGCGCATCACTTCTTCTTTTTCCGCCGCCTTCACCCTGCCGTGCACCAGCCCGACCCGGTATTGCGGAAAAACACGATCGCGCAGTTCCTCGTACATCTTTGTCGCCGCTTTCAGGTCGAGCTTTTCCGATTCCTCGACCAGCGGGTACACGACATAGACCTGCTTGCCCGCTTCGATCTCGCGCGCCACGCCTTTATAGACGCCCGAGCGCCGGTCTTCGCCGACCACGACGGTTTTGATCGGCGTCCGCCCCGGCGGAAGCTCGTCTATCACTGAAGCGTCCAGATCGCCGTAGATCGTCATCGCTAAACTGCGCGGGATCGGCGTGGCGGTCATCACCAGCACGTCCGGGTTGTAGCCGCGCCGCTGAAGCTCGGCCCGCTGCAGCACGCCGAAACGATGCTGCTCGTCGATCACTACCAGCCCCAGATTTTGAAACTGCACCGCGTCCTGTATCAGCGCGTGCGTTCCTATCATGGCGTTGATCTCGCCGGCGGCCAGGTCAGATTGCAGCTTTCTTTTTTCCGCGGCCTTCAGGCTGCCGATCAGCATTTCCACGCGGTACGGCGCCTCGGCCAAAATTCCTTTGATATTTCGCAAATGCTGTTCGGCCAGGATCTCGGTGGGCGCCATCAGCGCGGCCTGGTAGCCGTTTTCCATCGCCGCCATCATCGCCATCAGCGCCACGATTGTTTTTCCGCTGCCGACATCGCCCTGCACCAGGCGGTTCATCGGCGCGCCGGACTGCAGGTCCTCAAAGATCGTTCTGATGACTTTTTTCTGCGCGCCGGTCAATTCAAAAGGCAGAATAGCGGCGATATTTTTTTGCACCTTTTCGGTGACCTTGATCTTTGTGCCTTTCGGCTGTTTGGCGCGCTCGCCGCGTTTGTATTGCAGCACCAGGGAAACCCAGAAAAGCTCGTCGAATATCAGGCGCAGGTGCGCCGCGCTTCTCGCCCTCGCATACTCGATCAAAGAAATATTTTCCGGCGGGAAGTGAATTTCCTTTAAGGCTTGATAACGCGTGATCAAGCTCTGCCTTTTCAAAAGCTCCGGCGGAAGTTTTTCCGTCACCGATCCCGCATCCAGTTTTTCCAAAACGTCGTGGACGATCTCACGCAGCCGCTTGGTTTGAAATTGGCCCAGCTTGCGGTAGACGGGCACGCGGCGGCCCACATGGATCATCGCCAGCTCAGGGGTTTCCGTGTCCTCGTCGAAATTTTCGTCGTTCTCGCCATTTTCCCTCACCGTTTCGGCGTCGGTTTCCGCGGCCTTTCCCACCGGTTCCTCCGATAAAAGATTTTCCAGCAGCCCGCCTTCCGGTATTTTCACTTCGCCGGGAAGAATTTCCAGCTCGTCGGGTTTATTAAGCTTGAGTGAAAAAGTGCTTCGCCGCGCGTCCCACTCCCAACGGCCGTAAGCGACAAAGCGAGTTCCCCGCGTAAGCCGGTCTTTCCAATAATTGATCACGTGCGTCGCTGTTTTACCGGAAAGAAACCACCATATCACCACCGGCTTGTATTTCCGCTCGGCGTCGCTGGCGGTGATCTCGAAAATATACAGGGGCGCCTGGCGCGGCGAGCGATTTTTTCCTACCTGAAAACCACCCGCCACGCGAACATAAAGCTCGACCGAGCTTTCCAGCCCGTCGTACAAAGAATCGATCCCGGTCAGGTTTGAGCGGTCTTCGTAGCGCATCGGCAGGTACATCAGCAGGTCTTCCGTTTTAGCCTCGGCCGGGTTGCTCTTATCGGCAAAGCCCGCCACTGCCAGCGCCAGTTTTTTACCCGCAAAGGAAGATAATTTTGCGACCCCGTATTTGTGAAGCTCCTGGACCGGAGTAGTCAGAGAGATTTTTTCCGTCGCGCTCATTCAAGCCGATATTAACATATCTGCCGACAGGAGCGCGGACATTCAGGCGTAAATGGAACACGGATGAACACGAAAAAAAACGGATTAAAACCGATCTGAAAATCTGATCTGTGTAGATCCGTTTTATCCGTTAGATCCGCGTTCTATTTTAGACTGCAAAAAGTAAGGCCTAGCGGACGAACCGCGTGCGCCTCAACGTCTTCGACAAAAAAGGCTGCGTATCGAACGCAGCCGTATAGTAGTTTTAGGTTGAGGGAGAAGTTTCCGCCGGGATCTTCCGGCATAAATTAAAAGCAGCTGTTCGACCCTATTTTTTTCCGGGCGATTTTTTCGCCGCAGGTTTCTTTGCCGCAGGTTTTTTAGCTGCCGGCTTTTTCGCCGCCGGTTTCTTGGCCGCAGGCGCTTTCGCCGCAACCGGCGCTTTCGGCGCCTGCAGGACGCCGCCCGCTTGCCCGACGCTTGCCTGGCTGCCGCTCAGCATTTTTTCGAACTGCACCGCGTAGCCCGCGATCAGGTCCGCCTTATCCAAACCGTTGATGATCTTTCGTGAATTCCGGTAATCGCATTTACTTCCCGCGATATAATCCGCCAGTTTTTTACCCGTAAAGGTGCCGTTGCGCATGCCGTAAGACATGATCTTGTAGGCATCGACCGGGTCGAGCGCCAGCTCAGGGTGCATCATCATCTGGTCACCCAATCCCAGCGCCTGGCCCAGATTTTTATAGTTAAAATCCCAGGTGAGCTGAACGTATCCCCTGCCGTAATACACGTTGTTATAGGTCTTGCCGTCGCTGCCCACGTACTTGACGGGTTTGCCGTATTTGCGCCCCTTGCCTTTGCCGTATTCCTCAAGCGGCTGGTACTTATTGGCGCACTCGTGTTTGACGGTCGCCAGCATATAGGCTGCCCAGCGCACATCTGTTATTGCGGGGTCCTGCTCTATCCCGCCCAATAGGCTCTCAAGCCCGTTGACCTGGGTTTGGTCCAAACTGCCGTATTTCGCCCGGTAGGCGGTAAAAAACTTTTGACGATTAAATATTAGGTTACTTGCCATTAATTACTCCTTCGGAAGTTTTGTAGAATTGCGAGCACGATTGTCTCCGGATACATACTAGACGCAAAATGGAAATTATTTTGCGGAAAATGCCTCTATGTCTTGAGGGAAAACGGATTGAAATTCGTGTCCCGGTCGTAATAATCCTCGTGTTCGGCCCGCTTGAGGAAAGCCACTATTTTGTAAGTGAACGGGGTGGCTAAGACTTCCCAGCCGACCTTTAGCAGATAATTGCTCCACATCACCTGGATGACCTGTTCGACGGGCCAAACGCCGAGAAAAGCCACCGGGTAAAAAATAAGCGAATCGACCGCTTCGCCGCCGACGGTCGAGCCGATGGTTCGCATCCAAAGGCTTTTGCCACGGCTTAAAATTTTCATTTTCGCCAGCATGAACGAGTTGGTGAACTCACCCGCCCAAAAGCCGATCAATGAAGCCAGAACGATCCGCGGCGTCTGCCCGAAGATCGTTTCCAGGGCGGCTTGCTGCCCGGGATTCATGCCCGGGCTGGCAGGCAGATTTACCACCACCCAGCTCATGAACGAAGCAAAGATCAGCGCGCCGAATCCCGCCCAGATCACTCTGCGCGAACGCGCATAGCCGTACACTTCCGTGAGGATATCGCCAAAAAGATAACTGAGCGGGAAAAACAAAACGCCCGCGCCGAAAATAAACTGCCCCGCAAACGGCAGATCGACGGCCGTGACCTTGTGCACACCGATCAGATTAGAGCACAGCAGCACGCAGACGAACGCCGCCATGATCAGATCGTAGTAGCGGTAGTTTCGGGCAGGCATATCGGATTAATAAAAACGGAAGACCGAACAATGCTCAGCCTTCCGTAAAACGTTAAGTTCTAATTTAGTGTTAATTCAGCGCGGCTTCCGCCTTGACGCAGTGCTCGTTAAAAGCGCCGGCGAGCGTTTCGGCGATCACCTGCGGGGGACGGCCTTCGATATCGTGGCGGTTCATTATAAAGACGAGCTGGCCGTCTTTTAGCAGCCCGATCGAGGGCGACGTCGGCGGATTCGGCGCGAAGTAATCACGCGCTTTATCGGTGGCGTCGATGTCCGCCCCGGCAAAAACCGTGATCGCGCGGTCGGGTTTCGCTTCGTTTTGCAGCGCCATCGCGATACCGGGGCGCGCTCCGCCCGCGGCACAGCCGCAAACCGAATTTACCACGACCAACAAGGTGCCTTTGGTGTTTTCAACCGCGTCCGTCACCGCTTCCGGCGTTTTGGTTTCTTCGATCCCCAGCCGGCTCAACTCCTGGCGCATTCCGTGGATCATTATTTCTGGATATGGCATATTATTTATAACCTCTTTCTAATATTTCAAATAATCTTGATTATTAAGTAAAGTATTCGTTTTTGCGCCGCAATAGTCAAGCGCGATCAATGATTAATGGTTAGAGATGAATGATGAATGGCAGTTCTCGCTTCTGGCTTTTCATTAATCATTCATCATTTACCATTTACCATTTACCATTCACCATTCACTTTGTTATTTTTATCAGCCTGGGATCGTCGCCGACCCCGGCGATATCCACCTCGATCGTTTCACCGGGCAATTGATACCCGCCCAATCTCTCTGCCCATTCGATAATTGTCACCGCGTTTTCGTCGTTCAGGATGTCGTCCATGCCGACCGTAAATCCGGCGGAACCATCATCGGAGAGGCGGTAGAGGTCGATGTGATACACGCGCAGCCGCGCTTCATAGCGATTTACCAGTGTGAAGCTCGGGCTCGTCACTTCGTCCGCCTTGTACTCTAAACCGCTCATCACGCCCTTGATAAATACAGTTTTTCCCGCGCCCAGCTCGCCTCGGAGCAGAATTATTTCCCCGCCTTTAAGTCGGCGCGCCAGCCACCCGCCGAGAGAAAACGTCTCTTCCTCAAGCCGGCAAATAAATTCTTCTGTGCTGTTTTCAGTCATTATCAATTATTCATTCTTAATTATTCATTATTTTTCATTTGTTAGCGGTTAATAGGTGTTATCGAACGCTCCGCGTTCGTGCCGAATGAATTCGGCGCTCCAGCTATTCACTATTCACTTCCAATTCTTTAATAGCATCTGCCAAACACTCTGCCACATTCGACGCGGTCATCGTTCTCATTCCGAACTGCCTGGCCGCGATATCGCCGGCAACACCCGCAATATACAACGCCGCCGCCACGGCTTCAAAAGTTTTTTCCATTTTTGCCGCCGGGGAAATATTTTTATCAAGCGCGGCATACGTTTGCGCCAAAGATCCGGCAATGATCCCGGTCAGCGTATCGCCGTTGCCGCCTTTGCCCAAGCCTTCGTTTCCCGTCGGGTTTACCGCAACTTTTCCGCCCGGTTCGGCGATCAAAGTTCTTTCTCCTTTCAAGACCAGGATCACGTGATGTTTCGCGGCAAATTCGCGGGCCAGCGCGACCCGGTCGGACAAAACCGTTTTATCCTCGGTTCCGAGCAATCTCAGCAGCTCGCCCTGGTGCGGGGTCAGGATCAGGGGCAGTTCGTCCGAACCCTCAAGCGCAAACGGCGCGAGAGCATTCAAACCGTCCGCATCGAGCAGAAGCGGCGTGACGCGGTTCACCGTCACCTCACGTACAAAACGCCGGGTGGATTCTTCGCTCGAAGACAAACCGCAGCCGACCGCCGTAACGTCCGCCTTCCGGCTGAATTCCAAAAATTCGCTTGCCGCCTCTTCCGCGATGGCGCCGTTTTCGGTTTCCGGCAGCGGCAGAGACATGGCTTCGGGCGCGGCCCTCTCGGAAAACGAAGTTTGGATCGACCTCGGGACCGCGGCCGTAACCAAGCCCGCGCCGCTTTTCACCGCGGCATTAGCGCACAAAACCGCCGCGCCCGAATAATTTCGCGAACCAACGCCCAACAGCGCATGGCCTCGGTTCTTTTTATACGACCCGGCTTTTACGCCGGTCTCTTCCAGCCATTTTTTCGCGTCGCTTTCTTGCGACAGGTAAAGCTGCGAGGGCGATCCGTCGATCAATTCCCGGGGCGAGCCGATATCCGCGACGATGAGCTCACCATTATTCCTGCAGGCCGGAGGCAGCACATTGGCCGGCTTGGGAGCGGTAAAAGTCACCGTGACCGACGGGTTGGCGCAAATCCCGTTAAATTCGGCAGAATCCGCGTTCAAACCGGAAGGCAGATCGAGCGAGATCGCTAATTTGGCAGAGTTTTCATCGCGAAACTTATTAAAAATATTGACCGCTTCCAAAAAAAGCCCTTCCAGCGGCCGGGCCACTCCGGTCCCCAGGATCGCGTCAACCACCACTTCATATTCCCTGCCTTTTTCCCTCTGAGGGAAAAATTCGCACAGGTCATTATCACTTTCACACTCGACAAAAAAGAGATTTTTATCTTCAAGTGATACTTCATCATCCGGCATGTATTCTTTGAGAAGATTGAAGTTGATAGAAGCATCGCCTTTGGTTTCCGTAATCTCCCCCAGGAGCAAAACGTCTACTTTTGCGCCTTCCGCAGCCAGTATTCTCGCCAGCGCCGCCCCGTCGCCGCCGTTGTTCCCCTTGCCGCAAAAGATCAATACCGGCCTTTCTTTTATTGAACCGCCAAGTTTTTCTTTGATAACGGCGGCACAGGCGAGCGCCGCGTTTTCCATTAAGGTAAGTGAGGGAATGCCGTATTGTTCGGTAGAGAGGCGGTCTACCTCTCTCATTTCCGCGGCTGTAAGCACCTTTTGCATCAAAGCAATGGTAAAAAAATAGTCGCACCGGGTCAATAACCGCTGCGACTGTCGAAATTGAAGAAATATGATCTAACCCGCGAAACAGCAAAGTTTAGGCTCTTGCCGGCCCCTTTTTTGTCTTGCCGCTACGCTTAATTCTTTTCCTTCTACGTAATAAAAAGAAAATGCGATTAAGGGATGTTTTCCAGAAAAGTTAATGCTCCCGGCGCGATTCGAACGCACGACCTGCCGCTTAGGGCAGTGTTGGTATAAAAACATCGCCGTGTTTCTACAGCGGATGTTTCTCAACAACAAAAGCCGATGCAAAATCGAAATAATGTTCTTGAATCCTGCCTTTTTTGAGAATAGTATCTATTTGCGAATGATGATAAAAGTTACAGGCCTTTCATACAAATACCCAAAATCAAAAACTAACGTTTTGAATAATTTGAGCTTCGAAATAAACCGGGGCGAGATTTTTGGTTTTTTAGGGCCTTCTGGTGCCGGGAAAAGCACCACCCAAAAACTGCTATATAAAATACTTCAGAATTATACCGGCGAAGTTTTAATAAACAATAAACCCCTGCACAATTGGGGAAATGAATATTTCGAAAAGATTGGCGTCGGTTTTGAATTACCAAACCACTATCTAAAACTCACCGGGAAAGAAAACCTTCAACTCTTTGGATCATTTTATCCGCAAAGCGATCTTCTTGATCTCGACTTTCTTTTCGAGATCGTCGGTCTCTCTGCCGAAGCCGACAAGCGCGTCGAACAATTTTCAAAAGGAATGAAAATGCGCCTGAACTTTATTCGCGCGATAATGCATGATCCGGACATTCTCTTTCTTGACGAACCCACTGCCGGACTCGACCCGGTCAATGCTCAAAAAATTAAGCAACATATTCTAAAGCTAAGAGACGAAGGCAAGACGATTTTTGTAACGACACATGATATGGCTACGGCCGACCAACTCTGCGACCGGATTTCATTTATTGTCGATGGAGAGATCCGTGTTACTGAGGCGCCTTCGGTCCTCAAGAATAAGTACGGCAAACATACCGTCGAGGTCGAGCTGCAAAACGGCCAAGCCGCGGAGTTCCCGGTTACTGATTTGGGAAAGAATGCGAAATTCCTCGACTTTATCAGCCAAGACGAGATCTTGAGAATCAATACCCAGGAAGCCACCCTGGAAGAAGTTTTTATCAAGATAACGGGCGCAAAATTGCTGGATGAATGACTTACTCAGACAATTAAAATGGCAGTTTTTGATCTTTCAACGCAACAATATCCTTGCAATGATCGTCGGAATAACCGCGTTTTATATTTTGGTGATCCTTTTTCTAAAAAGCTTCCAAAACGTAGAAAAGTTCGTAACGCTGCTTATCTACAATGATCCGGCGGTAGTAGGTTTTATCTTCATCGGTGTCTTGATAATACTTGAAAAGGACCAGGAAGTTCTTTCCGCATTATTCGTAACACCGCTCAATCGTCACGTCTATTTATTATCCCGTATAATTGCACTCTCAGCGATCGGATTTGCCGGGGCCCTGGCAATGGTCCTGGCAGCAAAAGGAACCTCCTTTAACTTCATACATTTTTCGATCGGCTCATTCTCCACTTGTGTTTTATTTTGTCTGGTGGGCATCTTGGTCGTTAGTTCCACAACGGAAATTCTACATTTTTTCCTGCGGTCAGTACCGATATTGATCTTTATGAGTCTTCCACTGCTCAATTATTTTGAATTAACGGATCTGAGTTTTTTCAATTTATTCCCCATTCAGGGCGGATTGAATTTAATGGTTAATTCCTATGAAAACCCGGTTTTCGGAGAATTGATCTTCGGGTATATTTCGATCGCTGTCTGGACCACTCTACTCTATTGGCTTGCTTACCGCACCTTTGTTTCCAAGATTGTGAGAGTCTAAATATGAAGAAGATGCTCACAGTAGTGCTCAATGATTTCCGGCTGGTTTTTCGGGATAATGTCCTGAAGATTTTCTTTCTCTTACCACTTCTGTATCTTCTGGTGATCAGATATGGCATACCACCTGTCGCGGGTTTTTATACAGCCCTTCAGGACTACTTACCCCTCATTCTGATGCTGGCCACAATGCAGGGGTCCATTGCTTTCGGGTTTATTTATTCAATGGTGTTGGTCGATGAAAAAGATACGAGCGTGGCAAAGGTATATGGCATCCTGCCGATTTCGAAATTTTGGTTCGTTATTTTCCGTCTGATTCCGCCGTTTTTTCTAGCGACGGTTGCGACTACCGCGCTTTTGTTTGGCGAACCTTTTTACGGCTTATCGATAGGTGCAAATGTGGCATATTCGATCGTATCCGGACTTTCTGCGCCTCTGACGGTCCTATTGGTCGCGACGGTCTCGAAAAATAAGATCGAAGCAATGACTTGGCTCAAGCTTTTCAATATTCCACTTTTCCTGCCCGTCTTCGCATTCTTTGTTCCGTCTCCATTCTCCGCAATTTTTGCTATTTTTCCAGCCTACTGGGGGTACGTAGGTTTAGATTTCTTCTTTAAAGGAGAAAACGGTTGGATTTATTTAATGATCGGCTTTGCGTATAACATTTTACTTATCACTCTTCTAGCCCATAGATTCACTAAATTGCACTTCAAATAAAACAAAAAGGATCCGCACCGCGGCGATCGCAAAACTTCTCGATTTCATTCGTATTGAAACTTCGGAATCCGTCTACGCATTACAAGAATTATCGAAGATCTCTATTTTCAATACTTAATTGTTGTTGCTGGGAATACCAGAATCTAGGTCGACTTTTTAGGTGGGAAATCTGGTGGGAATATGATAATTGAAATCACAGATGCCGTGTAAACTATTGAAAAAAAATGCTCCCGGCGCGATTCGAACGCACGACCTGCCGCTTAGGAGGCGGCCGCTCTATCCAGCTGAGCTACGGGAGCGTACCAATTTGGGATTTTGGATCGCCGATTTGGGATTGTCAAGTTTTAGTCCCTCTTTAGTCCCTTTAGTCGTCATAACTTAAAAGCGAAAAGACATCCTGGCCGCCGAATTTCTGCCTTCCGTTCAAAAAGGTCAACTCGACCACGAATGCCACTCCCACGATATTTCCCTTCACCTGCTCGACCAGGTCAACCACGGCCTTGGCGGTTCCGCCCGTCGCCAGCAGATCGTCCACTATTAATACCCGGTGGCCTTCGCCGACCGCGTCTTTGTGCATCTCCAGCGTGTCCTGGCCGTATTCCAGATCGTAAGAGATCGAAACGCATTCGGCGGGCAGTTTTTTCGGTTTGCGAACGGGCACGAAACCCGCGCCCAGCGCATGAGCGATCGGGGTGGCAAAAATAAAACCGCGCGATTCGATGCCGATGACGGTGTCTATCTGCTCGCCTTTATACCGGTCGATCAGGGCGTCGAGCGTTTGCCGGAAACCGTCGGGGTCTTTTAAAAGCGTCGTGATGTCGTAAAAATTGATCCCCGGTTTGGGAAAATCAGGCACTTCGCGAATGAGTTTTTTCAAATGTTCCATCTGCACAATTTGGGATTTGAGATTTCGGATATCGGATCGAGATCAAATCCCATATCCGCAATCCCAAATCCCAAATCGGTTCACCTTTCTATTCTGAATGCCGGATATAAACCGCTTGGGTCCAGCACGATCTCTTCCAATTTATCAACTTCTGCATACACCGGCCCGGCCGCGAGGTCGTGCTTGAAGGCTTCAACCCTTTCAGGCGGCCCTTCGGCCAGCACTTCGACCCGGCCGTCCGGCAGATTTTTTACATAGCCGCGGACCTGGTGTTTTGCCGCCGCGCGCTGCGTGAAAAAACGGTATCCCACGCCCTGTACCATTCCGCTGATTAAAAACTTGCGCGCTACGATCATCGTCAAACTTTGAATATTGTGCTTATTGAGCCGGGTTTTTGCAACCGAACACGCTTGACTAAAGACGGGTTTGCCCGGAAAATGTTACACAGTCTTAGTATTTTATTCCATGAAACTTATGAGCAGCCGCAATTACAAATTATTCGCATCTTTTGGCGCACTGGCTTTGGTGTTTATGGGCACGCTGATCTCCGCTCAGGCTCAGCAAAGGCCGCTGCTCACGGAAGACGTAGACACCATTCCCGTCGGATCGGTCAGATTTGCCGCCGGCGTGGATTTTATCCAGGATGCGAAATTCCCGCTTTCGGGTTTAAAGGGCGATCTGACGCGCGTGGGGGTGATAAATCTAACCATCGGGATAAATACCAACGTAGAGTTTCAGGTCGAAGGAGTTTTGCAAAATTTCCTGGCGATAAATTCGGCGCAGAATCCTTCGCCGATACCGCTTTCCATTCCGCTGGGTTCAAATACAGCGAATGACACGGGCGATTTCATCATTTCCACCAAGATCAAGATACGCAACGAGACAAAACGTCTTCCGGCGGTCGGTTTTAAATTCGGCGTTCACCTGCCGAACGCGAATCAGGCCCGCGGCATCGGCACCAACCAGGTGAATGCCTTCGGAAAAGTGATCCTGCAAAAAAAATTCGGCCGGGAGTTTTCGGATAAACAGCATTTTGCCAACGTTTTCGCAAATCTGGGGATCGGGATAATGCCGGCGCCGCTGCAGAACTTTGCGCAAAACGACGTGTTTCTCTATGGCGTCGGCGGCATCGTTCGCATCAATAAAAGATTTAATTTTGCCGGCGAGGTCAACGGCCGCGCAAACACCCGCAGCGGAGGCGCGCCGCTCGGCACCGAATCGATTTCGGAGCTCCGGCTCGGCACCCAGATCAAGGCGTCGGGATTGCGCTTTGACACCGCGGCCATCATCGGCCTGACCAAATTCAGCCCGCGCTCGGGTATTACTTTCGGGGTCACGTATCAATCACCCAACATTTTTACACCGGCACAATAGAATCTAATGCGAGCGGTCATACAAAGAGTTACCCGGGCAAAAGTAACCGTGGATGATGAAATTACAGGGCAAATCGGAAACGGTTTGCTCGTTCTTTTAGGGGTTTCGCAAAAAGACACCGAGAAAGATGTTCTTTACCTGGTAGAAAAAACCCTGGGGCTGCGCATCTTTGACGACGCCGACGGCAAAATGAACCTTGCTATTCTGGATACCGGAGGCGAGCTTCTGGCGGTGTCGCAATTCACGCTCTACGGCGACACGCGCCGCGGCCAGCGGCCGTCTTACATCGACGCCGCCTCGCCGGAACGCGCGAACGAGCTCTACGAGCTGTTCGTAAATGAAGCGCGAAAATTCGTCAAGGTGGAAACCGGGCGGTTCCAGGCAATGATGCAGGTCGAGCTGGTAAACGACGGCCCGGTGACTATCCTGCTGGATAGCGCGAAGCTATTTTAGGGACCATTTTTTATGTTCGAAGCAAAAGCACTCAATCCGCTCACCCTGCAACTGGAAACGGTTTTGACCTTGCCCGGATCCGATGAGAGCGAGGCGATGGCCCGGGCCGAGGAATTTTTTCTTTCCCAGGGGATCAAGATCGGCGAGCTTGTTCCGGAAGGTTCCGCCGAAAGGGGCAAGCCAATAACAGGTTTTCAAGATCAGGAGTCCAGCGCCACGCAGAATGGCGGATTTTGGTTTGTCGCTAATCACATATATTTTGTGTTCAAATATATCAGGGAAGTTCTTGGCCTTGAGATCCACTCATTTATAGATCTCGGCTGCGGCCCGGGAAACATTCTCATAAGCGCTAAGAACCTGTTGGGAGCTTCGGAACTGACCGGTGTTGAAATAGACCCGGCACTTGTCCGGCAGGCAAAAGATAATACCCGGATGCTTAACGCTAACATCATTCAGGCCGACTTGCTGGAGTGGGTCCCGGCCGTCAATGACTATGACATGGTTTATATCTACGAGCCTATACGAGATGAGAATCTTAGGTTAAAATTTTTATCCGGTATGACGGCCTGGCTTAAAGACGGACAATATGTTTTTTTCCAGCGCATGGTTGGAGACGTGCCGGAATGGTTTAGAAAAATTGATATTCCGAATTATGAACCTTCGTGTCTTTATACTTTTGATAAAAGCAAGGCATGACCGCGTAAGATTTGTTCGGAATTTGTAAAACTTGATATGCAAAAAAAGCTCTGTTTAATATTATTTTTAGCGCTGGCCTGCGTTCTTTCTTTTTCGTGCGACAATGCCGGGAGCAATACCGGCCTCCCGAAAAACACCGCTTCCGGCGCGCCGCCTTTTCAAAAAGACGCCAAACCCGTCGCGGATTCCGAGGTCGCGGTCATCGAAATGGAACAGGCCGCTTTCGGAAAGATCACGCTCGAGCTTTACCCGAACGTGGCGCCGAAAATGGTCGCCCGTTTCAAAGAACTCGTCAGGGAAGGTTTTTATAACGGCGTTACTTTTCACCGCATCAACGATACGGTCATCCAGGGCGGCGATCCCCTTTCGAAAGGGGAAAACGACCCTAAGGTCGGATCGGGAAAATCGGGTAAGCCGAACGTGCCCGCCGAATTCAGCGATATTCCTTACGACACGGGCATTCTGGGCGCCGCTCGGATGGGTAACGATATTAATTCGCAGGATTGCCAGTTTTTTATCATGCTCAAGCGCGAAGCACAGTTCGATAAAAACTACACGGTCTTCGGCAAGGTTATAGAAGGAATGGGCAATGTGCGAACGGTAGCCGGGGTGCCGAAAGCGGGAATGGAAAAACCTGCCGTGAAAGTCGTGATCAAATCCATCACGCTCCAGCCGCATCCTTAAGCTCTTTAACTCACAAAGTCAATAAATTGCCACTAGCTAAAGCTAGTGGCTCGTGGAGAGATATAATTTGTTTCCTGCTTAGCCTAAGTTTCTTTTTGGGCTGAAGCCCTAATATCAATTTATTTTTTCTCCACTAGCTAAAGCTAGTGGCAATTTAAAAGCAGTTACCGGATATAAAATACTCGCGGTTGGAGTCGAACCAACGGCCTCTTGCTCCGGAGGCAAGCGCTCTATCCACTGAGCTACGCGAGCACATAAAAGGAAGATAACATAAAATCTGAACAGGAGAAAACTTGATTCCCCAATGCTGATAATCAACCGCGACAAGACAAATATCATCAACACGCCGCACGGGTCTGAGATCAGGCCGCTGATCGACCGCACCAATTCAGCCATCCAAAAATGCAGCCTGGCCGAAGAGATCCTTCCCCCGGGCGTGGCCGTAAGCCGGCATTTCCATCGAGAAACCGAAGAGATCTATTATATTTTATCGGGAAAAGGCGAGATGACCGTGGGCAATGAAACCGCCGGAGTCTCGGCCGGCGACGCGGTTTTCATTCCGAGAGATAACATTCACACATTAAAAAATACCGGGAACGAACCGATGAAGATCATGCTCATCTGCGGCGCAGCGCACGACTTCAACGATTCGTTCCCGGTACCGGAACAAATTGCTTGACTACTTTTTAGCCCGGATCTGCTAGTTCCTGCTCGGGTATATTCCTTCCAGCGCAATACAGAAATTTATTGCCAGGTACGGCGGTAAAATTCCGGTCGGCTGGCTACCGCCGCTAACGCCTACCGTAGGAACGACACTGCCCGCAGCCATCACGGAATCCGAGGCCCCGCCAACATATATGCTCGCTCCGCCCAACAAGTTAGCCGCCGGTGTGGTACCGACCTTTGTCACGGAACTGGCATTCAAAGCGGCAGTGGCCGGGTGATTATGCTGCGGCAGTTGGTTAATGGTCAGCGTGACCGTTTCCGTACCGCTCGCCTGGCCGAGATCGTAGGCGCTCAGTCCCGGCCCCTGGCCGAAATGGATCGGAATGCGGCTCTGCAGGTTCGGCAGGGCGAAGGTCGTTTGGCCGTCGCCGCCATAAGTCGTGCCGAGCAGCGAAAAAAGCGCGGTGTTTTGCGCGATGGACAGCAGTTGTCCGTTACAAAACGCCCATCCGCGCGGCGCAAAATTAAAACCAAATGGTTGTATTTGTCCTAAAAAAGGTTCTGACATTAGAATTCTCCTTAAATTATCAAATCATTAGGTCTTCCCTTAGAAATATGCAGAAAACTCGGGAAGCGGCTTTAGTTCCTACTGGGGAATATTCCTTCCAGCGCAATACACCAATTTATTGCCAGGTACGGCGGTAAAATTCCGGTCGGCTGGCTGCCGCCGTTAATGCCTACCGTAGGAACGACACTGCCCGCGGCCATTACGGAATCCGAAGCCCCGCCGACGTATATACTCGCTCCGCCCAATAAATTAGCCGCCGGTGTGGTACCGACCTTTGTGGCGGAACTGGCGTTAAGAGCGGCGGTGGCCGGGTGATTGTGCGCCGGCATTTCATTTATGGTCAGCGTGACCGATTCCGAACCGCTCATCTGGCCGAGATCGTAAGCGCTCAGTCCCGGGCCCTGGCCGAAATGGATCGGCCAGCGGCTCTGCAGATTCGGCAGGGCGAAGGTCGTTTGGCCGTTACCGCCGTAGGTGGTGCCGAGCAGGGAAAAGAGCGCGGTGTTCTGCGCGATCGGCAATATTTGGCCATTGCACATTGCCCATCCGCGCGGCGCAAAATTAAAACCAAATGGTTGTATTTGTCCTAAAAAAGGTTCTGCCATTATAAATTCTCCTTAAATTATCAGGTCATGGAAATGTCCGTTCGAAACGCATGTATCAAACGGCCATTGGTAATACATATATGACAATGCAGTTTTGATGAGGCCTATAAGGCCCGCTTCCAGCCGGCCATCGATGTCATCCTGCATGGCGCGTTACATTTGTATATGGAAATATGTGCCCGTCGACTTTTAGTTTCTACTGGGGAATATTCCAAATAAGCAGATACACCAATTTATTGCCAGGTATGGCGGCAAAGTTGGAAACGGCTGGCTGCCGCCGTTAATACCTACCGTAGGAACCACGCTGCCCGCGGCCATGACGGAATCCGAAGCCCCGCCGACGTATATACTCGCTCCGCCCAATAAATTAGCCGCCGGTGTGGTACCGACCTTTGTTGCGGAACTGGCATTCAGAGTGGCAGTGGCCGGGTGATTGTGCGCCGGCATTTGATTGATGGTCAGCGTGACCGATTCCTGGCCGGCTTGCTGGCCGAGAGCATAAGCGCTCAGTCCCGCACCCTGGCCGAAGTGGAGCGGAAAGCGGCTCTGCAGATTCGGCAAGGCGAAGGTCGTTTGGCCGTTACCGCCGTAAGTGGTGCCGAGCAGGGAAAAGAGCGCGGTGTTCTGCGCGATCGACATTATTTGGCCATTGCACATCGCCCAATTACGCGGCGCAAAATTAAAACCAAATGGTTGTATTTGTCCTATAAAAGCATCCATCAGAATTCTCCTTAGACTAGTCGTGTTTTGGAAATAACTTAAACGAATTTTGGGCGTGGGGGACCCCAAACTCTGCAACATTTGTAAAGCTACTGTGTGGTGCAGCGAAGATAATAATACTTAAGTGGATTATTTGCAAGCAAAATTGCTCCAACGGGCCGGCTAATCTTTTTATAATTTTCTTACTTTTTCGCCCCGGGCCGGATTGAAAAAAATATTATTTACGGGCAGAATGACTGTTGTAACTCCCAATTCTAAACTAAGGGAGTTAACAATGGTTATTTCCAGACGTAAATTTGCTCAAACTGCAGGTTTAACAATTATCGGGGCGGGTCTGTTAGGTTCGGCCGGTAAAGCTTTTTCACAATCCTTAAGCGCGGGATTTCCGATTTCGGCGGAATCATTTGCGGATCCGCTGATGAGCTTCGACAGCGCAACTTTTCAACCCTACATCGGAACGATCTTTCAGCCCGTTCAAAACGGCATCCTAAAACCATCCCTCCGATTGACCGAGGTCTTTTCCCATCAAAGCGCAAAACAACCGTCAGGCATTAAAGGCGAAAGTTTTTCTCTCTTGTTCCGCGCCGTGGGAAGAAATACTTTACCGCCGGAAACGCACACTTTCGAACACGCCTCATTGGGAACCTTTTCGCTGTTCATTATTCCTTTCGAACGACAGCCAAAATTATATGAAGCCGTGATCAATCACCGGTTGCCGGGGTAGCGGCGGGACTTCCCACCAGCTTATTGAACAGCGCCTGGAATATGAGGCCGCGGCCGTCCTTTGCTATCGGCACCAGAAAAAGGTCGGATCTGCCGAGCTTTTCATGTTCCACCGCCATCAGTTTCTGTTCGACCGGGGTATCCCCGGGAGCTTGAAAGATCAGTGAGTAACTTCGCTGGCCGTACTGCTCGGCCTCTTCACTGACCTCGATAAGTTTCATCGGAACCTTTAATTCCGGGGTAAATTCCACCGTGAAATCGGTGTTCAAATTTGCCGCGTAATCGTCCCTGGTAAGTTCCTGTGTCATATTTTCTTTTTATGGGGCCTGTTGCGGCCTCCCTTCCATAAGATAGTGTGAAACGGTTTCACCGGTAAAGACAAAGCCTAAACGTTGATATAACTTTATAGCTTTAAAGTTGGTTTTTACCACACTGAAGTTAAAGGTCCTGCCTGTCTCTTCAGCATCCCGCGCCCAGTTTTTTAATATTATTGACCCGATGCCTTTACTGCGGTATTCCGGCAGGATCGCCAGATCAATGCCGTGGAGTGCCGTTTCCTTCCAGCTGGCCATCGACCGCCCGACCGGAATTCCCTCGAACAAAATTATCTCGTGCCTGGCATCCGGGTACTGCGCATCATACTGCATTTTCTGCGCCCGGTATTGCATGTCCACCAGCGCCCGGGCCTGTTCTTCGGGCAAACCCCACATCGCCACGTCCTCTTCGCGGGTGGTGGCGTAAAGCCCGCTCAGAAACGCCTCATCCTCCGGCAAGACCGCCGGGCGCATGGAAATTTGCTCTAAATTTACGTTTCCCGTTCCCTCGGACATAAATTTTACGACTTTTTTTGGAAAGCCGCCTTAATTATAAATCTTTATATAAACGTGGGGATTATGTCACATTTCTGCCGGCATATTCCACATATCCGACGACGAAATCATCGTTTTTTCGTTTTCAAACCTTAACCGATAAACGCACCCCCGCAGCGATGCGGGTTCGCAAAGTCGTGAATCTGGCCATTTTGCCAGATCGTCTGACCACCGAAGTGAGGTAACCGATGCGCCGCAAGACATTTACTTTTCTCTTTGTCCTCTTATCCGTTTTCTCTATCGATGCTTACGCTCAGAATCTTTCGTTCACCAGGGAACGTCTGGTCCAGCCGCAGCTTAAGAGTTACGCCGATCCCGAGCTAAAGGTCGAGTACACCCTCGAAAAAAACGCGCTCCGGTTGATCAATGACGAGCGCGCCAAACAAGGGCTGCCGGCTTTGGCCTGGAATGACAAGCTTGCACAGGTCGCCCGGCTGCATAGTGAAAATATGGCGCATTACAAATTCTTCAACCATCGCGGGCTGGACGGTTTGATGGTCAATGAGCGCGCCGACAATCTCAATATCGAATGGCGGGCCATCGGCGAAAACATCGCCTACAACCGCGGTTACGACGATCCGGTCGGTTTCACTGTCAAGCGCTGGATGGGATCCCCTTCGCACAAGGAAAATATTATGGACAAGCGCTGGAAGGAAACCGGCATCGGCGTCATCGTGACCCCTGACGGTACCTACTATCTGACGCAGGTTTTTCTCTTGAATTGATCTGTATCCGAAAGACAAAGGTAACGAGCGGCGCTTAATTTTGGCGCCGCTTTTTTACTGGGAGTCGCATGTTTTGAGTCCCGCCTTTAGGCGGCTAGCTAAATTGCCACTAGCTTTAGCTAGTGGATAAAACCCCAAAAATTAAATGTCAGGCTTTAGCCAAAAGCAAAATTAGGCTAAAAGCCCAATAACAAATATGGACTCAGAACCACTAGCTAAAGCTAGTGGCAATTTAAAGTCGCAAAGAACAAATAAGAAGCCGCCTGAAGGCGGGACTCAAAACTCTTGACAAAAGACCCCGTCAGAAAGTATCGTTAAATCTCTCCCGGTAACGCCGAAAATAAAACTTTCCGGTTTTAGTTAAGCTAAAAAACTACAAAATCACTTCGAGGTAAATGATGAATCGTGCAAGTTTGATCTGTCAGTTACTACTTCCCGCGTTTATCCTTTCGATAAATGCCGCGGATATTTTTGCCCAGAACCCCTCCGGCAAAAGAGAGCGCCGGGCAGTGATCACTGCCAAGAATCGTCCGGTCCATGTCGGTTACCCCGACCGCGCGGAATCGGTTTCAGGCGTTGAAAAGCAAGTGTTCCAACTGATCAATTACGAACGAGCAAAACGAGGCCTTGGCCCGTTGATATGGAACGACAGGGCCGCAAAGGCCGCCCGGCTGCACAGCAAAAACATGGCGGAGCAGAATTTTTTCAGCCATCGCGGGAGGGACGGTTCGATGGTCAGCGACCGCGCCAACAGGTTCGGCGTGAGGTGGGAAAAGCATCGGCGAAAATATCGTCTATTTTCGCGGTTTCAGCGACCCGGCCAGATTTGCCGCTCATACCTGGATGGATTCGAGCGAACATAAGAAAAATATTCTCAACAAACGTTGGCAGGAAACCGGCATCGGCGCTATAGTAGCTCCGGACGGAACTTACTTTTTGACGCAGGTTTTCATCCTGCATTGATGCCGCATGACCGAATCCTTCACGCTGCCCGCTTTCGCCAAGATCAATCTATTCCTACGCATACAGGGCCGGCGCGAAGACGGTTATCACGAGCTCTGCACAGTTTTCCAAACCGTCTCCCTGCACGATTCCCTGACATTCTCGCCTGCGACTGAGAATGAAATCCATTTTACCTCCGACGACCCCACTGTACCGCTCGGGGAAAATAATCTCGTTTATCGCGCCGCAATTCTTCTTAAAAAAGAATTTAACGCCTCCTCCGGGGCAAAAATTCATTTGGAAAAACAAGTTCCCTCGCCCGGCGGTTTAGGCGGCGGGTCTTCCGACGCGGCCATAACCTTAATAGGCTTAATTAAGTTGTGGGGCATAAACGCTGATTTAGCTACACTTATACGATTAGGCTCACAGTTGGGCTCGGACGTCCCGTTTTTCCTCTACGGAGGCACGGCAATGGGAACCGGGCGCGGCACTGAGATAACTCCGCTGAAGGATTTTGACCGCCAATATTTGCTTATCGCTACTCCCCCTGTAAAGGTCTCAACTGCCGATGCCTACAAGCTTTTAACCGCGCCTCGCTTGACAAAAGAAGGCTCAAAAAGTATTCTCAAAATTTGCCATAATGAGGCTGAAAGGCTTCTGAGTGAGCAATCGGGACTTCGAAACGATTTCGAAGAAGTTGTTTTCAGATTAAAACCGGAACTGGCGCGGGCGAAGAATTCCCTTCTAGAACTTAATGCTGAGAATGTACTAATGTCCGGCAGCGGGGCGAGTTTTTTTGCCTCCTTTGCGGACAAAGACTCGCGGCAGCGCGCTCTGGCAAAGCTAAGACAGGAAACCGGCTGGCGCGTGTTTGCTGTGGAAACAGTTTCGCGCAAGCGTTATCTTGAATCGTTGCAGCCGTGTTCTGAACTGCTGCAACCGTTAATTTAGGGGTATTGGGGCGTAGCCAAGTGGTAAGGCACCGGTCTTTGGATCCGGCATTCGTAGGTTCGAATCCTCCCGCCCCAGCCAGTTTTTGTATCGGAAACGGTGTACAGCCTTTAGTGCGTTGATGAGCGATCACGCCTAAAGGCGTAACTCTGAACTTTCAACATGAGTGTAACGGGCAACATAAAAATTTTTTCGGGCAATGCGCACCGCGATCTGGCGCGATGAGATCTGCCGTCATCTTAACTGTCGATCTGGGCAAGGCAAGCACCGAACCGGTTTTCCGACGGCGAGTTCAATTCTCAGATCGGCGAAAACGTTCGCGGCTCGGATGTTTTTATTGTTCAGCCGACGTGTCCGCCGACGGATCAAACATTTGATGGAGCTGTTGATAATGATCGACGCATTTCGTTCGGGCTTCGGCGGAACGCGTTACGGCGGTGATTCCGTATTTCGGATACGCGCGATCGGATAAAAAAGACCGGCCGCGTGTGCCGATCGCCGCGAAGCTGGTCGCGAATCTGATCGCGAAGGCCGGAGCGCAGCGAATTTTGACGATCGATCTGCACGCGTCGCAGATCCAGGGGTTCTTTGACATTCCGGTGGACCACTTTTACGCCGCGCCGATCGTCGTCGAGTATTTCAAGAAAAACCCGATCGACAATCTGATCGTGGTTGCTCCCGACACCGGCGGCGCCGAACGTGCCCGCGCCTATGCGAAACGGCTGAATGCGGGGCTCGCTCTTTGCGACAAACGCCGCGAACGTGCGAACGAAGCCGAAGTGATGAATATCGTCGGTGACGTCAAGCGGCAAAAATTGCCTGATCGTCGACGATATGTGCGACACCGGCGGGACGATCTGCAAGGTCGCCGAAGCGCTGCGTAAAAAGGAAGCGGCGGCAATTCACGCTTGTTTTACGCATGCGGTTTTATCCGGCGAGGCGGTCGATAAACTGCGTAGATCGGCGATCGAAAAGATCGTTATAACCAACACTATTCCGCTCAGTGCGGAAGCCAAAGGGCTCGATAAGATACACGTAACCAGTGTCGCGCGGCTGTTGGCAAAAGGAATAAAATCTATTCACGAAGAAACCAGCGTTTCTTCATTATTTATTTAGTAATAATTATTATTTTTAGGATTGTATTATGGCAGAAAAAGTAACAGTAAAAGCCGAAGTCAGACAAGGACGCGGAAAAGAAGATTCCAAGAAAATGCGGCGTGAAGGTAGGATCCCCGCGATCGTGTATGGCGCGGGTATGGAAGCGGTCGCCGTATCGGTTCCTTTGAAGGAACTGGCGGCTATCCTGCGCTCGGACACCGGGCCTAATACGCTTTTCGCTCTCGATATAGGGGATCAGGGATCAAGCGATGTGATCTTTCAAGACAGGCAGATCGATCCGCTCAAGGGCCGTTTGATACATGCCGATCTGCGGCGTTTCGCCGCGGGCGAGAAGATCGAAGTGAGCGTGCCTATACACATAACCGGAACCGCCGTCGGTTTGACCGAGGAAGGCGCGGTGCTGGCACAGCAGCTGCGCGAGATAAAGGTTTTGGTCGAACCCAAGAACATCCCGGAAACGATCATGGTTGACGTGACGGAACTGGGACTTGGCGATTCGATCCATGTTTCGGACCTGAAGATCGGCGAAGGCGTCGAAGTTCACGAAGATCCGGGAACCGTCGTCGTGACTATCGCTTTCGTAGCGGAGCAAGACCTCGAACCCGCTGTTGAAGCCGGGGCCGAACCGGAAGTTGAAGGCGAAGTTAAGGAACCTGAAGCAGAAGGCGAAGGCGAGACCGAGGAATAGCCTGGTCAGATCGCGGCAGGGATCTTTAAGCGGCACATGGTTATGGTTTCGAGCACGGAAAGATGCTGGCTGATCGTCGGCTTGGGAAATCCGGGCTCGCAATACGCGGAAACGCGCCACAATCTCGGCTTTATGCTGGTGGACCTGCTGGCGGGGGAAATGCAGATCGCGGTCAAACGCGAAGAATGCCGCGCGCTGGTCGGGCGCGGCCGGTTTGAAAACGAATGCGTCGAGCTGGTAAAGGCGCAGACCTATATGAACCTGACGGGCGAAGCGGTTACCTGTTTGCTGAAAAAACCGGAACGCGACGCCGCGGGAATTGAAAATTTAATTGTCATCAGCGACGACCTGGCTTTGCCCCTGGGCAAGATACGCTTGCGCCCGGGCGGTTCCGCCGGCGGGCACAACGGATTGAGATCGCTCATCTCTTCCCTGGGAACCGAAAGCTTCATCCGCCTGCGGATCGGCATCGGGCCGGAACATCCGCTCGCTGACGCTAAAAAGTTTGTTTTGGAAAAGTTTCCCAAAAGCGACCGGGAAACGGTGGAACAAACGCTTTCACTAGGAGTGGAAGCGATCGCGTCCGTCATTCGTGACGGAATTGAAAAATCGATGGCGGTTTATAACTAGTAACGCCGCCACCGGAGCGCACAATTTATTGTGCTGCGAAACGCTTTGGCGTTCGAAGGCCGCTCGCGGCCTCGCCGAATGAATTCGGCGCTCCGGAAACTATTTAACCTTCTTGCTTCGCTCCTCGAGAGCGAGGCTCGATTATCCATAAGGAGGATACACTTGGCAGAAAAACGCATATACGAAGTGGTTGTAATTCTTGAACCAAAGGCTGCAGAAGACTTCGTCTCCACGTTCGATAAAAATCTAACAGAACTCGTCGAAAAACAAGGCGGCAGTGTCGTCAATATCAACGATATGGGTGTGCGCTCGATGGCTTACAAGATCGAAAAGCACAACCAGGGCCGTTATATTATTTTCGAGATCGAAGGCTCGGGACAGGAAGTGGCGGAACTGGAAAGGCGCTTTCGCGTCAACGATTCGGTGATCCGTTATATGACCGTCAGGGTCGATCTGGAACGACGCCGCGCGGAAAAATTTAAAACAAAACGGGCCGCCAAGGCCACCAGGCGCGGCCAGGCGGCGACATCGGCCAGAGAAAAGCGCGAAAGCCAGCGGGCCGAAAGCCAGCGGGAAAGCCAGCCGGCCGTTGAAGAATAAAAGAATTATTGAAATGGAGATCATTTAAATTATGGCAGAAAGAGATAGAGATAGCGGCGATATTTATCGCCAGGACGTGAACAGCGATTTCATTCCCAACGACAGGACCGGGAAAATGATCTCGCGCCGTCCGCTCCGCCGCAAAAGCTGCGGGTTGTGCCGCGACAAGATCGACCTGATCGATTACAAGGACCTAAATCTGTTGCGGAGTTTTATTCCGGAACGCGGAAAGATCATGCCGCGCCGGATATCGGGCAATTGCGCCATACATCAGAGAATGTTGTGCACGGCCATCAAACGCGCCCGCAGTGTCGCGTTTATACCGTTCGTGTCGGATTAATAAGAAGGAGGAATGAAATAAAATGTCTACAACAACCGTCCTCCTGCGCGAAGACGTTGATAATCTGGGCGGGCGCGGCGAGATCGTAAAAGTAAAAGCCGGCTATGCCCGTAACTTCCTGTTGCCGAGAAACCTGGCGACGCTCGCCACCAAAGGCAATATCAAACAGGTCGAGCAGGAAAGAGCCGCCCTGCTGCGCAAGGCAGCCGCGGAAAAAGCCACTGCCGAGCTGCAGGCCGAGCAAATGAAGGACATCGCTTTGAGCTTTGAACGCAAAGCGGGCGACGAAGGCGTGCTTTACGGTTCCGTCACATCGATGGACATCGCCGAAGCGCTGCAGGCCAAGGGGTACGAAATCGACCGCCGCCGCCTGGTAATGAAGGAAGCGATCAAGCATACCGGCGAAACTTCGGTCGGGCTCAAGCTCCACCGCGAGGTGGTGGTCACTATTCCGGTGACGGTCACGCCCGAAGGCGGTGTGGTCGAAGCGCCGAAAGCTGAGGCCAAGGTCTCGAAGAAAAAGGCCGAAGAAAAGGTTGAAGAACCCGCTGCCGAAGCGGTGGAAGAACCTGCCGCCGAAGCTCCTGAAACGAGCGAAACGGCGGAATCGGCCGAAGAAAAATCAGAATAGCTCGCTTATATTCGAGGCTCAGAATTGTTTCATTCTTTTTGATTCGACTTTGAGCCTCGAAGTAAGATAAAATCCGCAAACCGAATTCTGATAACGATCGGCTTGCGGTATTTTTGTTTCCATTTCCGGATGATTTTCGGAAATTCCACCCAAGTTTATTCATTTCAATATTTATGGCAACGCCCGGCTACGAGACTCGTGAGCAATTCCTGGAAAAACCGCTGCCCAGCAGCACGGAGAGCGAGCGCGTGATCCTGGGCGCGATCCTGCTCGATAATTCCCTCGCCAGCCAGGCCATCGAACTGCTCAAACCCGACGATTTTTATTCGCTTTCGCACCGCCGCATTTATGGCGCGGTGATCTCCCTCTTCGAGCGCGGCTCCAAGATAGATCCGATCCTGCTCGGCGAAGAGCTAAAAAAAGAAAGCGCGCTGGAATCGGTTGGCGGCGTGGCCGCGATCACGAACCTGACCTACGGCCTGCCGCATTTTTCCAACATCACAAATTATGCCCGCGTCGTCCACGACAAATCCGTCGTGCGCAACCTGATCAAGGCCTGCAACCAGATCACCAGCGACGCCCTGACCGAGGAAGACGATGCGCAGGTGATACTCGATCGCGCCGAACAAATGATCTTCGCGCTGGCGGACGAACGCATCCGGCAGGGTTTCAGCCACGTCAGGCCGGTGGCGCAGGACGTGCTGGAAAAAGTGCAGGAATTTGCCCGCCGCGAAACTCACGCCCTGACCGGCCTTGCGACCGGATTTCGCGATTTCGATTCGATAACCTCGGGCCTGCAAAAAACCGACCTGGTCATCATCGCCGCGCGTCCTTCGATGGGCAAGACCTCGCTCTGCCTAACGCTGGCGCAAAACGCGGCGATCTTTGAAAACGCCGTGGTCGCCGTCTTCTCGCTGGAAATGTCGAAAGAACAGTTGGTGATGAGAATGCTGAGCTCCGAAGCAAAGGTGGACGCGCACCGCTTCCGCAACGGTTTTCTCACCACAGAGGAATGGGGACGGCTGGGCAAGGCCATCGAAACTCTTTCCGAGGCCAAGATCTATATCGACGATACGCCGGGAATTTCGGTATTGGAAATGCGGGCCAAATCACGACGGCTGGCGGCGGAACAAAAGAAATTAGACCTGATAATTGTGGATTACATGCAATTGATGTCCGGCGGAATGCGGCGCACGGAATCGCGCCAGCAGGAAGTGGCGCAGATCTCGCGCGAGCTCAAAGGCCTGGCAAAGGAAATGGACGTTCCGGTGGTCGCGCTTTCACAGCTTTCGCGCGCGCCAGAAGGCCGCACCGATCACCGCCCGCAATTGTCCGACCTGCGCGAATCCGGCTCGATCGAACAGGACGCCGACGTGGTCGCTTTTATTTACCGCGAAGAGCAGTACAAGCCTTCGGAAGAAAACGCCGGGATGGCGGAGATAATAATCGCCAAACAAAGAAACGGCCCGACGGGTATGATCAGGATGGCGTTCGTCAAGGAATTCACTCGATTTGAAAGTCTTTGGAGTCAAGGGTAATCCAAAAGCGTTTTTTATCCGAATAGTGTTTTAGCCTCGTTCTGTTTCAAATACTGACAAAAAAACGGTTTGAGGCCGGCTTATTAGAGTAAGTCTTTCAAGGTAGTGTCCCAATTTGAGTTGCCATGCCGCTCGGCAGGCGGGCGTGTCAGTAGCCCGCGCGTCAGCAAGGGCGCCTGCCATAGCCTGAAATGAGCCCTCCCTTACGGTCGGGCTACTGACACGTCGTAGGCTTTCAGATATGGATAAAAACCACAGCAACTCATATTAGAACACTACCTCTTTCAAGGGTATTTGGGAGCTTTTAGTATCCGGAGATAAATAAATGAAGTGGGTGCTTCGCATTTTACTGGTTTTGGTTATCCTGGCCGTTGTTTTTTTATGCGTCGGATTTTTACTGCCGAGTCATTATAAGGTTGAAAGAACCATCAACATGAAATCCAAACCGGAAACGGTTTACCCGATCATCAGCGATCTCAAAACGTGGAACAGCTGGACCGCCTGGAACGACCGCAGGTATCCCGATATGAAAACCACTTTTTCCGGCGCCGATTCGGGCACGGGCGCGAAAATGGACTGGGACGGAAAGGATGTCGGGAAAGGCGCCCTGGAAGTGATCAAAGCCGCGCCGTCCGACGGGATCGAATACAACCTGGACATGAATCGCGGGGAATTTCGCTCCAACGGCGCGATAAAAATGAAACTGACCGGCGACGGGCTGCAGGTCACATGGGTCAACGAGGGCGATCTGGGAATGAATCCTATCAATCGATATTTCGGCCTTCTGATGGAGCATTTTATGGCGCCCGACCTGGAAGAAGGATTGCGCAACTTAAAGAATGCGACGGAAGTAAGATAAAATTTTACTTAATTTTGCTAGTATATTTCACAGCCTTTGTCATTTTTGATAAGGGCTGAAATTTTGTTGAGCGGTACGGCATCTTTTGTTCTTCTTTGCGACCTTTGCGCCTTTGCGTGAAATTTCTCACGCAGAGCCGCAAAGGTCGCATAGCCGGAAACTAAATATTTAATAATGGAGAACGCTTCCCCTCAATACAGCCAGCGCCCGACCTGGGCGGAGATCGACCTGGGCAGCCTGGCGGCGAATTTTCGCTCGGCGAAAGAATTTATCGGCCCCGGCCTGAAATATATGGCGGTGGTAAAAGCCGACGGCTACGGGCACGGCGCGGTTGAGTGCGCGCGGCGGCTGGAAAAGGAAGGCATAGATTGGTTCGGCGTGGCGCTGCCGGAAGAAGGCGTCGAGCTGCGCAAAGCCGGCATCAGAAAGCACATCCTTTGTCTGGGGAGTTTTTGGGAAGGTCAGGAAAGCCTCCTGCTCAACCATAATTTGACGCCGGCGCTCTTTCGCCTCGACCTTGCCGAGCGTTTCGACCGGGCGGCTAAAGACCAGCGCGTCACCGCCAGCGTTCATATCAAGATCGACACCGGAATGGGCCGGGTCGGCGTGCGTTACGATGCTGTCCGGGAATTTGCCGATAAGCTGAAAAGCTTCGGGAACCTGCATGTCGACGGTTTGATGACGCACCTCGCGGTGGCGGACGACCTCAAGGAAAATCCCTTTACAGATCTGCAGGTAAAGCGGTTTGAAGAGTGCGTGGGGATCTTTCAGGAAAAAGGTTTTCACCCTTCCTACCGCGATCTGGCTAATTCGCCGGGAGCGGTCGGGCACCCGAACACGCGCGGCAATATGGTTCGCCTCGGCGGGATCCTTTACGGCCTGGGCGGCGACGTTTTGCCGAGGGAGATCGAAAAACCCGTACTGCGCCCGGTGTTGTCGCTTTACTCGCGCATCGCGCTGCTAAAAAAAGTTCCGGCGGGCGAAACACTGGGCTACGGCCGCACTTTCGAAACCGCGCGCGATTCCAGCATTGCCACCGTGCCTATCGGCTACCAGGACGGCTACCTGCGGCAGCTTTCAAATTCCGGGCGGGTTTTGTTAAACGGCGATTACGCGCCGGTGGCCGGGCGCGTCTCGATGGACTGGATACAACTGGATGTGACCGACATTCCCGGCTGCGAGATCGGCGATAAAGTGACATTGATCGGCGGGGAAAACGGTAACGCCGTCACGGCGGAAGAAATAGCGATAAAAACCGGCACGATCTCTTATGAAGTGACCTGCGGGATCAGCAGCCGCGTGCCGAAAATTTATATAAATTGATCAAGCGCTGTTCCTTTGCGCTCTTTGCGCCTCTGCGTGAGAAGATTTTCACGCAAAGGCGCAGAGGACGCAAAGTAAGACCTGGGGTTTAGCTTAAAGATTTTATGCTTATAAAATCCGATCAGGATGAAATTCAAAATTTTTTGACCGATGCCAGCAACATCAAGGGCGGCTCGGCCGAAAAGGTCGTCTTTCCCGAAAGCGTATCAGAGGTCGCCGAAATTTTGCGCGAAGCAAATGCGAATAACACGCCGGTGACCGTTTCCGGCGCGGGCACGGGTTTGACCGGCGGCCGGGTTCCCTTCGGCGGCGTCGTGCTGGCGATGGATAAATTTAACAAGATCGGGGAGATCTCCGCCGGTCCGGATAACCTCTACGGGATAGCGCAAAGCGGCGTGATACTGGGCGATTATCAAAAAGCAGCAGCGGCAAAAGATCTCTTCTACCCGCCCGACCCGACCGAATGGTCCTGCCAGATGGGCGGCACCGTGGCGACGAACGCGTCGGGTTCGCGCAGCTTTAAATACGGCGCGACACGGCCCTGGATAAAACGTTTGGAAATTGTTTTGCCGGCGGGAGACATTCTCGATCTAAAACGCGGCGAACTTTTTTTCGATGCGGAGGGCAAAATTTCGCTCGAACTCCCGGAGTCGAAAAAACAGATCACCATCAAGCTGCCGACCTACCGGATGCCGCGAACCAGCAAGCACGCCGCCGGTTATTACTGCCGCCCCGGCATGGATCTCATCGATCTTTTTATCGGCAGCGAGGGCACGCTTGGAATCGTCACGGAGATCGAAACTTCGCTCTTACCGAAACCTGAAAAATATTTTAGCGGGATAGTTTTCTTTAAAGAAGAAAGTGATCTGCTTGCGTTCGTTGCCAAAGCGCGTGAATTATCTTACCGATCGCGGGAAGCGAAAAACCGGAACAGCATCGACGCCTCGCTGCTGGAATATTTCGACCGCAACGCGCTGGAATTTACCCGTAATAAATTTTCCCAGGTGCCCGAGAATATAGCGGGAGCGATATTTTTCGAGCAGGAAACGGCCGGTGAAAACGAAGACGCGCTGTTGTCGATGTGGAATCAGATCCTGGAAGAAACGGGTGCCGCGCTGGACGTTTCGTGGTTTGCCATTAATGAAGAAGATGCGAAAAAGATGCGCGAATTTCGCCACGCCCTTCCCGTCGCGGTCAATGAATGGATCGTAAAACACGGGCAGCGAAAAATTTCCACCGATATGGCGGTGAGCGATGAAGAATTTTCCAAACAGCTAAAATTTTACCAGGACAGCCTGGCGCAGGCAGGTTTGAATTACGTCATTTTCGGGCACATCGGCGACAATCACGTTCACGTTAACATTTTGCCCAGGGACGAGGATGAAGCGCGAAAAGCGAGGCAAATTTACGGGCGGTTCATTGCGCGGACCTGCATCGTTGGCGGGACGATCTCAGCCGAACACGGCATCGGTAAATTAAAGAGGCATTATCTGAACGTGATGTTCGGCGAAAGATTTTTGAATGAAATGATAGAGGTCAAGAAAGCTCTTGACCCCAAATTCCTGCTCGGGCGCGGCAACATGTTTGATAATGGTGAATGATGAATAACTGGTTTCCCGTATTCACCATTCACTATTCACTATTCACCATTCGCCACATTCTATCTTCCGGGTTTCTTGCCCAGCTTTGCCTTGATCTTCGCCACCTCGTCGTTGTCCGAAGTCAGATTCAGCGCTTTCTGCCACACCACTCGCGCCAGATCGAGCTTGCCCTGCTTGGCATAGACATCGCCCAGGTGATCGAGGATCGTTGCGGACGAAGCGTCGCGGCGGTTTGCTTCCTTCAAGTTTTTCTCGGCTTCCTCGTAGTTGCCCAATTTGAAATGAGCCCAACCGAGGCTGTCCAAAAACGACGGGTTTTCCGGCTGCGCCTTGACCGCTTTCTGGATCATTTGCAGGGCTTCCTCGAGTTTCTCGCCCCGCTCCGCCAGGAAATAACCCAGGTTGTTAAGCGCGGTCGTATTGTCCGGGGTTTTTTCCAGCACGTCGCGCAGCGTTTTCTCCGACGATTTAAAATCACCGGCCTCGTTTTGCGCGGTCGCCAGGGTCAGCAGCACGATCTGTTTCAGGTCTTCGCTTTGCGCCAGCGCGAGCGCGGTCTGCGCTGCATCGACCGCTTTTGTTCCCTGCTTGGCTTGCGTGTAAAGGCCCGAGATCGTCAGGTAGTTATTGATATCGCGGGTGACGGATTGCGGCGCGGTGGCTACCTTGCCTTTATTGACGACCTTGGTCTTTATCATCGTCACGGCCTCTTCCACCCGGCCCAGATCGGTCAGGATATAGGCTTCCTGGTAAAAATATTCGTCCGAGGTGGGCGTCTTCTGCCGGAGGGCGCGGACCGTGCGGAGGGCTTCCGCTTTTTTACCGCTGTCGCGCAGGAGCTTGAGAAGCTGGAGGTCGGCAAACGGGTCGTCTTTGCCAAAGATCTCACGCGCGCGTTCGATCGCGGCTTTTGCTTCTTCGAAACGCTGCGCATTTTTATGAAGCTGTACGATGCTGGACAAAACCTGCGTGGCAAAAAAGCGGTCAGACTCATCGGTTACCACCCCGTCGCCCACGCCGCTGGTCTTAAGCGACGCTTCATAAGCCGCGACGGCTTCTTTGCTATTGCCGGTTTCGGCGTAAGTATCGCCTAGCGTGAATTGCAGCCTGGCGATCGAAAGCTTTTCGCTTTTATCCAGTTTGTCGATGGCGATCTGCAGGGTTTTTACCGCATCGTCGGTCATTCCGGCGCGCGACTGTATTCCCGCCAGCACCTCGACCAGTGAAACGTTCGACGGATTGGCGTACACCGCCTGCTGCAGCGACCCGATGACCTGCGCGGTCGATTCCTTGCCGGTTTTTTCCAGCGCCTGCTTTAAAAGCTCCACCGCCTCATCGCTCTCAGGCTCGTCGGCGATCTTGCGGCTGATCACTTCCAGGGCCTCCCGGTCGCGGTTTGCTTTGAGCAGCGCTCGTGCCAGTCTCAGCGAAGCGCCTTCCGGGGCCAGATCCTGCCCGCCGGTCGCGCGGCGATAAAAATCGTATTCAAAACGCGAAGCCGGCGCCACTGAGCCGATCCATTTGTTCAGCGCGTCCAGTTCTTCCGCGGAGCGGTTGGTGCGGTTATAAAGCTCGCTGAGATAGGCCCAGGCTTCGGAGCCGCGCGGATCGAGCCGGGCCACTTCCTTCCATTCGGTAATGGCTTTTTCGACAAAGCTCTTGTCAAAATTCGCTTCCGTCAAACGGCCTTTAAGCGTATAGACGCGCCCCAGCATACGGTGCGCCGCATAGCTGTCGGGATTCACCTTCAGTGCCAGGACGGCAATTCTGACCGCTTCGTCTATCGTGCTCAGTTCGGCGATCGCGGTATAAGCTTCAGAAAGCGAGGGGTCGAGTTCGACGGCGCTTTGAAACGACGCTTTGGATAAACGTACGTTTACCTGATATTCGTTTTGAGTAAGGGCGCGCTTGGCGGTTTCCAGAAATCTTTGCCCTTCGAGTAATTTGGCGTAGGCTTTTTCGCGCTGCTCGCGGGTTACCGCGCCGTCGCCTAATTTGGCCAGCGCGTTTTCCAGCACGGTCGAAACCAGCGGGGTCGCCACCGGTTTCGGCGTCGGCAGGGGGGCGGGCACGTCCTGCGCGTAGGCATTTCCGCCTAAAACGGTTGCTGATAAAAGGATCGAAAAACAAAAACCCAGAAAACCTTTATTCATTTATACCTCTCAGAAAAACTAAGCTCAGGCCCTTTGCCGGTACCCGCGGCGCGGATAATTCATAATTATCAAAACCATTGCGGCCGCCCCCGCGCGTATCGTATCAAATTTATCGCCGCTCAACAGGGCGGTTACGAACCCCAGGATAACGATCAGCGTTGCGGCGGCCATCATCGTAACAGTGCTTACCTGCAAATGGTTCGAGTGGTCGCGCGGCCCTCTGACCGGCGACGATCTCCACGTCAGCAGCGAAGCGCCCACCGCAATTACCAGGATCACAAACCAAAGCGTCATTACCCAAAACCCGCCACTTTCCTTCTTTACAGGTGTTACCAGGAACCAGGATAAAACTACGGCGCATATCAAAATAAGAACGCTTACCCGGGAAACTACCCGCGATAAACCGCCGCCGTTATTTTCACGTCCGGTTTGTAACAATGGATTCACACGTTGGGGTAGAGTTCCTCCGAGGTTTCAGCCCGAGACCAAAACCTCGGAAGAAAATACATCGGCCGTTACTTCTCAGGGTTAACGGAAACCTGCTTGTTTGTCACCGCGGTCAGAACCTTGGGAATTTGCGAGTTGTTCAATTCCCCCATATTTTCGATAACCGCGTCGATCAATTCGAATTTCTCCTTGTCGAAGTCCTTGGTCATCAAAACACCGTTCTTATCGATGGTCAGTTCGTATGTCCCGAGCAGCTCTTCGGTGAAATTCGCCCAGAAGGATTTATTTGCCGCCGCCGGAGGCTGGCGCTCGAGCCCTTCCTTGCTTGCTTCGGGAATGGTGGCCCCAAGCAGGTTCAATTGCTCTTTGGCTTTTTCCGCGTACTCGCTGTTGGGATAATCCCGCACGATGCGCTGGAAATAACGCGCCGCCTGGTCGGTTTCTTCTTCTACCTGGTAGGTCACCGCCAGCTTGAATAAAGCCTCGTCCATCCAGCCGAACCTGGGATATTTTTCCAGGATCTCAAGATAACGCGATTGCGCGCCTTTCAAACCGCCTTTCTTTTGGTCGACCGCGCGTTTGTAGTAAAAATTGGCGATCCAGAGATTATGCAGCCCTAGATTGTCCTGCACCTCGGTCAAGCGGACCTCGGCTTCATTACGCAATGAGCTGTTGGGATATTGCTGCAGCAAAGCTCTAAGGCGCTGTTCGGCCTTGCGCGCGCGGCTGGCGTCGCGGTCGGGGAGTCCGATCTGCCGCATTTCCGATTCGGCTATTTTCAGCAGCACGCGGTCGGCCAGCGGGTGGGTCGGGAAAAACGTCAGCCAATCCTGGTAAGCCGCCGCCGCCTGGATCAGATCGCTGGTGGTTCCCTGCAAATAAAACGAATCCGCGATCGCCAGTTTAGCCATCGGCAGGTAAGGCGAATCCGGGTAGGTGGTGATGATGGTAGTGAAAAGCAGCCGGCCCACCTCGTGATTTTTCCGGCGCACTTCGCGGGTCGCCACGATAAAAAGCTCGCGGTCGCGTCCCGGGGTGATGCTTCCGATAAGCTCTTCGTATTCGTCATCGCCGCCGCCGAAGATCCCCAGGAATTTTTTCTTTTTCTTGATCTCGCGGGGTTTGCCCACGTTCGAAACAGGATTGCTTCGCTCCTTGGCGGTTTCGAGCAGGGTATTATCGACGCGTGTTTGCAGATCGGCCACCGCCGCTTCCAGTTGGTCTATTTCACTGCTTTGGTATTTTTCAGCACGATCGGCTTTACCATACAGGTTATTAACCTGGGACTGCAGGCTTTCGGTTTCTTTTTCCAGAGCCTTTAAACGAGCAGCCGGCGTATCCAGCGCGGTTTTGTCGTCCTTTTTGCTCTTGTCGTCTTTTGCGTCATCTTTGAGGCCCGCCAGCGCGCCGCTTAAAGAGCGCCGCATGGTTTCCAATTTTTGACGCATGACCTCAAGCCGCTGGCTCGCGGAACCGCCCGTGTCCGGTTTGGTTTGCGCAAACAGTGATAATGACAGGCAAAGTGCCAGTATTAAACTAAATATGAATTCGCTTTTGCGGAAAAGCATTTTCTCCTCCTAAAACTTCCGCTTTGATAAATTTTTCAAAACTCTTAAATTAAACCCATTGAATGGTAGCTTCCATTAAACCCTTAACGGCTTCGGCCGGGTCGCCCTTACCGAAAACTGCCGAACCGGCGACGATTATTTCCGCGCCGGCGGCGGCGATCTCGGCAATATTGTCTTCGTCGATCCCGCCGTCTATCTCGATCCTGACCGCCAGCCCCGCTTGAAAGATCATATCCTTCAGCCGCCTGAGCTTGTCCAGGCAGGTCGGGATGAATCTTTGCCCGCCGAAACCGGGATTGACCGACATCAGCAAAACAAAGTCAGCGTGCGGCAGCGCTTCTTCCAAAGCCGTCAAAGGTGTTGCCGGATTGATGGCGATCCCGGCTTTGGCGCCCGCCTCGCGGATCGCGGTCAGGGTGCGCTGCAAATGAACGTCGGCTTCCACGTGAACGGAAACCATATCGGCCCCCGCTTCGGCAAATTGCGCGGCATAACGCCCGGGTTCCTCGATCATCAAATGCGCGTCGATCTTTAGCGCCGTGGCTTTCCGTAAAGATCTCACGACCGGCAGCCCGATGGTGATGTTCGGCACGAATTTTCCGTCCATCACGTCTACGTGAATGATCCTGGCGCCGCCGGATTCCACGGCGTTGATCTCTTCACCCAGCCGTGAAAAATCCGCTGACAAAATTGATGGCGCGATCTCAATCATATAAGAAGCTTAAATCCAATATAAAGTTGCCTTTTTAGCTCTTTTACGGCACCCGCCTGGTGCGCGTGTCCCCGCTCGGAGCAGGCGTTTTGCCGGCCTGCGGCTTGGCGGTATTGGCCGGCGCCGGACGGCTGTTGCTATTTCTGGCCGGCGTATTTCCCGGCGGCTTGGAACTGTTGTTGCTGTCTCCCGTTCCGGAATTTTTATTATCGCCCGTGCCCGCCGAATTCGCGTTTTTATTATCTTTACCCGCGGCATTGGCGTTCGCGTTAGAGTTGGCTTTTACTTCTTTCTTGGGCTTGTCTTTCTTGGTCAGCGAAGTGTTTACCGGCTCGTTGTCGTTGGTAATGGTCTGCGCCTCGTTTGTCTCTTTTTCGACTTCCACCGGGGCTTCGTCCCCTTCGGTAAAGGCGCGGCTGATCACCACCAGCACCAGCTGCCCCGTCTTTACCGTTTCACCCGGGCGCGGCAGCTGCTCCAGCACGGTATTCGGCGATTCCTGGCTGTACCTGGTCGCTCTCTTTTTGATCTTTAACCCGAGTGAGGCAAGTTCTTTTTCACTTTCCAGAAAGTTTTTTCCGACGATTTCCGGGACCTGTACCTCTTGCCCGCGCAGCGAGAAAATTACTACTCCGAAAAGGCCCGCCAGGAAAGCTCCCAGCAGTCCGATAACTATCAGCAGCCTACCTACTGCCGACGTTCCCGTTTTAACTAAACTCACTTAGATTGCACCTCGAAAAAAGCCCGTGTTAGTCCAAGAAAGTCTAACATTCTATTAAAGGGCAAGTCTAGCGCCTGTTGGCGGTTATCAGCTCAATTTACGGCGTTTCATTTCCTGGCTGACGAGTTCCAATTCGCGGCTCATTTGCCCGGTGATGGCGGTATTTTCCCGGGCGCGGCGGATGAGGTAAGGTATCGAATCTTTCACCGGCCCATAAGGCACGTATTTTGAGACGTTATAGCCGTTTTTCGCGAGAATGTATGAGAGATTGTCGCTCATGCCGTAAAGCTGGGAAAAGAATATGTGCGGGTGGCTTGCCGGAAGCTGCTTGGCATGCATCTTCTGAACCAACAGCTGGACACTTTTTTCATTGTGCGTGCCGGCGACAAACGCTATCTCATCAACGTGTTCCAGGCAATAATCGACCGCCGCGTCGTAATCGCGGTCGGTTGAGGCCTTATCCAGCTGGATCGGTGAAGGATAGCCCATTTCGGCGGCGCGGGCGCGTTCTTTTTCCATGTACGCGCCGCGGACCAGTTTCACCGCCAGCGTATAGCCGCCTTTTTTTGCCTGTTCGTGCGCCTGTTCGAGTAATTCCAGCCGGTCCGGCCTGTACATCTGTAAAGTGTTGAAAATGAGCGGCTTTTCGCGATTGAATTTTTCCATCATGGCAGTAGCTAATTGATCTATCGCGCCCTGTATCCACGAATCCTCGGCATCGACAAAAATACGCTGCCCGGCCGAATGCCCATACTCGCAGATCTCGAGTACGCGCCGCTGCGCCGCTTCCCATTTAACTTTGTTCTTTTCCGGCAGTTCGGTCCCGGCGCTCACTTTTTCCAACGTTCCCAGCGGAGCCAGGCCGGTAACCTTGAAAACAGCGAACGGAAGCCTCTCATCACCTTTTGCCCTCTTGATGGTTCGGATGATCTCCTCCTTGGTTTCTTCGAACACAGCTTCTTCCGATTTGCCCTCGACCGAATAATCCAGGATGGTGCCGATGCGGGCCTTCCACAACTCGCGGATCGTCGGCTCGCATTCCTCGATCGTTTCCCCGCCGCAGAATTGTTTAAAGATGGTTTGTTTAATGATTCCCTGCACCGGCAATCCCAGGGACAAGGCAAATTCGGTGGAGTTGGTGCCGAGGTCCACCAGCCAGGGAGAGTTCATCATTTTAAAAAGCCAATATTTTTGTCTTAATTCGGCGTCGGACTTATCGGCCAACGCGGTGGCGGTGTCATGAAAGTTAAGTTTGAAGTCACTCATTTATGATTTAGATGTAAATGAAATGCTAGGAACAATTTACCATATTATGATCTTTACAAAAATCGTCCCCGAGAATTTAATAGGTAAATTATTGCGATTTAGTACAAATTCGCACCTTAAAGTTATTTGTTTATGAGAATTTTTAAGAATTACGACGAAATTGTGCGAAGCGGCTCGGATTTATCGGGATACTTTGCGTCCTTTACGCCCCTCGTGTGAAATTGTTTCTTTGCTGTTTTTGCCGTATCATTTCTCTTTTACTTCGAAGCGACCGTTAATAAAATATGAGTAAAGGACTTCCTACAAGAGCCGAAAATTATTCGGAGTGGTACAACGAGTTGGTCAAACGCGCCGACCTGGCGGAAAATTCCGCCGTGCGCGGCTGCATGGTCATAAAGCCTTATGGCTATGCCATCTGGGAAAAAATGCAGCGTGCTTTGGACGATATGTTCAAAGCGACCGGGCACCAGAACGCCTACTTCCCGCTTTTTGTGCCCAAGAGTTTTTTGGAAAAAGAAGAAGAACACGCCGAGGGCTTTGCCAAGGAATGCGCGGTGGTCACTCATTACCGCCTGAAAGCCGACCCTGATAACAAGGGCAAGCTTATGGTCGATCCCAACGCCAAGCTGGAAGAAGAATTGGTCATCCGCCCGACCTCGGAAGCTATCATCTGGAACGCCTATCGAAACTGGATCCAGTCTTGGCGCGACCTGCCGCTGCTGATCAACCAGTGGGCAAATATTGTGCGTTGGGAAATGCGCACCCGCATTTTTTTGCGTACGGCCGAATTTTTGTGGCAGGAAGGCCACACGGCGCATGCTACCTCGGACGAAGCGGTCGAAGAAACCGAAAAAATGCTCGGCGTCTATGCCGATTTCGCCGAAAACTGGCTGGCGCTGCCGGTCATAAAAGGCTTCAAATCACCCAACGAGCGTTTCGCGGGCGCGATCGAAACATACTGCATCGAGGGACTGATGCAGGACGGCAAGGCCCTGCAATGCGGGACCTCGCATTTTCTCGGGCAGAATTTTGCCAAAGCGTTCGATGTGCAGTTCACCAACAAGGACGGCGTAAAAGAATTTGCCTGGGCGACTTCGTGGGGAGTTTCCACGCGCCTGATGGGCGCGCTGATCATGGCGCATTCCGACGACCTGGGCTTGGTGCTGCCGCCCAAACTCGCGCCTTACCAGGTTGTCATCGTACCTATCTACAAGACCCCGGAAGATCTGGACAAGCTCAACAAGGAAGTAAAACCGATCGTTGAGAAATTAAAGGCCGCGGGCGTCAGCGTAAAATACGACAACGACGACAACGACAGGCCGGGCTACAAATTCGCCGAATACGAACTGCGCGGAGTGCCCGTGCGCCTAGGGCTGGGGATGCGCGACCTTGAGAACGGCACGGTCGAGGTCGCGCGCCGCGACACTCTGACCAAGGAAACCATGCCGCTCGCCGGGCTGGAGGAAAAGATCGTTTCGCTGCTGGACCTGATCCAGGCAAACATTTACGAAAAGGCTTTGAAATTTCGCGAGGACAATACTTTCAGCGTCGACACCTGGGAAGAGTTTAAGGAGCAGATCGAAAAAGGCGGCTTTATCTGTGCCCACTGGGACGGCACCGCCGAAACCGAGGAAAAGATCAAGGACGAAACCAAAGCCACCATCCGCTGTATCCCTCTCGACGCCCCGGAAGAAGACGGCAAATGTGTCTACTCAGGCAAGCCTTCGAATAAACGCGTCATTTTTGCGCGAGCTTATTAACAATACTCGATCCACCACGTTTAGAGAGGCGGTCTTTGACCGCCTTTTTTTGCCTGTATTGCGGGCCGCCAGGCTGTGTGTTTCACCAGAAGCAGGGTGTGCAAATGAAACACTGAAACGATTTTGAAACAGAAATCTTAAAAATGCCCTGGCGTTAAGGCGATTTCCCCAAAACAGTTGTTGACGGTGTTCGTTCCGATATTTCAAAGATACATTCAACCCGCCAAGGTTGAAACACCACCAAGATACAAGAATTAACATCCAATCTCCATAACGGTTTTTCGGATTTAGAAGAGCGACGGGACTTTATGCTAAAAGGCAGGCGCAAGGATAAATTCGCTTCGCTCAGGCTCCTATTTCGTGTTGTTTCGTGTGTTTCGTGGTTACTTTCTGAATCGGAAAATCTGCCGTTCGCTTAAAGCGGACTCGGGTTCTTTTAAATAAACCTACCCCAGGTTTCGCTGCGCTTCACCTGGGGCTATTATCTTTCTCCGCTTCGCGGATTTGAAACGAGTTTTGGATCTCCAGCTTATCCAAGTTCCTTGAAAAACTACCGGTTAATTTCACTGCTTATAAATTTAAAACTTATAAAAATACCACAATAATACTTTGCTGTCAGTAACCTTCCTGACATTTCTCGAGCGATTATTTCGCTATTATTTATGTTTTAAAGGTATTTTTCAGTACGGCTAACTGCTTTATTCGAACCGCTTAAATTAAGACATCACCCGGTTTTTTGCATTTTTGCTCCAAATCGACTATAAATATAAGTGACTTTTTGACCACAGAAACATTAAAAACAACCCCCCTTAACGAAGTACACCGCGCTTTGGGCGGTAAGATGGTGGAATTCGGCGGGTGGGATATGCCGGTTCAATACCCGGCGGGCACTATTGCGGAACACCTGCGGACTCGAACTTCCGCGGGGCTCTTTGATGTGTCGCACATGGGAGAGATCCATGTGGACGGCCCGGACGCCACCCCATTCGTAAATTCGATCACCACCAACGACGTAACCAAGCTGACGGACGGGCAGGCGCATTATTCGGCGCTGACGCGTGAGAACGGCACGGTGATCGACGATCTGCTGGTCTATCGTTTTGCCGAAGACAAATTGCTTCTGGTGGTCAATGCCGGCACGACCGAAAAGGATTGGGAATGGATCGCTTCGCACCGCGACGGTCATAATATCGAGCTGCGCAATGCCAGCGAAGAATATTGCCAGATCGCCGTGCAGGGCCCGAAAGCGGTTGGGATATTGCAAGAGTTGACCGGTACAAAACTTGACGAGATCGAGTATTACCATTTTACCGGCGGCGAGGTCGACGGCGTTCCTTCGATCATCTCGCGCACCGGCTATACCGGCGAAGACGGTTTTGAAGTATATGCCGACGCGGGCAAAGCCGCGCGTCTTTGGAATAAAATAATGGAAGCCGGAGATCACGGCGCCGAAGACGGCATTCTTCCCTGCGGCCTGGCGGCGCGAAACACGCTGCGGCTGGAAGCCGCGATGTCGCTTTACGGGCATGAGATCAGCGACGATATCACGCCGCTCGAAGCCAACCTGGGCTGGATCTGTAAACTAGGCAAAGAATTCATCGGACGTGACGCGCTGGCAAAACTTAAAGAAGAAGGCTTAAAGCGAAAACTGGTGGGCTTTGAAATGACCGATCGAGGCGGGATCGCGCGCGACGGCCAGGATGTTTTTATAGACGGCGAAAAGGCCGGATATGTCACTTCCGGCAGCCCGGCGCCGTTTTTGAAAAAGAATATAGGCCTGGCTTTTGTCCCGGTCGAATTTGCAAATATAGGGCAGGAAATCACAATTGATGTGCGTGGAAGGCAATTAAGAGCACAAATTGTTCCGACTCCTTTTTATAAGCGTAGTAAATAAAAACAGATATATACCTTCCGTACAGTCTTTAATAACAAAGGCAAGGCAGATGAGAACCGATCTAATCCGGTGAGTTTAGTTAGTTTTCATCCATAGAAGCTCCAAAGGAGGGCTTATGAAAATTTTATTATATAATCCGGACAACGGTGTCACCCGCAATTTTATGCCCCATCTCTGGATGTTCCTGCTCCAGACCCTTACTCCTCCGGGCCACGAAGTAATTTTGATAGACGGAAACGCTCACGCGATGAGCGACGATGAACTTGTTGCTTTTGCCAAAAAAGAAGGCGTGGAGTTGGTGGGCATCGGCGCAATGACCCGCATGATCGCCAAGGCCTACCGCGTGGCGGATGCGCTGCGCCAGGCCGGCATCAAGGTCGTCATGGGCGGCCCGCACGTCACCGAGCTGCCGAATGAAGCGCTGGGCAGGAACGGCGGCAAACGCTACGCGGACGCGGTCGCGCTGGGCGAAGCCGACGAGCTCTGGGCCAAGATCGTGACGGACGCCGCTAACGGCGAATTGAAGGACGTCTACGCGCCGCTGGACGAAAAGGGACAGGATAAAAAGCCGAGCCTGGAACATTACCCGCCGATCCCCTGGGAATCGATCAAACTCGACCAGTTCAACATGGTGCCGAAGGGGCTGCGTTCCCTGATCGAAAAATTTCTGCCGAGCTGGAGAAATTTCCACATGATACCGCTCGAATCCGGGCGCGGCTGTCCTTACGGCTGCGAGTTCTGCACGGTGACGGGTTTTTTCGGAGATTCGATCCGCTTTCGCACTAACGAGAACGTGGTCGACGAGCTGCTGCGCCTGAAAGCGCGCGGCAAAAAAGAAGGCGGGCAGATCGCGGTCTTTTTCGTCGACGATAATTTCGCCATCAATAAAAAACGCACCAAATCTTTGCTGCGTGACATAATTCAGGCCGACGCGATCCTTCCCTGGGTCGCCCAGATCAGCGCCAATCTTCTGCGTGATGAAGAGCTGGTCGATCTGATCGCCGAATCCGGCGGGCGCGTTATTTTTATAGGAATGGAATCCATCGACCCGGCCAATCTGGCGGACGTCAACAAGAATTTCAATAAACCGGGCGAATATGCGGAAGTTTTGCAGAGGCTTTCCGACCGCGATATCTGCGCGATCACCTCGTTCATTTTCGGGATGGATAACGATACCCCGGGCGTGGCGCAGAGAACGCTGGACCAGATCTCGAGCTGGGCCCCGGGCCTGCCCGTCTTCGGGCTGCTCACCCCGTTTCCTTCGACCCCGCTCTATGACCGTCTCGCTGTCGACGGGCGCTTGTCCCGCCCGACACACTGGCTGGACTTCGCTCCCTTCAAGATGGCCCACCGGCCCTTGAAAATGTCCATAGATGAAGCTCAGGCCGAAGTTAAGTTGGCCTGGGAAGCTTCGTACAGCCCGGAAAGGATCGCCGAAGCGCTTGATACCATCAAGGACAAACGTTTGGGCTTGCGTCTATTTCACTTTATGGCGCGCCTGACCTTCCGCGGCATTTATTTCCCGCAGATGGGCTGGGGTAAATGGATCCAGGTTTTCTGGCAAAACCGGAAGATCGTCTGGGGATTTTCCAAAGAGGGCTTCCGCGCCTGGCGCAACCGCGAAAAACTGCCAAAACAGGAAGTTGACGTTGCCTCTGTTGCATTAAAGTAACGCCTAACTTAAAATATTCTTCTTTAACAACTTATTACAGGAGAAGAATAGGAAAGTAATGGCAGACATTCCTGAGAATTTACGTTACAGCAAAGACCACGAATGGGTTTCGGTCGACGGCGATATCGCTACCATCGGCATTACCGACCACGCTCAAAATGCCCTGGGTGATATTGTCCATATTGCCCTGCCTAAGATCGGGGACAAATTTAATGCTCACGAGGCCCTGGGTGAGGTGGATTCTGTCAAAGCGGTATCGGAGATCTTTACCCCGATTTCCGGTGAGGTGATCGAGGTCAATGAAGTGCTCAACGACACCCCGGAAGTGATAAATCCCGACCCTTACGGCGGCGGCTGGATGGTAAAACTGAAAATGGATAAACCCGGCGAGGCCGATGCGATGCTCAGCGCGGCCGAATACGACGAATACCTGAACACTAGTGCTTAATGATGAATTATGAATGGTGAATTCCGGATTTTTTTGCCATTCACAATTCATCATTCACAATTCACCACTATTTATGCGTTATATACCTAATTCCCCCGAGGAACGCGAAGAAATGCTTCGCGTTGTCGGGCTTGCAAATGCGGGAGAACTTTTCCGCTCTATCCCTGACGAAGTAAAACTCAACCGGACCTTAAATATTACCGACCCGCTTTCCGAGCCGGAAGTGATCGCCCGCTTTGAAATTCTGGGCGCGGCCAACACGGCGGCGCGCAAGCCTTCATTTTTGGGCGCGGGGGTTTATTCGCATTTTTCACCGACCGTGGTCGATCACCTGATCCAGCGCTCGGAGTTTTTTACTTCATACACGCCGTATCAACCCGAAATTTCACAGGGCACACTGCAATACATTTTCGAATTTCAAACTCTTATTTGCCAGTTGACGGGAATGGACGTGGCGAACGCTTCGATGTATGACGGCTCGACCGCGATGGCCGAGGCATTCCTGATGGCGCAACGCGTGACCAGACGTGAAAAGGTGCTGGTCGCGGACACCGTCCATCCCGAATATCGCCAGGTCGCGCACACATACGTGCAGCACTGCGGGATCGGAATGGAAAGGGTCGTTTTTGATAAAGAAACGGGGCGTGTCTCAGGTTTGGACAAGCTCGATGATCAGACGGCAGCGCTGGTGGTGCAGTCGCCGAATTTCTTCGGCTGTGTCGAGGACCTGCAAGCTCTGGCCGATAAAGCCCACGCCGTCGGCGCGCTGCTGATCGTGGTAGTGGCGGAAGCAATTTCTTTCGGCCTATTGAAAACCCCGGGCGAATGCGGCGCGGACATAGTGGTCGGCGAAGGCCAGTCTTTCGGCATCCCGATGAGCTTCGGCGGGCCGCACGTCGGCCTCTTTGCGACCAGCGAAAAATACGTGCGCAATATGCCGGGCAGGCTCGCCGGCGTCGCCTATGACAAGAATGGCAACCGCGGTTTCGTGCTGACGCTCGCCACCCGCGAACAGCATATCCGCCGCGAAAAAGCGACTTCGAACATCTGTACCAATCAAGGATTGATCGCGCTTGCGGCAACCATCTACATGGAAACGATGGGCAAAAAAGGTTTGCAGGAAGTGGCGGTGCAGAACGCGCAAAAGGCCGCTTATGCCGCTAAACGGATCGCGGCAGTGGACGGTTTCGAGCTCGCGTTTTCCGCGCCAAAGTTCAACGAGTTTGTCGTCCGCGCGCCGAAACCGGCGGATGAAATTCTGGAAAAACTGCGCACGGAAAAAGGCATTATCGGCGGGCTGGCGCTTTCGAAATATTACGAAAATCGCCCGAACGATATTCTGGTTTGCGTAACGGAAACGAATACGAGAGAGCAGATCAATAATCTGGTCGCCGGTTTGAAAGACATGACTTAAACAGTATGAATTATGACTCCCAAGATGATATTGACGGCGAAGTCTGTACACTTCGCTTTTACATTACAAAAGCTGATCGTGGTTTTAGTGATGAGATGTATGGTCACTTTAAACAGAATCGAGAATACCTAGAGAAAGAAGCTATTCGGATTGTCAAAAAAATTCTTGGTGAACGTTTTACTATAAAGTTCTTTGAAATCTCTCCGGGAAGTGTAGAAATTTTATTGACGATCTCGACAATAGGTGCGCTAGCTTTAGGAGGGTATGCGGCTTTTTCTAAATATAAAAACTTTATCGAAAGTCTTAATTTAGTAAAGGCGCAAATTAAGAATCTATTTTTTCAAACGGCGGCACAAGTAGTCCCGACAAATGAAATCACTGTAAAAGATGCGATGACGTTGAATCCTATCTTAGATGGCAACCAATTAGGTTATCGGGATGTTGGAATAGTAGTGTTCCTCAAAAGAATTATTTGGACCCTGCTCATTTATATACTTGTAAGCCATTTCATTCTTTTGATTTATAGTTTGCTTAAAAGTGATATTGAACATTATTTTACAACGTTAAAGTGAGTATCTTTGAAAAACAATTCGAAGCCGGCTGGCGCGACATCGATCCGAACGGGCATCTGGCCAACACCGCGTATCTCGATCTTTCGGTGAACACGCGGCTGGCGTATTTCGCTTCCCGCGGTTTTGCCGCGACGGATTTCGGAGCGCACGGCTTCGGGCCCGTGATCAAAAGCGATGCGGTCGAATATTTTCGCGAGATCCGCTTGATGGAAAAGTTCAGGATCACGATGGAGTGCGGCGGGCTGGCGCCGGACGGTTCCCGTTTCCGCATCGTGAACTCTGTTTATAAAGAAGACGGCGTAATGTCCGCCAGGGTCAGCACCGTCGGCGGCTGGCTTGATTTCAAGCAGCGCAAGCTGATAGAGCCGCCCGAGATCATAAAAAATGCGCTGATCGGTCTGCAGCGCACTGAAGATTTTGAAGAGTTTAGATCGAGTTTGAAAAAGTAATATGCCTATTAAAAAAGTTACATCGCATCCGTCGCAGAATGAAGCGCTCATTTTCGAGCGTTCGCAAACCGGCCGCGTCGGTTATCGCCTGCCGAAACTGGATGTGGAAGAAACGAATTTAGACGACATAGTGCCCTTGGAGTTGCGCCGCACCGACGATCTGGAAGGCGTGCCCGAAGTTTCGGAAGTCGACGTGATCCGCCACTTCACGCGGATGTCCACCTGGAATTATTCCATCGATCTGGGAATGTACCCGCTCGGCTCGTGCACGATGAAATACAATTCGCGGCTGAACGAAAAAGTGGCGCGCACCGCCGGGCTGGCCAACCTGCACCCGCTCGCGCCCGAGGAAGAAGCCCAGGGAGCTCTCGAATTAATTTATCGTTTGCAGGAAGACCTGGCTGAGATCACCGGGCTGCCCGGCGTGTCTCTGCAACCGGCGGCCGGAGCGCACGGCGAAATGACCGGCGTGATGCTCATCCGCGCTTTCCTGGACAAGCGCGACGGCGCGGCTTCCAAAGACCGCCGCGTGATGCTGATCCCCGATTCCGCTCACGGAACTAATCCCGCCTCGGCGCACCTGGCCGGTTTCACCGTAAAAACTATTAGATCCACCGCCGAAGGCCTGACGGACCTCGGCCACCTGAAGGAGCTCTGCGATCAGGGCGGCGTGGCAGGGTTGATGCTGACCAATCCGAACACGGTCGGCATTTTTGAAACCAACATCAAAGAGATCTGCCGTATAGTTCACGACGCCGGCGGCCTTGTCTACATGGACGGCGCAAACATGAACGCGCTGGTCGGCGTGGCGCGGCCGGGCGATATGGGCGTGGACGTGATCCACCTGAATCTGCACAAGACATTTTCGACGCCGCACGGCGGCGGCGGCCCCGGCTGCGGCCCTTGCTGCTGTACCGCTGAACTCGAACCTTTCCTGCCCGTTCCGCGCGTCATAAAAGTGTCAGAACCCGAAGCGGTAGCGAAGGGGTTACACTTCAAGTTAGACTTTAACTCCCCTAACTCAATTGGTAGAGTTAAAGCCTTTTATGGTAACTTCGGAATGATGATCCGGGCATTGTCTTATATCCAAACCCACGGCGCCGAAGGGTTACGCGAAGTGACCGAAGCGGCTGTTCTAAACGCCCGTTACATCGCGCACAGCCTGACCGAAGAATACGACAAACCATTCGCTTCCGACTGCATGCACGAGGTCATTTTTTCGCACAAAAAACAGTCGCGCAAAGGCGTCCACACGCTCGATATCGCCAAGCGCCTGATCGACTACGGCTTTCACCCGATGACGATCTACTTCCCGCTGATCGTGGACGGCGCGATGCTGATCGAGCCGACCGAATCCGTCGGCCGCGGCGATCTCGATGCTTTTATCGAAGCGATGAAAGACATCGCGCAGGAATCCATCGACGACCCGCAGCTCGTCATCGACGCGCCGCACACCACCCGCATCGGCCGCCTCGACGAAGCAACCGCCGCGCGGAAACCGGTGCTGCGCTGGAGGTCCGGTATGGAAACTTTGACTAAAACAGCGTAAAATTTTGCCATGGAAAAAATAATTAACCTCCATATTGAAAAACTCCCGGAAGGCTTCTACCTCGCCACTTCGGATAGCATTCAAGGACTGGTTGCCCAAGGCGCACACTCGCTGAAACGCTTGAAATAGCGCGTGATGTGGCGAAGAAACTGCTGGAAGCGCAGGAAGACTCTGAAATAAACCTGCTTACCTCAGTTTCAGACGATTTCAACTATCCTCTTGTTATCGGAGTTTAAAAAATGGGCAGGCTGTCCGGCTTTCGTTATCGGGAGATCATCAAGATTCTAAATTTACTACAATTCCCAATCACGCTGGAGATATGCCTGAAGGTACTTTGAAAGCTATCCTGAAACAGGCTGGTGTTAACGCAGACGAATTTTTGAAATTGAAATAGAAACCGCCGTCGCGCGCAAACCTGTACTGCGCTGAAAACCCGATGGAAGCAACTGCAAAGAGCGCTTAGCCTGTCGAGTACATAGATAGTAAAACCTATGCACATAATTGCATGGGCTTTTTCTTTTTCATATAATTTTAGACTATCGAAAAATATCGGCCTTCCACGTTTTTGCCCTGTGATCAGAAGTTTATTTTAAAGGAGTTTTTATGTCGCAAACAGTTCAAGCCGCAGAGATCAACGAAGAAAAAATGAATGCCTTTCTAGGCAAAGTGGTAGGAGATTTCGGAGCCGCGCTTAGCTCCGTGCTGGGTTATATCGGAACAAAGCTGGGCCTTTACGAAGCCCTGGCAGACAGTCAGGGGCTCACTTCCCGCGGAACTCGCGGAAAAGACAAACACCAATGAACGCTACGTGCGCGAATGGCTGCTTAATCAAGCTTCCGGCGAGTATATTCAGTATGATCCCGCCACGCAAAAATATTCTATGACACCCGAACAGAGGACCGCCCTGACCGATGAGGAAAGCCCGTTTTATGTAGGCGGCGGTTTTTACGTGCTAAAGGCAATGGCAAACGCCCAGCCGCGCATCACCGAAGCCTTTCAAAACGGCGGCGGTCTTTTATGGGGCGACAATGATCCCGATCTTTTTATCGGCACCGAGAAATTTTTCCGGCCCGGCTATAATGCGCATCTGACGGCGGAGTGGATCCCGGCAATGACGGGCGCGAAAGAAAAACTGGAGAGCGGTGCGAAAGTTGCCGATGTCGGCTGCGGGCATGGCGCTTCGACCATAATCATGGCAAAGACCTATCCGAATTCTACGTTTTACGGCTATGATAATCACGAAGCCTCGATCAAAAATGCGCAGGCAAAAGCCGAAGCGGCCGGGGTTGCTGACCGGGTAAAATTCCAGGTTGCGGGCGCCGGCGACTTCCCTGACGAAAAATACGACCTGATCGCTTTTTTCGACTGCCTGCATGATATGGGTGACCCGGCGGGCGCGGCCAAACGTGCTTTTGAAACCCTTGCTGATGAAGGCAGCGTCATGATCGTGGAACCGATGGCGGGCAATACCGTCGAGGAAAATTTCAATATTATCGGCAGGACATTTTCCGCTGCTTCGACACTTTGCTGCACGGCAAATTCGATGGCGCTGGGCGGGCCGGCTTTAGGCGCGGTCGCCAGCGATGATGCGCTGCGCGACACGGTTATGTCGGGCGGTTTTACCGAGTTTCGCCGCGCGACCGAAACGCCTTTTAACCGCGTTTTTGAAGCTCGCCGTTAGCTCGGGCGCCAGGCGGCGATCTTAATTATATTCTGAAGGCAGGCCTGTGAGACATGGCCTGATCATTATGATCTTGTTTCTTGCGCACCTGGCGATGCCGCCAGGTGCGAGCGTTATCAAGGCCACACGGCGGCCAATGCAGCACAAATGAATCCAGACCTTGTCGTTAATCCATATCTCTCGATCGTGTTCACGTCCGAACCCGAAGATACTTTTATGTGCGCTGCCCCAAAACCCGGCGTCGAATTAAAAACACTGAATGTTTCCAAAAGGGACCAGCCCGGTTTATATGAGCTTTTCCAGGACATGACGACGATCTCTTTAGAAGCCGGTGATATTACCGAAGGGCTGAGCCCGCAGGAATACGATATTTTGATCGAACATGCCGTTTTAATAGACGAAGCCGAAGCACCGAAACGTATTTTGTTTTCCTGTTCATTAAATGAAATTAAGGCGGAAGCCGTAAAGGAAGACGTTTCTTACCTGACAGTTAATCCTACCCTGAGATTCGAGCCGTTTTCTCTGGAGAATTTCAGAACCTGGGCTGTGGAATGGCACCTGTCACCGCATCAACCGTCTGTTTGGGTGAAAAATTCCATCACAGGAGCCGAGTGCGGTTATTGGCTGACGCCGTCCGAAGCCGAGCTTATTTCCGGTTTCGTTCCGGGGCAAAAGCCGAACCTCCCCGCTGATAACGAATTTATCAGCCGCTGCCTCAAGGCTGAAATTTTACTTACCGGCCCGGGAACCGAGGCGCGGGATCGTTATTGGGCCGGTGCCTTAAGCTCCGCCGGCGAGAAGTTTGCAAACAGCAAATACGCCCTGCTCCGATCTATTTTTCCGCCGGCGCAAATGGCCGCTATGCGCAGGTTTTACCGCGATTACGTTTCCCAGGGGTTTATGCCTTTCGGCGACACGCAGGTCACAAATCGTTACCGGCAATATAACGAACCGTTCGCTACTTTTATTCATAAAATGCTGACGCCGGTCATGTCTGAGATCGTGGGCGAACCGGTCAAGCCTTCTTATTGTTACGCTGCTTCATATAAAGATTGCGCCGTGCTAAACCCGCACACCGATCGAGAGGCGTGCGAATTCAGCATTTCATTCCAGGTGGATTACGAACCGGAGCCGCCCGATGATTTATCTCCCTGGGCTTTATATGTTGATCCTCTCCAATGGGAAGGCGAGCTAACGACGGGAGGGGTCCGGCTAAATTGGGACGAGTATCCCGATGAAAAAACTGCCGGGGCCGGCATTCACCTGGCAAGCGGCGACGGCTTGATCTACAAAGGACGCGAGCTGGTGCATTACCGCTACGGGCTGCCGGCGGGACATAGATCCACATCGCTTTTTTTCCACTACGTGGCAGAGGATTTCGATGATTCTCCGGAGCAATAAATTTTGGTATTTCCGATAATTTTAATAAAAATTTTAGGGGCGCCATTTTGAAAAAGATCCTGATCACAACTTTTTTGCTGATAACGGTCCTCACCGCCTTTGCGTGCAAAGACAATCTGCACCTGTCGGACCTCTAAAAAATTAGAGGGCAAATGGCGGCTGGTAAAAGAGGTACATCAAGGCCAGGAAACCTACGGTGAGAATAACCGGCTGATCCTGGACGCCGAGGGCACCTGGCGGGTGGAAGCTGATGGGAAAACAGTTGGAGCGGGCACTTTGACACTCAACCCCGACGCAAACCCGAAAACCATCGATTACACTTTTACGCAGGGTGCAGAAAAAGATCAAATTTTCGCCGCCATCTATGAACTGGATGGAGACACGTTCCGGCACTGCGGTGTGATGAACGGCGCGAGGCCAAAGGGATTTACGGCCGACGCCGGTTCGCAAAACTACCTGGTGACGTTTCAGCGCGAGAGGTAAGACATTCACAAGATGAAAATCTATTTTGCCGGCTCGATCCGCGGCGGGCGCGAAGATCAGGCGCTGTATCTTGAGATCGTGAAACTGCTGCGGGAATACGGCGAAGTTTTGACCGAGCATATCGGCGATGAAGATTTAAGCGCGGCGGGTGAAACTCTGGACGATCGCGCCATCTCCGACCGCGATCTTGCCTGGCTGAAGGAAGCCGATTATTTGGTGGCCGAAGTGACCGCTCCCAGCCTCGGTGTGGGTTTTGAGCTGGGAAAGGCGACCGAATGGGGCAAGCCCGTTCTCTGTCTCTATCGTCCGGGCGACAACCGCCTGCTTTCGGCTTTGATCGCGGGAAGCAAGGATATAAAAGTCTGCGAATATCAAAACGCCCGGGAGTTAAAAAAAGTATTTGACGATTTTTTCGAGATGGAATAAATTTTTCTAATGAGCCAATTCTCGCTCGATCATCATTTCGAAGGGCGTTCGCTTGAAGTGCGGCGAATCTATGATGCGATTCTCGCCGCTTCAAATAAATTCGGCAAGGTCGGAGTGGAACCGAAAAAAACCTCGATCCATTTAACCCATAAGACGGCTTATGCCGGGATCGCAACGCGCCGCGAATTTCTCATCCTGACCATTAAATCCGATCGTGACATAAAGAGCGATCGCATCTTTAAACGCGAGCAAACATCGGCCAACCGCTGGCATCATGAAATAAAATTGGACAGCGCAAAGGATGTGGACGCGGAACTGATAAACTGGCTGAACAAAGCATATTTTCTATCCGCGTAAAACAACTACAAAGCAATTTTTTCTTTCTTACTTATAAAAAAATAACACGCCGTTCGTTACGAAATTCGTTTTTTTATCACCCGTAATTGAAGCTTACTTCCACCTGCCTGCTTACAGGCAGTCCGGCTGTAATTGTGAAGGCTAACAGTGACTTATATTCGCTGTGCTCAAAGCAGTAACAGTTTTAGTAAGTCGCTTAAAAACCAAAACAATTACTAAGGAGAAAAAAGAAATGAATTCAGGAATCGAAATATTTTTTACCAATGAGGACAGTCCCTGGAGTTGGGGGGTTCCCTGGTTGGATTATCGCGTGAATGTGTACGGCCCTTTGGGAATCATCTTTCAGGGACTGGCGGCTCCGAACGGATATTTATCCATTGACCTGCCCCCGGGAACCTATGTGGTTACGGGTAATGCTTTAGGCCAGCTATATTCCAATTATGATTCCAACGTAACGCTCGTTACCGTTTGTTGCGGCAGGAGACCGTGCGTAACGATCATTCCTCGCCAGTTGCACGAGTGCATGTATTGGATGTATGCGGCTTTGTCGATCATCGAAACTAATCCGCGAAATGCGCCGGCAGTAGCCCAGTTGGTAAAACCGGTGCTGGAGCCGTTCAAGAGGCTGTTGGAGGCCATTCCGGCTGAATATAGAGCGCCCGATCATCGCCAGGCAGAAGCAAGGGCTTTGCTTAAGAAAAAAATCGAACCGGCCAAACCCACCAAGGGCAAGGAGAAATAAAATCCTGATCCCGATCCGGCCGTAAGCGGCCGTTTGCCGCCGCCTCCGTAAAGCGCCTTTGAATGGTTCTCTGCGACTATTCGGATGCCTAACGTGGGCGGCGGCTTACTTTCTGGCACGAAGAATTTATTTTTGTTATATTTCACCAAAGTAACAAAAGGACCGGCTTATGAAAGTGCAAATAGCAAACTCGGAACAGGAAGCTTTGGTTTTAGACCTCTATCACTCCCTGCTAGATTGCTGGAACAGGCGCGCAGCCTAGAATATTTCGAACGCCATGCGTTCGTGCAGGCAAGATGCCTGCGCTCCCAGGTTTAGCCATCTTTTTAAGGAATAAACCTCCCCGGTATTGTTTTTACATTACAATTTGCAGGCATAAGCGAACTCTTATATATTAAACATTGCAATAGTTACCAAGTTATTTTCGTCTGAATTTATGGTCAGAATAGGAGTTCCGAAAGAGATCCATCCGGGCGAGCGCCGGGTCGCAGCAACGCCCGAGACGGTGCTGCGCCTGCGCAAGCTCGGTTTTGAAGTGGCCGTCCAGGCGGGCACGGGAGATGAAATAAGTTACTCGGACAGCGCCTACCAGGAAGCGGGAGCGACGATCGTCGACAGCGTCAAAGAGCTTTGGGCGTCTTCGGACGTGGTCATAAAAGTGCGGCCGCCGGAACAGCATCCCGCGCTCGGCGTTCACGAGGCCGACCTGCTGCGGGAAAACGGTTGGCTGATAGGATTTATCTGGGTCACGCAAAACCGCGAGCTTCTTGACCGTCTAGCCAAAAGAAAAGCGACAGTTTTTGCCATGGACTGCATTCCGCGCATCACGCGGGCGCAAAAAATGGACACGCTCTCGGCGATGGCAAACATCGCCGGCTATCGCGCTGTCATCGAAGCCGCCAACCATTTCCCCCGCTTTTTCGCCGGGCAGATAACCGCCGCCGGGCGCATCGACCCGGCAAAAGTGCTGGTGATCGGCGCCGGGGTCGCGGGACTTTCCGCCATCGGAGCGGCGCGTTCGCTGGGCGCGATCGTAAAAGCGTTCGACCCGCGCTCGGCGTGCCTAGATCAGGTGCGCAGCATGGGCGCGGAATTTCTCGAGATCAGCGTCAGCGAGGAAGGCGAAGGCACCGGCGGCTATGCCAAGGAAATGAGCGATTCTTTTCTGAAAGCCGAGATGGCCCTCTTCGCGGCGCAGGCGATGGAGGTCGATATCATCATCACCACTGCTTTGATCCCGGGCAAACCCGCTCCGAAGCTCATCACTAAAGGCATGGTCGAAAGTATGAAGCCCGGTTCGGTGATAGTCGATCTGGCGGCGGAACAGGGCGGAAACTGTGCCATGACCGAACCCGGCAAAGTTGTTAAATACAAAGGCGTGACGATAGTCGGCTACACCGATCTGCCGAGCCGCATGGCAACTCTCGCCAGCCAACTTTACAGCTCGACGATAGTCGCGCTGTTGGAAGAACTGAAAAAGGGCGAGGAATTACATGTCGATCTGGAAGACCCGGTCGTTCGCGGCGCGCTCGTTCTGCACCAGGGTAAAGTGACCTGGCCCCCGCCGGTGCTGGAAACCCCGCCTGCGGCTCCCGAACCCGGCGTTCCGACGCACAGCACCGCAAGCAAGATCGCCTCTTCAGGAACTCACGGCCCGGTGATGAAGGAAATGGAAAAAGGCGACCGGTCTGTTATGGCTGGCTTTGGCGGGCGCGGCGCTCTTGGGAGTAGGGCTGGTGTCACCGGCTTCGACGCTCGGGCACTTCACGGTCTTTATGCTGGCGTGCTTTGTCGGGTGGCAGGTGGTGTGGAACGTAAAACCGGCGCTGCACACGCCGCTCATGAGTGTGACCAACGCCATCAGCGGCATTATCCTGATCGGCGGCATGCTGCAGCTTTCCGGAATGGAATTTTCGCTGACCTCGATACTCGGCGCGGTCGCCGTGTTCATCGCCGCCATCAACGTCGCCGGAGGATTTTTAGTGACAAAAAGAATGCTGGCGATGTTTCATAAGTAGCGTTTTTATATGAGCCTCGTTCACGAGGCTTTTCCGAAAGGATAAATAGCCACGCGATTTATCGCGTGGTAACGATATGAAAGACAGCCTCATCATCATAGCCTACATTGCCGCGAGCGCTTTGTTTATCATGAGCCTCGGCGGGTTGTCGCGGCAGCAGACGGCGCGGCGCGGCAATATGTTCGGCATTATCGGGATGCTGATCGCGCTGGTGGCGACGGCGGCGCGGATGGAGACGGCGAGCTACGTGATGCTGGCGGCGGTGCTGATCCCCGGCGCGGCTATCGGAGCGCTGGTGGCCTCGCGCGTGCAGATGACGGCGATGCCGCAGCTGGTGGCTATTTTGCACAGCTTTGTCGGCGCGGCAGCGGTGCTGGTGGGCTTTGCCACTTACACCGGGCACCACCAGGTGGCGGCGGGCGAGGAATCCATTCACCTGGCCGAAATTTTTATCGGCGTCTGCATCGGTTCGATCACCTTTACCGGCTCGGTCATCGCCTTCGGCAAGCTCCAGGGGACGATCACGGGCAGGCCGCTGCTTCTCCCGGGCAGGCACATCATTAATTTGCTAATGCTGATCGGCACTATCGCGCTCGGAGTATGGTTTTTTCGTATGCCCGGAACCGAAGGCCAACTGCCTCTGCTTATTGCCACTGTTTTGACCGGAATTCTCGGCATACACTTCGTGCTCGCTATCGGCGGCGCCGATATGCCGGTGGTGGTTTCGATGCTCAATAGCTATTCCGGTTGGGCGGCCGCGGCAGCCGGGTTCATGCTCGGCAACGATCTGCTCATCATCACCGGCGCGCTGGTCGGCAGCAGCGGCGCGATCCTGAGCTATATCATGTGCCGCGGAATGAACCGCTCTTTCCTGAGCGTGATGCTCGGCGGTTTCGGCACCGAAGGCGGTTCGGCGGCTTCGTCCGCCGCGGCTCCGGCGGGCGACGTGCACTCTATCGACGCCGAAGGCGCGGCGGAGCTCCTGCGCCAGGCCCGCAAGATCGTGATCGTGCCCGGCTACGGCCTGGCCGTGGCACAGGCCCAGCACGCGCTTGCCGAAGTCGTGAAATTGCTGCGCGAGCGTGGCGAAGACGTGCGTTTTGCCATTCACCCGGTGGCGGGGCGGCTGCCCGGCCACATGAACGTCCTGCTGGCCGAAGCAAATATTCCCTACGACATCGTTTTCGAAATGGAAGAGATAAACGATTCGCTGAAAGATACCGACCTGGTGCTGGTGATAGGCGCGAACGACATCGTCAACCCGAGCGCAATGGAAGACCCCGCCAGCCCGATCGCCGGCATGCCCGTGCTGAGAGTTTGGGAAGCGCGCAACGTGATCGTGATGAAACGCAGCATGGCGAGCGGCTACGCCGGCGTGGAAAATCCGCTTTTCTATCGCGAAAACACGCTGATGCTTTTCGGCGATGCGAAAAAGGTCGTGGACGAAATATTAGTGGCAATGAAAAGTTAAAAAGTATTATGCAAGCAGATAAAGCAAAACACTTAGAGATAGGTGGGGGGACAAACCTTGCGAACATCCGCATTGTGAGAATTGACATGTGAGCGTTGGTGATTCCTATTAAGAAAAGCTTATTAAAATTTTATCTCATCTCGATCAAAGCCAACCTCTTTACAACTTCCCCGCCGATCAGATGTTTTTCTACGATCTCCGGAACGTCGTCGGGGGTGACCTGCCCGTACCAGACGCCTTCGGGGTAAACCAGCACGGCGACGCCGATCGAGCAGAAACCGACTGAGCCGCAGTCCGTCAACACTATAGAACCGTTCGGATTTCGCCCCTTCGATTCCTTACCGAAGCGAAGCCCGCGTTTTTCCAGTTCCTCTTCAAAAGCCGCTTTCACTTCCGCGCTGCCGACCGGCATACAGGATTTCCCGTTGCAGACAAAAACATGATGCGTGATCGGGGCACCTATCACGGGCGCGAGCTTTTCGAGCTGTTCGGGATCAGTGATGAATTTTTTGTCGGCCATATTGATCGAACCGTGTCAGTAGCCCGCGCGTAAGCAAGGGCTTTTTCGGCGCCATCGAAGCCCTTGCTTACGCGCGGGCTACTGACACGCAAAACTTCCTTAGCTCAATAATTTTAGCGTGTCTTCCCACTTCTGATACAACTGCCCGACGCGATTTTCCGCCTCGTGATATTCGCCGGAAAGCCGGGCGAATTTTTCCGGCGCAGCGGCGGTTTCAGGATCGCTCATTTTTTCAGTAAGTTCCCTTAACGATTCTTCCAGCCGGGCGATCTCAGCTTCGGTTTCACGGGCCTTTTTTTCCAGTTTCAATCGTTCATTTTTGCTCAGGTCGCTTGACCTGGACCTTGTTGCTTCAACAGAAGAAGTTTCTACTTCAATTATTTCCTTTTTCTCCCGGCGCAGGTTCCATTCGTGGTATTCGGAATAGTTGCCGTTAAAAAGCTCGTAACTCCCGTTTTTTTCCAATGCCAGAATTCCGTCCGCTACCCGGTCGAGAAAAAACCGGTCGTGGCTGATGACGACGACCGTGCCGTCGTATTCGACCAGCGCGTCTTCCAGGGCTTCGCGCGAAGGAATGTCGAGATGGTTGGTCGGCTCGTCTAGCACGAGCACATTCGCGCGGGAATAGATCAGCTTTGCCAGCGCCAGCCTGCCTTTTTCGCCGCCGGAAAGATCGCCGATGCGCTTATAAACGTCGTCGCCGACAAAAAGAAACCTGGCTAAATAGCCGCGCAGCTCCCCGTCGGTCACGGTCGGCGCGGCTACGCGCCGCAGTTCCATTATGATCTCGCTGCGCTCGTCCAGGTCTTCCAGCTGCTGCGAGTAATAACCGATGCTCGTTTTCACTCCCCAGCGATAACTTCCCGAAACAGTGTGAAGCTTGCCCAGAATGGTCTTAACAAAAGTGGTTTTGCCCGAACCGTTCTCGCCGATAATGCCGAGAGCGTCGCCGCGGTGAACGGTAAAATTCAAACCCCGTATCAGCGGTTCGTTCTCGTACCCGACCGCCAGTTCTTCCGCCATCAGCACGTCGCCGCCGGAGCGCTCCACTTTTTTCAAGTCGAAATTCCCGCCGCTCCTGTCACCCCGCACGGCTTCCACGCGCTCAAGCCGCTGCAGCGTGTTGCGCCGTGATTTTGCCATCTTGGTTTTTTGCCCGGCAATGTTGCGGCGAATAAAATCTTCGGTCCTGGCGATCATCGCCTGCTGGTTTTCGTAAGCGCGGCGCTGAGTTTCGCGTCTTTCTTCGCGAATTTCCAGATACTCGGAATAGTTGCCGGGGCTGGTGTACGCCTTTCCCTCGTCAAGCTCTATGATGCGGGTGCAGGTGCGGTCGAGAAAATAGCGGTCATGGCTGATGATCACGTATGCGCCGGAATAATTTTGCAAAAATTCTTCCAGCCACTCGACTGATCTTATGTCGAGATGATTGGTCGGCTCATCCAGCAGCAAAACATCGGCCCCGGAAAGCAGCAGCCGCGCCAATCCCAGGCGGTTTTTCTGCCCGCCCGAAAGGTGCGCGGCCTCATGTGTCCATATTTCCCTGGGAAAATTCAGGCCGAGTAAAACCGCCTCGGCCCTGGCCGTCGCTTCGAAACCGCCTTCGTGCTCGAATTGGTGCTGAAGCTCGCCGTAGCGCGCAAAAATATCTTCCAGCTCTTCGCCGTGCCCGGACATTTGCGCTTCCAGCTGCCGCATCTCCGTTTCGATGTCTATCAGCTTTTCAAAGGCCGCCATGGCAAAGGAATGAACCGTGGCGCCGGGTGCGAAATCGACGTGCTGTTCGAGCAGGCCGAGCCGGAGGTTCGAAGCCTTGACGATCTCGCCGCTGTCCGGGGCTTCACTTTCAGTGAGCAGGCGAAAGACGGTGGTCTTGCCCGCGCCGTTGCGCCCGACGAGCCCGGCCTTTTCCTGCGGGTTGAGCTGGAAACTCACCCCGCCCAGTATTTCGTGGGCGGCATAAGATTTATAAACGTCTGAAAAGCGAAAAAGCATGTCGCAAATGAAAATGACAGGGGCATTTTTCCGATGCCGCCTGCCATTTTACTTTCTGGTTTAGTGCCGGGCTATTTGTTGGCCCCGTCCTTTGAATTAGCCGCCGGTTTTGCGTTGCCGGCAGATTCTTTGGCGCCGGCATCAGCGTTTTTATTTTCCGGCGCGGAAGCGGTGGGGGCCGGTGTCGCCGCCGGCGCGCCGGGCGCTTCGGCAGGGCGAGCACCGCTCAGGTTATTCGGATTGTCCACCACCTGCTTTGCCAGAAAATTTTCGACCTTGGCTTCATTCATGGCGATAGCCGCATAAGAAGCCTGCAGAAGATTTTTACGGGCTTGCACCAGCATATTAGTGGCCTTCTCGCGCGTGCCGGGTTTTTCCAGGGTTGCGGTTTCATCCGCGTCGTTACGCTCCATCAGTTTGAAAATGTAGTATTTTCCAAACATCGGGATCGCCGGTGTAACGCTTCCGACCGCGAATTTGGGATTCATAAAATCCGCCGCAAATTGCGGGAAGTTTTGTTTCAGCACGTCCTCGGAAAAATATTCCAGTTCACCGCCCTGCAGCCGGCTGGGGTCTTCGCTGTTCTCGCGCGCCACCTCGGTAAAATTAGCGCCGCCTCCCTGCTGCAGTTTCTGCATGATTTCCGTCACTTTTACGCGCGCCGTGCTGTCGTCGGTGGTAGCATCGCCCGCTCCGCTGTTGGAGGGGTCAACGACGATCGCCGCCAGCCTGACGCCGCGCTTCTTGAGAAACATTTCCTTATTGCCGTTATAAAAACCTTCGATCTCGACGTCTTTCGGCGCATCGATCTTGCCGGTGACCTTTTCGATCAGTTTTTGAATGGCCAGGCCTTTTTTGATCGAATCCTTGGCGGAAGCTTCGGTTTCATTGATCTCGGCCATTTTCTTGTCGAATTGTTCGGCGGAAAGGCCGCTGTCGGTTTTCTGCTTGTTATAGGCCGCCGTCACTTCCTCGTCCGTCGGAATGGTCTTTTCTTTTTCAGCTCGCTGGTACATCACTTCCTGCTGGATCAAACCTTCCAGGATCTGCAGGCGCGCCTGTGCCAGTTCGAGCGGGGAAAGCTTGGCTTCCTGGCCCTGGCCCTGCTGTTTAAGCAGTTTTTCGACCTGCTCCATCATGATGGGCTTGCCGTTGACATGTGCCGCCACGTCGTTCTTTGCTCCGGCGCCGGTCGGCGTATCACACCCGGTGGTCAAAAAGATAAGTCCGGCTATGGCCGTTAAAGCGACGTATATAATAAATCTGCTGAATTTCTGCACTTTACTTGCTGCTCCTTCGAAATAAACTCTGTTCATAATTGCTCTTGATTCTTAAGGCTCTTTTTGGCGCGGCTTGACTGTGCCGCGCATAATTTGTTATAAATCTTGTTTCTGAGTCCGAACAAATTCGACTCAAACATATACCCCCTGTAATTATTCGGAGGCATTTATACTATGGCAAAACGATGTGAAATCTGCGGCAAAGGGCCGCAATTCGGAAATAACGTCTCGCACGCGAACAATCGCACTCGCCGTCGCTTTAATCCGAACCTGCAGTCGATCCGCGTCAAATTACCCTCGGGTGAAAACGGACGTCAGAAAGTCTGCACTCGCTGTATCAAAGCCGGAAAAATTGTCAAAGCTGTTAAAGCTGCTTAATTAAGATACAAAGCAGCAAATTTTAGTTGCCGGGCGGAAAGTTCCGTCCGGCTTTTCTTTCAAAAATTGTTCAGAGTTGCGCGTTCACGCGCGATGATCACGCCCGAAGGCGTAACTCTAAACAAGCGCTATACATTCAATTTCCACCCGCGCGTCGCGCGGCAGCCGCGCCGCCTGTACCGTAGCCCGCGCCGGATAATCGCCGGTGAAATACTTACCGTAAATTTCGTTCATCGCGGCAAAATCGTTCATATCGGCCAAAAAAACGGTGGTTTTTATTACTTTGTCCAAACCGCTGCCGGCCGCTTCCAGCACCGCCTGCAGGTTTTTAAACACCTGGTCCGTCTGCTCCGCCACATCTTCGGAAACGAATTGTCCCGTTGCAGGGTCGATCGGGATCTGGCCCGAAACAAAAACCATATTGCCGGTTTTCACCGCCTGCGAATAAGGCCCGATGGCCCCCGGCGCTTTGTCTGTTGAAATTATTTCTTTCACGATAAACTATGCTTAACTATCCAGTGTTCGAACAAAAGAGAAATTCTAACAGAATCCGGGGCGGAAAACAATTGCGGGGGGCCGGTTCTGTTCACCTTTCAGGGTTCTTTCGGCGTTCGCATAATGCGGCAGCGGCGGCTTAAAACCTTGCGTCAAAGCCTGTTCCGGACCCGGTAAAGAGACAAATTTCCTTTTACTTCTAAAAGCTTTTCAAAATGGCCTTATTATTTTAATATGCTCCGGGAAAGAAGAGCCTGTCTCTTTATATGTTTGTGTTCGGAAATAAAGTCCTCTATCTTATATCATCCTGATCCTGGGTATTTAATTCCTTTAGAAAGCAGTAAATTTATGAAGATCCGTTTTAATCCTTTTTTTCTTTTTTCCTCGCTTATTCTGTTTATCGCCATTTTCGCCAGTACAGTTCCGGGCCAGCTTAGCGCCAATGACCGCGATATGGCCGTCGGTATGCTGGAGCAAGCCAGAGACGCTGTAAAGAAATACTATTACGATCCTGCATATCACGGCGTCGATCTCGAAAAGGTGTTTCAGGAATCTAAAAGCGCGATGAAGCAAGCGAAGAATCGCGACCAACTTATGCTTCTCATCGCCCAGTTCCTGTCGAATTTGGACGACTCTCACACTAATTTCATTCCTCCGGCGCGCGCCGCCGATTTCGATTATGGCTGGCAGGTGGAAATGGTGGGAACTGATTGTTATGTGACGGCGATAAAACCCCAAAGCGATGCCGCAGCCAAGGGGCTCAAAGTCGGGGACAAGGTAATTACCATCGACGGATTTACCATCGTCAGGGAAAATATCTCGCAGCTCTACCACCGGTATTACAATCTCATGCCGGCCTCCCGCGTCAGATTTGAGGTTTTAAGCCCGGGAGACGTTAACCCTCATTTTGTCGACGTATCGACGAAGATCTCAAGGACCGCTGCCTCTATCAGCCAGGAAGATTGGGAAACCAAATACTACAGAAAAGGATGGGATCTCGGCCGGAAGGATTACTATTATGAATACGGCAAGGATCTGCTGATCTGGCGAATGTCTACTTTTGGAAGCTCCGGAAGACAACTCGATATTATGAAAACCCACATTGATTCAATGATGGGAAAAGCCCGGAATGCCAAATCGCTGATCCTTGATCTGCGCAGCAATGGCGGCGGCCTGGTAGAGATAGAAAAATACCTGCTCGGTTATTTCTTTGATAAGGACGTAAAGATCGGAGACGAAAAATCACGAAAAGAAACCAAGGAAAGAATGGCCAGGAGCCGGGGAGGGGATACTTTCAAAGGGAATCTCATAGTATTGGTCGATTCCAGCTCTGCCTCGGCCGCGGAGGTGGTAACCAAGATCATCCAATTGGAAAAGCGCGGAAAGGTGATCGGTGACAGGACGGCCGGGGCCGTCATGACATCCGAATTTCAATTGATGAACCTCGGCACCGGCGGCGCGATCTATTTCGGGACCACGGTCACTATCAGAGATCTAATTATGCCTGACGGAAAAAGCCTGGAAAAACGTGGAGTAATTCCCGATGAATTAAAGCTGCCGACGGGCAAGGACCTGGCGCAGTCCCAGGACCCGGTTCTGTCATATGCGGCAAAACTGCTGGGTGTCGAAATTACACCGGAAAGAGCGGGCACAATGTTTCCGATAGAATGGCCAAAAACCTAAGTAGTTAAGGCATTTGCTATGCTTTATCGCGGACTTGACACTTTCCGGTGAAAATCGCATCATCTAAGATAACTTTTAATGGTGAGTTAAGGCGACTTGCGACCATAAAACGCTAAACAGCCCGATCCGAAAAGCCCCGGTTTTAAAAGATCGAGAAGACACAATAGATTTTAGAAAAGTCTCGTGCTGTTCGGCTCGAGGCTTTTTAATTTATGCGAAATTTCAGAGAACTCCTGTCCGGCGACGGTATCTACGTTTTTGACGGCGCGATCGGTACGATGCTCTATACCAAGGGCATCTATATCAATCGCTCCTATGACGAGCTCAACCTGACGGCCCCCGATCTGGTGCGCGAGGTGCACGAAGAGTACGTCCGCGCCGGCGCGGACATTATCGAGACCAACACTTTCGGAGCGACCCGCAACAAGCTGCAGCCCTACGGGCTGGACGAACGGCTGCGCGAGATCAATATCGCCGCCGCGAAACTGGCGCGTGAAGCCGCCGGTGAAAAAGTTTACGTGGCGGGCGCGATCGGCCCTCTGGGAGTGCGCATCGAACCCTATGGACCCACTTCCTACGATGAAGCCAAGGAAATGTTCGGCGAGCAGGCCTCGGCGTTGCTGGAAGGCGGGGTCGATCTTTTTGTGCTGGAAACTTTTTCCGACACTTCCGAGATCGAACAGGCCCTGCGCGCCATTCGTGAGATCACCGACCTGCCCGTGATCGCCCAGATGACCATTCAGATGGACGGCAATACCGTTTTCGGCACATCACCCGAACTTTTTACCCAGCAACTCGAGGACTGGGGCGCTGACGTCATTGGTTTGAATTGCGGCGTGGGCCCGGCGTTGACACTGACCGCGCTGGAAAAAATGCACCAGGTGACGCGAAAAAAACTTTCCGTCCAGCCGAACGCCGGGCTGCCGCGCGACGTGCAGGGACGCCAGATGTACATGTGCTCGCCGGAATATATGTCGGAATTTGCGCGAAGATTTATCCAGGTCGGCGCGAGTTTTATCGGCGGCTGCTGCGGCACGACACCCGCGCATATCAAGCTGCTTTCCGACGCCGTGCGCTCTATCTCTCCGCGCCAGAGCAACGTCTTTATCAAGGAAAAGACCGTCAGGGTTGAAGACATGATCCCGGCCGACGTGCAGGTCGTGCCTTTAGCCGACCGTTCGAACTGGGGAAGAAAAATTGCGGCCGGCGAGTTTGTCACCTCGGTCGAAGTGCTGCCGCCCAAAGGGTGCGACGCGCAGAAGACGCTCGATTCCATCCGCCTGCTGAAAGAGGCCGGGGTCGACGCGGTCAATGTGCCGGACGGCCCGCGCGCGCAGACGCGCATGTCCGCCCAGGCGACCTCCGTCCTGATCGAACAGCAGATCGGCATCGAATCGGTGCTGCATTATTGCTGCCGCGACCGCAACCTGCTCGGGATGATGTCGGACCTGCTCGGCGCGGCCGCGCTCGGGTTGCGGAATCTGCTCATTATCACCGGCGATCCGCCGAAGATGGGGCCTTACCCGGATTCGACCGCCGTGTTCGACATCGACTCCATCGGGCTGACCAACATGGTCAATAAACTCAATCACGGGTTGGATTTAGGCAACAATCCCATCGGCGTGCCGACCGCCTTTACCATCGGCGTGGGCGTAAATCCCGGCGCGGTGAATATGGAAGAAGAGCTAAAGCGTTTCGAATGGAAGGTCGAAGCCGGCGCGCAATACGCCATCACGCAGCCCGTTTTCGACACCGGACAGCTGCTGGAGTTTCTTGAGAAGATCAAGGAGATGGGCATTGGCATCCCCATCGTGGCCGGCATCTGGCCGCTGGTCAGCTTTCGCAACGCCGAGTTTTTGCACAACGAAGTTCCCGGCGTGAACGTGACGCATGACATTCTGGAACGGATGCGCATCGCTTCGGACAAGAGCAAGGAATTTGCCCGCGAAGAAGGCATCGCCATCGCCCGTGAATCGCTGCTCGAAGTACACGACCACATTCAGGGCGTACAGGTCTCCGCGCCTTTCGGCAATGTGAAATATGCGCTGCAGGTCTTTGAAGTGCTTGAGGATTTTAAGAAGGAAGAAAATGCGGCGGCTTAATAATCTCTCAGGTCGGGAAGGGCCGCTTGCGCCCGCTCTTATTGTTTTAATCTCTTAGATGAAGTCATTTTGTGATGAGCGGGCGCAAGCAACCCTTCCGAACCTTGAGGTAGATAAACTTGTCCAATTTCTGCAGTGTCTCGGAATAATGACCTAATCTCTCTTATCAGAAACCAGATCGCGCGTTGTCCCTTCCGTCACGGAACCCGGCGCCAGCGGATCGGCCATAAAAGCCGGGGATGGAAGCGCGTCGGCTTTTGCCGGAGGCAGTTCGTTTGATCTTTGTTTTGTATCCATCAATTTGGAACCGGCATCTATCTGCCGCATTCCTTTAATAACGAACGGCAACGAGATTATCAGCCCGATAATAACATTTGCAACGAGAACCCAGGGCTTCAGAAAGATCAATGAGCCGAGCCCGATGAGAAGAAATATTCCGAAGGTGACCAGCCCGCCGATAAGCGAATCGTAACCCTTTTCGTATTTTGCGAACGCCTCGTCGAGATTTCCCTGCAGGACCAGCCCGACCACTTCGAGCGACTGCCCGCACTGCCGGCAAAAGCTCTGGCCGATCTCGTTTTTAGCGGCGCATTGGGGACAAAACATACCGGATTTATAACACTATTCAAAATAAGCTACAAGAAAAAGCTGGAAGATGTTTGCTTGCGGCTTCGGGACAACATAAATTGCCGCTAGCTTTAGCTAGTGGATAAAACAACCAAACTAAAATGGGGCTTAGCCAAATCATATTCGGCTAAAGCCCCTCTAAGCTGAGCCTTCATACCACTAGCTAAAGCTAGTGGCAATTTATAAATTAAGATCTCCGAAGGCTCCTTTTCCAAAAATTAAAAGCCTGGCAAATTGTCAGGCTTTTAACAATTACTAATTACCGGTCATCGGCAATTAATTCATATGCTTCTCGATCATCTTGGTGATGGCATCGCGGCTGACGGCGCCGACCACGCGGTCGGCTTCCGCACCGCCTTTGAAAAGGATCAGCGTCGGTATTCCCTTCACCCCGTATTTCTGCGGGGTCATGATATTTGCGTCCACATCCATTTTCATGATGTTGGCTTTATCGCCGAATTGTTCCGCCACGGCTTCCACCGAAGGCGCGATCATCCGGCAAGGGCCGCACCACGCCGCCCAAAAATCGACCAGGGTCGGCTTGTCCGAATCCAAAACGCTTGTTTGAAAATCGCTGTCATTAACTTCTTTAACACCCATATTATTTAATTGCTCCTCTGCTTATCAATATATAAAACTTACCTTAATTATCTCACACGCCAAAGTCATTCTCCAAGACGATGCGATAGCGCGCCTGGCCGCTTTCCAGGTGATCGAAAGCGTCGTTGATCTCGGACATTGGGAAATGTTCCGTTACCGCCTCGATATTGTGCAGCGCGCAAAAATCCAGCATTTTCACCACCACCGAGGGGCTGCCCGTCGCCGTTCCGGAGATCGACCTGGCGCCGCTGATCAGATAAAAAGACGTCACCGGGATCGGTTCCAGCACCGCGCCGACTACATGCAGCTTGCCTTTCGGCGCCAGCGCTTCAAAATAGGCATTCCATTTCAGGGGCGCGTTTGCCGTGGTCATTATCATGTCGAATTTGCCCTTGACCTGCGCCAGTTCTTCTTCGCTGTGCGTATCGACGACCAGATCGGCGCCCATCTTTTTTGCTTCGTCGGCCTTTGCCGCCGAGGTCGTGAACGCCGTCACTTCGCAGCCCCACTTATCGGCAAACTGCACCGCCAGGTGTCCCAGGCCGCCGATGCCGACAATGCCGACCTTGTCCGTCGGTTTGATATTGAGCTGCACGAACGGGTTAAAGACCGTGATGCCGCCGCAAAAAAGCGGGCCCGCTTTGGCAGCATCGAGCGCTTCCGGAAGCTTTATCGCCCATGACCAGTGGCAGCGCAGACGGTCGGCAAACCCGCCGTAACGCCCGACGATGGTTTGTTCCAGGCTGACGCAGTCGATCTGATTGCCGGCCATGCATTGCCTGCAAAACATGCAGCTTCCCGAATTCCACCCGAGACCCACCGTATCGCCGACGCTTACGCCTTTGGCGTTCTCGCCCACGGCAATTATCTCGCCGACGGCCTCGTGCCCGCCGACAAACGGAAACACCGTCATATTCCAATTGTTATTGCGCATGGAAAGATCCGAGTGACAAATTCCGCAATGCGTCACTTTTATTTCAACCTGTTCCGCGCCTAACTCGCCCGGATCGTATTCGAACGCCTGAAATTTGCCGCTCGCTTCCATAGCCGCGTATGCTTTTATTTTTTCCGCCATGATCTCTTTTCTATTTCCTCTTTTACTCTTTCCTACTTCCTACTTCTTCACCAACTGCTTTCCGCGAAACACGATAGTTTCGCCCGGTTTCATTTCATAAAAAGGAACATTCAATTTTTTCAGCTCCGCCGAAAACGAATCCGAATTCGCAGTGATGCCCTCGAACGTGCCGAAGTGATGCGGCACGGCGAGTTTTGCCCGGACGGCTTTTGCCGCTTTCGCCGCCATCCGCGGCTCCATTCCGAAATGCCCGCCGATATTTAGCAGCGCCAGGTCGACCTGGTATTCTTCGCCGATGGTTTCCATGTCCTTAAAGTACGCCGTGTCGCCCGTATGATAGATCGTGGGGCCGTCTTTGATGATGACGACAAACCCCGCCGGGTTTCCGCCGTAGGCCCTTTCGGCTTCGTTCGGCCCCGCTTTCGGATTAAAAACGCTGCTCGAATGAACCGCCTGCGTCATCGCCACCGTCACCTCGCCGCCCGCGATCAGGATCTCGCCGCCGATCCCCATAGGATTCGTCTGCCCCTCTTTCGCCGGAAAATCTGCGAGCTTTATCAAATTTCCCGCCAGCTCGGGATTGCAGATCAAGATCGCTGCTGTTTTCTTTGCGATCTCGGCCGCGTCGCCGACGTGGTCGCGGTGCCCGTGAGTGAGCAAAATGTAATCGACCTTGCCGAGCCCTTCGATCAGGTTTTTGCTATACAAGGCTTCGGGATTTTTTGGATTTGTGATCCACGGATCGATCAGTATGATCTTGCCTTTCGGCGTGGTGATCGAAAAAGCCGCGTGCCCGAACCATTTGATCTTTGTTTCCTGCGCCGACGCAGTGCCTGAAAAAACGGCTGCGATCAGCAAGATCAAAAACAATATTCTATTCATCACTCTTCACTCTTTCATTCATCACTCATAATTCAACATTTATCATTGCGTTAAACCTGCCCCGTCCAACCATCGTCCGCCACTTCCTTCCAGCGCTCGCGGACGCCTTCGAATTCTTCCGGCGATAAATTTCCTTCCGCGACGTAATTTGCATTTTCACGCCAGCGGCCGGGTTTTGTCGTGCCGACTATCGCCGCCGCGACGCCCTCAACCGAAAGCGTGAACCTGAGCGCTTTAGCGATCGATTCTTCCAGGCTTTTGCTGAGAAAATCGTACTGCAGTTTCTGAAGTCTTTCCCAGTACTCATGATGATAGGAATTCTCCGGTTTTTCCCGGTTGCGCCACGCCGCGTTGGCGACGGGACGCTTTGCGATCACACCCATATCGCGCTCTTTCGCCGGCGGGATGGTCAGATCGAGGGCTTGCTGATCGGCAATGTTGACGGAAGTTTGCAGCGTGTCGAAAAAATCCATTTCCACCGCGAAACTAGCGTCAAAGCCATCGCCGGAATACCCCGCAAAACGCGCGTAACCGCGTTCTTTGGCCACGATCAGGGCCTCAATGACCTCGCCCTGTTTTAAGATCTCGGCCCCGCAGCTATGAAGCTGCGCCACGTCCAGATAGTCGGTCCGCAGATTTTTCAGGCTGGTTTGAATGGTCTCCAAAATTCCCCGCTTCGACCAGTCGTAACGCGCGAAAGCGTCGAGCGCGCCGGCTTTGGAAAGCAAAATAAATTCCTTACGCCGATGCCCGACCGTGGCCCCGATCAACTGCTCGCTCGCCTTGTAAGCGGCCGCGGTGTCGATCAGGTTCAGGCCTTCGTCGAGGGCGGCGTTCAAGAGCTTACCGACATTATCCGCCGTCTGTTTTTCGTCCCAACCTATTTCCGCGCCGCCAAAACCCAAACGGCTCACTTCCAGTTCCGTTTTCCCCAACCTTGCCCGTTCCATCTTTATTTGCTCAACTCGGCCTTCACTTTTTCCACCAGCCGCTCATCTTCCGCGGTGACATCAGGAGCAATTCTGGAAACGACCTCGCCGTCTTTGCCGATCAGGAATTTTTCGAAATTCCACAAAACCTCAGTCGGCGTTTCTTTCGTGTGTCCGAAATTTTTCAGCTTTTCTTCAAAACCGCTGCCGTTATTGATATCCGCCTCACTTTTTGTTTCGATCAGATGTTTATAAAGCGGATGCTGGTCATCGCCTTTGACTGAAATTTTGCTAAATAGGGGAAATTGCACGTTGTAATTCGTGTCGCAAAATTCTTGTATTTCTTCTTCGGTGCCGGGTTCCTGCCCGGCGAAGTTGTTAGCCGGAAACCCGAGCACTTCAAAGCCCTGATCGCGATGATCCTCATAAAGTTTTTCCAGCCCCGTGTACTGAGGCGTCAATCCGCACTTCGAAGCAACGTTGACCAGTAATAAAACTTTATCCTTGTAATCACTCAAAGTCGTTTCCGTGCCGTCTATCCGTTTTACCGGGATATCATAAATTTCATTTGCCATAATAATTCCTCCATCAGTCTCTTTCTTTTGTAATAATCATCAACCGTCGCGCACCGCCGGCAGAATATTGCCGGCGCGTTCACCGGTCAGGATCTTTCTAGTTGAATTCGCGCAAAGCCTTCTATTCTTTCTTCCTGGGCCTGTACTCCCACAGCACATTGACGATCACCCATTTCCCGTCCACCTTTGCTATGTGCATGTAATCGATCCAGCCTTCCATATCGGCGCGCACGCTGGCGACGTTTTCAAACACGTCAAGAATAGCTACGTCTTTCCGCTGTTTTTCCTTCGGCGTATTTTTCCCGTAACCGGAGCGCGTGCTTTGTACCAGCCGCATCGCGCCCATGTGGTTAAACTGGCTCCGGCCAGGATTTTTCGTCTTTGTGAAACATTCGCTTGGCAAGCTCCGGGTGAAGGGCGCGTTCCATCCTGGCGGCATCGCCTTCATACCAGCCTTCCATGTAATCGAGCGCGGTCGCTTTGATGGCTTCCTTATCGGCATCCGTCTGGCCAAAAGCAAAAGCCGTCAAACCCAAAACAAACACGATAGATAAAATTAAATATTTCATAGTAAGTTTCCTTTCAGTTTTTTAATTTCAACGAAACTGAAAATAAAAAGGTTTCTAATCTTTCTCTTTCCTGATCACCATCAAGCCGTCGCGCACCGCCAGCAGAATATTGCTGACGCGCTCATCGGCCAGTATCTTTTGGTTGAATTCGTGCAGGGCTTTTGTGTTGTCGTCGGTTTCCCCGCCTTTTGCCGCTTCCAGAACCCGGCCGCTCCACAAAACGTTGTCGGCGAGCACGATCCCGCCGATCCTCAGTTTAGGAAAGACCTGCTTGTAATAATTGAAATAATTAGGCTTATCGGCGTCGATAAAGACCAGGTCGAAGGTTTCATCCAGCGTCGGGATGATCTCCAGCGCATTTCCTAACCGCGCGTCGATCTTATCTTGTAAGAGCGAGCGCGACCAGAATTGCCTCGCTATCGCGTTTGTCTCCTCGTCGATATCAAGCGTGATGATCTTTCCGTCATCGGTCAATCCTTCCGCCAGGCACAGCGCCGAATAACCGACATAAGTGCCGACCTCGAGAATGCGGCGCGGGCCCGTCATCCTGCTCAGCATCGAAAGCAAACGCCCCTGGTAAAAACCTGAGAGCATCGACTTGTCCGACCGTTCGCCATACGTTTTTGCCAACAACTCCTGCAAGATCGCGTCTTCGCCGGTGGTGAAATTCTGCGCGTATTCCTGTATCTCCGGTGCTACCGTTTCGATCATATTTTTTATAGTTGCGGTTTTATTTTTTCCGCCGCCTCCGCGGAGGTCATCACGGGAAAGATCTCAAAGTCCACAATGTCCTTCCAGTTAGCAATCCATTCTTCAAACAAACTCTCGTCATCGGTTTCCATCAACTGGAAACATTTTTTAAGATCGCTGTCGATCCAGCTCGACACATAGTTCAATCCCGCGGGCATCAGCCTGCCCTGGTCTCGAAACCGGCGGTAAATTTCCGCCGCGTTGTCGCCGAAATTTTCCACGATCATGTAGAGCATAGATACAGTTGATAAGTGATAGTTGATAACTGAGAGCTGACAGTTAATAAGCCTATTTCTTTATCAAACTATCAACTATCAACTATCAACTATCAGTTATCCACTCTCACTACGATCTTGCCGAAGTGCGCGCCGCTTTCCATATACCTCAACGCTTCCGGCGCCTGTTCGAATTCAAAAACTTTGTCGATCACCGGCTTTAATTTATTTAAAGTTATTGCCGCGTTCATATCCTCAAACATCCGCCGCGAGCCGACAAAGATCCCCTGCAGTTTCAGCAGCTTCATAAATATCGATATCGGGTTAAATTCGCCCTTCCCCGCCACCACGCCGATCAATGCGATGTGCCCGCCCATTTTTGTTGAGTTCAGCGATCTTTGCAGCGTCCCCGCGCCGCCAACCTCGATCACATGATCGACCCCGCGCTTTTCAGTGATCTCTTTCACCACGCTGTCCCAATCTTCGTGCGTTTTGTAATTGATAGTGATATCGGCGCCGAGCTGCTCTGCGCGCGCGAGTTTTTCATCCGAACTCGAAGTTACTATCACTTTCGCGCCAAGCGCCTTTGCCAGCTGCAAAGCGAAGATCGAAACCCCGCCCGTTCCCAGCGTCAGCACCGTATCGCCCGCTTTTAAATTACCCGAAACCGCGAGAGCGTGCCATACCGTTACTGCCGCGCACGGCAGCGTCGCCGCTTCCTCATAAGAAAGATGTTCGGGAAATTTTACCACCCCTTGCTCGTTAAAAACCGCGTATGGGCGAAGTACCCCGTCCAGGTCGCCACCGAGAGCGGTTCTCGCCTTTTCATAAGTCACTTCACCGTCGATCCAGCCCTGCATAAAGATCGGGCAAACGCGGTCGCCGGTCTTAAAGCGCGTAACGGATTCACCTGCTCCGACAACCTCGCCCGCGCCGTCGGAAAAAGGCACGATGGGCATCTTGAGCTTCGGGTTATAAGTGCCCTCGACCATGCGCAGGTCGCGGTAGTTCAAACACGCCGCGTGAATTTTCACCAGCACCTCGTCCGCTTTCGGAACCGGTATTTCGCGCTCCGCCAGCGTCAGGTTATCGATCCCGAATTGTCGTAATTCGAATGCTTTCATATTCGCGAAAACACTTATCCTTAAACACCCTTACATTCCGCGGTGCTCTATTTGGCTGACTTGATCTGAATTAATCCGAAATTATTACCGGCCTTCTGGAAATTAAAGCGTCCAGGCTCCAGGGCCCGCCGCCGGCAAAAAACAAGTATAAAAAGACGAAGCAATATAAAACCGCCAGCTCGCCTCTGTTTGCCAATGGCAAAAATCCGCCCGGAAAGTGCCAGCCGAAATATGCCACCGCCATCATGCCGCATAACAAAAATGCTACCGGCCGCGTAAATAAACCAAGTAAGATCAGCAAACCGCCGGCCAGTTCAAGTATTGCGCCGACCAGCATTACCCCCTCGGGCGAACCCCCTCCCCCTTGCGCGGATGGCGGAAAATTAAAAAACTTCTGGCTGCCGTGCCATATAAATAAAAACCCGGTAATAATTCGTAAAATGCTCAGCACCCTGGGTGCGTTACTAGCCAAAAATGCATTCATCTTTTCTCTCCCCAAATCTAATATTATTACTGCCCACTGCCTACCGCTGCCGCCCACTGACTCACGCCGCCATTCGCTCGACCGACTGGATCACGTCCCGCATCGTATATTTCGCCAGTTCCCGGTCGATCGCATTATTAACATTAAGCTGTAATTTAGATAAAACTTCTTCGATATTTCCGCCGACGGGACAACGCGGGTTCGGTTTTGAACGATGCAGGTTAAAGACTTCCTTGTTGGAAACGGCGCGGTATACTTCAAGTAAAGTTATTTCCTCGGGCCGGCGCGAAAGCTGCGTTCCGCCGCAGGCGCCCGTCTGGGAAACCACCATACCCGCGGCACTCAGCTCGCAAAGAAGCCGCCGTATCACCACCGGGTTGGTGTTGACACTTTCCGCGATGTATTCGGATTTCATATTTTCATCGCAGCACTTTGAGAGCATGGATAAAACATGAACCGCGATGGAAAACCTGCTGTTTGGCATAACTGTAACAATGTTAGTTACACTTCAGGAAATTGTCAAGCCGGTCTATGGAGCGCGGGCATCCTGCCCGCTTCGAACGCTGCGCGTTCGTAAATGATTACCACCGTGTTCATCCGTGAAAATATGCGGCTAAATACCGCATTACGTTGCAAAGCAGCTTTTGCGGGGCAGGGATGCCCGCGCTCCATAGTTATTCGACCGCTTTTTTCAGCGCTTCTTTTAGATCGGGATATTTAAATGTAAATCCGAGGTCCTGCAATTTTTTCGGAACGACGCGGCACCCTTCCAGCAGCAAAGTTTCGCCCATCTCGCCAAAGATGAACTTGATGCCGAATTCGGGGATCGGAATAATGGTCGGGCGGTTCAGAACTTCGCCGAGTGTTTTAGTAAAAGTTTCATTAGTAGCAGGATTCGGAGCGGTTGAATTTACCGCGCCGCGCACATTTTCATTTTCCAGCGCGTAATGAAAGATGCCGAGCAGGTCTTCCATCGCGATCCAGCTCATCCATTGTTTGCCGCTCCCGACCACTCCGCCGACGCCGAAGCCGAAGGGAGTGAGCATCTGAGCCAGCGCGCCGCCGTCTTTTGCCAGCACCGCACCGGTCCGGAAAAAAACGACGCGCGCCCCGAAATCGGCCGCCTTGCGCGATTCCGCTTCCCAGGCCGTGCAGACTTCGGCGAGAAAGCCTTCGCCCGGGGGACTGGTTTCAGTCAGAATTTCGTCGCCGCGGTTGCCGTAATAACCGATGGCGGACGCCGCCAGGAAATGCTTCGGCGGGTTCGCGGTTTTGCTCAGAGCTTCGACCAGGACGCGCGTGCCAACCACGCGGCTGTCCCTGATGCGGCGTTTTTTCTCTTTCGTCCAGCTTCCCGCGACGTTTTCCCCGGCCAAATGGATCATCACGTCAAAGCCTTCCAGCTTTGCCTGCTCGCTTTCGGTAAACCCTTCCTCGGCGTCCCACTGGATCTCGTTTGAATTTTTAGGGTCTTTACGAACGAGCGAATGTATCTCGTGCCCCTTCGCTTCCAAAGTGGGGATCAAATGTTTTGCTACCCAACCGCTCGCTCCGCTGATAAGGATTTTCATAACTTAATTATATAACAACTTAATCTGCACTCGACGAGTAAGCAACGGGTCAGAACCGGGAACGGTAGTGACCGGGTTCCGGTTTTACTTCAGGGATGCGAATTCTAATTTAGCAAACCAGTTATTAATTTTACCCGGTCACTTCGTTCCCTGTTCCGACCTCATTTTCATTTCACTTCATCTCGTTCTCTTCCTTTGAGAAGTTTGATCCGTAATACTTTGGCAGCCCGCAATTGTTACATTCTCTCTGCATCACTGGCGACGGTCTCCAGCGTGTCATCTTAAAAAATATTTCGCCGCACCTCGGACACGGCCAGTTATGAAAACGTAGCAGGAAATAAAAACTCAGCAATGGCCAGGCAAAAAATAAAGGAAAAAATAAATGTCCCGAAGCGGGAGCGACAAAAGATAAAGTTGAAACCGCGAAAAAAATTACGAACAGCCCCAGGAGAAATATCGCAAAAAAGAAATTTCTCCTTCTACGATATTCTTGCCATTCTTTTTGGTAAGGAAAATTATTTTCCCTCATATCAGGAGAAATGCTCTCTAGCTTTTGAAATATAGGCAACTTCTCTTCCAGGCGCTTTCATTTCTTCTTCCATCAAATAAAGTTTTTTATTTTTTATTGAGAACAGAGATTTCGCCATTTGTCCCCATTTTAGTTTCACTAAATCCTCGGCTGTTTCAGCCGTTGTGGTAACTATTGTCTCCAGTATGCCTTTGTGGCATTTCATTTTGTGGAACTGCATATGCCTTTCATATTGGTTTAAGAGATATTCCAATTTCTCTTCAACCTCGGATGGCTTAAGACTAATTGTCGCTACTTCGTTAAGCCAATTTTTTAGCTCAAGAAATTTACTTTTAGAATCGCTATCACTTTTAAAATCAATAATCCTCTCCCAAGGCGTATTTTTATCAGGAGTCGGCATACGATTTATTATCATTTCTATGACATCCTTTTTGAGAGATTCGCCTTGTAAGTTTGATTCAAAACTAAATTGATTTTGAACTAAAGGTACAGCCGTAAAGTTTGTAAGCTTTTCAAAAGTAATACTGGAAATCCTATCTTGAATATCGCATCGTTGAAAGATTAATTCCTTAATTTTCAGGTTTGTGGCAATATCAATATCATCAAAATCACCGAAAGATTCGATTGCTGCTGTTATATTCTTGTTAATTTTCAGCCCTTCTCTAATTTTATTAACTAATTTTTCACGTTCGAGTTCATCTAGACCATTAAAAGCCTTTTTAACACCCTCTTTTTTTAAATCAACATACTCATCGATATCAATAACCAAGTTGTTTCTCAGCAAAAACTCTAAGTCGCTTACCATCTGATCATTGCCCAAATCTCTCAAACTGTTTATACCACTTTTAAGTGAAGGGGATGAAAGGCAATCAAAAAAAAGCACATTTCTTTTCCAATCGTTTAAATCAGAGTTAGTAAAATTTATACTTTTTATACCAACTACTTTACCCATATATTTTTATTTTATCGCGCCTTCGATCGGGCTGGAAGCGCTGGCATAGAGCCGTTTTGACATTCGGCCGCTCATGTAAGCAAGCCGGCCCGCCTGCACGGCGAGCTTCATTGCTTCGGCCATTTGCGCGGGTTCCCGAGCCTCAGCGATGGCGGTGTTCATCAATATAGCGTCCGCGCCGAGCTCCATTGCTATCGCGGCATCAGATGCAGTGCCCACGCCGGCATCGACTATGATGATCGCGTCCGGAAGCTGCTCGCGCATGATGCGAAGATTGGCCGGGTTTTGCACGCCCATGCCGGAGCCGATCGGCGCCGCCAGCGGCATCACCGCCGGGCAGCCCGCGTCGAGCAGTTTTTTCGCCATGATCAGATCGTCGGTAAAATACGGCAGCACGATAAAGCCTTCCTTAACCAAAACTTTCGCGGCCTCGAGCGTTTGCTCGTTATCGGGAAAGAGCGTCGTTTTATCGCCGATCACTTCCAGTTTTACCCAGTCGGTTTCCAGCGCCTCGCGTGCCAGCCGCGCCGTGCGCAGCGCGTCTTCGGCCGTATAGCAGCCGGCGGTGTTCGGCAATATTTGCATCTGCGGGTCGAGATGATCGAGAAAAGATTCCACCTTGCGGTCGAGCGGCACGCGGTTCACCGCCACCGTCACCATCTCCGCGCCGGAGGCTTTGTGCGCGTCCTGCATTTCCTGGAAACTGCGATATTTTCCCGTGCCGATTATCAGGCGCGACCTGAACAACTTTCCCGCCAGTTGAAACGAATCTGTCATATCCTGAATTTACCTCAATATCACGTTAAATAGAAACGCGGACCTGAGTTATCAAGCCCGCATTCATCATTCAAAATTCAAAACTAAAAACTGGTTCACCCGCCGCCGACGAAGTGCACGATCTCTATCTTATCGGCGTTATTCACTTTCACATTTTTCCAATTAACGCGGCGGATGACCTCTTCGTTCAGTTCGACGGCCAGCCTTTCCTCCGGAAGCGCCAGATGCTTTAGCAATTCGGCTAAATTTATCCCGGGTGGAACTTGTTTTATCTCGCCGTTTATTTTCACTTCGATCATGAAAACATTTTAACGCTGGGCGATGACCTGGCGCAATTCGATCTCTTCGCCCTCGTATAAAGCTTTTATCAATATCGCCGCGCGCCCGCCTTTGATATCGGGGATCTGCAGGTGAACCTGCGAGATGCCGTTGTCATCGGCTTTGGTGTGAAAGATCAGCGGTTTGAAGGAAGAACCCAGCACCTTGACCACGATGTGCGCGCCGCTGACGCCTTTGCCCAGCTTTCCGCCGCGAGCCACCAAAATATCCAGCGCCGCGGGTTCGCCGCTGTTGAAGGTGCTTCTTCCCAGCAAGCGGATCTTCAGTTGATCGTCGTCCCCCTCATCATTGCCCACGTTATCGGTAATGATCCGGACCGCTTCGGCGGGCAGAATTGTTTCTTCCTCTTCGAAATCGCCGTACTCGACCACCTCGATATCATCGAAGAAAGGCTCTTCGATAATGCTGATGGGAATATCCACCACCAGATCTTCTTCGGGCCTGGGGATCGGCCTGGGGATGGGGGCGTCAGTGTCTTTTGCTATTACCGGGGCGCTGACGGGGGCCGTGACGGGTTCCGCCTTTGGCGCTTCCGCCGGTATCGTGAGCGGTTTTTCTTCTTCTTTGGGAAGCTCGGCCGTTTTAGGAAGCTCGGCCGTCGCGGGCCCGGAATCGGCCGGCGGGGCCGGCGGGGCCGCATCCACCAGCGGAATATCCAACGCCCCGGCTTTTGCTTTTGAAGGCCGCTTTTTCTGCGAATCCTTCATGCTCATCCGCTTCAGATCGTCGATGCGCCCGGCGCGGACGGCGGCGCAGATCAGCTTGTGCTGTCTTTGCAGGCGTTCGTTCAGCTCGGCTTCGTCGAAACCGGCGGCGATCAGGTCGTCGTAGGGCGAGCGCTTGCTCGCCAGAATTTCCCCGCGCGTATAGACCAGGGACAGAATTATCGGCGTATCCAGACCTTTGTCTTCGGTCTGGACGTGATAAATTGTCCCTTGAAATTCTATGTCGCTGTTAAAGCCGCTAATCACTGGGTTCGATAAGGTTTAGTGTCCTTTTTAAGGCGTTTGATGCGAAACGGGATTGGATGAGAGCGGCCGGTTTAAACCACGCTCTAATATCGAAATTATCATACCCGTCTAACACGGTCAAACATTTTAATTTACGGCGCAGTGAGAGTCCTTGACACTTCCGTGTTTAATCCACTACGATTGAGCTTGTACAGTTTTTCTCAATCTCAAAAGGCTGAAGAATTTCAGTCTTTAGTATAAGATAGAGCAACCGGTTTTTGGAGGCTTAATGGGAGATTTCCGACTACTAGATTATGCGCCTATCGGTTTGATGTTCGTGGTTGCCGCCGGTTTCGCTGTCAGCCAGATCCTGGTAACGCAGCTGATCGGGCCGCGCAAGCGGACACAGACCAAATTAATGCCTTATGAATGCGGTAAAGACCCGGTCGGGTCGGCTCACGACCGCTTTTCCATCAAATTTTACAGCGTCGCCGTCGATTTCCTGCTTTTCGATCTGGAGATCCTGTTTATGATCCCCTTCGCGGTGGCATTCAAAAGCCTTATTCAAATGGAAAATTTGTCGAAAACGCCGTATGCGACAGTGGCATTGGTGTCCATGGTGGTGTTTTTGGCGATGGTGGTGGTCGGATTTGTCTATGCCTGGAAAAAAGGCACTTTCGATTGGAGTCTGCAGGCGCGCGCCGAGGCCAAGGCGGAAGCCAGGGCGATGGTCCTGGAGCGCAAAAAAGCGCGCGCGGCGCTGCAAAAAGCGGCTTGAGCGGAAAGAGTTAAGAAAATGGGACTCGAGAATAAATTATTCGAATCGCTGCCTGACGTCGTCACGACCAATCTCGACGCGGTCATAAACTGGGCGCGAAAATCCAGCATCTGGCCCGCTACATTCGGGTTGGCCTGCTGCGCGATCGAGATGATGAATACCGTTTCGGCGCGTAACGACCTTTCGCGCTTCGGCGCCGAAACATTTCGCGCCAGCCCGCGCCAGGCCGACGTGATGATCGTTTCGGGCCGCGTTTCGCGCAAAATGGCGCCGGTATTGCGGCGCATTTACGACCAAATGCCTGAGCCTAAATGGGTTATTTCAATGGGCGCCTGCGCTACTTCGGGCGGTGTTTTCGATAATTACGCGATCGTGCAGGGTGTGGACAAGATAGTTCCGGTCGATATTTATATCCCGGGTTGCCCGCCGCGCCCGGAAATGCTGGTGCACGCCATCCTTATGCTGCAGCAAAAGATAATGAAGGATTCCGTGAAAGACAGGCGCGATGTGCTGGAAAATGAAGCGCGTGTTTCACTCGTCCCGGGAACATTGCCGGTGACCGAAGGAACGGCTTTGGAACGTGAAACTCATATCGATGTTGATAAAAACAAGATTTCGCGTCCTTACACGATCCCTTCACGGCATGAGAAACGGCGTTCTTCGTAAGAAGGAGTTCAGAGTTACGCCTTCAGGCGTGACCGATTCACGCCTGAAGGCGTAACTTTAAATATTTATGACCGAAAAATTGCATGAATTCGTGGAAAAATTAAAAGCGGAAAATTCCGCTTTTGTTGCGGATGTTAAGGACGAGCTGGGCGAAGTCACCGTAATAGTTCCCCGCGAACACATCGTCGCCGCCTGCGGCAGTCTGAAAACAGCTCAGGGGTTCGATATGCTGGCCGATCTTTGCGGCTGCGACCGCGGCGTGGAAGAAGACCCGCGTTTCGAGGTCAACTATCACTTGTTTTCGACCAAACATCATAATCGTTTGCGTTTGAAGGTGCTGCTTTCGGAAGACGACCCGCAAGGTCCCGACCGTCACCGGCCTCTGGAAAACCGCCGGCTGGCACGAACGCGAAACTTACGACCTGTTCGGCGTGATTTTCGAGGGCCATCCGGACCTGCGCCGGATCCTGCTGCCGTGCGATTTCGACGGGCATGCGTTGAGAAAGGATTACCCGCTGCGCGGTTACGAGCCGTACAGCTTAAGCTAGTGAATGGTGAATCGTGAATAGAACCGATTATCTATTCATAAATTCACGATTCACTATTCACGATTGACGATTCACTATGGGCATAGCCACCGAAAATATACCGGGCCAATTCGAGGTTCTTGACCCCTCGCTCGAATCGGAGATGACGATCTCGATGGGGCCGCAGCATCCTTCGACTCACGGCGTTCTCCGGCTCGATCTGACGCTCGACGGCGAGACTGGTCCTCAACACCATTCCCGACATCGGCTATTTGCACACGGGGATGGAAAAGCTCTTCGAATACAAGAAATACCAGCAAGGCATCGTCATCACCGACCGGATGGATTATCTCAACCCGCTGGGCAACAACCTGGCCTACGTGATGGCGGCGGAAAAGCTTCTGCAGATCTGGAAATACCTGAAAGAGCGCAGGTTATCCGCGTTATGTTCTGCGAATTGCAGCGTATCGCGTCGCATATGGTCTGGCTCGGCACCCATGCGCTCGACATCGGCGCGATGTCGGTTTTCTTTTACTGCTTCCGCCAGCGGGAAAAAATTCTGAACCTGATCGAAGCCGCTTCGGGCGGGCGGATGACGCCGAGCTATTTCCGCATCGGCGGTTTGATGATGGATCTTCCGGCGGGTTTCGAACGCCGCGTCAATCAATTTTTAAAGATTTTCCCGGCCGCGCTTAAAGACCTTGAATCGCTGGTCACCGGCAACACCATCTGGCAGAACCGCACCCAGGACATCGGCATCATCGGCCCCGAAGACGCGATCGACTGGGGTTTGACCGGCCCCTGCCTGCGCGGCAGCGGTATCGATCTCGACCTGCGGCGCGCACAACCCTTACACCGGCTATGAGACTTACGATTTCGAGATCCCGATCGAACATGACTGCGACGTCTGGGCGCGATTCCGCGTGCGGATGCGCGAGTTGACCGAATCGTGGAAGATCGTCAGGCAGGCGGTCGACCGTCTGAAACCGGGCCCGGTCAAAGCCGACGCGCCGAAAGTCGTGCTGCCCGACCGCGACGATATGCGCGAACACATGGATGCGCTGATCCATCATTTCCTGATCGTGGCGGAAGGCTTCAACGTACCCGCGGGCGAAGTGTATATGCCGATCGAGGCTTCGAAGGGCGAGCTCGGCGTTTATATGAAATCGAACGGCGGGCCGAAACCCGACCGCGTTCATTTCCGCGGGCCGAGCTTTGTGAATCTGTCCGCCCTGCCGGTGATGACCGAAGGCGAAATGGTGGCGGATGTGGTGGCGATAATCGGGTCGCTGGATATTGTGCTGGGAGAGATAGACAGATAATGGAATATTGATGGGAATGAAATCGTTAAAAATCTCAAGTATTTTATTGCTCCTGCTTGTCGGTATGGGCGCGGACTACGTGTCGGCACAAAACACACCGGCGGGAATTACCCATCCACAGGGTATGACGTCTCCATGTCCCGTAAAGATACAAACTTTTTCTTATATCCCCCCAACAGTAGAGAAAGAGCCGGTAGACGAGGTCAATCTTGTTCTAACCAATGCTGTAACAGGCAACAAATTTACCGGCGTGTCAAAGGGTGGTGTCGTTTCGTTTGATTCGATCGAAACCGGCTCGTACAAAGTCGTATTAACAAAAGAGGGATATTACAAAACTAGGGCCGATCTGCTGACGTTTTGCGGTGACGCAGTCACGGGTTTTGTGAACCACCTCGTTCCTATTTGGAAAGGCGACCCGGCCAAAACCGTTAACTATTCTCTTTCGACACTAAAAGAAAGTGCCGGCGAAAATTCGAAGCCGACAGGGAAATTTAAGATCGCTCCGTCTGATCCGAACACACCAGAGGTCTTAAATGGTTCGGCGTTAGTTCTTGCCAAACCGAAATACCCGGCCACGGCGAAAGCGATCGGCGCCAACGGCGCCGTCAATATTAAGGTCTTGATCGATGAGAATGGTTTTATCGTAGATGCATACTCGGTTAGCGGTCATCCTCTGCTCAGATCTGTTGCCGTCGAGGCCGCTCGCGCATCGCAGTTCAAGCCAACGTTACTTAGCGGTGTGCCGGTCAAGGTAATCGGAATTATTGTTTACAATTTTCAATAGAATTTGAAGGATGAAATATTCGAGGGGTTTAATATTAGTATTTTTAATGGCCGGTATGCTTTCGGGCGTGGCGGCGGCGCAGGTCGAAGACGCGCCGAAAGCGATCCAGGCTTACGTCGACCGTGAAGCTAAAAAAGAAAATGTCCCGGCGGAGATAAACAAGCTGGTCTATGGCGATGTGAATGGCGACCGGATAAAAGATGTCGTTGTCCAGTACAATATTTTGGTCGCTTTTCCGGGAAATAATTTTGTCAGTTATATCGCGGTATTTTTAAATCGGAACGGTAAATATGTTTTCGCCGCCAAAATGCTAAACGGCGGGAAGCTTACGACGGTGCTCGTTCCGGTAGCGGTCAAAAACAAAATAATAGTTTTTGATAAATACGGGGAAAATGGTTTTAAGAAAACGGGCACGGCCCGCTACCGGCTGGCGGGCAAGAAATTGGTAAGAGCTTAAAAATATTGATCGGGGCAACTATGAGAAAAGGAGCAAAAAAATGTTGAAAACTATTTTAACACGATCCCTGTTGCTGATTTTTTTCCTTGGAGTGGCCGGATCCGGCGCCATGTTTGCGCAAAATACATGTTCTCTGGCGTTAAATGTCTCAACCCCTATCAGGCATAACCCCATTACAGCAGCCCGCGCAACCGCTCAACGCAAAGGCGGAAAGCGGATCTTCAGGTCGGTTTTATCGGACGGAATGCCCTTATTTAATTCGCTGCCTAGTGGGAAATACAAGATAAGCGTTACTAAACCGGGCTACCAAAAAACCCAGCTTGATAATGAGCTGGATTGTGATTCCGTCGCCGAGGGAAGAACGATCTTTGTTTATTTGTGGAAAGGGAGTTCCAGCCAGATCGCTAGAATGAACAACGTGCTGGGTCAGGAGGCCCGTCCTATAGGCATTGTTATCGGGTCGGAAGATCGTGATGAGGGGCGGCTTATTCGACCTGAGGTGAGCACTCTGCCGCCGGCTCCGCCGCCGCCTATCAAGCCGGTTCCTAAAATTGTCAATAAAGATGTTATTAACGGCAGCGCTATTTCGCTTCCAAAACCTCCGTATCCCCCTGAGGCCAAGGCGGTGGGCGCCTCTGGAGCGGTTCATGTCCAGGTGACAATTGATGAAGATGGAAATGTGATCTCTGCAACGGCAGTTAGCGGGCATCCTTTGCTAAGACAGGCAGCGGCAAACGCAGCGAGAAAGGCAAAATTCAGGCCGACTTTATTAGCGGGCGTGCCGGTAAAAGTATCGGGCATTATTGTTTATAACTTTCAGTAACATTTAGAAATATGGCAACGGTACCGTCAGCATATACGAACAAGGTTTTGGCCACCGAAGAAGTGGCGCAGTTTTCGCCCGAGGTGGAAGCGGAAGTGAACGCACACATGGCCAAATACCCGGCGGATCGTGTCCGCTCGGCGATATTGCCGCTGCTTTTTATCATGCAGCGCGAGCGCGGCTATCTCGATAATCCGGGCGTCAATTATGTCGCGGAAAAACTCGGGCTGGTGCCGACCACCGTTTGGGAAGTGGCGACGTTTTACTCGATGTTCTATTTCAAGCCGATGGGCAAACATCATATCCAGGTTTGCAAGACGCTTTCCTGTAAGGTCATGGGAGAACCGGCCGTCACGGCGCACCTTACCCGACGTTTGGGCATCTCACCGGGTGAGACCACTCCAGACGGTAAATTCTCTCTCTCCCTGGTGGAATGCCTCGGTTCATGCGGCACCGCGCCAATGTTTCAAATCGGATTTGATTATTACGAAGATCTGACGCCGGAAAAGGTGGATCAGATACTTGATTCTTTGGAATGAAGACGCGGCGCTCAAATATCTTTACTTTTTAAGGAGATTTAGCAAATGAAAAAAGCGTCTTTAGTGATTTTGGGCTTATTGTTCTTTGTCAATTTTAATGTTTTCGCGCAGGAAAGCGGCAATCGCATCTACGGCAACCAGGGTTATGCAAAGCGCCAGCCGCAATCGAGCGGCGGCTCCCTGGCTTCGGCTGACAGAAAATCATATTCGATCGAAGCAAATGTTTTGTTGAATATAAAGCCGGATTCCTTTGTTGCCGTATTTGGCGTGCAGCAGGAAGGGGCCAATGCGGCGGACAGCAATCTAAAAGTAAATGCGAAAATGGATGCGTTCTCTAAAGCTTTAACGGCGCTGGGCGTAAAGCAGGACGATATTTACATAGATTTTATTACGCAAAACCGCGTTTATGACTATAAAGCTCAAGGTAATGACGTAGTCGAGGTGCAGTCGGGCTTTGAAACGAAAAAGACGATCGCGGTGCGTTATAAAGATCGCGCGCTGTTTGAAAGGATCGTCGGCGAAGCCGTCAGAGTGCAAATTTTCGACTTGATAAAGGTCGATTATATCGTGAGCGATTTTGACAGCGTGCGCAGCCGGTTATTTGAAGAAGCGGTCAGGGTCGTTAAGGCAAAGGAAGCAAAATATACTTCTATGCTGGGCGTAAAACTTCCGCCGGTGGGTTTGGCTTTCGAAAAATACGACGCCTTTTACCCGGCCGAGCTTTACCAGCGCTACCAGGCTTATGAAGCGGGTGCGGCGGAGACAAATTATGACCGTGGAACCAAAGTTACCCGGCGTAAAAGTTTCACTTTTTTCTATGAGCCGCTGTCGGTGGACAGATTTGACAAGATGATAAATCCGGCCAGGGATCGAACCGCTGGTGCAGTTCACGCTGTACTTGAGGATGGATTATGAGGCGGGAGTAGTAACTCAAAAGGTTAATTAGAATAATCGGGCAGGGAACAAACTCTGCCCATATAAAATTTTTGTTTATGGAAATAAAAGCGATCGGGTGCGAACCTCTACAACTTAAGCGCATGCACATTGAAAATGGGCACACGCTAAAGGTGTACCGTGAAACGGGCGGTTACGCGGCGCTCAAAAAAGCTTTATCGATGTCGCAGGACGACATCATCAATGAGGTGAAAGCTTCGGCGCTGCGCGGGCGCGGCGGCGCGGGTTTCCCGACCGGCATGAAATGGTCTTTTGTTCCGCGCCAATCGCCCAAGCCCAAATACGTGGTCTGCAACGCCGACGAATCAGAGCCCGGCACATTCAAAGACCGCTACCTGATGGAGCGCGACCCGCATTCGCTGATCGAGGGGATGATCATCGCGGCCTTCGCCCTGGGCGCGGAGATCGGTTACATCTACACGCGCGGCGAATATAAATACCTGATCGATATCATGGACAAAGCGCTCGATGAAGCGCGCGCGTCGGGTTTGCTGGGCAAAAATATTTTGGGCTCGGATTTTTCGCACGAAATTTACACGCATACAGGCGCGGGAGCTTATATCTGCGGCGAAGAAACCGCGCTGCTCAGTTCGCTGGAGGGTTTTCGCGGCCACCCGCGGATGAAGCCTCCCTTCCCCGCTGTCGAAGGGCTGTATGCCTGCCCGACCGTGATCAACAACGTCGAAACTCTGACCGCCGTGCCGCAGATCATCGAAATGGGCGGTATTCCCTGGCGCGATCTGGGCACGGAAAAATCCGGCGGGACAAAACTCTGGTCGGTTTCCGGCCATGTTAAGAAACCGGGTGTTTATGAACTTCCGATGGGCTATGACGACATGGAAAAGTTCATCCTCGAAGACTGCGGCGGAATGCTGCGCGACGGTATAAAACTGAAAGCCGTGATCCCCGGCGGGTCGAGCGTCTATATCATGAACGCCGACCAGATAATCGGCAAAAAAGTGACGCTCGATTACGAGGGATTGGTAGCGGCGGGTTCGATGGTCGGCTCGGGCGGTTTTATCGTGATGGACGAAACCGTGGACGTTTTCGAATCGAGCAAGAACCTGACCGAATTTTACAAGCACGAATCCTGCGGCTGGTGTACGCCCTGCCGCGAGGGCACGGATTGGCTGCTAAAGATCTTTAGGCGTATCGAAAACGGCGGCGGGCATCCCGAAGATGCGCAGTTGATCCTGGATCTCTGCGATAACATCGAGGGTAAATCCTTCTGCGGGCTCGGCGACGCGGCGGCCTGGCCCCTGCAATCGGCGATCAAGAGATTTCCGGAAGATTTTAAAAAATGGCTCGATAAAGGAAACGGCCATATTACAAACTAATTTTATTAATTGAGGTAAATAATGGGAAAAGGTGATAAAAGAAGCAGGCGCGGTAAGATCTTTGCCGGAAGTTTCGGCAAAACGCGCCCTAAACATAAGACAAAAACCGCCGGAGCGGCAAACCCGGAAGAGAAATTAAAGAGGGCCGCGCTAAAGGAAGAGAAAAAACCGAAGAAGGCGACCAAAAAAGTTGAGAAGGTAGAAGCGGAAATACCGGAAGTGACGGAAGCGCCCGCGGCGGAAACTCAGGCTGTGATCGAAACGGAAGCACAGGCAGCAGAAGAAACTGCCGCCGAAACAGCACAGGCTCAAACTCCGGCGGAACCGGAACCTGCGCCGGAAACTGCAGTGGAAGAAGCACCCGCCGAAGCGGCGCCGGAAGCACCCGAAATGCAGGCGGAGCCCGCTGCGGAAGAACCGCCTGCGACCGAACCTGCGGCGGAAGAACCCACCGGGGCGGAGGAAGTTTCGGTTGAAGAAATAACGGAAAAAGATACCGAAGCTGAAAAACCCGCACAGGCTGAAGAAGCTTCTCCGGCAGAAGACGTCGCCGCGGAGAAAACTGCGCACGCAGAAGAAATCGCTCAAGCTGATCCCCACGCGGAGCCGGCGGCGGCAGAAGGTGGAGAAAAAGCCGAAGAATAGTTTTTTTGAGTTCAATAAAAGATGTCAACCGAACTGGTAAAAATCAAAATTAACGGGCAGGAATTCGAAGCCGAAAAAGGCGCTCCTTTGATCGACGTTTGCAAGGAAAAAGGCTTTGGAATTCCCTCGTTTTGTTATTACTCCGATCTGGAATTGCAGGCTTCGTGCCGGATGTGCCTGGTGCGCGTGGAAAAAATGCCGAAGCTGCAAACTTCCTGCACCATGACCTGTTCCGAGGGGCTTTCCATTACGACACAAAGCGAGGAGATCGAAAAGGCGCAGCGCGCGATGAGCGAATTTTTGCTGGCAAATCACCCGCTGGATTGCCCGGTTTGCGACCGCGGCGGCGAATGCGAGCTGCAGGAAATGGTTTTTGATTGGGGCGGCCTGGACGAGCGTTTCACCGAAGGGAAAAACGCCTACCCGGAAAAATATCTTTCGCCGATAGTAGCCAACGACCAGCAGCGCTGCATTCTTTGCAAACGCTGCACCCGCGTCTGCTCCGAATGGATGGGCGAAGACGCTATCGAGGCCGGCAACCGCGGCGTGGACACCGTGATCGGAACCTACGGCGGCTGGCTTAACTGTTCTCAATGCGGAAACTGCATCGAAGTCTGCCCGACCGGGACCCTGCTGGATGCGGTTTACCGCCATGAAACCAGGCCCTGGGAGCTGGAGCGGACGATCTCTACCGACACTTACAGCTCCGACGGGATGCAGCTTAGCATCGGCGCGCGCGGCGGCGAGGTCCACCGCATAGTGGCGCGCGACCGGTATGTTAACGGACTGAACGGCGAATTTCTCGATGTAAAGGCGCGCTTCGCTCATGCTTTTATCAATCACCCGGATCGCATCAAAACTCCGCTCATCCGTTACAAAAAAGGCGGCAAGCTGATCCCCGCCTCGTGGGATGAAGCGATAGCTTTTACGGCAGGGAAATTGAAAGAAGCGGCGGGATCAGTGGGCGTGGTTGCGAGTTCGCGTTTGACCAATGAATCCATTTACTCGCTCAAGCGTTTTGCAAAAGAGGTTTTAGGTTCCGACAATTACGCGGTTTCCGACGCTTACGATCTTGCGCCGTTTTTCGATAACATGAGCGCGCCGCTCTGCACCCACAAGGAAATTCGCCACGCCGGCACTATCCTGCTCATCGGCGGCGAGCCGGAAGAAGAACAGACCTTCACCGCCAAGCAAATGCGCCAGGCCGTGAGAAACGGCGGCGCGAAATTGATCATCGTCAACGACACGCCGATCCGTTTGACCGCGCAGGCGACGCAATTCGTTCACATCAATCCCGGTTCTTATGACGCGGCTGCCCTGATGTTGGCGGATGAAGGTTCCGTTAATAAATCGCTGCTGAAAAAAGTCGGCATTGAACGTTCCGAATATGAGGCTATGTTCAAAACGTTTGCCGAGGCGACGGGTGATTTTATTATCATGTTCGGCCGCGAACTGTCGCCCGCCGCGCAAGCATTCCTGGCAAACCGCGCCGCCAGCATGACTACGGAAAACCGCCGCGTTTTGTTGCACCCGCTTCCGCTTTATAACAATTCGGTCGGCGCAAACGATATGGCGGGCGGAAAGAAACCGCTCCCCGAAGTGCTGAAAAATTCAAAGGCGCTTTATATCGGCGGCAGCGTGTCCGAAGAAAACGCGCAGTTTTTAAATGATAAAGATTTCATTGTCGTGCAGGAGCTTTTCGAAACCGGTACGACCGCGCATGCCGATGTCGTTTTGCCCGCGGCTTCCTTTGCCGAAGTGGACGGAACCTATACCAACAACACCGGTTTTGTGCAGCGCGTCCGCCAGGCCATCGCGCCGGTGCATCAATCCAAAGCGGATTGGATCATTACTTCGATCTTAGCCAAAGAGATGGGCGTGGATTTCGCTTATCAAATGTCGGCATCCGCCGTTTTCAAAGATATTGCGGATAACACCCCGGCATATGAAGGGTTACGCTACCCGCACCTGAAGGACGAATCGCGCCCGGCGCAGGTCAAGCACGCGGTCTCAGGCAAAAAGGATATGTCACAGCATATCAACGCTTTAAATGAAAATATCGCGGCCCTGCCTGACGAGGCCGAAAAGAATACGGAAACGCCGAAGGTCGGCCACAAATTATTCCGGCTGACAACGATGACCGAAAAAACCGGCCAGTTTCATTTGCTGGCAAACGGCAATCCGAAGCCTGAGAACAGGCTGGTTTCGCCGCTGTATAGTTTTAACCCGGACGGTACGCCGCGTGAGGAGGAACAAACGGCGGCCAGCCTGAAATTCATAAAATATGGACTCTGACTTTCTTATTGCATTAGGGCTGAAATTTTTCGCCATCTTTTTAGCGTTCAATGTCGTTCTGATAATTGTCGCTTATATCGTGCTGGCGGAAAGAAAGGTGCTGGGTTGGATACAGGGGCGCATAGGGCCGAACCGGGTCGGGCCCTGGGGCTTGCTCCAGCCTTTTGCCGACCTCTTAAAGTTCATCTTTAAGGAAGACATCGTTCCCGATAAATCGGACCGCTTCGTGTATTTCCTGGCGCCGGTCATTGCGCTGGTCTGCGCGTTGATGCCGATCGTGGTCTATCCCTTCGGGCCTGTGATCGACCTGGGTTTCCTTCCCCTTGTCGGCCAGTACCTGGGCAAATTCCCTCTGGTCATTGCCCGCTTCGATGTCTCGCTGCTTTATGTTTTGGGTATCACTTCGGTCGGTGTTTACGGGATCGCGCTTGCCGGGTGGGCGTCAAATAGCAAATACAGCCTGATGGGCGGCATGCGCGCCACGGCGCAGATGATCTCTTATGAGCTGGCGATGGGAACTTCGGTGGTCGGCGTGGTGATGCTCGCCGGCACGCTGGATATCTACGCCATTATCGAACGGCAGATGTACTCGCCGATATATATGAGATGGTTCATTATCCCGCAGTTTTTGGGATTCATCGTCTTTTTGATCGCGGCTTTTGCGGAAACGAACCGCGTTCCCTTCGATCTGCCCGAAGCCGAAACCGAGCTCGTCGCCGGTTTTCATACCGAATATTCAGCGCGCTGAAATTTGCTCTTTTCTTCATGGCGGAATACGTGAACATGTTCACGGTTTCGGTGATGGTGGTCACGCTTTTCCTGGGCGGATGGTACACGCCGGGTGTAAGCCATATTGCTCGATCGGGCTCGATTCTTTACGCCGTGATCAGCGTCTTGCTGTTTTTCCTCAAGATCTTTGCGTTCTTGTTTTTATACATCTGGGTGCGCGGAACGCTGCCGCGTTTTCGTTTCGACCAGTTGATGAATTTCGGCTGGAAATTTTTGCTGCCGCTGGGGATCTTTAACGTTTTTCTGACGGCGCTGGCGATTTATTTCTGGAACATCAATTGGGGGCGTTAATAGTTTCGGTTTAATTTAAGAATGTTCGAAACGATCATATTTTTTCTTTTTGCCGGGCTTGCCATCGGGTGCGCCCTTTCGGTGGTGTATCACCGCAACCCGCTTTACAGCGCGATCTCGCTGATCGGCGTGCTGGTTTCGCTGGCGGCCATTTACCTGACGCTGGCCGCGCCGTTCATCGCCGCCGTGCAGATATTGATCTATGCCGGGGCGATCATGGTGCTGGTAATATTCGTCATCATGCTGCTCAATCTGGAAGAGGAACAGCGCGGGGGAAACCGCCTGCGCTATCTTTACGCGCTGGGCGGCGTTTTCGGGCTGGCGCTGCTGGGCCAGGCGTTTTTTATTTACTACGTCGTGAGCAGATCGCTGGAAAAAAGCGAATTCAAAGCGCCGGAGGGCGAATCGGTCGGGCTGACCGGGAACCTGGGCAAGGCGATGTTCACCGAATATCTTTTGCCGTTCGAGATCGTCGGGCTGCTGCTTTTGATGGCCATCGTCGGCGCGATGTTGCTGACCCGGCGCACTTTGAGTCCGAAGCTCGAGCTGGTGGCAAAAGAAGACGGCAAGGATAATTAAATAATTGTGATGCCAAATTTAGCCTTATATCTAGCACTTTCGGGAATTTTATTCGCCATCGGCGTGGTCGGCGTGATCTACAAGCGCAACGCCATCGGGATGTTTATGTGCATCGAGCTGATGCTCAACGCCGTCAACCTGACATTTGTCGCGTTTGCCAATTATTTTAACGACGTCACGGGCCAGCTTTTCGTCTTTGTGGTGATGTCGGTCGCCGCCGCCGAAGCCGCCGTGGGCTTGGGGATCATCATCGCGTTCTTCCGCAATCGTGTTTCGGTCGACGTAGATGATGCGAGTGTTTTAAGGAATTAAGAATTAGCCATTACAGGAGGAAATTTTTATGGACGATGTAGTAAAACAACGACATGGATGTTTGACCGCGTGGCTGATATTAGTGATGCTCCTAAACGGCCTGACGGCGATCGCCACGCCATTGATGATCCCCCAAATGAAACAGGCGATGCCCGGGTTTCCGGTTTGGGTGGCTTATGTCATTCCGGTGCTGGCGCTGCTAAACGTGGTTTTTGCCATCGCCATCTTCAAATGGAAGAAGTGGGGATTTTACGGCTTTGCGGCCATGGCGATCATTGCCTTTTGCCTGAACCTTTACGCTGGGGTGGGCATTGGCCAGGCTGTATTCGGTTTGGTCGGCATCGCCGTTCTATACGGCGTGCTGCAGATCGGCGGCGAGAATAAAGGCTGGACCAGCTGGAATAAAATTTAGCGGGTTCGGGTTTTGTGTCCACGCTTTAGCGTGCTCTGTTTTTAAGGTTTATGGCACTCGAAATGCGCGGCAAGTGTGAAAAATGCGGCGGCAGTTTGCGGCCCGGAGGCGAAGCGTGTATCTGCGTTCCATGAATGCGCTTGCAGTGCGCTACGAAAATGTCGATTTTTTGGGTGGAACAATTTGTATGAAAGGGGGTAAAGCATTGATCAAACGAGCAATTTTCTGTGTTCTGGTATTTTTATTACTAGCGTTGAGTGGTTCAGCTCAAAAAATATCTTCTTTGACCAGGCTTACCGCCGAGGACGTGCAAATGATCATCCAGGAAGAAGCCAGGAGCAATCCGCGCGCGCTGGCGACGCTGGCAAAGGACCCGGAACAACGGAAGAAGGTCCTGGAAAATTTAAAACAGGCCCTGGCCGTTGCCGGTGAAGCCGAAAGAACGGGCTTTGCCGACCAGCCCGAGATCAAAACCCAACTGGCGTTGGCCGAGGCTGAGATCCTGGCCACAGCTTATGACAACAAGCTGAAAGCAGATGCGGGTAAACCCAACGATCCGGGGCCGCCGTTCGGATATATCGACGATAAGGATGTCAACGCGTTTTTTGACGCACCGGCAAATAAGTCCAGGTATGACGCCGAACTGGAGAAATTCTTTGTCTTCCTGCAGGAAATGCAGAAAAAGGCCAGCGTTCCACAGGAAATGACGGACGAACAAAAGCAATTCATTACCGCCCAGTGGAAAAAAGTTACCTACGGCGCGGCTAAAGCGAGAGAGATGAATCTGGCCGACCGAAAAATTGAATTGCAGTATAAGCTGCAGCAAGCTCTTATACTCGCGCGCACATACAGCCAGGAAAAACTCGAAGACCAGCTGACGCCGACCGGTGAGGAGATCAAGGCTTATATCGCGGCGAATCCGAAATTCGACAAAGCGGGCAAACGCGCGAAAGCCGAAGAGATCCTGGCAAAAGTGAAAGCCGGCGGGAATTTCGCGGATCTGGCGAACGAATTCTCCGAGGACCCGGGAAATAAAGATCAGAAAACCGGCGCACCCCTGGGCGGGCTTTACGATTGGAAAGGCCGCAGCGTCTATGTCAAGGAATTTTCCGACGCGGCATGGGCGCTTGAAGCAGGCCAGACGAGCGGCATCGTTGAAACCCAGTTTGGTTACCACGTCATCAAGCTGGAAGGAAAACGAAAAGTTAAAAATGAAGAGCAGGTAAAAGTCCGCCACATTCTTATCTCAACGACGTATAAAGGCGAATCCGATTCCGGAATGCCGATGACGCTGGAAGAAGGCGCCAAGCAGGAGCTTTCCCGGGAAAAACAAAAGAAAGTAATCGACGATATCCTGCTGCGCAACCCGATCGATCTGCCGGCGGATTTTGCGATCGTGGTTCCGGCAGGCCCCGGCGCCGAAACCGGCTGCGGCAAAATCGAAACCCCGGAAACGAAGCGCAAAAAGTAAATCGCGTACTTTGAAAAAGAAATACTAGGTTTTTATGGCCCTGGAGATGCGCAAAAGTTGTGAAAAATGCAGCGGCGGCTTACCGCCGGACGGCGAAGCGTTCATCTGCGCTTACGAGTGCACTTTTTGCGCGAAATGCATGGAAGAAATGTCGGGCGTTTGTCCGAATTGCGGCGGAGAATTGGCGCGCCGCCCGAGAAAAAAAGTTTAGTTTGATATAAATGATCGAGAACAATCTTTTAAGCATAATCATTTTTGCCCCGCTACCCGGCGCGGTGATCAACTGGCTGATCGGCGGGCGGCTGAAGAACGAGTTTTTCAGCGGCGTGGTTGCCTGCGGCACGATCGCGGTTTCGACCATCGTCGCTTTTTATCATCGCGTTTTTTGCGGAGGGCGGCGGCGCGCTCCGTCTTGATAAGCCTATCTCTCGACCATCTCTGGACATGGGTCCAGGTGGGAAATTTCCGCGCCGATTTTGTCGCTGGCGATGGATCGCCTGTCGGGAATTTACGCGCTGTTCGTGACGTTTGTCGGGCTTCTGATCCACATTTTCGCCATCGGTTACATGCGCGGCGATAAGGGTTTCTACCGTTTCTTTGCCTACCTGAATCTTTTCATGTTCTCGATGCTGACGCTGATCCTGGCGGATAATTTTCTGCTGATGTTCGTCGGCTGGGAAGGCGTGGGGCTTTGCTCTTACCTGCTGATCGGTTATTACCTGCAAAGCGACGAGGCGCGCCGCGCGGCGAAAAAAGCTTTCGTGGCAAACCGCATCGGCGACTGGGGCGTGATCATGGGCATCTTTTTGCTCTTCACGCTGACGGGCTCGATCAGTTTTTACGACAAGATCGTCGGGGGCGAGCGAAGTCAGAAGCTCGCTAAATGTTATGGCGGCGCTGCCACAGGACCCTTTACCTGGGGGGCTATATTCGCCGGCGGAGCAACTTCGGTCGCCCTGTTCTTTTTCATCGGCGCCATCGGAAAATCGGCGCAGATCCCTCTATTACGTCTGGCTGCCGGACGCGATGGCCGGCCCGACGCCCGTTTCCGCGCTGATCCACGCCGCTACGATGGTCACGGCGGGCGTCTATATGGTGGTGCGCTGCAACGGCATTTTCCAGAACGCGCCGTCGGCGATGTTCATCGTGGCGATCATCGGCGCGGCCACGGCCATCTTTGCCGCGACCATCGGGCTGGCGCAAAACGACATCAAGAAAGTTCTCGCCTATTCTACCGTTTCGCAGCTCGGCTATATGTTCCTGGCCTGCGGGGTGGGCGCTTTCATCGCGGCGATCTTTCACGTGATGACCCACGCGTTTTTCAAAGCGCTGCTTTTCCTCGGCTCCGGCTCGGTCATCCACGGAATGGATCATGAGCAGGACATGCGACGCATGGGCAATTTGAAAAAATACATGCCCATCACGCACATCACTATGCTGCTGGGCTGGCTGGCGATCTGCGGCATCTTTCCCTGGGCGGGTTTCTTTTCCAAAGACGAAATTCTCTACAAGACGTTTGCCGCCGAGGGCATGGGCAATTGGGCAACGGTTCTGTGGGTCGTCGGCGTCGTCACTGCCGTGCTGACCGCCATTTATATGACGCGCCTGATGGTGATGACCTTCTGGAGCGGGGAAAGATTTAACGAGGAACCTGGGCACCTTCCCCACATCGAACATAGTGACGGCAAGCTGGCGCACGCTGATACGCACGCGCACGCTGCAAACGATGTCGAGGAGGTGGCCCACGACGATGAAGAAGAAGAGCATCACCATCACGGCCCGGTTCACCCGCACGAATCACCCTGGGTTATGACCGTGCCGCTCATTATCCTGGCTTTTCTTTCGACCGTCGGCGGCTTGGTGGGAATTCCCTACGCCATCAGTTCGATGGCCGGCGCGGGAGACGTAAATGTTTTCGAGCACGTGCTCGAACCCGTGATCGCCAAAAAAGGCGCAGCGGAATCGCACGCGTCGCAGAAGCAGGTTATTCCGCACACGAGCGAAGAGGTTGCCGAGCATTTGGCCGTACCCGCGGAACATGCGGCATCCGAAACGGCCGAGGTACATCATTCGCCGGAAGAGATCTCGACCGAGCGCTGGCTGGCCCTGCTTTCGCTTGCGCTGGCCATCGGCGGAATTATGATCGGCTATTTTTCTTTCAAGGGAAATCCGCTGCGCAAGCTGCCGAAGATCCTGGAAGAAAAATGGCGCGTCGACGAGCTTTACAACTATTTTATTATCGATCCGATCACCCGCTTTTCCCGCGAAGGTTTATGGAAAGGCTTCGACCTGGGATTTATCGACGGCGCGATCCACGGCATCGGTTCCTTGATCGGCGAGCTCGCGGGTGTCCTGCGCAGCATGCAGGTCGGATTCGTGCGCAGCTACGCCGCGATGATACTTTTCGGCGGGCTGCTCGTGATCGGATTTTTTGTTTATTACGGGTTTAGATTGATTGGATAACGAGTAACGCCGCCGTCCCGGCGGCTGTCGCGGAAGCGTCTCGCTTCCGCTCTAAAAATCTGAAGGCGGGACGCCTTCAGGACAGCCGGCAAGATGCCGGCGGTACAAATAAATCATGGATTGGATCAGCGAAAATTTATTAACTATTTTGATCTTGCTGCCGGTGATCGGCGGGGTCGCCGCGGCTGCGCACCAGATGTTCTGGAAGCAGGAAAGCAGTATCAAATGGATCACTCTCGGCTTTACCATCGTTAATTTTCTTTTGTCCCTGCTGCTGCTGGACACCGGAAAAGCTTCGCCCAACGGGTTTTCATTCGAGATCAACGTCCCCTGGATAAAAGCGATCGGAACCAATTATCACCTCGGCATCGACGGGCTGAGCGTCTGGCTGGTCATTTTGACCACGCTCATAATGCCCATCGCGGTGCTCTCCAGCTGGCATGCGGTCGAAAAGCGCCGCCTTACTTTTTATGTTTTCATGCTGCTGCTGGAAAGCGCGATGATCGGCGTTTTCGTTTCGCTCGACCTGCTGATCTTCTACCTTTTCTTCGAAGCCTCGCTGATACCGATGTTTTTCCTGATCGGCATCTGGGGCGGCGAAAACCGTATTTACGCGGCCATCAAGTTCTTTATTTACACGGCTTTAGGCAGCCTGCTGATGCTGGTCGCGATCATTGCCCTGTATTTTATCCAGCTCAAAGCCACCGGCGTCGGGACATTTGATTTTGTCGTGATGCTTAACGCTTTGAAAGACGGCACCCTGTTTTTAGACCATAATACCGGCATTTATCTTTTCCTGGCTTTTGCGATAGCTTTCGCGATCAAGGTCCCGCTGTTCCCGTTCCACACCTGGCTGCCCGATGCGCACACTGAGGCGCCGACCGCGGGCTCCGTCATACTGGCCGCTATTTTGCTGAAGATGGGAACTTACGGGCTGATGCGTTTTAACTTCACGCTGTTCCCGGAAGCTTCGCGTGAATGGGCGCCGGTTTTTATCATTCTCGCCGTGATCGGCATCATTTACGGGGCGCTGGTGGCGATGGTCCAGCCGGACATTAAACGGCTGGTGGCATACTCTTCGGTCAGCCACATGGGCTTTGTCATACTCGGCATGTTTTCCTTTACCGAGTTCGGCATGCAGGGCGCAGTTTACCAAATGCTCAATCACGGCATTTCGACCGGCGCGCTGTTCCTGCTGGTCGGTTTTATTTACGAACGGCGGCACACGCGCGAGGTCACCGAGTTTGGCGGGCTGGCAAATGTGATGCCCAATTTCGCGACGATCTTCATCATCACCACGATGTCTTCGATCGGGCTTCCCTTTTTGAACGGCTTTATCGGGGAATTTTTGATAATGCTTGGAATGTGGACCTCGCATACGCTGCCCGGCAATTGGAATTGGATCACGACGATGATCGCCGGCACCGGAGTGATACTGGCGGCGGTCTACCTGCTCTGGATGGTGCAGCGGGTTTTCTTCGGCAAGGTGACAAACCCGAAAAACAAAACGCTGACCGACCTGAACTGGCGTGAGATCGGGTTGATGATACCCCTGCTTTTTCTGATCGTATTTATGGGCGTGTATCCGAAACCGTTTCTCAGTCTTTCGGGGGAAAGCGTAAAAGCGATCCAGCAGAGAGTGACCGGGGCGCAGGCCGGCGGTTCGATCGCGGAAGTAGCCCCTGAAACAACCCCTGTAATAAACGATGCGAAGTAAGACGCTGGTAATTTTATTGTTCTTTGTAATGTGCTCGTCTGCATCTATGGCGGGGGCGCAAACTTTTTACGGCACGACCGATCTGCAAGTTTTTCGCGACGGGCGGGACAAGGAAATGCGCGACGCGAAGGAAACGCCGCTGCCGGAGATCGAACAGCCGAAGTTCGCGGGTTTGAAATATTACGCGACGGACAACAAATACCGCGTCGCGGCCAAACTCAAAAAAGAGCCGTCAGAGCAGAAAATACGGTTTCAGACATCGAGCGGCAAAGTCAGAACTTTTTTGAAGTACGGGACGGTAAGTTTTAAATTGTCCGGCAGGAAATACAAGCTGAATGTTTACCAGGTGGAGCCGGCGGCAATGAAGGAAGAGTACAAAGACCTGGTCTTTATCCCATTCAAGGATCTGACCAGCGGTAAGGAAACTTACGGGGCGGGAAGGTACATAGATATTAAAATTCCTGAAAGCGATGAGGTGATTTTGGATTTTAACCTTGCTTACAATCCGAATTGTGCCTACGGCAGCGATAAATATAATTGCCCGATCCCGCCCAGGGAAAACCGTTTGAACGTCGAGATAAAAGCCGGAGAGAAAAGTTATCTGCCCGGACATTGAAATAAGAACCGATAAATGATGGAAGCGATTTTTTTAATAAGTGTACCGAACCCCGGCGTCAATTTGCCGATCATTCTGCCGGAGATCATCCTGGCCGTCGCGGCGGCCGTGGTAATGCTCTATGACTGCTTTAGGCCGAACGACCGCTACATTACCGCGATCCTGGCATTGCTGGGCATAACGGCGGCGGGTTTCGGCACCGCCTGGCTGGGACTAAACGGCGCGGGCGGCGCTAACTGGAACGGCATGATCGCCTTTGACGGGCTGCGGATGAGTTTTACGCTCGTTTTTCTGATCGTGGCGTTTCTGACCGTTCTCATTTCTTCCGTTTGGGTGGAAAACGAGGACGTCCCGGCGGGTGAATATTACTCGCTTTTGCTTTTCGCCACGGTCGGAATGATGCTGATGGCTTCGGGCAACGACCTGGTCATTATCTTTTTGGGTTTGGAAACTCTCTCGATCGCCACCTACGTAATGGCGGGGCTGCGCCGGACCGACCTGCGCTCCAACGAATCCGCGATGAAATATTTTATTCTCGGCTCGTTCGCCTCCGGATTTTTGCTTTACGGCATGGCGCTGCTTTACGGCGCGACCGGCACCGCCACGGCCGCCGGCACGACCAATATTGCCGAGATCGCCAGCCGGGTCGGAACGTCGCAATTTCCCGCGCTGCTTTTGCTCGGCGCGGCGATGCTGATCATCGGTTTCGGATTCAAGATAGCTTCGGTTCCCTTCCATGTCTGGACGCCCGACGTCTACGAGGGCGCGCCCACACCGATCACGGCTTTTCTGGCGGTGGGTTCGAAATCCGCCGCATTCGCCTCATTCCTGCGGGTTTTCGCGCTCGGTTTTCCGCTGGCGGCGGGACTTTCGGCCAGCATCGCCGGCACCCTCAACGAAGCCTGGGTGACGGCGCTGGCCATTATCGCGATCCTGACGATGACCGTCGGCAATATAGCCGCCATCGTGCAAAACAACGTCAAGCGTATGCTGGCGTATTCGTCCATTGCTCATGCCGGTTATGCGCTGGTGGGTTTTGCCGGGGCAGGAGCGGCGGCGTCCACGGTCCAGCGCGACGAAGCGGTCACGGCGGTGGCCTTTTATATGCTGACCTACGCGCTGACGAATATGGGTGCGTTTGCCATCGTGACGCTGCTGGGGCAAAAGAACGACCGCCGGACGGAGTTCGAAGATTACAACGGCATCGGTTTCCGCTCGCCCGTACTGGCGTTCGCGCTGTCGATATTTATGCTGAGCTTGCTCGGGATGCCGCTGACGGCAGGTTTCATGGGCAAGATCATGGTGTTTCGCCCGGCGATCCAGGCGGGAAATCCCCTGCTCACGCTGCTTGTTGTGGCGGCGGTCATCAACAGCGCTATCTCGGCTTACTATTATTTGAGGTTTATCGTGGTCATGTTCTTCAAGGAACGCACCACGGAATGGGCCGCGCCGAAAATTCCGGTCAGCATATCCCTGGTGCTGATCATAACGATACTGGGCGTTTTTTACCTGGGTTTGTTCAGCGACCGCGTGATCGACGCGTTCCGTTACGCGCCGCCCAGCGCGGTGATCACGCCGTGACGTTAAAGTAACGCCAGCGTCTCGCTGGCTGTCCGGTGGGCATCTCGCCCACCTTTAATTTGAGGTGAGAGCGGGACGCTCTCACGACAGCCGCCTTGCGCGTCGGCGTTACAGTTAAGTTTCAACTTGAAAATCTGGGAAATTCCGTTATCCTAATTAAAGAAAGACCGGCGAATGAATTTGTTCTAATTCGCCTTTTTCTTTGTTTTGGTATTTGATGTTATTTGAGAGTTTATGAAAGTCGCGTCAGCGTTAAAAGAGTTGGTCGGCGAGAAATGGATCCCCGCGATCTATCGCGATAAGATCCGCGTTCTGCGAACCCGCGCTTACTCGCTGGGCATCCCGTCGCGGGAAAACGAAGCGGAGATCTTGCACACGCTGCTGGGGATAGAATTAAAGGTCGGCCGCAAGCGGCTGTCCTGCCCCGATCTTTCGACCGCGCGTTACCTGCGCATTTTTGCGCGCATCGGCGTGAACGAGGTCGCCGTGCCCTATGATATCTCGAAGATAGCGGCGCTGGCGGACGAACTTGAATCGGCCTGGCATTACATGCTGCTTTTATCGGAGCAAAAAACGCCGGCGCAAAAACGGGCGCGCAGCGCGGGAATAAAGCTGATGCGGCGCGAGATCGCGGAAGCGGGAGCGGGCCAGGCGGTTCCCGAATTTAAGCAGACCACCAAACAGGAAAAATATCATCAAAGCAAATAGTGAAATTATGAGCGAATCGGCGGTTACTAAAGATCTGATCAATCCCGGGGAACTGGCTTTATACGGAGCGGAAGAACTGCCCTTCCCGTTTAATAAAACCAAATATTGCCGTTATGAGCCGATCGAGAAAAAGGTCGAAAGCGCGCGCGTCCTGATCGTCAATAATCTGCTGCGCTATGAGACCGACCTTTCGCCGCTGGCGCGCGAGGAATGGAACGGGACGACCGAGCCCAGGCTGAAGCTGGAGCGTAAGATCGCCTCGATGGCGTGCGACAATATCGCGAAAAATATCATCCGCCTCGTACAGCATCCGAATACTACGCTCGTGCATCTTTCCGAAGTGACCGAGGCCGTGCGCGATTTCCGCCCGCAGGCGGTCGTCCTGAGCGGGACCCTCAGCGACTTCGATTACTATAATCCCGAGCACCTCGACAAATTCAAAGAGTTCATCTTAAAGACCAAAGTTCCTGTCTTAGGAATCTGCGGCGGCCACCAGCTCGTCGGGTGGGCCTTCGGCTCCGATCTGGTCACTCTGGACCATTTCAAGCCCGAGCAAAAACGCGAAGGGCGCAAGCTGGAATACCAGTATCGCCTGGTAAAAATTACCGAACTGAACGACCCGATCTTCGCGGGCATTCTCGACCATGACTCCGGCATCTGGCAGGACTACACCAGCGAAGGCAATATTTTGCGGGTCTGGCAAAACCACGGTTTGATGATCGACGGGGTTCCTCCCGGCTTCGAAGTTTTAGCCACCGCTATTCTTTGCAAAAACCAGATGATGGTCAAACGCAGCGACGGCCAGTTGATCTACGCCGTGCAGTTTCACCTGGAAAAATCTTTTGAGGACTGGACGAAAAATCCGACCCGCTGGCAGCACCCCAACGAATCGCGCGACGGGCGCATTCTGTTCGAGAATTTCCTTAAACTGGCTATTAACCACAGAAAATAACCCCCGGAGCGCACAATTCATTGTGCAAATGCCGAATAAATTCGGCGCTCCACCGAAGCACCCTCGATCCATTCCCCAATCCCAAATTGACTCTAAGCCCTTCTGCGCTTTAAACTTTCCGTTAGATTTGACGTATAGGAAGTATCATGGCCAAGAAACCTACAGAAGGATCAGAAGCGCTGGAACCCAGCAAATTTATTCGCTGCCGCTTTTGCGGGCAAAAAAATCAGGTAAAAGACAGCCCGAAAGGCGGGGCGGTTTGCGGCAAGTGCCGCCTGCCGCTCTCGAACGAACCGCACAAAAAATTTGCCGGGCTTAGCAAGCACGACTATATTCACCCGGCCGACAGCAAGGCGCTGGCGGCGCTGCGGGCGATCCCCGGCATCGATTCGGCGCTCAAAAAATTGCTCGCCGTAACGGGCGAATCTGCCATTCGCGTGGTGTTCATGGCCAGCGCGGTCAAGGTAACGCCGAAGCAATGCCCCGACCTGCACGCCAAGCTGCAGATCGCCTGCACCACGCTCGGCGTTGACATGCCCGATCTTTACATCCAGCAAAACCCGCTGGTCAACGCTTTTACCGGCGGGGTGGAAAAGCCGATAATCGTGCTCCATTCGGCGCTGATCGAGCGGCTGACCGATGAAGAGATCCTGGCCGTCATCGCGCACGAGGTAGGGCACATTCACGCCGAGCACGTGCTTTACCTGACGGCGGCGCGGTTGATCGAAGCGCTGGCAAACGCCTCCGTCGCCCGGCTGATCCCCGGTTCTGAGATCATCAAATTTATTATCGCGGCCGGAATTTCCAGCGCTTTGCTGGCCTGGGCGCGGCGAGCGGAGCTTTCCTGCGACCGCGCGGCCCTGCTGGTGATTCAGGACGAGCACGTGGTCGGCCGGACGATGATGAAACTCGCCGGCGGAACTTTTGCCTCCAAGATCGATTACGATCTCTTTCTGGAGCAGGGCCGGGAGTTTCAGAAAAATTATGACGATAAAGCGCTCGACCGTTTCTGGGCGGACATTATCTCGGCCGGCATGTCGCACCCGTTTCCGATCTGGCGCGTGGCCGAGGTCTTGAAATGGGTGGAAGACGGCGAGTACCAGCGCGTGTTAAAGGAAGTTAAGTAAATAAGGTTTAGTGTAATATTTTAGCTCCGTAGGAGCGTCATATTTGTAGAATGTAATCCGATTTGGATTTTTTCGTGTCGTTTCGTGTAATTTCGTGGTTCCTTCTTAAAACCTCATTCTAAAGGCAATAAAGCAGAAACCACGAAGTCACACGAACTCACGCGAAAAAACCACTGCGGAATTAACCGACCATTGACTAAAGGGCATCGATTACGACATCTCCCCTGAAAATTGTTATAATAGTCCTTTAGATAAATCCCTTTTAAAAGAGAGTGCAAATGCCGCCCGTTAAAGAACGAGCTTTGTCCAATTTCTTTTCGCCTTCGCAAAACCATTTGATACTAATAGTGGGTTTGACCGCTCTGGCGTGCCTGATCGCGGGCCTGGCGCTGACCTTTGCCTCGGCCAACCTCGACGCGGCGCAGCGCTGGCTGCTGCTCACGTTTCTCATTCTTTTCCCGGTGGCCGGATTGACGATCTCTATCTGGCTTATTCTCCGGCACCACCGCAAGCTGACGGTCGCCGCCAAAGATGAAAATATCGACTGGCAATTGACCGAGCCCGACGAACAAAGAAGCAAGCTAAACGCCCAGGTGATTGAGCTTGCGGCTTCGCTGGGAATTCCCAAGCAGCAGATCGCCGACCTTCGCTCGGCCTATATCGTGGCGGAAGACCTGGCCTTGCGCCAGGTCGAACACGAGGGCAAAACCCCCCTGATGCGTCATATAAACATCGGCGAAGCGGGTTTCGACGGCCTGCTGGTCAACCACGACGTGGTGACCTGTATCGACGTTACGTTTCTGGTAAAACCTGAGATCACGCACGAAAAGATCGGCTCGGTGCTGAAAAAGACCGAATACGCCATAAAAAAATTGCAGGAGATACGCCCCGGAACGAAATTAAAGCTTCTTTTGGCCGTCGTGACGCAAATGAACGCGGAGGACGAAACCCGGATGCGTTCGCTTTTGATCGAAAAATTTGCTCTTACCCCGGTGGACGTGGACATCAGGCTGATGGATTTTGAAGGACTGCAGCGAATTTACGCGGCTGACTAAAATTTATGCTTAAAGACAAATTAGGAGTGATCTTCGGAGTTGCCAACAAACGCTCGATCGCCTGGGCTTGCGCGCAGGCCTGCGCCGAACAGGGCGCCCGGATGGCTTTTAGCTACCAGGGCGAAAGGTTGAAGGAAAATGTCGAAGAGCTCGCCCGGGGACTGGGCGATTCGCTGGTGGCTCCCTGCGACGTCACCAACCAGGAAGACGTCGATAAATTTTTCGACGCCGTGGGAAAAGAATTCGGGCGGATAGATTTCCTCGTGCACAGCATCGCTTTCGCGCCTAAAGAGGCCCTCGAGGGCGGTTTCAGCGAAACCAGCCGCGAAGCTTTTACGATGGCGCTGGAGATTAGCGCTTATTCGCTGACACAGCTCGCGCGCGCAGCCGCGCCGCTGATGGCCGGCGGCGGCAGCATCGTCACGATGAGCTATTACGGGGCGGAAAAGGTGGTGCCTAACTACAACATAATGGGCGTCGCCAAGGCCGCGCTCGAAGCCTCGACCCGCTACCTGGCGGCCGATCTGGGCAAAGACAACATTCGCGTCAATGCCATCAGCGCCGGCCCGATCAACACGCTTTCCGCCCGCGGGGTAAAAAATATGGGCTCGCTGCTGGGTTATGTCGGTGAGAAATCACCGTTAAAACGCAACGTGGACGTGCGCGAAGTGGGCAACACGGCGCTGTTTCTGGTCAGCGATCTTTCCTCCGGCATTACCGGCGAGACTATTTACGTCGATTGCGGCTATAACATTATGGGAATTTAGGGTATTATATCCGTCCTGAATTTTTGAACCGAATATTATATAAATGACCAAAATTATTGAAATAGCCCCGCCGCCGCAAACCACCGAAGACGAAATACTGCTTCGCTCGCCTGACCCGAAAGACGACTACCAGCAATCCGATTCATGGCGCGTGTTCCGCGTCATGAGCGAACTGGTCAACGGTTTCGATTCGCTCTCGCACGTCACGCGCGGGGTGTCGGTTTTCGGCTCCGCCCGGACGAAGGAAGGCGCGATCAGTTACGAAGCCGCCCGGGAAACCGGCAGGCTGCTGGCGGAAGCGGGCTTTGAGGTCATTACCGGGGGCGGCCCCGGCATAATGGAAGCGGCAAACCGCGGCGCGTTCGAAGCGGGCGGAGTTTCCGTCGGCTGTAATATCGAATTGCCGTTCGAGCAGAAACCGAACCTGTATCAAAACCGCGCTTTGTCCTTTAAATATTTCTTCGTCCGCAAGACGATGTTCATCAAATACAGTAACGCATTTATTATTTTTCCCGGCGGTTTCGGCACGCTCGACGAAGCCTTTGAAGCTTTGACCCTGATCCAGGCGCACAAGATCAGAAATTTTCCCGTGGTGCTGTTCAATTCCTCTTACTGGAAGGGCCTGGTGTCCTGGCTAACTTCGACGATGCTGCACGAGGGAAACATAAACCCGGAAGACCTGATGCTGATCCACCTGACCGATTCGCCGCACGACGCGGTGGATTTCGTTTCCCGCTATTACCGCGCCGAAGAAGAAAACCGCAAAAAGATCTTTGAGGAAGTAGTAGACAGTTAAAATGCAAAAAAGATTATTGCCTTTATTTTTGCTCTGCTTTTTTATCGCCGCTATTTCCGCCTGTCAAAAACCCGCGGCCAACCAGGCTGCTTCCGCCGAAGCAAAACGCTTTCCGTTCAAGGGCAAGGTGATCTCCGTCGATAAAGCCAAAAAGAAGGCCACGATCGCGCACGAGGAAATTCCCGGCTACATGGACGCGATGACGATGGAATTTCCGATCAGTGAAGAATGGGTGATGGACGAGCTCGCCCCCGGTTCCGAGGTCCGCGCGGAATTGGTGGTGGACAAGGGCGATTACTACCTGGAAAAGATCGGCATCGTTGCCCTGCCCAATCCGAACCAGCCGCCGCCCCCGGCTGATAAGGCTGGCGGAACGCTCGAAGGCGCGCAGGTTCCCGATTTCAAGCTGACCAATCAGGACGGCAAACGCATTAGCATCAACGAGTTTAGCGGAAAGGCGCTGGCGGTCACTTTTATTTACACGCGCTGCCCGCTGCCGAATTACTGCCCGCTGATGTCCATCCGTTTTTCCGAAATGGCGATGGATCTGCAGCGATCGCCGGAGCTGAAAGATAAGGTCCGGCTCCTCAGCATAACGTTCGATCCGAAAAACGACACCCCGGAAGTTTTGAAAAATTACGGCGCCGGTTACTACAACAAAGACGTAAAACCCGACTTCACCTTGTGGCAGCTCGCGACCGGGTCGGAAGACGATATTAAAAAGGTCGCCGATTTCTTCGGACTCTCTTATCAAATTGACCCCCAGGATAAAACCCAGATCGTCCACTCTCTGCGCACGATCGTGATCGACCCGCAGGGAAAAGTGAAAAAAGTCTTCACCGGCAATGAATGGACCAGCGCAGAGGTGATGAAGGAGTTAGAGAATAGCCTGGGGGAAAATAAATAAAATTCTAAATTGCTACTAGCTTTAGCTAGTGGTTTTGTTACTTGGTAATTTTGCCCGCGGCTTCAGCCTAAATTTTTGTTTAGGCTGAAGCCTGATCTTCAATTGTTTTTTTCCACTAGCTAAAACTAGTGGCAATTGAAAAGAAGAAACCTAAATCACCTGTTTTCCGTCACAGGTACATCATCGATAACGCCTTTTGCTTCGCGTTCGCGCCAGAACCATATTACCCCGGCGCTGCCCATCAGGATTCCCGCCAGCACGGTCAAAAATTCGGGTGAAATTATGTTCATCGCATAGCCGCTTATGAATGCGGAAAAGCTAAAGACCGTGATCTCCGCGCCGCGGTCCAGCGTCATCACCCTCCCGCGCATGTGGTCGGGAATGGCCCGCTGAAAAAGAGTTTCCTGCAGCGCATATTCAGCGCCGATCAGCGTGCGGGACAAGACGAACATCACGCCCACCAGCCAGAGCGTCGGCATGAATCCGCCGGCCGCGTAAAGCAGGCCGTGGACGATCACCGACCAACCGATGAACTTATAGGTCAGCCCGCCGTTTTCGACAAAATTTCCCACGCGGCGGGCTATCATCATCCCGAAAAAAAGCCCCAGCCCCGTAGCGGTAAAAAGAAACGCCACGCCCGCGTCGGAATTCCAGCCTTCTCTCTCCACGAACGAAACGCCGCCCAGCCTCTCGCAGATCATATTGGTGGCGCCGCCACCTATCGCCCAGATTATGTTGATGATGATGATCGTCAGGATGAATTTGCGCCGGAAGGCGAACTTAAAGCCTTCGGCCACATCGGTAAAAAACCCTTCCCGGTTTTCCCGCCCGCTTTGCAAACTCTCCTTGCGCGTCATTTCCTCCGGGATCAGCCAGACGGAATACGCCGAAAGCGCGAATGAAACCGCATTTATGATAAACGCCACGTGATAGCCGAAAAACGCCGCGGCCAATCCGCCGAGGGCCGACCCGATCGCCATCAGCAAAAATCTCGGCGTGAACATCAGCGCGTTTCCCGCCAGCAGCCCGTCGGAACCGACGAGGTTCGGTAAGGTCGCATTCTTTGCCGCCTCGAAAAAAGCGGTAAAGGTGGAAAGCGCTATCGAGCCGACATAGGCGATCCACAGATCTTCGGGGCGCTGCACCAAAAGAAAAACCAGCGCGCAAAACACCCGCGCCACGTCGGTCACTATCATCACCGTGCGCCGCGACATGCGGTCGACCAGCGTTCCGGCAAAAGGCATCACCAGGGCGTAGGGCAGAGTGCGCAGCAGCAGCAGGATCGCCGCGGCTTCGGGCGAGGCCCCCGAAACAACCCGCACCAATCCCAGCCCCGCGACAAAATTGAACCAGTTTCCCAGTTCCGAGATGCTCTGTCCCCAAAACAGCCAGCGGAAATATTTATTCTGTTTTAATAGTTCAAAATAAGTCAGCGACTTCATAAACCTGTGACAATTAAAAAAACCGTTGGGCTGCTCACCCAACGGTTTTCAGCCTGACATTAAATAAATTCACTTCCCGGAAAATTGCGGCGCGCGTTTTTCGAAAAACGCCGCGACGCCTGCCTTAAAATCCTCCGACTGGCCCGAGCGTATCTGGCAATCGCGCTCCAGCTCCAGTTGCTGCTGTAAAGTATTGGAAAAGCTGGCGTTTATCATCTCCTTAATACGCCCGATCGCGGCCGTCGGCGCCAGCGCCAGCCGCTCCGCCGTGATTATCGCATCGTCCATCAGGTAATCGGCGGCCACCACCCGGTTGATCATTCCCATTCGCGCGGCGCGCTCGGCGGTGATCGATTCGCCGGTCATAAAAATTTCCGCCGCCATTTTTTCCCCGACCGTCCGGGGCAGGAAAAAAGAGCCGCCGCAATCGGGCGTTAAACCGATGCGGATAAAAGCCTCGGTAAAAGTAGCGCTTTCGGCGGCAAATACCAGGTCGCAAGCGAGCGCAAAATTCGTTCCCGCGCCGGCGCTGACGCCGTTGACCGCGGCGATGAACGGCAGCGGAGTTTCGCGTATCAACAAAATACATTCGTGCAGCTTGCGCAGCGGCTCTTCGAAAAATTCCTCGATCCTGCCTCCCTTCTGCGCGATCTCCTGCATCTCGCGCAGGTCGCCGCCGGCGCAAAACGCCCGGCCCGCGCCCGTCAGAACGACCGCCCGCGCTCCGTCTTCAACCGCTTTTTTTATCGCCTGCGTCAGATCCTCCGCCAACTGCAGCGATAAAGCGTTGAGCGCATCGGGGCGGTTCAGAGTGATAACCGCCACGTTATTACGCACTTCGTAAATTACGGTTTCAAAATTCATTTGCTGTTTTACTGGTACGCCTGTTTCGTTCTGGCGCGCTGCGCCGAGTGGCACTGCTTGCACAAAACTGTTCTGCCTTCCTTCGGTTGAAACGGCACGTGATCGTGCTTGCCGCAGTTATCGCAGACTATTTCAAAGCGGGCCGGAGTGTCCGCCGCCTGCACGCGCTTGCGCGAACGGCATTTTGGACAACGCTGCGGCGCCATCAGATTTTGGCGGTAGAAATCTTCCTGATCCTTTTCACTGAACAGAAAAAGCTCTTTACACTCGACACAGGTCAAATCCGAGTCTGGCATATTTTTTCTCCCCTTACGACATTAATAAGCCGGAATAAAGTCTATCTCAGAAGTCTGGATTTTCCAATCGGAGTTCAGAGTTACGCGTTTACGCGTGAAGCTCCTCAAGGATCTCACGCCTGAAGGCGTAACTCTAAACAGGGGCGTTAAATCAAAGCGCTAACGTGCGCTCTCACCGTCTCGCCCAGGGTCTGCAGATTATAACCGCCTTCCATGCAGGAAATAATTCTTCCCCGGCACGTCTCATCAGCCCATTGCTTTACGGTCCTGGTCATCTCGATGTAATCTTCGTCCCGCAAAAGAAGCTGTCCCAGAGGATCGGTCAGGTGCGCGTCAAAACCCGCGGAGATAATTATCAGATCGGGCGGGAAATCTTTGTGTATGTCTTCCAAAGCCGCGTCGAACATGTTTCTCTGTTCGGCCGCTTTGGTGTGCGCCCTGACGGGAATGTTCATGGTGTAGCCCCGGCCTTTGTCGCTTCCGGTTTCGCCGCTTGCGCCCGTGCCCGGATACCACGGGTATTGATGCATCGAAAAAAAGAAAACGGACGGGTCTTCGTAAAAGATATCCTGCGTGCCGTTGCCGTGATGCACGTCCCAATCGACCACCGCCACCCTTTCGATCTCGGGGTATTTCTGCTGCGCGTAACGCGCGGCGACCGCCACGTTGTTGAAAAGGCAAAACCCCATCGGGCGCGTGTGCGTGGCGTGGTGTCCCGGCGGGCGCACCGGCACAAAAGCGTTCTTCGCTTCCCCGTTCATCACCGCGTCTATCGCCCGGCAAGCCCCGCCCGCTGCGTACAAAGCGGCGTCAAATGAACGCGCGGAAACGGCCGTGTCGGCGTCGAGATAGCCGGCGCCTTCTTTGACCGCTTCTTCGACCGTCTCAAAGTGACGGGCAGTGTGACATTTTTCGATCGTCTGGCGGGAAGCGCTTTCGGCTTCCAGCTTTAGCAAACCGCCCCACAATCCGGCGTCGTTTTGCAGCGCATCCGTCACCACGGCATACCTCGAAGGCGTTTCAGGATGGCCTGGGCCGGTGTCGTGCTGCAGATAAATAGGATGATGAATTATTGCCGTGGTCATGATGTTTCGATTATGCAGAAGTTGGTGAAAACAAGTCAAAATATCGATTTCGGCCTTGGCGATACTTTGCGAGCTTTGCGCCTTTGCGTGAGACAATTTCACGCAAAGACGCAAAGTCCGCAAAGAAAACAAAAGAAAAGCCGGCAGACCTTACCACGTCTACCGGTTTTCTATTTTAACTATCTATTTCAATTAAATATCGAAATACATCGAAAACTCGAGCGGGTGCGGGCGCAGCCGCAGCGGGTTGATCTCTTTTTCGCGCTTATAAGTGATCCAGCGTTCGATCATGTGCGTCGTGAACACGTCGCCCTTGAGCAGGAAATCGTGATCGTTTTCCAGCGCCTTGAGCGCTTCGTCGAGCGAGCCCGGCAGGCTGGGAACATTTTTCAGTTCTTCCGGCGGCAGATCGTAGATGTCCTTGTCGAGCGGCTCGCCGGGATCGATGCGGTTTTGTATGCCGTCCAAACCCGCCATCAGCAGCGCCGCAAAAGTAATGTAGGGATTGCAGGACGGATCCGGCGGGCGAAATTCCAGACGCTTTGCTTTCGGGCTGGGAGAGAACATCGGTATTCTCACCGCCGCCGAACGGTTGCGCGCGGAATAAGCCAGGTTCACCGGCGCTTCAAAACCCGGAACGAGCCGTTTGTAGCTGTTCGTTGTCGGCGCGGCAAAAGCCACCAGCGCGGGAGCGTGTCTCAGCAGCCCGCCGATGTAAAATTTCGCCATCTCGGAAAGCCCGGCGTACTGGTCGCCGGCAAAAAGCGGCTGCCCGTCTTTCCAGAGCGATTGGTGGCAGTGCATTCCGGAGCCGTTGTCGCCGTAGAGCGGTTTCGGCATAAAGGTGACAGCTTTGCCGTTCGCGTGCCCGACATTTTTCACCACATATTTGAAAAGCATCAGGTTGTCGGCGCAATTGAGCAGGTTGGAATATTTAAAATCGATCTCGCACTGTCCCGCGGTGGCCACCTCGTGGTGGTGGCATTCCACTTCGATATCGACGTCGCCCAAAGCCAGCGAAATTTCCGAACGCAGGTCGATCAGCGAATCCAGCGGCGCAACCGGCACGTAGCCTTCCTTGGGGCGGATGTGATAACCGTAATTCGGCATCAGATCATCGCCGCCGCGCCCCGAATTCCAGTGGCCCTCTTCGGAGTCGATAAAATAACCGGCCGAATTCTGATCGTTGTGATACGAGACATTGTCAAAAACAAAAAATTCCGCTTCCGGGCCGACGTAGATCGTATCGGCTATGCCGGTAAATTTCAGATAGCCTTCGGCGCGGATCGCTACCGAGCGCGGGTCCAGGCCGTAGCCTTCCTTGGTTATCGGGTCGACCACGTTCGCGATCACGCATAGTGTCGTTTCATGGGCAAAGGCATCGATCCAGAAGCGCCCCGCATCGGGAATAAGCAGCATGTCGGATTCATTGATCGCCGCCCAGCCGCGCAAACTGGATGCATCGAAACCGAAACCGTCTTCAAATGAATCTTCGGTGAGCTGCGCGATGGGAAAGGTCAGGTGATGCCAGGAACCGGGCAGGTCGGTAAAACGGACGGACACGAACTTTGCGCCTTTTTCAGCCGCAAAGCTCAAGATCTTTTTTGCGTTCATTGATGCTCCTGTTATTAAAAAAGGTCGGTAAATACTAATAATGCCATAAGCGCGGATTATCGCACTCGATAGCATAATTTTTTATCCGTAACACACTATCTTGTGCCCGTTAAAAAAAGTAATTATGGTGTTAAGTCTGAAAACTGTCAAGGAAGGCGGTTAAAAAAGTTTTGTCCCCTTTGCGCCGGCGTAGCCGACGACCCGGCCGTCGTTGTTCAACAATGAAACCTGGCTGTAGCCTTTGTCTTTTCCGGCGGTAATAAGCTGCTCCAGGACCTTCTTTTTGTTGTCCTCGGTGAGAGTGTTCCACTTCGTGGTAACCACCACGCCGAAAAAGGTATTATTATTGACCCGGGCGGCGGTTAAATACTCCCCGCCGGGCAATTCCTTTTCATTGAGCTTAAGCGCCGATCTGGCTGTATTCGAGGCGCTGCCGTATTCGACCCAGACGTAGAGCAATCCGCTCAATAAAACCGCGGCCAGGCCTCCGGCCATCAGCCATTTATTGATGGCAAACGGGTTTGGAGTATTAACTCTGCGCGGCTTTTCCGCTACTTCCTTTTCCGGCAGATGCAGCGTTTCGATCTCGAGCAATCTTTGTCTTTCTCTTTGCTCGTTCAAGCGCAAATAGTTTTTCTTCGCCTCATAGACGATCTGCACGGTCTTATTGGTGCTTTCCGATATGACCTGTTCCAGCAGCGGGTCCAGCGGCTCGCTCCCGCGTCCTTCGGCTTTCTTTTCCCGGCGGTACTGCTCCAGCAGCTCGACAAAACAGTTGCCTACCCTGACATTGCAGTCGATCGCCGCGGCAGCCACCGGCGGAGCATAAAATACCTGGCCCAGCTCTTTCTTATATTCCTTGACGGCGCCGAAAAACCCGTCGCCGATCAGGGCCTCAAAAGTCGTGGCCTCTTCGGCCTTGGCAATGAATTCATTAAATTTTGACACCGCCCCGACGATCTTATCGTCTTCGATCGTTTGCTGGGGTGAAATTCCCAGCCATTCCCGGTAAAGATCGTCCAGGGTTTCGGCGATCACGTTCCGGCTGCCGGACAAACGCCGCGTGCCCTCTTCTTCATCCCGGCTGAAGAGGCGGGTGATGATCATGTCGAATTTGGAAGTTGTCTTTTCCGTGGCGGACAAGCCGCGGTAAAACCTGGCCAGCGCCAGCAAAGCCTGTTCGCTCAGCGGGGGCCGCGAGCTTTCACAATAGTGGCGCAGATCGCTGACCGAAATAAAACTGTCCCTTTGCGAGAGCGCCGAGCGCCACAACTGCACTTCCTGCCAGAAAATGAACTCCATCCCGTTGATCTCTTCCGGGGCGGTATCAGGCGACAGGCCGAAAAGCTCATGCAGGTATTTTTTTACACCGGTGGTGTTGTAATCCTTGACCCCTGTTTTTTGCAGGCTGCGCTCGATCATCGCCAGGATCTGCTGCGACATCTCCAGCGTACTCACTTCTTCCAGGGCGCGCTTGCAGGATGCTCCAAGGGCCTCGTTTGTTTCAATTATAGGTTCCGACGCGACTCGTGGTTCGATAACTTCGGTGTTTTCCATGGGTTTTGTAATTCGGACTTTAGGACTTTAAGGTACTATTGCATCGGAAATTACCCCGGTTTGATCGATCGTGATTGCATAGGGTACATCTCCCGGAACCGGGCGCGCGGCCAAAATGACGTAACCGTTCGCCAATTCAGTATCTGATGGATCGGAGATCAGTGTATAGCGAAAAGGCCCGCGCAGAATGTCGTTTCCGGCCACGACACCCAAACTTTCGCCCTGTGACGCGGCCAGTTCATCCAGACGGCCATACCTGTTTCCCTGTGAGTAAAAATTGGCCTGTGCCTGCCCCATCGAGCGCAAGGTAGAAAAGGCGGACGTGTTTTCAGTGGCGCGAATGGACTTTCTCAGCGCCGGCACTGCCAAAGCGGCTATTATGCCGATAATGACCACGACAACTAACAGTTCGATCAGCGAGAATCCGTTTTCTTTTTTGAGGTTCATGCTTACTCCCCCGGAATTTTCTGACACTATTAATGACAGTTTTCGTTAAATTTAGTGACAATTAATGACACTTTTTTCGACTGTTTTTAACATCAACCGCCTTAATCCTGTGTTTTCAGAGTTTATAAAACTTTATGATTAAGCAAAATCCTTAATCGCGATTGATTTTGCAACATCTATGCCAGATGTATCAGTCTTCAATTTTTATGGAGATTCAGAACCATTCCACTCTCTTAGCAATTTTTATTGCCTATTCAAACTCTTAATGATATAAACGGTCTGTTCCACTCTATCCTCAAAATTAAAGGAAACTCCTATGAGACAGAAACTCTTATTTCTCTTGATCGTTCTTTTTCTCTATCCCGTTACCCAATATGCTCAATCTGATTGTAAGCCCAATAAAAACTGCTGCGGAGCTACTAGCTTTGCAAATTGCCCCGCTGAAGGATGTGGGGGCGACCCACAATTAAATCGGAAAAAAAATAGAACCGATACTCCGGCAACCTCGGAAGTCAATCTTTTTACCATTTTGGAAATTGCCAACTTTACCCATCCGGCCTCCTGGTCGTCAGGGCAATCCCGCACATTGCTTGAATCATGGGGTGAAGGCCGGGGGCTTCAGGTGATGCTGTATATAAAAGACGCGAAAAATTACTCCAGCGGCGCGGAGTCCTGTAACTGTAATCTCAAAAAAACCGACAATAACGATTTTCATATTGTTCTAGTGACACGTAAGAATGACCCGGAAGAAAGATCACTAACAGCGGAAATTTCTCCGCGTATCCGTCCGGCTGGCTGGACGATCGGAAAACTGCGCGACCTGGCAGAACAAAAAGCTTTTGTCAGGGTAACAGGCTGGGCTATGCTGGACACCCAGCACGTCGGCGACGATGTGCCGAGAAGAAGGACGCATTGGGAAATTCACCCGGTCACCAAGTTTGAGGTTTGCACCAGTACCGTGACGCAATGCAGGCAAGGCAACGGCTGGGAGGATTTGGAAGATTTCGAGCCTTGATACCGTACCGACCCGTTGTTTCGCGATCACATTTCCGATTTATAGGCAAAGTTTCGCCCGCCATTGCCTGGCCAAACGACAAGCGATAGCGTGGTCGTTTGGCGAAAGGTAATGGCGGGCGTAAATTTCACCAACTCTCCAAAAACCTCTCTTCCGGGAGCTTTCGCATTGAGTTATGCTAAACGAGCGCCCAAAGGAATGCGCCTGTTGTTTGAAAGCTTCAAATTTCCCAAATGCGTGTTTCATTTTTGTTTCAGTGTTTCACTCACACTCTCCCGAAACATGAAACACGCCCATTTCCCGCTAGGCACTTCCGGCGGCCGGACCGTCGGTTATGGATTCAACGGAACGGTTATGAACACGGCCTGGCCGCGGCGCGACACCAGCAGCAAAGCCCTGTTCGACGATGTGCCGAGCGCCGATTTCATCTCGTCGGCGGTTTGCACTTCCTGCCGGTTCACCTCGAGAATGACGTCGCCTTCCCTGATCCCGGCCTCGGCGGCGGGCCCGTTCGGATCGATATCCGAAACGGCCAGCCCCTTGGTATCGGGGGGCAGGCCTAATTTCCTGGCCGCATCGGGGGTCAGAGGCTGCACCGTGATGCCGAGCTTGCCGCCGCTCGAAGATTCCTCTTCCTTGCCCGGCGCCGGAGCCTGGCCGGTGCCCGGCTGGTCGTCCTGCGAAGCTTCGTCCAGCGTGACCTTTATCTCCTGCTCCTTGCCGTCGCGCTGAATTTTCAGTGTCACCGAGGTTCCGGGGGCCGTTCCGGCAACCCGGTTTCGCAGGGAATTACTGTCTTCGACCTTCTCCCCGTTCAACGTCAGAATGACGTCGCCGCGTTTGATCCCGGCCTTGTCGGCAGCGCCGTCTTTTTTCAACTGGTTGACCACTACCCCGTCAAGGCCCTTAACATCAAAATTCTCGGCCAGATCGGCCGTAAGGTTTTGCACCACCACGCCGAGCTGCCCGCGATGGACCTTGCCGTCTTTGAGCAGCTGTTCCATCACGCTTTTCGCCATGTTCGACGGGATGGAAAACCCGATGCCGATATTACCGCCGGAAGGCGAAAGTATCTGCGAATTGATGCCGACCAGTTCGCCAGTGACGTTGATCAGTGGGCCGCCCGAATTTCCCTGGTTGATCGGCGCGTCGGTTTGCAGGAAATCTTCAAAGCTGCCGTCGCTCAGGCCCGTTCTTCTTCCCTTGGCCGAGACGATGCCGGCGGTCACCGTCTGTCCCATGCCGAGCGGGTTGCCGATCGCCAGCACCACGTCGCCGACACGGACCTTGTCCGAATCTCCCAGCGATAAATAGGGCAGATCTTTGGCGTCGATCTTCAGCAGCGCCAGATCGCTGGGCTTGTCCGTTCCGACCACTTTGGCTTCAAAGCTGCGCTTATCGGTCATTTCCACCTGGACTTTATCGGCGCCGTCGATCACGTGATTATTGGTCAGGATCGTACCGTCGGCGGAAACTATCACGCCGGAACCCACGCCGCGCTGGATCGAAGGCCCGCGCTGCTGCGGAATTTGGTCGCCGTACGGGAAAGGCGCGAGCGGATTATTCGGCACGGCCGGCAAGTTTGGCTTCTGGTTCTTGCGTTCGGAATTGACCTTTACCACCGCCGGCGACACCCTGTCCACTATGTCGGCATAAGAAGCCCTGACTCCCTCGACAACCAGCGGCGTGGCCGGCGCAGAAGGCTGGGACGTGGTATCGACGGGGACATTTTCCGCGCCAAACAAATTATTTTTACAACCGCTGGACAAAAAAACCGACAGGCTCAACGCGCCTGTCAAAAATATCAAAACTCTTATTTTACTGCTCTTCATAATAAATGCTGTCACCTCTTGAACTTTTAAGCCTGGTTTATTTTATCTTAAACCCCGGGCGTATGAAAATGGAATCATACCTGTGAAAAATTGACCAGTAGTATTACGAATTCGGGAGGGCGAAAGTTCTTGTAAAATAGTGAAAAAGACGTTCAGAGTTACGCCTTTAGGCGTGATCACGCGTGAACGCGTAACTCTAAACTGGTAAAATGGGATCATGCAGGATAACGAAATTTTAGCGCAGTTAAAAGAAAAGACCGAGGGGTTGTATTTCCTAAGCGAATCGGATTACCCCTTTGAAACGCTCCAGTGGGGCAGCCAGGACATTACCGACGATTTTCTGCGAAATTTGCCCGCGGAAAACTCGCAAGCGGCGGTCGAGGAAGCCAGCTTCGAGGATTTTTATCAAAAATACGCCGTTACCTTGCAGCAGGCCGACAGCTACCGCCCGGCGTTCGATGTGCTGCGAAACAATCTGACCGACCTGCGGGTGTACCGCGTCGGCCGGGTGAATATCGGCGTCTATATGGTCGGCAAATCGGATGAGGGAAACTGGCTCGGGCTTTCCACCCGCTCGGTGGAAACTTAGTTTTGAGTCCCGCCTTTAGGCGGCTTTCTTCCAGCCACACGAGGAGCGGGCGGCTTTTTCAGAATTGAATAGCCCCCGCTGCCATTTTTTCATTTCAAAAAATTATTAAAAATTAGAGATACGATCTGCCGTAATTTTGCGCCTTAGCAATAGGAGGTGATTTTATGGCGATCAATGTAAATACTTTACGCCGGCTGTCGGACCGAAAATTGTTTTTATGGGCGGCGATTCTGTTTCCGTTGTTTGTTCTTGCGGGATATTTCAGAAGTTATTATTTCAGCGCGTTTTTCGATGTCAGGCCGGTAGCAAATGCGCTGGTTCACGCGCACGGCATCGTTATGTCCTTGTGGGTGATCTATTTCGTTGCCCAAGTCGCTCTGATCCGCTCGAAAAATATCAAACTGCACATGACCATGGGAATGGCCGGGATCGCCCTGGCGGCAATTGTCGTGATCGTCGGAATGGCGACGGCGTACGACGCACAGTTGGTTCGGGCAAGCGCGCCGCCGGGTGCAAGTCCGCACAGCTTTTTTATATTGCCGGCGGGAGATATGGCATTATTCGTTTTGTTTTTCGCGGGAGCGATCTATTACCGCAAGCGCCCCGCCGAACATAAAACTCTGATGCTGATGACGGCGGTCAATTTTTTACCGGCGGCTTTTTTCCGTGTACCTGTTGTTCCTCCGGAATACGCGATGGCCTGGGCATTCGGCGCGGCGGATGTGATCGCCGTCACTTGTCTGATCTGGCATTCGCTGAAACACCGCAAAGTAAATAAGGTCTTTTTGGCGGCCGTGATCCTCTTTGTCACGTCCTTGCCCCTGCGGGTGGTTTTTGCCGAAACGCAGATCTGGCTCGGGTTCGTCGGGTGGCTGGCGGGATAAAATTGTATCTCTTTCAGAGGAGTTTATTGTCTTAATTTTTTCTGACGCGCGGCGTCTGGCCTTCGAAAATGTAGTTCAAGCTTTTATAGACCAGCTTGGCGCAGAGAAAGGCCGGCGCGTCCATTCCTTCGACGCGGGAAAATTCCGTCAGGTCCATCCCCACCACGCGGCGTTTTTTTGCCAGCGTCCGGATCAAACCCAAAACTTCGTACCAGCCCAAACCGCCCGGCTCGGGCGTCCCCGTGGTCGGAACCAGCGAAGGGTCAAGCCCGTCGATATCTATCGTGAGGTAAACATTATCTGTCAGCGAATCGACCGCCGCGTCCCACCAATCGGTGCGCCCGGCGATGTCCTTTGCCCAGAAAATTTTTGTCGGCAGGCCTTCATCCAGCGAGCGCGCTTCTTCCACGGAGATCGACCTTATCCCGACCTGCACCGCCGGGACACGCAGGTCTTTTACCACCCGCGCCATGACCGAAGCGTGCGAGTGAGGCGTGCCGTCATAAGCGTCGCGCAGGTCGGCGTGGGCGTCGATCTGCAGCACCGAAAGATTATGATAACGCTCGGCGTGGGCCCTGATGACAGGGCCGCTGATGGAATGTTCACCGCCCAGCATCACCATGAATTTCTCAGCTTCGATGACTTCCCTCGCGCGTTCGTAAAGCGCTGTCATCATTTTCTCCGGCGGATCGATCGACGGCATTTCGTCGAGCGTGTGAATCCCTACGCGGTAAACTTCGGTGTCCGTTTCTTCGTCATAAAGCTCCATATTGCGCGAGGCATCGACGATCGCCATCGCGCCTTCGCCGGTGCCGGTCCCGTAGGAAACGGTGCCCTCGTAGGAAACGGGCAGCACGGCCACCCGGGCGCGCTCAAAAGAAGAAAATTCCTCTTCGGCAATGCCGCCGAAATTCATCGGAAGATGGACTGATTCGGACATAAAAAAGTTTGTAGAGTCTTTAGAGTTTGTTGGGTTCGTCGAGTAAAAGTCAGTAGCGTCGCCGTCAGGCGATGCGTAATTGCTTAGTTTACGCATCGGCTAACGCCGACGCTACTGACTCACGACTCAATAAACTCTCTAAACTCTCCACTCCCTTACGGGATATCTACCTGCAGATCGCGGCCCTGGAAAATAAAGTTGGGGCGCTTGCGTCCTTTCATATATTTCGCGGCGGTTTGCGACAGCGCGGTGACGAGCATCGGCACGGCTATCGACGCATCACAGTCCACATAAGCGGTGGTCGCGCCGCGCACCAGTTTGCCGAAATTCGAGGTGAACGTATTCTGGATCGAAGGCGTCCGCGCGCCCTGCGGCGGGGTGTCGTTGGCTATCGAGATCGCGTATTTGTGGCCGCGCGGGTTGGTGCGAACGATGTAAAGCGAAAGCTCGGTAATATCCAGAAAGTTCTTGGCGTTATGCGAACCCAGATTTATCAAACCTGAATTTCGCGTACGCTGCGCGATCTGCATCATTTCCAGCGCATCCTGCACCGTGTCGAAAACAAACTGCGTCTTTTTCTCAAAACGGCTGCGAACCAGGCCCACGGAAATTTCGCTGTTCACCAGGTCGGGACAAAAGATCGGTACCCGGGCTTTGAACGCCGACGTCAAAATGCCGTCTTCGTTGGCGATCTCGGCCAGCTCACGCCCGATCAAATGCAAAAATTCGCGGGTCGAATAGGCCCGTCCCTGCTCCAGTTGGTTGATAACGCTGCCGATCCATTCGTCCGCTTCGCGGTATTCTTCCTGGTTCGCCAGCATGTCGCCGATGCGGACCACCTGCGAGGTTTCCAGTTCATCGTCAGCCATGCTCGGGTGCGCCTGGTAATAATGCCTGCCCAGCGTTTCGTGCAGGTCGGCGAAAAGCACCCCGCCGGAAAGCACCAGAACGTCGACAAAGCGGTTTTTGATCACATAAGCCAGCAGCCGGCGCAAGCCCGCGGGAACCAGATTGCCCGCGCCGCACATATATATCGTGCTGTTATCGTCGAGCATGTCGAGCCAGATGCGATGCGCCTCGGCCAGTTGTTTAGCGCCGAACCCGGCGCCCTCCATTTTTTCCAGCAGCCCGGCGACCGAGCGGTCGCGATCCACCGGGATCGGGCGGGTAGGAACAGTTAAAAATTTAGAAGATTTGGGTTTACGTTGAGTTACCATAGCGTCTCCGAATTATAAAATGCCGTGTTATTTTTCAAATTATTGCGGTCACGGCTCTTGTTATTAAACTCCTTATTTAAAATAGCTAAAAACTTTTCGATAGATCAGCCCCGGCGTTTGGCTTTTTTCTCCCCGTTCGGGGAGAGATATGTGTAAGCGCCTATTTTGGATTCATAATACTCGATCAGTGAATTCCCTTTTTTGGAAGTAAGCTCTCCATCCTTGACCTGTTGGGCTACCAGCTGCCGGAAATTTTCGTGCAGCTGCGATCCTTCATACCTGGCTCTTTCCAGCGCTTCGCCCAGAGTTGAGCCGAGCAGCACTTTTTTAATAATGTACCCGTCGTCATCTATATGGATATGAGCCTCGTGCGGGACGCCGAAAAGGTTATGATTATTGCCCATCACTTCCTGGTACGCCCCTACCAGCATCATTGCCAGGTAATACGGCTCGCCGTCTTCCAAAGGATGAAGCTCCAAAACCGGTTTGATATCGTGCAGATCTACAAATTTATCGACAACTCCATCAGAATCACAGGTTATATCACATAGAGTAGCATATTCCGTGGGCTTTTTGTTGAGTTTATGTATCGGCACTATCGGAAACAGCTGTTCCAGCGCCCAATTGTCCGGCATCGAGCGAAATACCGAGAAATTTGCCAGATATTTGGCGCAAAGCAGGCGCCGTAGCTCGTCAAACTCTTCCGAAACGTACTTTTTCTGCTGGGCAAACCTATCGGCGCTTTCACATACGTCCCAAAAGAGAACTTCGCCCTTGGCGCTGGTCCTCGAGCGAGATCAGGCCGAGATTGAACATTGTAAAGAGCTCTTCGCGGTTTTCCAGCGCGTCGTGATAATACTCCTGGTAATTCTTTCCATTGATGGTCTCGCGCAGGTCGTACAGTTCCTTGATGATCTGCGGATCGTCTTCCTCGATCGACATAGGCTGGTGTTTGTCTTCCACCACGGTTTCGATCTCATCCTGAATATTCGTGACCAGGATGGCGTGATAGGCCGAAAGAAACCTGCCCGATTCCTGGATGATCGTCGGGTGCGGCACGTTCTCGTCGTCGCAAACGGTTTTGATGACGTAGATCACGTCATTGGCAAATTCCTGCGCGTTGTAGTTTGCCGAAGACTCAAAAGAGGTTTTCGAGCCGTCGTAATCGACCGCCATCCCGCCGCCGACGTCCAGGTAATCGATCGGGATCTTAATCTGATGGATCTTGGCGTAAACGCGCGCCGCTTCCTTCATGGCGTTCTTGATCCGCTTGATGTCGGTCAGCTGCGAGCCGATATGAAAGTGCAGCAGCCGGAACATCTCGATGCGGCTTTTCTCCTTTAACTGCCGAATAACTTCCAAAATTTCCGTGGTGGTCAAGCCGAATTTTGCCGCCTCGCCGCCGGATTTTTCCCACTTGCCCGAGCCTTTTGAGTAAAGCTTTACCCGCACGCCGACCATCGGCAGCGATACTTTGGCGTCTTTGGCGGTCAGCTCCTCCGTTATTCGCAGGACGTGCTCGAGCTCGCTCATTTTCTCGATCACGATGACGACTTTTTTTCCCGCCTGCGCGCCGGTAAAGGCCAGCCGGATAAATTCCTCGTCTTTAAAGCCGTTTAAGACCAGAAGGCTTTCGGGCGATTGTTCCATCGACAGCGCAGCGTAAAGCTCGGCTTTCGAACCGGCCTCCAGGCCAAAGTTATAGCGGGTTCCCTCGCGCAGGTATTCCTCCACCACGGCGCGGTTTTGATTTACCTTCATCGGGTAGACGCACATGTGCCCGCCTTCGTATCCGAATTCCTTGATGGAGTTTTTAAAGGAGCGTTGGAGTTTGCGGACCTGGGCGGCGAGCAGCTGCGGGAAGCGAAGCAGGATCGGTGGATTTACTCCGCGGCGGCGCAGATCGTCTACTATTTCCTTCAGATCGGCGGCGCGGCTGTCATTCTCGGAAGGATGAACTACCAGATTTCCTTTTTTATTGACGCCAAAATAGTCCGCGCCCCAATTCTCGATGCCGTAAATAGCTTTGGTGCGCTCAATTGTTGCAGTCAATTCTTAGGTCTCCGTTGATTTTTGACGTTCTAAACCGGCAACTGTCCCGGTTGCCACCAATATCTGAAATAGCTGATATATGAATAATTTAGCAAAAAAAGACAACCGAAACAATACCTATTATTTTAATGGTAATGGTGAATGATCAGTGCAAGAATGATCAATAATATTTTCAGCATTAGCCATTAAAATAAAAACCCCCGGCCCGGAAGCCGGAGGCTGAATCGTAAATGGTCGGGACGACTGGATTTGAACCAGCGACCTCACGCACCCCAAGCGTGCGCGCTACCAGGCTGCGCTACGTCCCGACAATGTCAACTTTCAAGTATGTACGATTATTTGCTTTTGTCAAACTGTTGAATTAGTGCCTGATAGGCAATTAACGGGCGTTTCCCGAAAGCCCGGGCAAAAGAGCGATTTACTTAATTTGCGAATAAAACGTCGATCTCGCCTAGCAGTTCTGCAAGTTCATTTTCCGCCTCTTTACCCAATGTTTTCGGACGGGTAGCCCTGATCTTTATAAAGTTATTCTGGTAAGGAAAGAGAATAATTTCCGAATTCACATCTCTGCCTTGTATCGTAAAGCTGAACAGCGAGCGGAGGGCATTGACCTTTCCATCGGTCCCTCCCAGAACTACCTTGTCGCTTTTGATCTCTTTCACGTTCTGATAGACCCCTCTCTCTTCCAAAGCATACAGATCACTTTGTGCCTTGGACATTTCCTTACCGACGATTCCCGTCAGTTCATTAGGAATGGTTTTATTTCCTCCGTTATAAACATAGATAGTGACGATAACGCCCCGGTCCGAATTGTAGGGCACGCTGTATCCGAGCTCTTTAGCGGGATATTCAGTAATTTTCCCTTTTGTCCAGCCGGTAATTTCCGGAAACTCTATCTTGCCCTTGGCCTTTTCAGGCGTGGGTTTTACGGCTGGGTCGGTAGTGGTGGTTTTCGGCTGAGTAGGGGTGGTTTTCGGCTGAGATTGTGCGGACGCGGCTACGGCACACAACATCAGAAAAAACGTAAGAAACAATAGTTTGGAAAATATGCGCATAATTACCTCGTGATTTGAGTTAAAGGTTTACTGCTGTCGGACAGGAGCATGGTTATTTTCTCCCGTTCTCTTCCTTGTTCAGAATTTGCAGGATCTCGTTGAGGTTTTTTGCCAGGGAAATGAAAGCGGCTTTCTTTTCCGCCGTTTCGTCGGAAAAATTCAATGAACCGGCCGAAGCCTCGATCTCTTCTCCCCCGGGCGTGTCTTCGGCGTCGCCGGCGGGCGGGAAATAATCCTCTTCCTTAAAGAGGTCGAACTGGCCCCCTTTTTTCGACCTTTCCGCTCCTTTGGGGCGGCTTCCCCCGCGAATTTCCTCGGTTAATTTCTTTTTCGCGCCGGCGATGGTGAATTTCTCGTCATAGAGCAGTTCTTTGATACGCAGAGCAATTTCCACGTCGCGGCGGCGGTAGGTCCTCTGCCCGGACCGGTTCTTTTGCGGCGCCAGCATGGAAAATTCCGTCTCCCAGTAACGCAGGACGTGGGCCTGCACCCCGACCAATTCGCACACTTCGCCGATCTTAAAAAATATTTTCTCCGGAATTTTCACCGCAGATTGCCCCATAATTTATCCTTAAAGAAAGACGTGAACTTTATTTGTTACTTTAACAGCTAATGAGATAATAAACGCGAGGATAGATTTTAGCCTTGCTTATCGATTCTGTCAACATTATTATTTATAACATTTCACCCAGCTTGTTTAAGGTTAAATACTAAGTTCGGCCAATGACATCGGAATTTGAATTTATCGAGTACCTTCGCCGCGTATCTGCCAAAGGCGGCAAAAGAATTATTACCGGCATCGGTGATGACGCCGCCGTGATCTCGCAAAGCAGCCGCAAGGATATGGTCGTCAGCTCAGATATGCTGGTGGAAGATATAGATTTTAAGCTGGAGTGGACCTCTGCGCGGTCTCTCGGCCACAAAGCCCTGGCGGTTTCTCTTTCCGATATTGCTTCGATGGGAGCAAAGCCTTTATGGTCAATAGTTTCAATCGGTATACCTCAAGTATTATGGGAAGCCGATTTTCTTAAGGAATTTTATGAAGGATGGCATCAACTGGCGGAAAAACACCGCGTAAAACTTGCCGGGGGCGACATTTCCAAAACCCCGGATAAGGTCGTGATAGATTCGGTCGTGGGCGGTGAGGTCAGAAAAAACCGCGCGGTCAAAAGATCGGGAGCGGGGCCGGGCGACCTGATCTATGTCACGGGTGAGCTGGGCGGAGCAGCGGCCGGCCTGAGGCTTCTCGAAAAAAACTCCGGCGGCGCTGAGAAAGCGAATTTCGCAGAAAACCTCATCAGGCGGCAGCTGGCTCCGGATCCGCGCTGTGATGCAGGCAGAATTTTGGGCGAGTTTAAGATCGCCACGGCGATGATCGATATCAGCGATGGGCTGTCGTCGGACCTGGCCCACCTCTGCCGCGAAAGCGGTGTCGGGGCGTTGATCGACCGCGAGAAAATACCGATCGATAAAAATCTCAAGGGCTTAAATTTCCCCGACGAATTCGACCTGGCATTGAATGGCGGCGAGGATTTCGAACTGCTCTTCACCGTTCCCCGGCGGCTGCGACGGGATCTGCGCAGCAAGCTCGAAAAACTTCCGGTGACGCAGATCGGGGAGATCACCGATAAAACCGGTCGTGTTGAGCTTCAGGACAAACACGGCGTTACTCTCATGCAGCCCGAAGGATTTAGACATTTCTAGGAGCGCACAATTTATTGTGCTTTTGCCCGAATAAATTCGGCGCTCCATTCCGGCGTTCCATCATTCACTTCTCAACGTCACCACCGCGATTTCCGGCGGCACGCCGAATCTCACCGGCATGATGCTGGTGCCGATGCCGGTTGTAACGAACATGTCCAGCCCGCTTTCTACGATATGTCCCCGGGTGTATCCAAATGAAGAAGGAACCAGCGGCGCGCCGAATCCCGGAAACCGCACCTGGCCGCCGTGGGTGTGCCCGGCCATTAGCAGGACAATATCGTCTGAAACTTTATACTGGCCTTCCCTGTTATCGGTTATGAACATCGCCGCATCGGGATTGTGTGTCAGGGCGATTATTTTCCCGCCTGGCCTATCTATTCCTTTGAGAACGTTTTTCGCGTAATTGGAATAATCCCGCCGCTTTCCGTAAGGAAGAATATCTTCAAACCCCGCAAGCCAAAATTCACCTTTGTCCGTTTTTATAAGAGCAACTTTATCGTCCAGCACCGCGTATCCGTCACGTTCGAGCTCCGTTTTGATCAGGTCGGCGTTATACCAGGCGTCGTGATTTCCCAAGATCGCATAAACGCCGTGTTTCGCCTGCAGGCCTTTCAGGCCTTCGGCAATTTTATCCATCGGCATTTTCCACTTCGTTCTGTCCGAATTCTGCGCTACGTAATCGCCCAGCAAAACGATCAGGTCGGGATTTTGGTCATTAGCTTTTTGCACCACGGCGCGGATCTTTTGCTCGTCAATAAAACTGGAACCCGCCGTGAATATCCGAGACGGCGACTATCTTAAAACCGTCCAGGTTCTTGTCCCAGTTCTTCAAACGAAGCTCATATTCATTTACCACCAAACGGTTTGGTTCGATAAAAAAAGCGTACGCCAAAAACCCGCCGGCGATGAGCAGTAAAAAACCAAAAATTACCGGCAGTTTTTTCATTCCGCTTCCAGCGTAAGCACTACTATTTCCGGCACCGCGCAAAACCGCACGCCGGGGCCGCTCGTGCCCACTCCTTTGGTCACGAACATCTGCCTGCCGCCGCTTACTATATATCCAAAGGTGTATTCTTTTTTCGCCACCGGTATCGGCGGCCCGTAAAAAGGCAGGTAAACCTGGCCGCCGTGTGTGTGCCCGGCCAGCAGGATGCTGAGAGTGTCGGGCGTTTGGTCGAAGCTGTCGGGATTGTGGGTGATGGCGATGATATTTTCCTTCGGTTCGATACCGGCAAGGATCGTATGTATATCTACCCTGTAGTGTTTCCAGAAATCTTCAATGCCGAGCAGCCAAACCTTCTTCCCGTTCACTTCAAACGAAGCGGTTTCGTTTTCCAACACCCGAATACCGGCGCGTTCCAATTCCCCGCGGACCTGTTTTTCGTCAAACCACCAGTCGTGATTGCCGATGACGGCAAAGACGCCGTATTTTGCTTTTAACCCTTTCAGATTATCTATAACCACATTTACCGGCATGCGCAGCTCCTGGTCACGTCCCGCGGAATGTTTTTCGCTTTGTGAAACATAATCGCCGAGCAGCACAATGACATCCGGTTGCTGCCCGTTTGCAAGCTCCGCCAGATAGCGCAGCTTTTCTTCGGTCATGGTGTTAGAGCCGCCGTGAATGTCGGAGATCGCGACGACTTTAAAACCGCTGAGCTCTTTGCTCCAGTGCGGAACTTTGAGCGTGTACCGATTGACCAGGGTAATGCGCGGTTCGATAAAGTAGGCGTATATCAGCAAAAGCACAAATGTGACCGCCAGAACCGCCAATAAAATTCCGACGTATTTGAGCAGCTTTTTCATTTTTCTTCGTCCGGAAAGTATTCGCCCCAGCGCCGGTCGACCAGCCGCGCGGTTTCCTCGTCGGCTTCGAGCTCTTTGGGAAACCACGGCTTCATTCGCGCGTCGATAAAGACCGGCGCGCTGTAGCTGAGATGATGATTTTGCACTTTAGTTTCATTTGCATAAACATCCGTGGCGGGATTAAACCGCGTCCACGTCGCCCAAAGAAATTTGTCCGTCGAGCGCGCGTATTCTACCCGATCGTGCAGTACGACGATTTGCCAATCTTTAAATACGTCCAGTTTCCCTAATTCGGCGGCCAGGCCGGGATCGCTTTGATAGTTTTCCGTTTCCAACACCAGGCACCCGCCGCAAAATACTTCCGCGCGCTTGACACGCGGCGGCAGCTCACCGCTAAACTCGCGGGCAAGATCGCGCTTTTTACTCGCCCAGGCCCATAAGCATCGCCTTGCTTCCGTGATTGATCTTGCCGCTGGCGTAATCGAGCGTGTCGAACGAGGTCTGGCCAAAAATAAAAAAATCTTTTGCCCAATCGGCGCGTTCGAGAATATGTTCGAAAAGCGATTTGAAATCGCGCAGGTCCTGCGGCGTATCAGTCAACAGCAAAAATTTTGTCAGCGATAACTGGCCCTCGCCCAAGATCCTGAAAGCGGAGCCGAGCGCTTCACGCGCGTAGCGTTCGCGCACCACCGCCGCCGCCAGCGAATGAAAACCAGTCTCGCCGTAGCTCCATAGATCGCGCACCGCGGGCATCACCAGCGGAAAAAGCGGCGACAAAAGTTCCTGCAGATAATCGCCGATAAAAAAATCTTCCTGCCGCGGTTTACCGACGACGGTCGCCGGGTAGATCGCGTCATTGCGATGAAAAACGGCCTCGGCATTTAAAACGGGATAATCGTGCTGGAGCGAATAATAGCCGTAATGATCGCCGAAAGGCCCTTCGGGTTTGCGGATATGCGGCGGGACTTTGCCGACGATGGCGAACTCGGCTTCGGCGATCATGCGCAATGACCGCCGGGCAGAGGATTTTTCGCCGTCTTTATTTTTCCACCCGCTAACAGTGAAGCCAGCACCAGTTCGGGCACGTCTTCGGGCAGCGGCGCCACCGCCGAAAGAATCAGCGCCGGCGGCCCGCCCAGAAAAAGATTCAGCGGCAGCGCCTCATTTCTTTTTTCCGCTTCGTGATAATGAAACCCGCCGCCCTTATGGATCTGCCAATGCATCCCGGTCGTTTTTGCGTCATATCGCTGGATGCGGTACATTCCGAGGTTGTGTTTTTCCGGTCACCGGGCTTTCGGTGTAAACAAGCGGCAGTGTGACGAACGCCCCGCCGTCTTCATACCAGGTCGTCAGAAAAGGCAGTTCGTTCAGATCGACTTCGCTCTGCCTTCTTTCTAAAACAGGCGCGCGGCTGACCTGTTTCGTGCCAAGTTTTAATGCTTCGCGCGCCATGCCGCGATATTTCCAAAGCTCTTTCGGTTTTGGCGGCAGCAGGACTTCGATCATCTCGACCATGATCTTTACCAGCTCCTGCGGTTTTTTAGTAAAGGCCAGCTCGATGCGTTTATTTGTGCCGAAGAGATTGGTAACAACCGGAAATTTCGAACCCCTTACATTTTTAAAGAGCAGCGCCTTACCTTGCCGCTCGATCACGCGGCGGTGGATCTCGGCGATCTCCAGGTACGGGTCGGCCTCGGCTTCGACTTCGACCAGTTCGTTTTCTCTTTTTAGTTGTTCGATAAATGAACGTAAATTTGCGTGCATAGTAAAAAGTTCAGAGTTACGCCTTCAGGCGTGATGACATTATAGAAAACATCACGCCTAAAGGCGTAACTCTGAACCTTGAATTCTTAGCTGCTTTAGCTATTTCCGCAAATTATCTTTGCTGACGTCCAGTTCGGCGGCTTTGATGACCTCGATCGGCGTATCGGAAAAACGCTTTTTCAGATCGTTCATAAAGACCTTGGCGTCGCCGACGATAATGATATCGCCGCCCCTGAAATTGCCGGAGGCAAAATTCTTGATCTGATCGTCAGTCACCGCGCGAACATTATTCATATAAGAATTGAGCTCGGCGGTAGGCAGTCCGAACAAATAAAGATCGGCCAGCGCCCCGGCCAGCCCGCCGGTGGTTTCCAGATCGCGTCCGAAATCCCCGGTCAGCGTCAATTTGCGCGGCGTGAGTTCCTTTTCCGGCAGATCGCCTTTGCCCAGCCGCTCGATCTCTTTGACCACGAGCTCGGCAACTTCGGCGGCTGACTCATTTTTCGTCTGCGTGCGGGTGGAAAAATTACTCTTGTATGCGCGCCAGGCAAAACTGCTTCCCGCGCCGTAGCTCAGCCCGCGCTTGATACGTATCTCCTGGTTCAATCGCGATGAATACCCGCCCCCCAAAACGGAATTCAAAACGGTCGCGGGATAATAATTTATATTAAACCTGCGCTGCATATGTTTAAGATTTCTAGTGTAATTAACCGACGCCTGGCCGGATTCCGGCAGATCGATCACCAGTATACGATTTACAATTTTGGCTTTTGACTCGGGGGGTTCTTCCGTTCCTATTTTGAAACGGGCCTCAGGAGGAGGCGGATTTTTCCACATTCCGAAAAGCCTCTGCGCCAGAAGAAAAGCTTTTTGTGAAGTGATATCTCCGGTAAATATTAAAACGGCATTTTCAGGAATAAATTCTTTCTTATGAAACCCGACAATTTTCTGACGGGTAATTTTATTGATGCTTTCGACCGTCCCGCCGGCGGGATGCTCGTTAAAGCTGTAGCGGCTGGCAACGAAATTCGCCAGAAAACCCGGCTGCTTAAGATTGTAGTTCAAACCGTCAAGCGTTTGAGTTTTCAGCAGATCGATCTCTTTCTGCGCAAAGGCCGGATTTAAGGCCGCGTCAGCCATGATCGCCATCGCCTGGTCGAGTTTGTCGGACGTTACATTTATCACCAGAGTCGAACTATTCCAACCCGCGCCGGCGCTTATACTGCCGCCGAGAAATTCCATCCCCTCGGCGATCTGGGTCGCCGTCCGGGTTTTTGTTCCCTTGGTCAAAAGCGAGGCGGTCATATTTGCCAAACCGGCCTCTTCCGGCTTTTCGGAATCCGCGCCGCTGAACACTAAAAGTTCGACCGTCACCAGCGGAACATTTTTGCGCTCGATCACGGCCACCGTCAGCTTATTCGCTAATGTTTTTTCCTTCACCGCCGGCACCTTTACCGTTCGCGGAGCGGACGGCTCGGGAGGCTTCTCCTGCGCTAAAGACGAGCCACAGAGGACACAGAGGACACAAAGGGTATTTATAAGAAATTTCATTTTCGTTTTTAATTTATTCATCGCTTCCCTTTGCCTCCTGCTCGTAATAGATCACGACGCGGTTTGAATCGGTGAAATATTTTTTCATAACTCTCTGGACGTCGGCGATCGTGACCGCCTGCAGTTTTTGAATATCGGAATTTACCGCGGCTGCATCGCCGTTATAGATTATCGCGCGGCCGATGGCGAACGCCTTTCCGTCGTTCTGCTCGCGCTCCTGGAAAGTGCGGGTGATGAGCTGATTTTTTGCCTTTGCCAGTTCCTTGGCGGTGATCGGGGCGGATTGCATTTTCTTCAGCTCCGCGAGCAGTGCTTTCTCGCCTTCGGCGGCCGTGTGGCCTTCACTCATGATAGCCAGAAAATAGAGCAGCCCCCGGTCGACTCTTATATCGCCGGTAAAGGAAGCCTCTTGCGCGATCTGCTGTTTGTAGACCAGGCTCTGGTAAAGACGCGAGCTTTCGCCGCCGGAAAGGATCGTTTCCGCGACCTTCAAGGCGGCCACGTCGGCGCTTCTCGAATCCGGCGCCAGGTAAGTAATGGCGATCGCCGGAAACGGCACATTCGGCCCCGTCTTCATAAAGCGCTGCTCCGCGGTACGCTCCGGCTCGGCGGTCGTCACGCGCGGTATTGCCCCGGACGGCCGCGAGATGCGGTTAAAATATTTATCTACCCAGGCGTCGAATTGCGCTTGGTTAAAATCGCCGACCACGATCAGCGTGGCATTGTCCGGGCGGTAAAATGTTTTATAAAACCCCTGCAGGTCTTTGATCGAGGCGGCGTTTAATTCATCGAGATTGCCGATGCCCGGGCGTTTATACGGGTGAGTCTTAAATGAAAGGCTTTCCAGGTATTGCCCGAAAAGCATCCCGTACGGATTTGCCAGTATCCGCTGGCGAAATTCCTCTTTCACCACGTCACGCTCGGAGGTGAAATTGTCGTTATCGACATTAAGATTCGCCATCCGGTCGCTTTCCGCCCAGAGCAGGCTTTCGAGATAATTCGACGGGATCACCTCGTAATAATTGGTAAAGTCGTCCCAGGTAGAGGCATTATTAAAACCGCCCACATCTTCCGTCAGCCGGTCCATCATCTCGTTTTTCATGTTCCGGGTGCTTTTGAACATCATATGTTCGAACATATGAGCAAAGCCGGAACGCCCTTGCGGATCGTCTTTTGAGCCGACGTTATACCAGACGTTGACCGCCACCGTCGTGCTGGAATTGTCCCGCAAGCTGACCACTTTCAAGCCGTTTGCCAGGGTGCGCTGCTGGATGGCCATCGGCGCTATTTTTATCTGCGCCGCGGCCGCGCCGCAAACCATAAGGCAAAAAGCCGATAGTAAAAGAATTTCGATAAATCTTTTTTTCATTTTTACGCAAGTCTCCGTGGATTTTGTTGCTTGTATCCTGAATTTTGTTGCATGAATTACGTGAATATTATGATCTTTGTTTCAAAGTTTAATCCAGATCGAGCGGGTTTTTGAAGGGTACATCTTTATCGTCCCCGGCGCGTTTCATCGCCTCGCGGAATTTTTCTTCGAGGATACGCTCGCGGTCTTTCTGAGAGCCTAATTCCTGGGCGAAGAGCTGGTCGCGCACTTGTTTTTGTTTATCGAGCTCCACCTTTAACTCGTCAAAGGAACCGTGCGCCTTTTGTTTTTCATCATGGCTCAAAACGACCCCGGTCGAGGCGTCGATGATCAGTGTCGCTTCGCAGCAAGGGCATATAAGAGTAAATTTGTCGGTCGCTTCCATAATACGCGAATTATATCCTATTCCACCGGCTATTCACCATTCACGATCAACCATTCACAATTCTTAACGTCTTTCCGGCGTCGAAGCCGTATTTGCGGCGGAAGTATTGGCCGCACCGGCGCCGCTTTTCGCATCGGTCTGAGCTTTGTTTGCCGCCTGTGAAGCGGCCGCGGCCACATCGCCGCCGACCGCTTTTATTATTTCTTCGGGTGACTCTTTCAGTATGTCTTTGATCTTGCCGGCCGGGACATCATAAACCTTACCGTTCTTTAAATAGACCTTTATACTGGCGTCCTTTTTCAAAGCGTTTTGCGTGCGCTCCACCTTGGCCACCATGTCGTGGTTTTTGAAAATGCGGGTTTCCACCAGCTCGCCCTGCGCGTTATTTTCCGAGGTGATCTCCGAATCGTCGGGCGCCGTCATCGGGGTTTCTTCCGGTTTCGCTTTTACGGTACGTTTAGGCGGGGCGCTGTTTTGAATGTTCGCGTTTGCCGGATCGGCCGTATTCGTATCGGAGCCGTTCGAGTTGGAAGGATCGGTCAAAGCGGAGTTGGCTTGCAGCGAATTTGCCGCATTTGAATTCGCGGTGTTCGAGCTGGTAGAGTTTCCCCCGCAGCCGAATAAAACGGCTGAAAACGACAACAGAATTATTAGTTTGATCAACCTCATTCCGAGTTGTGGGTGTCAAGCTTCTCTTCAAGTATTGCTTTAACTTCCGGCCATTCTGTATTGATAATACTAAAGTAAGCGGAATCGCGCAGGCGTCCGCTTTCGGTGACCATATGCTGGCGAAAAATACCTTCCGCCTTTGCTCCGATGCGTAAAATAGCATTTCGCGAGCGCTCATTCAAAGCATCCGTTTTAAGCTCCACGCGGTTGCACCGCCAGGTTTCGAACGCGTGTTTCAGCATCAGATATTTTGCCTCGGTGTTGACAAATGTTCGCTGCCACCCGGGCGCGATCCACGTCCAGCCGATCTCCACGCGTTTATTCGCCGCGTCTATATTTCCGAAACGCGTCGAGCCGATCGCTTTGCCGGAAGCCTTTTCGACCGTCGCAAAAGGAAGCGAAATCCCCCTGGCCTGTTCATCCAAAGCGGCCTGGATGTAGCTTTGCATGTCTTCGGGTGTTTTCAAGGCAACGGGAGCCCATTGCCAGATCTGTTCGTGAAGGCCCGCCTCGCACAGATCATCTTGGTGAGCCAAACCAAGCGGTTCGAGCCGGATCTTCTTCCCTTCTAATAAAACCGGTTCTATCTTCATTGATCAATGTTCCCCGCAAGGAGGCGCGGTATTCGAAGTCGTGAATAGTAATTCTTTTTTGGAAAGATTATGGTATAAATTTGCTATATTAGAAAGCCGAGAACACTATGAGTTTTGGATTTCCTGCATATTTTGAATCGAGCAAGGCCTACAGCGCAGAAGCCTATGAGCTCCGTAAAATGATAGAAACCGTACTCGCTGAATTCGGTTGGCGTTTAGAAAGAGATACGATCTCAAACATAACGGCGCTTGTGTCGATCAGTGGGTCGTCATGGGGAGAAGAACTTATTGTCTCATTTGGTGAAAACGGAGTCTTGACCGTTAGAAGCGAATGCCAACTCCCGATGCAATGCATAGATTGGGGTAAAAACAGACGAAACGTCGTACGATTTTTAGATAGATTGAGTATGTTGGAAAGATCGGCCCACACCAAAACTGCCCCGTGACTCGCCCGGCGACGGAATGGGCTCCCAACCAATTTATAAACTGGTATTAAGAGAACTAAGTTTTAAACGAGCGATCGTTTCCACGTGATGCGTTTGGGGAAACATATCGAAAGCAGATATCTCGATAAGGTCATATTTGCCGAACAAAGCTTTCAGATCCCGCGCCAAAGTCGCCGGATCGCACGATACATAAACGATCTCTTTCGGCAATATTTCCATTATAGACCCGATAACTTTCTTTTCCACCCCTACCCGCGGCGGGTCGAGCAACAAGACATCCAGGCCCGAAAGTTCAGACAAATTTTCTTTCAGCCATTTGCCCGCATCCGCGCTGACAAATTCGACCGTTTTTAAACCGTTCCTTTCCGCATTTATCCGCGCAAAGCGGATAGATTCCGCGCTCGATTCGACACCGGTAACATTTGCAAACTTGCGCGCCAGCGGCAGGCTGAACAAACCGACGCCGCAATACAGATCGAGCGCCCGATTTCCCTGCAGGTCTTTTACCGCCGCTTCGACCAGTTTTGGAATGACATATGGGTTGCCCTGGAAAAAAACTCTGGCGTTATAGGCAAATTTTAACCCGTGAGTTTCAAAGATGATTTCCCGCGGCTCATCCGCAAATTCCTTGGAGAAGATCGAAACATTGCCCGCTCCCGTCGCAGCGGCCGCGTCGATGTGAACCATATTGCCCCACATCTCTTCCCAGCGAAGCTCATTTCTCAAACGCTGCAATTCATTTTGCAGCGGCCCGATCAATTTCGGGCATTCGTCGATGTCGCAGACCTCGTTTGAATTACGATAGAAGTAACCTAGTTTCTTATTTGCAGTATCGGCATGCCAGTTAGCGCGGCTGCGGTAACGCCAGGGTTCGGGGCTGGGAGTGATCTCGATCTTGGCGGGATAATCGATTTTGGCAATTCTATGCAAACAGTCCTCGATGATACCGACCTTTGCTTTCAATTGCTCTTCATAGTCCAACTGCTGAAAATTACACCCGCCACACCTGCCGAAGTATTTACATCCGGGCTCGACCCGCAGCGGCGAAGGCTCGAGAATTTCTTCCAACTGCGCGAACACAAGGTTGCCGTTTCGTTTTCCCAGGCTCACGCGCGCCTTATCGCCGGGCGCGACCAGCGGCACGAGCAAGGTCAGCCCTTCGGCATGCGCGATCCCGTAACCGTTCGGCACTATTCTCTCGATAGTTACCTCAAGCGTTTCTTTTTTTATTTCATTCATTCGGTGGGAATATTTTACAGGTAAAACAAACTTAAAGCAGGCAGGTCGGCCTTTGCACGAAGCTTTTTTATGAGCATCAGCTCGAAGGTTTTCTCGTAAACGTCCTGCTGCATCCGCCCGGCGTACTGGCCGAGCTGTGTTTCAACTTCTTTTCTGGCCGTATCAATTTCCTTCTCGCCTGCATTTTCCATTAAAGCTTTATCAAGCGCGTTTTCAAGCCCGGTCAAATCGGCTTCCATTTTTTCCGCATCGATCCGGGAACTTTTTTCCGCGCCTGCCTTTAGCTTTTCCAGCTTTTTCAAAGTTTTCGACAAAACCGGCCGCAACGCTTTGTCGGCTTTTTCGCCCGCCGCGCCGATCGCTTCGACCAGCGCGGATAAATGCGAAAGTATCTCCGCGCTTCCGGCCGCTTCTTGCCCGTCTTGCGTTTCGCTCCCCTGCCGCGCTCCGGCTTGTGAAGCTATCCAGTCACGGTACTGCGTTTCCACTTCGTCGCTGCAATACGCGATGGATTTGATATTTTTAGCGCGGCGGGGATCTTTTTCTATGTCGTCGAATATCTTTTCGACGCTGCGAAGCACAATGTGAAGCGGGACGCCGCGTTTTTGCCAGCTTTCGATCAGCGTCCAATCGAGCGGGCTAAGCAGCAGGCTTTTGCCACGGCGGCGGATAAAAGCTTCTTCGATCTCGGAAAAATAATTGAAGTAGTTCAATTTTTGCTCTTTGGGCTATTATTCGGGGTCAAGCTTGATCTTCATCTGGCGCAGCGTGCGCAGGTCGTCTTCGGTGAGTTCGAGGTCGATCTCGGTTTCTTCTACATGCGGCGCGTCTTCATCCGACAGCTCCGACAGGTCCTGCAAGCCGATCTCTAACCGCAGGGTCAATTGCGCCAGGTAGCCGAGCTCGCGCAATGTCTCTATCGATTCCGCCACCCGGGCGGATTTTTCGATGGCCGAATTTATTGCCGCGCCTAATTCCTTAACAGCTTCTTTGGCTTCGTCGTTTAATTCCAAGACTTTGTTTCCTCTGAATTAAAATGCTACGCAAGGTGCTCGAAATAGTCAAAAGCCGGGCAAAACATTCGCGGTGACGTTTAGAGTTATGCTTTCAGGCGTGATTCACGCGTAAACGCGTAACTTTAAACTTTCGAACGCTGCGCGTTTCGGTACGCGCTCAATATTCACTATTCACTATCAACTATTCACTGCTTTTTATGCTAATCTTTAGCTGATCTTTAAACATTTATGTCCGCCAAAACCGCAGCAGAAAGACGAGAAAAATTCGAGACTTCTTCGGGTATGGAACTGCCGAACGATTTTAACCCGGCTAATACCGACCCGGTCGATTACGAGCAGGACCTGGGCGACCCGGGCCAGTTTCCCTATACGCGCGGCGTGCGCCGCAATATGTATCGCGGAAAATTCTGGACGATGCGCCAGTACGCCGGTTTTGCCACCGCCGAAGAATCCAACGCCCGTTATAAATATTTGATCTCGCAGGGCACGACGGGCCTAAGCGTTGCCTTCGATCTGCCGACGCAGATCGGCCTGGATTCGGACGACCCGCTGGCGGCGGGCGAGGTGGGTAAGGTCGGCGTGGCGATAGATTCGCTGGAAGATATGGAGCGGCTGATGGGCGGCATTCCGCTCGATCGGGTTTCCACTTCGATGACGATCAATGCGACGGCCTCGACGCTTTTATGTTTGTACCTGGCAGTTGCAAAGAAGCAGGGCGTGCCTTTTGAAAAGGTCACCGGCACGCTCCAGAACGACATTTTGAAGGAATATATCGCCCGCGGCACATATATTTACCCGCCCGAACCCAGCCTGCGTTTGATAACGGATACATTCGCCTTTTGCGCCGAGGAAGTGCCGAATTGGAACACGATCTCGATCAGCGGCTATCACATTCGCGAAGCCGGCTCGACCGCCGTGCAGGAAGTCGCGTTCACGCTGGCGGACGGGATATGTTATGTTGACGCGGCAATAAAAGCGGGACTCGAGGTCGATAAATTCGCCCCGCGTCTTTCTTTTTTCTTCAATTCTCATAACAACATGCTGGAAGAGATAGCCAAATTCCGCGCCGCGCGCCGCCTCTGGGCAAAGATCATGCGCGAAAGATTTAAAGCGCAGGACCCGCGTTCGCTGATGCTGCGTTTTCATACTCAGACCGGCGGCTCGACGCTCACCGCGCAGCAACCGGAAGTAAATATCGCCCGCACCACCATCCAGGCGCTGGCGGCGGTTTTGGGCGGTACGCAATCGCTCCACACCAACGGCATGGACGAGGCGCTTTCGCTCCCGACGGAAAACGCCGCCCGTATAGCGCTGCGCACGCAGCAGGTGATCGCTCACGAATCCGGCGTGGCCGACACGGTCGACCCGCTCGCCGGAAGTTACGCCATCGAACAATTGACCAGCGAGATCGAGCATCGCGCGGCGGAATATATCCAAAAGATCGACGACATGGGCGGGATGCTGCGCGCCATTGAAACCGGCTATGTCCAGCGCGAGATACAGGAAGCGGCGTTCCAGTATCAAAAAGCGGTGGAAAAAGAAGAGGCGATCGTGGTCGGTGTTAACCGTTTTCAGATCCCGGAAGACGACATCATTCCCATCCTCAAGATAGATGAAAAGGTCGAGCGCGAGCAGGTCGAGCGCGTCCGCGCCGTCCGAGAAGAACGCGACGCCTCGGCGGCCGAAAATTCCCTTTCACGACTCCAGGAGGCCGCGCGGGGCAGCGAAAATATGCTGCCGAGAATACTCGAGTGCGTGGAAAACCGGGGCACCGTCGGTGAAATAAGCCACGCTCTGAGAAAAGTCTGGGGCGAATATCGTGAAGCTGTAACCGTCTAGAATCAATACTTACCAAAATTAAAACAAAATTCGTGACAAACAGAGCTGGTAAATGTTAAACTTTGTTTGGGCATTTCTTTGCCTACACTCCTAAATTGTTGAGAAAACTTCATTTCTCCTTAGTTTTAGAACAAAACCAACATTCATAGAGGTCAGAATGGAACAAATCAACGGTTTTTTGCAGTCGCTGATCTCAGCATCGGCTTACGAACTGCATTTCGAACCAAACAAAAACCCTTTTATATTATCCGACCACGGCGTGATCGAGGTTTCTCCGACGCCGCTGAGCGGAGCCAATATCAGCCAGTTGATCTTTCCGATCATCCCGGCGGATGTTAAGCAGAAACTCCCTAACCAGCCCGAGATCGAATTCTCTTATCAAAACCCCACAGGCAATTTTGGTTTTATGGTCAAGAAATCGCCCGCCGGATTCCACGTTATCGTAAAACCGCTCGAGGCCCTGCCAGGAAGCGCTGCCCCGCCCGCCACCTTCGAAGCTCCCGCGTTTGAGGCCACCTCCCCTTTGGAACCTGAAATGCCCGCACAAAACAATTCCTCTTTTTCCGTCAGCGGAGGCAATATTTCGCCCGCCGCATCTTCCGTCAACGACAAACCTCCGCGTCGCGGCAGCTTAGAGAATATTTTTGAAAGCTCTTCGCTGGAGGCAAACACAAACAGCACTTTTGAAACTTTCCAGGATAATTTCATCAAGGACGACCTGGTGCCGCTGGACGATTATTATTTTTCACAACCAGTGGAACCCGCACCTGCTGTAGATGCGCCCGCTCCTTCTGCGGCTGCGCAGGTAAGCGAACCCGCGAACTTTACTTACGCGGCAAACCCGGCGGCCGCCCGGCGGATGGATGCGCTTTTTGTAAAGATGGCGGAAGGCGGCGCATCCGATCTGCACATGAGCGTCAGCATGCCCCCGATGATGAGAAAAGACGGGCGCATGATGCAGCTTCCCTCGGACGAAAGCGCGCTGACGGCGGAGGCAATGCGCGAGCTTTTGCTTTCGATAATGCCGCGCAAAAACCAGGAGGAATTTAACGAGCGGCATGACACCGATTTTGCTTACGAGATCCAGGGCCTGGCGCGTTTTCGCTGCAATGTGTTCATGGACCGGAAAGGAATGGGCGCGGTGTTTCGCCTGATCCCGACGAAAATTTTGACCGCCGAACAGCTCGATGTCCCGCCGGCCGTTTTGGAATTGTGCAATTTATCGAAAGGCCTGGTCGTGGTCACCGGCCCGACGGGCTCGGGCAAATCCACCACGCTCGCGGCGATGGTCGATCACATCAACGACCGGCGTGAAGACCACATCATCACCATCGAAGACCCGATCGAATTCGTTCACGAAAATAAAAAATGCCTGGTCAACCAGCGTGAAGTTTACAATCACACCGATTCTTTTAAAGATGCGTTGCGCGCCGCGCTGCGCGAAGACCCCGACATTTTGCTGGTCGGTGAAATGCGCGACCTGGAGACGATCTCGATCGCCATCGAAACCGCCGAGACCGGCCACCTTGTTTTCGGCACGCTGCATACCTCTACCGCGGCCTCGACCGTCGACCGCATCATCGACCAATTTCCCGCCGACCGCCAGCAGCAGATCCGCGTGATGCTTTCGGAATCGCTCAAAGGCGTGATCGCGCAAACACTGCTGCCGAAAAAAGGCGGCGGCCGCATCTCGGCGCTGGAGATCCTGATCGTTACGCCGGCCATCAGCAACCTGATCCGCGAAGGCAAGACTTACCAGATCCCCTCCTCAATGCAGACGGGTAAAAATCTGGGTATGACCATGCTCAACGAATCGATGATGGACCTGGTGAAAAAAGGCATCGTGGAAGCCAAGGACGCCTACCTCAAAGCCATTGATAAGACAGGGTTTGAGGCTCTGCTCACGAGAAATAACATGAAAATGTAAATTTGTTCTGACCGCGAATAAAACTAAAAGCCGCCGGGTTGATCTTAAATAACCGGCGGCTATTTTTTTGTAACGCCGCCGTCGAAAGAGAGTGGCGAGACGCCCACTCGACGGCCAGCGCAACGCTGGCGTTACAAGGATTTCCTCCACACCGACACGATTGCCGTAGCTTCCAGCTTTTCCTCGCTCAATAACCTGAGCTTAACTGTGGTCCCGGATAAATTTTTATTAACCACGATCGTGCGAAACATCGCGTTCGCTTCGGGCGTGTCCTTCAGGTTTCGGCCCAGGATATTTCCCGCTGCGTCGACCAGCGTTGCCGACACCAGCCGCGAAGCCATAAACGTCAGCCCGAACCCTTCGGTATTTTCCGGGATCGAGATCTCGATCTCCACGGTCTGCTTCGAAGCGATACTGGTTCCCTTGCCGAAAAAAACCTGCGGGACGACTTCCGCCGCTTGCGAAGCATAAGAAACATTACGGTATAACGACTCACCGTTTATCTGCGCCGTGTACTGCGAAGTGTCGGGCTTATGATTCCCTTTCGGCCCCACCACCAAATGCGGTTTCACGAAATCTGAGAAATCCTTCGTTCCGGTCAGATCGGTGTGCAGGCTTTTCGAAAGCGCCGTGTCCGTGAAATTGTGAAACGCGCTTTCCACCGTCACCACGCCGTCGTTTTTGGCCAGCGTATAGCAGGTCACCGGGAGCGGATCGCCGGCCAGCACGGAAAACTTCACGCCTTTGCGGCCCGTGGTAGTGCGGTTGAATTCCGTCATATAAGAAGTTTGCAGCTGCCTGATCGCCTCGACATTCTTGTCAAACGCGCCGAATGTCGTATTCATTACATTAGCGCAGGGCGCGCCCCGATTCGGCGTTCCCAGCATCACCAGGTGAGTGACTTTCGGGCGCCCGTCGGGCGAATCGGCGGGCATGAACGAATTGACATAAAAGCGCGAAATTATCCCGCCCATAGAATGAGCCACGATATCAACGTGCCAGGCGTTGCGGTCTTCCTGCGCGTACTTGATGTATTTGCCCAATTCCTGCGCATTTTCAAAAATGCCGTTGGTCGCGCCTGTAGAAAGAAATTCGCCGCCGGTATTCATCAGCCCACGGTCCGCCTTTTCGCCGACGGGAAACGCCTTCCAGTCGTAGCTGTGCGTGGTGGTCAAAATATTCTGCCAGCTTTCCCAGGCCTTCCAGTTGCTCCATAAACCGTGAACCAGCACGAGCGGTTTCGGCGCGACCTTGAGATTTTTGGTCATCGAATCTATCTTTTTTCCGCTCTCTTCCAGGTCGGCTTTGATGCGGTTCACCAGGCGCGGGCGGCCGTCGTCGTACCAGGCATAGCCGCTGCTGTCCCATATCATTTCCACTTCTTTTTCTTCGCCCGGGTCGAGGCTGACCGACAGTTCACCGTCGCCCAAAGTTTCATCGGGTTTCGCGCCGTCCCATTTATCACCTTTATAGGTTTCGGAAATTTTGACCACGGCGGATCTTGTTTCGCCGGATGCGTTGAGCACTTTGGCCTTGATTTTGACCATGTTGCCGTCGATGGTGCCGGTTTGCTCGGTGATCTCCTGCCAGTTGCCAAAATCGGGAAATTTAGGATGCTCGAATTTCAGGTCGGTCAGGCGCAGCGGCGCGCCGCATTTCTGCAGGTTCCAGCTGATCGTTTCGGTCACGTTCTGCCAGGTTTTCGAATAGCTCCCGCTGATGCGGTTCGGGTCCGCGGGGTTGACGCGGGTTGCGCCGTCGCTGGTGAGCGAATTCCCGTCAACCGTTGTCGCCGTCGCCGGCATATTAAGACTCTTGCCTTCTTTCGTCGTGCACTGGCCGCTGAAGGTCGAGCTTTGCGAGCCCGTTACTTTACCTTGTATCTGCGGCAGGGCGACGCTGACCGTGTATGTGCCGTCGGAATTTACGCCGACATTTACGTTCGCGTCTTCTTTGCCCTGGCCGGCCGTTTCCGTTTTCGATGTGGAAGTGCCGGTCATATCGCGCCAGGTTTTCCCGCGGTCGCAGGAATTTTTTTCCACCGCGACGATCTTTTCGGTCGAGGAAAACGAGTGGTCTATGGTCGCTTTGGCAACGCTCGAGCCGTTCTTTTCCGGCGCTTCGGCCACGGCGACCTGGGCCTTGTAGTTGTATTTCATTTCCCAGTTGCGGGTGTCCTTGCCGCGCCCGGAAACCCGCTCGACGGTTTTATTATCCGATTGCGACTGTGTCCTTGTATAACTGATCACGCCCGTCCACGCGCCGGAGCATTTCGGCGCCGAGACGGAAGTTTTTTGCGCCGTACCCGTGCCCGTTTTGCTTTTTTGGGCAAAAGCTATGGAACTGGAAAAAAGGTTAAGAACTAAAATAAAAATGAATATTTGCTTGATAATATTTAAGGCCCGCATCTCGTTTTCTCCCGAAAAAATAGGTGTTCTATTGATTAAGGCGCAAAATCCGGGCGGAAAGTATCACGAACTACCGAAATTTTCTCGCGTATATTAGAATGTAATTAATAGTTGTTACCGAATGTCCCCCGAAAGATGGCAACAAATCGAAGATATCTTTCAGATCGCGCTGGACCTGTCTCCGCGTGAGCGGCGGGAGTATATCGAAAAGGCCTCCGGAAACGACGCCGAGCTGAAAGACGAGGTCGGAAAACTCCTTTCCCAATTCGCAGAAGCCAGCAGTTTTATCGAGCAGCCGCTTTACGACCAGAGCCAGGCCGGAGTTTTGGCCGCGCTGATGAACGACGACGAAGACCCGATGCTCGGCAGCCTTTTGGGCTCGTACCGTGTTGAGCGCGAGGTCGGGCGCGGCGGTATGGGCGCGGTTTATGAGGCCGTGCGGGCGGACGGCGTTTTTCGTCGCCGGGTGGCGGTCAAGCTGGTCAAACGCGGGATGGACACGGATTTTATCCTCAAACGCTTTCGCAACGAGCGCCAGATACTAGCCGCTCTGGAACACCCCAATATCACGATGCTCCTTGACGGCGGCACGACCGACGACGGAAGGCCTTATTTTGTAATGGATTTCATCGAAGGCCTGCCGCTTTACCGCTATTGCGATACGAATCGTTTGAATGTCGCGGAAAGGCTCAAGCTCTTTTGCAGTATTTGCGAAGCGGTCGAATACGCGCACCAGAATATGGTCATCCACCGCGATCTGAAACCTTCGAACATCCTGGTGGCCAACGACGGAACGCCCAAGCTGCTCGATTTCGGAATCGCCAAGCTGCTGAATCCCGAGCTGGCGGCGGACACTTTGCAGCCCACGGCGACGGCCCTGCGGATGATGACGGTGGATTACGCCAGCCCGGAACAGGTGCGCGGCGGCGAGATCACGTACCTGAGCGATGTTTATAGCCTGGGCGTGATACTTTACGAGCTCTTGACCGGACATCGCCCGTATGCCTATAGCAGCCGTTTGCAGCACGAGATCGCCCGCGCCATTTGTGAAGACGACCCGACCCAGCCGAGCATGACCGTTTTGCGGGACGAGGGAGCACTGCCTCTCACAACTATCGATACCGAGGCCACCACGATCTCGCACCTGGCGGAAGTGCGCGGCGAAACGCCTATCGGGTTGCAATCCCGGCTTTCCGGCAACCTTGACAACATCACTTTAAAAGCGCTGAGAAAAGAACCGGCCGACCGTTACCCGTCGGTCGACGCGCTGCGCGCGGATATCGGGCGGCACCTGGAAGGACTCCCCGTTTCCGCCCAGTCTTACATCCCGGTCAGGAAAGGCAGGGCGAGCGACTCTTCGCCGGAAACAAAACTCATCGCCGTGCTTCCTTTAAAGCTTTTAACCTTTACCGGCAATGAAAACACGGACGAAACGTATCTTAGTATCGGTTTGGCTGACGCGATCATCGCGCGGCTGGCCAGCGTCCGCAGTTTCACCGTGCGCCCGACCAGTTCCATCCAGCGTTACGAAAATGAGGACATTAACCCGATCCGCGCCGGGCTCGAACTCGGGGTGGATTTCGTTCTGGACGGCCGTATCAAGAAGGTTGCCGAACGCATTCGCATCTCGCTGCAGCTTTTGAATGTGCAAAGCGGATCGACCATCTGGGCGAGACAATTCGACGAAAATTTTACCGACGTGCTGGAGCTCGAAGATACCATCTCTTCGCAAGTGGCCGAGGCGCTTATCCCGCATCTGACCGGCGAAGAAAAACAAAAATTGGCGAAACGCGGCACTAATAATGCCGAGGCTTATGAAGCTTACCTGCGCGGCAGGTTTTACTGGAATCAATTTACGGGAGAATCGTTGTTCAAAGTGCTGGAGTCCTATCATAAGGCGGTCGAGCTTGACCCGGATTATGCCCTCGCTCATGTCGGCGTGGCCGATTTCTACAACTGGATAAATGTTTTCGGCTTGATGCCTTCGAACGAGTGTTACGACAAGGCCGAAGCAGCGGCGCAGAAAGCGCTGCAGATCGACGATCAACTGGGCGAGGCTTACGCGGCGCTGGCTTTTGCCGTCTTCGGCCGGCGCTGGGACTGGGAAGAGTGCGACCGCCTGGTGAAAAAGGCGCTGCAGTTAGCTCCGAACTACTGGTATACCTACGAATGCATGGCGTACCTGTACACGACGGTAGAAAATTTCGACCAGGGCATTGCCGCGATAAAACGCGCCGAGGAGCTCGACCCGCTTTCCCCGCGCACGCTCCTCATGACCTCGTGGATACACTACCAGTCGCGCCGTTACCCTGAAGCTATTGAGCGGGCGCGGCGGTCGCTCGAGCTCGACAAGGATTTTGCCCAGGGATACCTGCATCTGGGAAATTCACTGGTGCATACGGGGAAGGTCGATGAAGCCGTTTCTACATTGGAGCAATGCGCCAAACTCATGCCCGGATTTATTATGTCGGAATATATGCTCGCTCATGCATATGCCGCTGCCGGACGTATCGATGACGCGCGAAAGATCCTGAACCAATTGCGTGAAGCCTCCACGACCCAATATATCAAACCTTACTTTATAGCTCTGAGCTGCATCGCGGCGGGCGAGATCGATGAAGCTTTTGAGTGGCTGGAAAAAGCGATACGCGAAGGCGACGTCTGGCTTATCTGGGTCGCCACTGAACCGAAGCTTGATGCGCTGCGCGGCGATCCGCGTTACAGCCGCGTGCTGCGCCGTATGAAGCATCCTTTGACCAGGCGCGACACCGCTCCGCAAAGCTTCGATACCGGCAGCGACAAATCCATCGCCGTGCTGCCCTTTAAAGTGCTCAATGCCCGCAAGGACGAAGACACGGGCGATGAATATCTGGGCGTCGGGCTGGCCGACAGCCTGATCACCAGGCTCAGCAACATCCGTCGGCTGATCGTGCGTCCGACCAGCAGCATTTTAAATTATGAGAAAGACACCGACCCTTTCAAAGCGGGCCGCGAGCTAAATGTCGATTACGTGTTGGACGGCCACATTCGACATTGGGGCGAGTCGAACATCAGGGTCACGGTCCAGCTTTCCAGCGTGCGCGAAGGCGCCACGCGCTGGGCGGGCCATTTCGATGAAAAGTTCACTGATGTTTTGAGTGTGGAAGACGCCATTTCCAACCAGGTGGTGGAAACAATTCTGCCGCAGTTGACCGGCGAGGAAAAGAAACAGCTGGCCAAGCGCGGCACCAATAACGCCAAAGCTTACGAGTCCTACCAGCGCGGCCGGTTTTACTGGAACCAGTTCACGCCGGATTCTCTGCCCAAGGCGTTAAAATCATTTCAAAAAGCGGTGGCTTTCGATCCGAATTACGCGCTGGCGTTTGTCGGCCTGGCGGAGTTTTACATCTGGGCGTGCATCTATGGAATCATGCCCGCGGAGATTTGTTACTCGCAGGCCAGGGCCGGCATTCGTTTGGCGCTTGAGCTGGATCCCTCGCTGAGCGAAGCTTATTCGGTAAAGGGGCTGCTCTCTTCCAGCGCCGATTGGAATTGGGACGAAGCCGAAGAGCTGTACCACCACGCGATGCGGCTGAATCCAAACTACCCGCTGGCGCATGAATGGTATTCAGCTTTGCTGGTAACGACCGGGCGTTTTGACGAAGGCCTCCGGGAAGCGCGGCGCGCCGAAGAGCTCGATCCGCTTTCGCTGCGCGCGATGTCGCTGACGGCCTGGACCTTTTATCAAACCGGCCTCTTCCGCGAATCGGCCGCCAAAGGCCGTCAGATACTCGATCTGGATAAAAGTTTTCCGCAAGGTTATTATCAGCTTGGAAATTCGCAAATTCATCTCGGCGAAGCGGACAAAGCGGTCGATAATCTGCAAAAGCTGGACTATATGATGCCCGACTCAGCCCTGGCAATGTACACGCTTTGTTTTGCCCTGGTTTCCGCCAGGAAAAAAGACGTTGCCGTAAAAGTTTTGGACCGGCTGGAAAATTTAGCCGCCGAAACTTACATCAAGCCGTATTTTCTCGGGATGGCCCACGTCGCGCTGGGTAATCTGGACACCGCTTTTACTTATTTTGAAAAGGCGTTTGCCGAACACGACCCCTGGCTGATCTGGTTTGCCAGCGAACCCAAACTCAAACATCTCCACCACGACCCGCGTTATATCAAACTGCTGCGGAGCATGAACAGCCCCATTTTCGATAGGCTTTATTAAAAGGCGGAGACGCGACAGTTATGGAAGGTGCGATATTATTCCAGATTCCAACATTCCAATAATTGGAGCATGGAAGTTTCAATTTGGAATTTGGAATTTGGAATTTGGAATTTTAAACACGCTCCATAACTGTCCTGGTTTCTGCCTGGAATATTACCCATGAGCCACCGTGACAAGACTGCCTAATAAAAGACTCATGCAGTTAATGATCGTAAATAATTTATGCAAATAATTTTTGTATGAAATATTGCGCATGACCTTTTCTCCCTCCTCAATAAGTAAGGCGAAAATGAAACGAAAAAAGTGTCAAAAAAAGACGCTCACCTGGAGCGTCTTTATAAGGAGGATCGTAAATGAATTACGGTTTATCTTTTCATTACGTCCAGGATCGCCTGCGCGGCCTGTTCGATCAGCGGAGAGATGATATCCTCACCGTCGGATTTTGCCTTGCCTTTATACTGCTTGGCCAGTGCCGGGCTATTGTCCGCGGATGAAACTAATTTGATATCGAGCGTGATCTCGTCTTTGGATCTAACGTTCGCCGACATCGAGCCCGCGTTGACGATCGACCTGGTCGCGACCGCGCTCGCCACGTTGCCCGCGGTGCTTCCGGTGCTTCCAAGTCCCGTCTGGCCGATCGCCGGCGCCAGCACTTTACTGAACATTCCACCGAATCCGCCGCCGCCTTTTTTGTGCGAGACATTGGCATAGATCACATAATCGCATTCCTTTTCTTTCGCTTCGTCAGCGATGGCCGAAGGAAGCTTGGCTTCGAGCTGAACGATCTCGACCCTGGGCGTTTTCAGATACTCCATCAGAGAATTTTGGATCGCCGCCGCCAGGTCGGCAGCGCTCAGGCCTTCGCCGACCGCGCCGGTTTTTACATTTGCCAATCCCACACGAACCACGCCGGCTTTCTTGGCGCCGACCTCCGTGGATGAACCGCCGTTATTTTTGTTCTGCGAAAGATCCTGCACGGTTTTCGCCATGCCGGAGTTTTGGCTGCCGTAATTATTTGAGCTGCCTGAACTTGCTGCCGCTTGCATCGCAGATGCGTTGTACATTTCCGCCGCGTCTTTCACTTCGCGATAGCCCGCCGGAACATCGAACAAGGCGGCATCGAGCGTGGCGTTTGAGATCTCCAGCACTTCCTGCACGGTGGTAAAGCTCGGCTGGCCTTTGTCGTCATACATCGTCATTTTCTGGTAGACGGGATAGCCGGTTTTCGCCGTGCCGATGGTTTTGGTGTTAAAGATGTCCTGGCAGCCGCCGCCGTTTTTTGCAGATTGATACGTACGATAGCGGCGGTTCATATCGCAATCCAACGCAAAGGTGGCGTCGATATACCAGGCGTCGATCTCCATCTTGCTGTTGATCGGATTACAGGAATCGGGCGAAGATTTTGTTTCGATGGTTTGAATGATATGGCGCGCGGTGTAGCCGAACATTTGCTTGCGCTCGCCCGTGTCTTTATTTGTAATGATGGTGGTAACGGTCCCGCCCTGCGTCGATTTGACGGTTTGCGTCGTGGTCGTTCCGGCGGCGCCGCCCGTATTGCCTACGTCATAAGGATTAACGATGTAGGTTTTCGTCTGCGGGTTGATCTGCAGATCGCGCTGCAGATCGCACTGCATCACGGAAATCATCATGCCGTTTGCCATTTCGGTGCGCTGGCGCTTGCCTTTGATATAGGTTGTGTTTTCGGACGATTGACCGCTCGCCGTCTGGCGCGATCTTATCTTCACATCGGCAAACACCGATGTGGAAACAGTTAGGAAAATTGCTAAAAGTGCGAAACGAATAAACAGGTTGGTTTTCATTGCTTGCGTCTCCAAGGGTTAAAATTTATTGGCGAATTATTGCCTTCAATAGATAAGGCGAAGAATGGCGGGAAAAAGTATCAGGGAAAATTGTGAATTGTAAATGGTGAATGATTAGTGAAAAAAAGCAGAAGCCAGAATGCAGTAGCAGTAGGCAGTGGCAGTAAGCAGAAATAACGTGTATTCCGACTACCGGCTCTGCCTACTGCTACTGCCTACTGCCTACTGCCACCGCCTACTGCTACCGCCTACTAATTAACCATCTGCGAATAATTTCCCTCGTATTTCGGCGGAAGCGGGCTTTCCAAAAACCTGGCCCAGTTCTCAGGGTTGACCGTTTCCCGGTAAATACGGGTCATTTCCGGGGTGTTGACCTCCAGCATGAACCGGTCCTGATCCAAAGCTCGATCAGTTGAAAAAGCCCGCGGCCGCGGTTCGCGGTAAATACACGCCAGCCTTCCCGGTTTGCGATCGCTTTAATTTCAGCCTCGCTCAAAGGCGAATTGATGTTCAGGTGAACCGGGCCGTATTGCGGCGCATCTTCACCGACGGTAAATGTTGCTTCGTGATCGTCGGTTATGGTTTCGATGCTGAAACCTTCTTCTTCCGGCAAACCTTTTCCGGGCAAAAGCTGGACGTTGATCGGGATAATTTCAACCATCGTGCCGATGCCGTCATCGGCAAAAGCGATGTAACCGCCCGGGCTCGGCGGAAACGGCATCGCGTAACCGCCCCACAACTCGGCTAAAATGTTGGCGACTTTTTCAGGGTTATGAACTGCAATAGAAATGTGATTTATCATAGCAAACGCTCTCCTTCATAAAAATAATGCGGGTAAATCTCGTCCCTATGTGGTAAAGCGTATTTGTTTGAAAAAAAGTATCAGGGGAAAATGAGAATGGTGAAAATTGAAAATGGTGAATTATTAAGGGTCTAGAGTAGTTAAGCACTTTTGAAGGAGTGCTAAACTACTGAAATGGAACAGCTAAACCGATATTATCGCCGTTCCCGAATTTCCGAGAAGAAATTTCGCCAGATATTGCGATATTTCGCAATGGATCTGACGGCCGGCAAAACCGCCGAACTGACCCAGGTTACTCGGAAAAGTGTTAATACGATCTTTCAAAAAATTCGTCTCCGCCTGGTCGAAGAATGCGCTCGTCATGCGCCGATTGAGGGTGGCGAGATTGAGATCGACGAGTCTTACTTCGGACGCCGCCGCATTCGCGGAAAACGCGGTCGGGGAGCCTCTGGTAAGACCATCGTCTTTGGCATTTTCAAGCGCAACGGCTGGGTCTATACCGAGATCGTTCCGAACTGTCAAAAACGCACGCTGCAGGCCATTATACGGGGGAAAGTGGCCCTTGACGTAGTCATCCACTCCGATCGCTGGCGCGGTTATGACGGTCTGGTCGATGTTGGTTTTGCTAAACATTTTCGGGTCAATCATGCAGCTAATGAATTTGCCGACGGAGCTAATCATATTAACGGCATCGAGAGCTTCTGGTCCTTTGCCAAACGGCGGATGCAAAAGTTCAACGGCCTGCGCGCCGACAAGTTTTTTCATCACCTGAAAGAATGCGAATTCCGCTTCAATCATCGACGTGGTGATCTCTATCAAACACTTTTGAAACTCTTGAGACATTATCCGTTATAATCGGCTTAACTACTCTAGAGCCTTATTAATTGTTCATTATTAATTGTACATTAATTTACAGTTAATAATTTTTGCCAACCGCTTACCGCCTTCTGCCCACTACTCACTGTTTACTCAACTGCCCGTACAGCCACGCCTTGGTCATACGCCAGTGTCTTTTTACAGTGATCGGAGAAACGCCTAGCACCTCGGCGGTCTCTTCCGTGGTCAGCCCGCCGAAATAGCGCAGCTCGACGATCTTGGCTTTCACCGCATCAACCTTCGCCAGCTCGTTCAGCGCGTCGTCGAGCGCGACCAGCTCGAGGCTTTGCTCAGCCGCCTTATCGATATTCTCATCCAGGCCGACGATCTGAAACTCGTTCCCGCGTTTTTCCGCGTTGTGCTGCCGGGCGTAATCTATCAGGATGCGGCGCATCTGGTTTGCCGCCACGCCCATAAAATGCGCGCGGTTCTGCCAGTTGACCTGATTGATATCGACCAGTTTCAGGTACGCCTCGTGCACCAGCGCGGTCGGCTGCAGGGTGTGCCCCGAACGCTCGCGGCGCAAATAATTCCCCGCCAGCCGCTTCAGTTCGTCATAGATCAGCGGCAAAAGCTGATCGACGGCGTCGCGGTTGCCGTTTGAGAGTTTTATCAATAACTTGGTTATTTCTTCCGGGTTAGGCGTCAATTTTCGATTCCTTAAGGCTATTAATGTACCGAATTAACAGTATAGCTTTACCTTTGTTTTCAGCCAAATTTCAGCTCAAAATGTTGTTATTTACTTTTAACTTTCGGCGGGTAATATCTCTTTTACGCGCCCGACCTGCCCGTCTGTTAAGCGGACTTTTATCCCGTGAGGGTGGTGCGGTGAATTGGTCAGCAGGTCTTTCACGACCCCGACGGTTTGTTTGCCCGTTCGCTGGTCTTGTTTTAATACGATCGCCACGCGCATGCCCGCGCGAATATTTGCTCGTTGTCTCCCGTCCATATTAGTAAGCTATCATAGCCTTGAACACACCTTCTATTAAAAAAATGCCCCCGGCATTTGCCGAGGGCATCTCTTCTTAAATATCGAAATATTTAATTCTTAGTAGCGACGACGGCCACCGCCGCCACCACCACCATAACCGCCGCCGCCGCCGTAACCACCGCCGCCACCGGCGCGTTTTTCCTGCGGTTTGGCTTCATTGATCTTCAAAGCGCGGCCGCCGACTTCCTTGCCGTTGAGCTCGCCGATAGCTTTTTCGCCTTCTTCCTGGGAAGACATTTCGACAAAGCCGAATCCGCGTGAGCGGCCGGTTTCGCGGTCTTCGATGATGTTGGTCGATTCAACGGTTCCAACAGTTGCGAACAAGTCTTCCAGATCCTGAGTTGACGTATCGAAGGAAAGATTTCCTACATAAAGTTTCATTGACATGATAATTATTTACTTTTCTCCCGTTTGGGATTCTAAAGAAGTGTCGAGATCGAATTGGCTTCGGAGATAAACGGTCAGCTGCGAAGGATCGGTGTCGGATGCTCAAAAAATTCAAGAGCGACTTCTGTGATTATGAACTGCCTACTCTCGAACTTATCCACAAACCGTTTTGACGAGCGCACCATTACTGATGCAAGAGAAGGATTAACATAACTATAATGAACCCTTTGCCCGGGAATAGCAAACCCGTTTTCACGATTATTTGGCGTTGCCCTTAAAGCAGATGCGGTTGGTGTTTGTTTCACTTGATGAAACATAAAGCCGTTGCCTATAAAACAGATAGGTAGATGTTTCGTTTCACCGGGGGGTGAGCCGGAATGAAACACTGAAACACTTTTGAAACACTGTTTTGGGAATTTTGAAGATACAAAGATCGGTGGCAAAGCACCGTATGAGTCATCAGCTCGAGTGATAAAAGCCCAAAATAACACATCGAGCAGGTTACTGTTTATTACTTGAAAACGAAAGCCCGGATTTTGGCAGATCGGGCTTTATAGGCAAAGCCCGATCAATTCAAAAAAACAAAAAAGGGCAATTTTTGGTAACTGCCCTAAACTACCGGAAATAAATGGTGAGCCGAGCAGGACTCGAACCTGCGACCCAATGGTTAAAAGCCATTTGCTCTACCAACTGAGCTATCGGCCCATCTCTTTCTAAAAAAGCCCAACCCGAAGGTCGAGCAAACGTAAATTGTAGATAAGATGGGGGGAAAGGTCAAGTACGGTCGATTTTGCAGCCGTTGTTAATCAGAGGGATTTTCTTGCGCGAAAACTTGGATCATTTCCGTCATCGCTTCTTCAGCTTCATCCAGCAGTTCACGCATTTTCGAGAGAATTTCTGGAGACTTTTCGAGTCCTCTGATTCGCGATGCAAGATGCCATTTACGCTCTATGTTTGCACCGTCGTCCCATCCGTGTAATGCGTCCAAGACCGCAAAAGATCGTTTTACCCACTCAATCCTCTCAATCTCCGGCAAAGCCAAATAACCATTTTCCTCTGTTTCCAGCAAAGAAATTTCGGCCAACTGCTTATTTATATCGAGCAAATTAAAAATTCTTCGTTGATCTAAATTTACCAAAGCTGAATCCAACTCTTCTCTGTCAGCCTTAGAAATTAAAAGATTCAACGTCGCTTCTCTATCAGAATCACTAATTAAATTCGGAAGGAGACTCAGAAGTCGTTTTTTGCGAAGCTGAGCACTGATTTCACTTGAATCAAAAGATCTCAGAAATTTTATAACGTCGTCCAAAAGAGGTCTGTCCTTTAGGTTCTTGCTCAACATGTTATCCGCCAACTGAGATAGATACGCCTGTTGCGCTCCCGTATGCTTCGTTTTTGATTTCGGTATATCTCTTTCCACCGCAATCACTAATCGTGAAAAAAGACTTATGTCAGGAAATATATCGTGACCGTGGAGAAGCAAGTATATAACTGTCCCTAACGAATACACATCAGACGAACGCGAATATTTACCTTCTATCAGCCATTCCGGAGCGCCATATCTCAAAGTCCCAAGAAAACTCTCAGAGCCGGTTATCGTTCCTTCTTCTAGTGGCCGTACTACTCCCAGGTCTAATAGAACTACCCGGCCTTCTTTTGTGATAATGACGTTTGCGGCTTTAACATCTCGGTGAATAATCTGTTTTGCATGAAGCAACTTTAGACCTTCGGCTACCTGTAACGAAATGTCGTAAATTGTTTCCACCGATAACGGAAAATTTCCTTTAACCCATTCATCTAGTTGATCTCCCTTTATATACTCCATTAGCAAGTATTGGGGTTTATCACCATCTATCCAAAATTCTGAAGTATCGTAGGTTTTTAAAACATTTACCGAACTGACCCTATTTCCGATAGCGGCTTCCCTGACCCTTCGCGCATAAATAACATCTTCTTTCTCTCGATTAAAAATTTCGTCGCTATACACTTTCAGTGCAAAGCGGTCGCCTTTTTTATATTTCCCCCAGTCTTTCTCTAAACGCGCTCGATAAACTTTTCCCGATGCCCCTCCACCCAGAAACTTTTTTACGCGGAAGAGACCATCAACCAACTGATTAATTTTTATTTCCATTTGTGAGAATTTTGAGTAATTTAGATCTTAAGCAAGCCATTTTAGCTTAACTTTCAAATATTACTTCGAATAAAAGTGATATTTTTAATCTCCGCACTTGCCGCAGCCCGTTTCGCAGCCGCCTTTTCCGGACTTTTTACCAGCGACGGCGGAAACCTTGCGCCAGATCATCAGCCCGGCATAAATTGCCGCCGAGAGAATGATCAATGCTACTATTAAATACTGCCAGTTCATAAAAATTTCAAAAGCCCAGCAATCTGCCTCCCTGGTATGTGATAAACGACGCGGCATAAGCCAGCACTGTCATATAAACGACCATAAAGACGGGCCAGCCCCAGGAATTTGTCTCGCGGCGAACCACCGCCACGGTGGACATGCACTGGCAAGCCAGCACGAAAAATACCATCATCGTCAGCGCGATGAGCGGCGACCAGGCGGGTGCGCCGTCGTCTTTTTTCGCGTCGCGCACGGCTTCTATCAGCGAAGGCGAATCGGCCTCGGCGTCCTTATCCACATTGTAAAGGATGCTCAGGGTCGAAACCAAGACTTCCCTCGCGGCAAACGAAGCGATCAACGCCACGCCCATTTTCCAGTCGAACCCCAGGGGGGCGATGGCGGGTTCTATTATCTTGCCCAATTGCCCGGCGTAGCTGTCTTTTAAGTCCGGCGCCGCGCTTTGAAATTCCATCCCAGCGGCCGTCGCCGAACTTTCGGGCGGCGCAGTTATTCGCGGGAAAGCCGTCAGCGCCCAGAGAATAATTGAAATAGCCAGGATCACCGTGCCCGCGCGTTTTACAAAAAGCCAGCCGCGCTGAAACATATTCTGCAAAACCGTGCGGATATTCGGCAGGCGGTAGGGCGGAAGCTCCATAACCAGCGGCGGCGGCGGCGATCTTAAAATGGTGCGCTTGAAAATGAACGCCATTATAATGGCGGCTACTATGCCCAAAAGATACATCGAGAGCATCAGCACCGCGCCGAGGGAAATAAAACCGAAAAGCATCTGGCCCGAGAAAAACGCCGCGATCATCAGCGTGTAAACCGGCAGCCGCGCCGAACAACTCATCAGCGGCGCGATCATAATCGTCGCGATACGGTCTTTCGGGCTTTCGATCGTGCGCGTCGCCATAATGCCGGGAATGGCGCAGGCAAACGAGCTCAGCAGCGGCACAAAAGCCTTGCCGTGCAAGCCCACGCCGCGCATCAGGCGGTCGAGCAAAAAAGCCGCGCGGGTCATGTAACCCGTGTCTTCCAGGATAGATAGGAAGAAAAACAGCAACAGGATCTGAGGCAGAAAAACGAGTATCCCGCCCACTCCCGCGATCACGCCGTCGGTCAAAAGATCGGTCAGGATACCCGGCGGCAGGGCGTCCTTCACCACTTGCGACAGCGCGCCGAAACCTTTATCGAGCAGGTCCATCGGCAGCGCCGCCCAGGAAAAGATCGTCTGAAAAACCAGCAGCAGGATCATTCCCAAAATGAGCAGGCCCCAAAACTTGTGCGTCAGCACGCGGTCTATCTTTTCCGAGCGGTTTCTCTCGGCGCTGTCCTGCCTATTAACTGTTTCCTGAACCAGGTCCGAAATAAAATTGTAACGGGCAAATATCTTTTTGTTTTCTTCGGGGAGTTGTTTTATTTCCGCCAATTTCGGGTTGAGCTGGAGGCTTTGCGATGCGCTTTGCGCCACGGCCTTTGCAATTTCCCTGATGCCGAGTTTTTGCGCCGCGGTCACGGCGATCACCGGCGCTCCCAGCATCCGGGAGAGCTTTGCGGTATCGATGGCCAGGGCTTCTTTTTCCGCCACATCCATCATCGAAAGCGCCACCACGATCGGGATATCGTATTCCAGCAGCTGCGTGACCAGGTAGAGATTTCTTTCCAGGTTAGTTGCGTCGACCACCGCCACCACCACGTCCGGCGGCGGCATACCGCGGATCTTTCCGGTCAAAACATCGCGCGCTATCTGCTCGTCCAGCGAAGCGGCGTCGAGACTGTAAAGCCCGGGAAGATCGACCAAAAGCGCGGCGCTGTCCTTGCCGTTAAGCTGCCAGATACCTTCCTTGCGCTCCACCGTCACGCCGGGATAATTTGCCACTTTCTGCCGCATGCCCGTCAGCGCGTTAAAAAGCGTGGTCTTGCCGGCGTTGGGGTTTCCCGCCAGCGCTACGACCAGGTTTTTCTTTTCCGTTTTTTCGGCCACGCTTTGCATTTATTTAGAAACAATAAAACCACGCCAAACGACGTAGTTGCTCATTCGAAATGTAGAAATTATTTTTACCGCGCGGAATTCAGGCAGCATCGTAAATCTCGATCATCCGGGCTTCATTTCGCCGCACCGCCAGGTGATAGCCGCGGACCTTGATCTCCATCGGGTCGCCAAAGGGCGCCGATTTGACCACCCTGACGATCTCGCCCGGCACGATCCCCATCTCCATCAGGCGCCGCGTCACGGCATCCGTCCCCACCACTGAGGACACTTTTGCCTTCTCTCCCTCCGGGAGGTTGGCCAGGGTTCTGTTGCCGGTTTTCGTTTCGGTCATCAATTCACCGCTAATAATATACCCTAATTGAAAATAATTTTCAATTTCAATTAGGTTATTTTGTCATAACTAAAGTTTAAAGTTCACGCTTTCAGCGTGTCTTTGAATAAACACATATCTCCTTGTATTTCACGTGTTTAGAGGCGGTCTCCGACCGCCTTCAGGAAGAAAATTCGAGAGGGCGGTCAAAGACGCCTCTTAACATACGGGTTGGTTGTATAATAAATTCATGTTCAGGCGGGTTTATTTGGACAACAGCGCGACCACGCCGGTCGATAAAGAAGTGCTTCAGGCGATGCTTCCCTTTTTGACCGAAAAGTTCGGCAACCCTTCCAGCATTCATTTTTTCGGGCAGGAAGCGCGTTCGGCGGTGGACAAAGCGCGTCACGAGGCGGCAAACATTATCGGGGCGCGTCCGAATGAGATCGTTTTTCTCTCCGGCGGAACGGAAGCCAACAACCTAGGCATCCGCGGTTTGTGCGAAGCTTGCTCTGCCCACGGAAAACACATTATTACCTCGCAGATCGAACATTCGGCAGTGAAAAATGTCTGCGAATCGCTGGAAGAACGCGGCTGGGAAGTCACTTACCTGCCCGTTTATGAGGACGGTATCGTGCGCGTGGAAGATGTAAAAGCGGCGATCCGCCCGGAGACGGTCCTGATCACGGTGATGACCGCCAACAATGAGATCGGCACCATTCAGCCCGTCAGAGAGATCGGCCAACTGGTGAAAGAAGCGCGCGCCGGGGGAAATAAGATCTGGTTTCACACGGACGCGGTCCAAGCCGTCGGCAAAATTCCCGTCGATGTGGAAGATATCGGCTGTGATCTGCTTTCGATGTCGGCGCATAAAATTTACGCGCCAAAAGGGGCCGGGGCATTATACGCTCGGCGCGGCGCGCGGCTGCAAAAACAAAATGTCGGCGGGCACCAGGAACGCGAACGCCGCGGCGGGACCGAATCCGTCCCCTTGATCGCCGCTTTCGGCAAAGCGCTGGAAATGGCGCGCGCGGATTTGCATGAGCGAACGGAACACTTGAGAAACCTGCGCGACGATCTGGAGCAAAGAGTAGCAAAAGAAATTCCCGACATCGTTTTTAACGGCAGCCGGGAAGATCGCCTGGCGGGAATTTCCAACATCTCTTTCCGCTTTATCGAAGGCGAAGGCCTGCTGATAAATCTCGACCTGCAGGGCGTGGCTGTATCCACCGGTTCGGCGTGCTCTTCGGGCTCGCTCGAGCCCTCGCCGGTGATACGCGCTTTGGGAAGAAATGACGAGCTGGCGCGCGGCGCCATACGTTTCAGTTTCGGAAAAGACAACACGGCCGAAGACGTGGATTATTTGATGGAAGTTTTACCGAAAGCGGTCGAAAGCCTGAGAAAACTCTCGCCTTTGTATCAGAAGCTGGCAACCGCCTAAGTTCAGAGTTACGCCTTTAGGCGTGATCCGTGCTTAAGAATCACGCGTAAACGCGTAACTCTAAACTAAGCCGTAATTATCACCGCTTTTGTCCCGGTCAATTCCGAAAAATCCTTGGTAAAGATCGTCTCGACGCGGCGCACGCGGCTGATGGCTTCGACCACGTCCTGCGTGCTGATGAAATGGTCTTCGACGTGCGCGATCGCCCAGGCCGGCAGGTGCGAAGCGGCGTGAAGCAGGTCTTCGATCATGTGCAAATATTGCGATTTGGTCTGGGTATGAGTGCCCAGCCTCCCGGCAAAATGCTGCTCGGTCTCGTCCCAAAATTCATCACTGCCGTTTATCCATTCTTCCCGCCAGGCCGTCAAACCGTAACTCGTTTTCACATTCAGGTTGTGCATTCGCGGCAATCTCAAAAACATCAGCTCGGAACGGTTTTCGGCCAGGAACTCATTCACGGGTTTATTGGTGCAGGAATTATTTTGGTCGTTATCAAAAGGCTCGGAAAGGCTCGAGCGGATACGCCGGAAAGCTTCGGAAAGCGGCTGTCTTAATTCCCTGTTCGCTTCTTCGAAAGAAAGCGCGTAATCGCCCACCGCCATTCCGATGCTCAGCGCCAAGGCGTATGCCATCGGCGAATCTACCTGGTTGATGTTTCGCCGCAGGTTGTCGAACCACCAGGCGTCGGTTTCGCCGAACCAGTTTTTCAACGCCGGGTTTGCCAGTTTGTAACCCGGGACATAAACGTTGTTCAGAATTAACTCGACGTGTTCTTCGGTAAGTTTTTCGTTGTTGTTCTGTATCACGGCGATCGCTTTTGTCCATGACCATTGCATCGGATCGTTTGCCGCCACCCGTACATCCCAGCGTTTCAGATATGACCCGAGCGCGCTTTCGCCGGTGAAGGGCAGGCAGACAGAGCCGAATTTCAGGCGGCGCAAAACATTGAGCTCGAAAGCGAGCCATCCCTTGCGAAAAACACCTGTTTCCTGTGAAGTTCTCATGCCTGTTATTCCTGGTAAACCGGGTGCTCGGCGCGGTCTTCGCTGTGCATCTGCCGGGCCTGCGCAAAAGAGTCCAGTTCCGCGATGCCCGTAAGCGAGAGAAAAACCCTCACCACTTCCGGGTCGAATTCTATCCCCGCCCACTGCTGCAGGTAGCCGCGCGCTTCGGCCGTCGTCAGGGCCGTGCTGTACGGGCGAACGTCCGTCAGCGCCGCGTAGGTGTCCGCCACGCGCAGGATCCGCGCTCCCAGCGGAATTTCGTGCCGGTCGAGCGTATCCGGGTAGCCGCTGCCGTTCCACCATTCGTGATGCCAGCGCACCAGCAGCTGCACCGCCCGGCTCAAGCCGTACCTGGCCGCTTCCTGCTCGCCGATCACCGGGTGGCGCATCAGGTCCAGGCGCTCTGCGGCGGTCAATGAGCGGGGGCTCTTAATATATTCGCGGTTCATTATCACCTCGCCGATGTCGTGAACCAGCGCGGCCTGGCGGATAAACAACCGGTCTCTCGGCGCCAAATTGAATCTTTCCCCCATCGCATCGCCCAAAGCGGCGATCCGGGAGGCGTGCGGGTGCGCATAGCCTTCGAATTCATCGATCTCCGCCGCAATTTTCAGCAGGCGATCATCAAGCTCATAATTCTGAATTATCGATTTTCTCCCGGGAAACATAAAATTCCTTGGCTTTTCACAAAAGTGAAAAGCTATTATGACAAAAAGCCGAAGTTATTTCTAAGCCGGAAAGCGATTAATAAGAGATAGCTGCTTTATCGGTAAGTAGACAGATTTTAAACTCCCCTCCTTACGAAGGAGGGGTGGCGCGTCAGCGCCGGGGTGGTTCTCGAACGCTCCGCGTTCATTGCGGACGGGACGTCCGCGCTCCCAGTTTACTTATTCTGCAAGCTTTCGAACAGGATCCTGGCGTCCTCGTTGTCAGGTTCTTTTGCCAGTAATTTTTTCAGTTCGCCCTCGGCGCGTTTCAGCAGGTTAACATCCATGTAAAACTCGATCAGCATCAGGCGATAACCGGTATTCTTCGGCTCGAGCCTGATGGCCGTTTGAAATTCCTGCTCCGCCTGGTGGCGGTTTTTATCTAGATTTGAAAGCGCTTTACCGTAATAGGCGTGATAGCGTGCCTGCTGGGGAGCCAGGGTTACCGCCCGCGCAAAGAAGGGCGTGGCCGATGCGTGGTCCTGGCTCATCAGGAAATCGAAGCCGTAATCGAATTCTTCCCTGGCCTGTTCCAGTTTGTTGACCTCTTCTTCATGCGCTGCCTCGTCGATGCCGGCGGCGGCGCTTTGCGCCTTCATCTCTTCCATCAGCTCTTTTCTCTTTTGCAGTTTTTCCAGCTGCCGCCGCACCTTGAAGTTATAGATCTCGCGAGCCTCGGTATCCTTCAGGGTCTCGTAGGCCTGCGCGATCTGGGTAAAAGCGTTTTGGACGCGCTGGTGAATTTCGCTGCCCGCCTGGTGATGGTATTTGTCCGGGTGAAAATTGCGGGCAAAGGCAAAATAAATGGTCTTTATCTCGGAAACCTCGGCCGATTTGTCCACTCCTAAGACATCGTAAAAAGTTTCCGCTTTTTCCACCTGGGCGAGATACTCTTCAACACTCAATTCAAAGCCTGCCTTTTCCGTATTTGCGGGGCTTTCGTCCGGCCCGGCGGCGGCTGGTTTTGCTTTGGCGGCGACGGGTTTTTCCACGGCTTTCTTCGGTTTTTCTTTCAGTTTTATTTCCGCGGAGAGAATATCGTTTATTTTTTCCGGTGAAAACGCCGCCGGCCAATTTCCCCGGCGGACAAATCCGCCCAGCCAGAGCGTGTAAAGAATTCTAGCCGTCTCGGCTTCGCTAAAGCCGGTCAGGATAGTGACCTCCTGCAGATTGGAAGGCTGATCCAGACGCGAGAGAACAAAATATTCCTGCGAGCTCAAAACCGCGTCCGCCGAATCTTTTCCGGCGATGGAAAAGACGTTCTTTTTGTGGTTGAATTTCGCGGCCAGCCCGGCGCCGGAGAGTTTTTTGCTGAAATCCATCAAGATGCCGGAAATATCGGCTTCCTGCCACACATCTTCCTTGACCCGGGCGAGAGCGTTGAACGTCCATCCTCCCTGATGCCAGCCGATCACGAAAAGAATTATCTCCTTTAACTGCTGGGCGAAAATATGACGAAGCGTTTCCTTATCGAACAAACCTCTTTCCAGCAACTGCGCCGCGAGTATCTGGTCGTTGGTAAATTCCCTGCACGCGGTTATCTGCTGTTCGGTGATCCCCGATTTCAGCAGCAGGTCGAACAGGCGATGCCGCCGGGCGTTTGAAGCGGCGTAAACCAGCTCTCCCTTGTTAAAATACAGGATGGATTTGTGCTGCCCGTTTTCCAGGCGCAGCGAGCCGCTCAGGCCCGCGGCCGCGATCTCGCACAGCAATTCGCACACGGGATGCTGCTGCAGCTCGCCTGTAACTTCAAAATATGTTGAAACCTGGGGGCTTATCATTATGAATTTCTGCGCGTGTGAGGCCTTACCGGCGGGAGAAATACCTATTAAAGTTTAACATTTTTTAATTCCAAGTAAAATAGGTTTTTACCGGGAGCGCCGAATTCATTCGGCACGAACGCTGTGCCCGCCGTATAAAACACTTAGCCCTTAGTTATCCTGGTTTAGAGGCGGTCTCCGACCGCCTGCTACTTTTGTACATGGCGGTCGGAGACCGCCTAAATGATGCAAATTGCTGTGATATTATCTAATTCCGATGGAATCTTCTGAATTGTCCATAGAAATCCGCGAATGCGCCGCTGCGGAAGAATTTGACGCCTGCATTGCCCTGCAGCGCGAGGTGTTTAACATGCCCGATGTCGAGCTTTCGCCGCGGCGGCATTTTATCGTCACAAAACACGCCGGGGGATGGACGCTGGGGGCTTTTTTCGAAGAAAAACTGATCGGTTTCGTGCTGTCTGTGCCGGCCTTTCGCGGCAACAGTAGTAGGGAGCGGATCTTTTATTCCCACATGACCGCGGTAAAACAAGAGTTTCAAAATCACGGTACCGGCGCCAAGCTAAAATGGGCGCAGCGCGAGCGGGCTTTGTCGGAAAACGTCCGCTTCATCAAATGGACATTCGAGCCCGTCCAGGCCCGCAATGCCTATTTCAATTTGATAAGGCTGGGCGTGGTGGTGCGAAAATACATGCCGAATTTTTACGGCACGGATTACGGCACCACTCCGGGCGTCACCGCGACCGGATTCGACAGCGACCGGCTTTTTGCCGAATGGGAACTGGATTCGGAAAGAGTGAATCAAATCGCCGCGGGAAAAGTTTTCGGTCCGGGTTCCCCGGTTGAAAGGATCGTCATTCCCGCCGATTGGCGTGGTTTGCTGGTAAATGATCCGAAAAAGGCGCGGGCCGAGCAGTTAAGGGTCCGAGGGGAATTTTTGAAGGCTTTTGAAAAAGGTTTGACTTGCAGGAGTTTTGAACGCGATGAAAAGAATCCGGCTTACCTGCTTTTTTAAACAAAAAAATGGAAACCGATCAACTGCTTCCCCGTGATGCGTTGACGGTTTCCCCCAGCCGAAACGAGGTCAGACGTTTCGGTAAAAACTGTTCACACTTTAGATACAGTTAATACCTAAAAAGTCTTAAAATCTTTCTAATTTTCTTTGAAATTCGCCCCAAATTCCGTAAACTTGCCATATTCAACTACATAATTGAAAATTTGTCTATATGAAAAGTGCAAAAAAAGAGATCGAGCGCCTGCGAAAGGAGATCAACAGCCATAATGAGCTTTATTACACCGAAAGCGCGCCCGAAATTTCCGATGCCGAATTCGACGCGCTGCTGAAAAATTTGCAGGAACTGGAAGACGAGCACCCGGAACTGAGATCTGCCGACAGCCCGACATTTCGCGTCGGCGGGCGCCCGGTAGAAGGTTTTCAAAGCTTCACCCACCTGGTTCCCATGATGTCGCTGGACAACAGCTACAACCTGGACGAGCTGCGCGCGTTCGGCGAACGCTGCCAAAAGCTCGCCGACGGCAGGAACGTGGAATATGTTGCGGAATTGAAGATCGACGGCCTGTCTGTCGCATTGCATTACACGGACGCCGTTCTGACCGCGGCCGCGACCCGCGGCGACGGCAGCGTCGGCGACGAGATAACGCCGAATGCGAAAACCATTCGCCGCATCCCTTTGAAACTTAAAAGCAATTTTCCCGGCCAGGTAGAAGTGCGCGGCGAAGCTTTTATTCCGCGCTCGACCTTTGCCCGGATCAACGAGGAGCTGGAACTGCGCGGCGATAAAACCTTCGCTAACGCCCGCAACGCTGCGTCCGGCACCATCCGGATGCTTGATTCGAAGATCGTGGCTTCGCGGCGGCTCGACATTTTTCCCTACGACGTTTTGAGGGGTAATCAGAAAGCGTTTCGCTCGCACTGGGAAAATTTCGAGTGGCTGGAAAAGGCCGGGTTCCACGTCAACCCGCACCGCGCCTTATGCAAGGACATCGATGAAGTGATCGAATTTTGCAACCGGATGGAAAGCAAGCGCGACGGGTTCGATTACGATATTGACGGCGTGGTCGTTAAGGTTAATTCGACCGCGCTGCAGGAAGAATTCGGCGCCACCACAAAAGCACCGCGCTGGGCTATCGCCTACAAATATCCCGCGCGGCAGGCCACTACGAAGCTGCTCTCCATTTCGGTCCAGGTCGGGCGCACGGGCGCGCTTACGCCGGTTGCCCACCTGCAGCCGGTCCAGCTGGCGGGGACGACCGTAGCGCGCGCCTCGCTTCACAATGAAGACGAGATAAAACGCCTCGATCTGAAAATAGGCGATCGGGTCCTGATCGAAAAAAGCGGCGATATCATTCCCCAGGTGCTGCAAGTGATCACCACGAAACGCGACGGGACGGAAACCAGATTTAAATTTCCCGAGTCCTGTCCCGTTTGCGCTTTTCCCGCCGTCAGGCCGGAAGGCGAAGCCGTTACCCGCTGCACCAATCCCGATTGCCCCGCCAAGCTCAAGGGCCGCCTCGGATATTTTTCCATGCGCAAGGCGATGGATATCGAAGGGCTGGGAGAGGTGCTGATAGAGCAGCTGGTGGATAAAGGAATAGTAAAAAATGTAGCCGACCTTTATGATCTCACGCTCGAACAGGTTGCCTCTCTTGAGCGAATGGCGAAAAAGTCCGGGCAGAATCTGATCGATCAGATCGAGGCCAGCAAAACGCGCGGCATGCAGCGCCTGCTGTTCGGGCTGGACATTCGCCACGTCGGCGAACGCTACGCCAAGATCCTGGCCCAACATTTCCGCTCGCTGGATAAATTGGCGATGGCGAGCGTGGAAGAGCTTGATGAGATCCCGGAGATCGGCCTGACCGTCGCGCAGAGCGTCTACGATTGGTTTCACGATGAGAAACACCTGGAACTGGTCGAAAGGCTGAAAGCCGCGGGCGTAAAAACCGAGATGGACTCCGCTTCCCACGCCGCTTTTGACGAAAAATTTGCCGGGAAAATTTTCGTGCTGACCGGGAAGCTGGAAAATTTCACGCGCGATGAAGCCGCCAAACTGATCGAAGACCGCGGCGGGCGCATTTCTTCTTCCGTCAGTAAAAAAACGGATTATGTCGTCGCCGGCGACGATGCCGGTTCGAAACTGGCCAAGGCGGAAACGTTGGGAGTAAAGGTGTTAAATGAAAAGCAATTTCAGGCCATGCTAAAATAGTTCATTATCAATGTGAAATAAAAAAAGGCAGAGTGGGAGCCCTGCCTTCTTTTTATTTAGCGGGGCCGGATCACGGTAAAGAGATCGTGCCCGCCTTTCTTTTAGGATTGAACTGAGTATTACTGGTACATTTTCTTCGAATTTAGCGCGCACTCCTAAAGTCGACGGTTTGTTATCATCCCAGCGGATATAGAACAATTTGACGTTCGTCACTCTGCCCTCGGCGTTTCTGACAAGGGTGGGCGGGAAATTCCGTTTATTAATTGGGAGCGCGGACGTTCTCTTGTCCGCACGAAACGCTGTGCGTCACTTGCGCTCTTGTTTAGAGGCGGTCTTCGACCGCCTGAGCAAATTTCGGATCCGGCGGTCAGAGACCGCCTCTAAACTATTCTATTTCCAAATACTTCACCATTGTGATCTTCGTGCCGTCGTCAACCTGTTCGAAGGTCACTTCATCCATCAAGGCGCGGATGAGTTTTAATCCCCAGCCGCGTCTTCCCTCGGTCGGCTCTTCCGCGGGGGGCGATTTTTTTGCATCGGACAAAGTAACTCCCCGGTTCGAGATCGTGATCACGACGCGGTCGTCCTCAGCCGAAAATTTCAGATAAAGCTTGCGGTCGGGGCTGAGGCTGTGTTCACTGGCGTTGATACAGGCTTCCACCAGCGCGGTTTTTATCTGGTTGATGGCGGCCGGTTTGAAATTGTGCCGGCGCGCGATCTCTTCCACCGCATGCGCAGCTATCAGTTCCGTATCGTCGCCCATCGGCACGACCATCTCGTATTCGTTAGTCTTCGCCCCCGGCCCCGCCGCAAGCAAATGCTCGGCATTAAGCTGCCGCATTAAAAGCTCGACCTGCTTCCGGCTGGAGCCGTAGGCGCCGCGCTGCGCCAAAACTTCGCACGCTTCCGGATCGAACCCTTCAGGTGTGATCAGCCACAAGCGGTAGCCCGAAAAATTGCACATCAGCGCGACCATTTCTATCCGGTCGCACCAGAATTCGGTCAGTTCGCGGCTGGCTTCGAGCTTGGAATCTATCTGGGCGGCGATCCAGACCACTTCATTCTCGTCGGCGTATTTTCCGTTGTCGAAACCGAACGCGATAGAGCATCTTTCCTCGTCCAGCACTTGTTTTATCGGCGGGTAGACGGCCGCGCAGCTCGCCGTATAGACGACCTGCGGCAAGGCGGTCTTTGCTTCCTCTTTATCTATTTCCGCAAGAATTTGCCCGTCTTCGAGGCCTTTATATTTTTCCTTGAACGTAGCGTAATCGAATAAAACCTTCGCTGCCGGCTGGCAGTTAAAAACCGCCAGCAGCTCGCGCAAGCCGAGCGCCGCGTTGCGGCGATAATAGCGCGTCATAATGTGCGGCGCGCGTTTCAGAAAAGCCGCCAATGTTTCCGCCGTCACCAGCGCGCGCGGTTCGGCTTTTACTTCCAGGCGGTAACGCGCGTCGATGTAATCTCGGCTGACCGAGGTTTCGTCCGTCAGCTCGACCACGCTGGAATTCAGCCTGATGAATTCCTGCAGGTGCAGCCCGCGCATCAGCTTGTGAAAATCTTCCTCATCACCGTTAATACGCTTGCGCCAGAATTCGATCTGCATGGCGCGGGTCTGATTTTGCACAGACTCGTGCAGGATATCCACCACTTCACGCTGTCTCTCAGGGCCCGGGGCGATCTCGTCAAACAGCGAAGTGAAATACCTGTTTATGCGCCCGCCCAACAGTTCGCTCGTGTAAAGTTCCTGGCATTTGCGAAAGCAATCCAGGGATGTTTTCTTTTCCCCCGCGGCCTCAAAGATCAGGTTCAAAAATCCCGCGCTGCCGTCGAACTGATGCACCAGCAGGTCGCGCGTCTGCTCGCTGACATGAACGCCATGGGCGGCAGAGAGCTTTTCCACCAGCAGCCCGGCGTCCGTTTCCGAAAGCCCGGGAAGATTTAAGATCGCGGCATCGCTGAGTTTCGCTTCGCCTTCCTGGGCCGAAGGCAGCAAAAACCGGCGGCGCCCCGCCAGCACAAAGGGCACGGCCGAGCGTGCATAGATGTCGTTTAATTCGGCAATGAACGATGTGTTGCCCTGCAGATCTTCCGCGTGATGAAGGTCGTCGATCAGGACCACGCATTTCGCCCCGTGCGCCGCCGCGCGCAAAGGCGCGCTTAGGGCCTGCCGCACAAAGGAAAGTTCGTCAGCCAGAAGGCTCTGCGTTTCGCAGGCCGTCAGCAGGCGGTCGATCCAATAGCCGTCGGCCGGCACGGCCAGCTCGGCAAGCTCGCAAATTTCCGGTGAAGCGTCGAGCAGGGCAACGTCGTTTCTGCGAAAAGCCACCACGTGCAGCAGAAACGTTTGCAGAAACCTGGTGATGGCGTTTTCTATCGTCTTGTCGTGCCGGCTCAGCGCAAAATAAAAAGGAATGACCTCGCCCTGTTCGTAAAAAAGCTGGTCGTAGGCCTGGCGCAGGAGTTCGGAGACGCCTTCGGCGGGCGCAGAGAGGATCAGCAGGCCACGGCCCACGCCGCTTTTGGCGTGGCGCAAAACTTCGTCCAGCTCGCGTGTTCTGCCGGTAAATTCCCCGGGCTCGCGGCGCGACAAAATTTTTCTGCGTGATGTGCTCTGATCACTTAACTTCTGAGACATTGCCGATCGAGGAGTTCAAAGTCGGGAGGTTCTGGTAAACCTGAACATTGTTCCTTCCCTTATTTTTTGCCTGGTAGAGGGCTTTATCCGCCGCCGAGATCAATTCTTCGGGAGTTTTTATATTCGGGGCGTAAGCCGCCACTCCGATACTGACGGTCACCCGGCGGTGGGGAAAGTCGGTGACAAAAACTTTTTCCCGGATGCGTTCGGCGATCGCGCGGGCTTCGGTCAGTGCGGTCTGCGGCAGCAGGATGGAAAATTCTTCGCCGCCGTAACGAGCCGCCACGTCCGCGCCGCGCAGGCAGTCTTTCATGCAATGCGCCAACTGCTGCAGGACCTTGTCACCCGCCGTGTGCAGGTAATTGTCGTTGTAGGCTTTGAACTCGTCCACGTCGAGCATCATAAAGCTCATCGGGTAGCCGTAGCGGCGTGAGCGCTTGATCTCTTCCGCCAGGCGCTCTTCCAGGTAGCGGCGGTTTAGCAGCCCCGTGAGCGCGTCGGTAATGGAAAGCTGTTCGTATTTGCCGGCCTTTCTTTCCAGCTTGGCGCGGTCGAGCGCGACGGCAAGCTGCGGCGTGACGGCATTTAAAAGCTCCAGGTCATACTCGTCATAGGCGCTGCCGTCGACCTTGTCGGTCATATTCAGCACGCCGATCTTTTTCGTCCCGATCACTATCGGGTAGCTCAGAAAAGAGCTGGTCTTATATCTTCGATTGGCAGGCGCGAGCGGCAGTCCCGTGTTGCCGACGTCGCTTACCACCAGCGGCTTCCCGTTTTGCAGCACCCGCGCGGCCACACGCTCGCCGATGGTCTTTCGGTCCTCATTCAAAATCGCAACATCTTTGCCGACCGACGCCTTTGCGGTCAGCGATTCGTCGTCTTCATCGTAGATCAAGAGCGACCCCAGCTCAGCCTGCAGGAGCTCGGCGGAAGCCTGGGTAATGAACGACCAGAATTCATCGCTGTCTACTTTATGCATGCCCTCATTAAATTTTCTGACGGCCTTGGATAATAACGCCTGGCGTTCCAGTTCGTCGCGCAGGCGTAGTATCTCAAGCGACACCGAAACCTGCCGGCAAAAACGGGCCAGGCTGCGCTGCTTGTTTTCATCGGCGATCTCGTCGCCGATGACCAGGGCGCTGCGAAGCTCGCCGCCGATCACAATCGGGAACAATAAAATTTTCGAGATGACACTGGCGCCCGGCTCGCCGCTTTTCTCCTGTAATTCCAGCGCGGATTCCCGGTTTATCGCCGCGGTCAGCCTGGGATCGGTTACCGGCAAGTTTATCTTTAATTGCTGCCCTTTGAAACTTCCCCCGACCAGGTAGGTTTCCAAACGGCCAGCCCTTCTTTTCCAGCCAGGCCAGCGCGCGCAAACCGTATTTTACGGACAGGAATTTCAGCACCGAAACGCACGCCTTGTTGTAGTTTTGATCCAGCAGCGAGTTAAACAGAGACCGCCACGCCGCCATTTCCTCGAGGTCATCCTGCTTGCGGTCGACCGCTTCAACGGGTTCTTCCCTGGTAATTTCGGCGCTGCCCGGTTCCGTCCGGTGAAATTGCTTGACCGTCTCGGACACCTGCTCCGCCGGTTTGGTTTCCGCGCCCGCGGGAATTTCCGGCGCGATCCTGACGACATCGCCGGGCTTTTGCGCTGCCCTGGTTTCGGCGGCGGCATTTCTTTCGCGGATGATCGGCGAAATATCGCGGACGACGCTGCTTTCCGCGGCGTTCCCCGAAGGGTCCTGTTCGCGGGCGGCATTTTCCATTTCCGCCAGCGAAAGTTTTTCTTCCGCGCTGAGGTTTTGCAGGCGCTTTGAAACGCTTTCTACTTCTTTCAGCGAGCTGGCCATCAAAACATTTTCCAAAAGCTCTCCGGCCGGCAGTTTTTGCCAGGGGCCGCTGCGCGCCTTTTCCGTCGCCGCCACATAATCCGAAGCTTTGCGGAACACTCGCCCGACTATCGCGACCAGCCTTTTGCCCGGTTCGATCTCGACCGGCACGGTCGCATAGGTCAGCCCGGCGTGACAACGGAAACAGGCGGGTTTTCCTATCTCAAGCCCCTGCGTGTAGGCCTGCCCGCAAAAACGCTCGCAAAGCGGCGCAAACTCCTCCGAGGCCTGCAGCGTGCGGCAGATCGAATTGTTGTTGGAGGCGGAAAGAACCGTCGAGGCTTTGCCTTCGACCATTACCACGGCCACGCCGCTTTCTTCAGACAGCGCGTCCTGAACTTTCTGCCACGAAAGTTTTCCTGTTTCTTTATTCTCGTCTTTGTTCATCTGGCAAACCGGTAGTTTGGATGCCCGAAATCATTCTGGTGCGTTATTCCGGGAAACAAAAACCTTTACATTCTGTCTTTTAACACACAGTCTAAATATAGTTAATGAACCTGTATTTTCAAAACCAGCGCTAAATAAAAGTTAATTTTTTTGTAAAATGGCTGGAATTGTTAAACGTTGTTATTAAGAACGAGGGGATTAGTTTAGAGGCGGTCTTTGACCGCCCGTGCAAAAACCATTATGGCGGTCAAAGACCGCCTCTAAACTGTATTTCGTCTTCTGTCTTCTGTTTTCTTTCTCAGGCTTCCGCTACATTTTCCTCAATATAAGGCTTTTCGGGCGAGATGCGGATGCAGGCGGCCCAGTGCCGGGGCTTTATCTCAACCAGCGGGGGTTCGATCATCTTGCACTGCTCGATCGCGTAAGGGCAGCGGGTGTGGAAATTACAGCCGGCGGGCGGGTTGATTGGCGACGGGACATCTCCTTTGAGAATAATGCGTTTGCGCTGCGCCTCTATCTTCGGGTCGGGCACCGGAACGGCCGAGATCAGCGCCTTGGTGTAAGGCATCAGGGGCTCGCGGTAGATCTCTTTGGCATCGGCCAGTTCCACGATCTTGCCCAGGTACATCACGGCCACGCGGTCGGAGACGTGGCGGATCGCGCGCAGATCGTGGGAAATGAAGAGATAGGTCAGATTCTTGTCCTGCTGGAGCTTTTCCATCAGGTTCATGATCTGCGCCTGGATAGAGACGTCCAAAGCCGAGATCGGCTCGTCGGCCACGATAAATTCAGGATCGACCGCCAGCGCGCGCGCGATGCCGATCCGCTGCCGCTGGCCGCCGGAAAATTCGTGCGGGTAGCGTTTGATAAAGCGGCGGCTCAGGCCCACGGTTTCCATGAGCTCCTGGACGATCTCATCCAGGCCTCTGCCTCTTGCCAGTCCGAATGTTTTTATCGGCTCGCCGATGATCTGGCCCACGGTCATGCGCGGGTTCAGGCTGGCGTACGGGTCCTGAAATATCATCTGCACATTTTTGCGCTGTTCGCGCATGGCGGATTTGGAAAGATGCGCCAGGTCTTTGCCGTGATAATCGACCCGGCCCGAAGTGATGTCAGTGAGGCGCAAAAGGGCCTTGCCGAGCGTCGATTTGCCGCAGCCCGATTCTCCTACCAAACCCAGCGTTTCGCCTTTTTTGATGTCCAGTGAAACACCGTCCACCGCTTTTACGGTCTGTGCCCCGCCCAGCAGGCCGCCGCCGATCTTGTAGTACACCTTCAGGTTTTGAATTGATATGAGATTGCTGTTTTCCATGTTCACTTAATTAAAAAATCCCCCGACCGCGTCTTTCCAGGCTTTAAATCCTTCCAGTTCCTCTTCGCTCACATTTTCCTGTTTGATAAATACCGGCTGCATTTTTTCGAACGTTTCCTTGTCCACCGGCAAATGCCTGAGGCCGAAATCCGCCGGATTGTTCGGGTCGTCCAGAAAAAGTTTTGACGGATCAACGCTCTCGGGGCGCGTCTCGAATCTGTTCCCGTATTGACGAATGTGAATCATTCCTTTAGTGATGGCAATTACCTTCGCCACATTGAACTCAGTGTCTCCCGCGGTGATCGAATATAAACCGCCGACCTTGTATATCTTTTCCAGCTCCGCGTCCCCGGCCGGAGTACAGTTCGCGGCCATGCACGAAAGCAGCAGTAAGAACAGGAATGTTATCTTTAAGCTAAACTTCATTTTCACCAGCCTGTAAAGATTCGGCGTAAACTTCCCGCGCGAAATGACAAAGCGAATAATGGTCTTCATTGACCTGCACAAAGGGCGGGTATTCCGCGCGGCAAATGTCCTGCGCATATTCACAGCGCGGCGCAAACGGGCAGCCCGGCGGCAAATGCGCCACGTCGGGCGGCAGCCCCGGGATTTGATAAAGCGGCTCGCCGTGTTCGTGCGCCGGGTCGGGCACCGATCTTAGCAGCCCCTTGGTATAGGGATTTGCCGGCGTGGCAAAAAGCTCGCGTGTCGGCGCCTGTTCGAAAACCTTGCCCGCGTACATCACGATGATCTTGTCGGTCATTCCCGCGACCACCCCGAGATCGTGCGTGATGAGAATTACGCTGGTGCCGAGTTCGTCTTTTAATTTCTTGATCAGCTCAAGGATCTGCGCCTGGATGGTCACGTCGAGCGCGGTGGTCGGCTCGTCCGCGATCAGCAGTTCCGGCTCGCAGGAAAGAGCCATGGCGATCATCACGCGCTGGCGCATACCGCCGGAAAATTCGTGCGGGTAATCGTCCACGCGGTTTTTTGCGTCGGGAATGCCCACCATTTCCAGCATCTGGACGGCATGGGCGCGAGACTGGCTGCGGTTGTGCCCGAGGTGAAGCTCGGTGATCTCGCCTATCTGGCGCGAGATCTTCATGAACGGGTTGAGCGAGGTCATCGGGTCCTGGAAGATCATCGCGATCTGCCGGCCGCGGATCTTGCGCACTTCTTCCGTCTTAAGCTGAATGATGTCCCGCCCGTTGAATATCACTTCGCCGGAAACGATCTTTCCCGGCGGCTCCGGGATCAGGCGAATGATGGAAAGATTGGTGACGGATTTTCCCGAGCCGGATTCGCCCACGATGCCGAGAGTCTCGCCTTTTTTCAGCTCGAAGGTGATCCCGTCGACCGCCTTGACGATGCCGTCATCGGTTTGGAAATAGGTGCGCAGATCCCTGACCGAAAGTATTGTGCCGTTTTGAGTTTCCATTTTTAGCGGTGAAGCGGTTCTTTCTTAAACCTTTCTCATTTGCGGGTCTAAAGCATCGCGCAAACCGTCGCCCAAAAAATTAAGCGAGAACAAAGTAAGCGCCATCGTCACGCCCGGAAATATCAGCTGCCAGGGGAAAATGGCGATATTCTTGATACCGTCCGCCGCCAGGCTGCCCCACGAGGCAAAGGGCGGCTGCACACCCATGCCCAGGAACGAAAGAAACGCTTCGGAGAGCATTACCTGCGGGATGGTCAGCGTGGCATAGACTATCACCGGCCCCAGTGTGTTCGGCACCAGATGCTTGAAAATGATCTTCGGAGTGGAAACGCCGGTGGCTTTCGCGGCCAACACGAACTCCTGATTTTTCAGCGAAACGACCTGCCCGCGCACGATGCGCGCCATGGTCAGCCACGAGATCAATCCCAGCGCGAAAAACAGGAGCAATATCTGGCTGAAACCCTGCCCGCCGCCAAATACTTTGACAAGATATTGAATGAATCCGGGTGCATTGTTACCCTGCAGCAGCGATAAAAGAACGATCACGATGAGAATATAAGGGATCGCATAGATCATATCCACGATGCGCATCATAAAGTTGTCGATCCGCCCGCCCAGGTAACCCGCGATCGCGCCGTAGCTGATCCCGATTATCAGCGAAACGATGGTCGAGATAACGCCGACCATCAAAGAGATACGCCCGCCCTGTAAGACCCTGGCCAAAACATCTCTACCCTGATCGTCCGTTCCCATCGGGTGCTGCAGTGAGGGCGGGAAAGATTTTATCAGATCGCCGTCCGCCGGGATCATGTCGGGAGTAAATCCCGTCGCCATCTGGAGCAGCGAAGGGCCGATCACGACCGCCACTATCATCAATCCGACCACGACCATGCCGAAAACCGCCAGCTTGTTTTTCAGCAGGCGTTTCCAGGCGTCCTTCCATAGCGATGTGCCTTTTACAGGTTTTAATTCTTCTGCCATAAGCTTTTTAATCGTATCTGATGCGCGGGTCTAAAAATGCGTACCCAATGTCTACCAAAAGATTGAACAGCATAATTACTATCGAAATAAAAGCCACTACGCCGAGCGTCAGCGGCTCGTCGCGATTGAGTATGGATTGGATAAAAATGTTACCCATCCCCGGCAGGGCAAATATTTTTTCCACCACCACCGTGCCCGCCAGCAGCGCCGCCAGCGCCGGGCCGGTAAAGGAAATGACCGGCATCAATCCGCCCCGCAGCGCGTGGCGCGTGACGACATTCCATTCGCTTAATCCCTTGGCGCGCGCCGTGCGAATATAATCCGACCGCAGCACTTCCAGCATTCCCGCGCGCGTCAGCCGGGCGATGTAAGCCGCATAAACCGCCGAAAGAGTAATCACCGGCAGCACCAGGTAACTGATCCCGGTAAAACCGCCCCATCGCGCCGGCGGAAACCAGAACAGGTAAAGTGAAAAGATCAGAACAAGGATCGGCCCCAGCACAAAATTGGGCATAGAGATGCCCAGCATGGAAACCGCCATCGAGGAATAATCCGCGAACCTGTTTTGTCTGAGCGCCGCGATGGTCCCGGCAAAAATGCCCACTATCAAAGCCAGCAGGTAGGCCAAAATCCCGAGCGTGGCGGAAACCGGCACCGAACGCCAGAGGATCTCGTTAACCGATTGCCCCTCGTACTTCAGCGAGTCGCCAAAATCGCCCCGCGCCACATTTCCCAGCATAATGAAATACTGCTCGTACCACGGTTTGTCCAGGCCGTATTTTTTTCGAATATTTGCTTCCACGGCGGGCGGCAGTTGCTTTTCGCTGCTGTAAAAGGTCCCGGGCGCAAAGCGGATCATCCCCCAGGTAATAGACACCACCACCAGCGCCATCGGCACTATAATGAGCAATCTTTTGAGTATGAATCGAAGCATAATGTCCTGGGGCTATTCCGCTTTCATTATATTAGCCACGTCCGAGTCCCATTTTGCCGGATCGCGTTCGAGATAGACATATTTCCACGCATGCAGCGTTCCCGGATTCGGATAAAGCCCCTTAACATAAGGCTTTTTGATCCAGTTAGTGGTTTGCGTTTGCAGCGGTATCACGATCTGCTTTTCCATTACATAAAGCTCCGCTTCCGCCATTATCTCGAAACGTTTTTGCAGGTCGAGGGTGCTGTTTGCGTCATCCAGCATCTTGTCGAATTTAGGATCGTGCCAGCCCGTTGCGCCGTCATTCTGTTCCGAATAAAACAGGTTCAGAAAAGTGAAGGGGTCCATATAATCGCCGACCCAGCCGTTGCGCGTGAAACCTTCGTATTGCACGCCGGAACGGAACGGAAGGAAGGTTTTCCACTCCATATTTTTTAGCGGAACGGTGATACCCAGATTCTGTTTCCATTGCGACTGAATAAGCTCGGCGATCTGGCGGTTCGATTCGACGGTGTTGTAAGTGATATTGACTTTTTCGACCGGGAAATTTTCCACGGTGCAAAGCCCGCCTTCGCGCTTGGTCACTTTATAACCAGCCTCGGCCATCAAAGCGCAGGCTTTTTCCGGGTTAAAATCATTGCGGTGCGCCCATTCTTCCGGCGACATGCCGCTTTTTACCCGCGCCTGTTCGTAGACCTTTTTGCGGGCTTCTTCATATTTGGGAAAGATCCCCTCGGGTGTAAAGTCCAAAAGCGGCGACGTCGTCCGGCGGAATTTGGCCAGCGCTTCCCGGCTTATCGCCCGGCTGAACGCCTTTCGCACAAGAACGTTATCCATCGGCGGTTTCTTGACGGCGATACTGTAGTACTCAATGGCAACCTCCGGGTGCTTCATGTACTCGTCTTTATAGTTTGCCACTTCATCTACCCACGAAGCCGGTACGGTGTGATTGTAAATAGCATCCACGCTGCCTGATTTATACAGGTTGAGCATGGTGGTTTGCTCTTCGAGCGGGTAGAAATCGATGCCGTCCAGTTGAACTCTGGCGGCGTCCCAGTAATTCGGATCTTTTACCACCTGCAGGATGTCGTAGGGTTTATGCGTTTTTACTTTGAACGGGCCGCAGGTAACGATGTTTTCCGGCCTGACCCAATTTTTGCCGTGTTTTTCGATCACTTTTTCCGGCACAAGGCGGAAAAACTGGTGCGGCAGCAAATTGATAAAGAACGGCGCGGGCTGTGTCAGCGTCAGTCTTAAAGTGTAATCGTCGATCGCTTCAACTCCGACGTCCGTCTCCGCGGCGGCAACTAACGAAGCCGGTTCCAGTTCGGCTTTGAAAATGTCTTCCAGTACAAAGCGGTTCAGGTAAAATAAGTTGCCGATCGATTTTTTCTTTGCCTTGGCTTTTTCCTCTTTCTTGGCATCGTCGGTCATTTGCGCGATCTCATCATCGATTGCCTTGGCAGCGTCCTCGCGTTTCTTGTTTTCCTTTTTCAGAGCGTCAATGGCCCCCTGCGTCTCTTTGGAGATCGTTACGCCTTCAAATCTTTGCGGCTCGTATACCGGCTGGCTCTCGGCAAGTTTATTCAACCCTTCGGCCAGGCTTTGCTTTTGCGCCTCGCCGCAGGATGATTCGGCGGCGCACGCATCCAAAGCTTCCTTGGGCAGATTCGCGCGCAGGAATTGTGAAAGGCCGTCTTTGCCGTTATTAACTTTATTCGCAAAAGAGACGGGATTTTTTAATTCCCTGGCTTTGAATTTAAAGACTTCCTTGATCTTCTCACTACCCTGGATCTGCTGCGCGCGTTTCAGCGCGTCCCCATTCAAAACAAGCCTTGCCGGAGCACGCATCGCTTTGCCGAATTCCGTTTCCGGCCCTACGGGTGTCGCAGTCACGGGAGCGGATTCGCCGCCGGCGCTCTCTGCAAAATCTTTCGCAAAAAGAAATTCGCCGTTCTCATTCTTCATAAAAAACGAATGATTATTGTACGGCTCGGCATATTTTATGTAATAACCCAGGTTGGCATTACGAAACGCATTTTCCGGTTTGAAGCCGCGGCGGAAGGTATAAACAAAATCTTTTGCCGTGATCGGGTCGCCGTTGGACCATTTAGCATCTTTGCGCAGGTGAAAAAGATATTCCACCCCGTCCTTGCTGATCTCCCAGGATTCGGCCAGCTCGGGCATCGGCTCCATCGTCTTCGGATCGTATTCCACCAACCCTTCGTACAAGGCCATATAAACACGGGCCTCGGGTTGGCCGGTGCCGAGCTGCGGGTCCAGGGATTCGGGTTCGGAGCCGGAAATATAGCGCAGGGTATTACCGCCCGGCACGGAGGTCTTTCCGAAGTATTTGCTCCGGGCGGAAGTCATACAGCCCGCCAAAACCAAAGACAAAAGAATAAGGGCCGCCAATTGAATCTTAATAATAATTGACTTGCACATTTTGATGCTCCTTTTAAAACTAGCGAAATACCTGGATTTAAGGTGAATTCCCGATGGAATCCGGAGAGATTAATGCCCTTAACTCCCTGTAAAGTATCACGTTTCCGACACTCCAAGCAAGATGTTATTTGCCTTTGCATAAGATAACAATTATCCCATGCCAGGTTGCTCAAATAAACTAAAGGTTATACGGGAGCGCGCCGATTTTGTTTAATTGACGGAGAAAGTAACAGTAGGTCCTAAGCCGGCTGGTTTTCTTTGCGGCTTTTCGCGTCTTTGAGTGATAAATTCCTGCCCCGGGCCAACTAACTCTTTTGTTCTATTTGAGAAAGCCATTTTTCGATGTTCGATCTTTCCTCGCGGGTCAAGCGTTTTTCCCCGAAACGAACGGAGTTATAAGCTTCGGTAATTTGCATGGCTTCCGGTATGGCGAGAGAACCGGCAAATTCCACCGGTGTTTGATGAGGCGGGCGGATCATGCCCTTTTCTTTGAGCGCGTCGAGCATTCGCCCGTAAAATTCGATCACCCGGCTTTCTTCGGCTTTCCGGAAGCCGGCTATCAATTTTTCCCACAAACCCTGCTGCCTTATATATTTCACAGATCGGTATAAAAATATCGCGGCTGCGGCCAGCAAAACTATCGCGGCAAAAATTTTTAATATGCTGGTTACCTGATTGGTAAAGCCCTGCCGACCGCGGGCTTCTTCACTCAATTTTCTAAATTCCCGCTCGACGGAATTAAGCCAGGCGGTCAGCTGGAACTGGTAGGCGGATACATTCTGCCGCATTGAGCGAACCAGCGAGCGCTGTCCCTGGTTATCGTAAGCCACCACGTATTGGACCCAAAAAGTTTCCAGCGCTTCCATGTAACTATTGAACGCCCCGAAGATCCCGGCGGACGCCGCGTCGTTCTCACGCGAGATCGCCGGTGTCGGATCGAAAGTGACCCAGACATTTTCTTCCGGAAAATATACTTCGACCCAGGAATGCGCGTCCTTTTGCCTGACCAGGTAAACGCCCGCCGTTTCATTATAAGTGCCGGCCTGAAACCCGTTCACGATGCGGGTGGCGATGCCCTGCGTCCGCAGCATGACAGCCATCGCCGAGGAAAAATACTCGCAATGCCCCTCGCGGATGTTGAATAAAAAATCCGCCAGCGGATCGTTGCCCGAAGCTTTTAGATCAAGCGTGTAGCCGAACTCGGTTTGCAGGTAATTCTCTACAGCCTTCGCCTTATCGTAGCGGTTCCGGGCGCCGGCTTTATCTATCACATCCTGAGTTAAAGCGGCGATACGCTCATCCATCTGCCCCGGAAGCTGCAGGTAAATGCCTTTATTCTGCGGATACGCGCCGTTGTCCCGCCGCAGCTCGGTTTCGGGCGGCGAATATATGTCCGAGATCACCTTGTAGCTCATCCTCTCCGGCTCGGTGCGCCCGGCGGTGATCGCCTCGTTATGGTCGCGGGTGATGCTTTCAAAATTGCCCTGGAGCCCGGCCATTCGCGGCAGCCCGAATATAACGGGCGTGTCCAGCGGTTCCAGGTAAATGGTCTGTAAAACAGTTTGGTTATTGGCGGATGCCGTGTCGAGTTTGAAAAAGCTTCCTTCTATTGGGCTAAAAGATTCATTGACGCCACGCGACCTTCTCCAATTCTTCTTATCGAAAATATCGAGCGCCACGCCGCGCCATTTGAAATTCCTGAAATTGGGCGGCTGCCCACCGTCGATGCGCGCGCGCATCACCACTTCGTCGCTTTGCTGGATCCGCGCGATCGATCCCAGGCTTACGGTATCCGAAAAACCTGTCGAAGTCGCCAAGCCTTTCGAACCCGCGCCGAGCCCCGCGCTGCCTACCCGTGGTAAAAGAAAAAACAGCGGCACCGCCAGCGCGACCGTCAGAAACAAAAGATTCAATGCCACCAGCGGGAAGCGGAAATTAGCCCGGGGCAGTATCAGGCCGGAACTTTGAACGGGCCTGTTCGGCGCAGGTTTTAAGGTCCTGATCCTTTTTTCATTAATGCTGCGAAAAGATTTCCTGATCTCGAAAGCAATGATCGTGGTGACAGCGAGAAACAGGTAGATCACGAACGAAGCGGCCAGTAGAGGACTAATGCTGAAACCCGCCGCCAGCAGGACCTCAAAAAATGAGATGAGATAGAGGACGAACCAGTCGCGGTCGTTTTTGACCTGTAAGAGTTTTATTGCCGCCAGCGTCAGGATCAGCCGCGCCAGCGTCGCGACCGCCGCCAGTTCCTTCGACCCGCCGGCGAGCATATAGGTGTAATTCAGATAAAACAGCGGCAGGATCGCGAAGAAAATGATCAGCCCCACGCGCTCCGATATCTGCCATTTCGTGTCTTCCAAAAACCACGCCGCGATCGCCGCGGCGACGAACGCCAGCGCCACCAAAAAACCCGCGCCGCCCGACACCACCAGCGCCAGCAGCCCGCCCAGGATCAAAGCGTAGGAAGATAATTTGAAAAAATTCTCGAAACTCATTTAAGACACAGGATCAGATCCCTGTTTCTAATTATAGTTTGCGCGGGAAAGCCTTGTCCAAAAGATTTATTCGACAAGACCTCTATTATCTGTGCTCGGCAGCGTGTTAATAAAATCCGTAAAAGAAAAAGCCCGCTCAAATCGAACGGGCTTTTTCTTCGATTTTAACCGAAGCGGGTCCTACTTTTGGATCAGTATGGGCTCGCCGAATCCCAGTTCTTTCAGGCGCGGCAACTGAGTCTTGGCGTCTCCGACCACGAGCCAGATCATTTTGTCGGTGTTGAGGTATTTTTGCGACAGGGCCTTTATTTGCGCCACGGTCATACCTTTGACGATCAGTTCCCGGTCTTTTACGTAATCGTATTTCCAGCCGTATTTGCCGATGACTTCGAGCATGTTCAGCTTGGCCCCGGCCGTTTCAAAAGCCCGCGCGTTGCTTTTGATCAAAAAGCTCTGCGTGGTTTCCAGGTCCTTATCGGAAAAGTTTTTCGGATAATCCTGCAGGATGCTCTTGATAAGCTGAGCGGATTCAAGAGTTACGTTGCTTCTTACTCCGCTGGCGATCGTGAACGCGCCGGGGCTTCCCGATCCGGTAAAACCGGAATTGATGCCGTAGGTGTAGCCTTTACCCTCGCGCAGCTGCTGGGTCAATTGCGACGCGAACCCGCCCCCGCCAAGTATGTAGTTCATCACCGTGGCGGGGTAAAAATCCTTGTCGGTTTGGGCCAATGCGGGATAGCCAAAACGGATGACGGATTGTTTAGCGTCGGGTACGTCATAAAAATAGACTTGTGATCTGGCCGGCGGTTCCAGCGTTTTATACACGGGGATCTCGACGCTTTTACTCTTCCATTTACTGCTGATCCCGCTGAGCGAATTCGTGATCCTGGTTTTGTCCAAAGTTCCGACGACGTTCATTCGCGCCACGGAAGGCGACAGGTTTTTAGCGTAGAAAGCCTTCAGGTCGTCGAGCGTGATCGCACCCACCGAATCGATAGTCCCCAAAATATTTCGCGAGCGAATATTGTCTTTTCCGTAGATCAGCAGGTTGAAATTACTTTGCGCGATGGCGTTGGGATTGGCCTGCTGCTGGCGTATCTGGCTGATCGTGCTTTGTTTGATCAGCTCGAATTCCTTAGCGTCCCAGCGCGGCTCGAGTAAAATTTCCTCGACCAAAGCCAGGGTCGCATCGTAATTTTTTGCCAGCGTGTTGACGCTGATCCGCACCTCTTCGGTTCCGGCGAAAACGTTGATGGTGGCGCCTAACTGCTGGATCGCTTCTTCCAGCTCCTGGGGAGTCTTTCGCTGGGTTCCCTGCGTCATCATCCGCGCCATCAGATTTGAAACGCCGACCTTGTTAATATCTTCCATGAGCTGGCCGCCGTCGACCGCGATCTCAAATTGCACTAACGGAACTTCGGTATTTTGAATACCCAGAACGCGCATTCCATTAGAAAGCTTGCTCTCCCAGATCGCCGGTATCTTAACTTCGGGCGCGGTTCCGTACGGCGGTTCGACACTGCGGTCAAAAGTCGAAGGCGTGCGTTCATAAGCGGCCTGGACGCTCGGGTCGACGCTTTCTTCCGCGCCCTGAACAATTTTTTCCTCCACGACCTCGGCTTTCGTCGAACCTTCCAGCGCCAGGGCCGGCTTGCCTTTCGGCACAAAACTGGTCGCCACGTACGGTTTATTCTTGATGTACTTTTGATAAACGCGCGTCACATCCGCCGGCGTCACCGCCAGAATGTTCCTGATATCCTGTTCGATAAAACCCGGGTCGCCCGCAAAGATATTATATTGCGCCAACTGAAATCCCTTGCCCAGAACGCTGGAAAGAGAATTATAAAACTGTGTTTCCTGGCCGGCTTTTATGCGATCCAGGTCCCGCTCAGATATGCCTTCTTTTTCAAATTTCGCAAAAGCCTCTTCGACCGCTTTCGATACTTCATCGAGGTCCTTATCCGCAAAGGCGCGCACGGATAATTCGAATTGGCCCGCCAGCTCCGAGGTAAAGTTTGACATATCCACATCGGCGGTCAATTTCTTATCCTCGACCAAAACGTTATAGAAAGGTGCCTTTTTGCCTTCGGACAAATACTCTGCCAAAACCGCAAGCGGATAAGAGTCAGGACTATATTGTTCGACCGTAACCCATTCCCTGGTCAGCTCCGGTAAGCTTGCAAAATTATCTTCGTGGTAAAACTTAACAGTCTCTTTGAGAGTTCCCGCCCGTTTTGGAAGCGGTTTAACATCTTCGCCTCTTTTTATTTCGTTGAAATATTTTTCCACCCATTTTTTTGCCTGCACGGGATCGAAATCGTCGGCCACGACCAGCGTTACATTATTCGGAACATACCAGCGCCGGAAAAACTCCTTGACATCTGGCAGCGTCGCATTCTGCAGGTCGTCAAGCGAACCGATGACCTGCCAGTTATAAGGATGGTCAGCCGGGTAAAGTGCCTTGTCGATCACATAAGAAGTATGGCCGTACGGGTTGTTGTCATAACTCTGACGCTTCTCGTTTTTTACGACCTGTTTTTCCTTCGCCAGCACGGGATCGGTAACGGTATTGATGAACCAGCCGAGCTTGTCGGCCTCCGCCCAGATCATCTTTTCCAGCGCGTCTTTCGGCACGGTCTGGAAATAATTGGTGCGGTCCCTGTTGGTCGAACCGTTCGCGCCCGAACCGCCGATCCGCGCGCTCATTTTATCCAACCCGCCCTTGCCCAGGTTTTCCGATTCCAGGAACAGCAGGTGTTCGAAAAGATGCGCAAATCCCGTGCGCCCGACTTTTTCGCGCGCCGAACCCACGTGAGCCGTAAGCGCCACCGCCACCACCGGGTCCGACCGGTCGATATGAAAGATCACTTCCAAACCGTTTGCGAGGGTGAACTTTTCAAACTCGACCTTGAACACCGTTTTTTCCGTGGTTTTCGGGGCCGGTTTTTGCGCCAGGACGGGAAATTGAGCCAGTAACAAACAGCTAACGAGAAGACAAGCTTTTAAGATTTTCATAAATGTTTTACGGACAAAGAATAATACGGTTTCAATCAAGGACGTAATTTATTAGCGATGAGGTCAGAACCGGGAGCGGTAGCGACCGGGTTCCGAACCGGTGTTTAACCCGGTCGCTACCGCTCCCGGTTCTGACTTCGTTCCAATGCGTTACTCAGTAATTTTACTAAGAAAATTCAAATGCAAAAAGCCCGCTCAAAATGAACGGGCTTTCTTTGATATTAAATCCGGCGATTTCCTACTTTCCCACCTCACAACAAGGCAGTATCATCGGCTCCAGCAGGCTTAACTTCCGTGTTCGGGATGGGAACGGGTGTGACCCTACCGACAATATCACCGGAAAACTTTAGTAATGGTGAATTATGAGTGATGAATGGTGAGTGTAAAACCGGGCAACACTCTTTCTTACTCAAATTCCGAACGCTCAACAATGATCTCTTTAATTAATCATTCAACGTTCACCATTCACAATTTTTCAAATATTCGATACCTGATAACTGAATAACATTTTTCTAACTGACTATCTGTTACTACTATAGTTCACTTGTTTGTCTTACTGAGTCGCAAACTTGAACCATTTATAAAATTTGCTGCTAAACAAATTTTATGGTCAAGCCTTGGGACTATTAGTACTGGTCAACTAAACATATTACTATGCTTACATCTCCAGCCTATCAACGTGGTGGTCTACCACGAGTCTCACTGGCAGAATTAATCTCAGGTCTGGCTTCACGCTTAGATGCATTCAGCGTTTATCCATGCTCCACATAGCTACCGAGCGATACCACTGGCGTGATAACTCGTACACTAGAGGTGGATCCATCCCGGTCCTCTCGTACTAAGGACAGATTCCTTCAATTCTGCTGCGCCCACACCAGATAGGGACCGAACTGTCTCGCGACGTTCTGAACCCAGCTCACGTACCTCTTTAATTGGCGAACAGCCAAACCCTTGGGACCTTCTTCAGCCCCAGGATGAGATGAGCCGACATCGAGGTGCCAAACCCTGCCGTCGATGTGAACTCTTGGGCAGGATCAGCCTGTTATCCCCGGCGTACCTTTTATCCGTTGAGCGACGGCACTTCCATAAGCGACCGCCGGATCACTAACTCCTACTTTCGTACCTGCTCGACGTGTATGTCTCGCAGTCAAGCTGGCTTTTGCGTTTACACTCTGCGGCTGATTTCCAAACAGCCTGAGCCAACCTTCGAGCGCCTCCGTTACTCTTTAGGAGGCGACCGCCCCAGTCAAACTACCCGCCTGATAGTGTCCCTGCGTTTGTTGCGCTAGGTTAGATTCCAGACAAATAAAGGGTGGTATCTCACATTGCGGCTCCTCCAAGCCCGAAAGCCTGGGATCAAAGCCTCCCACCTATACTGCGCATTATTTGCCCGAAATCACTATCAAGTTGTAGTCAAGGTGCACGGGGTCTTTCCGTCTAGATGCGGGAAACCGGCATCTTCACCGGTATTACAAGTTCGCTGTGTCTCTCTTTAAGACAGCTCCCAGATCGTTACGCCATTCGTGCAGGTCGGAACTTACCCGACAAGGAATTTCGCTACCTTAGGACCGTTATAGTTACGGCCGCCGTTCACTGGGGCTTCGATTCGCAGCTTCGCTTGCGCTAACCACTCCTCTTAACCTTCCAGCACTGGGCAGGCGTCAGCCCCCATACGTCGTC